>NZ_JARXWF010000010.1 GCF_029892605.1 Parabacteroides sp. PM6-13
TCAATTTTTGTATACGTTATAATAAATCGTCGCACATTCGGATATTTCCGGATGTGCGATTTGTTTTATGAATACCCCAAAGAAGGTGATAGTTTTACCAAAACAAATGATAGTTTTACCACCTACCCAAAACCCTGTCTACATGAGGGTTCTGGAGAAACAGATGATAGGCGCGCCTATCATTGTGATAGTTTTACCGATCGAATGATAGGATCACAAACCAGGTGATAGCTTTACCGCTTTGCGTGATAGGATTACCGATCGACAGAAACGCCAAAAACGAAGAATACTGATCAATACAGGGTTTTGAATGCATTATGATAGTTTTACCGATGCGGTGATAGTTTTACCAACCCTTAGCTAAAAAAGAAAAGCAACTGCCAGGATCAGGATTAACCGGACAGGCGAGAGGTGCGGGATATATTTAATAGAGAGATAATAGACATCTGCTTAATCTTGCCCATCCTGGCAATCCTGATAATCCTGATTTCGACAAAGGATCTTTTTCGCTTTTCCATCAGCCGACAAAAAAAATCAGGAAAAGCTGATACTCTATCCAATCCAACAAACCCGCTGAGAATCGCGTATTTTTATTTTTCCGGACAATGGTCGGAAATATCCCAAGCATGCGAGCCATATGAACGAAAAGAAAAAGAAAGACATAAAAGAGATAAACAGCCTGTAATCAGAAAGAAAAAAGAAGATACATATCATATATCCAGGAAAAACACTACTTTTGTAGGCTAAATAAAAAGGATATGGACAAAGTAAGTTACGCCTTGGGGCTAAGCATTGGAAACAATTTCCAATCTTCCGGAATTAATCAATTAAACACAGAAGATTTCCTCCAGGGATTAAAAGATGTATTAGAAGAAAAGACACCCGCCATCAGCTACGATGAAGCGAAGCAAGTCATCAACGAATATTTCACGAAACTGCAGGCGGAGAAGTTGGAGAACAACAGAAAAGCCGGCGAAGAGTTTTTGCAGATCAACAGCCACAAAGCAGGTGTAACCGTTCTGCCCAGCGGCTTGCAATATGAAATCATTAAAAAAGGCACAGGCGCTACGCCTACTGCCAGCGACAAGGTGAAATGCCATTACCATGGCACCTTAATAAACGGCGCGGTATTCGACAGCTCCATCGAGCGAGGACAACCGGCTGTCTTTGGTGTGTCGCAAGTGATCCCGGGATGGGTAGAGGCATTGCAACTCATGCCGGCCGGATCTAAATGGCGCTTGTTTATCCCCTCCGACCTGGCCTATGGCGAAAGAGGCGCCGGAGAAGCGATAGAGCCCAACAGCACACTTATTTTTGATGTGGAATTAATAGAGATTGTGAAATAATAGAATTATAAATGTATAGTAAAATGAGAAAAATTAATTTTTTACTGGTTTCAGTATTTGTTGTAGGCAGCATTGCTTTCACTTCTTGCCAGCCAAAAATCGGCAACGCGAAACTTTCTAACGGTGCCGACAGCGCTAGTTATGCGATTGGTATCCTCAATGGGGATGGATTCAGAAAAAGCCTTGAGGGACTGCCAGGTGAGGTAAACGTCGAAGCGCTTATCGCAGGTTTTGTAGAAACGTTGAGAGACGAGAATGCAAAAACTAAGATCTCCATGGAAGAAGCAAACACATTTGTTCAGTCTTACTTCGAACGCGTTGCTAACGAAGAAAAACTGAAAAACAAAGAAGAAGGCGAAAAATTCCTGGAAGAGAACAAAGCTAAATCAGGCGTTATCACAACAGAAAGCGGTCTGCAGTATCAGGTAATCACCGAAGGAACCGGTGAGCGCCCCACAAACACCAGCCGCGTAAAAGTACACTACACCGGTAACCTGCTCGACGGAACAACATTCGACAGCTCTATCGAACGTGGCGAACCGGCTACCTTCCCTGTAAACGGTGTGATCGCCGGATGGACAGAAGGATTGCAAATCATGCCTGTTGGATCAAAATATAAATTCTGGATTCCGTCGGAACTGGCTTATGGCGAAGGCGGAAACTATTCTATTCCGGGCAACAGCGTATTGATCTTCGAAGTAGAATTACTGGAAATTGTAGAATAAGCCCTAAGTGGCATTTTGGCCATACAAAAACGAGTGCAAGTATGCTTTTTAGCATATTGCACTCGTTTTTTGCTTCAAAATATCACTTTTTACTTTCATATTGCTACCTATTTCAAAAATAATACATACTTTTGATACATTAAAACAAGAATATAACAACTAAACCAGAAAAAGGATGGAAAAAATTGACAAACTGGATAGGCAGATACTGCAGATCATATCCAGGAATGCTCGTATCCCGTTCAAGGAGGTAGCAGACGAGTGTAATGTATCCCGAGCAGCTATTCACCAACGGGTACAGCGCATGACAGATACGAACGTAATAACCGGATCAGGCTATCAAATCAATCCCAAAAATTTAGGCTATAACACCTGCACCTATATCGGTGTTGTGTTGGAGCGCGGTTCCATGTACAAAGACGTTGTTCCTGAGTTTGAAAAAATTCCGGAAGTGGTAGAATGCCATTTCACCACCGGTCCCTACACAATGCTCATCAAGCTATATGCAACCGACAACGAGCACCTGATGGAGCTTCTAAACACGAAAATCCAGGAGATCCCGGGCGTTACAGCCACGGAGACACTGATCTCCCTCCGTCAAAGTGTTAAGCGCGAGATTCCCATCTGCAGAGATGATATAGAAGAGGAATAGGCTTTTCTTCACCACAAACCGTAGCTGTTTGCAACTCGTTGCCGTTTAGCCGGTTTGCAAACAATAGATACATCCCGGAATCGTATGTCGATGATTTACCTCATTGGCATAACCGATTCCGGGATTTATATTGTTCTTTTTCTACTGAAAACTGATTTCGTATAAAACTCCCGGCAAAATAATGTATATTTGCAGCCTGAAACCGTTGTTTTAAGAAACTGAACTATATGGATGATATAAAAAAGACGCCCGACTACCTGTTTGAAAGCAGTTGGGAAGTCTGTAACAAAGTGGGGGGAATTTATACTGTACTATCAACAAAAGCGCATACACTGCAGGAAATTTTTCAAGATAAGGTGATCTTTATAGGGCCTGATCTGTGGGGAGAAAAAAAGAATGCGGATTTTATTGAAGACACGAATTTATTCCCTGACTGGCAACTACACGCGAAAGAAATCAATCATTTACAAATCAAAGTGGGTCGATGGAATGTTCCCGGCAAACCGCCTGTTGTATTGGTTGACTTCAAATCGTTCGCCTGCGATCGCGACGAGCTGTTTTATCATATGTGGAGCAACTACCAGGTCGACTCCATGCATGCGTATGGCGACTACGACGAATCCTGCATCTTCGCTTATGCCGTAGGCAAGGTGATCGAAAGCTTTTATCATTTCTATCAACTGAAAACAAAAGAGGTCGTTGCCCTCTTCAACGAGTGGATGCTGGGTATGGGCGCCTTATATATCAAGAACCGCATACCCGAGATCGCTACCATATTCACAACACATGCTACCTCCATCGGGCGCTCGATTGCCGGCAACGACAAAGCGCTTTATGCCTATCTGGACCATTACAATGGCGATCAGATGGCACGCGAACTGAATATGGAAGCAAAACACTCCCTTGAAAAACAAGCGGCTCATCAGGTGGATTGCTTCACCACGGTCAGCGATATCACCGCCCGTGAGTGCTCGCAATTATTAGACAAAACACCCGATATCGTCACCCCGAACGGCTTTGAACGAAATTTTGTTCCCGTAGGAAAAAACTATACAACGAAACGCAAAGAGGCGCGACAAGCCCTGATCAACGTAGCAGAAAAGCTATTGGGATGCGAAATCAGCCCCAATGCGCTCTTGATATCCACCAGCGGACGTTATGAGTACCGCAACAAAGGGATCGATGTGTTTATCGAAGCGATGAACCGCGTCCGCACGTCGGGACAGATCCAGACAGAGGTGGTCGCTTTTATTACCGTGCCGGCCTGGGTACGCGAAGCGAGAGCCGACCTGAAGGAGGTTGTCGACAAAGACATCGCTGTCGAAGGCTGTCTGCAATTCCCGTTTATCACCCATTGGCTGCATCAGATGGAACACGATAAGGTATTGAATTATGTTCAACATGCCGGTTTCACCAACAACTGTCACGAGAAGTTGAAAATAGTGTTTGTCCCTTGTTATTTAGACGGGCAAGACGGGATTTTCAACAAACCCTACTACGACCTATTGATTGGCATGGACGCAACAGTCTACCCCTCTTACTACGAACCCTGGGGATATACCCCGCTGGAGAGCATCGCTTTCGGCATACCGACCATTACAACCAACCTGGCGGGCTTCGGCATGTGGGCAAAGAAAAACGTAACGGGAACAGATATCGACGAAGGCGTGGTGGTGATTGAAAGGACAGACTTCAACTATTTCGAAGTGGCCGAAACCATTGCCCGGCAGGTTATCGCACTCGCTCATAAGTCGACAACAGAAAGAGAAACGATCAAAAAACGTTGCCTGACACTGGCCAGTGAGGCGGAATGGAGCCGATTCATTGCCTACTACGAACAAGCCTTTGCCATAGCCAAAGAAGCTAAAAATCAAAGAATTTGAGGACCAGGTATTCCTGTTTTTCAGATTGTCGCTATCTTTGCACCGGCAAAAAAATAAATAATAAAGACTTACATAAATAAATAATCATTTAGAAACTCATTTAAATATCAATATAATGAAGATCAAAGCTAACAACGTAAACGAACCCGTTTGGAAAGAAGTCTATGCACACGCAAAACTACCAAAACAATTAGAGCCACTGCAAGAGATCGCAGAGAACTTATGGTGGGTGTGGAATCACGAAGGAGCCAAACTTTTTAAGCGTATTGACGAAAAACTTTGGAAATCGACAGAAGGCAATCCAGTTCTTTTGTTGCAACAACTTACATATAATCGGATTGAAGAGCTGGTAAAAGACACTGAATTTATTGCAGAAATGAAAAGCGTCTATGCCAAATTCAAAGCATACATTGATAAGAAACCCGACACCAATAAACCGTCCGTTGCCTATTTCAGCATGGAATACGGTTTAACCAACATCCTGAAGATCTATTCAGGCGGTTTGGGCGTATTGGCCGGCGACTACCTGAAGGAGGCCAGCGATAGCAATATCGACCTCTGCGCCGTTGGATTCCTCTATCGTTATGGCTATTTCACTCAATCACTCTCGATGGATGGCCAACAAATTGCTAATTACGAAGCACAAAACTTCAACGCATTGCCACTGACACAGGTAACCACCTCAAATGGTGAACCTATGGTCTTGGAGGTGCCCTACCCCGGACGCACGGTTTACGCGCATATATGGAAAGTAAGCGTGGGACGTATCCCTCTTTACCTGATGGATACCGATATGCCAGAAAACAGTGAATGGGACCGTTCTATCACCCACCAACTCTATGGTGGCGACTGGGAAAACCGCATGAAACAGGAGTATATGCTGGGGATTGGCGGTATCATGATGCTTAACAAACTGGGCATCAAGAAGCAGGTCTACCATTGTAACGAAGGACATGCCGCATTGATCAATGCTCAGCGCCTTGTCGACTATATCCAGAACGACGGACTCACCTTCAACCAGGCATTGGAAGTGGTGCGTGCCTCTTCTCTTTACACCGTACATACGCCGGTTCCTGCCGGACACGACTACTTCGACGAAGGACTGTTCGGCCGCTACATGGGCGAATTCCCGCAGAAACTGGGCATCAGCTGGCAGGATTTCATCGATATGGGACGTGAGAACCCGGGTACCAACGAGAAATTCTCTATGAGTGTATTCGCCCTGAACACCTGCCAGGAGGCAAACGGTGTAAGCTGGTTGCACGGAAAGGTATCCCAAAAGATGTTTGCTCCGGTATGGAAAGGCTATTTCCCGGATGAGCTTCACGTAAGCTGGGTGACCAATGGCGTGCATATGCCTACCTGGGCTGCTACAGAAATGAAACAGTTCTATACCGAAAAGTTCAAAGAGGGCTTCTTTGAAAACCAATCGGACAAGAAATATTGGGAACAGATCTATAATGTACCCGACGCGGAGCTGTTCAATCTGCGCGAAACATTGAAAAAGAAGCTGATCGACTATATCCGCGAACAATACAGAGGCAACTGGTTGAAGAGCCAGGGCGATCCTTCTAAGGTGGTATCTATCCTTGAAAAGATCAATACAAACGCCCTGTTGATTGGTTTCGGACGTCGTTTTGCTACCTACAAACGCGCGCATTTGTTGTTCACCGACTTAGACCGCTTGGCTAAGATCGTCAACAATGAGAAATACCCTGTTCAGTTCATCTTTACCGGGAAAGCTCACCCCGCCGATGGTGGTGGCCAGGGATTGATCAAACATATTGTAGAGATCTCGCGCCGTCCTGAGTTCTTAGGCAAGATCATCTTCCTCGAAAACTACGATATGCGTCTGGCTCGTCGCCTGATCTCAGGTGTCGACGTATGGCTCAACACCCCTACCCGTCCGCTGGAAGCTTCCGGTACCTCCGGAGAAAAGGCCGAGATGAACGGTGTATTAAACTTCTCCGTACTCGACGGATGGTGGTATGAAGGATATAAAGAGGGAGCCGGTTGGGCATTGACCGACAAGCGTACCTATGAAAACCAGCAATACCAGGATCAACTGGATGCGGCTACGATCTATCATACATTGGAAACAGAGATCATCCCTGCTTTCTTCAACCGCAACGACAAGGGTTATTCTGAGCAATGGGCTGGCTATGTGAAGAATTCCATCGCGCAGATCGCTCCGGATTACACCATGAAGCGTATGCTCGACGACTATATCGAACGCTTCTACAATAAACTGGCTACCCGTTCAGCCCGCTTGAAAGAGCAGCACTTCGCCAAGGCAAAAGAGATTGCCGCCTGGAAAGAAGAGGTTGCCACCAACTGGGACAGCTTCGAAGTGGTATCTATGTCATGCGAACCCGATATTTTCAATGGCAACGGCCCTGTTGTCGGCGACGATTATACGTTTAAGGTAGTGATCGACCGCCACAAGCTGCAAGGCATGTTAGGCGTAGATATGGTGGTTACACGCGACAATTTCGAGACAAAGCAACAAGAGCTGCACGAACTGCATAAGTTCACGCTGAAAAAAGAGGAGGGATCAAAACTCTATTTCGAGTTGGTAGCCAACCCCGATCTGTCAGGCAATCTGAGAATAGCCTTCCGCGTATATCCAGACAACAAAGAACTGCCTCACCGCATGGACTTTGCCTATGTACGTTGGATCTAAGCAAAACAACCGCTAACGGTATATCGAAAAGGGGAATGAACGTCGGTTCATTCCCCTTTTTTCTATGGTCACAATTTGTGACCTTAAAACCATTTTATCCTATTTTAGAAGCTATAGCCTACACCCAGTGACAGCGTAAAAGCGCTTACTTCATAGTGCCCGCTGAAGGTATTATTGGGATCGAGCTTATTAGGCATCGGATAGGAGCCGTCGCGTCCGAAACCGGTCACATAGGCCAAGCCCAGATCGATCGAAAGCGATTGCAACGGACGGAAGCTCATCCCTGCCGTCACCCCTAACTTATCCATACTGGGTGTTTCCGGATTCAGGTAATCATCTTTTACCGGCGACTCATCGTAGTAAGCACCCAAACGAAGATCGAAACGATCGGTAGCCGCATACTGCCCGCCCAGGCGATAAATCCGGGTATTCTGGTAATCCTTCTTCGCATTGATATTATAGCCCTTGATTGCTCCCTGTGTGAATTCCACATTCAATTCGTCATAAGCTTCCCAGCCTACAAACTGCACTTCGCCCGACAGCAACAAACGCGCATTGGGTTTGTAGGTAACACCCACATTCAGATTGGAGGGTAAAGGCAAAGCAGCCTCAAACGTTCCCTGATCCAGGGCAGGAATACCAGCCCCCAGAATCGGTTTCAACTCCGTTTCATTGGCATATTGCACTTGCGCCGTTCCTTCGCCTACCGCCATATCTACTTTCGAGCGATAAGAAACACCGACCGTCCATTGATCCGTAATATCAAACATCGCACCCAGGTTGTATCCTACCTTCACACCCGCGTTGCCACCTAACGTAACAGCTACCGGCGTAATATCTTTGTATTTATCGGCCAGCGGCTGCAATGCCGGATTTTGCATGGCCAGAAGTCCCAGATCACCCGACGTAACCAACGCGCGACTCAATTCGAAATCACCAAACATAATCATCGCACCGGCACCAATGCTCAGGCGATCGGTGATCTTCCACGAAAGGGTCGGCTGGATAGAGTAGGACTTCAGGGCAATATCCTGGATCAGGCCGGCTCCCTGCCAGTTCTTGCCCCAGTTCATCGCGCTTCCGTAAGGAGTGGTCAGGCTAACACCGGCCGACAGGAAGTCATAGATCTTAAAGGCACCATAGAAATAGAGCGGCGTGCTCGGATCATTATCCGCCTCATGCGTATAACTTCCTTGAGTGTATTTCGCACTGGAAAAGACACCGGATACCCCGGCCGAGAGGTCAAGGGTCTTATCCAGGAAACCTAATCCGGCAGGGTTGAAATGCATGCTCTCAGCTCCTAACTTCATAGCGGCTCCCACATGACCCATACCCGATTGTTTCGCGCTAAGCGAATTCACCTGATATCCTTCTGCTGCGGCATACGTAAACGGTAATACACACAGACTTACTAACAGCATAATCTTCTTCATACATCCATTATTAGTTCATTAAATTCTCGTCTACATCACGGTAATATTGGTCTATATCACCACATAAACGGCTGCAAAGGTATATACTTTTGATAGAAACTGCACACTCTACCTATATTTGTGCCAAAAATTAAATAAATTAAACATTTACCAATACAAACAGAACCGGCAAGCAACCATGAAATTGTCACGCCCTTTTGGCAGGGCAAAAAAAATTCTCACCCACGTGAGAAAAAATTCTCATGCGGGTGAGAATAAAAATATAAGCGTTAATTTATCATAATTATTAGTACCTTGCGATACAAGGTATCATACAATAACGATATATTTGTTTCGTAAAAAATCGGATTCCGTGTAACAAATAGGCCTGTCAGGCGTCTAATGGGAAAGAGACCTCGCTTATTTATCGCATAAGAAGAAAAACAAATTGCTACAACAACAAACAACTATATGATCATTCAACTGAAAGACATCAACAAAACGTACTTTAACGGAGCCCCTTTGCATGTATTGAAAGGCATCGACCTGGAAATAGAAAAGGGAGAGATGGTTTCGATCATGGGAGCCTCCGGTTCAGGAAAATCAACCCTGCTCAATATCTTAGGCATATTAGACACCTATGATACGGGCGACTACTACCTGAACAATCAGTTGATTCGCAACCTGTCGGAAACGCGTGCGGCGGAATTGCGCAACCAGATGATCGGCTTCATCTTTCAATCGTTCAACCTGATATCATTCAAAAACGCGATGGAGAATGTAGCCCTGCCGCTTTATTATCAGGGAATGAACCGCCGCAAACGCAATCAGATCGCTTTGGAATACCTGGATATGGTGGGACTGAAAGACTGGGCCGATCACATGCCCAATGAGATGTCGGGCGGACAGAAGCAGCGGGTAGCCATCGCGCGCGCCCTGATTGCCAAGCCTCAGGTGATCCTCGCCGATGAGCCTACCGGAGCCCTGGACTCGGTGACGACGGTCGAAGTCATGGAACTCTTGAAACAGGTAAATCAGGAGGGGATGACAATGATTATTGTGACGCACGAGCAATCGGTGGCAGATGTCACAAAGAAAATCGTCCGCCTCAAAGACGGTCTTATTGAATCCATAGAAGAGGGGGCCGGTCATGTTCGATTTTGATAACTTCCGCGAGATATGGAGCACGATGAAGAAGAACAAACTACGTACCTTCCTCACCGGATTCTCGGTAGCCTGGGGTATCTTCATGCTGATCGTACTCTTAGGAGCCGGCAACGGGATGCGCAACGGGATTGTCTACAACTTCGATAATTTCTCCACAAACATGTTGAATCTCTGGCCCCGGCGAACCTCTATGCCTTACAAAGGGATGCAGAACAACCGGCGGATCGAATTCACCAACAAAGACTATGAAACCCTGGAGAAGCTCAATCCGGAGATCGAATTGAAGTCAGGCATCGTTTATCATAGCGATACCCTGAGCTACGGAGAGGAATACAATACCTACCAACTGCGGGGTGTCCACCCGGATATGGCCCAGATCAATAAGATCAAGATGCCGGTCGGAAGCGGCCGCTTTATCAACGACATTGACATTCGGGAAAACCGCAAGGTCATTGTGATCAGCCCGCGCATGAAAACCGTGCTTTTCCGTTCGGAAGAGGCACTCGGCAAATATATCAAAGCCGGACAAATGGCCTATCAGGTGATCGGAATATATGAAGCGGAAGACAACAACAACGACGCGCCGGCCTATATCCCTTTCAGTACGGCACAAACGCTCTACAAGAAAGGTTACGGAATGGATGAGATCTATCTTACGGTCAATGGCATCCAGACCCAGGCGGAGAACGACGCGTTCGAGCAGAAGCTGCGCGAACAATTTGCCCGCCGCCACCTGTTCGATCCGGCCGATACACGTGCGTTGGGCATATGGAATATGATTGAGGACTTTATGATGTTGAACGGGATGCTGAACGGGATCACCCTCTTTATCTGGATCATCGGGATAGGCACCTTGACCGCCGGGGTGGTCGGGGTGAGCAATATCATGCTTATCACCGTGCGCGAACGTACCAAAGAGTTCGGCATACGCAAAGCCCTGGGAGCAACACCGCTCTCTATCCTGAAACTGGTGATTGTCGAATCGGTATTGATTACGGCAGTGTTCGGCTATATCGGCATGGTATTGGGCATCGGCGTAACAGAGATTATCAATATGATTACGGAAGCGATGCAGGCGGGACAGACCGTATCGCGCGACGATATGACCATCTTCCGCAATCCGACAGTTAATATGAGTATTGCCCTTTTATCCACCGTTTTACTGATGGTCGCCGGTGTGCTTGCCGGCTATTTCCCGGCCCGCAAAGCGGTGAAGATTACGGCAATCGAGGCGATGAGACACGAGTAAATAATTAAAAAATTGATAATTGATAATTGATAATTGATATTCGTCAGTTGTCAATCACGAACCATCCATTATCAATTATCAACTATCAATTATCAATTAGAAAAAAATGTTTGATTTAGACCGCTGGCAAGAGATATGGGTAACCATTACACGGAATAAGGCACGGAGCTTTCTGACGGGGTTCGGGGTGTTCTGGGGAATCCTTATGCTGGTTATATTATTGGGTTCGGGCAATGGTTTCAAGAAGGGAATCTTTAAGAATGTAGAGGGATTCTCGACCAACTCCGCTTTCTTTTTTGCCGAACGCACGGGTGAACCCTACAAAGGATACCGGAAAGGACGCTACTGGCAGATGCGCAACCGGGATATTGAGACTATTCGCAACCGCGTCAAAGGGGTGAAATATCTCTCACCGATGGTGATGTCATGGGGTGGGCAGAACAATGTCGTGAAGGGACAAAAGGCCGGGACATACAATGTGCGCGGTGTCTATTCCGATTATTTTCAGATCGAAACACAACATATCCTGGCCGGACGCCTGCTCAACAACATCGATATGCTTGAACGCCGCAAGGTTTGCCTGATCGGCGATATCGTGCGCGAAGTGCTTTTTGATGAAAAGGAAGACCCGATCGGGCAATACATACGGGTGAACGGCATTTATTACCAGGTCGTAGGGGTGATCAAACCCAAAGCACGCGTCTCGATCGGCGGACGCACGTCGGAAAGTATTATGGTTCCCTATACCACCTTGCAACAGACAGCCAACCTGGGCGATAAGTTCTGGTTCCTCTGCGCCACGGCGGAAGATGGACATTCGGCCGATGAGATGGTGGAGGATATAAAATTTGTCTTGAAATCGCAGAATGAGATCGCACCGACCGACGAACAGGCGATTGCCAGCTTCACGATCGCCAAGCAGTTTGAGACCTTTGATATGCTCTTTCTGGGCATCAATATCCTGGTCTGGCTGGTCGGCATGGGTACCCTGTTGGCCGGGGTGATCGGGGTGAGTAATATTATGATGGTCACCGTGCGCGAACGAACAAACGAGATCGGTGTGCGGCGCGCCTTGGGGGCTAAACCCTTCAATATCATCTCGCAGATCATGAGCGAAAGCCTGCTCTTGACCACCATCGCGGGACTGGCCGGGTTATGCCTGGGTGTCTTCCTATTGGATATGGTCGGACGGCTGATGCCAAGCGGCGATACATCAGGCGACACCTTCTTCGATGTACCGGAAATACATATCGGAACGGCAGTCGTGGCAACGGTGGTCTTGTTGATCAGCGGTTTGTTTGCCGGATTGATACCCGCCTGGCGGGCGATGCAGATCAAGGCAATTGATGCGATAAGGGAAGAGTAACAACAAATTAAATACAAAAAATAGATGAAAAAGATTGGTAAAATTATTCTCTTTGTTCTGATAGGAGCAGCGGTGATAGGAACTTTCTATTTCCTTTGGCAGAAGTCACGTCCGGTGATCACCGAGTATGAGTTGGTATCGCCCGTGGAAGGCTCGGTAGAGACAAAGACAGTGGCTACCGGAAAGGTCGAACCGCGTGATGAGGTGCTTATCAAACCGCAGATGTCAGGCATTATCTCCGAACTCCTGAAAGAGGCCGGGCAGATGATAAAGGAGGGCGAGATCATTGCCCGCATCAAGGTGATTCCGGAAATGGTACAACTCAACAGCGCCGAGTCGCGGGTGCGCGTGGCGGAGATCAACCAGCAACAGGTCACCTCTACCTTTAACCGCGACAAGGAGCTCTTCAACCAGGGGGTGATTGCCCGGGAAGACTATGAATTGTCGGAAGCGAACTATAAGAAAGCCAAAGAAGAGGTAGAGAACGCGCAAGACGCGTTGGAGATTATCCGCGAAGGGATCTCCCGCCGCTCAACGGCAAGCAGTACGACACAGGTACGTTCAACCATCACAGGTATGCTATTGGATATCCCGGTGAAGGTAGGAAATTCGGTGATTCAATCGAACACCTTCAACGACGGAACGACGATTGCTTCTGTTGCTGACATGAATAATATGATCTTCCGGGGGAAAGTCGACGAAACGGAGGTCGGCCGCATCCATGAAGGGATGCCGTTGAAATTGACGGTTGGAGCGATGGAAAGCCGCCAGTTCGATGCGACCCTCGAATATGTTTCTCCCAAAGGGGTAGAGGAAAACGGCGCGGTGATGTTCGAGATCAAAGCGGCGGTCAATATTCCTGAAGATGCCTTTATCCGTGCAGGCTATAGCGCGAATGCGGAGATTGTTCTGAAGCAGGTCGACAATGTATTAACGATACCCGAAAGCACGGTTGAATTTAGTGGCGACTCGGCCTTCGTGCAATTGGTGAAACAGGAAAAACCGGAACAGTTGTTCGAGAGACATGCCGTGAAAGTAGGCCTTTCCGACGGCATCAAGATAGAGGTAGTGGAAGGATTAAGCCAGAACGACAAGATCCGTGGCGCGGTGATCACGAAGTAAAGAAAGGAGGAGATGATGCAACGATTCATAGTATTATTCCTCGCTGGGCTGATCACGGTATCGCTCCAGGCGCAGGACACCCAGAAGTTATGGACATTAGAAGAATGTATCCGGTATGCGGTTGAAAACAATATCGACCTGAAACAGCGGGAACAGACGGAAGAGGCACGTGAGATCGAACTCAATACCAGCAAAAACAGCTGGCTGCCCGACCTGAATGCCGGTATGGGGCAGAACTTCGACTTCGGGCGTTCCCCGTCGAAAACCGGTGTAATTGTCGATCGCAACTCGGCAAACAGCTCAGCTTACCTGCAATTAAATATGCCGCTTTTCACTGGCTTGCGCATTTCGAACGATATAGCATCCAAACGGTTGGAATTATTGGCTGCCACGGAGAACCTGAACAAAGCCAGGGAAGACCTGGCGATCAATGTAGCCTCGTTCTACCTACAGGTGCTTTTCAATAAAGAGATATTGAAAATCGCCCGCATGCAGGTGGAACTGAGCACAGAACAGGTGAAACGGACAACCGCCCTGGTGGAAGCCGGGAAGGTGCCCGAATCACAGCTTTTCGATATGAAAGCACAGGTAGCCCGCGACGAGGTGTCGCTGACCGAAGCGCAGAACAACCTCAACCTGGCGTTGATCGACCTGGCACAAAGCCTCGAACTGGAAAGAAGCGGCGGCGATTTCGACATTGTCAATCCGGTGATTGAAGATGCAATCGGACAATATATGAGCAGCATACGTCACCCGGATCAGATCTTCGACGAAGCGGTGGCCTTCAAGCCGCAGATCAGAGAGCAGAGCTACCTCTTAGAGAGTCAGCGCAAATTGCTCAAGGTGGCTCAGGCGGGTTATTACCCCAAACTGAACCTGAATGCCAGCTACAGCAACGGCTACTACCGCTACTCCGGAGGTGATGGCACGACAGTGAATACCGCCTTTAGCGAGCAATTGAAGCAAAACGAACGGAAAACGATAGGGCTAAGCCTGAGCATTCCGATTTTCAATCGCTTCCAGACGCGCAACAGCGTACGTTCCGCCCGGTTAAACATCCAAAACCGTGAGTTGATGATGGAGAACACGAAGAAGGTATTGTATAAAGAGATCCAGCAAGCCTACTATAATGCCGTAGCCGCCCAGGAATCCTATCTCTCTTCCGGCAAGTCGGTGGATGCCAGCAAAGAGGCTTTCCACTATGCGGAAGAACGCTACAATGCCGGGAAAAGCACTGTTTTTGAATACAGCGAAGCGAAAACCAAATACGCGCAAAGCCTTTCCGAACAGACCCAGGCAAAGTATAATTATATTTTCCGCACCAAGATTCTCGACTTTTACAGCGGGATACCGATCAAACTATAGTGAAACAGCTGATGGGCAGGCGACGTTTATATAGCGCCTGCCCATTTTGCTGAATAAGGGATTGCTTTTATTGGTTTGGAGGGATCACTTCCAGCATATAGATGGCATCCAACGCCCAGGTTGCCGCGTTATTGGTACTCATAAAGCGATTCTCATCTTGTGGGTACAATGTTTCCGGAGGAAGGATTTTCCGGGACTCAAACCGGGGCAGCCGCCCATTCTCTATATCGGGAATGAGCTCTTTCCAGGCACGTTCTTTCAACTTCTTATCCGACCTGATATAGGCCGCGTAAGCCGTGAGTCGCGGAATGTAAAACACGGAGCCTCTAAGCTCTTTGGATTTAGGAGAATAGTATTCGGCATGATCCAACCATACCTTGTTCCAGGCTGGATGATCGATCATCTGCATCATTTCATTGTTGATCTCAAAACCACCCATAATGGTTTTCAGGTGACCGACATTCTGCAGATCCGGATCGCCTTCGTAGGAGATGATGCCGGTGGCCGGATCATAGCCCAAGACATTAGGGCCGGTGAAAATACCGTTGTTCAATTGCGTGATACTGTTCATACCGGCAACGATCTTATCGCGATAGGCGGTATTTTGCGTACGCTCCCACTCGGTCATCCAGTTGCCGGCGTATGCCAACCAGTCGGGACCAATGCGTAGGCGTGCCGGAGCGGTCGATGGATATTGCTCACGCGGTTGTGCCAAACGCATCGGGTCTAAGGCGTAAAGCAGCTGATCGGAGTCGGTTACCTCGCTCATCAAGTCGCCGGTTCGTTCGTCGGTGGTGAGGTAATAATAGAAACGGTTCCAGGCAGCCTGACTGATACGTGCCTCTTTGGCGCCACATCCCCAATGGCTTACATTGTGGCGGGAGCCTAACCCGGCATACTCACCCAAATGATACACATCGACTTCCCCGGTATGGCGTGACATCGCTTCGGCCATGCGCCATATATCTTCTCGTCCACTACGAAGAAAAGAGTACCATAGCCACATATTAGACGCCAGTTCGGTATTGTCCCAAGCAAATCCACCGATGTCATATCGCCAACTATGTCGCTCAGCATCGTATGCATGCATCAAATCGCCATAATTCCATAGGCCATACCACTTGTGCTGTTCGATGGCGTGCTGATAATACTCGATCGTTTCATCGAGTCTGTCTTCTATCTGTGTACGAAACGGAGTAGTCCGATCAGGCAGGCTCCATACACCGAATGCCTGTTGACGGTGCAGATAGGAAGGGGTGCACATCAGTTGTTGTGGAGAGGTCAACTCTTGCGCCAATAGGGAGAGGGCCTTTTTCCCCTGAAAGCCCGATTGAGCGGCAAGGGTAATAACAGAGGTACGGGCAATGCCGTATGGTGTACTTAACCCCTCTTGCACATCTTCATAACTGGCGTTCAAATCATGTGCTACATGGTCGTAATGGCGCAAATCCATCGCTTCTCCTTCAGGGCTCCATAGCCACACCGTCAGTGTGGCATGGGAGGTACGCGCGCCGGTGATTTCTATACTCGAGGGGTAGGACTGCCAGAAATCCTGTAAGCAGACAGCCAATCCACCACTCACATCTCCCGCAAAAGCCAGCCCTTGCGAACGATCACCCGAAAAGGTACCGATCCATGGACGGTCGTCGGCTACGCGTTTGCGTATATTAAAGGCATCAGGGCTCAACTGAGAAAGACGATAGCCATCCCAGGAGGCCCAGTGATGGATCAATGTCTGATTAGCTATGTCAAAGGTGTCATAGTCGGGAATGCGTTCGCCATTGATCTGTTGTTGATAGAGTGTACGATCGCCGTTCAACGTCAAGACACGTCGTCCGGTGAGTGGCTGAACCGGTTCACTCCACACCCCTTCTTCGCTACCGGCAAAGAGTATATGGCGGTTGTAGAGTGCTTCACGCATAGGGATATTGAAAGACAACCCTAACGAATGAATAAAGTCACTATCCTGATCACCATCATACACAAAGGAATGTACCAACCGGACGCGTTCGCTGCCGGCATAAAAATAGAGCCGAAGGGTAAAGGGAAGCCATTCGCGTTGGCCGTCGGAATGCACACCTTCTATCTTAACGGTGGTGCGTATGTCACCGGCACGCTCGATACGCATTTGTTTGATACGACTCTCATAGCGGGTGTGGGTGGTGATGTTGCCCGTTGTTGTTTCTGTTTGGCAAATCAGCTTGGCTTCACCTCCCACTTTGGTTTGATGGTGTACAAGGCTATCTAACACATGCGCACCTTGTCGGGTGAAATAAGCGGATAATACTCCCGTATGAATGACAATCTGTTTGTCCGACTCTTCGATTCTTATCTTGTCATGATCATCTTTGCTCCTCTCCTTTGTGTCGATCTGAAGAAAGAGTGAGTCCGCAGAGGGTGGAATGACGGCTGCAAAGCCTCCCCACTTCACCGAGCCATCAGGCCAGTAGGCCAAGGGCCAGTTATCGGCAGGGATCTCTATTCCGTTGGCTGTGGTGATATTGAATTGCCTACCCGCCTGTATTTTTCCCTTCGGGAATGGAACGCCAAAGGAGACCGGGCTATTGCTTTGCGGTGTTTGCCCAATCCATTGAAGAGGTATCTGATTATCGTCAGGGGTATGGTTTATGTATCGGAAATTGGTCATACGCGCTCGGGCTAACGTGGTTCGGAAACCAAACCAACCGGAACGGTGGGGTTGCGGGTCGCGAAAGTCAACCAATCGTTTCCCATTGATAGAATAGGTCGTTTTGTTGCCGCTCGTTGATATCTGGATACGATACCATTGGTTGGGCTGTAGCAAATGCTCTTGGTCGGTATATTCTTCTATGATTACAGGTCGTTTGTTTTCCTTCTCCACCGCTTCGTAATTACCATCATAACGCCTAAAACGCGTCGTCGTGTTATGGTTTCCTCCATATCCCAAATAGTACATCTGTAAAGAATAATAATGGTTGAAAATGCCTTGCCTCCAGGCTGCGCGTTTCCATAGATCATCCGGAGAAAGCGGATCGGAAGCCATCCAGAAACAGTTTAAGTCACTCAAACGGTCTCCAGGCATTCCTTCGTCCATAATGCAGGCATCATATTCTATGGTGATATCTCCACTCATCTTCTCTTTCCTCCATAGCGTTAGGCCTTGAGGCGCGAGTATCTCTACCGTGTCATTCAGAAAGCGCAGGTTATAATCGGGCGATTCGGATTCTATCTGCCAATATTGATCAAATTCCTGGGCGTTCAGCCCGGAGGGGATGATCGTTTGCGCACCTGCATGGGTAGAAAAAAGTACAATCAAAAGAGTGAGAGAGAGTCTACATAATCTATTCATAACGGAGTATTTATAAGTAAAAGCAGTTTCCCAAAAAATGCGATCAAACTGTCGTGAAACGGCTGATGGTGTTCGTTTCGATCGTCTGCGTCGCTTGTCGGCAATAGGGTAGGGAGGAGGCGCTGATAACCGGTGCTTTCACGCCTTCGCCCAGGCAAAACGGAGCAGTTTCGACGCGTATTTCGTCCCATAATCCGGCTTCGAGGAAAGAGGTCAACAATTGGCTTCCGCCCTCTACCAACAGACTATGCAGGCGACGTTCATACAATGCCTGCAAAAGCTGTGGCAGCACAGGCAAATCGTAGTCAAGAACGATATATTCGGTATTTCGTGTGGCGGCCGCCGTACGAGCTGTAAAGACAAGGGTCGGCACCGAATCATCGAGTAGATGATAGTGGGAAGGGATATTCAAATGACGATCGATCACCACACGCACCGGAGGACGTCCGGTCCAGTGACGCAGCGTGAGCGAAGGGTTATCCAACAGCGCGGTACGCGTCCCAACCAGAATAGCATCGACCTCCGCACGCAGCTGATGCACCAGCCGCCGTGTGGATGGCAGGGAGAATGTAGTAGCCGGCACGCTATAGTCTTCCCGGTTCCGATCCAGAAAACCATCGGCGCTCTCGGCCCATTTCAAGTATATATAGGGGCGTTTCTTTTCCTGAAAAGTGATAAAAGTATGGTTGAGCGCGCGGGATTCGTTCTCCAAAATGCCTGTTTTCACCTCAACGCCGGCCTTCAATAACATACGGACTCCCCTACCCGACACCTCCGGATAAGGATCCAGGCAACCGATCACCACACGGGGTATGCGCTTTTGAATAATCAATTCGGCACAAGGCGGGGTTTTCCCATAATGCGAGCAGGGCTCCAGGTTAACATACAAGGTGGAGTCCTGCAACAATGACTGGTCGCGCACCGAACGGATGGCATTGACCTCCGCATGCGCCTCTCCTACCCGACGATGGTATCCCTCTCCAATAATACGATCCTGATGAACAACAACCGCCCCCACCATCGGATTGGGCGAAGTGAATCCTTTTCCCTTTTGTGCCAGCTCCAGGCAACGCCTCATGTAGAGAGAGTGATTATCTTCCATGTGATTTCTTTACGAAGGAGATTTGTTATTTGACAACCATGATCTTAGTCACCACGCTTTCGCTCCGGTTTGGCTCGGAGGCGATCACCAGATAGATGCCTGTAGAGACGCGTTCGCCGTTGCGTTTGCGGCAGTCCCAGGTAAATTCTCCACCCAGCGACTTGCCCTGCACCAACAGGTTACCGTTTATATCGGTTATCTTCACGTTCGATTCGGCCATAAGTCCGGTAATCGTTACCCGATCCTCATATTCGGGGCGTACCGGATTCGGGTAGGCATAGACGTTGGAATAGTTTTCTCGTCCTTCGGTCGCACCACCCATATAAGAGACAATGCCTTTATCGGTTCCGATAAAGCCTTCGCCCGTGACCGGATTGATCGCAATCGACTCCACCCGGTTCGAAGGCAGCGGTGAGCTCTCAGCCGTGAAATGTTCTACGGTCTCTTTTCCGTCTTCCGACAGAATGAATAATCCATGCCCGTCAGTGCCGATCCATTTGCGGTTTCCTCCGTCGATAACGATGGTCAGTACAGTCACTCCGTCCATATAGAGAGCCGGCATGCCATCGTCGCCTGTGCGTATAAGACGGTTGGCATACAGATTTTCCGGATTGCTCAAGGCGATCTCAGGCAGCGGGATCACGATCGGTCCCAGGTTCGTACCGATCCAGATCTCTCCGTTCTGGTCTTCGGCGATACAATAGTAAGCATTGGCACTAATGACGCCATCATCTGTGTTGCGGGTCTTAAACGTAGGAAAGAAATGATCTGTCTCAGCTACCTCATCAAAGACATACACGCCGACACCCGTTTTCGCCCTTTCCAGGTTCACCCATTTGTGATTATTGGAGCGAACCAATATCTCATCGACGGCGTATCTCTCCGATCCGCTCAGGTCGTTGCCGGAATCGGCATACGAATCCCAAGTCCCGTCCGGCTTTAGTTTATGAATCGGATGCGCCACTTCGCTGTTTGTCATCCAAAGATTATTGTCTTGATCGAACACCAGGCCTTGCACACGAATATAATGGCGGCTTTTGGGATCGACTGATTCCAGGGCACTATTGTCTTTGTCATGCAATTTCACCAACTCCCTGTCCTGAAATTCATACAGCCCTTCGCCCCAGGAAGAGGCAAAAATATGTTCTTTGTCCTGCGGATCGACGGCAACGGAAAGGATATCTTTAAAATCGACGCCCGTCTGCTCCTTGATCTTTTTCCTGTCGAAGGTAAACCAGGCATCTTCCGCAAAATCTTCCTCTGTATCATAGATTGTCAAGGTGCCGTGTGTATTATCCCGGTCAATGCCTCTACCTCCGGCAGCGATATACAAACGTCCTCTGTCGAAGATCATCGAAGCCGCCCGGTTGATCCGCGGTCCTTCGATATAGATGCCGGAAAGGAATTGTTCGAAGTCATTGGCCGTGTCTTTCTGGCGAATACCTTTCAGCATCTCTGTCCCGGCTGCGATCCAATACGTGTTCTCTTTGATGGACGAGATGCCATAGATCGTACCGGTATTAACGGTCTGCGTATTGGTCAGTGAAGAAGAGATATAGGCACGACTGGAAGAATAGGCCAACAGTTTATCGTTCTGGAGCGTCATCCCCTGAATATCTGTGGCATTCAGCAGGGTAGAGACGGTTCCGTCGGCTTTCAGGTAATAGATACCCGCCCCTTTCATCAGAAAGCAGAGCGCATCCTGAAACAAGACAATCTTACGCACGTTTTGTGCATTCCCCTTCGGAAAGCTCACATCGAACGACTCCCATTTAGAGGGGTCGAGCAGGTTCTCATTCATCGAGGCCTGCTTTAATCCGTTAGCCGTAGCCGCGTATATCTTATTATCCCGGATACAGGTAGCATAGACCTGATAGGGCAATTTATAGGTATTGCTGATTTCCCCTTTTCCCATATGGAGCATCATCACCCCGAAAGCCGCCGAGATATAGGCATAGTCGCCCTGGAAATTGATATCAAAGATCTCCTTGTCGGCAATAGAGGTATTGATCATCAAGTGAGGAATATTGGTAAAACCCTTTTCGTCGTATATATCCATATTCCCATTCTGGTAGATCAATAATAGCTTTTTCAGTTCCGGATGATAGGCCATGTGGCGGATATCGATATCGCTCAATTCACTTTTCATCTTCGCATAGGTACGGATACTCTCATCCTCTTTCCCATAGCTATAGAGTGAACCGTCCGCCACGGCAAACACCCGGTTATGTGCTTCGGCCACGATCGTCGTGTTATCGTAAGCCATATACGACTTCCAGGTTCCTATACCCTGCGCCAGGCCGTAGGAATGAACGGATAAG
The DNA here is from genome assembly GCF_029892605.1 of Parabacteroides sp. PM6-13. Lineage (GTDB taxonomy): Bacteria > Bacteroidota > Bacteroidia > Bacteroidales > Tannerellaceae > QVMG01. The sequence goes on from NZ_JARXWF010000010.1 coordinate 21,722, forward strand.
ACAAACAGAAAAATAAATAGTATTCGTTTCATATCAGGCGGATAAAGTAGATAAAAAGTCAGCCAGTTTCCGAACAGCCAGCGCCCGGTGGCTTATGGTGTTCTTGGTCTCATTGCCCATTTCGGCAAAGGTCTGATCATAGCCCGAAGGGATAAAGATCGGATCATAGCCAAAGCCGGCGTCTCCTCTTTTCTCATCGATAATAGTCCCATTGATGATCCCTTCAAAACAATACTCTTTGCCATCCAGGAGCAAGGCAATCACCGTACGGAAACGAGCCTGCCGGTTTTCTTTTCCCGCCAGTTCCCGGATCAGCTTTTCCATATTCGCCCGGGCATCGTGCTCGGGACCTGCATAGCGAGCGGAATAGACGCCGGGGGCATTTCCCAAAGCCTCCACTTCCAAGCCTGTATCGTCGGCAAAGCAATCCAGTCCGTAGTGTTCTTTTATATAGTGAGCCTTCTGAAGGGCATTCCCCTCCAGGGTGTCGGCTGTTTCGGGTATATCATCCTGGCAATGGATATCCGCCAGGCTGACCAGTTCGACCGTAGGGGGTAAGATCGCTCTCACCTCTTCCAGCTTATGTTTATTATTGGTTGCAAATACAAGCTTCATATCGTTTTTATCTATTAAAAAAGCATTTTCATACGCTATTTATAACGCAGGAAAATGCTTTTAATTGTATGAATAAGAAGTTAAGAAGTCAAAGAAGTTAAGAAGTTAAAGTAGCCAACTTCTTAACTTCTTTGACTTCTTTGACTTCTTTGACTTCTATTCTTACGTCTTAATCTGATCAAACCCTTCGCCATAGACTCCCCGGACAATGCTCTGGGAGATAAAGGCCTGTGGGTCTATCTCTTTGACAAGGCGGAACACCGTGAGCGATTCCGACTTTTTGGCCAATAACACAATTACCTTGATCGGGCGTTGCGAGTAGCCTCCTTCTCCGTTAAGCAGCGTACATCCCCGCTCCATATCCTGCAGGATACGCTCTACAATCTCGTCATACTTCTGCGAGAATATAAGGAACTGCACCGACTGGCGATTGGAGTTGATGATCCGATCCAATACATAATTGTTTACCCCCATTTCCACAAAGCTGAAAACAATCTTTTCAATATCGTGGAAAATGAAATAAGAGGAACCGATAATCACGAAGTCAAAGAGAAGCAAGCCGGTACCCATCGATACATTTTTGTATTTATTAATGATAGCCGCCAGGATATCCGTACCCCCGGTGCTTCCGTTGGCGGAGAATATCAACCCCAGTCCGGTACCGCAAATGCCCCCTCCGATAAGGATAGACATAAACACCTGATCTTTAATGATAGGCACTCCGCCCAATAGTATCTCGAAAAGCGAGAGACTCAGGGAAAGAGCAAATACACCAAAGATGGTTTTTAAGAGAAATTTGAGACCTAATATCTTGAAGGCAATAGCCAGCAGGATAATATTGATCGCAAAATAGGAGACGGATACCGGTATATTCGTCGCGAAATAGATCAGCGTGGCAACACCGGTAAGTCCTCCTGTTACAATTCCATTGGCCAGGATAAATCCATTAAAGCCAAATCCATAAAGCAGACATCCTATCAGGATGATCACATAGTCTTGGGCGTGGTGGTAGATCCGATGGATCCCTTTTTTTGGTCTCATTTAGTTAGATGACGATGTTTACAATTTTTCCAGGTACGACAATTACCTTTTTAGGCACCTTGCCGTCCATCCACTTAGCGGAATTATCATGGCTAAGCGCTGCCTTTTCAACATCTTCTTTCTTCATATCAGCCGGTAACTCCAGATTAAAACGGGCTTTCCCGTTGAATGAGATGGCGTATGTTACGCTGTTTTCCTTCAGATACTCTTCGTTGTACGCGGGCCATTCGGCATCGCAAATGGTTGTTTCGTGTCCTAAGACATGCCACAACTCTTCCGTGATATGCGGTGCAAAAGGAGCCAACACCACCAACAGCGGTTCGAGGATCGCTTTCTTATTGCATTTCAGGCTGGTCAACTCATTCACACAAATCATAAAGGCACTAATGGATGTGTTGAATGAGAAATGTTCGATATCCCATGCTACCTTCTTGATCAGCTTGTGCAATGCTTTCAGTTCATCAGCCGTAGCAGCCTCGTCGGTCACCAATAAGTTTCCTTCCCGGCTATAGAACAGTCCCCAGGTCTTTTTCAGGAAACGGTGAACACCATCGATACCATTCGTATCCCAAGGCTTGGATTGCTCCAACGGTCCTAAGAACATTTCATACAAACGCAAGGTGTCTGCACCGAACTTATCGACAATCATATCCGGATTCACCACGTTGAACATCGACTTAGACATCTTTTCAATCGCCCATCCACAGATATATTTATCTTCTTCCAGGATAAACTCGGCAGTCTTGTACTCCGGATTCCAGTTACGGAACGCTTCGAGATCCAATATATCATTGCTGACAATATTCACATCAACGTGCAACGGAGTCGTTTCATACTGATCTTTCAGGTTCAGCGATACAAATTTATTGGTTCCATTGATGCGATACACAAAATTGGAACGTCCCTGGATCATACCCTGATTGATCAGTTTCTGGAAAGGTTCTTCGTTCTTGATAATACCCAGGTCGAACAGGAATTTATTCCAGAAGCGGCTATAAATAAGATGGCCTGTCGCATGCTCGGTACCACCCAGATACAGGTCGACATTCTGCCAATAAGCATTCACATCCTTATCAACCAACGCCTTGTCGTTGTGCGGATCTTCATAGCGAATATAATAGGCCGACGATCCGGCAAAGCCCGGCATGGTATTCAATTCCAATGGGAAAATGGTTTTATGATCAATCCGGGCGGTATCCACCACCTCTTCGTTCAGGATATCCCATGCCCAAACCGTTGCATTCCCCAAAGGAGGATCACCGGCCGCTGTAGGCAGGAAACGACTCACTTCCGGCAACTTCAATGGCAACTTATCCAATGGAAGCATCTGTGGCAAACCATCGGCATCGTAATAAACCGGGAACGGTTCGCCCCAATAGCGCTGGCGGCTAAAGATGGCATCGCGCAAACGGAAGTTTACCTTCACCTTACCCAGTCCCTTTTCTTCCACATATTGTTTGGTCTTGGCTATCGCCTCCTGTACCTCCAGGCCATTCAACACCAAACCACCTTCCAGCCCTTTCCCAGGTTGGGGCGAATTGGTCATAATGCCCTCTTTGGCATCAAAACTTTCTTCAGAGATATCACAGCCTTCGATCAATGGAATGATCGGCAGATTGAAATGTTTGGCAAACGCATAGTCGCGGCTGTCGTGTCCCGGCACCGCCATAATGGCGCCCGTTCCGTAGCCGGCCAATACATAGTCGCTGATCCAAACAGGAATATCCTCGCCCGTCAACGGATTGACCGCGTATGATCCGGAGAAAACACCGGTCACCTTCTTTTCAGCGATACGTTCCCGTTCGGTTTTCTTTTTAGTGGCCGCCTTATAGGCCTCAACGGCCTCTTTTTGCTCCGCGGTTGTCAACACATCTACCAATTCACTCTCCGGAGCCAATACCATAAAGGTAACACCAAAGATCGTATCGGCACGGGTGGTGAATACGGTAAAACACCTCTCCCCCGTCCCCTCTCCACAAGAGAGGGGTGTGTTCGGTATACTTTTTTGATCTAAATAGTCTTTTATTTGATTCGCAACGGATTGGGGATTGGCTAGTACTTCGTTGTTTGTGAAACGGATTACTTGGAAGCCTTGATCATTTAGAATCCGAGTACGCAGCTCATCTTTTTCCTTTTGCTCGGAGGTTTGATGTATGCCGCCATCCACTTCAATAATGACAGATTTCTCTAAATTAATAAAGTCTGCAATATATCCATTTACAATATGCTGTCTACGAATTTTATAACCTATTTGCCCTGCCCTCAATGCTTGCCAAAGCGCATCTTCTGCTTCCGTCTGATTAGCCCTGTATTCTTTTGCAATATCAATCAACAAATTCCAATTCCGCGAATCGGTAGTCTCCTTAAAAGACCCTTTAGGGTCTCTTTCTCCCCTCTCTTGTGGAGAGGGGTTGGGGGAGAGGTGAAATACAATCTCCGCCCCTTCGCTTCGTCCGATCCAGTTGCGTTGGGTTTCTTTCAAGGAATCGGTCCAGTCGATGGTGTCCAATCCATCCAACAAACGTTGTGCATAAGCCGACACACGCAAACACCATTGGCGCATTACCTTCTGCTCCACCGGATAGCCACCTCGTTCGGACACCCCGTTGACCACTTCATCATTGGCCAAAACGGTACCCAAGTCGGCACACCAGTTCACCATCGTATCGCCCAGGTAAGCAATCCGGAAATCCAATAATACCTCCTGTTTTTCCTTTTCGCTCATGGCTTTCCACTCGTCGGCGGTGAAGGAATACTTACCTCCGTTGGCCACGTTCAAACCGTCGGTTCCTACCTGTTCGAAAGCGCTGACCAATTCTTCAATCGGACGGGCCTGCTGTTCATCATAGCAATAATAGCTATTGAACATCTTGATAAAAGCCCATTGCGTCCAGTGATAATAATCCGGTTCGGAGGTACGCACCTCACGACTCCAGTCGAAACTAAAACCGATCTTATCCATCTGCTCACGATAGCGCGCGATGTTCTTTTCGGTCGTAATAGCCGGATGTTGCCCGGTTTGTATAGCATATTGTTCCGCCGGCAACCCATAGGCATCGTAACCCATCGGATGCAACACATTGAAACCTTGCAGTCGTTTATATCTGGAATAAATATCAGAAGCAATGTATCCGAGCGGATGGCCTACATGTAGCCCTGCTCCTGATGGGTAAGGAAACATATCCAACACGTAGTATTTGGGTTTACTCGCATCTTCTTTCACTTTGTAAACCGCATGGGCATTCCACCAGGCCTGCCATTTCTTCTCAATTTCTCTGAAATTGTACTCCATTTTACTATTTATTCTATATAAGACAATTAGAGGACACCTCACTCCGCATCCTCTCTCATTTACAGCGCACAAAGTTAGTTAATTATTTCAAAACAGCTTCTTACTTCGCGAAACCTATTTTGGGCATAGGATCATTTCCTTTTTGCTTATTGATTTTTGCCAATTCAGCTAAAGCGATGTATATATCATCGAAATCTGTAACCTCCCCAACTTGAGGTCACAAATTGTGACCTCAAGTTGGTATCTTCCTGATTTGTAAGCTGAAACATAAAATCAGAAGGGAATCTGATTATATTTCGCTTTACCGCCTGATTCAACACTTTCGTCTCAATTCCATACATCTCCGCCAGGTCATAATCCAGCATAACCAAACGAATTTAACAGCCATATGAGGCATCAAAATCAAAAAATCAAAGTGTAAGCAAAAAGGCGATTTTGCTTTACAATATGATACGTTAAAAAGTGTTACTCGCGGGACTAATTTTAAATACCCCTACGTTTTCGGAAAAATACTCGGTCGATTTTGACAAAATGACAAAATACCAAAAGGCGCAAAGCCATTTCAAGGTTCATCTCACGATGGCGTATTTTTTTTACAATATAATAAAATCGGAGGGAATGTGAAGATTTGTGGGAAAGCACGCCGCAGGCGTGAGATTATGCATAACCGTATGCAAGCGTAGCGCAGCTTACGGTAGTAAATCCTCTATATAAAAAGCCCCGCAGGGGGCGGGATTATGGCAGATCTCACACCTGCGGCGCTTGATTGACAGGGAGTCGCTATACCGTAAGCTGCGCTATGCTTGCATACGGTTATGCATAATCTCGCGCTTGCAGCGCAATCCCCACCTTCCCATCTTGGAAGATTTTCTTTATATGCCCTTCAACCATGAATATATATCCCACCTTCATCATTACACTACCTGAATTCAATTACGCATTCACCGGATGAAGCTATTTCAAGATCTTCCGATTCTTCTGCGAAAAAAGGGGGATAGATGAAAAATTGCCTATTTTTTCCGTATGTTTGCATAAGGCTTAGAATAAAGTATTTATGTACGGAATAGATTGTTTAAAGAAAACGACTGTTGTCTTCATTTGTTTGTGTCTGATAAGCTGTCTCAGTGCACAGCAACCCAAATTGCGATTGGGTGCAGAGCGGATGGAGGTGATTCTGCCCCTGTTAGAGGGGAAACGGGTTGGACTGGTGGTGAACCAAACCTCTATTTTAGAGAATGCACAGGTACATGTATTAGACACGCTATTGGCGGAGAAGGTCAACATAATCAAGGTGTTTGCACCCGAACATGGTTTCCGGGGAACGGAAGATGCCGGAGCGGAGATTGTCGACAGCCGTGATCAACGCACGGGCATTCCTATTGTATCGATATACGGACGTAACAGAAAACCAACAGCTGCCCAACTGGCCGATCTGGATGTCGTTGTGTTCGATATTCAAGATGTAGGCACCCGCTTTTATACCTATATCAGCACGATGCACTATGTGATGGAGGCGTGTGCGGAAAACGGAAAAGAGGTGATTGTACTCGACCGCCCGAATCCGAACGACTTCGTGGATGGGCCGATGCGCCGCGACGGGTTCGAGTCGTTTGTCGGTATGCATAAGATTCCATTGTTGCACGGGCTGACAGTGGGCGAACTGGCTCGGATGATTAATGGTGAAAAATGGCTGCAATCGACGCCCGACACCTGCCGGCTCACGGTCGTAGAGATGGAGAACTGGCAGCATGGCGATCCCTATTGGCTGCCGGTGAAGCCCTCTCCTAACCTGCCGAACGACCAGTCGATCCGCCTTTATCCCTCTCTCTGCCTCTTTGAAGGGACAGGAATCAGTGTGGGTCGGGGGACTTATTTCCCGTTCCAGGTGTTGGGGTATCCCGATCCGAGTTATGGCGACTTCCAGTTCACGCCCGTTTCACTCCCGGGATTCGACACCAACCCCATGCATAAAGACAAGGTGTGTTACGGGGTAGACCTGCAGCAAACGCCCTTTGAAGGAGGCTTCACGCTTCGTTTCCTGATCGATTTCCTGGAAAAGGCAGGCGACGACCGGGCGAAGTTCTTCACCCGCCCCGACTGGTTCGACCTATTAGCCGGATCCAAAGAGCTTCGGCAACAACTGACCAATGGCATGACCGAAGAGGAGATACGCGCCTACTGGCAGGCAGACCTGGATGCCTACAAGGAAATGCGACAGATATATTTATTGTATTAAAAAGAAAAAAAACAGCACATTATGACAAGAAATAAAAATAAAAGAAAAGAGAAACCGGAGAAGAAAGAGAAAAAACAGGGCGGTAAACGCCTGAAAAAACAGCAGATGATACCGGCGATTATTGCCGCCTTTCAATCCTCTCCACAGGAACCATTCAATTACAAGCAGATCAGCAAAATGATCGGCGTAGAGAACCAGGTGCAGAAATTGCAGGTGGTAGACATCCTATATGACCTGGCGGCCGATAATTTCATCACGGAGATCGACCGCGGACGGTACAAATTACATAATTTAGGTACACAGGCAGTGGGCACTTTCATGCGCCGCAGCAACGGGAAAAACTCCTTTATGCCGGAAGATGGAAGCGCCGCAGTCTTTGTGGCCGAGCGCAATTCGGCGCATGCCATGGACGGCGATAAGGTGAAGGTACAACTCTTTGCCAAACGCAAAGGAGCCGAACCGGAAGCAGAAGTGCTGGAAGTATTGGAACGCAAAGAGACCACCTACGTCGGGAAACTGCAGGTAGCCAAAGGTTTTGCCTTCTTGGTGACCGAAAACAAGACCCTGGCGAATGATATTTTTATTCCGAAAGAGAAACTGAAGGGCGGGAAAAACGGGGATAAAGCGATTGTGAAAATCGTGGAATGGCCCGACGAACATAAGAATCCGATCGGGCAGGTGATTGATATTCTGGGCGAGGCCGGCGACAACACCACCGAGATGCACGCGATTCTGGCGGAGTTCGGCTTGCCTTATAAATACCCCGAAGCGGTAGAAAAGGCGGCCAACCGCATACCGGAAGAGATTCCACAGGAAGAGATTGCCAAGCGGGAGGATTTCCGTAAGATCACCACCTTCACCATCGACCCGAAGGATGCAAAAGACTTTGACGACGCCCTCTCGATGCGTCGCCTGGAGAATGGCAACTGGGAGATTGGTGTACATATTGCCGATGTAACCTATTATGTCCGACCGGAAAGCATTATTGAAAAAGAAGCGCAGAAGCGTGCCACCTCAGTCTACCTGGTCGATCGCACCATTCCGATGCTGCCCGAACGATTGAGCAACCTGATCTGCTCCCTTCGTCCGGATGAAGAAAAACTTTGCTTCTCGGTTATCTTTGAAATGGATGAGAATGCTGTCGTGAAGAACTCACGGATTGTCCGGACAGTGATCTGCAGCGATCGCCGCTTCACCTACGAAGAGGCGCAGGAGGTGATCGAAACAGGCGAAGGCGACTACAAAGAGGAGATCTTGATGCTCAACCAACTGGCTCAGCGCATACGCGATCGCCGCTTCAAGAATGGCGCGATCAACTTCGACCGTTACGAAGTGAAATTTGAGATCGACGAACAGGGAAAACCGCTTCGTGTCTACTTCAAAGAGGCCAAAGAGGCGAACAAACTGATCGAAGAGTTTATGCTATTGGCCAATCGCACGGTGGCTGAATATGTAGGGTTGCCTCCCAAAGGGAAAACGAAGAAGACATTTGTGTACCGTATCCACAACGCGCCCAATCCCGAGAAAATGGAAAACTTCGCCGCCTTCATCCGACGTTTTGGCTATAAGCTCAAGACCGAAGGCAGCGAAAGCGATATATCCAAAAGCATCAATAAACTACTGGACAGCGCACAAGGGCGTCCGGAAGAGAATCTGATCGAGACTTTGGCCATTCGCGCCATGCAGAAAGCACGTTATTCCACGGAAAACGTGGGGCATTACGGATTGGCTTTCCCGCATTATTCACATTTCACCTCGCCTATCCGCCGCTATCCCGACATGATGGTGCATCGGTTGTTGGAACGCTACCTGGAGGGAGGACGCAGTGTGCCAAAGAATAAGATAGAAGAGCTTTGCGATCATAGCTCCGAAATGGAACAAACCGCTGCCAATGCCGAACGCGCGTCGATCAAATACAAGCAGGTTGAGTTTATGAGCGACAAGCTGGGCATGGTGTTCGATGGTGTGATCTCTGGCGTGACCGAATGGGGACTTTACGTGGAACTCAACGAAAACAAATGCGAAGGGCTGGTACCTATCCGCGATCTCGACGACGACTACTACGAATTCGATGAAAAGAATTACAGCCTGGTCGGACGCCGCCGCGGACGCGAATATCGCTTAGGCGACCCAATCACCATCAAAGTCGTACAAGCCAATCTGGAACGGAAACAATTAGATTTTATGATGGTATAGCGGTGCCTGCCGACCATTGCAAATAGCCCATCACCGAACAGGCGATCAACGCTATACCGAGGCAGAAATAGAAGATACGTGCGCCGGTACGTCCCAGCGTACCGACCACCGTACGGGCTTTCCGGGCTTCAAAAAACCAGTTGAAGTTCAACAGAGAAGCCAGGCAGGTGAAGAGTCCCATCAAGAAAAACAGGGCTAACAGGAGGTATTCGGGGATCGTCATACGCGGTTTATTCAATCGTTACCGTACGGGTGGCGTCCGGATTCTCCGCGATCGTGACATGCACGGTATCGGAAGGCAACAGTTCTTCAATCTTTTCCGGCCATTCGATAAAGCAAAGGGCGCCGCTATAAAAATAGTCTTCCGTACCGATATCCTCCGCTTCGCTCAGTTTGTTGATACGATAAAAATCGAAATGATAGATCAACTCTGCCGTTGTCTCGCTGCGGTATTCGTTGATAATGGCAAAGGTAGGGCTGTTGATCACATCCGTAACGCCCAACTCCTCGCAGATCGCTTTGATCAAGGTAGTCTTTCCGGCGCCCATGGCTCCGTGGAAAGCAAAAACCGTTCGGTCGTCCATTGCCTCGATAAACGCTCGGGCACTCTCGTGAATCGTATCTATATTGGTTATCTGAATTGCATTCATATTTCTTTCGTCTATCTGATTTTATTTGGGTGTCATGGTCACAAAAGGCACCATCATCTCTTCCATCGAGATACCTCCATGCTGGAATGTGTCTTTGTAGTAAGAAACATAGTAATTGTAATTGTTGGGATAAGCAAAAAAGTCATTGTTGAGCGCGAATATATATTTCGTGCTCAGATTGGGCGACGGCAGACCGATCTTTGCCGGATCGCGCACATCGTACACCTCTTTGGGGTTATAGCCAAGGTTTTTCCCCAATTTGTAGCGCAGGTTCGTATTGGTATTCTTATCGCCAATCACCTTGATCGCATTGTCGACCCGGATCGTCCCGTGATCGGTGGTCAGGATCACCTTGTAGCCCTTTTCGCCTATTTTGCGAAACAGCTCCAAGGCGGTGGAATGTTGAAACCAGGATTTGGTCAAGCTGCGGTAGGCCGCCTCGCTTTGTGCCAATTCGCGGATCATCTTACTCTCTGTGCGGGCATGGGAAAGCATATCGACAAAGTTCAACACGATCACATTCAGCGGATGACGCGTCAGGGAAGAGACCTGCTGGATCAGCTTTTCGCCGTAAGCAGAGTCGTATACTTTATGGTAAGAGAAGCTGTAATTCTTACGAAAACGCTCCAGTTGTGTGCGGATCAGAGGCGCTTCGTTCAGGTTTTTTCCCTCTTCGCTCTCCTCATCGATCCATAGTTCAGGAAACATCTTTTCGATCTGTTGCGGCATCAGGCCGGAAAAGATCGCGTTCCGGGCGTATTGCGTAGCCGTCGGCAGGATGCTGTAATAAAGATCTTCTTCAAAAGTATAATAATCAACCAACAGTTCTTTTACTACCCGCCATTGGTCCAACCGGAAATTGTCGATCAGGATAAAAAAGACCTTTTCGTCATTGTCCAGAAGTGGGAACACCTTCTTTTTGAACAAGTCGGGGCTCATCAACGGCCGGCTTTCCGGGCGTTCGATCCATCCTTCGTAGTTTTTCCGGATAAATTTCCCAAACGATTGATTGGCCTCTGTCTTTTGCATGCGCAACAGATCATCCATCTGCGTTTGCCCGCCTTCGAGTTCCAACTCCCAGTAGACAATCTTTTTATAGACCTCGATCCAGTCGTCTGTCGTCAGCGAGTCGTTGATTTGCATGCCGATACGTCCAAACTCCTGTTGGTAGCCGGATGTCTTTGTTTCGCTGATAATATCGTTTTTGTGTACATTCTTTTTGATGGAAAGCAGTAACTGATTCGGATTCACCGGCTTGATCAGGTAATCGGCTATCTTGTTGCCAATAGCCTGGTTCATAATGCTCTCCTCTTCGCTTTTGGTCACCATCACCACAGGGATATTGGGGTTTATCTCTTTGATCACCGCCAGTGTTTCCAATCCGGAGAGCCCGGGCATATTTTCATCCAGAAAGATGATATCGAAACTCTCTTCCCGGATGCAATCGATGGCGTCCTGTCCGCTGATAACCGGCGTGACGTCATACCCTTTATCCTGTAGAAATAAAATATGCGGCTTCAAGAGATCGATCTCATCGTCCGCCCAAAGTATTCTGTCTTTTCTTACCATCCTTTTTGTTATATGTGTGCTACAAAATTACATAAACCCTATTAAACAAACGACAACTCTCGTTTTTTTATATAATCCGCTTGGTTTTTAACATTTGAAAAAAAGCGGCGCGCTTTTCACCGAATCGCCTCATACACAAATTTATCGCGCGGTATGCTCGAAAAGTCCTGCGGGAATGGTATATTTGCATCATAAAGCAAATTATTATGGCTGATACGAATAAGCAATTCGACCAGGTGATCGCCGGATGCCGGGAGTTGTTCGGAAAGAAACTGAAGGACTATGGTCCTTCCTGGCGCATTATGCGTCCACAATCGGTGACCGATCAGATATTTATCAAGGCAAACCGCATACGCAGCCTGGAAATCAAAGGGATAAGCAAAGTAGACGAGGGCATACGCCCGGAGTTTATCGGCATCGTCAACTACGGGGTGATCGGCTTGATCCAGCTCGAACTGGGTTTTGCCGATACGACGGACATCACCGCCGAAGAGGCATTGGCGTTGTATGATAAACATATCACGACCACCAAGGAACTGATGTATGCCAAGAACCATGACTACGACGAGGCATGGCGCAGTATGCGGATCAGCTCCTATACTGACCTCATCCTGATGAAGATCTACCGCACGAAGGAGATCGAAAGTAACCAGGGGCAAACATTGGTGTCGGAAGGGGTCGATGCCAATTATATGGATATGATCAATTACGCCCTTTTCGGGTTGATCAAACTCGATGAAGGCGAAGAACAATAAGAAGCGATAGATGAAATACAAAGAGACAGCTATAAAGGTTTTTGCCGAGTGCAGTCGGCTGCTGCTCGGTGTGGTTTTTATTTTCTCGGGATTTGTCAAGGCAATCGATCCGGTGGGGTTCGCGATTAAGATCGGCGACTACCTCATGGCTTTCGGATTGGAGAAATTGGACTCCTTCTCGATGTTGGTCTCCTTCAACCTGGTGGCTATCGAGTTTATGCTGGGTGTCTGCATGCTGTTGGGTGTCTACCGACGCTACGCTTCGCTATTGACCCTACTTTTCATGGCTTTCATGACTCCGCTGACGCTCTACCTGGCGCTGTTCGATCCGGTATCGGATTGCGGATGCTTTGGTGACGCGTTGATACTGACCAACTGGGAGACGTTCGGAAAGAATGTCGTGCTTCTGGCGGCTGCTATCTTTGCATTTATCTACAACCAGAAGATATTTCAGGTATATACGTTTCGGGTCTATTGGTTTGTGGCGCTTTGGTCGTTCTCGTTCTGTATATTGTTTTCGGTACACAACTACCGCCATCTGCCGATTCTGGATTTCCGCCCCTACAAGGTAGGAGCCAATATTCCGGAACTGATGAGTATACCCGAAGGGGCGGCGGAAGAGGAATACAGCTACTCTTTTGTGTACGAAAAAGAGGGAAAGCAACAAACCTTCTCGCTCGACGATATCCCCGAAGAGGGAAGCGGCTGGACGTTTGTGGAATCGAAAACGACGTTGGTCAAAGAGGGCTATATACCGCCGGTGGAATCCTTTATCCTGTATGATGAGCAGGATGCCGACTGGGCAGATGAGATCCTGTCAGACGAGAGAGGAGTCTTCCTCCTTATCTTCCCGAAGATCGAAAAGGCAAACGACGACTATGTCGATGAGATCAATAGCGTCTACGACTATGCGCTCGACAACGGATTGTCGTTCTATGGCGTGACCGGTTCGGGCGCGGATGCCGTGACCCGCTGGAAAGAGTATATGGGTGCCGACTATTCGTTTTTGTATGCCGACGATATTCTATTGAAAACAATCATCCGTTCCAACCCCGGACTGGTATTGCTCAAAGGGGGCACGGTATTGGGGAAATGGCATTACCGCGATATTCCTGCCGAAGAGGAGGTGAAAGAGGTGATGGATCCCTATTTCGCGCCGGGCAAAATAACACTGAAAGAAGGCAGGTCGTTACCTACCAACCTATTGACTTTTGCCGTACCTTTGTTGCTTGTTTGGGTGTATGATTATTTCCGTAATCGTCGCCGTAAGAAGAAGGACTAATTTTTTTTAATTAAATATTGATATTTATTAGGTTATGAGAAAGAACATTATCGCAGGAAACTGGAAAATGAACACCACCCTGGCTGAAGGGTTGGAACTGGCAAAAGGATTAAACGAAGCCTTGAAAGGCAAAACCTTGAAGTGTGACGTAGTGATTGGTACTCCTTTTACTCACCTGGCAAGCGTAGCGGCCGCGATCGATACCGATAAGATCGGTGTGGCAGCGCAGAACTGTGCCGATCAGGAAAAAGGAGCGTACACCGGAGAGGTATCTGCCGCTATGGTAGCTTCTACCGGAGCTAAATATGTGATCCTGGGACACTCTGAAAGACGTGCTTACTATCACGAAACAGCTGAGATACTGAAAACAAAGGTAAACCTGGCATTGGCGAACGGGCTGACTCCGATCTTCTGCATCGGTGAAGTATTGGAAGAACGCGAAGCCGGAAAACATTTCCAGGTGGTTGACGAACAGGTAGAAGGTTCTTTGTTTGATCTTTCTCCGGAAGATTTCGCTAAGCTCGTGATCGCTTACGAACCGGTTTGGGCTATCGGTACCGGCAAAACAGCTACGGCTGACCAGGCAGAAGAGATCCATGCACACATCCGCGCAACGATCGCGAAGAAATATGGCGAACAGATCGCCGATGATTGTACCATCCTTTACGGAGGAAGCATGAATGGGGCAAACGCAGCCGAACTGGTGGCGAAGCCGAATGTAGATGGTGGCTTGATTGGTGGCGCTTCATTAGGCGTTGACAAATTCATGCCGATTATCGAAGCCTTTTAATTCGACTTATTCTATGAAGCAGTATTCGTTCTTTTGGCTGATCCTTCTGTTTTCCGCTTCTACCTTTGCCTCATTCGCACAGGAAGAAACGGTTGTCAGGGAATCTATCTTCGACTCGCTCGAGAAAGTCGAACCGGGAAAAGGAACCGTGGTGATCCATCAATCGGAGAGTATCCGCCGCTTGGTGGGCGCTCCGCAATATGGTGTGCAGGTGGAGAACAGCCATGGGGAATCGTTCCTGGTGTTCGATGGCTTCCGGGTGCAGGTGTTCTCCGGCAACAACCAGCGGCTCTCGCGGGAAGAGGCTTCTCAAAAGGAAAAAGAGATCAAAGAACTTCTTCCGGAACTCTCTGCCTATATCACGTTCGATGCCCCTTTCTGGAAACTGCGCGTTGGCGACTTCCGCACGCATGAAGAGGCCTACCATTTGTTGAGGGAGCTGACCGCAGCCTTCCCCGCTTATGGGAAAGAGATGTATATTGTGAGTGATAAAGTACGAATACCTATTTATTAAATGGAAAGTTGAAAGTTGAAAGTTGAAAATAAATAGTTCTCAATTTTCAACTTTCAATTTTCAACTTTCAATTAAAAAAAGATGCCAAAAGTAACTGAAAAAGCAATGACAGCCAACGAGGAACTGGTGGCTCACTACAAAGCCGTTATCGGGCTTTTGGGAGAGGATGTCAACCGCGAAGGCTTACTGAAAACGCCCGAACGTGTCGCCAAAGCCATGCAATTCCTGACCAAAGGATATACCGAAGACCCTGAAGCCGTGCTTCGCTCCGCCATGTTCCAGGAGGAGGGCTACAAACAAATGGTGATTGTCAAAGACATCGATTTCTTTTCTATGTGCGAACACCATATGCTCCCTTTCTTTGGGAAGGCACATATCGCCTATATCCCGCGCAATTATATCACCGGCTTGAGCAAGATCCCGCGTATCGTCGATATCTTCGCCCGCCGCTTGCAAATACAGGAACGCCTGACAACACAAATCAAAGACTGTATCCAGAACACCCTCGATCCCCTGGGTGTGATGGTTGTTATCGAAGCCCAGCATATGTGTATGCAGATGCGTGGCGTCGAGAAACAAAACTCCCTCACGACTACTTCCGACTTCACCGGATTCTTCCAGCAAGCTAAGACACGGGAAGAGTTTATCAACCTGATTAGATAATTATGAATTGTGAATTATGAATTATGAGAAGAAATTGTCCCTTTCATAATTCATAATTCACAATTCATAATTTCTTCTTGTAATTTTTTTCTCTCTCCTGCGACTGATTGTGTAGATACGATGAATAAAATGGATGCACAACAACGGGAAAAAGAGTTTATGGCTTTGGTAGAAAGCTATAAGCGGGTAATCTACAAAGTCTGTTATATGTATGCTACCGATGCCGATCATTTGAACGATCTGTATCAGGAGGTAGTGATCAACCTATGGAAAGCCTTTCCTCACTTCCGGGGTGAGAGCAAAGTGTCGACCTGGGTCTACAAAATCGGCTTGAATACCTGTGTCTCTTTTTTCCGCAAATCGAAAGGGCGACCGGAAGTGGTACCGATCACGGTCGACCTGGAGAACCTGGCTTCCGAAGAGAGTAAAACCGCCCAGATCCGGGAATTATACGGGATGACCAACCGATTGAACCCGATGGAACGGGCGCTTATCCTCCTCTGGCTCGAAGAGAAAAGCTATCAGGAGATAGCCGAGATCACCGGTTTCTCCCGGAACAATGTAGCCGTTAAACTCATGCGTATCAAAGAGAAACTAAAAACAATGTCGAATAGTTAATACACTGAGTCGTTATGGATATAGATAAATTAAAAGAAAACTGGGGAAGCCTCAACGAGCGATTGGAACAGAATGAGATCCTGAATAAACGCATCATCCAAGAGATGATAAAGAACCGCGCCAACTCGGCACAAAGCCGGTTGTTTCGCTACGACCTATTGGGCTTGATTGTGATAGGCATTTTCAGCATCCTCCTCCCTTTCATATGGAAGAACACCCTTATGACCTTCCCCTCTTTCCTATTATTGGAAAGCGCTATGGTGCTCTACCTGGGCATGGAGAGTTGGAAGATGTCCTGCCTCTTACGCTTCAATACGGAGACAAAAAACATCTACGAATTAAATCGCCTGATGCTGCGTTACCGATGGATTGTGAAATGGAATTATACCTACGGCATGCTGATTGCCGCCTTAGTGGTCATAGGCTTTTTCCTCTTCCAGGGATCTAACCTATTATTGGACGCCTGGCGCTTATGGACAATGGGAGGTGCTTTCGCGGTAGGGGCTTTATTTGGATTCCTGCAGATTCGTTTCCAAAACAAAACCATCGCCGCCATCGAACAAAGCCTGAAGGAGTTGGAGGAATTTAGGGAATAATTATGAATTGTGAATTATGAATTATGAATTACAGAAAAGCAATCTGTCTCATAATTCATAATTCACAATTCATAATTACTCTTCAATCCATTGAAGAATCTGCGCCTTCACCTGTTCCTGCATATCGGCGGGAAGGGTTTTAATGCGGGCGCGGTGGCTGCCGCGGGGTTCGATGTAGATCTGCAGGTTTTCCTTGCCTTTGAAATCGGGCACGCGGGTAGCACTCCAGGGATCCACCTCGCCATAGATACAGATCATTTTCGGATCGTTCTCTTTCAGGTAGTTGTACACCTTGTCATACATCGCCGCGCGATCGAAGGTGATCGGCTTGGCTGTCTCCGTCAGCATAAGGCGATCCAGGTATCCTTTGCTCGATTTGATAGAGAGCAGTTTCTTAAACGGACGTGTATCGTATCCGTAATAACCCATCTCTTTGGCAGCCTGTACGAAGAACGACGCCATATAGGGATCGGTCGTGAAATAATCCGGTCCGCTAATCTGCAGTAAATGCTTAAAAATCTCTTCCGTAGACACATTGAGCGCGGGAATAACCGCCACCGAAGTGCCCCATTGCCAGAAGGCAAAAGGATATTCCAACACGCAATAATCCAATACCTCATCCAGCCCAACACGGAAGTTCATCTCTTTCTCTTTGACATACGCTTCCAGTAAAGGCATGACTTCCGCGCGACGCTTCAACACCTCTTTTTGGAACCCTTCGATCAGCTTGCGTTCTTTCTTCGTGCCTACCTTGCGCAGGAAAGGCTCATGCCGTCCGTCTTCCACGCCCCAGTTGAGCGGAGCCACGTAAGGCACGGATATATCCACATCGTCCGGGAACCAGGTACGATAGAGCAGGGTGGTTTGTCCGCCCTTGCTGATGCCTGTACTAATCCATTTCTCGGGATAGAGTTGCTTGAATGTCGTGGTCACGTTGTGCAGGTCGTAAGCCGAATTTTCCGTTGTCAGGTAGTCCCAGTTGAGCGGTTCGGGCGTCGATTCCATAAAGTAGCGGTATTCAACATGCACGATATTGGTGTTGAACAGTTCGGACAATTCGTCGCGGTAGCGCGGATTCTGGGCATAAGCACCTCCATATCCTTCGGTTACCAAAACGGTCGGCCGGTCGAAGCCCACATGACATACCACGAGACGTTGCGTAAAGGTGCCTGCTGCCGGATTGTGCGGATCGAGCTGTTGAGTGATACGCACCAGGTATTTCTCCCCGAAATGCTCTGATTCCAGTTGTTCAATACCACTGATCCCCGGCAGGGATTCCAGTTTTTGCTTCAGTTCTGTTTGCGCAGTGGCAAAGAGAGAGATAAAAAGAAGCGAAACGAGTAGTAAATGACGTAAGTGTTGCATAATTGATTTGTGTTTAAGGTTAATCATCAAATAGTTTGAACGTATATCCTTCCTGCCTCAGCCATTCGATGGCGCGAGGCATGGCGTATTTCATATTTTCTTCCGCCTTCAACGAATCGTGGAAGACGATGATGGAGCCGTTGCGGGTATACCGCTTCACCACGTCCAACACCTCTTCCGGCGTCAGGTGGGGGCTGTAGTCACGGGTAACAACATCCCACATAATGATGCGGTATTTATTGCGCAGCGACCATATCTGCGGCATGCGCATATGTCCATGCGGCGGGCGAAACAGGGGGCTGTCGATCAATTCGGCCGCCTTCTCCACATTCGCCAGGTAGTTCTTTGTCCAGAAACGAATGCCCTGGATATGGTTGAAGGTATGATTGCCCACCCGGTGTCCACGCTCAAGCACCATCCGGTAGACATCCGGATATTTGCGCACATTATCACCCACGCAGAAGAAGGTTGCCTTCACATCATACTCGTCCAATACATCCAATACCCAGGGAGTGACCTCGGGGATAGGCCCGTCGTCGAACGTGAGATACACGCATTTTTCGACCGCGGGAAGCCGCCAGACCGTTCCCGGGAACAAAGCCCTGTAAAGCCAAGGGGGTTGTTCTATAAACATCGCTTAGTCGTTCGCTCGTTTACTCGTCGCCCAGGCCATCCGGTAATTATCGAACTCTTCCTGATACTTCTCTACAAACTCAGGGTTAAACTCCTTGCTGACACGCAGTATCTGTTGGATAACCGCCAGGTTATGTTGTATCTCATTCTGCACAGAGGCCAGATGACCCGGTTTCAGGCGATAATACCAGTTCAGGTTGCGGAAGGCATTGTCGATGATACCGTTCATGATCTCTTCCGCCTTTTCCATTTCACCCAGTTCATAGTAGAACTGTCCGAAGTCCAAAGCGGTATAATCCAACGGCACATTTTCGGGAGGCAGCATCTGCATACCCCGATCCAATACGTTCAATGCCTTTTCTTCCTCGCCTTCAGCAAGCAGGGTTGCTGCCAGGTTGGCAAAGATCGACATACGGGCTGTGCGACACATACGCAGGGCGTTCTCATCGAGATACATACCCGGTTTGTCTACCCCACCCCAACGGAATCGGTTCATCACATTATCGTACATCCGTTCCGAATCGGTTTGCATAACCGTACCCTGTGCCGGTATCGGCGTGATCTGGTAGGTAAGCCCCGTCTGACGGAAGTATGGGCGTAGGTTCACCCATTGGTCGGGCGATACGGTGATCGCGTAATACATCGGGCGTTCCCAGTTGTTTGTCTGTAACATATCCAGGATGATCAACTCCTGTTTGCCAAGTATCTCTTTATTGCTTAGGTCGATCACCATCTCGTCGAGAATATAATCCGCCTCTTCCTCCGACACGATGCCATTGCGAAGCACTGCCTCTTTATCAACCGGATAGACCAGTTTCTGCGAAGGGATATAGGTCAGGCTTCTGCCCAGGGCAACCTGCTGTTTGGTTTTCGGATCATCGCTTCGCACAAAGTTCAAAGCTGCTTTCAGGTCGACCGTCTCTATGCCGTTCGTCAGGTAAGCGATATCTCTTGCTCCTCCCTGCACATACTCTTTCGGTTGCCAGGAGATAGGCAGCGGTGCCGATTCATAGGCGCCTTTCTTCATCTGGTTGATATACCAGTCGGTCTGCAGGTAGCTGGTGTTACATACGCGCACATCGGTGCGGATGCCCTCTACCTCCTGCGCATACCAGAGCGGGAAGGTATCGTTGTCACCATTGGTAAACAGAATCGCATTCGGTTCGCAAGACTCCAGGTAATTGCTTCCGAAATCGCGGGCGATCGTACGTGTCGCGCGATTGTGGTCGTCCCAGTTCTGAGAAGCCATCTGAATAGGCACAAACAGCGAAGCCACCGCCGCGATAACCGCTGCTACCATAGGCGAGAGCTTGAGATACTGGCGGAGCAAACGAGCCACAGCTGCCACCCCGAAGCCGATCCAGATAGAGAAGGCATAGAACGAGCCGGCGTAGGCGTAATCGCGTTCGCGCACCTGTAGTGGCGATTGATTGAGGTAGAGCACAATAGCTAACCCCGTCATAAAGAAGAGGAAGAAGGTGATCCAGAAGCCCTGGATGCCTTTCTTGCCGGAATAGGCCTGGAACAACAAGCCCAGGACACCCAACAATAGCGGCAACATATAATATTTATTATGCCCCTTATTATTGACAATATCATAAGGCATATCATCCTGCGGACCAACCAATACCTCATCAATGAATTTGATACCGGTGATCCAGTTTCCGTTCTGTATCTCTCCCTGTCCCTGTATATCGTTCTGGCGGCCGGAGAAGTTCCACATGAAATAGCGCCAGTACATAAAGTTCAACTGATAGGTAAAGAAGAAACGGAGGTTTTCGGCAAAGGTAGGTTTCATCACCGTGCGCGTCTCCCCACACGAATTGATGGTAACCGGCGTGCCTTTGATGTTCGCCCATTCTTTATAGGCTTCGATATGACGCGGATCCTGGCTGTGCATACGCGGGAAAAACATTTTAAACTCGTCCATATATTCATAGACGGTTTCATGGCGAGATACATAGTAGCGATCCTTTTCGTTTTCATTTTCTTTGATCACCTTGCTCCAGGTAGGATTTCCCTCCTTGGAAACGGCTATGCAATTGCGGCCTTCCACCGTGCGCTTCACCTCAGCCACATAGTTGTTTCCGTAGATCAAAGGTGTACTTCCATACTGCTCACGCGCCAGGTAAGAGCGCAGGGTAAAGATATCACTCGGGTTGTTCTGGTTCATCGGGGTATCGGCTGTCGCGCGAATGATGATCAACGCGTATGAAGAATAACCCACAATAATCACCATCAGGCAGACCATAATGGTATTCAACGCCTTCACCGCTACCTTCTTACTCATAAACAGATAAGTCGCGAGGGCAGCAATCAACAGAATACCTAAGATATATCCATCCCCCATAAACGGAATACCCATCAAGGCTATAGAAAGGATAAAAGCGATCTTCATGCGCGTCGCATTGACCGTGGGGCGCATGGTTTCCCAAATAGCCCAGGCGACCACTGCCACCAGGAAGATCAGATAAAAGAAAACACCTGAATTGTAAGGCATACCCAGGGTATTGACAAAGAAAAGTTCGAACCAACCGCATACCTCTACCAGCCCCTGTACGACACCGTACATCATCAGAGCGATGATAGCAAACGAGATACCCAGGGCGATCAGTGTGCCTTTCATCGTCGGGTTTTCATATTTCTTATAATAGTAAACCAGTACGATAGCCGGAATACAGAGCAGGTTCAACAGATGGACACCGATACTCAGCCCCATCAGGTAGGCAATCAATACGATCCAACGATCGGCTTGCGGCTTGTCGGCCACCGCCTCCCATTTCAGGATCAGCCAGAATACCACCGCCGTAAACAGGGAGGAGAAAGCATATACCTCGCCCTCTACCGCACTGAACCAGAAGGTATCACTGAAGGTATACACCAAAGCGCCTACCAGTCCGCTACCCATGATAATGATAAGCTGAGGCAAAGTAGCTTCTTCGCCCTCTTTCAGGACCACCTTACGCGCCAGGTGGGTGATGCTCCAGAAAAGGAACAAGATGGTGAATCCGCTGAAAACGGCCGACATGGAGTTGATCATGACCGGCACCAGTTTCACATCCGACACCAACTGAGTGAAAATATTGGCTGTCAACATAAAGAAAGGAGCACCCGGCGGATGGCCTACCTCCAGTTTATACGCGGAAGATATAAATTCGCCGCAATCCCAGAAGCTGGCCGACGATTCCATGGTCATCAGGTACACAGTGGTAGCGATCAGAAAGGCTACCCATCCCAACACATTGTTGATAAGTTTGTATTTTCTCATATTTGCAAATATAGAATTATCAGAAATAATGTTTGTCTACTCCTCCCGGAGAGATGCCGCAAAGGTAAACATTTACTCTAAATACCTAACGTACGAAGTGATCATAAATTGTACCATTCCTATTTGCAAAAAAAATTCTCACCCGCGTGAGAAAAAATTCTCATGCGGGTGAGAATAAAAAAATCAGGTAGATTTCCTTTCTCCTATTTCCTATCTCCCGATCTATTTCAAACCTTTCGCATAGTTTTGCAGACCGGTTTGCAGGAATTCTACGTAGCGCGATACCTCTTCATCGTAAGCGTATGGGCTGTTCAGCGGCATGCCGTCGTTGTCGATCAACACATAGAAGGGTTGGGCATTGGCGCCGAACTTCGCGCGTTGCAGATAGCTCCATTTATCGCCAATCGTACGCAATGTTCGCTGTTTCCCGTATTCCTCTACCGTGAGAGGCGTCGCAAGGGGCGTTTTGTCGTCGACAAAGAGGGTGATCAACACA
Organism: Parabacteroides sp. PM6-13; assembly: GCF_029892605.1. Classification (GTDB taxonomy): domain Bacteria; phylum Bacteroidota; class Bacteroidia; order Bacteroidales; family Tannerellaceae; genus QVMG01. The sequence goes on from NZ_JARXWF010000010.1 coordinate 44,301, forward strand.
TAGTCTTCGTTGATCAATCCGCTTACCTGGGTGTCGGTCCATACCGCCAGTTCCATTTTCCGGCAGTTCACACAGCCATAGCCGGTGAAATCTAGCATAACAGGCTTGCCCTGTTTGCGCGCGTATTCCATGCCGGCGTCAAAGTCGTCGAACTGCGCATGCACCTCGCGGGTGTATAGATTGAAATCCTGTGTTTTCATCGGTGGCGAGAAAGCGCTGACCGCCTTCAGCGGTGCTCCCCATAAGCCCGGTATCATATAAACGGCAAAAGCCAGCGAGGCCAGGGCGAGGAAAAAGCGCGGAACGCTCACCTTTGTGTTATCATCGTCGTGCGGAAATTTGATCTTCCCCAACAGATAGGCGCCCAACAAGAAGAAGAGCACGATCCAGAGCGCCAAGAACACCTCCCGGTCGAGGACGCGCCAGCCATAAGCCAGGTCGGCCACCGACAGGAATTTCAAAGCGAATGCCAGTTCCAGAAAGCCCAAGGTGACCTTCACCACATTCATCCATCCGCCCGATTTGGGCATCGATTTGAGCCAGGAGGGGAAGAGGGCGAAAAGGGTGAAAGGAAGCGCCAGGGCAATGGCGAATCCCAACATACCAATGGCGGGTGCGATGATGCTTCCGGTGGAAGAGACCTCTACCAGAAGGAAACCGATGATCGGCCCGGTGCAAGAGAAGGAGACTAATGCGAGCGTGAAAGCCATCAGGAAGATGCTGAGCAGTCCGGTGGTCTGTTCCGCTTTGCTGTCGACAGCCGTTGTCCACTTCGCGGGAAGCGTGATTTCAAAGGCGCCAAAAAAGGAGGCGGCAAACACCAGCAGCATCAGGCAGAAAAGGATATTAAACACCGCATTGGTCGAGAGCGCATTGAGCGCGCTTGCCCCGAATATCAGGGTGATAGCGATACCCAACGTCAGGTAGATCACAACGATAGAGGCGCCATAGGTCCAGGCGTCGCGTATCCCTTTTTTCTTATCCTTCGTGCGTTTGAGGAAGAAGCTGACCGTCATGGGAATGATCGGCCATACGCAGGGGGTGAACAAGGCCAACAGGCCACCGAGTAGTCCGGTCAAAAAGATATAGAGCCAGGAACGATCGGATGCTTCCGCCGTCTGATCGCCGAAACTGTTCAGTTCGGTGATCACCGGTTTCCAGTAGTCGGCATTGCCGAGAGCCGGTGTTTGCCCTCCTTCGGGAGCGATCGCCACAGAAGCGGTGCCGGGCTCTTTGCCAAAGGAAAACTCAACGCTGGTAGGCGGCAGGCAGCGCTCATCGTCGCAGGCGCCATACTCCATATAGCCTCGCAGGTAATAGTCCGCTTCGGTCAGGCGCACCTTTTGCACAAAGGTGGCTTTTTGTTCGAAGTAGCGCAGTTGCATTTCGAAAATCTTGTCATACATTTCCTGCTCGTCGCCGACGGGAGTCAGTTCTCCCACCAGTTCAGCACCTACGATCTGCTCGATATGAAACGTAGCCGAGGTGGGGCCGTCGTCGGGCAGGGCGGTTGAATAGACATGCCAGCCCGGTTCGATCTCTCCGGTGAAAACAATTTCCGCCTCCCCGGGGGCGAGGGTGTTCCACTTGGTGCTGAAAACAACAGGATCCTGTATTTGAGCAAAAGCGGAAACACTCCCCCAGAGGATTAATAAAAAGAGTTGTATTAGTTTTGTGTTCATAGTGAATTCGCGTTGTTAAGAGAGGGAAGGAATTTTAGGGTTGAAACAGGCTCTCCAGTTTGTTAGCCAGCTCTTCGCCCCGAAGGTTCTCGCCGACCATGACCTTTTCGGCATCGATCAGATACATGGTAGGCACGAATTTTATCTTATAGAGCGCGGCGATCTCGCCTTTGTCTAAGAAATTAGGCCATGGGAGCTGTTCCTCTTCGAGCGCTTTTTCCCAGTCTTCTGCTTTTTTGTCGATCGAGATGCTGATAATCTCGAAACCTTTGTCGGCATATTGCGCATACAGGTTCTTCAGGTTCGGAATCTCTTTGCGGCAGGGGTTACACCAGGAGGCCCAAAAGTCCAGGAGGATATACTTCTTACCCTGACAGAGTTCGTCTAAGCTAACCTTTTTACCGGTGGCATCCTCAATCGTGAACGCCTCGACTTCAGACCCTACCTGTCCGGCGGGATAGAGTTCTTCTTTTACCTTTTTTCCGTAATAGCTCTGTTTTACTTCATCAGAGAAGGCCTCATACCAAGACTTTTGTTCTTCACCCAGATACGAGGTGAGGGTGATCATCATCAAAGGACCCCAGAACGTATCTTTATTGTCCATCACAAGCTGCTCATAAGAGGAACTGACGGTCTGGAAGAAGTTTGATTCCGATTCGGCCATCGCCTTGTATTCCTCGGTTTTTGTAAATTCTTCCAACGCAGCCTCGTTTTTCTCCTGACGTAGGGCTGATAGCTTGGCGTGCACCTCCGCATAGGTTTCGTGATGCGCATTGTAAATATCATCCATTTTGCCGCGTATGCTGTATAGCTCCATATACTTCTTGGTGAGAGGAGATCCTGTCACATTCAACCCGGAAAAATCATACTGTGTAGTGCCGTCATAGGCTTTGCTCTCTGTTAGCTTCCCGTTGATAGTGATATCGGCATTCTCCAACATCATCAGTTGGGAGCCGTAGGTATCTTTTACACTCAGTCTTACTGCCCGGGGCTCTTCCATCTGTCCCTTGAGGGTGAATTTACCGTTGACCGCTACTGCTTCGGCTATAGGCATTTCTGAATCATGACTTATGGGAGTGAATTGTATCACAGCCTCCGCTGGCAGTCCTTCGATCTCTCCGTTGATGGTATACGAAGTAGCCTGGCGTGGTGTGCAGCCTGCCACTAATAATAGGCTGCAAAGAGTTGTACTTAGAATTGTTTTCAGATTCATGTTTTTGTTTATTTAGCTGTTATTGACTTTATCTTTCCGAATCCGGTGGTGATCTGCGGGTTGACATGGTCGGGAGCAAACATACCTCCCCACTGCCAACGGGGTGCGCCGCTATAGGGGTCTACCTCGAACTCCACAAGGCTACCCTTCTGGCTGTTTTCGTTCCATACACCGATCCACAACACATTACCTGCCGACGGGAAACCGCCGCCACCCTGTCCGAAAAAGACATGCAGGCAGGTCACTTCATCCGTTCCTTCGCATTCGTAAATGGTGGTAGCCGTGGTCTGTCCGGAGCTGGGCGAGAAGGAATAGACGCCCTTTTCGGTCGCGTAGTAGAAGGCGGAGCCGTGGTAGTTGGCGGTGAAATACTTCGCGTTCCGGATGTCCTGGCAGTCGCTCAGGTCGATGATCGATCCGGCGCCGTTTCCGCTCAGGTCGCCATTGTCGACCACGTTGCTGAACTTAAGGATGTAAAGGTATATCTTCCCTTCCTTTTCGATAAGCGCATAGGTTTTCCCGGCTTCTCCGGCACCGATAAACAGCGGTTCTGCCGGTAGGCGTTTGGCGTCGATAATGGCATCGGCCGAGGTGGTTTTAAACTCGCTGACCTCTGTCGCTGTTGGGAAGTAGGGACGGAAGCCCTGGCTCTTAGTGTCGAATATCACCTGGTCGGCATTGATGGCGCCGGTGACGGCACCCCAGCTCACACGTGTCTCGTCGCTTAGGTAAGTGGCTGCCTGGTAGTTGCCCCCGATGGGTGCGGAGAATTTGCGGTCGTTGGCCTTGCCGGTATAGAGCACATGCAATTTACCGTCGTTGATCAGGAACTCACATTCGTTGATATACTTCATGGTCTGCGGCGCATAGGTCGGCAGGGAGTAGAACATATTGTCGAATGTCTCCATCAATTCCAGGCCGGAAAAGTTGAGGCGATAACCATTCTCTTCGGTGAAGGCGTAGTAGTAGTCTTTTCCGTAGCTGATAAAGGAGGGCTTGCCGGAAAGCGTCTCTCCGCTCAAGCTGCTATAATAGCGGGGAATAAACGAATCGCCTCCGTAGATCAGGCAAAGAGCGCTGGTGTAAAAGTCGATATCGGTCTGCCCGTTATACTCCGAAAGTATGTAGGCACCGCTTTTGGCTCCCGCCTTTAGGATGTTGAAATACATTTCCTGCATCTTCATCGTGCTCCGGAGTCCGCGCACGGTGTCTTCCACCACTAAGTAGGACGCCCACATACCCGGCGCCAGGTTCACCTTCCAATCAATTTCCAACGTGCGACAAAGGGTATCGGGCGCGGGATAGACCATGCTGTTGCCCACCTGCACCTCTTTGTAAGGATAGGGATGTGCGATCCAGGCATAGGTCAGATTCTCCGGATAAGGATAGTTGACGCGTGGACTCATGCGGATGGTGTCACCCGGATAGTAGTTGTAGGTAAAGGCGGTGCGGTTTTCTACGCCCACGGTATCGATCTCTATCACGCCCACCTCGCTTTCGCTGAGGTAGATATAATTGCCGTCGTCCTGATAGCAGCTATAGAGTCCTGCCGTCAGAAGAAGGGCGATAAGTATGTTTTTTATTATTCTCTTCATGATTGATCTGTTTAGAATGATATAATAGATGATTTAGAAGGTCACCAACTGTCCGTTCTCGTCGGTCAGCGGATTGCCCGGATTGGCCTGGTTGTAAGCGGTCAACGCGTTTTTCATGCGGATCTTATAGTTGTTTAGTTCCGCCCAGTTCATGTCTTTGAATTCGCCAATCGCCAGGGTATCGATGATAAAACGATGTTTGGTCTGGCTGTATGCGCCGAAGAACTCTTTCAATTCGGTATCCCAGTTTTGTGGTTTACTCAACACATCGTTCCATTTCAACAGGAAATGATCCTGCTCAATCACGCCGGAGGTGAAGTCGCTTGATGGCTCTATCTCGATATAGAGGCGAACCGTTTCCTGCAATAACTCCTCGGTACGCAACAGGGTAATTGTGAAATTAGCATTATAGGCGTTAGCCGGAATGGTCACTTCGGCGGGCATCTCGTATTGAGAGCTCTTGGCGGTGCTCTTTTCAGAGACAACACGTAGTTTCACTTTCCGCTCAGCAGGCGAGTTGTATCCCATAACAAACAGGCTCATATTCATCTCTTGCCGGGTTATCTCGGAGGGATAAGCGGCAAAGGAGAAGGCCAACGAATCGGTTTCGAGCGCCCATTCCTTCGGGCCTTCCAGACGCACACGCGCTTCGTCCTGATAATAAAAGCCATCGTTCTGGCAGGATGTCCACAACAAGGCGAACAGGGACGATAAGAAGATTATTTTCGTTATTTTCATTGTCTTACATTCTTTTAAATGGTTATTTGCGATTTCCGAATTCGATCTCATTGTCCGGCATCGGCAATACATATACATTGTCACTGGTATTGACCGCAGCTCCTTCGATACGCGGGGCATTCAATCGTTTGTAATAATAGAACATCTGTGCTTCGCCCAGGAATTCTTTCCGGTATTCCTTGCCAATTTCCTCCTGGATCTGCTGGGGTGTCAGATTGCTTTCGAGGGCAAAGTCCTTCAGATTGCGGTAGCTACGCACGATATTCAATAACTCGATAGCACGCGCGGGGTTGCTTTCTTTCAAGGCTTCCGCAGCGATGTAGTAGGATTCCGACTTACGGATCACAGGCATCACATCGTTATACGCGCCGCCTACATACTGGTGGTATTTCCAAAAGTATTTGCCGTCGCCATCGTAAGAGAAACCTTTCAGCATGCGGTAGTCGTTACCATAGCCTTTACTTGTCTTCTCAAAGATCTGATCGGCTTTGTCGTCGGAAGGGGTCAGCGTGTTGTTGCCCGACGATGAGGTGAAATAATATTTCACAATGTTATCCAGATCTTTGATGTTGAGATAGAAAAGCGTTTCGTCTCTGAATATACGGTTGCATTGTTCCTCTTGGGATACTTCAATCGAAGAATAGTGCGTCCAACCGAAATTGCTATTATCCTCTTCGCCCTCTTCAATGATGATATTGGCATATTCCAAGGCTTTGGCCAGATCGCCTTTGTAGAGATAGGCGCGTGCCAGCGTACCGATCACGGCATAATAGTTGAAATAAACCCGGCGGGCATAACGTACCTTGTAGTCTTCATCCAACAGAAAAGGATCTACCTGTAACAAATCGGCCGCTTTCAACAGATCGGCAATGATCAGATCGAGGGTTTCCGTGACGGTTTTCTGCCCGGTAATGCCTTTTCCGTAGCTATCGACGTATGGCACTCCGCTGGCCTGGCCGTTGCTGGCAGGCGAAGGCGAATAGAGACGCAGCATATCGAGGTGCAGGAAGGCGCGCAATCCCAAGGCTTCCCCTTTGTAGAGGTCGTGGTTGTCGTCGCTGAATATATTCGGATCCACTTCGTCGATGTACTGAAGCAGCACATTCAGGTTGGCAATCTGGTTATATGTGCGTGTCCATATCTGGTCGATATAGCCTTTGGTGCTTGTCTCTTCGTAGTTGTATTCGCCGGCATAGCGATACATACTGTTGGGTTTCAGGTCGTAATCCTGTGACAAAACAGAAACCAATCCGAACGACATATCACGTCCGTACATGGTGGTTTGGCTCATGGCGGTATAGACACCGGTGAGCTGGTCTTTGAAACCGTTTTCGCGCTCGAAGTGCAGGTCGGTCGGGATCTCCGATTTAGGACGCACATCCAACCAGTCGTCGCAAGAGGTCAATAGCTGACCGCCGATAAAGAGCGAGATTCCTATAAATAATATATTTCGTTTCATATTGTTTCGTATTAATGGTTAGAATGTAGCCTGTACCGCAAACGAGAAGCTACGGGCAAACGGATAGGTGGTACCACGCTCTGTTTTCACAGAAGAGATGATAAACAAATCGTTCAGATAAGCAGTCACCTTCAGGCGTTCCAGGAAAGAGTTCTTCACAAAGGCGCAGTTCCGGAAGTCATAATAGAGATTGACAGAGGAGAGGTTCAATGTGTTATAGTCTTCCACAAAGCGAGAGGTCGGACGGGTGTACGATTTATCGGTGATCGCTTTATAAAGCGCCACATCGCCCTCTTTCTGCCAGCGGTCGGTGAATACCCGGCGGTCGACATTGTAGTAAGGACTGGCATTCTCCACTTTGTTCACCAAGGTAGAGTTGTAGATCTGTCCGCCTAAGCGATAATTGAAGGTAGCACCGAAACCGAATCCGTTTATTTCGGCATTGAACCCGAAGTTACCGTTGAACTCCGGTTGCGCGTCTCCGCAAACCACCTGGTCGTCCGCATCCCATTCGTAGGTGACGGTTCCGTCCTTTTTCAGGTAGATCTCTTTCCCGTTCTGCGGGTCGATACCCAACGAACGTACAGCCCAGATAGCGCTCAACGATTCACCCTCTTCGTAACGCACGGAGGGAGCGGTGATATTGCTCTTGTTGTCATCGTTTTCTTCTTTGCCTTTATTGGCGTCCTGATCTTCGTTGAATTTACGCAAGCTGTTCGATATCTTGGTGATTTTGTTCCGGTTGCGTGAGATGGAGGAGAACACATTGACATAGCTGCGTGTCTTTTTGTCTTCCCAGAGGCGGGCATTCAGGTAGCCTTCAAAACCTTTGTTTTCCGTTTCGCCCATGTTCTCGCGGTAGGTACTGAATCCGGTCGATTGGGGAACGGTGATGTCTGTCAACATACTCTTGGTCGTAGCCGTGTAGTAGTCGAAGCGTCCGGTGAGTCGTCCTTTCAGGAAGCCGAAGTCGACACCCACACTGTTATCATATTTCTTCTGCCATTGCAGATCAGGGTTTGCCAAGCCTACCAGGTAGGAACCGATCATCCCGTTGTAGGAGTAGTTGCCATAATATTTCACCGTTGCCAACGCCTCGTAGGTACTAAAGCCCTGCGAACCGGTATATCCGGTGGAAAGGCGCAGCTTCAACTGGCTAAGCCATTCACTGTCCTCCAGGAACTTTTCTTTGTGGATGTTCCATCCGGCGCCTAACGACCAGAAAGAACCCCAGCGGTTGTTGGCACCAAACTCGGAAGAACCCGTCAGGCGGTAGTTTCCGTCGAAGAGATAGCGGTCGTCGTAGGAGTAGTTCACCGAAGCAATACCACCCACGCTACGCGAAATACCTTCGTATCCGGTCGGTTTGGTCGTCTCCGTATCGTATTGCACACCGAAGATGATATGGTCCATGTTCTCATTCGGGAAACCTTCCGCCTGCATGGCAGAGGCATTGTAGGTGTAATTGGTGAAATTTACCTGTCCGTTGAAGAACAATAGATGCTTATCCATCTGTATGGAATAGCTGACACCCAGGTCACCATTCATATTGAAATGATCGCCATTCTCCTTGTAGTAGCGCCCTTTTTTGTACATATCTTCCGCGCTGAAGTTGATGAAGTCGGTATGCGAGGCCGGTCTGAAGTTATCCAGCGAGGTGGTTTTCTTCGTCAGTCCCAGGCGTCCCGTCAGCTTCAGATTGGTCAAGATGTTCCATTCTGCGTAGAAATTATTGGTAATATCTGTGTATTTAGAAAGGTTGGTTGTATTGATCGTGGAGTTCCACATCGGATTGGCCGTCTTTGTTCCACCGGGTACATAGCTGTAGCTCTGCATCAACTGGCCTTTTTCGTCGTATAGACGGCTGTAGGGATTCATAGTCGTATAGGTATAGAAGCTGCCCCAGGGCGATTCGTTGGCTTCGTTGTAGGTGATCGAAAGCTTGTTGCGGAACTGGAAGTTCTTCACCCGGTAGGAAAGGGTCACGCCTCCCGCAAAGGTCGAACGGTCTGATCCTTTCATAACCCCCTGTATATTGTTATAAGAGAGGTCGACGCCATAGAGCATATACTGGTCGCCCCCTTCGAGGTAGAGCGCATGCTTCTGTCCTACACCGGTGCGCACCGGTTGCGCTTTCCAGTCGGTATTGACACCGGCCAGTACCTCCCGCAGTTTGGTTTCATATTCTTTCTGATAAGCGATCTGCGTCACTGCGTTGTCGCTGTAATACAATCCCGCCATGCGTTCCAGTTCCAACTTCTCAGCCGCGTTACAGAGATCGTAACTGCTCAGGTCGGGCAGTTCCAGGTTCAGGCTTCCGTTGTAGGTCACCTTCATGCGTCCCGCTTCCGGACGTTTGGTTTCCACTACGATTACCCCGTTGGCTGCCTTCGAACCGTAGATAGCTTTCGCGGTCGCATCCTTGAGCAAAGTGATGCTTTCAACCATATTCATATCGAGGTCCATGATCTTTGTCAGGTTGGTTTCAAAGCCATCCAGGATAAACAGCGGTTGGTTCGGATTAGAAACATATTCCCCTTTCAGGTCATTCAGCCCCGTTTGTCCACGCATCTGGAAGTCAGGCATGGCATTGGGGTTGGATCCGGCACTCAGGTTGTCGATCTGCACAAAGGAAGGATCGAGGTTTGCCAGGCTGGAAAGCAGGTTCTGGTTTCCGATCTTCAACAGTTCTTCGCTTTTGACCGTAGAGACAGCTCCCGTATAGGTGTTAGCTTTACGCGTAAAAGCACCCGTTACGACCACCTCTTCCAACACTTCGGAAGCATCCGACAATTTGATCTGATAGCTCTCTTTGGATGTCAACGTCACCACCTGGGTGGTAAACCCTAAGAAAGAGACTTCGATCTCTTTGGCTGTAGTGGGCAACACTAAATGAAAATGCCCGTTCGCATCTGTCGATACGGCAAACAAACTCTCCGACGCGTTGACTTTTTTCTGCATCACATGCGCACCAGGCAGTGGGTCGCCGCTTTCATCGGTCACAATACCACTGATTGTTCTTGTGTTCTGCGCATAGGTTACGAGGTTACCCAGGGTGAACAGTGCTAAGACAATCAAAAACCAGCGGCATCGTACCTTGTGGCCTGAATAGTAAATAGCATTTCTAATCATATTTCCAAAATTTGTATTGATTTAACGAGTCCAAATAAAAGGAATAAATAACGAAAAGCCGCATGGGAAGGGCTTCCAAAAACGGCAATTGCCTTATATGGAAAATTTTGTAGTCGTCAGTCACTGCGCGACTTGGCAGTTAACGTATCTCCTGAATCTTGTTCTTGTATTGCGCCGGAGTCATACCCACGGTGTTCTGGAAGAGTTTGTAGAAGGTGGTCATGGAGTTGAATCCCAGATCGGCCGAGATGGCTTTGAGTGGCGTGTCGTTGGCCGGATCACTCAACAGGCGCACCGCCTCATTAATACGATAGCGGTTTATATACTGTGTAAAGGTTTGGTTGGTCTGTTCGTTGATCGCCTGCGATAGGTAGGTACGGTTGGTGTCTAATCGCTCGGCGACCTTCTCTTTGGTCAGTAGATTATCGCGGTAGATCTGTTCGGATTGCATCAGTTTCTCTAAGCGCAGAAAGAGGGAATTCTTTTTCTCTTCGGTTAGCGACGATTGCGCATACTTCTCCATTTCACCGTTTTTTTCATTCTCTCCGGCGGCGGCCTGTTGCTCTAATTCCTGTATCTGCGATTCCAGGTTGCGCTCTCGCCGGATAGCCTCTTTGTTTTGTTCCACGATGGCGCGATAGAAACGATTCTTACGATGATAGAGATAGTAGAAAAAGAGTGCCACCGTCAGAATAACAATCAGGATAAAGATCAATAATTGCTCCTGCTTAGCCTGCTGAAGCAATTCCATTTTTTGCTGTTGAACGATATTTTCATGACGCTCCATATCATATTTGACACGCAGGTCGCTGATGATTCGTTCCTTGTCGGCACTGAACAGGCTATCGCTCTCTACATGATACTGCCGCTGACAATCCAATGCTTCGGCATACATCCCCATGGATTCATAACAGACCGACAGCTCTTTCAATAATTCATCACGGTAGATGGGCATATGGCTTGTGCGCGACAAATCGATCGCCTCCTTAAGCAGATCGATCGCTTCGGAGGTTCTGTTCAATAACCTCAACGCCTGTGCATAGCCATTGAGATTGATCACCACCGAAGAGATCTGGTTTTTCTCCCTTTCGAGCAGACCCTTTTCAAAATATTCAAGCGCCTGGGTGGGATCGCCTTGCGCAGTGAGTATCTGTCCGTAGAGCGCGTAGACCTTTGCCTGGTTGTAGAACTCGTTGCGAATCATGATAAACTCCGCCTCTTTGATGTATTGCAGCGCTTTTTCATAGTCTTCCATCAGAAAATACAAATAAGCGGCGTCGATGCTGCTGCAATAGATGGTATATACATCGTTTTTTGCATGCCCCAGTTCGTAGGCCTCCAACGAATATTTCAATCCGGCGGGATCCCTTTTCAGGAAATAGATGCCGGAGAGGTTCACCAACAGGAGCGAATGAAGCTGTTCGTGTCCGCATCGTTTGGCCGCCTCTATGCCTTGGAAGAAATAATGTATGGCAGAATAATAGTCCTTATCGATATTGGAGGCATATAAGCCCAGTCCGTTGTAGATGGAGCAAAGTGCCGAGTCTTTCTTGAAAGATAATCCCAAGGACTGCGCCTGTCCCAGGTGGTTGAAGGCGCTGCGATTGCCCTTCATCAGGTTGGCCTGCCCCAGGCATATATGTGCGTAGAGAATGGCATTTTCATAATCCTGCCGTTCAAAACCGATATCAAACAGCTTCTCTCCATAATGGATAACCTGGTCGTAGTCTGCCTTGTGCAGGTAGAGGAAACAGATCTTTTTCAATAGCTCTACATTATCCGGATCTTTTTCGAGAAGCGCCTTTTGCTGCACGATTTCCTGCATCTCTTTTTGTGCATGCGCCGGGGCGGCACACCATAAGAGCAGTGCAAGAAACAGGTAGTAGTATCGCATAAACAAGCGCCTTTCGAGTGAATAATATGACTATGGCAGGGAATCCCCTTAGACAAAGTTAAGGAATTTAAATGGTTTTTTTCTGTTTCCCACCAAAGAAAGTGGCTGCGGAGAGGAAGATACCTCAAAATACAAAGTGTAAGCAAAAACCGGATTTTGCCTTACAATATGATACGTTAAAAAGTGTTACTCGCAGGACTAATTTTAAATACCCCTACGTTTTCGGAAAAATAGTCGGGCGTTTTTGACAAAATGTAAGTTTGGGGATATTCAAGTTTTGGAAGATTTGAAGGTCAGCCCCTCCAACCTCCCCCAAGGGGAGGCTTAAGGTCGTATCTTCAGATTTTGGAATATTTGATTCCCAAGGAGCGCTACCAGCGCGATTCAACTTAGCCCATGGGTGACCGTTAGGGAACCCTGGGTCGTTTAGGTTACACTAAATGGAACTCTGAAGGAGTGACCATTGAGTATTATATATATAGTCGTTCCTTCAGAACTCCATTATTATTATACTCTGATACCCAGGGTTCCCTACGGTCACCCATGGGCTGGGTTAAATCGCGCTTGCGGCGCTCTGTGGGAATCTTCCAATTTTGGAAAATTTGAAGGTGGGCGAGGCGCACTGAAATAATTTAAATCCCGCAGGGATTTCCTATTCGTAACCCTCGGTTAGAGAGCGAAGCGAACAACCGGGGGTATTCCGCTAATAATAACTAACGAACCCGGAATGGGTTCAACCCACTTCGGGGTTGCTCGGAGAGTAGATCTTGTCTATCTACCACGGGTTTGCTTCGCTACACCCGCGGTTACGAATAGGAAATCCCTGCGGGATTTAGTGAAAGCCTTCCAATTTTGTAAAGTTTGAAGGAACGGAGATAAAATGGCTGAAAGCCACAATGGGCCTGAAGGGCCGAGTCCCGGAGGGACGAAGACTTAGCCCACGGGTAAGCAGACTGAAAGTCTGCGCCACCCTGGGTTTAGAGGGTATATAAATAATGAGTTCTGAAGGAACGAAAGAAGAAATTCACTATTTACAGAACCTTTCACCATATATCCTATCATACTATCTATCGTTCCTTCAGAACTCGATTTCTTGTATCGTTATGACACCCAGGGTGGCGCAGACCTCCGGCCTGCTTACCCATGGGCTAAGTCATCGTCCCTCCGGGACTCGGCCTTCCAGGCCCGCTGTGACTTTCAGCCATATAAAGAGAATCTTCAAATTTTGGAAAATTGAAAGGAACGGAGATCCCATGGCTGAAAGCCATGGGATCTTTGCGTCTATTTATTTCTTATCCTTATTGATCTTTATTTCGATAATAAAAGCAACCAACAGACCGATGCCACCGAATAACAGGACGGAGGCTCCATAGAGCACAGAGGTCACTTCGCGTTGATGCCAGTCGTTGCCTTTGATAAGATCCGCAAATGCTATATTCAAGAAAAAAGCGACCAATAGTCCTAAACCGATTCCGGCCATCAGGAACCCTATCTTTAAGGCACTAAAAGAGAAGCGGTTGAAACTGGGCAGGGTTAGTTTCCCGTCGAAGGCGATTGAACTGATCTTTTCGCTCATTTTCTCGATAATAGCCAAGCGCTCTTTTTTGCGAACAAACAAATCAAAAAGTCCGTAAACACCGGCTACGCATATTCCCACCACCAGGGGAATAGTAATAAACTCCATCATAATCGTATTGTTTTAGAATGAATAATATATTTCGTTTGCCTATTTGACGCACCTCTTTGCGACAGGTTACACTTTACGCGAGAAAATAAAATCATTCTTGTTTTTTTATTTTTACCTTTAGAGGGTGTAACCTATAAGTTCGGTTTGCGTCCATACAATATAAATGGAGTTGTATAGCGACATATATTACGTGCAGCGGATACAGGAGGGTGATATTTCCTGTTTCGCCTGTTTAATCGACCGATATAGTCAGCAGGTACACACATTGATTGCCCGGGTGGTGACCAGCCGGGAAGATGCGGAGGAACTGACGCAAGATGTCTTTATGAAGGTCTACCGTCACCTTTCTTCTTTTCAGGGGAAAAGCAGCTTTTCGACCTGGCTCTACCGCATTGCTTATAATGCAGCCATTTCGGAAGCGCGGAAAAAGAAGCAGGAGTTCCTGGCGATTGATGAGACACAGATCGAGAATGTATCGGAAGAAGAGATCGAATCCCGCTTGGGGCATACGGATCATTCCGAGCAGATTGCGCTGTTGGAAAAGGCGTTGACGCAATTATCGCCCGACGACCGGTTTATCATCCTCCTGTTTTATATGGAAAGTAAATCGATCGAGGAGGTGTCGGCCATTACCGGGCTGACGGAATCAAATGTAAAAACAAAACTGCATCGCATCCGAAAGCGGCTGTATGCATTATTAATGAAAGAAAAGGAGAAACAACTATGAACCGATATGAAGAAAAGGATTTTTTAGGCAATCTCTTCCGGCAACTGCCCGGCGAATCGCTCCCGGAAGATTTCCGCAGGCATATGATGTGGAAGATCGAAGCCGAAGCGGCACGTATCCGCAAGCGCAACGAGCGGTTGGGGCTATTAGCGGTGATCATTGCCTCGCTGGCTATCATCACATTGGCCGTCTTTGCCATTATCTACCTGGAGATACCGAAAATAACAATTTCGGTTTCGGCACTTTCCTCTTTGCCTTTTTATTTCTATATTGGCGGCTTGGTACTGCTTTTGCTTGGCGGCGACTACATCATGCGCAAGCGTTACCGGCAAAAGCATAAAGAGAATTTATAAATGATAAATACATTTCAATTCATGAAACAGATTTCCTTTCTCCTTTTATTCACCGCATGTCTCCTTTTTGCGGGATGCGAACCGAACCAAACAGTCACTATCACCGGCAAAGTAACCGGTGGAAACGATCAGAAGTTATTGATTGTTCCTCCCATAGAGGGATATACCGCCAATTATTTCAGCGAAGAGATCACGCCGGATGCGGAAGGGAATTTTTCCTTTACGTTTACTGCCCAGGAGGCCTCTACCGCTTCGGTCATTCTATATGGGAAGGGATCGAAGATGTTTATCGTAGAACCGGGAGAGACATATCACTGCGACATCGACAGTTCGGATGGATTTATCCTGAATATTCAAGGAAAAAATGAAGAGGGAAACCGCCTCTTCACGGAAAAAAAATACCACGATGCCTATTACGATCCGTTGCGCAAGGCGTTGGTATCGAGAGAGAATCCGCTCGCTGCCGAAGAGATCATCATTCGCGTAAACGAACAGAAAGAAACAGAACTGGCCGCTTTCCGCACGATGCAGCAGGAGGGCAAGACCAGCGCCGCCTTCCAACGGGTGGTTGAACGCGAATTGCAGGGTTATTATGCCTATCTGTCGTGCGACATTTTGCAAAGTTATATATCTCTGAACCAGGGTAAAGAAGAGGCGGCACGCCCTTATAAGGAGGCTCTATTTCTCACGATGGAAGCCAATTCCCCGACCGATAGCGAATTATCCAAGTCTTCCTCCTGGTATAGGTACACCAATATGATCTACGGAATGACTATGCAGGAGGAGTTCAGCCGCGAAGAGCTGATGGAGATCTACAACCAAGGATTAGGTATTACTCACCAAATGGAATGGGCATCGCTTTTCTTCACCGGGAAAACCAAAGAATATTTTCAGGCATATCTGTTGTGTCGTGAAGGCTCCCAGTCGCAATTCAACAAAGAACTGATCCCGCTTTTTGAGCAATTCCAACAGAACTATCCCCAGAGCGCCTTTACCCCTTACATCAAACCGCAGATCGATCCGATCGTCGATTTCTATGAAAAGATAAAAAATCCTTTTAGCCCGGCCATGAAACTGGTGGAGAATATGGATCATATCGCTTCGCTTAAAGAGGCGGTGGCCCCCTACAAAGGGAAGAAGATCTATGTCGATGTGTGGGCTACCTGGTGTGGTCCCTGCAAAGAGCAATTTAAACACAATGGTTCCCTTAAAGAGCTGTTGAAAGAAAAGGGTGTTGAAATGCTTTATATCTCTATCGACCGCCCGGAAGATAAAACCAAGTGGGAGAATATGATCAAGTATTATGGGCTCGAAGGGAATCATATCCTTGGAAGCGAAACGCTCATCAGTGATCTCAGGAAGATATACAATCAAAACGGGATGTTAGCCATTCCCTGGTATATCCTGTTCAACGAAAAGGGAGAGATCATGCAGTTGCATGCCAAACAGCCCTCGCAGTTGGAAGAGTTGAAAACATTCCTCTAAAAGGACTTTAAGGTCTTTAAAGTCCTTAAGGTCCTTAAAGACTTTACTAATCTACTGCGACTTCCGGTAACTGATAACAGCCCAGATATTAAAGAAGAGCGTCATGGCGATAAGCACCAGCATATCGATCCAGAGGTCGGCGATGGTGCTTCCGCGGAGGTAGACCGATTGCAACACATTCACCACATATTTTGTAGGCGTAAAGGCGGCAATTCCTTTTGCCCAGCCGGGCATACTGTCGATGGGGGTCAATAATCCCGACAGCATAATAAAGATAATCACGAAGAAAAACATCACGAAGAGTGCCTGCTGGATCGTGGCGGAGTGATTCGATATCAGGAGTCCGAAGCCGGTCATGGTCAGGATAAAGAGCGCCGCGAAGAAGTATAAGGTCAGGAAATGCCCCAGCGGAACCAAGCCGTATATCAGCCAGGCAAACAAAAATCCAAACGAAACAGCCACCAGGCCAATGATCCAGAACGGGATTAGTTTGGCCAATATAAAGGCGAATTTCCCGATAGGGGTCACATTCAATTGCTCAATCGTGCCCATCTCCTTCTCGACCACGATATTGACCGCCGGAAGAAATCCGCCCAATATGATGAGTGTGATCATAATCAGTCCGGGAATCATGGTGAACCGGTAGTTCAATGTCGGGTTATACATATATTGCGTGATCAGCTCCACCTTGGGAGAGACGATAGATGACGGCCTATTGCCCGTTTCGGCCAATGCACGCGAATACTGCATCAACAACTCATTCATATAGGATTGCCCCATCACCCCCTTCATGCTATTCACGGTGTTGATGGTGATTTGCACCGGTGTCGTTCCGAATTGCACCAGATCATATTCGAATCCGGCAGGTATTTCCAGTATCAGGTCGGCATCCCACCGCTCCAGATCGGCAAACGCCTCTCGATATATACCTGTCTGCGATTGGAGATTGAAGTAGGTAGAATGTTCTATCTGCCGGATTAAATCGCGTGAAAGGGGCGAGTGGTCGTTGTCGACAAGCGCTACCTGAATGTTTTTAATATCCAGATTGGTTGCCCAGGGCATGATCAGAAGCACCGCAAGCGGGAACATAACAGCCACCCCCACCATAAATTTATTGCGAAGCAACTGCTTAAACTCCTTTTCCAACAGATATTTCAGGCCCATATCTCTTTTATTTCTTTGTCGTTATTCCAACCGGTTATTAAACTTACGCAGACTAATTGTGATCAACAAGACAGCCATAACGATCAGAATCACGATCTCTTTCCATATAAAACTAACCGGCAGGCCGGCAATCATCAGCTTGCGAACCGCCATAATATACCATTTCGGTGGCAACAGGTGGGAGAAATACTGCAATATCTCCGGCATACTCTCCACCGGGAAGATCATACCACACAAAAGAATCGTCGGCACCATCAATAACATCGAGGAGAACAACATGGCAATAATCTGCTGATCGACCAGGGTAGACACCAGCAATCCCAACGAAAGCGCAATGATAATATAGATAAGCGACACGACACAAAGAGCCACCATACTCCCAGCCACCGGCACTTTCAGTACAAAAATCGACAACAACAGGATCGTCAACAGATTCACACACGACACCGTAAAGTAGGGAATCATCTTGGCAATGATGATATGGATCGGGCGAAGCGGCGAAACCAGCAGCACCTCCATCGTGCCCGTCTCCTTTTCTTTCACAATAGCGATCGAAGTCATCAACGCGCAGATAAGCATCAGTGTCAGCCCCATAATACCCGGCACGAAGTTGTAAGACGATTTCATCTGCGGGTTATACATCAGGACAACGTTGGGTACGATCCCTTTCCGCCCTGCGCCCGGTTGCATATCCTGCTGATACTGGGCAACAATCGCCGAGGCGTAGGCCGTATAACTCTGCGCCATACTGGCGTTTGTCGCGTCGACCACCAACTGCATGGCGGCTCCTTCGGGATCAAATACCTTTTCTGAGAAGTGATCGCCAAAAGCAATCACCATATCCAATTCCCTCCCCCGGAATTTCCGGTCGATATCGTCGGGAGAGTCCAGGCGCTCTTTCACCGTGAAGTATTCGCTGGCGTCGAGGCGATTCAGGATTTGCTCAACGGCATGGTCGGGTTCCGACGCGAGTACGCCGATATTGACATTGCGCACCTCGGTGGTCAAGGCGAACCCAAAAAGGATAATCATTACGACAGGCATAATCAACAGGATCATCATCGTACGCCGGTCGCGCAGGATATGATAAAATTCTTTTCGTACAAATACCCAAAATTCTCTCATAACTATTCCATCCTTTCTGCTTTTCTGGCCAGTTTGCGGAACACCTCATCCATCGACGAGGCATTGAATTGCTGCTTTAGGTTCGATGGTGAGTCGAGCGCGTCGATACGTCCGTCGACCATCATCGACACCCGGTGGCAATATTCCGCTTCATCCATATAGTGCGTGGTCACGAATATCGTAATGCCCCGGTTGGCCGCTTCGTATATCATCTCCCAGAACTGTCGCCGAGTGGTGGGATCGACCCCGCCTGTGGGCTCGTCCAGGAAGACAATCTTCGGCTCATGGAAGATCGAAACCGAGAATGCCAGTTTCTGTTTCCACCCCAGCGGCAACGAATCGACCAGCGTATCGCGCTCCTTCGTGAAGTCCAATCGCTCGAGCAATTCCTCCGTTTTGCGGGCGATATCGGCATCTTTCATCCCGTAAATCCCGGCATATAGGCGGATATTCTCCCACACCTTCAGGTCGCCATACAACGAAAACTTCTGGCTCATATAGCCGATATTTTGCTTGATCTTCTCCTGTTGGCGCGCAATATCGAAGCCTGCCACCTGCCCCATGCCGGAAGTCGGGCGGCTCAGGCCGCACAACATACGCATGGCGGTGGTCTTTCCCGCTCCGTTTGCCCCGAGAAAACCGAATATCTCCCCCCGCCGCACCTCGAAAGAGATGTGGTCGACGGCGGTGAACGAACCGAATTTCTTGGTCAGATCCTTCGTTTGTATGACGATATCGTTATTCATATTGTATTTTCCCCTTGTCCATTAATCTTTGGCCAGCCGCATATAGCAATCCTCGATATTCGCCTCTACCCGCTCGATCCGAACAGCGCTATGCCCTTTCTGTTGCAGCTGCGCCAACAATGCGCTGCTGTCGAAACCACCGTCTGCCACCGTAAAGTGATGAAACTCGCCCGACACATAACAGTGATCGACGCCTTTGTATTCCCTGACATCGTGCAAAAGACGAAACATATCATCGCCTTTCACGGCATAAAGCGGCAGATCGAACTGGCGAATGATATCCATCGGCCGGTTGATCGACATAAACTGCCCGTTCTTGATCAGGGCAATGCGGTCGCATAGTTTGGCTTCGTCCATGTAGGGCGTGGAGACAATGATCGTGATCCCTTGTTTTTGCAGCCGGTTGAGCATCTCCCAGAACTCTTTGCGCGAGACGGGATCGACGCCGGTGGTCGGTTCGTCCAGGAAAAGCACGCTGGGTTTATGGATCAAAGCGCAGCATAAGGCCAACTTCTGCTTCATACCTCCGGAGAGTTTCCCGGCGCGGCGACGCTTAAAGGGCTCCAGTTGTTTGTAGATATCCTCCACCAGGTGGTAGTTCTCTGCGATGGTGGTGCGAAAGACCGAAGCAAAAAAGCCCAGGTTCTCTTCCACCGTCAGGTCTTGGTAGAGCGAAAAGCGTCCGGGCATATACCCTACCCGTTTGCGGATCTCGCGGTAATCGTCGACCACATCCAAGCCATCGATGCGGCATGTTCCCTCGTTGGCAAGAAGCAGGGTCGCCATAATGCGGAAAAGCGTTGTTTTCCCGGCGCCATCGGGCCCGATAATGCCGAAGAGCTCGCCCCGGTCGGCATCGAAACTGATGCCCGACAAGGCCCGGATGCCTCCTTCGTAGCTTTTATGGATATTATCGACAACGACCGCCTTCACTTTCTTTGGTTTAGAAGTTGACCTCTCCGTACATGCCGAGCTTCAGGTAACCATCGTTCCGAACAGCTATCTTCATGGCATAGACCATATTGGCGCGTTCGTCGGACGTGGTGATATTCTTCGGTGTAAACTCACTTTTTTCGGATATCCAGGTGATGGTTCCTTTGTAATCGCGTGAGTTGCCGCCACCAAAGTCGGCCTTCACATCTACCTCCTGTCCCAGGCGGATATCGATCAACTGATCGGAAGTGACATAGGCTTTCAGATGCACATCGTTCATATCCGCGATCTTCAACAAGGGACGTCCGGCAGAACAGAGTTCGCCCTCCTGTGCGTATTTAGCCAGTACCGTTCCGCTGATCGGCGAAACAATCACACATTTCCGCAATCGGTCTTCCAATTGTTCGATCTGTGCCTTCAAGCCGCCAATTTGCGCCTCTATCGTAGCGACTGATTTGTTTAATGTATTCTTCTGGGCTTCCAGTTGCTTTTCCAATACCTGGATGGCCGAATTGATATCGTCCAACTCTTTGGTTGTGGCGGCATCCGACTTCAACAGATTCTCTACCCGCTGTTTCTCTCTCTGCTGTTTGGCTAATTGTTCCTCGATGGGTGCCAGTTGAATGGAAACGATGGGGCGGCTGGCTTCTAATGCCAGGATATTCTGTTCCAGTTGTTGCTTTTGCAGGAAGAACTGGGTCGAATCGATCAGTCCGATTTGTTGCCCTTTTTCCAAGGCATCGCCCTCGCTCACCTGAAAGGTAAGGAGCATACCGGCTACCTCGCCCGACAAGATCACTTCGGTCGCCTGAAACGTACCGGTGGCATCTTGTTTCCCGCTTTTCCCTGTGCATCCGACCATCAGGGCTATTATAACAATGTAAACTAACTGCTTCATATTTTTTTGCTTTAATTATTTTCAAGCTCTTTAAGGACTTTAATGACCTTAAGGACTCTAAGGACTTTAAGGACTTTAAGGACCTTAATGACTTTAAAGACCTTAAGGACTTTCCCCAACTACTGATTCACCGTAAACTTCAGCTCATACATATTCTTCAACAGTTCGATCTCATGGGTCGCTTTACTCTGCCGTGCCAGGCTCTCCGCATGCATCTCGCGCAAGAGGTCGCTCACCGTGCGCGAGCCATTCTCGACCTGCACCTCTGTGCGTTCCCTGACCGCCTGCCTGAGGCGGATAATCTCATCGTCCTCGCGCATCACCTTCTGCATACGCTCTACCGCCAGGCTCTCCTGTGTCTTTTTCAGGTTCATATTATACAGGAAGGTCTCCCGTTGGCTGGCCAGTTGCATCCGTCCTGTTTCGATCTTCGACAAATCATTCTTCCGGGTATAATATCCGGAGATATTCCACTGGAACTTGATGCCGCCCATCAGATAGGGCGACCATTGATTCTCCATCATATCGGCAAACAGATTCAGTCCCGGATTGGCATAGGCTCCCTGCAGGAACACGCCGATCCGCGGGCGCACCTGGGCGTTGACCCCTTGCTGTTGGCTTAACAGATAACGATCCTGCGCATCGAAATAGCGCAATTCGGGACGTTCGATCGATAATTGCGGATGCAGGGAGGGCATGGCGGGTTTCGCCAGGGTAGTTGCTGCCGTAAACTCTTTATTAATCATAATACCCAACATGGTCCGGTACGCCTTTTGCGAAGCCTCCAGATCCGATCGTTGCTGGCGGGCGCTCAGAATCTCCACCCGGATCAGGTCGAGATCGTTCTGCCCGGCCACGCCATTGGTGACATACGACTGCACTAAGCGCTCATTGCGCTCAAGTTCCCCGATCAGGATATCGACCTCGTCCCGCTTCTCTTGCAAAAGAAGCGTGCCAAAATAGAGCTGGTTCACCCGCTCCTGCAGGGCATACATCTCCACCTCCCAACTCTGCATGGACACCTCTTTCTCGGCTTTTGCCCGGTCGACCTGGGCTTTCACCGCCCCGCCTTCGTAGATCGCCTGCTCGATCTGAACAGAAGCTTTGTACTGATCCTTACGCAATCCATCGAAATCAAGGGGAAACATACTCACTAACTCATCCGGAAAAGCCATGACATCGGTCTGATAGGTCGCCTGAAGCGCCACCGATAGTTGCGGCAGCCAGTTCTTGCGCGCGTTGGCCACCGTATAATCAGCCAGTTTGTCGATGAGTCCGCGTTGCTGAATAACCGGATAGTTATTGCGCGCCAGCTGTTGACATTCTTCCAGGGTGAACGTTTGTGCGGTGAGTAGGAAATTGGAAAACAGAAAAAGAATGAATAAATATCGTTTCATACTATTAGATTATATCCCGTACAACTTTTTCTTTTCACGAAGATAGCGAAGAGCCTCCGCAGAGACGACTTGGTATTGAACTATCTTGTGCAAATATAGAAACCTTTTTGAGATTCAAAATCTTAGCCGCATTTTTTTTGTTTTTTGCCTGCATAAATATATATCTTATTAGAGCCTTTGTGTCGGATAGTAAAAAAGAAAAGCGATGTAACATGATCAATGATTTATGAAACACAATGAAGTGTCGCTTCAGAATCGTTTGTAAAGATGTAACCTAAGTAAAGATACATGTAATATGAATTTTCTATTTCCGGAAGATTTATTGCTTCCTTTGTACAATGCATTTTATCAGCGAAGAAGAATAAAAGTAATAACCACAGAATAGAATGAAACACGTACTAAAATCACTATTTACCGGGCTTCTCCTGGTATGGAGCCTGACTGCTCATGGTTGGCCGGGCATGCCCACCCCACGCCTTCACGTAGAGGGCCGCTACCTGAAAGATCCGCACGGCAATATTGTCAATCTGCACGGCTTTGCCCAAACCTATAGTCCCTACTTTAATGAGACAGGAAAATATTGGAACAACTACGACGTAGAAGGCTGTTTGCGCTACAACAAATCTATGATCGATGGCATCATGGCTGCCGGATGGAAGATGAGTTTCCTGCGGCTGCATATGGATCCCTACTGGAGCAATGAGCCCGGTTGTTCGGGGCGCTATGAAGGCGAAGAGTGCTTTAGCGAAACGCGTTTCCGGAAGTATCTCGATGAGGTATTCATCCCGATGGCCGAGTATGCCATCTCGAAAGGATTATATGTTATCATGCGTCCACCCGGAGTCTGCCCCGAAGAGATGGGCGCCGGCGATGTGTACAATAAGTACCTATTGAAGGTATGGGACATCGTATCCTCACACACAAAGATAAAAAACATGGATGCCGTGATGTTTGAGTTGGCCAATGAGCCTATTCGCATTCGCTTGGCGGATGGATCGGTCGGTGCCAATTCACAGGTACATTTTGATGTGTTGAAAGAGATCTTTCAGCCGATCGTAGACCGCATACGTGCCAATGGGTTCCACCAAGTGCTTTGGGTGCCCGGCTCCGGTTATCAGTCGCAATACAAAGGGTATGCCGTCAATCCCATCGAAGGGGAAAACATCGGCTATGCCGTACACATTTACCCGGGCTGGTTTGGCAGTGCCAATGGATATGATGAGTTTCAAAAAGAATGGGATGCCAACATCAAACCCATAGCCGATTTAGCGCCCATCACCATCACCGAAATGGACTGGGCTGATGAAAAGTACAATGCCTCGTGGGGAAAAGGTCATACCGGCACGGCAGGCGGAGCAGGCTTTGGTGCCAACTTCAAGAAGATAACCGACGACTCGGGCAACGTAAGCTGGCTCATCTTTACCGAAGCGCACCGATTAGTACAGTTCTCGCCCATCCCCCCCGATAAAGGTGCACCATACACCTTCCTCAACGATCCCGAAGCTTGCCCTTGGCCCACCTACCATTGGTATCAGGCCTATGCCACAGAGAATTATCCACGTCCGGAATTTACCAATCAATCGCACAGCGACAATGGCGACGGGACCTACACCAACCCGATTATCCATGCCGACTTTCCCGATCCGGATGTGATCCGCGTGGGTGATGTCTACTATATGGTATCAACCACTATGCATATCTTCCCCGGCGCCACACTGCTGAAATCCTACGACCTGGTGAACTGGGCTTATTGCAGCAATCCGCTGGAGCTGATCGAATCGAGCGATGCCTACAACCTACTAAACGACAAAAGCCGCTATGCGCAAGGACAATGGGCTTCGAGCCTGAGGTATCATAACGG
Source organism: Parabacteroides sp. PM6-13 (assembly GCF_029892605.1). Lineage (GTDB taxonomy): Bacteria > Bacteroidota > Bacteroidia > Bacteroidales > Tannerellaceae > QVMG01. The sequence goes on from NZ_JARXWF010000010.1 coordinate 68,390, forward strand.
GACATTCTATATCCTTTTCAACACTCTTTCCGAAGGGGGATACCTGCTTACGGCTACCGATCCCGAAGGGCCATGGGATCTGCGCCATCTGTCGAGAGGCTATTACGATCCCGGATTGCATTTCGACGACAACGGGAAGATCTACGTGGTGCACGGCATCAACACGCTGACCATGACCGAACTGAATAAAAAATTTGAAGCCGTCAACGAGCAGAAAGTCATCACCCGCCCCGATACCGGGCTGGAGGGCAGCCATCTCTATAAGATTGGCGACTACTACTATATCTACGCGACCTACGGCGGTTGGCCTGCCTCGCAAACCGTTTTCCGCTCGACCAACATTTTTGGTCCATACGAAGAAAAGAAATTGCTCGATGAAGAGAATATTCACCAGGGTGCACTCGTCGAAACGCAAACCGGGGAGTGGTGGACCCTTTTGTTTTACGACAAAGGCCCTTACGGACGCCTGCCCAACCTGCAGCCAATCACCTGGACTGATCACTGGCCTGTTATTGGCGTGAATGGCGTAGCTGTGAAGAGCCATCGAAAACCAAACGTAGGAAAAGAATACCCCATGACGGTATTGCCTACCAACGATAATTTCCGCCATTGCAAACTGGGAATGCAATGGGGATGGAATCATAATCCCGATAACTCTAAATGGTCATTGTTCGAAAAGCCCGGCTATCTTCGTTTGAAGACCACCCATGTAGTGTCGAACCTGCTTGAAGCACGCAACACCCTTACCCAACGCGTCTTTGGCTACCATTCATCGACGAAAAGCTCTTATGCTACCATTTGCATGGATATAATAAATATGAAAGAGGGCGATGTGGCCGGGTTGACGGTGTTTCAGGATCCATACGCCTATATCGGTATTCAGATAGAGAACGGAAAAAAGCAACTGATATGGAAGAAGTGCGAAATAGAACAGGCCACCACGATTGCCGATCAAACAAAGAGAGAGGTCATCAACTGTGGGTCGGAAATCTATCTGCGGGCGGTTACCGACTACGGCACAGGCAAAGCCCGGTTCTATTACAGCACCGACAATGTGACCTATATCCCCTTTGGCGATGAGTACACCATGCAGTATAAGTTGTCTGTCTTTGTGGGAATCCGGTTCGGCATATTCAATTTCGCCACCCAACAGACAGGCGGATTTGTCGATATTGACTGGTTTAGTACCGAAGAATCGTTCCATGAATCCACCTATTACGACGACAACTTCACAGGTTATACCGAAGAGGAGATCACCGTCGACGCAATTTATACCGATCAAGAGGTGATCGACCTCTTGATTGGCACCAGCCAAACACTTAAGCTCTCGGCTCGTTTCAAAGATGGACATACAGAGAATATCACCACGCGTGCCACCTATTCCCTCTCGTCAGACGATGTGATTCGCCTCGTCAACGGTCAGCTCATTTCAGAAAGCGAAGGAAGCGTCACCGTAACAGCCACCTTCGACGACCAATTGGGCAACCGACAACGTACGACCTTCCGGGTTTCGGTCCATGTATTCCCGTTTATCACCGGACTGTTTAATCCGTCGATATTTGGCAACGGGACGTTCGATGAGACAACACGCACATTGATCACCAGCCAGTATGGTGCCGGTGGTTGGCGATACAGCGATGGGGTGGATTTGTCCGCTTTCAAATACTTGGTGGTAGAGCTGGATGCCGTGCAGAGCTGCGGAGCGGAACTGCGTCTTTTCGATGAAAACTCCTACTGGACCTCCTGTGCCGCTTATGCATTTGGCAACAACCTGCGGGTGGTGGTCGACCTCCACGCCATGAAAAAGAGCGATGATGCCAACAAAGTTTGCGATCCGTCACACCTTTATTACATCTGTTTTTGGTCGCTCGGCAATGGTGCGATCGACTTTAAACGTGCCTATCTAACCAACTCCGACAATTACGAAGACCCCTCCGGAACAGAAAAAGAGCCTATTGTGCAAAACGATGTCCCGGTCGATGTCTATACCATGACCGGGATCAAAATCCGTTCACAGATACTGCGAAGCGAGGCCATAGAAGGGCTCCCGGCAGGCATCTATATTGTGGGGAGAGAGAAAGTGATGATATTGAAATAGTAGATAGAAGTCGCCTACCCTTCTATCTCTTTCTTCATCCGGTCAAGATACTGGTCGCTGAAGTCCACCTTTAGTTCAACCCAGAGGGGTAGATGGTCGGACATCTGGAAGGTACGCCATTTGGACATATAGTAACTCGTGATCTCTTTCTCGGTTTTCCCTTCGGTATTCTTTTTGTCGAAATAGGGACGATAGGTCGCCAAGTCCTGGGGTGTGTAAACCGATTGGGTGAAATTGAAGGCACCTGCCCGCTGATCTTTCTCCGAAAAGACAGTCATCGTTTTATCCAATTTGAGGTTGAAGGCGATCTGATCGTAATGCTTGGTACCGCCCAAATCGGAAGGGTGCTCCTTGATGCAATCGGGGACGCTGAATCCCCCCTTCTCCAAGGCTTCCATCGTGGCGTCTTTGCAATTGGGGATATTGAAATCGCCCAGTAGGATATAGCTGGTGTCCTCTTTCTGTGAGCGCTTGGTCAGGAATTCGGCAATCGAAGCGATCTCAGCTACCCGTCGCGGGTCGACACCACTCGATTTGCCATAATAGATATGTACCGTAACAAGATGAAACTTAAACCATCCCGCCTGAAAAGCTACACAGAAAGGGGTACGGGCAAACTGTTCCTCGCCCTGTATGAGTTTCGTTTTCGGAAGTACTATCTCTCCCGCCAGTTTGCGGAAAAAGATTTTGTTTTTGTCATACAAGAAAGCGGTTCGCTCGCCTCCTCCCGCAGTGCCGTCCGTGCTATCGGTCACGATATAGTCCCAGTTGCGTCCCATCAGCGACATCACCTTTTCCAGTCCTTTCAGATTGGACGATACCTCCTGGATCGCAATCAGGTCGAAGCGGCTCAGGATCTCTGCGATGTAAAAGAAACTCTCCAGTCGACGATTGTCACCAAATTCGCGGATATTCCACGTGGCCAACAACAGGGTTTCCGACGCCGTCTTGGCCGGAATGTCGCGGTCTAACTGTTTGCGCAGCAATCGCAGTTTATCAATCGTACGCAACTGTTCCGCTTTCTCTCTAATGTTCTTGATTGGTTTGTAGTAGGGCATATGTTTTTCATTTTATGCAAATATAATCAAAGCCAAAAGCTATTCAAGCTTACCCGCCGATTAACGGGCTTGATCCGCTATTTTTTTTACGATCGGACACTTATTGAAGAAAGTGATCATTTTGTTGTATTTTTTACTTTTCGCCACTTGAAGAGGTTGTAAATTCTGATCAAAAGTTGTTTAATCTATTAAAATAGTAAAGGATTCTATTGACTCTTCAAAAAACATTTTGAAAATAACCATCTCCTTTTTTTCTCCTTTATACATTTGCATATTCATTTATGCGATAGGGGATATACCACAAGTAAAATAAGTAATAACAGCGTTTTTTTAATCTACTTACAATGACAGCTTTACAATTTCAAACAAAATTGATTGGTTTACAGGACAACCTGTTTAGCTTCGCACTTTCATTAACCGCAAACAAAGAAGATGCAATGGATCTGGTTCAAGACACAACTCTAAAAGTATTAGACAACCAGGATAGATTTGTTGACAACACCAATTTCAAAGGTTGGGTGATGACCGTTATGCGCAATATCTTCATTAATAATTACAATCGAGTAGTTCGCGTAAATACAATCATTGATGCAAGTACCAATCTGTATAATGTAGAAGCGATTACACATTCCGGGTTCGATACACCGGAAGGAACCTGTGATATTAATGAAATCAGCAGAGCCATAAAAGAATTAAACGAAGAAATGAAAACACCCTTCGCTTTATATATAAGTGGTTATAAATATGAGGAGATTGCCGATCTGTTGGATATTCCCGCAGGAACGGTTAAGAGCCGCATTTTTGCTGCCCGTCAGCGTTTACAAAAAGAATTGAGCGACTATTATACCTATTGATAGTCGCCCCGTTTTATGTAGCTTAAAATATTCCGCCTTTATAAAGATCATCGAAGTTGGCCTGTCCCCCCGGAGAGGCTTTTTCTTCGTCCGGTGCCAGATCGAGCGCTGTCTGCCGATCTTTTTCCGCCCCTTCGGTGTCACCCAATAGTTGGCGAATCCGGGCACGTTCGGCATAAGCAGGCGCATATTCCTCATTGTGTTCGACTGCCTCATCGAGGATCTCCAGTGCTTCCTGAGGTTTTCCCTGCGCCACCTTCAGACGTCCCGCCAGTACATACGCCTCTTCACAGAAGGGATTGAGTGCCAATACCTCTTCATATTCCGCCTCGGCAGCCGCCTGATCGCCTAACAATTCATAGATCTGCCCCCGCAATAGATGAGCCGTTTCGTCGCCCTCTTCCACCAGGGAGATCACCTTCTCCACGTCCGCCAGGGCTTTTTCGCCCTCTTTCTTCTCCAATAGGATCCGGGCACGCACCAGGTAGGCATCGGCCATATCCTCATTCAGCGCGATCGCTTGTGTCAGGTCGGCAATCGCTCCCTCCCACTCGTTGATCGTTCGTTTGGCTTTCGCACGCAGAAACCAGGCCAGGTGGTTCTCTTCCTCCAGCGCAATCACACGGTCGCAGTCGGCAATTGCCTCCCCATCACGGTCTAATAGGAAGAGGATATTGACGCGGGTCAATAGGGTATTCACATGTTCGGGCTCCAAGTCGATCATCTCATCCACGACCTCCAAAGCGCTTTCGGCATCGTCTGCCATCGTATAGGCTGAAACCAGGTGACTCATGGTTTCAAAATCTTGCTGGATATGCAGGGCTTCTCTGAAGCATTTGATCGCGTAAGGGATCTGACGAATACGCATAGCACGTATTCCGTCGTACTTCAGGATATCGAAGTTTTTTAATTCGTCTTTCTGCAACCCTTCGGTGGTCGCCTCTTTTTTGCCCGAAGAAAACAAGGAGGAAAAGAAATTTGCCATAACACACTGCGTTTTGTTTAGTAGAAATTAAGAAGTTAAGAAGTTATCAGTCGCTGCGCTCCTTAGTAGTCAGAGAAATTATAGAAGTTAAAGAAGTCAAAGAAGTTATCAGTCGCTGCGCTCCTTAGTAGTCAGAGAAGTTATAGAAGTTAAGAAGTTAAAGAAGTTATCAGTCGCTGCGCTCCTTAGTAGTCAGAGAAGTTAAGAAGGTAAAGAAGTTTGATCGTTCCTTACTTCTTAACTTCTCTGACTTCTTTACCTTCTTTAACTTCTTTAACTTCTTAACTTCTATAATTTCTCTGACTTCTTTACCAATTATCCCAAGAAAGAAATCAACACCCCAGCGGCAACAGCAGAGCCGATCACCCCGGAGATATTACTCGCCATGCAATATTGCAGAACATGATTCTTCGGGTCGTGTTTCAGGGCTATCTCATTCGCCACGCGGGAGGCCATCGGAACAGCACTCAAGCCGGTTGCTCCAATCAGCGGATTGATCTTCTTTTGGGTGAAGAGATTGACCAGCTTCACAAAGAAGATACCGCCTGTGATAGACAGCGCAAATGCCAGGAAGCCACCCACTACGATACCGATTGTCGTCCAGTTCAGGAAGGCTTCGGCCGTCATTGTCGCGCCGACGCAAAGACCCAGGAAGATGGTTGCTGTGTTCATGATGCTGTTTGAAATCGTATCGAACAGGCGGAACACATTCGAACCCACCTCTTTGATCAGGTTACCGAACATCAGCATACCAATCAATGGCACGGCACTCGGTACAAATAGGGCAACAACGATAGTTACCGCTATCGGGAAGATGATCTTCAATACCCGCATATTCTTAATCTCTGTGCCGGAAGGATATTTCTTTTCCTGTTCTTTCATGTTGATTTTTAGCTCCTTCTTGGTGCAGAAAAGGTTTACTACCAGCGGAATAATGACCGGAACAAGCGCCATATAGGAGTAGGCCGCAATAGCAATCGGTCCCAACAAATGAGGAGCCAGCTTGATGGTAGTAAAGATAGCCGTCGGACCGTCAGCCCCTCCGATAATACCTAAGGAGGCAGCCTCTTTAGGTGTGAAGCCCATCAGGATGGCTACCAGCAATACGGTAAAGATACCCAACTGTGCTGCCGCGCCGAAGATAGACAAGCGTAGGTTACGAAGCATCGGTCCAAAATCGGTCAACGCCCCCACACCCATAAAGATAATAGGAGGCAGGAAGCCCGTCTTGATCAACATATAATAGAGGAAATTCATAATGCCCAACTCATGCGCAATGTCATGCAACGGCATCTCCCATATATTCTTCATGACGCCATGCACCATGATCATCCCGTTCTCGTCGGCCTGAGCAATGCCCATCTCGCCGCCCGGGAAGTTCGCCAACAACACGCCGAAGGCAATCGGAATAAGCAGCAATGGCTCGTACTCCTTTTTGATGCCCAGGTAAAGCAGTATGATAGCGATGGCATACATGACAAGGAACTGCGGTTCGGCAATGATATCACCGAACGCAGTCATTTCATATAGATTCTTAATTATATCGCCCATTATTGTATCGTCATTATCAAGTCATCCTCAGAAACGGCGTCGCCCGGATTCAACAGGATAGCCGTCACCGTACCGCTACATTCGGAGCGCACCGCATTGTAGGTCTTCATGGCTTCTACATAGCAAAGGATATCGCCCTCTTTCACTGTATCGCCCACTTTCAAGGGTGTTTCGGAGGTATCTTTGGTTAAGAAGAATTTACCTTCCAATGGTGAAAGCACCTCTTCGCCTGCCCCAGCAGCAGCGGCCGGAGTGGCTGCACCAGGCGTTGCGGCCGGAGTAGCCGGAGCTGTTGGCATGGAAGCAGCCGATGCATTATTTGATGCATTATTTGAATCCCCAAAGGCTACCGTTACCTTATAGGCCTGGCCATTCACATCCACCGTCATCACCTGCGGAGTAGTCGGCAACGTCATAGCCGCAGGAGCGGCAGCGGCTGCCGGAGCCGGCTCAGCTTCTTTGACCTGTTCCGCTTTCCGTTTAGCGACATCGGCCAGGAACTCCACCTTCGCCTTGCCTGAACGGAAGGCTTCGTATTGCGCCGGGTGCATAGCATATTCGAAGAGCTCCTCATCGTCTTCGCCTGTTTCCCAGTGCTTTTCGTTCATCAGCTTGCGGTATTTATCCAGGGCATCGGGATAGTTCTTCTGCGGATCACCGGTAAAGAATTCACGTCCCTCAGCTTTTGCTTTCTCGATGATCTCGGGTGCCAACGGACCCGGCAGGCGACCTGCCTTTCCTAATATCATATCCCAGATATCATCGGCAATCATGCTCCAACGGGCTTTCCCTTTTTCCATCTGCATCACATTCATCATCGCCAGGTTCTTGACATACTGGCTGAAGGGCGTTACCAAAGGAGGATAGCCTACCCGCGGCCATACATACGCCACCTCGTCGAACAGTTTGATCAATAACTGATCCTGTGTCATAAGCGGCAGGTTGTTCTTCAGTTTGGCTTTGTTGATTGATTCCAGGTTTTTATCCAGGTCAGCCATCAGGCTTCCCATCATACCTCCCGGCAATCCCGGTCCGATCAACAGCGAGTTCATCAGGCGGTTCTTCGGGCTGATATACAAGCCCAACCAATCGTCCATAAACTCCTGCACCATGCTGCGCACCTTCATATAAGCCTCCATATTGATCTCCGGCACGATATAACCGGCATCTTTCAACATCGCCTGTACGGTCAACAGATCAGCATGCCCCGTTCCCCAGGAAAGAGGCTCCATACCCACGTCGATATAGTCGCAACCGGCGTTACAAACCTCCAGGATAGAGGCCACACTGAAGCCGGGACCCGCATGGCTATGGTATTGAATGGGTATATGGGGATGTTTATCTTTGATATTCTTTACGATTTGCCCTAAAGAATGGGGGCGCCCGATACCGGCCATATCTTTGATACAGATCTCATCGGCTCCCAGATCGATCAATTCCAAGGCCATCTTGGTGTAATACTCTACCGTATGGATTGGAGAATGGGTAATCGAAAGGGCTGCTTGCGAGATCATGCCAGCCTCTTTCGCATAACGGATAGAGGGGGCGATATTGCGCACATCATTCAGTCCGCAGAAGGTACGGGCAATATCCGTTCCCTGTGCCTGTTTCACCTGATAGAAGAGCTGACGCACATCATCGGGTACCGGACTCATGCGAAGACCGTTCAAGGCGCGGTCGAGCATATGTGTCTGAATACCGGCCTCGTGGAAAGGTTTTGTCCATTCACGTACCGCTTTATTTGGGTTTTCTCCGAAAAGTAAATTGACCTGTTCAAATCCTCCTCCGTTGGTTTCTACTCGGGCGAAACAGCCCATCTCTATAATAGCCGGGGCAACCCGGGTCAACTGGTCGACTGTCGGAACATATTTCCCGGCACTCTGCCACATATCCCGGAAGACCAGACTAAATTTAATCTCTCTCTTCTTCATCATTTCTTCCCTGTTTGTTACTATATTTTTTCGATTTTTGTTACTTTTCCCTGTCCTCCTGTCGCAGCGCTTACGGCCGAAACAATAGCTGCCGTTTCCTGGTTGGATAGCCCGCCCGTCGCTGTAGTCGCCGCGCGCACCGGTGCCTGCTTCTTAATCACCACCTCTTCCGGCGCATATCGGTTCACCAGCACGATAAGTCCCTTCCCAAGGTATATGACAATAAGGAGGATAAGGAATACGGTAGCCGTACCAACTACCATCAACAAAAGTCCTGTCTGCATGTTTTCCATATAATCAGATTTTAATTTAGGAGAGCTAAAAACGTATCTAAGAAATTGCCTTAAAAACCAATTGGAACAATTTTAGCCAAGTTAAAAACAGTTGCAAAAGTACAAAAATAGAGCAACTATCTACCCCGCTATTCATTAAAAAAATAAAAAAAAGAAAGATAGCCCTTGCTTTTGGCTTCTTTTTATAAGAAAAAAAACCTATTTGCTTAACATTTAATAGAATGAAATGGTATTTTTGTACCTCTTTGAATAGGACGACAGAAAAGAAGCGTAGATGAAAAAGTGGGTCACAAAGAAGAGCGGCTATAAGGTGTATCGTGCCTTGTTTCATATGAGCAATGCCTTTCTGATCACCACACCGGAGCAGACAATCCTGGTCGATACCGGTTGGCGTTATGGACGAAACCCCCTCTGCCGGAACCTGAAACGACTGGGCATCTCCCATATCGACTACCTGATACTGACCCATACCCACCACGACCATGTCTCGAATGCCCGCTACCTGCAAGAGACCTACGACGCCAAGGTATGGGTGCATCACGAGGGCGCAGAGATACTAAAAAAGGGCGAATCTGTCGTGCCCCAAGGAACCACCCGGATAAGTCGCCTGATAGCCCGTTTTATTGGAAGGCATATCAATCGTTTTGTGCATTATGATGCCTGCCTGCCCGACACGGCATTGCTCCCACCCTATTCTTTTCAAGCGGAAGGGATGAATATCCTTTTGATTCATACCCCCGGCCATTCGGACGATTCAATCAGCATCCTTGTCGACGACGAGATCGTGATTGCCGGGGATAGCCTCTTCGGCGTTTTCCCTCATTCCCTATTCCCTCCTTTTGCCAACGACACTTCGCGGCTCATCGAGAGCTGGAACAGGCTGTTGGAAACACCGGCACAGCTCTTTCTGCCGGCTCATGGCTTTCCTAAAAAGCGCCGGCACCTGGAGAAAGCAGTGGCCTCACACAAACGGTCGATCAAATAGTCTTTTCTCTGCCAACGCCTCATATTTGCTGCCGGGACGTCCATAGTTGGCGTAGGGATAGATGCTGATACCTCCCCGGGGGGTAAACAGTCCGGTCACTTCAATATATTTCGGATCCATCAGTGCCACCAGATCTTTGAGGATGATATTGATGCAATCCTCATGAAAAGCGCCATGGTTACGAAAGCTAAACAGGTAGAGCTTCAGGCTCTTGCTCTCCACCATACGGACATCAGGAATATAGTCGATGTGTATAGTGGCAAAATCAGGTTGTCCCGTGATAGGGCAAAGGCTGGTAAATTCCGGGCAATTAAAACGTACCCAATAATCGTTTTCCGGATGCCGGTTGGTGAATGCCTCCAATACTTCCGGGGCATAGTCTTGTTTATACACCGTCTTTCCTCCCAAAAGATGCAGTTCGTCTTCTCTTTTCATATAATCATTCATTATCAATTATCCATTACTCATTATCCATTGGAATTATCCATTAGGATTATTTGCCCCTCCTATGCAAATAAGTCTCCAGCCCTTTCCTACGCAATGTGCAGGCCGGACAATGCCCGCACCCGTCGGCAGGGATCCCATTGTAACAGGTAAGCGTTTGTTCGCGTATCAGATCCATCACGCCTAACTCGTCGGATAGCTCCCAGACGGCCGATTTGTCGAGGTGCATAAGCGGCGTATGCAAAACGAAGTGTTCGTCCATAGCCAGGTTGAGCGTCACGTTGAGCGAGCGGATAAACGTATCGCGGCAATCGGGATAACCGCTGTAATCCGCTTCAGACACGCCCGCCACCAGGTTGAAAATGCCTTTTTTTCGCGCCAGGATAGCCGCAAAAGTAAGAAAGAGAAGATTGCGGCCGGGTACAAAAGTGTTTGGATAGCTGTCGGCCGGTTTCTCCTGATCCATCTCCATCGTAGGATCCGTAAGCGAATTAGGGGCTAATTGGCCTATAAGCGAGATGTCGAGCAGTTCGAAAGGTACCCCGGCATCGGCCGCGATGATACGCGCACGCTCTACCTCAAGCGAATGTTTTTGCCCGTATGTGAAGCAGACGGTCTCTACTCTTGTGAAATGTTTCAATGCCCAGAACAGGCATGTAGTGGAATCCTGTCCGCCGGAAAAGCAGACCAGGGCAGCATCGGTATGTTTCATTTTTCTTGTTTTTAATACGTGGTTAAGCAAGCACACGGAAAGGAAACCCCTTTCAAGGCACAAAGATAATGAAAGTCGAATGCAGAGCCAAACCCGTTTGAAGGTTGAGAGTAGGCGTTTCTTTACACCTGTGTGTGTGAGTCAACAAATGACATACAATAGGCAATTATTAGCTACAAACCGGGGGTATACTGCCTAAGGGGTGCCTAGGGGATGCCTACATGGTGTCTACATGGTGTCTACATGCTGTCTACATGGTGTCTACATGGTGTCTACATACTTTTTACGTACTTTTTATATAGTTAGAACGTAGGCAATACGGAGGCAGTACGGAGGCAGTACGGAGGCACCCCCTAGGCACTATTAAAACGTAAGCTATTCACCCTAAATACCACCCAATTTCTTGGTCTACCCCTATCAAAAAGAGTCTTTTTTCGGGAAATTGGTTACTTTTTGATAGCAAAACAGAGGCGTGTTAAACCTATCATTTTATCAATTATTAACATATGGCCTGATTCAAGGTCATTATGTAGCGAACATGTAGGGGATATTATACAGTCCTGCCGGACTTATATAAAAACAAAACAAGTCTAATTCGTTTAATAGTTACAAATGAATAAATCAGTGAAAACATCCCTCGGTTTTAATGTAATTGATTTCTCTGATTGATGGGGATTTTCAGGTAGGAGGGGAAGGTTATGGGGCACAAATGGCATAGATAATACAGTGTTTGACTTTATTTATATGACTGAAGGTCACAGCGGGTCTGGAAGGCCGAGTCCCAGCGGGACGATGACTTAGCCCACGGGTAAGCAGACTGAAAGCCTGCGCCACCCTGGGTATCATGATAATAATACAAGTCGAGTTCTGAAAGAACGATAGATAGGATGATACGGACCTGCAGGTCCAGGGTGGCCTTCAGCCATGAATATATATCCGTTCCTTCCTCCAGCCCCCTGCCAGATTAAGATTTATCCATAATAGCCGAAGTTGCTGAAAACTTTTCGTTACATTTGTGACTGCATTGGAAAAAGGCTGTTTTCCTATTGTTTTTAACCATAAGATTAAAAAAATGAATATGCGACCGCTTATTTTAGTGACGAATGATGATGGCGTTGATGCGAAAGGGATTCATGAATTGGTCGGATGTCTCAAAGATCTGGGAGATATTCTTGTTTTCGCACCGGATAGTCCTCGTTCAGGCATGAGTAGTGCTATCACTTCCAACCTCCCTCTTAAATATAAACTGGTAAAGCGAGAAAACGGACTGACGGTTTACAGTTGTTCCGGCACCCCGGTGGACTGTGTAAAACTGGCTATCAACGAGATATCCGATCGTAAGCCCGACCTATTGGTATCGGGCATCAACCACGGAGGGAATATGGCCATTGCCGTAAACTATTCGGGCACGATGGGGGCTGCCATAGAAGGATGTATCTTTGATGTACCCTCGCTGGGTGTTTCTTTATTGGATCATACCGAAGAGGCTGATTTCACAGAGAGCTGCCGCCTGGCACGCATGGTAGCTCGCCGGATCCTGAAAGAGGGATTGCCGCAAGGCACCTACCTCAACCTGAACGTACCGAAAATGCCTCAGGTAAAAGGGCTGAAGGTGTGTCGTCAGGCCGATGGCAAATGGGGCAAAGAGTTTATGCGAAGCGAAGCGCCGCGTGGCGAGACAGTTTTCTGGCTGACGGGAGACTTCGAGAATCGTAAGCCGATACATCCCGAAAACGACACCTTGGCGTTGGATAGCGGCTATGCCTCTCTCGTCCCATGCAAGATTGATGTGACAGATTACGATTATATGAACCGGTTAAGAGAGCTTTTCGGCTAATTATCGGTCGGTTCTCTTCCAATTATCATTTATGAAATACTATTTAATTGCAGGCGAAGCATCCGGCGATCTACACGCGGCCAACCTGATGGCGGCGCTGAAAGAGACAGATCCCGAAGCCGAATTCCGCTTTTTTGGCGGAGATCGGATGCAGGCTATTGGCGGTACACTGGTGAAACACTACCGGGAGATGGCCTATATGGGTTTTATCCCCGTATTACTGCATGCGCGCACTATATTGAATAATATGCGGATGTGCCGGGAAGATATCGCCGCCTACCGACCCGACGTGGTCATCCTGATCGATTACCCCGGATTCAACCTGAACATAGCCAAACACGTCAAGAAGAAGCTTCATATCCCTGTCTACTATTACATCTCTCCCAAGATATGGGCCTGGAAGAAATACCGGATCAAAGACATCCGTCGTTATGTCGATCGTATGTTTTGCATCCTGCCTTTTGAAACCGGGTTCTATCAATCATTGAACTATGCCATCGATTATGTGGGTAACCCTTCGGTCGACGAGGTGGCGCGTTATATCGAAAATGAATCGATCGGCAAGGAGGAATTTCAACAGGAAGAGCAGCTCTCTGATAAGAAAATCATCGCCCTATTGGCAGGAAGCCGCAAGCAGGAGATCAAAGACAACCTGCCTACCATGCTGCGGGTGACCGCCCACTATCCCGACTACCAGGTGGTGATAGCCGGCGCACCGGGTATCTCGCCCGATTATTACCGCCAATATATGCAGGAGTTTCCGGATGCGCGGATTCTGTTTGGTAAGACCTATGCTTTATTACAACACAGTTGTGCCGCCTTAGTCACCTCCGGAACAGCCACCCTGGAAGCCACTTTGTTCCTATTGCCTCAGGTGGTTTGTTATTATACGCCGGTGGGCAATCTGGTCAGTTTCGTATTCCATCGCTTCTTTGGGGTCGATTATATCTCGCTGGTCAACCTGATCGCCAACAAACCGGTCGTGCAAGAGCTGTTTGGCAAAGATTTCAAATCGGAGCGTATCCACCAGGAGCTCGACCGGTTGATAAACGACACTGACTACCGCAATCAGATGATATTCAACTACGAAGAGGTGGTACGTACATTGGGCGCACCCGGTGCCTCTCAGCGCACTGCCCAGTTGATTTATGAATCACTCAAAGAGAAGTAGGGATCTCCCCTACTCCATTCGAAAATAATAACGTCGTTCGTGTCCCGGAAGCAATTCGGGATGGAAAATACTTACATAGTCAGCTAATAGGTAATCGGGATGTAGAGGGAATTCTTCATAGTAAGGCACTCGCCCTGTATTGCAGCCATACACACTCTTTTTACTGAATGCGTCGAACTGTTCATAGGGCGTATATTCCGAGCGCAGCTCGCTATAGGTCATATCGGTCGATTGGTTGTATTTGAGAAGCCAGAAATCAGCATGCATGCCCTGTTCCAATACCGTTTCGAAGGCCAACGGTCTGCTTCCTGCTCCGGGCAGTTCTTTGAAGAGATAGTCGGCGCCCGCGTCGGCAAAGAGATGGGCTATGTAGCTATCGCCGGCCGGCATGTGCCAGGTTGAGCCGAAGCGTTTTTCGGAAATCACGGTAGGGCGGTGGGTGACGGATGCGGTCAATGCCTTCAGGTCGAGGTAACGTTTTTCGGTGGCCTCGAAAAGTGAATCGGCCAATGCCTCTTTATCACAGAGAAGACCATAGAAACGGATCCACTCCGTCCGTCCGAGGGGGAGCGATTCCATGTAATCGGCGCCTTCAATGATGGGGATTCCCATCTTCTCTACGGCTCCATAGCTGCCGTTTTGGAAAGGAGAGGCAATCACAAACTCCGTTCCTATCTCGATCATTTTCTCCACATTGGGAGCGGACGACTCACCCAGGTCGGCAATCGTTCCCCGGCGCAATCCCTCCTGAATGGCGGGCGTATCCATATAACGAGGCTCGCAAACCCCGACGATACGATGGGTCTCGCCCAGCATATCCATGACAGAAGCATGCACGGAGGTGTAGACCACTACCCGTTGGATTGGAACGCGGACCACTGTCCCGGTGGGCAGATTACCGGGAAGTGGTTTGTCGCATCCTACCAGTATATATCTTTGCAACAAATGTCCCTTCTCCCACGGATCATTCACCTCTACGGTTATGTACTCTTCATAGCGATTGATCTCTATGCCACGGGCATAACGGATCGAATCGGTGGCCAACGCTTCGGGCGAAGCCGATCGCCTGCCGCCAGAGTGACAGGAAACGAATAGAAGTAGAAGAAAGAATGGAAGAAGGTTTTTCATCTTATGATCAATTAAAAATTAAACATTTGGCACCATAACCGCCGGTCTCAATCGCCTGGCCTTGCAGCTTTCCGTCCGCGGAGAAGACATAGAGGGAGCTGGTGCTTCCCCAGCTTGATTCCGCAATATAGAAATCTTCCGTCAACGGATCAACAGCAATGGCATAAGGAGAGGTGATGTTTGTTCCGTCTTTGATGATATTTTCATCGACGAATGTTTCTGTCAATGTATCATACTTTTTATAGGTGATATTCGCATCTCCCCATTGGGCGTAGGCGGTGTACAGGTTATCGTTCACCAACGTCATATAGGTGGCTTTATCAACTACCGTCACTTCGCCGGTTTTGCCATCGATACGCTGCAGGGTATTCTTGATATCCCCATAGTTGCCTAATGAGATCACATACACATCCCCCTGGCTATCGGCAAGGATTTTTCCCGGATTGATCAGTACCTCTATCTCTTTATCTACCTTGAAACTACTTTGGTCGATAACCGATACGGTCTTACCGTAATTGGGATAATCCAATCCGCCGGAGTTTGACACATAGATCTTTCCGTTTGCCACAGCCAGATGTTCCGGATAACGTCCTACGCCCACTTTCTCTGTCACTTCCAACGAAAGCGTATCCAAAGCCGCTACGGCATGTCCATAATAGTAGCTGATGTATACCTTCCCCTTATCGGCTACCATAGCACGCGGGTTCATGGGTGCTCCGTCTTCTTTGGGTTCGATGCTTTTGATCAGTTTCCCATCCAGGTTTAATATGGCAATACGATTGGATCCGGTCACAGTCACATACATCTTACCGCCGTAAATCAATAGCTGTTCTGCGGAATCACCCAGGCCGCTTCCGTTAGCTGTTTTATAAACCTCTTGGGTCAACTTGCCTGTCGCAATGTCATAATAACTAATACAAGCATTATTCTCATTCTGGTTTCCGCCGTTCAAAATAAACAAACCGGTAGAAGGCTTCGCGTAATCTGCTACGGGCAAGGCAGCAAACAAGTCTGACTCAACATTATTCTTTATAACAATGACCTGTATGAAAGGCTTGTAAGGTGTTCCAACAGGCACTTCAAAAGAAGAAATCCCTGCTGCCACTTCACCGATTTTCGTGCCTTTCTGAGCTGCTTCATCAGCGGCATAGATCGCGTATCCTGTTACATACGCCTCCGGATTAGGTAATTTCCATGTCAGCATCCCTCCTATGGTTTTCGATAGCGGATCTGAATCGGTGAAAGCTAATTCAGTCACGATCAAGTCCCCTGTATTATCTGTTATCTCCAATGCAGCCACATTGGCCGACTCACCCATCGTATTTTTAGTCACTACCACCAGATAGGCTTTCAGGTCTGTGCCGTTGGGTATCTTTAATGAAGCCTTTCCTGCTAAAGAACTTGCTCCAAACATTACCTCACCGACCTTCTGGTCTCTGCCGGTAGCTGTTTCGCTCAGGTAGATCACATAGTCAGTGATATTCTCTTCCGAAGCCGGAAGATCCCAGATCAATGTGCCGCCAATTTTATACGGATCCATATCCTCATCTGTAAACGTCAGATTGGAAACCACTTCGGTTGGAATAAAAATCTCATCATCTTCATCACATGATGTAAAAGATACTGCCGCAAACAGGCAGACTGTAAAGACATAAAAAAATCTTTTCATTTCTTTGTTGTTTTAAGTAAATGTATTTGTTAGTAGATATATTTGATACTGGCTCTGAACGAACGCCCCGGCATGGGGTAATAACGGATCACATCGTAGGTGATATCCGTCAGATTGACCACTTCGGCCTGCAACCGCAAAGAGGAGTTGGCAAAGGTGAACGTTCGGTTGAAAGATAGTTGCTGTTCGGTATATTTTTCCATCCGGTTGCTTTCCATATTCTGCGGAAGCGCGTAGCGTTCCCCGACAGCGGTAAGCGTCCAACTCACATTGACCCACTTGTTTTCCAACGAGACAGAAGCCGAACCGGCATGTTTCGGTGTATAAGGCAACTGGCTTTTGTAGGTTTTCGATTCTTTATCGGTCACATCAATGGCATATTGCCAGGAATAGGAGCCGTCGACTTGGAGGAACATCGCAAGCGGCAAGGTGAAACGCGTGGACAGGTTTACATCCAGTCCTTTGATCTCAACCTCTCCCATATTCATCATTTTCCAGATAAACATAGTCGGAATGGCGACGATCTTATCTTTCACCCGGTTGTAATAGCCGTCGGCCGTCAGGCTTATATAGTCCAGTCCGAGTGAGGGAAAACGATGACTCCAGGTCAATCCGACATTGTATTGCTGTGCCTTTTCCGGGTCGAGGTCGCGGTTGCCGATGCGGTCGTAATAGAGATCATTGAAGGTCGGCATCCGGAATATATCTTTATAAGAAAGGCGCAGGCGCAGATTCTGATTGCTGAATAGTCGGTAGGAGAGACTGAAAGCCGGTGAAAGCCGCTTGCGGTCGGCCGCCGGATCGCCTTCGGTGATCTCTTCCGTGATAAAAGTCCCCAGGAGACTCGCCGTAGCGGTCAATCGATTGTCTTTGTATTGTGCCGCCAGGGCCGTCAAGGAGGAGATTCTTTCCGGGAAAACACATTTGGGCGTGGTGGCGTCCAACGTATTAAAGAAGGCATCTTCCGCCAGCGAAAAGGAGATGTTCTCTATCGGCTTGTATAACAGGGCGGCAGATGCGTAATATTCCCGTTGAGTGTACACATCCCTTTGCTCTCCATCGATGTATTTGCTGTGGAAATCCTGGTAACGCGTTCGGGAATAATCGAACTTCGCTTGCGCTTTCAACGAGAGTTTATCGGTAAAGCTGTTTTCGTAGAGTGCCTGGGCAAAGCCATTGCGTTCCTGCAGCCGCTCCTTATGATAGTCATTATAAAGGATGACTGACCCGGGCAAGCCTCTTTGGGAATCGAACCAATAGCCTTTCACTCGCAGATTGCCTTTCGTTTTCCAATCGGCATAGAGGTTTAACTCCGTTCGCCAACTTTTGATATCACTGTTTTTTCGCTTCTCTTCGGTCACGATATCTCCATTGGTAAAGGTGTAGGGATACCGCCCGTCGGCCCGCAGCCAGTCGGCATAGAGCGAAACGGAATAGGCGGACGACAGCTTCTGGTCGTAGCGAACCACCGGATTGAACAAGCCGAACGAGCCTCCTTTGACAATCCCCTCCAGGCGAAAGGGCTTCTTGTCGAAGTTTGGCTTGGCGGTTTGGATATGTAATGCTCCGGCAGAGGCATAGATACGGGCAGTCTGGAAAATATCATCGGTCTGACCGATCGAGATGGAAACAGCATCGACGTTATCTAAGGAATAACGGCCAATATCAACCTGCCCGTTTTGCGCATCCGTGATGGTTATTCCGTCGTAGCTTACCGCCGTATGCTTGGCGCCAAGGCTGCGCACCGAGACGGTCTTCAGGCCGCCGATGCCGCCATAATCGTTGACCGTCACCCCGGAGAAACGCTTCACGGCTTCCGAGAGATCCTGCATGCCCAGCCGCTCGATATCCGTGCGATTCATAATCTGTAAAGGCGCCCCCTGGCGGGTTACCGAAGGACGTATCTTCTCTACCACCTCCACTTCGGAAAGATTACGCATAACCGTCGTATCGGTTTGCTGTGCATACAATCCGTAAACACTCCCCAGACTACAAGCCAACAGGCATGACACACAACGTGTAAATAAATGAAGCATACATTTTCGTGTTACCAACACCTTTACCCGAGGCATTGCATAATTTCGATCATGGCAGGTTTTCTGACTCGTTCTACCTTCACCGGCGCCTTCCCAACCTTTGTTTAATGGAAAATGGAAAATGGAAAATGGAAAATAATTTTCAACTATCAATTTTCAATTTTCAATTAAACAACGGTCAGTGGCAAAAGAATTGCCGGGGTATTTAAGAACTTACAGCTACGGGTACAGTTCCGGATTCGCACCGGATTCCCTTTTACTAACACCTCCCGAACGGAAGGCATTACACCATAATCGGGGGCAAAGATAACGCTTTTATTGAATCGCCAAATAAAAGGAAGTGCTTTTTGGAGAATAGATCGTATCTTTGTAATGTCAATTAAGTGTTATTCTTCCTCAAGGATTCTATAAGATGAAAAAGATTACCATTGCTATCGACGGACATTCCTCAAGCGGCAAAAGCACCATGGCCAAAGAACTGGCTAAAACCATTGGATATACCTACATCGACACCGGCGCTATGTACCGGGCAGTCACCTTATACGCCCTGCAACAGGGAATGTTTTCGGGCAACGACCTGGATGAAGAGAGGCTGCGGAAAGAGATAAAAAACATACAAATCTCCTTTCGCCTAAACACCGATACCGGACGTCCCGATACCCTCTTGAATGGCGTTGATGTGGAAAAAGAGATACGTGGCATGGAGGTGTCCGACCATGTAAGCCCGGTGGCTGCATTGGACTTTGTACGCCATGAACTGGTGGCACAGCAGCAGGAGATGGGACGCGGCAAAGGGGTTGTTATGGATGGACGCGATGTCGGTACGGTGATCTTTCCCGATGCCGAATTGAAGGTGTTTATCACGGCATCGCCCGAGGTACGTGCCCAACGCCGCTTTGATGAGCTGCGGGAGAAAGGGCTCGATGTCTCGTACGAGGAGATTCTCGAGAACGTCAAGAAACGAGACTTCATCGATTCAACCCGTAAGGTAGGCCCCTTGAAACAGGCCGAAGATGCCCTCCTGTTAGACAATTCCAATATGACCCGGGAGGAGCAAAGAACATGGCTGTTGGAGCAATACGAGAAAACAGTAAACAATGGATAATGGATAATGGATAGTGGACAATGGACAGCTATCAATTATCAATTAACAATTAACAATTAAACTACGGTGTTCCAAGTCGAAATAGATAAAAGTTCCGGTTTTTGTTTTGGTGTCGTAACGGCCATCGAAAGTGCCGAGCGCGAACTGAAAAAGGAGGCTGTGCTCTACTGCCTGGGGGATATCGTGCATAACAACCTGGAGGTTGAGCGCCTGAAAGCAGAGGGCTTGCGTACCATCGATCATGCGGCACTTGCCAATCTACAGGGCGAAAAGGTATTGCTTCGAGCTCATGGCGAACCGCCTTCTACCTATGATTTAGCACGGAAAAACAACATTACGATCATCGATGCCACCTGTCCTGTCGTGTTACAGCTGCAACGGAAAATACATAGTTGCTACCTCCGATCGAAAAACAACCACAGCCAGTTGGTGATATACGGCAAAAAGGGACATGCCGAAGTGAACGGACTGGTTGGCCAAACAGAAGGGACGGCTATTGTCGTGGAGAACATAGACGACTTGGACAAGCTGGACTTCACCAAAGACATCATCCTATTCTCGCAGACAACGAAGTCATTGGATGGATTTCGCACTATCATCGAAGAGATCCAAAAACGAATTGACGACAAGATGACATTCGAATACTACGACACCATCTGCCGCCAGGTAGCCAACCGTCTGCCAAATATCAAAAAGTTTGCAGCCAGCCATGACTGGATCTATTTCGTGGCCGGGGTGAAGAGTTCCAATGGACGTGTCTTGTTTGAAGAGTGCCTAAAGGCAAATCCGAACACCCTATTCATCACCGAAGCGCGAGAGATTACCGAAGCCCTGCCGCCGGAGGTCAAGAGCGTAGGCGTATGCGGAGCTACCTCTACGCCCAAATGGCTGATGGAAGAGGTGGCAAACAAGATACATGATATCAATAAAAATTCTTAATTTTGCCGCGAACCAAAAAACAAGATGCGCTATGTCTACAGTAAAGTGTATTGGCATTTTAACCTCCGGAGGTGATGCGCCGGGCATGAACGCCGCCATACGTGCCGTAACCCGTACGGCTATTTATCAGGGTATGAGTGTAAAGGCTATTTATCGTGGCTACAAAGGATTGATCACAAATGAGATTGAGGATTTCAAGACTCAGAATGTAAGTAATATAATTCAACGAGGTGGAACGATATTGAAAACCGCCCGTAGCGAAGAGTTTCGTACGCCCGAAGGGCGCAAACTGGCCTACGAGCGATTGCAAGAGCATGGGATCGATGCCTTAGTGGCTATCGGTGGTGATGGAACGCTGACCGGTGCCCGCATATTCGCACAAGAGTTTAATTATCCGATCGTCGGCCTACCGGGAACCATCGACAATGACCTCTACGGCACCGATGTGACCATTGGCTACGACACAGCCCTCAACACCATTATGGAGTGTGTCGATAAGATCCGCGACACAGCCACTTCGCATGACCGCTTGTTCTTCATCGAGGTGATGGGACGCGAAGCCGGATTCCTGGCGCTCAACGGAGCCATAGCTTCCGGAGCGGAGGCGGCTATCATCCCAGAGATATCCATCGAAAAAGACCAACTGGCGGAAATGATCGACAACGGCTTCCGAAAATCCAAGAACAGCAGCATTGTATTGGTGGCAGAGAGTGAGATCACAGGAGGCGCCATGGGCGTGGCCGAACGTGTGAAGAAAGAATATCCGCAGTTCGACGTACGTGTGTCTATCCTGGGACACTTGCAACGCGGAGGTTCTCCGACAGCGCGCGACCGCATCCTGGCAACCCGTATGGGGGTGGCAGCCGTCGACGCGATTCTCGAAGATCAACGTAACGTGATGATTGGGATACAAAATGAAGCGATCGACTACGTGCCCTTCTCCAAGGCGATCAAGAATGTCAAAGTCATCGACCGTGAGCTATTGAATACATTGCGTATTTCATCTATTTAAAAGGGAAATAGATACTAAAAAAGACCTTAATGGCATATTGTCCATTAAGGTCTTTTTTTATAAGAGCAAAGCTCCCTATTCTTTTATAAAAACACTAAAGTTCACCGACCCATAAACCCTGCGCTGGTTGTAATAAGGCAGCTCCGAGAAGTCATACTCTTTGGGATGTTCCATCACGAAGATCCCTTCGGGGCGAAGCAGATCTCTGTCGAGTACGATCCGGGGGATATCTGCCAATCCCTCCAACTTATAGGGCGGATCGGCAAAGATAAGGTCGTAGCTCTCTGCCTTCGTGCGCTCCAGAAAACGGAAGGCGTCACCACGGATCAGCGAGAGATGCTCCTCTTTTAATTCCCGGGCTACCTTCTGGATGAAGTTGGCATGCGCGTTGTTCAGCTCTACCGCTGTCACCCGACGGCAACCACGCGACAGGAACTCAAACGATATGCTCCCGGTTCCGGCAAAAAGATCAAGGGCATCCAACTCGTCAAAATCGACCAAATTCGACAAGACATTGAATATATTCTCCCGGGCAAAGTCGGTTGTTGGCCGGGCACTGAAACTCGAGGGGACGGAGAAACGCCGTCTGCCATATTTACCACTTATGATTCGCATAGGCTTAAAGCTATAAGATCGATCGGAGTATGGGCAATTTCATCACCCAACAAATAGATATCGGAGGGGATTCCGCCCGCCTCTGCCTGCCTCAGATAGGGAGCAAGCGCTTCCAGCAACTCACTCTTCGCCTGTCCCTCCTCGCCGTCGCCATACAAGAACAGCTGATCCGTATGCTGATCCATACCCGTAGCGCGCCAGATCGACAAGAGATAATAGAGCATATCCTGTACATTACCAACCGATAGGGTATTGGCAAACACCAATTTATCCTGCCGATAGCAACAGACCGTGATCCGACCGGAAGAAACAACCGCGTACATATTGGCCGTAGCGGAGGCCATACTCTGCTTTTTCCAGAAAGGGATCAATAAAGAGAGCGAATGAACAAAGGTGGGAGCAATAAAGGAGCGGGCACAAAACTCATAGGTGTCATTGTCGATCCCGTAAACAAGCCGCATATCCTCTTCGCTTACCTCATCGTGGAGACATCTGCTTTCCGGTCGGGAGAAATGAAAAGAGAGGAACTCCTCCTGTTGTTTCTCATCGAATACCCTGCCGGGCACCATCGTATACTGAGGAAAATCCACCACGATATACACCTTTCGATAGGACCAGGTCAGGAAATCATGCGCGTAAAAAAACTCTTTGAATGCCTCTCCGTAAGACAAGGCATGGTTGAACTCTGCCCGGCGGATAAAGAAACTACCCGGAACAAAGGGGATATAAGCGGAAAAAGAAAGTCCATCCGGTTGGAGCCGGATGGACATTATATACTTATCCGAATGGTTTATTGTCAACGCATCAGGAACGCTGATAAGCATAAGAAATTAGAGATTTTCCCAGTTACCTGCGCTGTTATTAACTTCTTCCAATGATCCTACGCGAAGACCCGGATATTTACCTTGCTTTTCAGCTTTATCGATCAGGTTATAGCGTTGTTGGGCATCCATTTCTGTCAAATAATCTTTGAACAATACGCCACATTCAAACACTTTGATCTCGTAACCTGTCGGAGAGGTCAGCGTAGCTGTGTCCATATTGAACTCAATGCGGTTACCCGGAACAGCCGGTACATAACGCATATTAGCTACGTCATATCCTTTACCTAACAAGGTGTCTTTAGCAAGCACCCACATCGTGTCACGACGGATCAAACCTTCTTTAACAGCTTGTTGCTCTGTCATCCCTTTTTCAAGTTGTTCGTCTGTCAAAACACCTTCTTTCACGATAAAAGGAAGCTGCTCTTCGTTCAGGAATTTCTCCAGATCAGCAAAAGAGCCGGCATGTGTCTTGTGAATATTCTTGTACTCAATCTGAACCTTACGGATATCGACCAAACGTGCGATAACTTCTTTATCACGCGCATCCTTTTCCTTATTAAATTCAATCGGTCCTGTGATACTCTTCACACACATGTAAACAAGCAGGAACACTGCTAAAGTCAGTAAAATCTTTAATGCAACTTTCATGGTTTGTATAGTTTTTTGAATTTATTTCGTCCGGCAAATATAAAAAGAATATTTAATACCTTACCTTTATCCCTCAAATTATTGCTTATAAAATGATAAATAGTTATTTAGGAAAACAAATCTCTGTTAATTTCCCCCACACTCCGACCCCCAACCAGAGCCATGCGATAGAGATCCTTGTCGATTTCCTGCAGTCTACCCAGCCTAACGGACTCCTCTTATTCAAAGGATATGCCGGGACGGGAAAGACTTCACTGATAGGCGCTCTGGTCAAAACACTGACCGAACTGAAGCAAAAAACCGTACTACTGGCACCCACCGGACGGGCGGCAAAAGTGTTCTCTGCCTACGCCAACCACAAGGCGTTGACCATCCATAAAAAGATCTACCGCCAGAAGACATTCTCGCCCGATATGTCCGGCTTTCAACTGGCGCAAAACCTACACCGCGATACCCTTTTTATTGTCGACGAGGCTTCGATGATCACCAACGAAGGGATCGACTCGCACCTCTTCGGCGAAGGGCGTTTACTGGACGACCTGATCCGGTATGTCTATGAAAATGAGAACGGACGGTTGATCCTCCTGGGAGACACCGCCCAGCTCCCGCCGGTCATGCAAACGGAGAGTCCGGCGCTCAACCGCCTGGTGTTGCAGGGATACAACCTGGAGGTGAGCGAGATACAACTCACCCAGGTCGTGCGCCAGGCCGATGACTCGGGCATCCTCTACAACGCCACCCGCCTGCGCGACGCTCTCTCCGCGCATACCGTGGAGATCTTCCCGCGCCTACGCCTGGGATTTGCCGATTTCCGGAAGATAAACGGCATGGATCTGATCGAAGAGATCTCGTCGGCCTACTACCGCGAAGGCAGGGAGGAGACGATTGTCATCACCCGTAGCAACAAGCGGGCGACCATCTACAACAACGGCATTCGCAACCGCATCCTCGACCGCGAAGAGGAGCTCTCGGCGGGCGATTTCCTGATGATTGCCAAAAACAACTACTTCTGGACAGAAAAAGAGAAGATCGAATCGATGGATTTCATTGCTAACGGAGATATCGTGGAGGTGCGCAGGGTGCGCAAGACCTATGAGATGTATGGCTTCCGTTTTGCCGACGTGGAGGTGCGCTTCGCCGACTACGACCTGGAGATGGAGATACGGATCCTGCTCGACGCGCTTCAGTCGGAGGCCCCGGCGCTCACCCGCGAAGAGAACGACCGGTTGCTCCAGGCTATCCTGGAAGATTACGAAGATATCCCTCGTCAAAGCGATAAGATGAAACAGCTCAAGAGCGATGTCTGGTACAACGCCGTACAGGTGAAATATGCCTATGCGATCACCTGCCACAAAGCGCAGGGCGGACAATGGAGTCATGTATTCCTCGACATCGGCTATGTGACCGAAGAGATGTTGGGCGAAAACTTCTACCGCTGGTTATACACCGCCTTCACCCGTGCCACCCATTGCCTTTGCCTGGTGAACCTCCCCAAAGAGTTTGAGGAAGAGATCCCGGCGAAGGGATAGCCTGCTGAAATCAGACGGGGAGGCATCCCTCCACCACCGCCTTTTCCGTTCTTTCGAATGTCTCGGCAAAAGATTGCCCACTGACGGGAAACGCAGGATGGATCGTAAGGATCAATTCATTTCCCAAGCCCACCGGGAAAACACCCCAGCGCGTCATCTTCCAGGAATTATTGATCGTCACAGGAACCATATAGGCCGAAGGAGCATACTTACACAGAATCTTCAGTCCATTCTCGGCAAACCGGCGGGGTTTACCCGTCTTGCTTCTTGTCCCCTCCGGAAAAATAACAGCCGCGCGGTTATTGGCTTCAATATATTTCCCCAACCCGGCAATCGCCGACAAGGCCTGCTTCGGATCTTTTCGGTCGATCACTACCGATCCCCCATGATTCAGATTATAGGAGATGCTGGGGATATATCTGCCCAACTCTATCTTGCTGACAAATTTGGGATGTACCCGGCGCATAAACCAACCGATGGTGGTGATATCGTACATGCTTTGATGATTCGCAGCAATGATAAGAGGCACACCCTGCGGCAGGTTCTCCAGATGTTCAATCCTGTAACGCGTCCCTAACAGATAGGTATTAATGACCAGAAAGAAATTCAACAGATCAACACTCCACTTATGTGCTTTATAACCAAACAGATTGAAACAAACCCATTGAAGGGGATGAAAAACCAGTAAAATACTGAAAAACAACAAATAATAAATAATCGACAACGGAACAGACAATATCTTTTGCATACAGTAGTATTTGTAATGTATAAAATAGAGGTGCAAAGATAGTGAAAACTGAGTGCAATCAAGCTTGCTTGAAGATTACCCGGACGTATCCTATCTTGCCACTTTTTTTCCATCCCTCCTTGCATAAACCGATTTTATGTCGTAATATTGCACCCGATTTCAGAACAACCTTCTGATCCGGTCCTATAGCTCAGTTGGTTAGAGCACCTGACTCATAATCAGGGAGTCCCTGGTTCAAGCCCAGGTGGGACCACTACCTAAAAATGAAGCACTTACAGAAAGATCTGTAGGTGCTTTTTGTTTAGGGTTTGCACACGATTTGCACACAACCATTTTGGGTAGAATAGGGTAAAGGAATAGAAAAATGTATCTTTGCTGAAAAGAAAACTATCACTATACAAAAGTATCATGGCTGTACGCTGCGAGTTTATCGATATCATTATCCCTATTGTAAACATCAATAGAGTTTACGAAGGAGGTTATAAGCAATTCTTAGAAGATAAAGGTGGTCTATCCGGTATTGAATGGGATGATGGCATTTTGTACAGAACAGGGTCGATGGGCAGCGATGTCGACTATCGACTAAAGCCATGGAACAAACTGGGATTAGTTGGTTGGAATGGCGAAAAATATGTGGATTATTGTATTTCCGAGCATATTTTTGGCGGAATAAAGCCAGAAACATGTGATTGGCTCATCACATATGAGACAATAGCTTACTACAAACCTTGTATAAAGCCGGAGAAACCCATAGAATTTCCTGCAATGCAAGGAGGCATTGAATTTACCTCTGAAGAGAATTGGGAACAATTTCAGCAGGCACTGTTTGACAACAAGCCAGACTTTGCCTACAAGGTGTTACAAGCTATGCGCCAAGAAACTGAGTCATATCGCAAAACGAAAGATGAAGATAAAAAATTAAAAAGCATAGAAGCCCCTACCCCTGTTGATGAAACAGCAGCTAATGAGTATATAAATAAAGCGTTACATCATCGACTTCATAAGCGATTTGATTTAGCTCAAGCAAATTATGAAAAAGCATTATCCTTAAAACCTCGCAACTTTAACATTGTTGCTTTCAATGAAGAAGACATATTTGTGTATGGGACGTTTGGCGGTCTTGCACATGGAACATTTGAATATTTCTCCAATGACCGATTACATATAGATATAAGACTCAGCCCCTCAAAAACAGCAAATCCTGACACATTCATACTTATTGAACCCAAGGAGTTACCTTTCTTTTTTAAGAAGCAGAATCTGACCGAACCTTTAGCTAAACGATTCTACAATATAGCAAAATTCTGTTTCCTTTTTGCGACAAAGGTATTAAGGAGAAACCCCAAGACTTTAGGCGTATGATTGATCATACGAGGTAGTGCCACATCGTAGGGAAGATGACTAACAATCTCACATGAGCTTTACATTATCCTAATTTGCCTTAAGTACAATAATATAGAAGAATAAATTCGATATATGTCGCATAATCGGTAAATATATGATATAATGTGTATATTTGTGCTAATACATATCATAATGCCTTATGAACAGCCTCTACAACTTGAACAGAGAAGAGAATGCTCCTAAGATACTGGAACATGACAAAACAGAGTATACATATTCATATCTCCTCACAAACAACGTTTCATCTCTTTATGCATACCCTGTCATTAACCATGGAGATGAATGGTATCGCTCTGCTTCTTGTATACCTTATGACGGTACACCTTTTACAATTGAAAATGATGTAGTAAAAACAAGTTCAAGCGATCCTACAGGAGTTTTATTGCGCTATCTAACAGGAGATCAATTTTGCTCTGTCTATTGTTATAATAAAAACGGATGGGGTTCTTCGCATGATCGTATAGTGTTTTTTAAGGATTTTGCACTAGATTGCATTATAAATCGTTTTCCTGAGGCTATAGGCGCTTTCACTATCATTACTAAAGAAATTGGGGGAGGCAAACGAGAATTCAGTTTTACTTATATTATTACAAATAAGGCAAGTGTATCTCAGTATACTCCAAGCTTCTTCGCGATGGATTCTTATGCTAAATCAAATTCCGAAAATCTGATAAATCTGCGTCGGACAGATATTCTCTTGTTCATGCTGTCAGAGTGTTTTGGGTATTCAATAGAAAAAATGAGCTCTATATCCTTTGAGTGGAATTGTTTTCAGAACCTTGAAAACTTACATCCTAGGCAATATGATACACTAAATTACCTATACCCCAGAAATTATCCATCAAAACGTCCCTTGAAAGAGCTCTTTTATACGGAGTTTATTAGTAATGCTGTATGTGTTGCAAATGTCAAAGTCTATAATTATGGGCTGTATGCTGATTCTGTTGATAAAAATATCAATCGAGTTTTGAACTACATTATTGATTTTCCGGATTTCATAACAGATCTTCCACCAAAACACTATAGTCATGTCTCTCGTGCATTGTATTTTGCAGCTACTCACTTTAATGACAAGAAAATTAACGAATACATTTTCGCTTTTGCATATTACTTGCTATCAAAAGCTGCCGAGCATACGAATTTGCCTTATTTTATATTTCTGAGATGCGATCTAATTAATGAGCGTTTAGAGGCGGCACACTCCGCAGCCAGGAAAATATTTCCCACAGACTCATCTAACTCTATAGAAAACGTCGTTGATTACTGCTTATTAGCCGACTATTTGTTGATTAAATTGCATGATCTGCCATTTTTTAGAAATTCAGATGATATAACTATCCGATGCGAAGCACTTCTTAATCGTAAATTTATGGCTGGGACAGACTACAAATACATCTACGATTTACTCTCAGTAGAACAAAGTTCTTTCATCTCCAAATTGAATCTATCAGTAAATAAAGGAGAATTTGTGGTTCAAAAATAGCTACAAAGAAGGATATAGATATATTATAAAAGATATTTAAAGTCAACTAATACACAGACATATGGATAATTTAACAATCATAAAAAAAGACGAGAAAGATCATATTTTATTTGAATGCGGCTTGGGAAACATCCTTCTTGAAACGGTTGATATGCAAGGTGAAAAGCTCGTGGTCATGGATATTTATTTCCCGCAGCGAAGCAGGCTATATTATGGTGCAATGGATTTTGCTAACGATATTAAACGCCTTGATTTTTACATGATCATAAACCAGAATAACATCGATTTAGCAATAAATGCATATTTCGATAATCACTTTGAAGAATATAAACGATTTGTCGATGTAGACATATATAGAGATGTTGCGCTAATGACTTACTATGTCGATTTATACAGCATTCAAAGGGCTAATGAAGGCTTAGACGATAGTGAAAAAATAAGTTTTTCCACAACTTTGGCAGAAAATTTGAAGTCTTTTTACAAAGACCATTTTTATCTCACAAAATATAAAATGACAGAAGGTATTCCTCAGCCTTATCTTGAAAAATACATCAGTATTAATGCGCCTTTCAAAGGTCATTTATTCACATCATGGATGTATTTTGGCGATGATGCAAAGGCGGCAGGTTATCCAACGTGTTGCGCTTCATATAAAATAGACGAAAACACTGAAATCGTCATAGGAACAGCGTATAGTGAATCTCCAAAAGATTTCATTTCTAAAAACCAACTCAATACCTTTATTATAGATGAGAACATCCCCCCTCTGAAAGATGGGAATAGAATATTTTATTTCGCAAAAAAAATATAGCATCTACCCTCTATATTGACGATAGATACCTATTTTCTATAAATATATCTCTTTGGGAAATTTGAAGTATACAAATAATTAGGTAACAATACCAAAAAATGCTCGTTACATACTCAATTTGATACTGTTAAAACCAATATGGACTAACAGTTTCATAATAATCTTCCAAATTACCCATCTCTATATCAACATCATTTGATGCAGACATGACCTTATTCATCAGATTTACCCATGCTTCATTTGCATTGCTTTGAGCAAATTTGCCTTGAGAATATGCAGCTTGAAATTCTTTTTTCAAAATCGCATAATAGGCTAATTGAATATAAAAAACGCAACTATTGTCATTTGAATTATTGGATTTCGAGTAAATATCGCCTTTTTTTGGTCTAATGAATAATTTCTTAGAAAAAGCCTGAAATAGCATTGCTAATTCTTGACCATTAAAAATCAATTTCTTAACTTTCATAACATATCGCATTAAATTTGTAAAACATATTGTATTTATTGATTTCAGTAATATCCACTTATAAATCGGAAGTTTTTTTACTCGCAATACCCTTACACTAACAATTTAAATCCATTAGGGGCTTTTCGTGAATTTTTCTTATTATAAGGGCAAATATATAATATTGCTATCTGCTTTTCATTCGCAAAAATCTTATATCCATCAATGATTGAGGTAATATTGGGGGAATTCATTGAGCCAATTCGTTTATAGGATACCTTAATTCCTTCTAATGTCCTAAGCCTTCCCAAGTATGAAATGCTCCCATATACAGTGTTAACAGGTATTGGATTAGTAATTTCAAGACCAAAATCCCCATAGCCCTCAGACATAACATCTTCTTCCGTTCCAACCCCTTCTGAATTCATTTTTGACATCAATTCGAATAATTCTTTTTGTTCTTTCATACCTGGAATCTCCATAAGTTCGTCGTAAAGCGTTTTCGGCTTAGTCTTGAGTTTGAAAAAGAAGAGGACTACTGCAATAAAAGCAATGACAGCGAAAATGATAAATACTACATTCATATTCTGTATGAGTTATTATGTTCGTCTGTAAAAATACTAAAACATTTGTAAATCAGATCACTTTACACCCCCAACCCTTTGTTTCTACCTATCTCGGGCTTCTGCTTAGGCTTAATTCCTAACGCTTCCCTAAACTCATCGTACTTCTGCTTGAACCATTGGGCAAGACTGATTCCATTAAGAAGTAACCGAAAGCTGCTCAGTGTTCCTGTACCTTTATCAAACCGTACCTCTGCATTATTGGCAGCGAATCGCTGGCTGTGTTCGGTAGAATACAATTCGCCAGTAAAACGGACGGGTCTCATATTAATCAGGTCTTTGGCCTGAGTGTTTGAAAAACCTATCTTCTGGCAATATTCTCCCCATTTGATAAGCGTAGGTGTATCAGGCAGCCAGTCATGAATTTTGTGTATTTCTGCTTTTAACTGCATTGTTTCTTGTTGTCGTTCGCTTCGCTCCTTACTGATCGTTTGGGTAAGTCCGTCAATATCTTGCTGTAATTCATACTTCTCGTGTTTCAGGCTCTCAATCTCCTGTTGTTGCCGTTTTACTTTGGAAGTACCGACAAGTGAGCCTATGCCTTCAATAATATTAGAGCCAACATTGGCAGCTTTATTCTTAAACTCCTCGGTTTTAAGTTGCCCTTTTACTTGATTGAGGCTCTCTTCTGTCTTTTTCAGTTCGGACTCTTTCTGCTGCTTTTGTTCCTCTGCTTGAATGGATTTCAGTTTGGCTTCCTGTTCCTTTTGTTTGAGTTCCTCAATGCGTTGCCGCTTGGCTTCTTCTACCGCCAAGAGCTGTTCTATATTTATCTGCAAGTTATTACTCTCTATCGTTTGGTTACGATAGTGCTCCGTTAGAGTTATATGTCGGGCATCCGAACCTTTTATACCTCGCTCTAATCCATATTTTGCCATAGCTTCGGCATATGTATCTTGATATTCTATCAACTTTTCCCTTGCCATAACATCGTCAACGCATAAGCGTGGTCTGTTCGGGTCTTTCTTCTTGTATGTGCGTTTGGGCTTTTCATTCGCCTTCTGCGCCAGATTGTCTTCTTCCTGTTTCTTTCCCGGCTTTTTCAGCCTTCGCTCACCCCTTACTATCGGAACAATAGAAGCGTGAATATGCGGAGTAGTTTCATCCATGTGTAAAGTGGCGGCAACAAGATTAGCTTCTCCGAATGTTTTCTTAAGATAATCCATATTATCCCGACACCAGTCATCCAATCTGTCTTCGTTTTCTATCCGTTTCATATCTTCGGGGCTACCGGAGATCATAACGCGGATTACTTTTACCTGATTCTTGCCAATCTGACGTTTCAACCCTGCGGTATCTAATCTGTGCTGAATAGCTTCCGTCCGGTTTTTTATGCCATCAGGAAACTCAACGAGTTCTTTATTCAAATGTATCCGTTCAGGATCAACATTTGGATGTATTACTTTTCGCTCGATATGGTCTGTCATGGCAGACTCATTCCCGGGCGACTTATCTAAATGGAAAACAACATATCCCATGATAATGTCAATTAAATTGTTTGAAATTTAGCTTGTGGGAATCACACCTGCCGATAGAAAATACCGGCAGGGAGATGATTCGCACATTGAATAGTCGCTAAAAGCGACTGCGGTCGAGAGACCGCTAAGGGAGATTCCAAAGGGGGAAAACCTTTGGCTTATTCGGGAATTTTTAGTGATAGTGCAACGATAGCGTAAGAAAATTCCCTAATAAGCTATGGCTTTTTTAAAAAGCCCTTGGGATAGCTGCGGCAGATTACATTCTTAGACCTCTGCCTGGCTTCTTTATTATGGTTTGCCTTGGAACGGAACGATTGCATAAATAGTCGTTCAGGTCTTTATACTTTGCATAGTGTGCAGACTGGTCTATGACCTCTTTGCAGACCGAGCGTAAACTCTGAACAGCTCGTTTCCCGGCTTCATCGTTATCAAGGAATAATGCTACAGATTTGTATCCGGCAAGCCTGTTTTCCACTTTTGGTAGGTTCACCAATGAGTTCAAAACGATGGTATCTACCGGAGAGCGTTGCCAATTCTTTATCGTCAGGAATGAGAGATAATCCATAAATCCCTCGAATAGTTGGCAACTGCTTTGCCCAGAGGTATGTGAAGTAATATCTTTAGAGGTGCACCCCTTGAAATATTTACTCCTTAGTTCATATCCTCCGGCATCGTTCTTAAAGCCGATAGCAAAATAAGGTTTATCGTTTACCGAATAATAAACTTCCTCACAATTTGCCTTTGCGATGTCGGTAGAGATTCTTCTCTCTTTCAAGTATTCCAGTAAAGCTGGATTAGCCAACGGCTGTATCTTACGAATAACTATCTCTGATTCTCGCTTTTCCGGCATAGAAATATCTTTCCTATAAAAAGAAAAAGAACCTTCTTCAAGCCTTTGGGCTGCTTTGGCAAAAGAACAGCCCTCTAAACGTGATACCAGGTTAACTATATTTCCACCAAGACTAAGCCCATGATCAAACCATAGGTTCTTTACATAGTTCACACTTAGGCTTGCCGTTGTCTCTTTTCTAAAAGGAGACAGAAACATCCCTTTCTGATTATTCTCTCTTACGGGGTTGAGTCCCATTCGTATAAGATACTCCCGTATACTTATACCCATTATATCGTTACTTACCATAATTAAAATGTGTTGTTGTTTTGTGGTGAAATAGAAATAAACATCTGTTGTATAGTTAATTACTCGCCCAACAAATTCACAACAAACCAAAATATCGTTGCAGGTTGTTCACAACAATGATTATTTTGTTGTGCGTTTGTTGTGTTGTTGTTGGAATAGTATACTCTTTGATTATCATTGACTTAAATAATAGAGTAACACATTACAACAGAATTTCATCAATAAGCCCTCGTTTTATTTCCAAGTACCTTCCTTTTCTTTTCATAGGAATGAGATTTCCTTCTATTCCTATGTAGTAGAAAGTATAATCACTGTTTTTATCAGAGCGAAGTCCCCAGCCATCCTTGAGAATGTTTCGTATTTGAGTTATATCGGCTTTAAGTCCGGCATCACGAATCGTATCCATAAAGTCTTTAGGGCAGCAAAACATCTTATCCTCTCCGAGCTTATCCATTACATCCGAGCAATAAGCGGCTATCTCAGCTTCAATCTTGTTGGTATTATATTTCTTGATTTTGAGAAGAGCCGGTGTTTCCAATAGAGAAGGATTAAACCACATACGGGATTCATTCTTTGTGGATAGCTCCCTGTTTAGTAAAAAGTGAAGAAAATGAGGAATCTCCTTCATCATAAAGCTTCTTAGGTAGATATTATCCTTTTCTATCGGATTTATCTTGCGTACCCAGAACCTTACCTCTTCCTTTGGAATGATGATCGGATTCCGTTCGTTATTAGAGCAAAGGACAAACTTGGCAAAGAACTCTATCTCTTTCCGGTCTTTTCCTTTGGCTTCGATCTTATAGTCGCCTGCTGTTGATAGGTTTTTTATCTTTTCGGTGTCCTCCATCTTGTTCAATAGA
Organism: Parabacteroides sp. PM6-13; assembly: GCF_029892605.1. Lineage (GTDB taxonomy): Bacteria > Bacteroidota > Bacteroidia > Bacteroidales > Tannerellaceae > QVMG01. Next base: position 102,804 of record NZ_JARXWF010000010.1, read on the forward strand.
AGCTCATCCACCAACACCAACAATCGATGCGCCCAGTCTGCGTTAAACTGGCTACGAAAATCTTCATTTGAATTGAAGGTGGCGTTCTTCCCGAATATCATCTTTAAGAAACGAAGGAATGTCGTCTTACCGGTATTCCGTTCGTTGGATACCAGTAATAAGATAGGAAGCATTTGAGTAGGTTTCATGTAGAGGATCTGCAGATAATCCAAACCAAGTTCCAGCTGTTCTCCGAATATATGTGTAAGAAATGAGCGTATATACGGAAAGTCCCCTGCTGTTGTGATGTGATTAATGGGTTCATACTGATTAAGATATTTCCCATGTACCTGTTTATAGTCGATATGGTCGGGAATAATACAGAAGCCATCATACTTATCTATCTCCGGTAGGTTGTTCTTACCATAGTCTTGCCGAAGTGTTTCATAACTCCACGGAATCTTCTCCTCGATATAATCGCCACTGATAAGAGGACGATACACAGTTTTATACAGCGTGGTGCCAACCCTTAGAAACTTTTCTGCTGCGCTTTCTTTTTCTTTCATAGTCACACTCCTCCTATCTTTTACGTTTGGCACTCTTGGCAAGTGTAAGATTGACCGATGCAATATGTTCCTGATGGGATTTGGTTTGACTATCTGCCCATAGGATGAGTTCTTTCCTTGAAAAAACGAGCTTGTTACCATACTTACGAAAAGGCATAGAGCCGGTAGATGTAAGTTTGTAGATTTTTGCTTTGGAAGTAGGATATCCATACTCTTCAAGTACTTGGATAGCAGTATCCAATGTTATTGTATCGGGAAGCTCTTTTGGGGTAGATAGCACCGGAAAAGCCTTGGATACCTCTTCGCTGATGATCGCCCGAAGTTCCTCGGACGTAGTTAGAATAATGTTTGTCATAACTATGCTATTTATAAATGAATAATTAGCTGTCGTCACAGCGTTAATTATCAATTGATAGCACAAAGTAAAAACAGATATAAATAGTGATAAAATGAGGAATGGCTTTACACAGGGTAGACAAATACTACAATTTCGATGCAAAATGCTACAACTATAGAAGAGAGATAACATCGCTTTACATCGGTTGTCTGCGGTTGTCTTACCGTTGTAAAGTCAAAAGGAAAAAGGTGATTTTTTATTGTTTTTGTTTGCGAAGCTGTTCAATTACTTCGTCTATATCGAAGCTGGTAACCTTTATACTCGGCATAACATACTGAGAGATAAATCCTTTTTCTAACCATTGATCTACGGTTGGACGTGAAACCTTCATCATCTTTGCTAAAAGGTATTTGGAAATAATCGGCTTACCGTTGAAGTGTTCTATGAATTGCTTGTTAGCTGCATAGTAGTGTTGAAGGTTGGAGATAGCTTTGTCAACATCCAGTATGTAAGGTTGGTATTTCTTGGTTATAGTGATCTCGATAGAGTCCATGTCATAGTCTGCTGCCAGCTCCGGGTTTTTGGACAACTCTACTATAAGTTGCCCAAAGATAGCAGTATCCTTTGCTTTTATGGTTATTTTCTTGCGGCGGGGCATATTCTATTATTTCTTAGCTTCATCTGTTAGATGATAACCACCGGTGCGAGGTCTTCCTCTAAACTCTATAATCCCTTTTTTGCGCAATAATTGAAGATAACGCTCTGTTGTACGCAGACTTTTTTCTATTCGCACAGCTATTTCGCCAGCATTTAAGCCGGAAACATTTAGTAGAATACTTACTATATCTTTAACACCGCCATCAACACCGCCATCAACACCGCCAGTAATTATATTTATTATTTTATCCAACTGTTTATCAGGAGATTCAACACCGTCATCAACACCGTCATTCTTAACAAAAGCTGGGTGCATCGGAAGCGTAGTAATAAAATAGCTGTAATTTTCATCTGTTTCAAAGCGAGGTTCAGGAGAACCGTTCTTCATCATTTCCTTACGGATGATAGGGATACCTGTTCCTCGCCCCTCCGTCATATCCAGTTCTTTTAGGAAGTCACCTATCCTACGATTTCGATACCGACGATTGTGAATAACCCCACTACGAATTTCATCCATCTTTACACTCCGATCGGGACCACCTTGATTGATAATCTCAATGCAATCTGGTAATATCCGTATTTCTACTGGCTCTCTTACCTCCCAATTTCTATGGTAAAGACTATTCACAATGCTCTCTTCTAATGCTCGGAACGGATAGTTCCATACGCGCTGCGATTCAGCTCTATCCGGCAATTTATATATCTGCTCTTTCAACACCACGCTTCGTAATTGAGCAAGGGCTTGTTGTATTTGAACATAAACTGGGCCTGTAATTGCCGGTTTTTCGTAAAATGTAGGGTCGCCCAGTCCGTTTGGAAACTCGACAATCTCAATGCGAGAATAAGGGAAAAACTTTTCGGGATGGTAGTTAAACATCATCAATGCGATATTCTTGGGATACAACAACTCATCGGGACCACTTACCAAGTCCATTGCCCTGTAAATATCAATCAAGGGTGTAGTTTCTATTTGCTCCACCAATGTGCTGCCTACATTCAATAGATATTCTCTAACCAGTAAGGGAGAAATATCATCAACACTCGCTTGTGTATTAATACGGTCGTCAAAGGGTGTCCGGTTACTCAGACTTATCAGTTCTTCCCGTTCTTCTTTATTGGGAATGCAAGTGCTGGCATACCTTCGGATATAATATTGTCGTTTCTTTTCTTTCGCTGTTACATCTTCCGGTACTTCATACGGACGGTTCATGCCTGCCGAAACCCATATCACAAGAATGTTCTTTTCGTCTATCGTTTCGATGCTAATTTTGGGTGCATAATATGGACGTATCAGATTGTTGTAACCAATCATTTCTTTTTGAATAGCATCCAATTGTTCTGTCGGAATACCTGTAACCGGGCGTTTAGCTCTACCTTTCTCTTCTTCGGCACCAACGATAATATACCCACCTCCGATATTCTCAAAATCATTAGCAAAAGCAGATATCGTCCGATATATCGTTGCCGGATTCCAACCCTTCTTATATTCAATCCGTTCGCTCTCTACTATGCGGCCGGAAATCAGTTTTTCTATATTAACAGGTATTGCCATAATCCTTTATTTACTCTCCAAAGTTAGTTAATAATCTTGCATTCTTCTCCCTTTCCTCTTTTTCGAAGGATGCCAGATAGTTTTCTGTTGTTTTCAGGTCGTTATGGCCTAAACTTTCAGATATATAGGCGATATTAGCGCCGGAACGCTTCAGAACAGTCGCATAGGAATGTCGAGCCGAATAGGTGCTTAAGCCGTCTATACCTAATGCTGCGCCTATCTTCTTTAATCTCTTGTTGCATAGTTTAGTAACCGCCTTCACTACATCTTTTTCCTCAAAAGGGGTTTCGTTTCCGGTTAGATACCCAAAGATATAATCATCAGGTTTTCTGGATTTATTACCCCATTTTTTGATAATAGCTTCCATTTCGGGAGTTAGAATGGCGCAAACCTCTTTCTTTACCTTAGATGTTCGGGCGGTTTTTGCGCGTAAAAAGCTAATCTCCCCATTACGAATGTTAGAGTATTTGAGTGTTAGCATATCCGCAAAGTTAATGCCATTACAGAGATAGGAAAAGAACCACATATCTCGATACTTTTCTGTCGCCTCCGTACCATCGGAGTAAGTAATAATTGCTTTTATTTGCTGTAGGGAAAGAGCTAACTTTCGCCCTTGTCCGGTCGGTATCTCATATTTCCCGTATCCGAACGGATACTGACTTTCTTTTATGATTCCGCCTCTCTTTGCTTCATTAATAATACAGCGTATTGCCCGGCAATACATCCCGATGGTTGTATAGGCTCTCCCGGCATTTAGTAGATACTTCTCATATCGCTTCAACCAATCTACTGTAACAGCTGTAAAAGGGATATTCTCACCTGCGAAATATTCCACACTCTTTAGTGCGTCCTGATAGAAAAGGTGAGTTCCTACTTGTTCATTGTCCAATAGCACTTGTATCTTGACTTTGAATCCAGAATTAAGGGTGTCTGATGTTGTTCTACTCAAGCGGCTATTCAATGTATCAAAGGAGAACCCATCTTCATGCAGTAGCCCTTGAACTGTATCCTTAACTATATCAAATGTGTTCTGTATATCCGAGCGTATGGACAGCATTTTCTTACTTTTGGTATCAGGCAATCTCTCCCAGTCTTCAATGGTCATATACTTACCTGTTGAGTAGTATTTACGCACACGCTGATAGGTGACACGTATTTTGATAGGATACAAATTATCCTTAGTTGCTCTCCGATTATCGAAAAAGGAAGAAACCGTCACCCCATTGTTTGAATAGTTGAACATAAGCGCTATATTTGATCTGTTTCTCTCCGTGTGCAAGCTGAGCATTTGCACACAATTTGCACACAAATATAGCAATTATTTCAAAATACAAGTTTTTAGATAAAGTTTATATCTCATTTACTTTGCTATATCACAGCAAATTAGAAAATGAATGAAAATATATAGAAATCAAAGAAAACTATTTTCTTAATACTCATAATCAGGGAGTCCCTGGTTCAAGCCCAGGTGGGACCACCTTAAAAACAGGCAGTTACAAATGATGTAACTGCCTGTTTTATTTTGACGTGACGCAAACGTGACGCAATGCATGTTAAAAAGAAGTCTTACACACCCAGTACAATGTTGGCATCTATATTAAGTTTGCGGCTCATTTCCCGGGCAATCTTTAACGTTGGCTCACTTCTGCCATTCAAATAGTCGTTGATTCTGGATTTACTCACCTCCAATATTTGGGCTAAAGAGGTTTGAGTAAGCCCCATTTCAAACATACGCAATTTAAGCATCTCTACAAGCGTAGGAACTCCGATAGCAAAATGCTCGTCGGAATAATCGGCTACTAAATTTGACAAAAGTTCCAATTCAATACTTGCCGGATCAGTCAATGGAGTATCATCATTTACCAAAGGTATAAGTTCTTCTACCCGCCTTACTGCCCATTCGTATTGTTCTCTATTCTCTATCCTCGTCATAATCTTAATACTAAATCGTTTTACAATCTATCTTGTCATATTCCGCATGAGAACCTATAAATCGGATATAAACAAACTTAATCGTGAACTTAATGACAACAACCAGTCGATAATTGTTCCCTTTGATGTTGAATACATATCTTTGCTCCCCAATACTATCCACACTGTTGAATGTATTCTTTATATCAGCAAAACATTTCCATTCGCTTTGTTTTACTTTCGACACCCACTCTTGCAATGCCGTTTCAGCCTCAGGATGAGATTTTATGTATTCTTGCAAAGTTTGCTCTGTAAATATCCTCATGTCTATATTCTTGTTGCAAATGTATAAATAAATTTTGCTTTACAAAACATTCTCCCATATTTCAACACAACCAGGTCTTGTAACTTGACAATGTTCCCACAAAGTTCCCACATTCTTCTCCCCTTCCAATTTTTTTGCTCACCCGCATGAGAAAAAACACCCAAAAATCAGCCTAATCTCTGTCTGTGCAACCAGCTATATACATATTTTGTTATATCTTTGGAAGGCATGGGTGGCGGCACGCTTTGTGCCGCGACCATTAATGAGGAGATTATGAAGTCAGCTATACAACAACAAAAGGGGGGAGGCTTTGGCGTCGCTCCCGTTTATTTCACTGCTATATCCACCATTTTGGGTGCGATCCTCTTCCTGCGTTTCGGCTATGCTGTCGGGACGTTGGGGTTCTGGGGCGCGATCCTGATTATCCTATTGGGGCATCTGATCACCATTCCCACTGCCTTGGCTATTTCCGAGATAGCCACTAATACCCGGGTAGAGGGTGGCGGGGAATACTTCATTATCTCCCGCTCGTTCGGATTGAAAATCGGATCGACCATCGGGATTACCCTCTATCTCTCTCAAGCCATCAGTGTGGCCTTCTATATCATCGCGTTTACCGAGGCTTTCGCGCCGCTTTTCGATTGGTGGACAAGCCACTTCGGCTTCGATCTTCCCCGACAGGTGATCAGTGTTCCTGCATTGGTCCTATTGGCCTTAAGCATTTTGAAGAAAGGGACGGGTTCGAGCATGAAATTGCTTTATGTGGTTAATATTATTCTTTTCATCGCTTTATTGCTCTTTTTCATGGGGAAGCCCATTGAAACAGAGGGCGAGGTGGCCTTCCTGGCGAAAGAGAATTTCGGTTTCTTCAACACCGACAAGTTCTTTGTTATCTTCGCCATTTGCTTTCCGGCCTTTACCGGCATGACGGCAGGGGTGGGCTTAAGCGGGGACCTGAAAGATCCCGGCAAATCGATTCCTTTGGGCACGATGGGGGGAACCCTTACCGGGCTGATTGTCTATATTTTGATTGTCTGGAAACTGGCTGTCTCCGCTCCGCAAGCTGACCTGTTGGAGGATCAGTTGATCATGTCGCGCATCGCGCTTTATGGGCCGATTGTGATTCCGTTGGGACTGGCGGCCTGCACCTTCTCTTCGGCGCTGGGCGCCATCCTGGTGGCCCCCCGCACCCTGCAGGCACTCGCCTCCGACAAGAGCCTGCCGTTTCAGAAAATCAACAGCTTCCTGGCGCGTGGGAAAGGGAAAAGCAATGAACCGTTTAGCGCCACGATCGTTACCTTTTTTATCGCCCTGGTCTTTGTCTTGATAGGCAATATCGACCGCGTCGCGGGCATCATCTCTATGTTTTTCCTGATCACCTACGGCTGTTTGTGTCTGATCTCATTCCTCAACCATTTTGGTTCGCCCCCCTCCTACCGTCCGCGCTTCCGCTCGAAATGGTATTTCTCTTTAGGGGGCTTCCTGCTGTCGGTTTGGGTGATGTTTATGATCAATCCATTGTACACCATCCTCTCCTACGTGGTGATTATTGTGCTTTATCTCTTTATCGAGCATTACAACAAAGACCAGAAGGGGCTTGGCGACATTTTCGAAGGGGCGTTGTTCCAGCTTAACCGCCGCTTGCGGGTGTTTATGCAGAAACATCAGTCGGTGATGGAGAATGAGGAGTGGCGACCGTCGGCGATATGTATTTCGCCCAACTCTTTTGAGCGCGACAAGGTGTTGGAATTGATGAAATGGATCAGTCACCAGCATGGGTTTGGCACCTATTTCCATTATATCGAAGGCTATTACAGCAAGCAGACACATGCCGAATCACAAGAGATCCTGCGTCAGCTGATCAACAACCAACGCGAGCACGACAGCGCCTTGTATATCGACACGATGATCTCGCCCTCCTACACCTCGGCGATTGCTCAGGTTATTCAGACCCCTTCTATTTCGGGGATGGAGAACAATATGGTGGTCTATGAGTTCGATAAAAACCAGCCCGATGAATTATGCCGGATCCTGGATAATATCAATATGGCCAAGGCGGGTAACTTCGATATCTGCATCTTCGCCGGATCTCATTATCCGCTGCGCACGCGTAATGGCATCCACGTATGGATTCGGGCCACCGACGAGAAGAATACCAACCTGATGATCCTGTTGGGTTATATCATCATGGCCCATCCTGATTGGCATAAGAGCCAGATAAAGATATTCATTACCAGCACCAACCCCGAAATGGAAGTGGTGAAAGAGGATTTGCAGGAACGGATCTCCGAAGGTCGCTTGCCGATCACCCTGGCCAATATCGAAATCGTCTTATTGGATGAAAAACAAACCGTAAGCGATGCCATCCAGACACGCTCCAAACATGCCGGGCTCACCCTGATCGGCTTCCGCGAAGAGATCTTAAAACACGAACCGATGAAGTTCTTTACCGGCTTCCAGGATATTGGCGATATCCTGTTTGTCAATGCTTCGCAATCGAAAGAGATTAATTAAGTCGCTTCGCTCCTTAGTAGTTATCAGTCGCTTCGCTCCTTAGTAGTCAAAGAAGTCAAGAAGTTATCAGTCGCTTCGCTCCTTAGTAGTTAAGTAGAAACAAACTACTTGACTACTTGACTACTATGACTACTCTAACTACTTAACTTCTTTGACTTCTTTAACTTCTTAACTTCTTAACTTCTTAACTACTCCTACCTACCGGAAACCGATAGATCAACGGATGTTGAATGCCCAGGATGCCGTAGCCACCTTTTACATTGGAATAGATGCGCACCGGATGGGAGAAGGTGTCGCTGTTCCATTTCTGTTCGATGGAGCGCATATAGAAGTAGAGCGATTCGGTAATGGCGTAGAGTTCGATCTCCACATCGACCTTTTCTTTCAATACGTTTGATCCATAACTCAACGGGAAATAGACATTGAGGGTGTACTCCCCGCCGTCAAAAAGATCGTCGGAAAAGATGCGGCAGATGTTCCCTTCGTAATCCTCCATACCCTGATCGACCAGGTTGCTCAATGCCGGATCCTGGTTGATGTAATAGTCGGTCATCTCGCTCAGGTATTCCCATTTGGTGCCTTCGTCGAACAATACCTTCCGGCGGATCAGCAGGCGGTAATAATTCCGCTCGTTCGGACGGTCTTTGATGGTGATCAATGAGCGCATAAACAGGCTGTACATCTCGGAATCGAAGAAACGCATGGTGTCAACGGAAAGGATCACCGGCAATTCAGGAACAGTCTCTTCTACATAGACCCTACCCGACAACTCATGGTCGATTTCAACGGCAATCTTATCACCCGCCTTCAACTCTCCCGGCCTATACGCAAGGTAGTTTCCGCCGATAGAATAATACTCCTGCGGCTCTCCGTTGACCGTTATCTCCAGCGGCAGTTCCTGCAAGCCACCCGGTGGCAACCCCCATTCATCTTTCCATTTGGAGGAGGGATCATCCCATCCATTCCAATCTTCCATATCTTCAAACAGAAAATAACTGGCGGAAAAGTCAATTATCTGTTCCTCCTGTTTGGTATCGACGATATGATTCACAACCAGTTTATTCTCTTTATCCTTGCCTTTGAATTCGATAATATTCTCACAAGCGGTCAAGAATAGAAAGCAACAGAGAACCGGAAGGCTATATAGGAAGGCTATTTTCTTCATCTGAGTCAGAATTTATAAGTGTATGAAAGGGAGGGAACAATCGGGAAGAGCGTGATTTTCTTCAATACCCGGTGTTCGGCGCCGTAGGAATCCTCCGCGTAATCGGTAGTGATCAGGAAGGGATTCATCTGATTATAGGCATTATAGATACTCAGGTTCCAGATGCTATAACGCTTTTTCGTGCGGCTGGTATAATAGGAGATGCCAAGATCCAAGCGGTGATACGGATCGAGACGGTAGTTGTTGCGATGATCGAACTGCTCCACCAAGAAATAGGTACCGAAAGGAGCATCGGGTATCTCGGCCGCCTTGATCTCTTTCATCGGCAGGGTGATCACATTGCCTGAGCTGAACACCCAGTTGCCCGACAATTCGAAATATTTGCCCAGTTGCTGTATAAGCGAAACGTTGATGCTGTGGCGGCGATCGTATTTGGCAGGAAACCACTCGTTGAAATTGATCTGCTCGAAGCGTCTTTCCGTCTTGGCCCAGGTATAACCGATCCATCCGGTCGTTTTCCCCGTCATGCGTTGCAGGAACACCTCCAGCCCGTAGCTACGCCCCTGGCCCGCCTCCACCTTATTCTCCCATCCGGCCGATAGGCTAAGCAGGTCGGCGCCATCTTCATACTCCAACACATTCTGCATATCCTTGTAATAGGTCTCGACCGAGAGATCGAAACCATGCGGCAGATTGGCAAACAACCCCACCGAATACTGATGCGAATCCATCGGTTTCACCTTCTTGGTGACAGGCACCCAGAGGTCGGTCTGCAAAAACATGATATTGCTCGACAGCATGTGAATATACTGCTTCATATGGGTGTAGCCCGCCTTAAACGACAGGTTGTTACTCAAGCGATAATTCAACGAAAACCGGGGAGAGGCCGAGGCGTAGGTCTTCCCCTCCACATGAAACAGGGAGAAGCGCAACCCCGGATTGATCTTAAAGCGCGGCGTAATCGCCCAATCGTCTTCGGCATAGAGCGCTGCTTCGTAGGCAAGAATGCGCCTTCCCTGCTGAAACTCATAGCCGAAGAAGTCATCGCGCTCTTCAGACGATTGCTGACTGAGCACCTCGGGTTTGAAATTATGGAAGGTGAACGCCGCCCCCATCCGCACATAATGCTGCGGCGAAGGGATGAAATCGAGGTCGGAGGTCAGGCTGTAATCGATAATGCCCGAATTATATTTCGCGCCGACAAAACTCTTGTTTTGCGTATCATAATCATAATAGGACTCATAGGTCCGGGCAATGTGCATATCATACATATAATTGTTGTACGCCAATTTGGTATTGAGGAAAAGGTTGCCCGAGAAGATATGATTCCATTTCGCCGCAGCAATCGTACTCCCCCATTTCCAGTCCTGCGTGGTGAGGGCACTTAGCTCCCCTGAATAGCCGTCGCGCGTATCATATTGGGTATCGAGCTTATCCCGCCCATTGTAGAACATAAAAAAGAGACTGTTCTTATCGTCCAGTTTATGTTGCAGTTTGGCATTGATATCATAGAAAAAGAAATTGTAATCGTCGCGTTCCGATATCTGGTCGTCCAGCCGGCGAAGCCTGTCGAGTATCTTTCCCATAAACAGATCGACATAGGTGCGTCGGAAAGAGAGGTTGAAGGATGTTTTGTCTTTCACGATCGGCCCTTCGAGCGCCGCCTTCATCGAGATCAGCCCGACAGAGGCCGTCCCATGCAGTTGTTCCATATTGCCATCGTTGGTGCGGATATCGACCACCGACGAGAGGCGCCCCCCGAAACGCGCCGGAAATCCGGCTTTGTAGAGATTCACATTCTTGATCGCGTCCGAGTTGAAGATCGAGAGATACCCAAACACATGGCTGGTATTATACACCGGAATGCCATCCAATAGAATCAGGTTCTGGTCGGGACTGCCTCCACGCACCGAGAAATCGCTCTTTCCCTCGTCGCTTGCCTCCACACCGGGCAGCATCTGCATCGATTTCATAATATCGGTCTCCCCCAACAAAGAGGGGATAGCTGTCAGCTGCGACACCGGCACATTGATCGTGCCCAGTTGAGTACTTTCCAATTTGGAACGGCGACTGCTGACCACCACCTCCTTCAGTTGCGTACTCAGCGGATCGAGCAGAATCTCAAATACCGTATCCCGCTCCAGGCGAAAAGAGATGCGCCGTGTTTCATAGCCTATATAAGAACATTGCAGAACCACCTCCCCTTCGGGCAATGTCAGACTGTAGAATCCATACGAATTGGAGGCCGCCCCCTGATGGCTTCCGAGGTCGATCAAGGCAGCACCCACCAAGCTTTCGCTACTACCCGATTCTCGGATATAGCCGCTTATTTTATGGTTTTGTGCCCGTAAAGTATAAAGTTGTAAGAGTAATAGGAAGGTCAGAAAAAGAAATTTTTTTCGCATAATAATACGCTGATTAGAACAACACACTGATTCATCAGCGCAAAGATAAGAAAAGCCGGATAAAATAGGGTTCGATTTCCGAGAAAGTGAGAATTACAAAGTGTAAGCAAAAAGTGGATTTTGCTTTACAATATGATACGTTAAAAAGTGTTACTCGCCTGACTAATTTTAAATACCCCTACGTTTTTGGAAAAATACTCAGGCGTTTTTGACAAAATGTCAAATTCTTGAACCGGGATTTTGCTGATTTTGGGATTTCCCGGATGTATGCAGACCTTCAAATAGGAGAAAATGGGAAGGGAGAAGGGAGAAAGGAGAAAGGGAGAACATGGGAAGGTTTGTGGGAAAGCACGCCGCAGGCGTGAGATTATGCATAACCGTATGCAAGCGTAGCGCAGCTTACGGTAGTGAATCCTCTATATAAAAAAGCCCCGCATGGGGCGGGATTATGACAGATCTCGCACCTGCGGCGCTTGATTGACAGGCAGTCGCTATACCGTAAGCTGCGCTATGCTTGCATACGGTTATGCATAATCTCGCGCTGGCAGCGCGATCCCCACCTTCCCAATCTTACAAAATCTGAAGACGCCCCCCTTCTCCCTTCTCCTTTCTCCTTTCTCCTTCAAATCATCTCCTTAAAACAGCAAAAGTGTTTATTATTCAAACACAAAAACAACAAAAAATTTGCAGAATAGGAATAAAACCTTACCTTTGCATCGCTTTTTAGCAAAGCAGAGGATTGTCTCATGGTGTAATGGTAGCACTGCAGATTTTGGTTCTGCCTGTCAAGGTTCGAATCCTTGTGAGACAACAAACAACCATCCAACAAGCGCAATACGATTGACTATCAATCCTATTGCGCTTTTCTTTTTGCAGGAGCGGCAAGCTTTCTATTTATGGGCATAAGCTAATTGATAATCCAAAAAAGCCATAACTAAAAGCCCTTAAGCAACCTCTCTATACTGAAAAAATGACTATTTTCGCCTCGTTGAAGTAGTGTGTGCCGAATTCCACTACCCAAAAAGAACAAAATAGATTATGGCCATTAAAAAATCAGAATTATACAGCTCGCTCTGGGCAAGTTGCGATGAGCTTAGAGGGGGGATGGATGCCTCACAATATAAAGACTATGTATTGACACTTTTGTTTGTCAAGTATATATCCGACAAATATAAAGGCAGGACATTTGCCGCCATAAAAGTGCCTGATGGCGCCTCTTTCGAGGATATGGTAGCTTTGGTAGGCACACCCAATATCGGCGATGATATCAACAGATATATTCTAAACCCGATCAAAGAGGCAAATCACCTGAATGACTTTCCGGATTTCAACGATGAAGGGAAGCTCGGCAAAGGGAAAGACCTGATCGATACGGTATCGAATCTTATCCTTATCTTCAACTCGCCGGATTTGGATTTCTCGGGCAATAATGCCGAAGGCGACGACCTATTGGGTGATGCCTACGAATACCTGATGCGTCACTTCGCCACCGAATCGGGCAAGTCGAAGGGGCAGTTCTATACCCCGGCGGAGGTGAGCCGCGTATTGGCGAAGGTGATTGGAATCAACAAAGACAATTCAACCGGACAGACGACTGCCTATGACCCCACCTGTGGATCGGGTTCGCTCCTGTTGAAGGTGGCAGATGAGGCCGAGAAAAACATCACCCTCTACGGGCAGGAAAAAGATAATGCCACGGCCAACTTAGCCAAAATGAATATGATTCTGCATGGCAATCCAACTGCGGAGATTGTGGCAGACAACACACTGACCCGCCCCTTTTGGACCAATAAAATATACGGTGGACTGAAAACCTTCGATTACGTAGTGGCTAATCCTCCGTTTTCACTGAAAAACTGGAGTAATGGTGTTTCTACGGACGCCGATGAGTTTGGCCGTTTTGAATTAGGCGTGCCACCTGAAAAGAATGGCGACTACGCTTTTCTGTTGCATATTCTCAAATCATTGAAGACCACCGGCAAAGGGGCGGTGGTATTGCCTCACGGGGTCTTATTCCGCGGAAATGCCGAAGCGGCTATTCGTAAGAACATTATTGACAAGGGTTATATCAAGGGAATTATCGGATTGCCGGCCAACCTGTTCTATGGAACCGGTATCCCCGCTTGCATTCTGGTATTGGACAAAGAGCAGGCGGAACACCGCAAAGCGATCTTTATGATCGATGCCAGCAAAGGGTTTGTGAAAGATGGCAACAAAAACCGGTTGCAGGAGAAAGATATTCGCAAGATTGTGGATGTGTTTAATCACGCCATAGAACTGCCGAAATACAGCCGCATGGTGCCCGTCAGCGAAATTGCCAACGAGAAAAACGATTATAACCTGAATATCCCCCGCTACATCGACACGCAGGAAGAGGAGGATAAGCAGGATCTCTTCGCGCACCTGAACGGAGGCATTCCCCGGCGAGATGTAGAATTATTGAATCGCTATTGGGCGATCTATCCCGAGCTGAAAAATCTGTTGTTTGCCTTGCAGGACAATGGCTACTACCGGTTGCAAGTCCCGAACGAAGAGATCAAACAAACGATCTTCACACACCCGCAATTCCTGGCCTTCTCCAAGACACTGCAAGCCCTATTCGATAGTTGGAAAACGGAACGCGAAGCGCATTTCCGGCAGTTGACGTCCGGCTTCTCTATCAAACCGGAGATTGCAACAACCGGAGAGCGTCTGCTCAACGCCTTTGCCGACAATCCACTGATCGATGCATACGATATGTACCAACACCTGATGAGTTATTGGAACGATATCATGCAGGACGATCTCTACGCCATTGCGATGGAAGGCTGGCAGGCAGGTAACCTCTGGGAACGGCAAGTGATCAAAGGCAAAAGAGGAAAGGATGGCAAAACCGGTAAAGACAAGACGGTGGAGGGGCTCGAAGGCGTAATCGGGAAATTGATCCCACCGCGTTTGTTGATCGACGAATACCTCTCGGAGGAATGGGAGACCATTACCCAATTCGAAAACAAGGTAGAGAGTATCAAAGCCCAGTTGGAAGAACTCGACCAAGAGAACGAATTGGAGACCACCCTCTTTGCCGAGTTGGATAAGGTGACTGTCGCTTCGGTGAAAGCCCTGTTGAAAGAGAAAAAGAAATCCTTCACTGCCAAAGAAGAGATTGCCGTGATGGAAAACTATATCCAGCTGAATGAAGCCATAACGGCTACCAATAAAAAGATCAAAGAGGCGAAAGCTAATATCGAACAGGCAGTGATCGATCTCTATCCGCAACTTACCGAAGAGGAGATCAAAGAGGTGGTAATCAACAAAAAGTGGATGCGCCACCTGCAACACTGCCTCGAAAGCGAACAGGAACGTATCAGCCAGAACCTCAGCCAGCGCGTAAATGAATTGGCAGCGCGTTATGCCGAAACACTGCCACAGCTGGAAACAGCCGTTGCCGACTATGAAAGCAAAGTAAAAACTCACCTCCATAAAATGGGACTGCAATGGTAGAAACGAAATTCAAACAGACGGAGATTGGGGTAATTCCGGAGGACTGGGAGGTGAAGAAGCTGGGTGAGGTTGGAGAAGTGAAAATGTGCCGAAGAATCTTCAGCTCGCAAACAAGTATCATTGGAGACATCCCTTTTTTCAAAATAGGGACTTTTGGAGATAAAGCCGATGCTTACATCTCTAATGCTCTATATGAGAATTATAAATCGAAATTTTCGTTCCCTAAGAAAGGGGATATTCTCATTTCAGCAGCCGGGACCATTGGTAGAACGATAATTTATGACGGAAAAGATGCTTATTTCCAAGATTCTAACATCGTTTGGATAGACAATAATGAGATCATTTTATCTAACAAATATTTGTATTATGTACTTCAGATCGTAAAATACAATACAGAGGGAGGAACGATTCAGCGATTATATAATAGCATTCTAAATAACACAAAATTCCCCCTCCCTCCTCTCCCCGAGCAACGTGCCATCGCCGAAGTCTTAAGCGATACCGATGCGTGGATTGAAAGTTTAGAAAAACTGATTGCCAAGAAACGCCTGATAAAACAAGGCGCCATGCAGGAATTGCTGACACCGAAAGAGGGGTGGGAGGTGAAGAAGTTGGGGGAGGTTGTTTTGTCAATTTTAGGAGGAGGAACTCCTTCTAGAGCTATTGGGGAATATTGGGGAGGGAATATTCCTTGGATGACAGTTAAGGACTTTGCGACATACAATAGAGATAAGACTCAAGAATATATAACGCAAAGTGGTCTCAATAATAGTGCATCAAGAATCGTCAAGAAGGGAGACCTAATTATTGCAACTCGCATAGCTTTAGGGCAAATTGTAAAATACAATGTTGATGTAGCAATTAACCAGGATTTGAAAGCAATTAGATTAAGCGACTTAGTCCATACAGACTTTTTCATTTACTTCTATAGAAGCATATCAACAAAAATAATTGAAAAAGGAAGCGGGAGCACAGTATTGGGATTATCAATAGATGACTTAAAATCTATCCCAACTCCCCTCCCCCCCTTCCCCGAACAACTCCGCATCGCCACTATCCTCTCCGATATGGATGCGGAGATCGAAGCATTGGAGAACAAACTGGCAAAGGCTCGTCAGATCAAGCAGGGCATGATGCAGGAGTTATTGACAGGGCGAATACGATTCGTATAAGAGAGAAGTAACAGTGTGTGTTTTTAGATTTTATATAACTTAGTAAACAAGGAGAAAGCCATGAACAATATCAACCCCATAGAGCGCAAGACACAAGACAGAGTGATTCAACTGTTTAAAGAGATGGATTATGCCTATTATGGTAATTGGGAAGAGCACGATCACAACAGCAATGTGGAGGAAGCCTACCTGCGTGCTTTTCTGCAAAAACAAGGCTATGCGGAACCGCTGATCAACAAAGCGGTGCAAGAGGTATTGACGCTGGCGCGTGCCAATGAGGGAAGCCTGTATGAACGGAATAAGAAGTTCTATTCCCTACTTCGTTATGGCGTCAAAGCCCGGGAGGATGTGGGCGAGCAACACCAAACGGTGATGCTGGTAGATTGGACACATCCCGAAAAAAACCTCTTCGCCATTGCCGAAGAGGTGACGCTGAAAGGCAACAAAACGCGCCGCCCGGATATTGTCTTGTATGTGAATGGCATCGCTTTGGGGGTGTTGGAGCTTAAGCGGGGCACGGTGGATATATCGGAGAGCATTCGCCAGAATATCTCCAACCAACAGGAGGCGTTTAACGAGAACTTCTTTATCACCACGCAGATTATCCTGGCAGGCAATAATACGCAAGGCCTGCGCTATGGCACCATTGGCACGGAAGAGAAGTATTACCTCGCCTGGAAAGAGGATGAAGAGGAGAACGAAGGCTATAAACTGGATAAATACCTGCGCAAGGTGTGCGCGAAAGAACGGCTGTTGGATATCATCTACAACGGCATTGTGTTTGATGGCGGGAAGAAGAAACTACCCCGTCCGCACCAATACTTCGCATTGAAAGAGGCACAAGAGTATGCCCGGCGCTTCGAGGGCGGGATTATCTGGCATACGCAGGGATCGGGCAAGAGTATCCTGATGATTCTATTAGGCAAATGGATCCTGGAGAATATAAAGAATGCCCGGGTGGTGATTCTCACCGACCGAACGGAGCTCGACAAACAGATTGCCGATACCTTCGAAAGCGCCGGTGAAACGGGTATTGCCCGCACAAGCTCCGGCAAAGAATTGATGAACTATCTCACACAACCCAAGCCACGACTGATTGCTTCGCTGATCCATAAATTCGGGAACAAAGGGGAGGCAGACTACAAAACCTTTATCGAGGAGCTTCGGAATAACCCCATCGAAACACAAGGCAATATCTTTGTCTTCGTAGACGAATGTCATCGCACGCAAAGTGGAAAGCTGAACGAAACGATGAAGCTGGTGTTGAAGAACGCGGTCTTTATCGGTTTTACCGGGACGCCCCTGTTGCGCGATGACAAACAGACCACTTTTGAAGTGTTCGGCAGTTATATTCACACCTATAAATTCAACGAGGCGGTGGCCGATGAGGTGGTGAAGGATCTGGTGTATGAAGGACGTGATATTGAACAACGCCTCTCGTCACAAGCCAAGGTGGATGCTTGGTTTGAGGCAAAGACAAAAGGGCTGAATGATTTCCAGAAATCGGAACTGAAGAAGCGATGGGGAACAATGCAAAATGTATTGAGCTCCAAGTCGCGGATGGAGAAAATAGTTTCCGACATCCTCTTCGACTTCAGTGTCAAGCCACGTCTCTCTTCCGAAAGGGGAAATGCTATTTTGGTGGCTTCCAGCATTTATGAGGCTTGCAGGTATTTTGAGTTGTTTAGAGGCACACCGCTCAAAAACAAATGTGCCATTATCACCTCCTACAATCCGCAAACCAAAGATATTACCACCGAAGATACCGGCGAAGATTCTGAAACCGACAAAGAATATGTGTACAATACCTATGAGGCATTATTGAAGGATATAACCCCCAAAGGCGGGAAAAGTAAAACGGAGACCTACGAAGATGATAACAAACGGAAGTTTGTGAAAGAACCGGCTCAAATGAAATTGCTGATTGTCGTGTCCAAGCTACTGACCGGCTTCGACGCACCGGCTTGTTCCTATATCTATATCGATAAGAAGATGCAGGACCATACCTTGTTTCAAGCCATTTGCCGGGTGAACCGACTGGATACCGACGATAAGGATTTTGGGTATATCGTGGATTATATGGGGCTTTTCGGGAATGTAACCGATGCGATTAAGGTCTATACCTCTCCCTTAGACACCGAACACTTCACGAAAGAGGAGGTGGAGATTGTTCTGAAAGATCGCCTACAGATGGCGCGCGAACGCGTTGAAAACGCATTGGAAGAGTTAGAACAGCTGTGCGAATCGGTTGACTATCCCAAAAACGACCTGAACTATATCCGTTACTTCTGCGGAAATACGGAGATCGCAAGCGACCTGAAAGCCAACGAATACAAACGGGTGGCTTTATACAAAGCGATCGTGGCGTATATCCGCGCGTTTGCCAATGTACAAGCCGAAATGGAAACGGCGGGATTCAACAAAGAGGAGATCGCTCGTTTTGAAGAGCGATTGGCGTTCTACCTGAAGCTGCGCGAAACGATACGCATTGCCAGCGGGGAAGTATTGGACTTGAAGGCGTATGAAGCGGATATGCGTCATCTGATTGACCATTATATCCAGGCTGATGAATCGACAGTGATTACGCCTTTTGAAGATATCTCTTTATTGGCACTGATTGAATCCAATATGGACAAAGCCATTGAGTCACTCCCTGAAAGCATTAAAGGCAACAAAGAGACCGTTGCAGAGACCATCGAGAACAGTGTGCGTTCCAAGATTGTCACCCAGCATTTATTCGACCCGGTCTATTTTGAGAAAATGTCTGAATTGCTTCAACAGCTGATTGATGAACGCAAAAAAGCGGTTATTGACTACCAGGAATACCTCAAAAGAATGGCTGAGCTGGTGAAAAAAGTCAACGCGGGGAAAGAAAATGATTTGCCTCAAAGCATAGATACCTCAGGCAAAAAAGCCCTTTATCACTATTTGAATGAGGATGAAGCGTTGGTTAGGGCTTGCGATGACGCCATACAGGCTGCCAAAAAAGATGGATTCAGGGAGAATCCGGCAAAACAAAATGAAATAAAAGAGGCGATCTACAAGGTGGTCAACGACGAAAACAAAACATTGGAGATCTACAAAATCATTGAAAGCAATAAGCAGGATTATTGATATGAGTGAGATTTTACGGTTCAATGACCTGGAAGTGTTGCTGACACTCAAACCGATAAAGAATATTCATTTGAGTGTGCATCCGCCAATAGGCGATGTGACATTATCGGCTCCGGAGGATATGGATGTGGAGAAGCTGCGCGTATATGTGTCTACCAAATTGGGCTGGATTCGTAAAGAACAAAAGAAAATACGCGCACAAAAACATGAACCGGAGCACCTCTTCATTACCCAGGAGAGCCATTGGTTTTTTGGCAAACGCTATTTGTTGAAAATTACGGAGTCGAACAAACGGCCACAGGTGGTTTTGCACCATCACAAAATAGAGCTAATCGTTCCCGCGGGAAGTTCAAGAGAATACAAGCAGGAAAAGCTCTATCAATGGTATCGCCAGGAATTGAGCCTTGTTTTGCATGAGATGATAGAGAGGTATATAAACAGTATGAATGTCTCTTTAGCACATTGGGGTATCCGCAAAGTCAGAACCAAATGGGGAAGCTGCAACGACAAAACGAAATCAATCTGGTTTAACATTGAATTGGCCAAGAAACCGAAGGAATGTATTGAATATATTGTCGTGCATGAGTTGATCCATCTGAAAGAAAGACATCATAACGACAACTTTCTTATGATGATGAACCGGTATCTGCCCAATTGGGAGTTAAGACGTAAACAATTAAACGAATGGCATAAGAGCCCAACCTCTCCAAAGAATTGAGCTAAATGCTTGGATTATAAAAATAATTCCTATATTCGCACCGTATTTCGAATTACCCATGATGGGTAATACCAACCGAGTGTAGTCACCACGGTGGTCAAATAATACGGGAGCCATCCAAAATAAACGTGCATCATCCCCTATCTTTTTTGCTCGAAATACAATATTATTAACTAATTAATATTGTGTTATTATGAGAAATGTAAATCAGTCGCAAGACTACTTTTCAGAGTTCCTAAGTCGTTTTAGAGGTTACTCCACAGAGGAGTTAGTTGAATGTTTCAATCGTGAAGTGGGCAACTTAGGCTGGGGCAATGCCCGTGCGGCCTACCTGGCCGCCCTCCGCACTGCCTTCTACGAAAGAGACCTCACATTAGACCCAACAGTCTTTATGCCCGGCGCCACCTCCTACAAACGGAAAATCAAACTAGTATGCAAAGTGGTTGCCGTAGATGAATAAGAGATCTGCTGTTGATCCACAATGAATCCTCAATAACCGTTCTAAAGTCGAACCAAAATTGGGGTACTCTATTAACCTGATAAACAATATAGATAGCTATATAAGGGATGCACCTGTTTCTGTAAAAATTAAGCTGATTGGTTCGATGTTTCCTGAAAAAATCGAATTTGACGGAGAGTCATATCGAACCAATTCTTACAACAAAGTTTTGGACTTAATCTATCAGCAAACCAACGAGTTATGTAGCAAAGAAAAAGCGGACAAATTAGATTTGTCCGCTTCAGTACCCAGAGCCGGGACTAAATACATATGTTATTCGATTGATATACAGCGAGTAACAAAATAGCGAGTAACAAAATAGTAACAAAAAGCGACAAGTAACAACAAATTAGCTAAAAAAATAGAGCTATCACCCCCGTAGTCGTCAAACATAAAAGATACACGTAAAGTGTAGCCAAGGGGTAATAGCTCCGCAGCAAATATAAGTATAAATGCAGTAAGGCCAAACGACCAGCTAAAAAAGAATAGCGAAAAGAAAACATATCCCGTCAAAAAGTAGTCATTAATAGCCTGAATATATATGGCTATTAATGACTACCTGTATTATTTGCCCACACTTCCACCGCCGTATACATTTGCGCCGTAACCCGATGCACTCGGAATGCAGGCCAAGTGTAGCCGGGTTACCGGGTGTCGCTGTGGAGCCCTGCATCTACCGCAGCAGCCCAGCAAAGCATACACAGAATATTAATATGAATAACTATTTAACTAGTGGAGAAGCGGCAGGATATCTGCATATCAGTATGAGCACGCTGTACAAGCTAACCATGCGGCGGGAGATCCCGCACTACAAGCCCACGGGCAAGCTGTGCTACTTCAACCGGCAGGAGCTCGACGAGTGGATCAGCCGGAACCGGATAGCCACAACAGAGGAGATTAATAACACGGCAAGCGAGTATTGCCTAAAGAATGGAGGGCGTCGGGCATGAAAAGAAAAAAAAGCCCCGCCAAGGGGCTGGGGCAACAGGTACACAAAGATAATCATTCTGGCCGAATATACAGCACTGTACGGGCTTTATTTTTGCAAGGGTATAAATTGACAGCCAAGCAAATAAATGCGATCACGGGCAGCAACGATGCACGTAAGATCATCTCTGACCTTCGCCGGGAAGGGTGGAATATAGTAGACCTTCGCATGCCTAACGGCTGCAAGCTCTATTGGCTGGCCGAGGACGTGCGGCAAGGTGAGTTATTCGCCGAGGTAGTCGAATCTAATAGCATGGCCGTATGAGGATTGATTTAACGAAGTTCAGCCAACGAGAGCCGGATCAAGTGGATACCGCTGCCGATATATTGGCCGGGTGCGTTATCGACATCACGAAGGACTACCCGCCGGTGCAATTCCTTCTCCGGGATCGCTACGGTAACGGGCTTATATCACGTGGCGACCTCATCGGCATGAAGGGCAAGGCCAAGGCGGGTAAGACGTTCGCTTGCGCTGCCCTGGAGACCGCCATACTTAGCGGCAGTTACATGGGCTTCACGGCGGAGAAGGAGGGTATGAAGGTTCTACACGTGGACACGGAGCAGAATATTTATAATGTAGCGGAGAAGGCACGCATGGTTCACTCTCTCTGCGGCTGGCCTACCTCATCGAGTAACGAGCGGTATATTGTGTTATCCCTGCGTGAGTTCCGCCCCTCGGAGCGACTGGAGCGAGTACGGGCTGCTATCGACCGATACCGTCCGGACTGCGTGTATATCGACGGGATCCGGGATTTATGCAAAGACTTCAACGACATTGGCGAGAGTGGTGTACTGATCGGCGAGTTAATGCGCTTGAGTAGCCGTTATGAGTGCGCTATCCTGTGCGTCCTCCATGAGAATAAAGGCGACGGCAATATGCGGGGTCACTTGGGTACGGAACTCCTAAATAAATGCAGCGAGACCTACCAGGTCAGCCGGGAGAGCAATAGCGGAATGATAACGGTAGAACAAACCGAGTGTCGTAACGCTCCCGTAGGTAAATGGGCATTCTCCATTGATGAAGAGGGGCGACTGCGCCCGGAAACTGTAATTAGCAAAGAGGACGAAAAGAAAGAAGATCTACGGCAGGCGTTTGAATCTATATTCAGCCAGCGGGCGAGATACAGGCACACAGACCTTACCCAAGCCTATATGGCACGCAGCGGCGTTAAAGACAGAACTGCAAGAAACCGGATACAAGATGCCGTCAATACCGGAATAATCAGCAAGCAGGATGACGGTGTATATACTCTCGGCGATTTCTCCGACGACCTCAACGGATCAGCACCATTTTATGAGGATATATACAGATGAGAAGAGGTAATATTAAAGTATGGCAAGGGGTACGGCAAATGGCACCCCTATATATAGGGGGTTGCCGTTTTGCCGTTACCTTTCCCCGAATTACGGCAAATACCGTTTTGCCGTTCATTTGCCGTTTTGCCATAAAATCATTTTAACAACTAAATTATGACAAAAATTCTATCAAAAAACGTGAGTTTCTACAAGAAAATCACAGAACCGCCGGTCAAAGAAGTAGATTTATATACACTTCTTACCTCGGACAGATTCAAAGACTCGGTAGAGAAGGTTCGACAGACTAAAGCCGTTAAAGGTAAAGAAGCGTATGACCAGATAAAGAAGTCTTTGCCCAGCTTCACCGTAAGCGGAACATTCAGCGGGGCAAGCGACAGCAGCCTGTTGCAGCACTCCGGCCTTATCTGCATCGACATTGACCGCAAGGATAACCTCGACATGGATAACTTCGACCAATTAAAGGAGATCATCTACCAGGTGCCACACGTCGCTTATTGCGGTCACTCGCTTAGCGGTGAGAGTTATTTCTGTGTTATTCCTATATCACACGCCGAGAAGCACCGGGACCACTTCCGCAGCCTTCAGAAGGATTTTGCCCGGTGCGGCCTAACTATAGACACTAATTGTATCAACGTAGGGCGCAAGCGCTTTGTATCTTATGACCCCGAGCCCTACATTAACCTGAAAGCAGAGGTGTATTCCTGGATCGCTCCGGCATCGGAATCACGACCACGGCCAGCACAGGAGAAGCGACAGGAAGAGGTCGACCCCGATACCCTGGCGAGAGTTGAGGCCATTGCCGACTATTGCGAGAGAGAATTGATTGACATCACGGAGGGGTATGACAACTGGCTGCGTATCGGTGCGGCTTTGGCTTCTCTCGGAGAAGCTGGCCGGGACATATTCCACCGCCTCAGCGCTATGAATAGCGGATACGATTACGGGCAGGCAGATAAGCAATTCACAGCCTGTCTGCGGATGGATAAGGTACACGTCGGCACCTTATTCCACATAGCAAGAGAACACGGTGTAACGGCAGCTATTGACTTCAAAGACATAACAGCATGAAAAGAATAAACGACATGAAAAGAATAAACGACGACGGCTCGACGGACGAGATAATAGGACGTACAAGATTCTACACCATAGGGCGAAGCACGATTAACGGCCACGTATTTAAGACTCGATGGTGGGAATGGGGGGCTGTTGAATTTGAGCTGTGCAACGGGTTTGCCAAGTGGCAGGGGTACAAGGGCAAAAAGGACTACATCGATAGCCACCCGTCATTGGCACACTATATCAAAGAAAAGGGATCCTGTCCTAAGTGGATAGCATTCTGGCAGGATCAGTTTTTTATTATGAGTCGCTAATGGCACGCAATACCTACAAACCTAAGACCTACTACCCCGGTGTCGCTAAGGCGATCGCCCGGGAGTACATCGCCCTTCATCGTAAGTATTGCTACGGCTGTGCGAGGATCGGCAGCTACTGCGGTCGGAGCATGGAGGACGTCTTTGCCGATACAGTATTCTACGTCATGCATGATGAGGTGGCCAAGTCTTTACCGACCGATCAGCTACTACAACACTTCGACTACCGCTACAATATGCTACTGTACCGGGCACGCATGGATGCCAGGCGGGAGAGTCACCCCGATAGCATAGAGCCTAAGCCGATCGACGACGGGTGAGAAGAACGACGAAGGGGTATGGGTGTAAATTTCTGAGAATCAAGTCACTGAAACCCCCACACCCCCGAGTTTACACACACGGGCAAATTTTGAAATTTGAAAATGTTAATAAAATGTTAAAAATCAATCAAATAAAACAAAAAAGCTATGCCAGCACAACTTAAGACAGAGATCATTCTCAACGATACAAAATTCAACAACACGCTGCAGAAAAGTAAGCAGCAAGTGTCAGATTTCAGCGGACAAATGAAAGCCGTCTCAGCCGGCGTAAAAGTCTTTGCAGGGACTTTAGGCCTTGGGGTAGCTGCAGGGGAAGCCTTCAGGGCAACAATGCGGAGCAATCAGGCGACCTCGGATGCTTTCGATAATCGTATCAATGCTGCAAAGGATTCCGTAAGCGCTTTTTATCGTTCGCTTGCAACAGGCGATTGGGCACCGTTCAAAGACGGGGTCGCCAGTACATTGACAGAGCTTTACGAGCTGTCGGCCGTCATGGATGACCTGGCGGATAAGAAACTCTCGCTCGGCTTCATTAAGACCCAAGACATGGCAGCCATTACAGAGATGGAAGCAAAGACCAAAGACCTGACGCTGTCCTTCGAGGAGCGCAAAAAAGCCGCCGAAGAAATGAAAGCGAAGATTGAAAGCCTCAGCACTAATACGATCGACTACATAGAGGATCTGCAAGGTGCTTTAGCCAAGTCGTATAAAGCAAATTACGGGATCGAGCTGGACACTTCCGATCTTGAGCACTTCTTCCGGTACACCAACTTCGGGAATAAGGAAGCGCTAAAAGGAGTTGAGGAGTATCGCAAAGGTTTGAGAGCCTTGGAGAACCAACACACGAAAACGAGTGTGTCACGTTCTACAGGTGCAACGAGAACCTATGTAACGACAGCAGGCCAACGGGAGATAGAGGCGTATAAGGAACAGAACCGATTCCTTAGGGTTCAATCCACTCTCCTCAACGAGAATGACGAAAACCGAAAGGCAACGCTCGATCTCCTGTCGGAACAATTCGACCTGCAGAGATCGATCAACGAACTGCAGAAACGGGCTTTAATGGTTGCCAACAGGATAAAGCCAAAGAAAGGAGGAGGCGAGGACTATGAGGCTGGATCTTTAGGCGACATTGAAGCCGAGATAGCATCTTTGCGCAAGGTATGGAGAACATCCTCCGACGAAGGTATAAGAGAAGGAGCTTTGGCCGCTATAAAAGACCTCGAAGCAAAAAAACGAAAGATCGAGTTTGTTCCCGGTTCATTAGCTGATGTCAAAGCCGAGATAACATCTTTGCAAAAGGTATGGGAGAACTCAACGGATGAGGCTGTAAAGGCTGGAGCGCTGGCGGCAATAAAAGATCTTGAGAAGCAAAAAAAATGGATCCAGCTCGAAGCAACATTAAGGATCAACAACTTGGCGGGTAAAGCGTCGAAGGGTTTCGACCTTCCCGATATAGGGGAGAAACTCAAGAACGTAAAGATTGGCCGTATCGAGCCCGTGGAGTTCGTGAACAACGATAAGCTGGCAACGTCGATCGAGTTGATGCAGACCCTCTCAACATTGACGAATAACTTCGGCGGGGTGACGGAGAATGCGACAGCGGGTTGGTTTTCGTATGCTTCGAATGTTATAACCGCTATCAGTACGATGATTCCTGTTGTAGCTACCCTCTTCGGCCTTGAGGCGGCGTTAGGGGTGGCGGAACAATCGAAGAAACCTTTTCCTATGAATGTCCTTGCGATGGCCGGAACAGTAGTAGGATTAGCTGCGGCGTTAATGGCTATTCCAAAGTTTGCGACAGGTGGTATCGTTGGTGGTAGCAGCTACTCAGGCGATAAGGTGTTGGCAGGGTTGAACAGTGGGGAGATGGTACTTAATGCCGGACAGCAGGGCAACCTGTTTAAGATGATTAACAGCGGCGGTCAACCAGGGGCTGCAGGTGTCGGAGAAGTGACGACAGTCAAGCTCAAAGGGTCAGACCTATATGCTGCTATAAGTAATTACAAAACAAAAAATTCTAAATTCTAAAACGTATGTACGAAGAAAATGAAGTTTCACCAGCGGAGAAAACGCTTAGCGAAGTATATGATCTAACAGAAGAAGCGCTAAGATATCAAGACGATGAGGATCACTACCAAGTTATGCAGTTGCTCCGGGAGATGCAAGACGTAATGGGGCGGCATTGGCGCTGGTATTGATATCACCTCAACAACAAAACCTCTATGTCGGCCGAAAAAAAACGGTTTACGCATAGAGGTTTTTCGTTCGATTTAAGCGACTTTTTGATGAGGGGTTACTCTTTTACGATTTTGATTTTTCCGCCGCAATGTGGGCAGCTAATAACGTCCTGCGCCGTTTGCTCGAATAGTTCGGCTATTGGTACATTTAAGGCCGTTGCGATATTCTCCAACGTGTCAAGTGAGGGCTTGCTTTTGCCTGATACAATGTTGCTCATATTGGGCTGCGTGATCCCTATTTCACCAGCAAGCCAAACGGCGGTTGCACCCTTCTTCTTCAGAATTTCTTTTATCCGTAGTTCCATTTTGATGTATTTATAATGTTATTCGATATGCAAATATACCGCAATATATCGTACTAAAATATAAAATAACGTTAAATATGCTCTTTTTCGATATAAATTATTTTGTGGATATACTTTTATACAGTATATTTGTGGTATAATAATACTGATAAACGATATAATCATGACAACAATATCAAAAATAAGCAAGAGAGCCGTAATGATCCGGGCATGGAAGATCTACCGTCGTGGAAATTATTCTAAGAACTTCGGCGAGTGTCTGTCAAGAGCTTGGTGGGTTGAGAAGGAGACCCAAAAAGCCCTGTTAGAAGAATATTACTGGGAACACCCCGAAGCACGCCCCGAGACATTAGGCGATCGGATCCGTAGAGAAAACCGTGAGAAGGGGATACCTGAACCCGTTTTCACCCGTGACCTGAGAGGTAAATTTTCGTTCATATAATAAACGCAACGCCCGAAGCGGTAAGAGGGCAATAAACAACAATAATATGGAAACTGAAAAAAAAGAGTACACGTTTGAAGATCTGCAAAAATTCAACATTGAAAAGAGAGTATCGGCCAGCGAATGGATAAAAGGTAACTACGGGCGTGATTGTGATACACCTGAGTTGAATCTCCTGAACGATCCGAACCCCTACAACGTATTACATGATGTTATCGAGCAGTTTTACAAGGTGGCCAGGTCTCACTATTCCCAGGCCGTACGTGTCGAAGGGATGCAAAAAGAGCTGCAAATACTGAGAACTGAATTAGGCAGACTTCATACAGTGCAACCGAAGGAGGAGAGAAAAGAGATCCGCACACTGCCTCAGCCCTTGCAGGAGCTATTCACGCAATGCAGCGCAGAGGAGTGGGCGGAGATCATGGGACACGTCTTGGATCTCCTTATATTGTCTCTGTCATGGGATGAGATCGACGAGGAATCAGTAAAGGGTCAGCTTTATTATATCAGAGTGCTCCAAAAATTCTTTTTAGCTATGCAGAAAAAGTGAAGCTACAGAAGTTTGACAGGATGCCCCCGGATCGTTTTTAGGTTCGGGGGTGATTTGTTTTAAATGGCCTAAGTAAACCCCTTACCGTATCCCTTTCAACCTTCGTAAATGAGTCGGGAGCACCTAAATAGCTATTGTACCCGGATTTGTTGCCGATATCGCCGAACTCATCACGTACAGCGGTGTAAGTCGGCCGGGTTATAAGCCCCTCAGCTATACAGGCTTGAATCACTAACGCTACATCTTTTCCCTTCTTACCTTTCAGTAGCCTATGCAGCTCCGTTATAAGTGGTTCGTTATCATCGTAAACGCACTCTCTAAAGGGTACTACAGGCCTTCCTTTCTCTGACGTAGTGGGTGCAACCTTTCTTCTTTTTTTCGGCGTAGCAGGTTCGGCCTTGTCTGTCTTTGGTATCATCTCCATCAAGGGCACGAGTTTTACTATTCCTCTTTTCTTCCAGTCAGCGTAACATTCTGCAGACAGGGGTATATTCTGTCGCTCCATAAGAAGAATGACCGGGAGTAACGCCTCACCTATAACAAGGTTGAATAAGCGTCGTTTTTCATTCTCTGTTATACCCACCTTTTTCACGTGAGCGTGTAGGTCAAGCGCTAAAGAGATAAGATC
Organism: Parabacteroides sp. PM6-13; assembly: GCF_029892605.1. Classification (GTDB taxonomy): domain Bacteria; phylum Bacteroidota; class Bacteroidia; order Bacteroidales; family Tannerellaceae; genus QVMG01. Next base: position 131,357 of record NZ_JARXWF010000010.1, read on the forward strand.
CTCCAGCACCGCCTCGCAGTACCGCTGTCGTTTATCATCGTCCATAAGTAGCAGGTGGTTCTCCAAGTACTGCGCTTCCGTCTTCGCCAGCTCCGACAACCTACTGAATGACTCCGCAGTGCATAGCCCGTCGGGAAATATAATTTTTGTTACCGGCAGGGGCAGGCGTGACCGATCCTTTGGGAGATCGTTACCCTGTGCGTCAGATTCAGCCTTTTGTCGAAGTTTCTCCACCGTCTTATGATAGTTCTCGTCGAACTCATCAAACCGCTGGGGTTTTACCTGCTCGACAAACGCTTGGAATGCTTTTTTATTGGTGTCGATCATATGGCTATAGCTTTAATTCGGGCAAACTGTTTATATTTGCTGCAAATCCCCAAACTTCTAATATTTCATTCGTTATGTATGCAACATCGTCATCCTCTGCAATAAGATAATTGTATGTTTTGTTAGTCATCGCTTCCAAAAGTGATTTGTAAGGTTCAAGCAATTCAAATGCTATTCCTCTTATGTTAGCTCTTTCTTTGGCGTTTCTTGTAAGTGATAGTATTTTTTGTCTGTCGGTTCCTCCTATTCTTTTTCCCCTCAATCCCATTACCTCACAAGCAACACAACCGCCATAGAGCATCAAAACTTCTTCTTTTTTTGATAGCTTTATTTGCTTTACCTCCATACAGTTTATATCTACCTTAATTGTGTTCATTACGTTAGTGCCATAAAAACCGCTTAAATCACTCCAAAACTCAATCCTTTCAACTATTTCACGCTTACCAATTAAGCAAGCAACCAAATAATGTCCATATTCATGGCAAATAATGTTCTTCTCTTTTTTTAGTACTATCATAGCATCACAATTTCAATTCGGGTAAACTGTTTATAGCGGCTTCTTTTAGGCTGTCTACAGCTCGGGTATACTTCTCTGTATGCTTTAGCCCGGAATGACCCAAAAGACTCGCTACGGTCTTTATATTGGCTCCATTGTTGAGAATATTGACGGCGAACGAATGCCGGGCGCAATGCCAGGTTATATGCTTATCTATCCCCGCTCTTGCTGTCCAGCGCCTAAGAGCTTTTAGGCACATCGTGTGGCTGGGCAGGTCGAATATTAACGCATCTTTTATCGCTTCGCCTTTAGCCGTGACCGGTGGTTGCCCGATCAATGATATAAGCCCGTCATTTAAGGGGATCACTACCCAGCTGCTTGCGCTGTGCCCTTTGGTTTTGTCCTGTTCAAACCTCAACAGCCGATTGGAATAGTCTACATCTCCGTAGGTAAGCCCTGCCACGTCACAGTGACGTATGCCGGTGTACAGGCAGAATATAAACGCCCGGCGTATCTCTTGGTTCTGTCCTTGGTAGGTGGTTGCAATTAGGGTTTTCATCTCCTCGATGCTTAGCACGTCTTTTCGCAGCACGTTGGTATCAGCTTTACAGACAACGCCGGCGCAGGGGTTTTTTTGTAGTATGTCGTTATCGACGGCGTGTTTCACTACCTTTTTGAAACGCTGGTAGTAGTTGCTTGCGCCTTCTCCTTTGCTACGGCTTTGCAGATACTCGACAAAGGCGAGCATCATATCTTTGTTCAGTTGATGCGCTTTTATACCTTTGTCGTAAGTATTCCCGTATTCCTCAGCGAGGAAGTCTTTGAACCGTTGCAAGGCACCGGTCATCATCCGAATATCTTTTTTAGTGTATTTAGAGTTATACACCTCGAAATATGTAATAAAGTCCGTGTTTCGTTTCGCTTCCGTGTTGAGGTCGAAGGCACTCGAGTTTAACTCGGTTTCTCTTTTCGTTCGGATCTCCTCAGCAAGTAGCCGGGTTTTGTGGTTTTGTTCTCGCTCTAAGGGTGTCCGGGCTTTTTTGTTGAGGTAAAGTTTCAGAAACTCATATTTTCGCTGCCCGTCCCTATATATATCAAGATATAGGCTAATGTTACCGTTAGATAGAATTTTCTCCCGGAGCGTTACATTATTCTTCTTCGTTGATTTTCTCATGCCGTGTATATTTATGTTTGACTTACGGCAAATATAATTTGTTTGCGAGTAACAAACAAGTAACGAGTAACAAAATAGTAACAAAATAGAGCAAAAAAAGAGAAAAGACAAGAAAACAAAAGAAAGTGATTTTAGCGTAAATCGTTGATTTTTAACCGCTTTTCTTTCTTTTGTTTTCCTGTCTTTTCATACCCAAGTACCCAGAGCCGGGATCGAACCGGCATGGGAATTACCCCACTGGTGTTTGAGACCAGCGCGTCTACCAATTCCGCCATCTGGGCATGTTTCCAACATGTTTGCTTAGAGAATTTCTTCCAAAAGCGTTGCAAAGGTATGCATATTTTTTTATCTGCCAAACTTTAGGCGTTTTTTTATCAGGGATAACGCATATAATTGGGATGCAAAAACGCCGTGAATTACTTGTAAAGCAAATTCACGGCGTTTTAGATGTCGTGTATAGATGTGTTTATCTTATTTGGCAATCAACAGGAAGTAATTCTTTTTGCCTCGTTGCACCAACAGGTATTTGCCATTCAACAAGGAAGAGGCGTTGATCACCACATCGGTTTCCGCCAGCTTTTCTTTGTTCAGGCTTACACCGCCGCTTTGCACCAACTTACGCATCTCCCCTTTAGAGGGGAACACAGCCGCCTTCTCTGTAAGAAGATCTACGGCTTTGATGCCTGCGTTTACTTCGTCGAGCGATACTTCGAACTGAGGCACCCCTTCGAAAACAGCCAACAGGGTGTCTTCATCCAATTTTTTCAATGTCTCTGATGTGGAGTTGCCAAACAGGATATTGGAGGCTTCTACCGCCATTTCGTAATCCTCTTCGGAGTGAACCATCACAGTTATCTCCTTGGCCAAACGCTTTTGCAAAGCACGCATGTGAGGCGCTTCTGCCTGTTCGGCTTCAAGCGCTTCAATCTCTTCGCGCGAAAGAGCCGTGAAGATACGGATGTATTTAGCCGCGTCCGCATCGCTTACATTCAGCCAGAACTGATAGAATTTATAAGGAGAGGTGTAACGGCGATCGAGCCAGACATTGCCTGTTTCCGTTTTTCCGAATTTACCTCCGTCGGCTTTGGTAATCAACGGACAAACCAAGGCGAAAGCCTCCGCTTCGGAGCCAAGCTTACGGCGGATCAGTTCCGTTCCGGTCGTGATGTTACCCCATTGGTCGGAACCTCCCATTTGCAGGCGCACGCCTTCATTCTGATAGAGGAAAAGATAATCGTATCCTTGCAGAAGTTGATAAGAGAATTCGGTAAAAGACAACCCGGTGTTTGACTCGCCGCTCAGGCGTTTCTTCACAGAATCTTTGGCCATCATGTAATTCACGGTCAAGTGCTTACCGATATCACGAATAAAGCCAAGGAAAGAATAATCTTTCATCCAGTCGTAGTTGTTTACCAACTTGGCCGCGTTAGGCGCGTCCGAATCGAAGTCAAGAAACTTCGCCAACTGTTTCCGGATACTCTCCTGATTGTGACGGAGTGTTGCTTCGTCTAACAGGTTACGTTCCGCCGACTTCATCGAAGGGTCGCCAATCATACCGGTAGCCCCACCGATCAAAGCGATCGGACGATGGCCAGCCCGCTGAAAATGCCGAAGCATCATCACGCTCACCAAGTGGCCGATATGCAACGAATCGGCTGTCGGGTCGATACCGACATAAGCTGAAGTCATCTCTTTCTGTAACTGTTCTTCCGTTCCGGGCATCATATCATGGATCATGCCCCTCCATCTAAGTTCTTCTACAAAATTCATCGAATTAAATATTATTTTTTACTAAAAGAATGGCGTCAAAGGTACGACTTAAAACTAACAACGCAAAGTAGTTTGTTAGAAAGGGAGTTAGAGAGTGAGCGTTACTCATTTTTTTAGTGTTGCAATCGCTTCTACATTTGCTAATCGAGATTACATTTCAAAATCTGAAACTCGCCGTTTTCATCTGCTGTAATACCGAAAAGGGATGAATCATCTTCGCTTATGACAAATGTGTTTATCAACTTGTCTAATGTGTATGATTTGACAAAGTTACCCTCCCAATCAAAAACAAAAATATCTTCATTATAATAATTGGGATACCCCTTGTAATCATTCTTATCGATAAAATCCTTATTTCTCAGGGGGTAAGGCATGAGATAGATGTACTTATTCGTTGTGTAGGCTTTTAATCCTCTTAAATTTTCAATACTTCCTTTTGGATTCATTCCATCGTCAGAGGTTGTATAGATTGTAAAGTCATTTACTACCGATGTTCGAGATACTTCATGTACGTTTTTGAAGGAAAATATTTCAGCATAATTGCCCGACCAACCGTAGTATAGATATTGATTTCCTATCCCCCTATTCCTTATCCCACCATTATTGTATATTACTCTTTTAGTAATAATCTCCGCATAACAGTTATCTTCTGGAAAAGAAGCGTTTGTGTCTATAATTATATCTTTTTCCTTATGCACTACGGAAAGCATATTGGTTTTATCTAAAGGGCCTCCCACTATAACATAAGCGCTATCACCCATCGTTGCAAAACCTCCATTGGTTCCTAAGAAATAATCATTAAAAGAAGAGCTTTTAAACTTTGTCCAGTTTTCTTTTTGATACAGGTTACTTGATTCTGCGTTTATTTTATAATAATCCACACTGTTGTCTTTAGCGTCATAAAAATAAATATCCAGTGTGGCTTTATCCACAAAACAGGAAGGATAGACCATTTCATAAGGACCATTTCCTATCCGTATCAAGTCGTTCTCTTTAACCAGCTTATTGCCATTCGTAGCAAAAATTGTAAAAGCGTGATCCGTTTTAAAGTTTTGAACGATCAGTTTGTCGTTTATCATCTCAACCAAATAGTCACTCAAGATCATAGAATCACACTCCAGAATAGAAGAGCTGATCTTGGTGTTATTCAACTTCTTTAATTTTTCCAAAGAAGAACCCTGTTCGCTATACGAACAAGATATGCACACAAAAAAGAAAAGGATGTATGAGTATTTCATATGCTTATCATTACAATTATAAGAGGGTTTTGCTCCCTCCCACAAAACTATAATAATAAAAAAGAAGTGACGATTATTTGATCAAAATTAGTGTATTTTAGTATTCTTTTTATCTGGCATACCTATCAAGGGCTCCATATCGTTGAAAGAGGCACCATCAAGCATTTTTATGACAACAACCGACTCAAATTTTAAGTTACAGAATTACAAATAAGATTCTATCTCTTTTTCGAACTCAGCCTTCCAACTGGGTCGTGGCGCATTATTTGTTTTTAACTTTCCATCTTTCCCTATTATCATATATCGGGGATATGAAGCAATCTGATAATTCACAGTAAAAAGTTTTGAGGCATCTTCATCAAGAAAATAATGTTCACCTTCTAACTGTAACATTTCGATATCTTTCAGCCATTGTTCCATTTTTGAAGTAACGCATAGGTATACAAATACGACATCCTTATCCCGCATTTCCTCTTTACGAAGTTTCGCTGCAGGGAATAACACTTTGCATGCACCGCACCATGTACCCCAAACATCTATATATATGACTTTGTCTCTGTATCTGGCAGAAATAGTTTCAATAAAGTTAGCAGGTACAGGTTCCACTATATGGTTCGAATTTAAATAAGATATACCCGGAATATCAATATTATCAAATTCCGGTCTTGTTTGACTCTGCAACCTGGCAATATAATCTTTCACAAATGATGAGTTAATTAAATCCCATGCCTGGGGAAGCGAGTCTATCGGCTCATCGAAATAATCTTTTATTACCATTGTTGTTATATAATCCCTGTTAATTCCGGCAGGCATTTTTTTCAGTACACTCCGAACTTTCTCCCATCCTTTCATCCATTCATCATTATTATAGTCCTCGGCAACATATCCGTGGTAAAGTGCATTTGCATAATTAAACGCATGATTATGCCACCCCTTATATGTAAAACTTGTCGGATTAAACATTTCCAACTTTTTGTTTTCAAGAAGTTCCTGCTTTAGTACAGATGCTTCAGGTGTATAGTCGGAATTTTTATAGTTCTGCAACCAATAAGTAGAAATATCATAATTTATTATCCCTTTAAGTATGATCTCTACTTCATGTGGAAAATTATTTTTCCGTGTAAAGTTGGATATGGAATCATGGAGAGTTGTGAGTTTTTGTTCCAGAACCTGGTTGTATTCTGTAACTGAGAGGCTATCGGAAGGCTGTTGGTCATAATACAATGGTGAAAGTGAATAACCTATATATTCTATACCCTTCCATAAAGAATTGTTTATGTTGGCTTTGTCACCCGAAAATACCACAGCACTGGTATAATTCTCTCCTTTAATCTTTTTTGCATCAATCGTCACAAATATTGAGTCTCCCGGTTCGGCATAAAGGGGCACGTATTTGCTGTATTCTAACTGGAATTGAGCGGGATAAGGTGAGGGGTAAGTTATCCTGAAGGAACTATGGGCATCAAGAATCTGAACTCTGGATGGAGAAACATTAAACACGTCAGTAAAATCAACACGTACCACTTTGGGTGAATCCTCCTCGGGATTAATAATCTTACCGGCCACAATGATTTCCTTCGGCGAAAAATCGGAAACAATACTTGTACATGATAATATAAGCGGTGCAAATAATAAGATTGCTATTTTTGTTTTCATATTAGATTATTTATGTGATTATTTTTATCATATTTAACTACTACTAACCGACTAAACTCTTGAGTAAAGGGGCTATCTCCTTTCGGATTCACCCCCAATGTCGTAGATTTGTTGTACCACCAAAAATAAACGACATGTGTAAAGATAGTGGAAAAAATTAGTCGGTCAGCTGATTTTCAAACAAATGATAGATTTGCTGCCTAAAGAGAAAGAAGTATGTGCCCAATTTTTTACGCAATGCTATCTATTTATCTAATAAGAATAGAGTGCGGCTATTTTTGGCTAAGGTGTCGGAAACCTGCTCGAGCGGGAGGGATAATGCCTGGGCGATGCGATCGTATGTTTGGCAGATGCCGATGGGGCTTTCGTCGGTTTCGGCTAAGGCGTGTGAAGGCCAGGCGACGCGTAGTGCTTCCGCTTGGAAAGCTTTGCCGAACGAGAGGTAGAAGCCATGGGCGATGAGTTGTTCGGCCAGTTTTTTTTTCCCACGGAAACCATGGATGATCCAGGGCATATGGGGGGAGAATTCTTTTTGGGCAGCCAGCAGTTCCGGCCATGCCTTCACGCAATGGATGATCAGGGGTTTCTGAAAGGCCTCGCTTAATTCGATTTGCTGATAGAACACCTCTTGTTGAAGCTGCCTGCCGGTCGCCGCCAATTTATCGAGTCCCGCTTCGCCCAAGGCCACAGTTTCGGGTTGCGAGAGGCGCTGTCGCAGCTCTTCCAATTGTTTGTCTTTATCTTCTATATACCAAGGGTGGATGCCATACGAGCGAAAAGGAGCATCGGTTGACGGCTCTCCTTCACGGATGATCCTATTGAGGATAACAATCTCATCGGGTGAAGAGGCCACATGGTGGGTATGGATATTGTAATAAAGCATCTGGTGTGGCATATGAAGGTTAGGGAACGGGATCATATCCACTGCCTCCCCAGGGGTGACAGCTGGCGATGCGTTTTGCGGCCAGCCAGAGGCCTTTTATGGGACCATGTTTTTTGAGCGCTTGCACGGCATATTCCGAACAGGTAGGTGTGTACCTGCAGGAGGCCGGTGTCAGGGGAGAGATGCAATACTTATAGAAATAGACCGGCAGGAGCAGTAGGGTGGTAAAAAACTTTCTCATCCGATTTTCTCCCGCAAGATACGGATTGCTTTCGACATAGCCTTGTCGATCGATTGAAATGTCGGTTCTTCCTGATCGATAAAAAGGAAAGCCACCAATAGCGATTTCTCTTTCGCCTCCAACGAAGCGATCAACGGCTCTTTCTGCAAGCGGTAGTTCTCGCGCACAAGCCGCTTGACACGGTTGCGCTTAACGGCACGTTTGAACCTTTTCTTGGAAACACTAATCAGGATAGAAGAGGGAACCGGCATTGGCTCCTCGGGGAATAAAAAAATAACCCGTAGTGGAAATGCCACAAACGAACTACCTTCTGCAAAGAGAAGGTCGATGTGACGTTTCCACGACAGGCGTTCTTGTTTGGTGAAGGTATACCTTTTAGTTGTCATTTCTTGCCATTAGCCTTCTTCAGATATTGTTCCAAAGCGGCTGTCATGGAAGGGGCTTCAGGCGTGGGGGCTTCCACATCCAGGCGAAGCCCGGCATCTTTCACTGCTTTAGCCGTTGTCGGGCCAAAACAGCCTATCTTAATGTCTTCCTGCTTGAAGTCAGGGAAATTCTTCAACAAAGAAGAGATCCCGGAGGGGCTAAAGAACACCAACATATCGTAATCGAATGTCTCGTCCTTAGAGAATTCATTACTTACCGTACGGTACATCACCGCCTTAGTATAATCGATCTTCTTTGCATCCAGCATATCGAACAAATCGTTCTTATGCACATCGGAAACAGGAACTAAATACTTCTCTTTTGCGTGCTTGGCAACGATGGTCACCAATTCTTCCGGCTTACCGGCTCCATAGAAAATCTTTCTCTTTCTGTAAACGATATACTTTTGCAAATAAACAGCAATCTGCTCTGTTGTGCAGAAATACTTCATAGTCTCCGGCACTGTCACCCGCAGCTCCTCGCACAAGTTAAAGAAATGGTCAATGGCTGTACGAGCCGTAAAAATAATCGCTGAAAAGTCCAGAATCGATATCTTTTGTTGTCTGAATTCTTTCGCACTTAAAGGTTCTACCTTAATAAAAGGGCGGAAGTCGATATCAATCCCATATTTTTGAGCAATATCAAAATAAGGAGATTTTTCGGATGCAGGCTTCGGTTGTGAGACCAGCATTTTTTTAATAGTCAACGCCATAGAGTACTCAACGCGATAAAGTTATACAATAATACCGCCCCGTTTATGAATAGGAACAAGGGCGCTATTTCTTGGGCGCAAAGGTACAAAAACAAAAACAGATAATCACCCTTTTTAATTTGAAATATTCGGATCGTTTTATAAATAATAACACAACGACTCAGTAGATAGAATGCGGAAAAGAGGCCAAACGGATAGATTGGGTCGGTGTCGATGAACAGTATCCATAATAGAGGTATATAGAAAAGCACCCCCAACAAATCGAGCGACGCCTGATAGCCTACCTGCCAGAGCCGGTACGATTCTTTCTCAAAGAAAGTCCATCCGAGCAAGGCATAGATCCCTCTTTTGAAATAATAATACAGGAGCAACAACAGGAATAAAGACCCTGCATAAAGAGCTGTTTTTACACTGTCAAACTCCGTGGCTCCCTCCGCTTTTTTGTACCATATAAAGAGAAAAAGCGTGGAGAGAAGCAGGGTCTGGAAGGTCATAAACGCATGAAACACCCGCTCATCACCCTTCGACCCCTGCCCTACTTCGAACAGGCTTTGCCGGTGCTTCACCTGCACGATGTCTTTGAGCGTACGCAGGAATACGGGTGAGTAATAATAGAAAATAAAAGAAAAGGATATAAACAACAGAAAAACAATCCCCCATATCAGATCGTTCATCCATTGCTCCTGCCCTACAGGAATGCCTGTGTATCCTTCAAACATGAATCAAAAACTTCTTAGCGAATCGTTATTTCGGAATTTATTTGCTGCAGATCAAGTAATAAAGAGGCGATATCCTCTTCCCGCATATTCACCTTGGGACTTTTGCGGGGCTGTCCACTAAATGTATAATGCGCTCGCATAGCCTGCTGACCCACCTTTTCGAGGTTGACAATCTCTTTGATGGGTATCGGAAAAGAGCCGATGATCAATTTGTCACTATCGGTCACGATCACCGCCTTGCGCTGTCGCTGATAGAACAGATACGACAAAGCCACCAGATTGATCAGCTGGAAACTTGCGCCCACCCAGTTCTTATCATACAACAGGGAGCCCACCAGGATGAGCCATGTCGCTACGACCACCCCGATTAGGATCTTACTTCCTTTAGACTCTACCACACCATAAGCTGCTTTCATATAAACGAACTCTCTTTTTTGATTTCTATCTCAGCATTGAAACTCTTCAACACGCTGATAAACTCTTTTTTGTTGCGGGGAGAAAGCATCATCCAGGGGCCGGTCTCCGTGCCGATCAACAAGCGGTCGAACGAAAGGGCATAGCTCCAGGCCGGCATAATCGTAGGTTCGATCGTCCGGATATCCGCGATGGAGATCTTCTTCTCCGGGAAAAAGCTACAATGAGCAATCAACATTCCGTCAGCCGTTATGACATACCAGGTATTCAGAAACACATGGATGGTGACAAGCGTAACCAATATCATGCCGATCATCCACCAAATGTTCGATTGCAGAAACACAGCCACACAGGCTATACAGACAAGAACCAGAAAAAGATGATATATACCACCGACCTTGGAGCGGAATTCTCTATCCATTATACCTTCTATTATTTGAGGGCGCAAGTTAGTGAAAATAGTTGAAAAGGACGGAGGGTTGAATGATACAATTATTAGTCACATGTCGTATCAGGCATGATCGAATCACATCGTAGGAGCACTTGCGCTTCAGCGCTTTCAGCATCGATAGAAGCCGTTGCTTTCAGGCGGATATTCTGCTGTGTAATATTGAAAAAGGCAGAGCCGATATCCAGGCGGGAAGTAAGCGTTTGCCCGTCGGAAAGAGTAAACGAGAGGATCAATTCATGGGAGACCTTCCGGTTTGCATCTTCGCTACCATCCCAAAGGAAAAGCTGCCCCTCGAATTTTCCGGCTTTTTTTTGCAAGTAAAGAGGCACCTCTACGGTATTCTCCCGGTTTACCGCCCGGTCGGACACATGCAAAACCGGCGCAACCCCGGACAACAGACCTTTACATTCCTTGATTTTGTCCCTATCCTTCTCATCCACCTCTATTTCAAACAAGACACGTTTCGTGAAATAGGTAGGTGTTAAAGTGATCGTTTTATGTTGGTCGGCAACAATAACCAGGTCATGATAAGTCGCTCCATAAAGAGAAGACAGCGGCGCATCATCCTCTTCTTTATCAGCAAAATAAGCCTCCGCACGATCAAGCTGATTGCGGTGCCTTAATTTGATGGATCTGTTATTGTCATTGTATACTAAAAGCCCAAATTTCCCGGGAGGCAAGGCTATTTTCAATGTCCCAGTGTTACTCTCCGTTTGTATCATTGGCCCGTTATTCAACGGATAAAAACAGTAACAAAGCGTATGCTGCTCTATCGATTCAACTCCTATATGTTTCCAGTCGATGATAAAAGTAGCTGTACCATACTGACGGGAAGAAGATGTCTCGGCTTTCTTCTTACAACTAAAAAAGAACAGACTTATTAACAAACAACACACAATAACACACCCAGTATATGCACGTTTATGGCACATTCCCAAGCTGTTTTACTAAATTAGTTCACTCGAAGCAAAGGTATTCAGAAGTTGCCCCTCGCTTATTGAGGATTCTGTTCAATAAGTTGTAAAAAATAAAACAGGGCTTCAGAATTTACAATTTGGAGTCTGTTCACTCACTCTCTTCCCGTTCCGCACGAATAGCACGGGGAGACTGCCCAAAGTTCGAGCGGCAGAAGTGAGAGAAGTTCGATAGGGATTCGAAACCGTATTTGTAGCAGATATCCGAAATAGAAAGATCGGTCGTGAGCAGGTCGACGTGAATGTCCTGGCATTTGCGTTTCAGCATCCACTGATAGGCTGGTTCGCCGAAAGTATCTTTGAACAGGCGGCGGAAGGTAGGCACGCTATAACCACCCAATTGGGCAAAGGCCTCCACATCTTTGACGTTTTGGTAGTTCTGCAAGATGAAATACTGGAAGCTCTTGCTATAGCGATAGATGGTCGAATAGAAAGCAGCCAGGTCCTTAATGGGATAATAGCAGTTGAGCAAAAACAGCAGCTCCGTTTGTTTCGCCTGCAAGAAAACAGAGCAACGCAGGTCACTATCCAGGAAGCTTTTCATTCCATAGAGGAAATTATGCAAAGGCTGGCAAGTATCCATCACTACCGCCCCGATATGTCCGGTCGACGCCATAGAGATACTTTTGTTATATCGCTCGTTACATACGTTCTGGGGGCGCTCAAACAGATAGAGAATCGCTTCGGTAGATTCCAATATCTGAAACTCGACGCGTGAGCCAACCGGTTGCAAAACGAACTGTCCCTCGCGGAAAATCGTATCAGGATGCTCTTCGCTATTTACCCGCACCTCTCCCTTAAGCAGGAAATACATCGTGTTTTGCAACACACGCTCCTGAGGGATAAGCACGCCTTTGGGGTAAGAGCGATACTTAAAGATGTGCTTCTGGTAGAACGTACAAGAGGCACAGTCAGTATATTTCGTACATCTAATCTGATCAAGCATTCCGGATCGACTTATAATTTCACTTTTTTTCTTTTTCCTTTCACACTCTCGTTGTGAAAGCGATCAACAGCTGTTACAACATATATATAGGTATCTGTTCCCTTATGATAAGGTAGTTGATAACGTTTTTCTCTTGTGATGGTCACCATATGCGAAGGATCATCCAGGTTGATAGTCTCCCCTTTCTTAAAGCGGTAAACCACAAAATAGGAGGCGGCTTCCGGATTGGCTGCATGCTGGGGCGCATCCCAATGCAGTATATATCCTTCGGGTGTCCATTCGGCTTTCAGCTTTTTCACCTCCTGAGGCGCACGGTCATGCAAATGACTATAAGGAGGTATCAATGCCGGGTACGTATGGTAATGAGTCCGCAGACTATCGGCCACTCCGCCGTTGTTCCACAATAATTCATTGGCCGGCCAGAAACAATGCCCTTTCACATGCGACAGCGATTTCTCTTCCACCATTTTCTGAGTCAGTTGCTCGGCTTTCATCGTGCGCGCCACATCTTGCCCGATATAGAGATGGCGATCACCAGCCTGTTTATCCCACCAACGTACTAACGTCGTATAGTCGGCTGCCGTATGCCCTATCTCCCAATACACCTGGGGCATATTATAATCAATCCAGCCTTGCCGCACCCAATGCAACACATCCGCATACAGATCATCATAGTTTTGCAGTCCATTTGTTTCGCTACCCGAGCCATCTTGTGTACTCTTTTGGTTGCGGTATATGCCGAAAGGACTGATACCAAATCTTACCCAAGGTTTTGCCAATAAGATTGTTCGTTTCAATTCGCTGATCAATAAGTTTACATTCTCACGCCGCCAGTCTCCACGTTCTTCTTCCTGATAGCCTTTCGTCAATCCGTAGCGCTGGAAACTCCTGTCGTCAGGAAAAGGAAGCCCCGCCACCGGATAGGGATAGAAATAATCATCCATATGGATGGCATCTACATCATAACGAGAGACAATATCTCGAACCACGCGACAGATATATTGCCGGTTGGCCGGAATACCCGGATCGAAAAGGATTTGCTTGTCGTAGACAACGAAGCGCTCCGGCTCACGATGATACAAATGGTTTTCGGCCAACGTAACGGTCGTGTGATTAGTGCATGCCCGGTAGGGATTTAGCCAGGCATGGAACTCCATGTTACGGCGGTGACACTCCGGAATAAGAAACTCCATCACGTCAAAATCACCTTCAGGCGCACGTCCCTGCTCTCCAGTGTAAAAACGGCTCCACGGCTCCAACTCGGAACGATAGAAGGCGTCGGCTTCAGGTCTCACCTGAAAAATAATCGCGTTTATCCCGCACGCCTGCAGGATATCCAATTTACGTATAAAATCTTTTTTAAGCTCATCCACCGTCATGGAGGCATATTCGCTTTGGTGTGCCGTCTGTATCCATGCGCCACGGAATTCCCGCTTCGCCGGCTCATCGCCCGGCATATCCGGCAAAACGACGCGCTGTGTCGAACAGGATATCCATGTCAGAAAAAGCAAGAAAAGCCCCAGGCGCACCGGGGAAAATCGTGGGTATATCCTATGCACTTTTTCCATGAAAAATTCAAAAAACACCAACAAAAGTAACAGGTTTTGAGCAGATAACAAAGGATTTACACTAAAAACAGGGATTTAGTAGGAAGTAAAAGGAATAAAAATAAAAAGTTTTCGTTATGTTTGTAAATAGTGTGCTTCTATCCCCTCTTGCAAAAGGGAGGAAAATCAACCGAAATACAAAAATAAAATAACAACATATGAAAGATAATTATTGTGTGATCATGGGCGGAGGTATCGGAAGCCGTTTCTGGCCCTTCAGCCGTGAGAGCTACCCCAAACAGTTTCTTGATTTCTTCGGTACCGGACGCTCTTTGTTACAAATGACTTTCGATCGTTTTAACAAAATCATCCCGACAGAGAATATTTATATCGTCACAAATGAAAAATACGGCGATCTGATCAAAAAGCAGTTGCCCGAACTGGCCGACAAGCAGATCCTGTTGGAGCCCAACCGTCGGAACACGGCTCCTTGTATTGCTTACGCGGCTTACCATATCCGTGCCTGCAACCCGAACGCCAATATCGTCGTGGCACCTTCCGACCACCTCATACAGAAAGAGGACATCTTCCTGCGCGATGTGCAAAAGGGGCTTGATTTTGTGCGCGACCATCAGGCACTCGTCACGATGGGTATCAAGCCGACTCGTCCGGAGACGGGATATGGTTACATACAAAGCGAGGATAAGAAATTAGGCGACTTCTCGAAAGTAAAGACCTTCACGGAGAAACCCAACCTGGAGCTTGCCAAGATATTCTACGAAAGCGGCGAGTTTTTCTGGAACTCGGGCTTGTTTATGTGGAATGTGAATACCATCTTGGAGGCTTTCAAAGAATTCCTTCCCGACCTAACGGCGCGTTTCGACCTGGGACTCGCTGCGTTCAACACACCGGAAGAGCGTGCCTTCATCCAGGAGCATTATCCCTATAGCCCAAATATCTCGATCGACTACGGCATTATGGAGAAGGCCAACAATGTGTATATGCTTTGTGTGGACTTCGGCTGGGCTGACTTGGGTACCTGGGGGTCGCTCTACGAACTGGGCGATAAAGACGAACACGAGAATGTGATCCTGAAAAACGGAAAGGCTTTGATGTACGACAGTACAAACAACCTGGTATCGCTTGAGAACCAAGATCGCCTGGTGATCGTACAAGGACTCGACGATCACATTATTGCCGAATCAGGCAACGTCTTATTGATCTGCCGAAAAGAAGACGAACAACGCATCAAACAATATGTAGCCGATGCACGGCTGAAGTTTGGGGACAAATACAATTAATGAAGAATGAGGAATGAGGAATGAAGAATGAAGAATTGGAGACTGCTTAGTTTCAATTCTTCATTCTTCATTCCTCATTTAATTATTCTTCATTTTCCTCACCGGATACCAAGAGGCCAGGAAGCCAATGGTGATAACGGTAACGAAGACCAATAACACATCGCTGAAAAGCACCTGTATGGGGTAGGCGTCGATAATAAAGGCACCGCTCACCCCTAACGAAATCAATCCATAACGAATCTGCAGCCAGCAGAGAATCAGACCAATCACAAGACCCGCTACGGCTCCGATGCCGGAGATCAGCCAACCTTCGAAAAGGAAAATACGCCTGATCAGCGCGTTGTCGGCTCCCATATTGCGCAGGGTTTTGATATCATCTTTCTTCTCATTGATCAGCATCGAAATAGAACCGACCAGGTTGAAAAGCGCAATCACCAGAATAAAACAAAGAATCAGATAGGTCACCATCTTCTCGACCTGCATCATGCGGAAGGCATCCGCATGCTGTTCGTGGCGATCCTGTACGAGGTAGTTGTCGCCTAAGATGCGGCATAATTGTTTTTTGACCGCCTGCACGTTGGCTTCCGGCGACAGCTTCAATTCGATCGACGAAACCTCCTTCTCATAGCGGTAGAGAGTACGCGCCAGTTCGATCGGCACAATCATATAGGAATCGTCGTAGACCGCCTGGTTGATACGGAAGATCGCACCCGTATAGGCATACTCCACATCAAATGAGTTTTGAGGCATCAAGGTGTTTATCCGCTCGTTTCGCTTCGGGGCATAAATTTCCAACGGAGTAACGAAACCGACCCGCGTGCCCAGGGTATACGCCAGTCCCATGCCCAAGGTGGCATAGTTGACAATATCTTCCCGCAGGCGAAACTCGCCATCTACCAACGCCGGAGCCATATCGGTCAGCCGGCCGTAGTGACTGTCGACTCCTTTCACAATGCCTATCACCTGGCGGTCGCCGCATTTGATCAAGGCATTTTCCTGTAAGACCTCACTGAAGATTTCTATTTCGGGCAGTTGCCTGACAGCCTCTATCTCAGAGGCCTGCGGATCGAACACCTTGCCGGTACGGGGCATGATTTTTAGTTCCGGATCGAGGCTGCTGAACATCATCGCCACCAGGCTGTTGAAACCGTTGAACACCGAGAGGGCACAAATCAAGGCCACCGTGGAGATCAACACACCGCAAACCGATACCATCGAGATGATATTGATGGCATTATGCGACTTCTTCGAGAAGAGGTAGCGGCGGGCGATATAGAAAGAGAGGTTCAAGCCGGTTTACTCTTTCAAGAGTTTGTCGATGTTTTCGATGTAGTCTAAGGAATCATCGATAAAGAAACTGAGTTCGGGGATGATACGCAGTTGCTTACCCACCCGTTTGCCCAGTTCGAAGCGGAGCGCTTTTGTATTGGTGCGGATCGCCTGGATCAGCTCCTCGCCCTTGTCCGACGGGAAAATGCTGAGATAAACCTTGGCAATGCCCAAGTCGGGACTGACGCGCACGGCGCTCACCGATACCAACGTACCGGGTACTCCCTGGGTTTGTTTCTGAAACATATCGCCCAATTCCTTCTGGAGCAGGCGTCCTATTTTGTTTAATCGTACACTTTCCATCCTATTCTATTTTATTTTTTCCAAATGATTGTCAGTCCGTCGCGCAGCGGAAGAATCACCTTCTCCACCCGTTCGTCGTTTTTTATCTTCTCGTTGAAGGCCAGTATGCCCAGCGTCTGCTTGTCGGAGGCCACGGTTTCTTCGACCACTTTGCCGTCCCAGAGCGTATTGTCAGCCAGGATAATGCCACCCGGACGTATCAACGGGAATACAAGATCGTAATAATTTGTATATAATCGCTTATCCGCGTCGATAAAAACCAAATCGTATGTTTCCTGTAGCTGCGGAATAATCTCCAGGGCATCGCCGATATGCAGGCGTATCTTCTCGCTGAGAGGCGATTGATCGAGGTATTTGCGAATGAAGTCTTCCATCTCATCGTTGATCTCGATCGTATCGACCCGCCCGTCGTCCGCCAACCCTTCGGCCAGGCAAAGGGTGGCATATCCGGTGTAGGTGCCGATCTCCAATACGCGTTTGGGAGAGAGCATGCGGCAGAACATTTTCAATATCCGCCCCTGCAAATGCCCCGACAGCATGCGCGGACGAAGTAGGTTCACGCAGGCATCACGACTAAGCGTGGCAAGCAGTTCACCCTCCGGGTCGCTATGCGATAAGATATACTCCTCGATGGTCATTTAGGGCTTCTCCGGCTTTTGCTCGTTTTCCTGAAAGGTCGGCAGCATATAGGCGCCTCCGGCATCCAATACCTTGCCCACGTTGTTGATCTCCAAGAAAGAGGTGCCCCCCCCTTCGCCGAAGCTGCCGCTGAGGTAGGCCACCATATTGTTGCGTGTGATCCGTCCACTCTTGATCAACTGCTCCAGGGCATCGAAGAAATACCCGCGTCGGCTGTCGTTCCAGGGCTGATGAACCGCCCATACCCCGTAAGAGAGGGAGAGGAAACGCATCACCTGCGGGTTGTAACAGATAGCGAAAACCGTAGAGGTGCCACGGAAGGCTGCCAGATAGCGTGCCGTACGACCGGAATGGCTGTCGGTGATAATCGCTTTCACATGTAGTTTGTTGGATGACTTCACCGCCTGCTTAGCCAGGAAAGAGGTCACATCCAGGTCGCTGGATATAGGCACGCGGATATCATTGCTTGCCATCTTGGTCTTCTCTGCCTCACGCGCCACCTTGGTCATGGTCTGCACCGCTTCCAGCGGATACTTACCATAGGCCGTTTCGCCACTGAGCATCAGGGCATCGGTACGATAGTAGATAGCGTTGGCGATGTCGGTCACCTCCGCGCGGGTGGGGCGTGGGTTGTTGATCATCGTATGGAGCATCTGTGTGGCTACGATCACCGGTTTTTTGGCTTCCACACACTTCTTGATCAATACGCGCTGGATGCCCGGAATCTTTTCGGCAGCCACCTCGATACCCAGGTCACCCCGGGCGATCATAATACCATATGCCACCTCCAGGATCTCGTCGATATTGTCGACACCCTCCTGATTCTCTATCTTAGCAATGATCTTGATCGGACTGTTGTATTCGTCTAAGATATGTTGTATCTCCAACACATCATGGCGTGAACGAACGAATGAGTGGGCAATGAAGTCCAATTCGTTCTCGATCGCCCAGCGGATATTCAACCGGTCTCTTTCCGTCAACGAAGGGAGATTAATACGTACGCCCGGCACATTGACGCTTTTACGGCTGTTCAGCGCGGCATCATTCAATACCTCGCACACCAGGTAGTTCTCTTTTTTGTCGATCACCTTCAGTTCCAGGTCGCCATCGTCGATCAGGATATCATCCCCTACATGTATGTCATTGACAAAATTCCGGTAGGTCACGCAAATACATTCGCGGGTCGTTTCGCCTTCCGGGTCGCCGGTGATATGAATGGTTTCCCCTGTCTTCAATGGGATCGGTTCTTTCAGGAAGGTAGTTCTCACTTCCGGTCCTTTGGTATCCATCAGGATACCGATGCGATCCGACACTTTGCGCGTATTGGTCACCACTTTCGTCAACCCTTCGGCCTGCATGTGCGCCGTATTCAAACGCACCACATTCATACCGGCTTTATAAAGCGAATCTATAAAATCAACATCACAACGTTGATCTGAAATGGTAGCTACAATCTTTGTATGCTTCAACATAATTATTCAAATTGATAATGGACAATTGATAATGGATATCAGCAATTGTCAATAAATAAATATAAACCTATTTTAAACCTCTTTTTATCATATAAAGAAAGCTATCAAAGCCTTCAAGTATCCATTAGAGAAAAGCCCGAAAGGGCTGTTACATGGATAACCCCGGGTGTCAACCCGGGGTGGTTGTCTACCCCACCCAAAGCAACCCCGAAGCGGGTTGAACCTACTCTTAGGCTTTTAATACACCTTCATTTTACATTCAGCGCTTCCAGCGCCAATCGATACGAATCCATGCCGAATCCCAGGATCACCCCCCGGCAGGCAGCAGCCAACATCGACACATGGCGATAAGCCTCCCGCGCATGTACATTAGATATATGTACTTCAATGACCGGAGCCGGCACCGATTTGATCGCGTCATGCAGCGCAATGGAGGTATGCGTATAAGCGCCGGCATTCAGGATGATACCGTCGAAATCAAAACCTACCTCTTGTATTTTATCGATTAATTCGCCCTCTATATTGCTTTGGTAACTATGGATTTCGCATTGAGGATACGCATTGCGCAATATTGCCAGATAATCATCGAAAGACTGGTTTCCGTAGACATCGGGTTCGCGTTTGCCCAACAGATTAAGATTCGGGCCATTGATAATCTGAAACCTCTTCATATTCTTATTTTTTTGTATCTTTACACAAGATAAGACGCCGTGAAATGTGCGGCAAAGGTACATATTTTATTTCACATCGTAAACAAGGTGAAGACATTACCGCAAGAGGATCAGATAATTCAAAAATACAACACCTACCTCAGGCTCGAGAAATCGCTCTCTCCCAACTCTGTCGACGCGTATATGACCGATTTGGAGAAGCTATTGGGTTTTGCCCGGGAGGAAAAAGTGAAGCTGTTGGAGATCAAATACAACGATCTGCAACAGTTTGTCGCGCGCCTGCATGATATAGGTATTCACCCCCGTTCGCAAGCGCGTATCCTTTCCGGCGTACGTTCTTTTTATCATTTCCTATTGCTCGAAGAATACCTGGAGAACGATCCGACGGAACTATTGGAATCGCCCAAGGTGGGCATGAAAATCCCGGAGGTATTGACGGAAAATGAGATCAACAGCCTGTTGGACACCATCGACCTCTCCTTGCCTGAAGGACAACGCAACCGGGCGATGCTGGAGGTGCTTTACAGTTGCGGACTGCGTGTTTCGGAACTGACCGGCCTGCGCTATGCCGATGTCTATTTCGAGGAGGGATTCATCAAAGTGGAAGGAAAGGGTAATAAACAACGGCTGGTACCCATTTCGGAGACCGCGTTGAAAGAGATCCGCAACTACCTGATCGATCGCCACGGCATCACCCCCAAGAAGGGACACGAAGACATTCTCTTCCTGAGCCGCCGGGGAACAGCCCTGTCGCGCATCATGATTTTCCACATCATCAAGCAGCAGGCAGAGATGGCTGGCATCCGTAAAAATGTAAGCCCACACACCTTCCGCCACTCCTTCGCCACCCACCTACTGGAGGGAGGAGCCAACCTACGCGCCATCCAGGAGATGCTTGGCCATGAGAAAATAGAAACCACTGAAATCTACACCCATATCGACCGCGAATTCCTCCGCCGTGAGATCCTCGAACACCACCCCCGCAGCCGAAGATGATAATTGACAAATTGTCAAAATCGCCCGGCTATTTTTCCGAAAACGTAGGGGTATTTAAAATTAGTCCCGCGAGTAACACTTTTTAACGTATCATATTGTAAAGCAAAATGCTGTTTTTGCTTACACTTTGTATTTTTAAAATAATACCTTTGCATTTTAGTCATTTCTAACTAATTTATCTATTCATGAGATCTCTATTTATTTCTATTCTTTCTTGTCTGTTTTCGCTATCTGTCATAGCACAAAACTATCCTCATCAAAGTAATCTGCTTTGGGTAACCACGCCCGACCATGCCGACTGGCTTTACAAAACGGGAGAAAAACCTGTTATAACCGTCGCTATTTACGAATATGGCATTTTACAGGATAACCTGGAAATTCGTTACGAGATTGGCCAGGACTGCCTTGATCCCGACAGCAAAGGAAGTGTGAAACTAAAAGGAGGCAAGGCCAATATTCCTTTAGGGACCATGAAAAAGCCCGGGTTTCGTGATTGTAACCTGAGCGTTACATTACAAGGAAAAACCTATAAGCATCATATTAAGGTAGGCTTTTCTCCTGAGAAAATTACGCCTTACACCCAAATGCCTGCCGATTTCGATGCCTTCTGGAAAAAAGCATTGGAAGAGCAGGCCAACTGCCCGATGACACCGGAGGTCTCTTTTGTGGAAGCCTATTCGTCGGATAAGGTCGATTGCTACCTGGTGAAATTGCCCTGCTATAAGCCGGGACACTTTGTGTATGGCTACCTGACTAAGCCCAAGAAGGCGGGAAAATACCCGGTTGTCGTGTCGCCTCCGGGAGCAGGTGTCAAACCGATGGACCCCATGAAAACGATCTTCTACGCCGAATCGGGCTGTATCCGTTTCGATATGGAAATCCATGGTATCAACCCGTCGCTCGACGCGGAGACCTATAAAGATATATCCCGCGCTTTTGGCGATCATCACGCCAATGGCTACCTGGCCAATGGCATCACCCACCGGGATACCTATTATATGCAAAAGGTCTATTTAGCATGTGTGCGGGCGGTCGACTATCTCTCCACCCTGCCCGAATGGGATGGCAAGAACATGGTGACGCAAGGCGCAAGCCAGGGAGGCGCCTTAGCCTTGATTCTCACAGGGCTTGATTCGCGTATTACCGCATGTGTCGCCAATCACCCGGCCCTTTCCGACATGGCAGCCTATGCCGAGCCGGGACGCACCGGAGGATATCCCCACTTTGGTCGGAAATACAAAGGCGTGGAATTGACTCCTCAGGTGATCGAGACACTCGCCTATTACGATGTGGTTAATTTCGCCCGCGGCATCCGCGTGCCCGTGTATATGACGTGGGGATACAACGACAATGTCTGCCCGCCAACCACCAGCTATGCCGTTTATAATCTGATTACCGCCCCCAAAGAGGCGTTGATCACACCGGTCAATGAACACTGGGTCTCGCTGGAGACACGTTATGAGCAGTTGAGATGGATTCAGGCGCATTTGAAGTAAGCTTTTTGGTCTATAACTGAAAGAAAACCAAAATAATCCTGCCTCAGGCGTTTGTATATTCAAAAAAAGCATTTATCTTTGCACCCCAAATCAGTTAAGATTATAATAATAAATCATATAGGAAAATGAAAAGAACATTTCAGCCTTCGAACCGGAAAAGAAAAAACAAGCACGGCTTCCGTTCAAGAATGGCAACAGCAAATGGACGCCGCGTATTGGCTTCCCGTCGTGCAAAAGGAAGAGCTAAATTGACAGTATCTGACGAATACAACGGATAATCGGTTCGATTTAAACGTATATAAAGAAAGTAAAGGTTTTGCTAAAAAGCCTTTACTTTCTTTGTTTATGCGGCTTTTTTTCTACTTTTGAAGTCTCTATCTAATTAAACTGGCTAATACCGGACAAACATGAAGGACTTTCTGATAAAAATACTGAAGAATCCGTATGTAATAAACCTATTGTTGATGGTGGCGGTTTCCGGAGCCATCCTC
Organism: Parabacteroides sp. PM6-13; assembly: GCF_029892605.1. Lineage (GTDB taxonomy): Bacteria > Bacteroidota > Bacteroidia > Bacteroidales > Tannerellaceae > QVMG01. The sequence goes on from NZ_JARXWF010000010.1 coordinate 154,029, forward strand.
TACGGTGTTCTCAAATGGCTTGATAATTACACGCACCATAATAAAGCGGTGGTTGTGCCCGATGTGAAAGGGCTTTCCATGGACGAGGCCGCGATCTTTATCCACAATAGTGGCCTGCGCTATAATGTGATCGACTCTGTTTTTTCAAAAGAGGTGTCTCCCGGTGCTATCGTGGAGATCAAACCGGCTACCGGATCGAAGGTGAAGGAGGGACGTATTCTTTTTATCACGATCAACGCCACAACGGCGCAGATGGCCGAGGTGCCGGAGGTGGAAGATCTCTCTTTCCGCCAGGCATACGCGATTTTGAAATCACGCGGATTTACAAATGTTGAAACAACCTATATTCCCGGTCCCTACAAAGATCTTGCTTTGGGTGTGGAGTCGCGCGGAAGGGTATTGCAGGCCGGCGAAAAGATACCATTGACAACTCCCCTTGTATTAAAGGTGAGCAGTGGTGAAATGGAGGCTGACTCTTTGGCTGTCGAACAGCGAGAACCGGCCGTTGTCCCCCTCGATAGTGATGTTGAAAGTTGGTTTTAGCCTATGGACGACTATAATCTATATGATATAGAAGACGAACCGGACGACTTGCTTCTGCCGGAAGAAGAACTTGAAACGCCTGAGATGTTTGAACACTTCCGCTTCACAGCGGACAGGGGGCAAGCACTGTTGCGTGTCGATAAATTCCTGGTCGACCGTATGATGGGGGCTACACGCAACCGGATTCAGTTGGCGGCCGATGCCGGTTGTATCCATGTGAATGGGAAGCCGGTGAAGAGCAACTACCGCGTGAAACCACTCGATGTGGTCACACTCGTACTCGATCGTCCCCGCCGGGAGCTGGAGATTATTCCTGAAAATATACCGCTTGATATTGTTTACGAAGACGAAGTCCTGATGGTGGTCAATAAGCCGGCAGGGCTTGTGGTGCATCCGGGGCATGGCAATTATACCGGTACGCTGGTGAATGCGCTGGCGTGGTACTTGAAAGATGATCCGCTGTATAATCCGGCCGATCCGGGTGTGGGACTGGTGCATCGCATCGACAAGGATACCTCGGGGCTTTTGCTTATTGCCAAACGGCCGGAAGCGAAAAGTCATCTGAGCCTTCAGTTCTTCAACAAAACCACCCAGCGGAAATACCTGGCGTTGGCCTGGGGAAACATACGGGAAGAGGAAGGACGCATCGAAGGAAATATCGGACGCGATCCGCGCGACCGCATGCAGATGACCGTATTCCCCGAAGGCGATCATGGGAAAACTGCCGTGACACACTACCGGGTGGTAGAGCGTCTGGGCTACACCACATTGGTGGAATGTCGCCTGGAGACAGGACGTACGCATCAGATCCGCGTGCACATGAAATATATCGGACATACGCTCTTCAACGACGAACGTTACGGAGGGCATGAGATACTGAAAGGAACCACTTTCAATAAATACCGTCAGTTTGTACAGAATTGTTTTGCGACCTGCCCCCGGCAAGCCTTGCATGCGAAGACGTTGGGATTCGTGCATCCGGTGACCGGCGAAGAGATGTTTTTCGATTCGCCCCTGGCGGAAGATATGCAGCAACTGATCGACAAATGGCGGCGATATGCCCAGTCGAAAGAAGTGGATGAATTTGAATAATGTGAAAACAAAGTGATGAAAAAGAATATAGCGATCATAGCAGGGGGAGATTCATCGGAAATCGTTGTTTCGCTGAAAAGCGCCGATGGGATTTACTCTTTTCTTGATAAAGAAAAATATAATGTATATATTGCCATCATTAAGAAGGAGGGGTGGCAGGTGAAGCTGGCCAATGGCGAGATGACAACGCTCGACCGGAACGGTTTTTGTTTTGAAGAAAATGGAACCATCGTACACATTGACTTTGCTTACATCACGATTCATGGGACTCCCGGCGAGAATGGACTGTTACAGGGCTACCTGGAGATGATGCGTATCCCCTACTCCTGTTGCGGCGTGTTGGCGAGCGCGTTGACATTTAATAAATATATGTGCAACCAATACTTGCATAACTTTGGCGTACGAATCGCTCCTGCTATCCGCCTGATGAAAGGTGAAACGATCTCGGACGAGGCAGTATTGTCGGCCCTTGGCTTGCCGCTGTTTGTGAAACCAAACGACGGAGGCAGCAGCTTCGGGGTGACGAAGGTGAAAACCGAAGGAGAGATCCAAAAGGCGATCCAAAAGGCCTTTGCAGAAGGCAATGAAGTGATTATGGAAAGCTATGTGGAGGGCACGGAGGTGACCTGCGGTTGCTACAAAACAAAAGGGAAAGAGGTTGTTTTCCCCCTGACGGAGGTGGTGACCGATAATGAATTTTTCGATTTCGATGCCAAATACAACGGGCAGGTAGATGAAATAACGCCGGCCCGCATTTCAGAGGAGCTGACACGTAAGATACAACAACAAACACTGAAGATCTATGATCTGTTGGGCGCCAAAGGGCTGATACGTGTCGATTATATCATTCCCCGGGAAGGGGAACCGGTGGTATTGGAAGTCAATACGACTCCCGGTATGACGCTGACCAGTTTTATCCCTCAGCAGGTGAAAGCCGCGGGACTGGACATACAAGATGTGTTAACGGAAATAATAGAAAACGAATTCAATAAGTGATGATATCATGGATAAAAAAGAAGTAGATATTCATAAATTCGATGATATTCGACCTTTTATCGACAGCGAGGTGAAAGATGCCATCGAGTCGTTGGTCAACAATGAAGACCTGATAGACGCTTTACGGTATATCGAGCCGAATCTAAACAAGGAAGAATTGGTGAAGATGATGCGTTCCTGCCGTACGAAAGAGGAGTTCAAAACAACGCTTGCGTACGATGCAGTGATGACCATCGCCAAAAAGACAACCTTTTCACTTACCATCTCGGGAAGAAGCCGTTTGCCGGAAGGGAAACCTGCCTGTACGTTTATCTCTAATCACCGTGATATCGTACTCGATGCAGCGTTTCTGAATGTGATGCTCTACGAAGTAGGCTACGGGCTGACCCAGGTGGCTATTGGCGATAACCTGTTGATCAAACCCTGGATCGATACGGTTGTCCGTTTGAATAATGCCTTTATCGTGAAGCGCGGTGTTTCAGGCCGTCAGCAGCTCGAGGCAAGCATTCTTCTCTCCCAGTATATCCATCAAACTATCCAGGAGACTCATGAGTCGATCTGGATCGCACAGCGCGAAGGACGGGCAAAAGACTCCAACGATAAGACGCAGGCGAGTATCCTGAAGATGCTCAATATGGGTGGCGATACGAAGGATATCCTGACCAATCTGAAGAGCTTGAATATCGTGCCGGTAGCTATTTCCTACGAATTCGATCCCTGTGATTTCCTCAAAGCGCAGGAGTTTCAGCAGAAACGTGATAATCCGGAGTTTACAAAAAGTAAACGCGACGACCTGTTAGCCATGGAAACAGGCATATTGAATAATAAGGGACGGGTGCATTTCACCATTTGTACCCCCATCAACCAGGCGTTGGAAAAGCTCGATCCGGAAATGGAAAAGACGGAATTATACACGACAGTAGCCAGCATTATCGACCGGGAAATCTACAAGCACTACCGCTTCTATCCATGCAATTATGTGGCCTATGATATGTTGAAGGGAACAAAACGTTTCAGTGAGATGTACGGCCTCAAAGACAAAAAACAATTCCAGGCCTACCTGCAAGGCCAGATCGAGAAGATCGTTATCCCCAATAAAGACGAAGACTTCCTAAAAACAAAGATACTCGAGATGTACAGCAATCCGCTGATCAATCATCTCTCTGTACAAGACTGAGAAGACCTTTCCCCTTCCCCCTTCCCCCTCTCCACAAGAGAGGGGAATAGTTTGTATTCTTCAAATTGGAGAAAATGTGAAGGAGAAAGGAGAAGATGTGAAGATTGCGGGGAAGCACGCTGCAGGCGTGAGATTATGCATAACCGTATGCAAGCGTAGCGCAGCTTACGGTAGTGAATCCTCTATATAAAAAGCCCCGCATGGGGCGGGATTATGGCAGATCTCGCACCTGCGGCGCTTGATTGACAGGTAGTCGCTATACCGTAAGCTGCGCTACGCTTGCATACGGTTATGCATAATCTCACGCTTGCAGCGCGATCCCCACCTTCAATTCTTACAAAATTGGAAGATAAAGACATACTAAACATAGTGACAAAATTTCTCCTCCTTTGCTAAGGAGGAGAAATTTTGATACTATTTTTATGATACAATAACCTTCAATTCTTACAATATCTGAAAGCGCCCCTTTCTCCCTTCTCCTTTCTCCCTTCTCCTTCCAATATTACCATATTTGAATACGCCTCCCCCACCCACCAACTTCTGCTTCTTAACATATACCCTAAATTAGCAAAATGTCAATAGGTTTTGTAGATTTGCCGTGTAGCCAGCTGTATATGCTGACAATATGCTAAAAACTAAATGTCTGTTGTATGGAACCGAAAGATTACATTGCCCGCGAAGAGCAGTTTGGGGCGCATAATTATCATCCGCTGCCCGTAGTATTGAATCAAGGAAAAGGTATTTTTGTCTGGGATGTCGAAGGGAAACGCTATTTCGATTTCCTTTCCGGTTATTCCGCCCTGAGTCAGGGGCATTGTCATCCGAAGATTATCGAGGCATTAAAAGAACAGGCCGAAAAACTAACGCTTGTGTCCCGCGCCTTCTACAGCGATGTGTTAGGAGAATTCATGGAGTTCGCCTGTCGTTTCTTCGGTTATGACAAGCTGTTGCCGATGAATACCGGTGCAGAGGCGGTTGAAACAGCCTTGAAACTTTGTCGCCGGTGGGGATATCGCTGCAAGGGTATTGCGCCGGAGAAGGCGAAGATTGTTGTCTGCGGGGAGAATTTCCATGGGCGCACGGTAACGATTATCTCCATGAGTACCGACCCGAGCTCCTACAAGGACTTCGGCCCCTACACCCCGGGCTTTGTGAAAATACCCTATAATAATGTAGAGGCGCTGAAAGAGGCGTTGCTGGATCCCGACGTGGTTGGCTTCTTACTCGAACCTATCCAGGGCGAAGCCGGTGTGGTGGTGCCCAACGAGGGCTATTTGCGCGACTGTTACGCCCTATGCAAGGCGCATAATGTGCTCTTTATGGCCGATGAGATACAGACGGGTATCGGGCGAACGGGACGTTTATTGGCTTGTGATTGGGAAGGTGTGCGTCCGGATGTGCTCATTCTGGGTAAAGCTTTGTCGGGAGGTGTTACGCCTGTCTCCGCCGTATTGGCCGATGATGCCGTGATGCTGACAATCAAACCGGGCGAACATGGATCGACCTATGGGGGAAATCCGCTGGCCGCACAGGTAGGGATTGCCGCTTTAACGGTAGTTCGCGAGGAACAGCTCTCGGAAAATGCCGATGAAATGGGTCGCCTCTTCCGCGAGGAGATGGAAAAAATGGATCACCCGATGATCCGCCTGGTAAGAGGAAAGGGGCTATTGAATGCCGTTGTCACGGAACCCAAGGAGGGGAAAACCGCTTGGGATGTCTGCATCGCTTTGATGGAAAACGGCTTGATTGCCAAACCGACACATGATCATATCATCCGCTTCACGCCGCCTCTGGTGATCACCCGGGAAGAGATGTTGGAAGCGATAGCGATTATCAAAAAAACATTTTCACAATTTTAATCTCCTTCTATGAAAGTCAACGTTATTGGTGTACCCCTCAACCTCGGTTGCGACCGGGAAGGTGTAGAAAAAGCACCTAACCATCTTCGCGCGAGAGGGCTGATGGATATTATTCGTAAAAACGGGCATCGCGCTTTCGACCTGGGCAATCTCTATGTCCCTCCGGTAAGCCAGGAGGATAAGTTTGCCCGCAGCAAGAGCATGAAATACCTGGACGCTATCATTGAGGTCAATAACAACCTGGCCGAGCTGGTCTACGACACACTGCGGGGAGGCGCCTTCCCGCTGGTGGTCGGCGGCGACCACTCGTTGGGCTTGGGTAGCGCTTCGGGTGTGGGAAAAAGCTTCGACGACTTTGGTATTATCTGGCTCGATGCTCATGGCGATATCAACACCAGTGAGACATCACCCAGCGGTAATATTCATGGGATGCCGCTTAGCGCGCTTATGGGCATGGGTAGCGAGGAGTTGGTCAATATCTACGCCCCCGGCAATAAGGTGCATCCGGAAAATGTCTTCTTGGTAGGCACCCGAAGCCTGGACCAAGGGGAATTGGATCTGATCCGTCGTGAGAAGCTCAGCGTCTACCCCATGACCATTATTCGTGAGAAAGGCATAGCTTTTGTGGCGGACGATATACGCCGCAAGCTCCGGGAACGCAAGATACGGAATGTGCATTTCAGCATCGATGTCGACAGCATCGACCCGCAGTATGCACCCGGCACAGGCACCCGTGTAGCGGAGGGGTTGACGCCGGAGGAGTTTAACGCGTTTGTGGATACGGTGCTCAGCACGAATCTCATTAAATCCATGGATTTGGTCGAACTCAACCCTGAGCTCGACGTAGAAGAGCAGACTACCCGCTTATGCCTGGATATCATTGATTATATCACGGCGCGTATTTGACCTCTTCTCTGCAAGAGACTCCGACTACCATGATGCATTTATTCTTTATTTGTAAGAGATATTCATTACAAATTAATATATTTGTATCGTATCTCATACATTAAAGACAAAACAATGCGTTATGAATGATTTATCAGACAATGACTGGCATGCAATGAGCGATGATGATATTGCCCGGCAAATAGGGGGATTCATAAAGTTTCATCGCATGCAGCAAAATAAAACGCAGGAGATGCTTGCTAAAGAGTCCGGCATAAGTCGTTCTACCCTTAGTTTACTGGAGCGGGGCGAAACAGTCACAGTTGCCACTCTCATTCAGGTATTGCGTGTATTGGATCTTCTACAGGTCTTTGATAAATTCACCGTTACCCGACAGCCAAGCCCTTTGGCTCTTGCCAAAGCGGAGCAAAAAAAGAGGCAACGAGTAGCATCGCCGCGAAAGAAAAATGCTATAAACCCAGATGATACGGACTGGTAGTTATGAATACAGCCATTGTAAAAATATGGGGGAAAGAGGTAGGCGCTGTCGCGTGGGACGAAACAACCCGGCTGGCCTCTTTTGAATATAGCCCGGCCTTCAAGAAGGAGGGTTGGGAGCTGGCTCCTTTGAAAATGCCACTCACGCGTGAACAGCAGGTCTACTCGTTTCCGGAACTGCGTAAAGAGAGAAACTCTGTGTATGACACATTCAAGGGTTTGCCGGGATTGCTTGCCGATATGCTGCCCGACCGCTATGGGAATGACCTGATCAATTTATGGCTGGCTCAACAAGGCCGTCCGGAAAACAGTATGAACCCGGTGGAAATGCTATGTTTCATTGGACGTAGAGGAATGGGCGCCTTAGAATTTGAACCGACGATTCAGAAACAGCATGTAAATACCTTCTCGGTGGAAGTGGAGAGTCTGGTAGAAGTGGCCGGAAAGATGCTGTCGAAAAAGGAGGCTTTTGTCACCAACTTAAAATCCGATGAAGAGAAATCGGTTCGGGATATATTGAAGATCGGTACATCTGCAGGTGGAGCCCGCCCCAAAGCGGTCATTGCTTATAACGAACGAACAGGCGAGGTTCGTTCCGGACAGACCCGGGCACCGGAAGGATTTGAACATTGGTTATTAAAGCTCGACGGGGTGAGCGACATACAATTGGGTGCGTCCCTGGGGTATGGACGTGTCGAATATGCCTACTATCTGATGGCCATCGATTGTGGTTTGGGAATGATGCCCTGTCGTTTACTGGAAGAGAACGGGCGTGCCCATTTCATGACACGGCGTTTCGACAGGGAGGGCCCTTATATAAAGCACCATACACAGACCTTTTGCGCGATGAAACATTATGACTATAACCGGATAACCAGTTATAGTTATGAGCAATTATTCCAAACGATGAGAGAGTTGAAGCTGAGCTATGCCGAAGCCGAACAGATGTTTCGGCGGATGGTGTTTAATGTAATCGCGCGCAATTGCGACGACCATACTAAGAACTTCTCATTTCTCCTCAAACAGGGAGGCCGTTGGACGTTAGCTCCGGCGTATGACATTTGCCATGCCTACCGTCCCGGAAGCGAATGGGTCAGCCAACATGCCCTGAGTATCAATGGGAAGCGATCGAGCATTACACGGGAAGATCTATTAACAATCGGGCACTCTATCCGAAACAAAAAATCAAAAGAAATTATTGACGAGATAAACGAGAAAGTTCAAAATTGGTCTTATTACGCAAGTAATGCCGGTGTGGATAATGAAAAAAGATTGGCAATCGGCAAGACCCTTCTTGTTTTGTAGCTGCCAATAGTATGCCTGTCTGCGAGAAAGAGAGTAGGTTAACAAACAAAAAGACAATTCGTTTGTTGTGAATAATACGCTATATTTGCGCTCATGAATCGATTACTTTTCATACGTTACAGAAAGTCCGGAGCGATCGATGCCGGAGGGGAACAGGGGACAAATGCCAATTACCATGTTCTCACCGAGTTATTGGGCGAAGAAAATGTAACTACCTACTATATCCATGAGTCGCAAAGTAAGACGCAGCTGTTATTTCGTATCTTCCCGATACTGATACACTTCCTGAAAGGCTATTATTACGGGCTCTCTCCTCAAAAGGTAGCGCAAATAGTCCAGCTGGCGGAGGAGTACGACTACGTGTTTATCGACCGAAGCATTTTCGGGGTGATCGCGAAAGAGTTAAAGAAAAAGTCATATAAAGGCAAGATCATCACCTTCTTCCACAATGTGGAGTCGGTCTATTTCGCGGCCAAGATAGGGCGATGGAAGCCCTGGCGTTCGATAGTCGTTCGTTGCGTAACCCAAAACGATCAACAGGCATGCGACTATTCGGATGTGATCATCGCGCTCAATAAAAGGGATCAGGAAGAGATCGAAAAGCGCCATCACCGTACGCCCGATATCTTATCGCCAGTCGTATTCAAAGATGTGTATAAACGGGATACCTATCCGGAGGGCATGACAAATAAGACGCCCCTTTGCCTGTTTTTAGGCACCTACTTCCCGATGAATGTGCGGGGCATTCTCTGGTTTGTTCATCAGGTATTACCGCATGTAAATATCCGTTTGCAGATTGTCGGCAAAGGCATGAGTGCCATCATCCCGAAAGTAAAAGCCTATCCGAATATCGAAGTCCTGAGCGATGTGCCCGACTTAAGACCATATATCGAACAGGCCGATTTTATGCTCCTCCCGATCTTCGAAGGAAGCGGCATGAAAGTAAAGACCTGTGAAGCCCTAATGTATGGCAAAAACATCATCGGCACCGCCGAAGCCTTCGAAGGCTACGATGTAGACGTCAAACAGGTCGGCGCCCTCTGCCATACAAAAGAAGAATTTATCAAAGCACTACAAATATTTTCTCAGCAACCGATCCCCCGCTTTAACCCCTACTCCCGCCAGATGTTTGTCGAAAACTACTCGGAAGAAGAGCGGAAGAGGAGATTTGGGGAGGTGGTGAAATAATTATTTACCTTTTTTCTTTGGGAGCAAATAATCCCAATATTGATAAAATAAAATAGGAAAAAGAGCTGCTCTTCCTATTGCCAATAGGCGATTGAATTGACCAACTCTTCTTCAAAGATTGTATTCCAACCTCTTCCTTCGGATGATCCATTGCGACGCAAACCGGATATCCAGTTGGCCAAAGAGCGATTAAATGGCTGGGAGCCTCAGGTAGCATTGGAAGATGGACTGAAAAAAACGATTGCCTATTTTGAGGAGGTCGTTGGGTTTTAGAAATGGAATTGCAAATCGCTTAGCGCAGCGTAAAGCAAAATGGAGGGAAAGGGGAAGTGTTTTCAGATATTGGAAAGTTTGAAGGTTTTCCAAAGCGAGCGCAGCGAGTGGCCGCAGGCCTCTCTTTTGCCGTTCGATTTATCGAACGGTTTTAAGATGTAGGCAAAGCCTTTACCTCTGTGGGTTTCAACCCCTACCATACTGCTTTTAAGCGGGTTAAAACCTTCCCCTTTTCTCCGATTTTTCAAGGACTATTTTTACACACTTTACAAACAAGCACCCTCTATTCCCCCTACCTCTTCGTGCGCCTTTGTGATACTTCGTGGTTAAGTCTTTCTACATAATATATGCCACTGGTCCTTTCCGGTTTTTATCCACAAATACACTATGTTTTCTTACCACGAAGGGACACGAAGGCGCACAAAGGGGTGAAAATTGAAACCTCCCCTTGCCCTCCCATTTGAAGCTCCCCCCAAATGCAAATGTTAAAATACAAAATGTAAGCATAATGGCCATTTTGCCGTACAATATGATACGTTAAAAAGTGTTACTCGCGGGACTAATTTTAAATACCCCTACGTTTTTGGGAAAATAGTCGGGCGAAAATATCAAAATGATAGTTGAAGCTTTTGGGGGAATAGGGGCGATTTAACGTTTGTTGGCAATTAAACAAGCGCCTATTGAAGGAGTTCAGCCATGGCAAGGTGGAAGAGATTACCCAAGGATACGAAGTGCCTCTTTAATCCTTTCAGCGAACGTATGATGTTTTATCGTTTTCTCTACACCATCCTCCGCTTTAACCCCTATTCCCGCCAGATGTTTGTCGGGAATTATTCGGAAAAAGAGCGGAAGAGAAGGTTTAGGGATGTGATAAGATAATAAAGCCTATTTATTTAATAAATTTCTTATGACAGGAAGGGTAGAGTATTTTGCCAGTCGACTTTCTCTGTATTTTCGTATTAAGGCATAACCATACATTGTCGTTCGTCTCGCCTGATTGAGTGATTGTTCCACAATTGAAACAAGAAAATCAGATAATTCTGAGTCCCAATCTTTTTCTGCTTGTAGTTTAGTGAGCCATGGTTCTGACAGCCTTTTCATATATGCTTCTTCATCATTATCTAATCGGATAATTTCTTCAATAGCTTCTTCTATGGAGGCATAGTCTTGCAAGCAAATGAAAGAACTCGAATTAAAATCTCTATTTACCGATGGGTTTCCCCAGTAAATTGGCAGAGAATTCACTCGCATAGGCTCCATTAGCTTTTCCGTGGTATAGCCAGATAAGGAACTGTTCTCAAAAGCAATAGTGAATTTGTAATCCTTAATGAATGCGATCTTATCAGCAACCGGACCACCAATGTTATTCATAAATCGACCTCCGGAATCAATTTTTTTATATTTTGATAGTTGATGATAAAATTGTTCACGCAAAGGGATAGCATATATTGAGTTTGAATAAACAAAATTACAAAATTTTCTTTTCGACAAACCCTCCTCTAAAGTTTTACATTTCAATCGTTGAAATCCAGGATATAACGTATATAATGGAAGACGCAAATATCTGTCTTCAAACTGCATATGCTGAAAACCTATTGCATAATCACAAAAGTTAAAGTCCGGAATGTCATTTTCTCCTGTATAATAAATTTTGATCGCCTCCGTATATTTCAGATGAGAATATCCAAATAGGGAGTAGAAGAGATAATCCGGATTAGGATCTATGACCGGGTTGTAATGAAGAGAAAGGCTGTCCAGTAAGAAATTATTATGAGGATCAAATCCTTTCCAAAAATCCACAAAGTTAATTTTGATGGTCTTTTTAGTCATGTCAGCAGTTTTTTAGTAAAATTCATAAATCTTCAGGGATATAATCTCTCCAAAAAGTAAGATTATCCCCTTTCTCCCATCCATGACATCCGAATGGCAGTTGATTGTTGTTTTCCTTTAACCAATAGCCAGGGTATAGTTCGATTGAAAAAAATTTTGCAACGTCTGAACCGGGAATCTTAAAAGGAGATACTTTTTTGTATGATAGCCGTGCAAAAAACAGGTCTTCTGCCCATTTCAAGTGAGTAAAATAGGTGATGGAATTGTATTTTGTGAATAATAGCCCTAACAAAATGTAGATCCACTTATAGAGAAAGCCAAAATCCGTATAATAAGAACACAGCCCTTTATAAGACAATAATTTACCTTGTGACGAAAAAAGTGAGATAAATGATTGTGTCTTTCGCAAAGAGAACCCTCCATTCCCAGATACATCCTTTATCACTTCCCCATTTCTTTTCTTCCAGGGAGCTCCTATGTAGTCATATCCTTTGGAGGCCCATTCATTAAGTTTATCGCTAAAGACATATGCATCCAATTGATAGATGAGCATATACTCCCATGCTTCAAAGCGCTTATAGAAATCTTTACTCAGCATCAACTTGTTGTATCCCGCTATTCCTTTGAAGAAAACAGGAGGAAATAGTTCTAATAGGAAAGGGATATTCTCTTTATCAAAAACAGATTTGTAATAAGAGATGTCTAATCCCTCCGGGGCAATAAGACATATAGAATGATTAGATAGTACTTTCAAGCACCTCCTCAAAGAGATCTTTTCTGTTTCCTTAGGCATTCCCTCATACACAGGAATTACTACGACTGTTCTAATCATTTTTTTTCTGAATTAGTAATATCAATTTAATATACATTATCCCTAACGAATGGGGTAGTTTATAAGGAAGTACTTTAAGAAAATAACTAAAAGAGTGAGCGAATAGGCTAAATTTCTTATCTGAGAAAGCAGCATCAATCTTCTTCACGCTTTGTCTTATGTAGCCTTTCTCTATATGGCAACGGATGAGTTCCTTATAGAAATAAATCCTTTGATCTGCAAGGAACTCACATAATGCAGTATCATCTTTGTGTTGGTGCTTTAAAAAAGCCGTTGACCCCATTTCCTTTAATACAAGAAGCATACTGTCAAAATTGCGGGTAGATACTTTTTGAGTAACAGACCCTTCCCTAATACGATAAAAATAAGTATTTTCTTTACTTACACACATAGTGGAAGCATATTGTGCGATAAATAAAGACCAAAGGATATCTTCCATTTGAATAATCCCTTCATAAAACATACATTCTTTGTGCAAAAAGAGTGTTCGCTTAACAAGCTTGTTCCATGCAGCCCCATGCCATTTTTTGCGATAAAAAGCATCCGCTATCTCTTCGCCATATATTGTAGAGGCGGAAAGTGTTATATATGGATACTTCTTTCGATCATTACTACCAATTAATGTATACTCTGATATAACAAGATCCGGGTTCTCCTTTATCGCCAGAGACGCCAAAACTTCAATGCTGTTCTTATATAAAACATCATCGCTGTCTAAAAAGAAAAGATAATCCCCTGTTGCTTCCCTGATTCCACTATTTCGGGCTGCAGAGATCCCTTTGTTCACCTGATGAGAGATTATTTTTATATCATTCTTGCGCGAATGATTGTGGATAAGTGCTTCTATCTTCTCCATGCTATCATCTGGCGAAGCGTCATTGACTATCAGATATTCAATATCCTGATAGGTTTGCTCTAAAGCAGACTGCAAGCACTCCTCTATATACATAGAAACGTTGTAAACAGGAATAATTATTGAGACTTTCACCGGTTGCACGTTTTTGCTTACAAAGTTAAGATTTTCAGCCGATTTTGAAAAGGCTTTTGAAGGAATGGGAATGGGTGGTTAGCCTTTTATCTGTCTCTTCAAAATCAAATCAACACTCTCCTTGAATATTACAGAATTACTTCTCCACATAATAAGAACATACAATACAACGGAAAGAGCTATCTTTAGAATAAATCGCCATGCCACACTTTCGATGCCCACCGTAAGGAAATGGACACCCACAAAGATAGTAATCGTAATCAGTAGATAGGGCATCGTATCTTTCAAAATATGCTTAAGGCGCACTGGAATAAGTGTGGAGGCATAAAAATGGGCAACTCCCAGGGAGATAAAATTGATAACCATGGCAGCAAATGCCATCCAGTAGAGACCAAAAGAAAGCATCAGGAAGGCGAAAGCAATTTGGAATATACCAAACACAAGTGATGTAACAAAAAAGAAAGAGGACTTGCCACGGCTCATAATCAGTTGATTATATAACGAACCAAACACACCAAAAATACCACCTACACAACAGATTTGCATAATAGGAACGCAGGGAAGCCATTTTTCATTGATAACGGAAATGAATTCCTGCCCAATAAAAGCGATACCCAACATGACAGGAAAAGCCGTAAAAGCGACAAAGCGCATCATCTTACGCAAGACTTGGAGCTGACGTATTTTATCGTGCTGGATTGTGGCAAACATAGGTTGCCCTACGCTACTAACCATACGAAGCAAAATATTTGAGCCCATGCCGGCCCATTTTACTCCCTGCGAATAGACTCCTACTTCCGTTTTGGTGTAAAACCTACCTAATAAGACAGAGAATATATTTCCTTGTATCTGGTTGATAATACTTGAGAAGATCAGCTTGACACTAAAGGAGAACATCTCTTTGATCGGAGAAAAATCGAAAGATAAGGAGGGACGGAAAGGAGAAAAGAACCAAAACAAAATGCTTCTCATTAATGCATAAACAACCATCTGAGCAACCAACGCCCAATAGGCATAGCCTTGGATAGCCATAACGACCCCGGTGCTTCCACTAATAAGGATGGATACAATATCTACAATAGCCCCCTCTTTTACCATAAGCCGACGCGCCATGATAGTGGAGGGAGCAAAGGTGATCGCATTGAGCGGAAGGGTAAGAAATAATACACGGGCAATCAAGATCAGATCCGGTTGGTTATAGAATGCGGCAATAGCCGGAGCGCAGAAGAATAAAAGAAGGTAGAATAAAAGACTTAGGAAGAGGCTAAACCAGAAAAAGGCATTATAGTCTTTTCTATCTTCTTTTTCACGATTAATTAATGCGGCAGAGAACCCTCCCTCCTGAAGCGTATAAGCTATACCCGTAAAGATCCCCAAGAGGCCTATAACCCCATAGTCTTCCGCAGAGAGATACATCAAAAAACACACCCCCATAAAAGCCGAGATCAACTGCTGAGTACCACTACTCAATCCTCCCCAAAAGAGGCCTTTGGCTGTTTTTGTTTTTAGAGGGATTTCTTCCATTTGACTATAAATTAACGAAACCTATTTTTCAAAGGGATAACAAGGGCACATTCAAGGCGTAAATAAAGAGGTAAAGCCCAAACAGCATTTTTTAGTAAAATGCCCTTTATTTTTTGTCCTGGCTTACTATTCTTACGTAATATCTGGGTGATTTCCTTATTCCCTTTAACTGCCTTAAAAAATCTCATTTGCTCTTTTAAGGGCAAAGCAAGACATCTATGCATACCCGTTGATACTATATCTACAATAGATCTTTGAAAGAATAGATCCCATTTGTCTCCGGGAGTAGTATATTTTTTTATATTTTTCAATATTTCACATGCAATGAGATAATGGTGATAGTATTTTGAGAACTCAGGTGCACGGCAAATAGAGTCAGGATTGCTTCGGTAATAGTAAACAGTTTGTTTCAAACGTCTGAAACTCTTAGCAAAACGAAAGCAACGAGGCGTAAACTCTGTATCCTCAAAAAATAGTCCTTCTATGAATTTCAGGTTATTATCGACAAGAAAAGTTCTTTTAAACAGATAAACACAGGGTGAAATACATATAAAATTTATATGAGGTTTCTCAAGAGAAACTTCTTTGAATATCTCTTTAGAAATATTATTTCCAATGGCTCCATAGAGTCCATCAAACATCACCATATCTTCGGAAAAACCAAGTGTGCTACTTAAGCAATTTCTTTCAATCCAATCATCCGAATCGATAAACCAGATATATTCGCCTTTGGCAACTTCAATACCTCGGTTTCGGGTGGCACTTAAGCCTTTGTTCTCTTGTGATAGGACTGTAATATTCGGATATTTATCTGCATATCGCTCTAAGATAGCTAAACTTCCGTCAGGAGATCCATCATTAATCGCGATTATTTCATAGTCAGCATGCGGAATATCCTGCTCCAGGCAGCTATTGAGACACTCTTCCAAATAGGCCTCTACGTTATAAACAGGGATGATAATTGATAATTGCATAATGCGTTAAGCGTTATTTATAAATATTCTGTATAGCGAACCCCTTAAACGCCATCGTATACAAGTAAATAGGCTACACCTCACAAAGATAACGCCAACAAACGAATATTATTCCCTCTTCCGGCAAATTTTAAGAGATGGGACTGACTCAAAAGTAGCGGACAACTATCTAAAGTTCCTCTCCTGGTCAGGAGAGGGGGACCGCTGCTCGCAGCGGTGGAGAGGTTGATATTGTTTGTAAATAATAGTATATCAAAGTAATACAAGTAAAGACAACCACTCCACCCCCGCAAGCGGCGGTCCCCCTCGCCTGACCAGGCGAGGAGCCAAGATACTGAATTCGCTACTTTTGGGTTAGCCCCAGGGGTTGACTAAAAGACACGTTACCTTGAACAGATGAACCGCCATCACTTCCCCCTATACACCCTCTCGATGATATCCACTACCTTCATGCCATCGTGCATGCCGGTGGTTATGGGCGGAGCCTTATTATATCCATACTGTCAATATAGTCGTAAAGTGCTTAGACTTATGTTATTTTACCTTGAGACATCCCCTTTTTTACTATTTTCCGTTGCTTTTTGTTACTTTTTTACTATATTTGCGTAGTGTTAGTAATAACACAAACCCCTCTTGGATGAGAAATGCCAAGATCCCAACCACCTTCGGGTGGTTTTTTTATTTAATGCAATGGAAAACGGAAAAGGCACAATCACTTCCCCCTATACACCCTCTCAATGATATCCACCACCTTCATGCCATCGTGCATGCCGGTGGTTATGGGGTGGGTATCTGGGGCGGTAAGGACTTCGACTACGTTGCGGATCACGAAGTTATGGTTCTGGGCGGAGCCTTTGTAGGGGCCGTAGTCGTTGCCGGGGTTGGTGGGAGCCAAGATGGGCATGTCGTAGTCCTCGATATGGCAGTATTCTACTTCGTTCATGTATTGCCCGCCTACTTTGATACTTCCTTTTTCGGCGACGATTGTGAGGCTGCTCTCCAGGTTGCGGTTCCATACCGCTGTGGAGTAGTTGAGGCTGCCCATGCCTCCGTTTACGAAGTCGAAACTGATGATACCGGAGTCTTCAAAGTCGGTCAGTCCGGCGTGATTGAAATCGGCGAAGCGCGCTTGCAGGTTGGTGATATCGCCAAAGAGCCAGTACATGATATCAATGAAGTGGGAAAATTGCGTAAACAAAGTGCCTCCATCCAACCGGGCATCACCATGCCAGCCGCCCGGTTTGTAATAGCGTTCGTCGCGGTTCCAGTAACAGTTGAGCTGTACCAGATAGATATCGCCCAACCGTCCGGAGTCGACCATCTCCTTCAACCAGACGGAAGGGGGAGAATAGCGGTTTTGCATCACGCAAAAGACCTTTTTATCCAGTTTTTCCGAGGTGGAAATGATCTTTTCGGCATCAGCTTTAGTAAGCGCCATCGGTTTCTCAATGACTACATGATGTCCGGTTTCCATTCCCCGGACAGCCATTTCCGCATGCAGACCGTTCGGGGTGCATACATTCAATACGTCGAAAGAGATATCGCTATCCAACAGCTCTTCCAACGAAGAATAGAAAGATACATCATAGGCTTCAATGCCCAACTCTTCCTTGGGACGGATATCGCATAAGGCCACCAGCTCGGCACCGGCATCCCGCGTAATCATTTCGGCATGTCGCTTGCCAATATGTCCGCATCCCACGACCGCGAAGCGGATTGTATTACATTCCATAAAACGCTTTGATTGCTTCAATAATATAGGTTTGCTCATCTTCCTTCATTTCCGTATGGATAGGGATGGATAATACATCTTTGGCTAAATAGCCTGATTCATCTCGTCTTTTCTCATCTGCAAAACACACCAGTTCCTTATAGGCATGCTGCTTATATACCGGAAGCGGATAATAAACCATAGAAGGGATATGACGTTCGGCAAGATGTTTTTTCAATTTATCACGGGCATCACTTCCTAATACCTGAAGAGTGTACTGATGATACACATGGGTGGTATAGTCGGAAACAATAGGCAATAGGAGCCTATCCGTTTCTTCTTCTACAACACTTAACTCTTCATCATAACGTTTGGCAATCTGTTGACGGTGGGCATTGAACTCATCCAGGTGTCTTAGTTTCACCTGCAGAATAGCTGCCTGCAAGGTATCCAGCCGGGAATTACATCCGACTATCTCATGATTATATTTCCCCGCCTGTCCATGATTAGCTATTTTTTGTAACCGACCGGCCAACTCCGGATCGGAAGTGATCATTGCTCCCCCGTCGCCATAACAGGCTAATGGCTTGGAAGGAAAGAAAGAGGTGGTGCCAATATGCCCCATCGTGCCGGCATAATGCTTTGTTCCGTCGGTAAAGGTACAGATGGCTCCCATCGACTGAGCATTGTCTTCAATAACATAAAGCTGATGATCGGAAGCAATTTGCAGAATAGTTTCCATATCACAGCACTGCCCAAACAGATGAACGGCGATAATAGCTTTTGTTTTGGGGTTGATAACCTTTTCAATCAACGTTTCATCTATATTGAACGTGAGCGAATCGACATCGACCAATACCGGTGTAAGCCCTAACATAACCACCACCTCGACCGCCGCTATATAGGTAAACGAAGGTACAATCACCTCATCGCCGGGCTTCAATCCGAGCGCCATCAGGGCAATTTGCAACGCATCTGTCCCGTTTCCGCACGGGATCACATGGGGTACCTGCAGATAACTCGCCAATTGGCCGACGAATTCCTTCACCTGCGGCCCGTTGATAAACGCCGAGGAATCGATCACCGATTGCATAGCCTCATCGATCTCCGGCTTTAGTCGAAGATATTGGCCATGCAGATCGACCATTTGAATAGTATGGGGATATGTCATATTTTTAGAACGGAAAGGGGGGTAAGATATTGTTAAAAGAGATAGGGATAATTAGGCCATCTCACGATAGAGTTGGCGAATCATTGTTTCAAATTCACCTATCGATTGCACGATATCATCTTCGGTAAATTCATCCTTTATATAATAAGAAAGGCAGAACGCTTTGTCTTTTCTCCTTTCTGTCAGGGATTTTGCATTGAGATTGAAGGTTGTTATTGTTTTCTCTCCTTTAGCCGTTAAAGGATTAACCTTTCCTGTAGAGGTAAACTCGATATGCCCTGCTGCGGATTCCTCCACAGGATTTATCAGATCTCCATACTCTCCGCTCGTTATTACCTTGTCTTTATGTTTTGCTCCATACTCTTCTGAGTTGCAGGAAACAAGTAAATTAGCATAATCAAAAGTCAATTTAGGGAAATGATCTCTTTTTCGGAAATGGTCGATATGACAGTTTTTGTTGAAGTCAGGCAATCGGATCTCCGTATACGCGCAAACACCTTCCTGCTCGTTTAGTATATGCGCGCGCAAATCAGCCCGGATGGGAGTAATATCTTCCCATCGTTCCGGTTTATTCTCTCTGATATAAGCAGAAAAGAAGGAAGGAGCCTCTTTATCAATTCGCTTCATTTTTTTTCTTTTTGCGGAGTATTTCCAAGCGTATCAAAACAAGATTCTTATCTGAATAACCCAAAGTTGCTTCCATTTCCTGCATAAGGCTTTGGAAAGAGTCTGTTTCATATTCTTCCTTTTCTACCATTTCTTCTAACTGCTGAAGTTTCTTTTCCACTTCAGGCACACGCAAACTGTGTACGCCTTGAATCTCCAGCAATACTTTTTCCACCGTCCAGCCATAAGGACCTTCGCTGCATTCCATTGCTTTTATTGTTCCCTCTTCGGTACGAACAAGCAGGCGCAACTCCTCTGTATGTACAGAAGAGATAATCTGCGGTGAATGGGTTGCAATGATAAATTGGCAGTCATTTTCTTTCGCGCAGCGGCGAAGAACGGGGATTAGATTGGATTGCCAAGAAGGATGCAATGACTCTTCCGGTTCATCCATCAGGATCACTTTCCCTTTCATCTCATCGGTAAACAAGGGGAATACCTTACCTAATATCTGTTTTTCACCATCGGAAAGGCCGTTTATATCAAATTTCTGACCTTGCGCATTTGTAAATATAAGCTGTCGGTCACGATTCATTCCCCAAAAGCGAGTGCCCAACTGAAAGTCAGATAGAATATCGTCAATCATTTGTTGGATATCAGCATAAGCCTCAAAACTTGTTTTGCCATCTTCAAGAACGAGCTTATCCACATAGCGGGAGATAAAGTCTATTAACTTATCTATTTGTATGGTAGATGCTGGTAAAAACGAAATTTCAGCATGATTATAATCGGCAAATACAGGAATTTGTAGTTTTGCCTCTTCTCCTGAATGCACATAGGTAACAACCCCTCCGTTATCTTTACCTAAATGCATTTCCGCCGGACTCAACACCTCCTTTAGCAACGTCGTCTTCCCCGTTCCATTCACTCCTGTTATCACAATAATATCCGCAGGCACGTTGTTCACACAAAAGTCGATATCAAAATCCTGAAAGATTTTATACGAATCAATATGGAGATGTTTGAGTTTCATAATATGATAGTATTAACTTATTTCACCTCACTACCCGGCTTCACCTCTTTTTGAGGCATAATAACAGCCAGGCTGCCGTCGGCATTCTCTGCCGAGAGAATCATGCCTTCCGAAACAATGCCACGCAGTTTGCGGGGCGCCAGGTTGGCAATGAAGCATACCTGTTTGCCTACGAGCTCTTCCGGTTTGTAATGCTGGGCGATGCCGGAAATGATCGTTCGCTTTTCCAAGCCATCATCGATCAGGAACTGCAACAATTTATCGGCTTTCGGTACCTTGGCACATTCCAAGACGGTTCCCACGCGGATATCCAATTTCGTGAAGTCGTCGTATTCGATGTTCTCACGCACCGGATTGGCGCGGTAGCTTGCCTCTTCGTTTGACTTCTTGGTATCGAGCAGTTTCTGTATCTGTGCCTCGATCACGCTGTCTTCGATCTTCTCAAACAGCAGCTCGGGTGTGGCCAACTGATGACCAGCTGCCAAGAGGTTAGTCTGACCCAAACGATCCCATCCCAATGGCTCTACACACAGCATCTCGTTCAGTTTCTGCATGCTGAAAGGCAGGAACGGCTCGAAGGCAATCGCCAGGTTAGCCGTGATCTGCAGGGAGATATTCAGGATAGTCGCCACGCGCTCCATATCGGTCTTCGCCAGCTTCCAGGGTTCGGTGTCGGCAAGGTATTTATTGCCGATACGCGCCAGGTTCATCGCCTCTTTTTGCGCGTCGCGGAAATGGAATGTATCGAGTAAACGTTCCACATCGGCTTTGACATCAGCAAATTCTATCAGTGTCTCTTTATCATACTCGGTCAGTTCGCCCGCGGCAGGTACTTTCCCATCAAAATATTTCGACGTCAATACCAATGCCCGGTTGACAAAGTTACCCAGGATCGCTACCAACTCATTGTTATTGCGTGCCTGGAAATCCCGCCAGGTGAAATCATTATCTTTCGTTTCAGGCGCATTGGCTGTCAATACATAGCGCAACACATCCTGCTTGCCCGGGAACTCTTCCAGGTATTCATGCAACCACACCGCCCAATTGCGCGAGGTGGAGATCTTATCGCCTTCCAGGTTCAGAAATTCATTAGCTGGCACATTCTCCGGCAGGTTGAACGTGCCTTCCGCCTTCAACATGGTCGGGAACACAATGCAGTGGAACACGATATTATCTTTCCCAATGAAATGCAACAATTTAGTTTCGGGATCTTTCCACCAGGTTTCCCAGGTGTCGGGCAACAATTCCTTGGTGTTGGATATATAACCGATCGGCGCATCGAACCATACATACAACACTTTGCCTTCGGCCCCTTCCACCGGCACAGGAATACCCCAGTCGAGGTCACGGCTGACGGCACGCGGCTGCAAGCCCATATCCATCCAGCTTTTGCATTGTCCATACACATTCGATTTCCACTCCTTATGCCCCTCCAGGATCCACTGGCGCAGGAACGGTTCGTATTTGTCTAATGGCAGATACCAGTGTTTGGTCTCTTTCATCACGGGAACACTCCCGCTGATAGCCGATTTCGGATTGATCAGGTCGGTCGCGTTGAGCGAAGTACCGCATGCCTCGCACTGGTCGCCATAAGCCCCTTCGTTATGGCAATGCGGACAGGTACCGGTGATATAGCGGTCGGCCAGGAATTGCTTGGCCTCCTCGTCGTAATATTGTTCGGAGGTCTGTTCAATAAACTCCCCCTTATCGTACAGTTTGCGGAAGAAGTCGGAAGCCACCTGACGATGAGTCTCCGAAGTCGTGCGGGAATAGACATCAAACGTAATACCGAAATCGGCAAACGACTGCTTAATGATCGCATGAAAACGGTCGACAATATCCTGCGGTGTCACCCCCTCTTTCTTGGCGCGGATCGTAATAGGCACCCCATGTTCGTCGGAGCCTCCGATCAGTAAAACCTCTTCCCCTTTGAGACGTAGATAACGCGCGTAGATATCTGCCGGCACATACACACCAGCCAGGTGACCAATATGAACCGGTCCGTTGGCATACGGAAGCGCTGTCGTTATCAGCGTTCTCTTGAATTGCTTTCCCATACTTTGTATTTTCTATCTTTTTTTGAACCACAAAAATACGAAAACAATATTAAGAAGCTGTTTTGAATTTTATAAAATAGTTTATTATTGCTTCTGTCGAGCTTATTTATCCCTATTATATTGCATAAGTATTGTTTTTGTGTAAAAACACACGTTTTTGATATGAATAATGTGCGCCTTTGCCAAAAAGAAACAGATATGGATATAAAGAAAGAAAGGGGGAGCTCTTATTCCGAAAAGAGAGTGCCTAATAGAAGGTATTAAACGAATGGGGTGCCAACTGCATATTCAGGTAACGTTTACCCAGTCGGATGGTCATCTCTTTTGTCGCTTCGCTGAAGTTGCCTGCCACGACCACATACTTATCTGCCGGGGTTCTGTAAACCACCACCGGCGTTTTGTTTTCACCGGAAGGCTGATAGGCGACCATTTGGGAACCCGGACTTATGTAGTGTGTGAAATGCTTCACCGCATAATATTCGGCCGTATATCGGAACGTACGGGTTTTCGAATCTACCTGGATTAGGGCGTTCTGGTTCCATCCCCAAGGACTGGTACCGGTGTCGGGCAATAGGAAATTCCAGTTAAACCACTCGTCGCATCCGTTCCCCATATTATCACTGATCAGGAAAAAGGTGTGTTCGCCCGCTTTCCAGTCCATCGAGCCGTTGCCACACTCACTCTCCGAACAGATGTAATGCAGAGCGGGATATTGCCGACGGATCTCAGGCAGGATCTCACGACCTTCCCATTGAAAAGCCACGCCGTCGATACTGTTGCGCAGTCCCTCATCGGCCAGGATTTTCTCCACATGATCCTGCCGGTTGCTATTAAATGTGCCAAGATAAAGCTTCACCTCGGGATATTTCTCTTTGAGTGTTGGAGCCAGGTAGTCGCGGTTGAAGCGGATCGTCCCTTCTGCGGTCCAGGCACAACCGGGGTACGGGGTGTAGCTATAAGCCTCGTTCTGGTAGATGATCATATCGATCGGCACGCCCTGTTCTCGGTAGGCATCAATGAATTTGCAGAAATAATTGGCATAGGCCTGCAGGTAGCGCGGATCCTGAATGAAATAATCCTGCGTAGCCAGCTTACGTGGGAATTGTCCCTGACGCTCACCTAAGAATTTCATCTCGTCTTCATCGATCCCCTCGACAGATCCGAAAAGCAGGTAATCGATCCGGCTATCCGCCTGATTGTGGCGACTGCTCACCACCGGATAGTCGTTGTTGATTTTCATCCAGCTTGGCGGGCTCCAGGGAGAAGCCCAAAAAGTCAATTCGGGATTGTATTTCTGTGCCGCCCGGATCAGCGGAATAATGCTTCGTTTGTCGCGATCGATATTGAAATAGCGTAATTCCAAATCGCCCTGTACTTCGTCGCAGCTATACCAAGAACGACCGTAGTCGTTGCAATTCATGGAGATACGTCCGCGAGTAAACTTCAGGTCGCCTTCCGGAGCAAACAGGTTATGCATGATCTCCTCCTGTTCATCGCGGGTAAGCATCAATAGCGTCTCCCAGTCGAGCTCATTGAAGGTGGTTCCCCATGCCTTGAGAACAGTCCCCTCTTCCGTTCCATCGACCTCCAACAGCGGTGTTTGTCCGGCTGTCGATTGCAATTTAACCTTTGCCTCTTGCCAGGGATTGTTTTCCGTACTGCTAACCCGGTTGAATGACTGGGCATAGCCTGAAACGAACAATATCGCGGCGCTGCTCCATAAAATCGTTCTTCTTAACATGTATTTCATCGTATAGAATAATTGAATGAATAAAAAGGAGGCCGACTAAAAAGTGTCCTATAGCGCCTTGCCGGCGAGCGATCAGATAACCTTGATAGGACTTCTTAGTCAGCCTCTTGGAGTAATAGTTTTAGAGTAATAGTTTTTATTGTAATTTCTGAACCTGTGTGTAATAGAATTCATTCGATTTGTCGGAACGAACACCCAACTTCACAAATACATCCCGTGACGCCAAAGAGGCGGGAACCTGAGCCGTGAAAGTGGTTCCGCTCCCTAACACAATCGAGGAGATATCGATACTGACAGCACCATCGTTGTTATTGTTGTCCAACAACATATTCTTGCTGAAATAGAGCTTTACCTCCTCCAGCTTGGCAGCGTCAACGACTCTGTCGACCGTAAAACTCGCCTCTACGTTGCTGCCGCTTTTGCGGAATGATTCGTTATTGATGACCATAAACGGTTTTACTTCAATGTCGCGCACGGTCTGCCCTTTCACATCGATCACCGTTGTGTCGCTCGATTGAGCCTCCCAGGGCGCTCCGGCCACGCGTACGAGCTTATACTGTCCATTGAACAAGGCGGCAGAGTAGTGTCCATCCTGTCCGATATACACATCAATCTTCTTTTTGTCGGCATATCCGTCCTGCCACAATTCCAGGCGGGCACCATCAATACGCACACCCACCGGATTGCCGTTGTACACGACCCGTCCGCTTAATGTCGCGTTGGGTTCGTCATAGTTATCATATTCGCAACCTGTAAACAATAGCCCGATAGCAGCTATCAGTGTTATATATTTCATTTTCATAACTTTCTTCTTTTATTGGAATGGGTTTTTAACAATTTTCGGATTGTTATTCAACACATCATCCGCGATGGATGAATAATAGTTTTCCACTCTGAAAAAGCGGGGATGCTTAAAGCGGGTAGGAACGACTCTGTCAAAGATATATTTGCCATCATCCGCATGCCCGGGACGTATCACCCGGTAGGGATACAGTCCGTGGATCATGGCGTTCGGATCGTTGCGTTGTCCGTTCCATACCTGGTCGCCTATTCTCCAACGTTTCAGGTCGAAATAGCGATGGTCTTCGAATGCCAGTTCAATGCGGCGTTCGTTGCGTATGATATCGATCGTGATCGTTGCCAGGCTATTGGCGGGGAATCCACCGTGTGCCTCCCTTAGGCGGTTGATGTAGTTTTTCGCCTCATCTGTTTGCCCCAGTTCGAAAGCTGCTTCGGCAGCATTCAGATAGATCTCACCCAGGCGGAACCAAGGCCACCAGTTCTCTGCCAATGTGGGGTGTACTGATGCCTCCGGTTCTTCACAGACCATCTTACGCAGGTAAAAGCCGGAGTTGCTGACATACATCTCTCCGTTGTTAGGTCCATCGAGTCCGGTCAGCTTCTCGCCATCGGTATAGGTGCTTCCCAAGGCGCCTGTCCTGAATTCATACTCGCTGCCGTTCCATACGGCAACACCCGCTTGAATGTCTGTCGGCGAAGAACGGAAGGTACTACCCGGATAAACCACAGTCCCCCAAAGGCGCGCGTCCTTATTGGCAAAGATATCCTCCAGGTTTTCATAGGCGATATAGTTACCGTTCGCATCTTTGTCTTTCAAAGTTCCTTTACTTCCGTCCAGGTAGTCGAAACATTCCACAAAGCTTAGGGAGGGTGATATGGTGGATGATCCGGTAGAGCTTGAGCTCAAGCTCTTCACAATATTATCAAAACTGTAAGCATGCCATTTCTCAGCCGAACGCAGGTAATCCTTGGCAAAGATCATTTCCGTCTGGCTCTTATCGACAAACAGTTTATAGAAATCGTTTGATAATTCATATTTGCCGCTGGCGATCAGTTCTTTCGAGGCAGCGAGTGACTTCTGGTAATATTCGTTTGCCTTGGCGGCAGGAATACCCACTTCGCCGCCGGGCAGGGTGATAGGGGAAGACATCAAATTATTGTATTTCGCCAACGAAGCGGCATACAGCATAGCCCGGCTCTGCAAGGCCAGAGCCACGTATTTGTTACCCCGCGTCCGACTATTCTCCGTCTCTTTCAGGTAGCCTTTGACCTCTTCCAATTCGTTGTAGATAAACTCGTAAGCCTCCGCCTCGGTAGCACGTGCTATTTGCAACGGAGTAGGATCACCGCTACCGTCGTAAAGAAGCAGACCGGTCACCAGTGGAACACCACCCATTCGCTTGATCATATTGAAATAATGGAATGCCCGGATAAAACGAAACTCAGCATTGTAGTGTTTCTTCTGCTCTTCGGGAAGGCTCGATACGGCTTCCAATTTTTCGAGCGATAGGTTGATGTCACGAATAAATCCGTATTCCCATGTCCGTCCGTAGTTGAGGGCATAGTCGACACGATCGTTCCGACCGCCGTCGCCATCGCCATGACCCGACCACATGGCGTCGTCGCCTTCGCAGGCGGCACCGGTGTCAAAGACCGGACCGGGCAGCCTGTTGTAGAAGTTAGACAACAGACTCTTTATCATCGCCGGACTGTCCCATACCTGATCGTCCGTCACACTGTTCTTAGGTGTTCTTTCCAGCCAAGCGTCGTTATCACAACTGGTAACGATCGTAAAGGCTGTCAATACTATTGATAAAAGGAATATCTTGTTCTTCATAAACTGTATCATTAAAACGTTAAATTAAATCCGACCATCACTGTCCGCTGCTGCGGATAAACAGCACCGCCACTCGCCTGAATCTCCGGGTCGACCTCAAACTCGCCCACATTGTCGATAGAAAACAGGTTAGACGCGCTCACATATACTCGTGCTTTGGTCAGGTATATCTTATTAATCAGGTGTTTAGGCAGGCTATAACCGAATTCAGCATTCTTCAACCGCAGATAGCGCACGTCGTGAAGCCAGAAATCGGATGTTCGCCCGTTGTTGTCGCTGGTGTTATAGCGTACGGCCGGGTATTTACCGGGAATCCATTCGCTGTTGGGGTCATAGATATCCGCCCGATGCCACCGGTCTTCCAACAGGTAGGCGGGTGAGTTACCGTTTGCATGGAACGGATTCCTCAATTCATAATGTTGATTCCATGATTGCATAGCGCCTCCCGAGAAGTCCAGATTCAAATCGAAATCTCTCCATTGCAGGCCGATATTACCACCGAAAGAAAGCATAGGGGTCCATCCGTCAGGATAACCGATAGGTCTTTCGTCCATGCCATTGATGACACCATCGCCATTTACATCCTTATAGATCAGGTCACCGGGGAGTTGTGTCCGGTTATTTTTTCCATCATTGTCGATGGTATAGTTACGAATTTCATCTTCCGACTGGAATCTTCCGATCACCTGGTATCCCCACCAAATGCCACCCCAACGGTCGAGCGGTGCCGAGCGATATTCGTCCCATGAGTTTCCATAGCGGGGTTTATATCTCTCCATATCGCGGTAGCGCGAGTAGGTTATATTGGCGCTCACACTATAGTTGAGTTCACCGATTTGATCCATATAGGTGATCATCCCTTCCGCACCTCGGTATTCGTCTTTCGTCAGGTTATCGTTCGGCAGACTATAGCCCACTTCGCTCGGCAGACGCACGTCATAGCGTCCGGCGGGACGTCCCGAGATCACCTTCCGGAACACATCGGCAGTAACCGAAAGCCGGTTATCGAAAAATTTGGCATCCACCCCAAGGTCATACGTGGTATGTGTTACCCACGACAGGTTGGTGACCGGAAGTCCTTTCGGTTGCATACCGGTGATGTATTCGCCATCGAGCACGGCTCCTCCCACCAGGGCATTGTTGGTGAAACGACCGTAGTCGTATCCCATCAGGTAGCCAAACGCGTTAACACCCTCTTCCTGTCCGGCTTCTCCTACAGATGCCCTTATTTTCAGGTCGCTCACTACTGTTTTCAGCTTCTCAAAGAATTTCTCGTCCGACATACGCCATCCCAAAGAGACACCCGGGAAGAATCCCCAGCGTTTGCCGGGCGCATACAGGTAAGAGGCATCGTAGCGAGCCAGTAATTCAACCAGGTATTTATC
This sequence comes from Parabacteroides sp. PM6-13, assembly GCF_029892605.1. Classification (GTDB taxonomy): domain Bacteria; phylum Bacteroidota; class Bacteroidia; order Bacteroidales; family Tannerellaceae; genus QVMG01. Next base: position 182,344 of record NZ_JARXWF010000010.1, read on the forward strand.
CTTATAGCTGTAGTTAAGTCTTCCGATATAACCGGCTCTTGCCTGATAGGTCCATTCGTCACCATAGCCGGTCAATACCTCTGTTCCGGTAATCAACGGCACATAATTGTTGCTGGGAGCACCCTGTAACCAGGTCAGGTCTCTGTCCCAATCGCTTCGCTCATAGCCTGCCACCGCCGAAATGGAATGATCTTCCCAGAAGGTGTTCGCGTAGCTCAACTGGAAGTTATGATAGCGGGAGGTCGATTTTAGCTTGTTCTGGAATCGCCAGGGTGCCGCTAAACCACCGGTCTTATTATACGCGTCGTTGTTCTGATCATACGAATAAAGATCATAAGAGTAGCGGAAGCCGTCATAGAACACATCCGTATAGTTATGCGAATAGGTATATTTGGCCGATAAACCGAAATCAAATTTATACTCGGCAAACAGGTTGACGTTTGCTGCCTTGGTATAGGTATCTTTATAACCCATGGTCTCCCGGTTAAAGAGAGCCGGATTGAGGTCTGGTCGATTAGGGGTGTTATTGATATAGTTGGTATTACCATTGGCGTATGGGCCTGCCGTGGGGCGGTTGGCCATAACAGCCAGCATAGCGCCAAAATAGCTGTCGGCATCGCTCAAACCTACATCACGTATCTCATCCATTTTCAGGGAGGTCTGCGTACCGATGGTCAGTCCTTTGAAAACATTGGTAGACAGATTGACCTGGAAATTGGTACGAGAATAGTTGAAATCCTTCATCTGAGCCTCCTGATCCGTACGGGATAGCGACATATAGTAGTTCGTACGCGCTGAACCGCCGGTCACATTGGCATTCAAATGGTATTGCGGTACATTCTTACGCATGATCAGATCATAATAGTCGTAGCTTTGGTAGCCGGGCTCGGTACCAGCCTGCCATTTGGCATATTCTTCTCTGGGATAATCTACGCTGGGATCGCCTCCGGCATTCTGTATGGCTTCCATACGACCACGTACATACTGGGCAGCATTCGCCATTTTCGGGAACCGCGTCAGGTTTTGCCAACCGTAGTAGCCATTCACATTGATGGATACTTTATCGTCTTTACGCCCTTTTTTGGTGGTGACCAACACGACCCCGTTAGCCGCGCGCAGTCCGTAGATGGAGGCAGAGGCATCTTTCAGGATGGTGATACTTTCGATATCTTCCAGGCTTAAGGCATTGAAGGCATCATTCCCGGAGATACGCGTTACGCCCAACCAGTCGCGACTGTCGTCTCCCCCAAAAGGAATACCATCGATCACATACAAAGGTTTGCCCATATTACGCACCTCAACGGTGATGCCCCGTCCCGGACGTGAGTCATAGGCACGGGTAGAGACCCCCGCCATTTTACCCGACAGCGCACCGGCGGTCGTGGTGGAAGAGGAGCGCAAGAGGTCTTCTGAGTCGACACTGCTTATGGCGGTGGTCACCTTCCGCTTCGACTGCGATCCATAGCCTACTACGATCACTTCGTCCAGCGTCTGCATGTCTTCTCTAAGCATAATGTCAAACGATGTTTTGTCGCCCACCGCTATCTCCTGAGTGATATACCCAATATAAGAGACCTGCAACAGGGCATTTTCCGACACTGAAATGGTGAAGTTGCCATCGATATCCGTTACGACACCATTGGTCGTTCCCTTCTCGACCACATTGGCACCGATCACCGCTTCGCCGTTTGTGTCGGTCACCCGGCCGATCAGTTGCCGAAGCGCCTGCTGCGGAAGAAGGCGGCTTTTCTTCAGAATATTTACATTCCGATCGTTGATGATATAGGTCAGATCAGTCCCTTTCAGCGCCTTTTCTAACACCGCTTCGATCTTTCCCTCTTTTACGTTTATGTTTGCTTGAATGTTTTTTACATCCGCATCCAAGTAAAAGAAGAGAAACTCACTTTGCTTTTCAATCTGCGTGAACAGGTCTGTCAGCGTTATTCCGTTTTCTTTGACAGAAAGCGTCGTCGTCTGCGAATAGGAAGACATGGCGACCAACTGGAAGGCAGAGACAAACAAGATAAATACGGTGATTCTCATAACAGCCAATACTTTTTTTATGCCTTTTCGTGGAAAAGGCAGATAATCAGAAACATTTTGCATATTTTTGTATCAGATAATGAAGTTAATAATGCACTTATATTCGAAGTTTGGTCACCGATGATATAAGTGTTGAATTAATTGATTTTCTCAAGTAGCCGGCAAATAGGGGATTCCTCTACTTGTCGGTTTTGCTTTACAAGGTGTTTTCTTTCATGGGCATTCGATTTTAAGGATGAATAATAATTATTTGATATAATAGATGTTTTCTTTCTTTTCCCAGGTAAACGGATAGGAGATGGATATCACCTTCAGGATATCTTCCAGCGACTGATCTTCCGCGAAAGTGCCTGTCATCGACAGGGAAGAGTTCTTCAGTTTTTCATTATGGATCACGATCTTTACCCCAAAGCGCTTTTCCAATCCGCTGATAATGTCAGAGAAGAGTCGGTTCTTGTGACGGATAAGCCCTTCCATCCAGGCCAGCTCGGTATCGATATCGGCCGAGAAGACAGCGATCTGATGGGAACCGTTGGTATAGACCAACTGCTGATTGGGCGACAGAATAATCTGTTGTGAGGGTGCCTCGAAACGAATAGATCCTTCTGTCAGGGTGGCATAAATATTATCCAGGTCTCTTTTCACATTAAACGAGGTGCCCAATACCTGTATCCGGGCATCGCCCATCTCCACCACAAAGGGTTTCTCCTGGTTGTGCTCCACCTCAAAGTAGGCTTCTCCCTCCAGACGTACCGCGCGTTCTTCTTCATCATACCTGTTCGTAAAAACGAGCTTACTGTTTTTATTCAGGAAGATCTTCGTACCGTCGGAAAGCGTGAAGTTGGTTTTATTATCTTCGGTGAGATAGGTGAAATATTCCACCGGCGCCAGCTCTTTTATCCGCTGTTCATGCAGGAAAAACGATCCGATACCCAATAGGATCACGATGGAAGCAGCCACCGAATAGCGATAGAACAGCCTGGCTTTTCGACCCTGTTTGCGCTGTTCGTCCTGTATTTTTCGTTCCGTACGCTGCAAAGAAAGCTCCGGCTGAAGGGTATGTTTGAATGATATTTCGGCATCCCAATAACTCTTTAGCTTGCGAAACTCCTTTTTGTTCTCCTCCTTCTCGGATAGCCATTGACTGAAACGGATAATCTCCTCCGAAGAGGCCTCCCGGTTCAATACTTTTACTATTAATTGGTCGATATGTTGTTCCATGTTGTTATTGTCTCTATTTCTTTAATCGCATAAAAAGAGAAATACCCTTAGTCGGGGAGAGAGATTTTTTAGGGAGAGGCCTATTTGCCTGCCAATACTTCGCGAATCTTACGGGTAGCGGTGGCCAGATGAGCCTCCAAGGTCTTCACAGATATTTCAAGAATGGCCGCTACCTCTTTGTATTTCATTTTGTCTTCGCGCACCATCTTAAAAGCGATTTTACATTTGTGCGGCAGGGAATTGATGGCGTCGTTCAATCGGGAGATCTCCTCTTGGGTGATCAGATCATCTTCAGGAGTCGTTTCGGTAGCCGCGAAAAAATCGATCTGCAACTCATCCAGGCTGACATGCTGCTGTGTTTGCTTACGGAGATGGCTGATGATTTTATAGCGTAGAATCGAATAGAGATAGGTATCGAAATGGGTGATCTCAGGCAGGGAAGCCCTATTATTCCATATCGCCAGGAAGGTATCGGAGACAATCTCTTCCGCTTCCGAATAGGAGATCACATGCAGAGAGGCAAATCGCAATAATCTGTCGAAATAATGCAGATAGAGCGACCTGAACGCAGCCTGTGAATCGGACACCGCCATTTCACAAACCCATTGCATGACATATGGTGAATTCTTCCCCAATAGTGTTTTTCGTGTTAAAAGAAATCGATGTAAGCCATTCTCACTATCTAAGTCGCAAAAATAGAAGAAAACCCTTAGTCCCTTCCGTTAGTCCCTTCCATTTTTTTAGTTTATTCCCTTTTCTAAAAAAATTCTTACCCGCGTGGCTTTTTGAGTCACAACAATATTAAGTATCCGCTTTCTGCCTGTAAGCGTTTTTGAAAAGAGGGAAAAACACAATGTTTTTCCCTCTTTTTCGTTACCTCTACAGTAGAGTATTTCTTCTTTGGTTTATTCGAAGTTATGTCTTAACTGCGGACGGCCATTTCGCATTTCCCATGTGTTGCTAAAATTCCAATCCGTGAAGTTGCTGGCAACTCCAAATTCGCTTTGGGTTAGGTTTTTGGCTTTCTTCTTATTTGTGAATCCGGTATCTGTTCCTTCTAATACATAATTATACTCAAAGCGACTGTCTTGTCCTTTATCCACAATACCATAACATTTGCTACCCAAAGCCGCGCCAAAATAGTAGCAGTGTGTAACAATATTGCCATTATCAATTTCGCCCGCAATACCGCCGACGTTATCGCCGCCGGTTACCTTCTTCGTATTATAGCAACGATGAATGCCATAGCTTTTTTTGTGAACATTCTCCATTTTTCCGACGATACCACCGACGGTTTTTCCGCCTGCAATGGTAGCTATATTGAAGCAGTTATTGATGTAATTGCTACTCGTACCGCTGCCCTGTTTACCCATCCGGCCGATAATACCGCCGGCAAATAGAGATTTGGAGGCCTTTATCTCCCCCCGGTTACTACAATATTGGATGGTGGTGGTTCGGGCAAGGCTTCTGCCAATGATCCCTCCAGCTGTTTTTGAATCGTCGGAAGGGGTTCCTGCTGCGAAAGAGACGACCCCGTGATTATGTAACTGGTCAAATATCAAGTTGTTACTCTCCTGTTCTTTGTCAATATATCCGATGATTCCGCCCAAGTCGGCTATGGCAGAAACTGTTCCCCAATTCTCACAATAATTTACCGTGAAGGTATTCGAGGTAGAGGCATGGTCTATTCGGCCGATGATTCCGCCGGCGACTCTTCCTATGGCTGTCACATCTCCTTTATTGTAACACGAGTTGGCAATGGTCTCTGTACCGGTATCTGTCGTCAGATAGGCCACGATACCTCCCGCTCTATTATCTGAGGCGGTAACAGGCGCATTATTGGTACAATATCCAAAAGTTAGGTAATCTGAGAATATCTGTCCACCCAGGCCGCCGACATTTCTAACGCCATGCACACCGTTTGTGCTTTCAACCAGGCAATTACCGACATGCGTTTTTCTGCCTTTTTCAATCTGCCCGATCAAGCCACCAACATTCTCGCCTCCATTAATTTTTCCACGCATCTCCAGGTTGTTAAGTTCCACAGTACTTGCTATCCCATACCCTAAGACTCCTCCGCAATTAGGAGCCGACAAATTGGATTCCGCATTAACAAATCCCTCAAATACGACTAGTTGCTTCTGGTTTTCCATCGTAAGTGTGCCACTGCTAATATATCCGACAAGCCCTCCGACGTTTTCTGTCCCCATGACGGTTGCCACACCACTCATTCTTGTATCCTTAAGGGTAATATTTTTCCCTGATCCGATTAGTCCGCCAACAAATTTATTCCCGGTTACCGCGCCTTTTGACATGACATTCTGAAGAGTAACAGTCCTGGTTGCACATCCGATAAGACCACCCACGTAGTCTCCGTTTACGATTAGGCTGGTATTGTTCACACTTTTATCAGCAGAAGCTGTTATGGTGACATCTCCATCGGCATGTCCAATGAGGCCTCCCGCGTAATTTCCTCCGAGCTCTATCAGTCCTTCGATACCACAAAGCGGATTCGTCATTTTCAGAGATCCGCCTAACGAGCCGAGAAGCCCTCCCACATATCCCCCTGTTGCCTTTATGGAAGCTGAGCTCTCGCAGTTTGATATAGTAGACAACCCGTCCATACTATTGAGGGATCCAATTAACCCGCCCATGTGAGCATTGGCATTCAATGACTTTTTATCGGTCTGATTCGAACCTACGTTAAGCTCATTGCTGCAGTCTTTCATCGTCAAACGACCGGTCACATAACCGATCAAACCACCTGCAAAATCGCCGCTCGCTTCTATTTTATAAGCTGCATTTTTCGCATTGCTTATCGTCATGTTCACACCATTCGCGCAACCGATAATCCCACCCAGCTTATTGGATCCGGTCAGTCTTGACATACCTTCATTATATGAATCTGTAATGGTAGGGTACATACGAATGCTAGCATATCCCGCCGCGTTTATCGCCCCTATAAGGAGACCAAGACCGGAGCCACCTTCGATCTCTGCTCTTTCGGTAACACATTTTTTGATAGAGCTACCGTTGAATTCACCCACTAATCCACCTAAATAATCCTTCCCTTTTATTATGGAGTTTATGATTTTAATATTCTCCAATACAACCCCCGTATCAGCCCTACCGGCTAAGGTGCCTATATACGAACAGTTCGGGCAGTCGATGGTATAATTCTCAATAGTCAAATTCTTGACACTCGATTCAGGAAGCAGGATACTGAAAATACCTAAATAATTAATCCCCTGGTTATTGGGATCGATATTGTTGGTGTAGAAGTTTTTCAGGGAATGTCCACCTCCATCGTAATGTCCATTGAATCCCATACGTTTTGCCTTGAGATGACCAATCGGCGTCCAGCCTACCTCCCCTGTACTCATATTTCTCATGTCGATAGGAATGTCACCGTCTTGCAGGAAATAGCGCCCTTTTCCGGCCTCGTCGTCATCTTCTATACAGGCTCTGAAATCCTTTAATTCTTGGAAATCACCGATCAGGAAAGGATTAGAGATGGAGCCCGGAGCAGGCTTGTTTTCATCATAACGCAGCATATCTTCGTAACCAAACGCTATGGAAGACATTTGACAACTGCTGACAACATTATTCGTTACTGCCATTTCGATCGGGAAGGTAAACACCCAATCTCCCTGACGGGCATTTCGGGATCGGTAGATACCATCCTCCAGGTTAAGACTCTCCGGGATCTTAATAATCAGTGTTTTCAGTCGTTCCGGATCGCGCATTATCCGAATGCCTGTCGTATCCTCTTTCTCCTGCTTCCAGATCATTACATCTGCCGGGTCAAAGCTCTTCAGGTATTTCACAAAAGAATCACCCACCTCCAGGCGGAAAATCCGATAAACAACTCCTTCTTCCGTAACGGTTTCTATTCCTGGCTCTACCAGTGGTTCGTCATTGTCGCAACTGATTAAATGGAGACTTGCCAGGATGGCTATCATATAAATTATTCGTTTCATATTTTTTTCTTTTTTCTATTGATTATTATTCATACATGGATTTGGGTTGATGGGTAGGGAAAGATGCTTGTTCCTTGTCCAACGTCCAGTAGGCTGCGTCTAAGAAGCCGATAAAGGTGTCCGCCTTTTTCAACTCCTCTGCTGTAAATCTGCCCTCTTCATCTTTATCCTCATCATTCTCATTCGCTAAATAATAGACCTTGCAATGATTTTTGGAGTAAACCGGATCGGCAGCCCCAAGGGTGGTTCCGTATTTCGGATTTTCCCATAAGGCGTAATTGACGGTGCTCTCGATATTAATTTTATCACCCATATATCCTACAATACCTCCTTTGCGGTGGTTGTCATTGGTGGTTAATTCGCCCATATTATAACTATTACTGATTTCAGACTTGTCGTTGAAGCGGCCAACCAGGCCTCCAGCGTAAACATCCTTGTTTGTTATTTCCAAATGCCCCTGGTTGAAGCACTGTTCGATGACAGAGACATTCTCTTCGAAATCGCGCGCTTTCTGAACCAGCGTGTTGGTTCCGCTTCCTATAGTGAGCGCAATAGAGGCGGCAGTAGTAACCGCCGATGCTCCGAGTGTTCCAACCGCTAAGAGAACACTCAAAGTAATGCTTGCCACCGACAATACTCCTTTGACAACCGTATAGATTATCTTGTCTGTCATTTGGCTCTTAAGTTCTTTCAACCGCTTTTCTTCTTTGAAATCATGCAGTTTCTCGTTTACCCGCATAAAGTATTCATTGTCCGCGTTTAAGCGTGAACAGAACTGCAGATTATTCGTCCCCACGGTTTCGTATAATTGCGCGTACGCGTTGTTCTGGCTGCTGTGTATCTGCATCGCTTTACGGAATACATCCGCCTGCTGTAGTTGGAAGGTGTTGATTTTTTCTTGATACTCCGCGGCTAATATTTCCGCGTCAAGCGTAGGGTTATATGAATCCTTCGGAATAAATTTATGTGCAATATTATGCACTTTGAGCGACCATCCGATACCTTTGTTTACCCATTTAGTACTTTTAAACACCTTACTCGTAATCTTCAGTTTATTTGATACTTCATCGCCCTGGGCTTTGACATAAGGATTCAGTATTCCATTGATAGGCGCAAGAGCCATACTGACAGAAGAGACCACCATACCGGTTATTTCTACCGCACTAAACTCCTTATCATCGCCTAATCTGCCGACAAGACCGCCTGCAGAACCTTTTGATCCCGTGTGTCTCACGATCCCGAAGTTCCCACTGTAATGGATGGAACTGTTAGTACCCGCGTTTCC
>NZ_JARXWF010000011.1 GCF_029892605.1 Parabacteroides sp. PM6-13
TTTAGCAAATAAGAGAGTCGAAAATAAAACAGACTGAACACAAGGATTTTACAATCTGAACGATGTGATTCTTCGATTTTAGTCGGTTAGTAGTGTAAAAAAATATTTTCTCATAAGATATTATTACCAGTAGTGTCCGACTAAAATTTTCGATTTAAAAAGAAAAGGCTACTTCCCTTGTGGTTTCGCCCTTAATAGGTAATTTAGTTTTACCACAAACTTGATTACCTTATGAGCAAAAGTACAGAATTAGAGTGTAACGGCAATCGACGGAGTCAAATATTTTTTATCGGATTGTCAATTTTGAAACAAATTGTAGATTTATTAAGCGTCAAAGATTGATTGTTAATTCTTATTTACAGATATATCAACTCATTGTGAAGTTTGAATATATCACCTCTCTTCTGCATTACTTAAAATAGCAAGACAGATCCTCCGGATGAAGCAAGATCCGGAGCATCCCCAAAAGCAAAATGTTAAAAAGCAAAATGTAAGCAAAATCGCCGTTTTGCCTTACTATATGATACGTTAAAAAGTGTTACTCGCAGGACTAATTTTAAATACCCCTACGTTTTTGGAAAAATAGTCCCGCGATTTTGACAAAATGATAGTTTGGATTTTCGGACAAAACAGATCATTTAACATCCATTCACACAATCAGGTCGTATGAAAAGTAGTAGACGAACAAACCGGTAACGCCGGGTATTAAAAAAAATCATGTACATTTGTACGCAAACAGCGTATAATATTGAAAAGGAAAGAGAGATGAAGCGCATATTCTGTCCGAAATGTGATAATCAGATGACATTCGATGAAACGAAGTTCCACAAAGGGAAAGTGCTTACTTTTGTTTGCACGCAGTGTACGCATCAGTTCAAGATACGTTTGGGAAAAAAAATAGTAAAAACAGAAATGGGTGAAGAGAAAGAGGTCGATGAAGCCGATTTCACCTGTGGATACATCAGCGTGATAGAGAACAACTTCGCACACAAACAGGATCTCCCCTTAGTGGAAGGCGACAATGTGATCGGGCGCCGCAACAAAGACACCGAGGGCGTACATGCCGCCATCGTCACCAGCGATCCGAGTATGGGAAGAAAACATTGTGTGATCCATGTAAAACCCGATGGAAACGGGCATTACATCTATACATTGCGTGATTTTCCCAGCCTTACGGGCACCTTTATCCGGAACGTACTGGTCGGGAAGAAAGAACAGGTGGTGATCGAAGATGAAGAGATTGTCACCATTGGCGCGACCACTTTTATATTGCATGCCAAATAAAGAAGAAACCTATGATAAGAAAAATTTCATTATTGATGCTGGCCGCCTGCGTAACTCTGTTGGCTACTGCCCAGGGAAAGGCGCCTAAATGGTTAGAGAAACAGCGTAAAGCGTTATTGACCCTGTCTACTTATGGGAAAGATAATCAACACTTACAAACCGGTACCGCTTTCTTTGTCAGCGAAACGGGCGAAGCCCTCTCGGGGTATGGTCTCTTCCGCGGAGCAGCGCGTGCGGTGGTAACCGACACCGATGGCAAGAGCTATCCGGTGACGGCGATTCTGGGTGCCGATGATATGTATGAGGTGATCCGTTTTCAGGTCGAAATAACAAAAAAGGTTCCCTATTTTCCCATCGCTGCCGAGCCATTGGCAAATGGAATAAAAATATATACCGTACCCTATACAACCGAAAAGAAGGGCACTTTCAAAGAGGGAAATATCACGGAAGTGAGTAAACTAAAGGATCCGTATGCCTATTATAAAACCTCTATCCCTTTTGAATCCGTCAACCTACCACTGTTGACGGAAAACGGAGAAGTGTTTGGCCTGATGCAGGACGATACGGCTGGAGATGCCGATATCTCTTACGGCGTGTCGGCCGGTTACGCGCGCAGCCTGCGAGTGACCTCCCTCGATGCCCTCAGCCGCACCTATAGCAGTATCGGCATCCGTAAAGCCTGGCCGGAAGAGATCGAGCAGGCACAGGTGATGCTGATGATTATGGGGACAGGCAAAACCGCATCGGAATACCTGGAGATCATCAACGACTTTATCGCGGCTTTTCCCTCCTCACCTGATGGGTATCTGAGTCGGGCGTCGCACTATGCGCACAACCGCACACTGTTTAGCCTGGAAAAGGGCGAGACCGCACAAGCCTACCTGGACAAAGCCATGACCGACTGGGAAACGGCCTCGCGTCAGACCGACAATAAAGCGAATGTGCTCTTCAACAAAGCACGCGTCATTTTTGATGTGGCAACGGCCGATACGACCTTGACACAAAAAGAATGGACCACCGCCGGTGCCATGAATATACTGAAGGAAGCGATCGAACTGGACGACCAACCTGCCTACCGCCAACTGGAAGGCGATATGTTCTTCACACTTGGCATCTACGATATGGCTTACGATAGCTACACCAAGGTGAATGAAAGCGATTTAGCCAGCTCCCTCTCCTACTACATGGCGGCCAAATCGTTGGAACAAATCCCCGGCACAAACATCAGCGACCTCATCGCCCTACTCGACAAAGCGATAGAAAAGAGTATGCTGGCGCCTTCGGAAGAGACCCTGGCCTATATCCTGGAGCGCATTGATATGAAAATAAGCCTGGCTCAACACGAAGAGGCGATCAAGGATTACGACCTCTATTACGAATTGACCGGAGGCAACGTGGGAGATAACTTCTATTATCTCCGGGAACAATCTAAGTTCCGCAGCGCCGATTATGCCGGAGCCATGGAAGATATTCAAACAGCCCATCAAATGGTTCCCGACAACCCGAATTACATCGCCAAAATGGCTTCGATCTATATGCGCCAGGAGAACTACACCGAAGCGCTTACCACCCTTGAAAAAGCCTTGGAACTGGCGCCCGACTTCAACTCCTGCTACCGCCTGAAAGGGGTTTGCCTCGTTCGCTTAAACAAAAAAGCAGAAGCCTGCGAAGCCTTCGCCAAAGCCAAAGAGTTGGGCGATCCGATTGTGGACCGGTTGATACGGGAACACTGTAAGTGAATTGTTAATTATTAATTGTTAATTACTTGATGCCATTAACAATTAATAATTCACCATTAACATCGCTTTCCTCCAGAAAGCGTGCATCGTGGGAGACGGCGAGGATGGTGCCTCGGTAGTCGCGGATGACAGAGGTTAGGATTTCTATGCTGGCGATGTCCAGGTTGTTTGTCGGTTCATCTAAAAGAATCATATCGGGCGTCTGGTTACCAATCATCAGACAGCAGATAGCCAGGCGCATTTTCTCTCCCCCGCTTAATGCGGAACAAGGTTTGTTCCAGCTTTCATGTGAGAAGAGATAGCGTGAGAGAAGCATTTTAATCTCATGTTCCGGCAGATGGCGGTCGTTATACTCTTCCGCCTGCTCATACACAGTCAGTTCATTCCGGATAATTGCGTACTCCTGGTCGATATAGATATAATCGAAATCAGCTCGTTCGATGATTCCTGTCTGCGGTTGCAACCGCCCTACGATCAGTTTCAACAACGTCGTTTTACCGGAACCATTATTCCCACGCAACATCAAACGATCGCCGCTCTTAACCGTAAAATCAAGCGGTTCCGGAAAGAGCGGATCGGCTCCTTCGTAGGCAAAATTCACCTGCTGCGCTTTGACCAATATCTTTCCCGTATGCAGGTGGGAAGCATTCAGATCGACCTTCATCGTGCGTTTATCCGGCAGGATTTTGCGCAACTCATCGATGTTTTCCGTCAGTTGCCGGGCTTTCTCTACGTGGGTATCTTTCAGTTTGGACGCGCTCTTCTCGGCCCGATCCTGCAGCGTGTCCATCGCCATTTTGCCAACGCCCTCTTTTATCTTCTGCTTCTTGCCCCTCGCTTCGTGTTTCTGCTTTCGTTCCAATGTCTCCCGGGCTATTTTCTTCGCCAGGCGCAATTCTTTCTCCTTCTCATCTAAAGACTCCTGCAAAGCCTCCAGTTGCCATTGCTTTTGCTCTTTATAGAAATCATAGTTCCCGCCATACGTCGTAATGCCTGTATGTCCTAATTCGTAGGTAAGCGGAAGCAGGTTGAGCAAGGCGCGGTCGTGGCTGACAATCAACAGGGTGGCATTTTCCGATTGGATATAGCGATAGTACTGTTCGCGGCTGACAGCATCCAGGTGATTGGTCGGTTCATCAAACAGGATAATCTCCGGCGTATGAATCTGCAGTCCTGCCAGGAAGGCTTTTGTCTTCTCGCCTCCGCTCAGGGCGGCAAAGGATTGCGTGAGGGAGATATGAGACAGCCCCCAATGGGCCAACGCTGCCAGGCTACGCTCTTCGATGCCCCAATCGTCGTCGAGCAAGGTGAAATTATTTTCGGAGGCATCCCCGTTTTCAATAGCGTGCAAAGCCTGCAATTTGTCGTGGATACGCAATGCCTCGGCAACCGTCTGATGATCGTATTGCCCAAAATGCTGGGGGATATAATAAGGCGTTGCCTGCGTGATGATTTCACCCGAAGTAGCGGGTAGATCCCCTGCGATCATACGCAACAGGGTTGACTTTCCTGATCCGTTCTGTCCGATCAGCGATACTTTTTCTCCTTTATTGATGGTAAGATTGATATCAGAAAAGAGCATGCTATTATCTGCATGCCTATAGGCAATTTGTTGTATTTGGATACTCATGTGCTAAATATTTGTCGGCGTCAGGCAGGTGTAGTAAATTTGCCCTCGCGCGGAATAAATAATAAACCGATTCTTATCTCTCTGTTGGCAGATGTGCAAGCCGGTTTCTGTGAACCGACAACTTATTTAGACATTCTCATTGGAGTAGTTTTAAATGAATACTGCCGCAAAAGTAGACAAAATATTTGAAAACAAAAGAATAAACAGGAAATTAAACATTTGAAGGGGAACGATAGTTTTACTAATAGAAAGTTAAATTCATAAAGAAAGAAAAGTATGTTTGAAAAAGTTATTTGGGGGAATTCACTGGAAGAATGGGGTATTTTCCTTATCATTTTGGTTTCTACCTTTATCATTACAAAGTTAGTCTCCGTATTCAGCAAAAAGGTCTTAAAGCCTTTCACTACAAAAACCAAGAACAGATTCGATGATGTTATCTATTTCGCTTTGGAGTCACCCATCCTGTTTGGCATTATGCTGCTTGGTATCTGGATCGCTATCCATCAATTGGTGACACCGGAAAAATTCGTCAAAGCCATCGATGATGCCTACCGGATCCTGATCGTATTGAATGTCACCTGGGTATTCACTCGCTTGACGTCGGGTCTATTGGATAACTATTGGGGAGAACGTTCGGACGGACATGCCCAAAAGATGATGCCGGTAGTGAAAAGAGCCGTATTGACGGTGGTCTGGGTGATTGGTATCGTAACGGCGTTGAGCAATGTCGGGATCAACATCAGTGCTTTGTTAGGAACCCTCGGTATTGGTGGTATTGCTTTTGCTTTGGCCGCTCAGGATACGGTCAAGAATATATTCGGCGCCTTTACCATATTTACCGACAAACCGTTTAGCATCGGTGATACCATCCGTGTAGACAGCTTTGAAGGAACGATTATCGACGTGGGCGTAAGAAGCACCAAACTGATGGACTACGACAAGCGCATCGTGACGCTTCCGAACTTTAAGATTACGGACGCTTCTATTATCAATATCTCCTCCGAGCCAATGCGCCGGGTGGTGATGAAGCTTGGATTGACCTACGATACGACACCGGAAAAGATGCAGGAGGCGCTGGATATATTAAGAGGCATACCAAAGAAGGTTGATTTCGTATCCAAAAAGAGCGATAATATCATTGCCAATTTCAGCGGTTATGGTGATTCCGCCTTGGAGATCAGCTTCATCTATTTTATTGAGAAGAAAGGTAACATCCGGAAAGTCACGTCGGACATGAATATGGAGATCCTGAAATCCTTCAACGCGGCGGGATTAAACTTCGCCTTCCCTTCCCAGACGCTTTATCTTCAGAAGGAGCAGTAGTTAAAGAAGTTAAGAAGTCAAAGAAGTCAAAGAAGTTAAGAAGCAAGAAGCCACAATGGCATATACATTTTACCTGTGGCCTCTTATTATTTTTTCTTCTTACTTCTTAACTTCTTTGACTTCTTAACTTCTTACTTCTTACTTCTTACTTCTTAACTTCTTACTTCTTAACTTCTAAAAAAACAACCGTATAAAAAACCTCTTCGTTTCCTATTGTCCATAAAGGTCCCTCCTCTATCAGGCGGCAGGCCTCTTTATCGGCAGGGGGACTGAGAGGTTTTTTCACGGTGATACGATGGGGTTTACCCTGCTCATTGATGAAAAAAGAGAGGGTTACTTCACCTTTTATCTCCTTGCCTGTTTCGTCGGTCGGACGGATCATTTTTTCTTCTATATACTTCTGATAAGCCTCCCAGCCGTCAACAGGCGATGAGGTTGCTATCTTGGCTTCTTGCCGCATTGTCATTTCTTTTGCCTGATCGGCGATTTCTTCGGCCTCATCGGCTATCTCTTTATTCAATGCCAACGAACGGATGGCAGCTGGCATAACGCTTTCTTCCAGGCTGTTTTCCATCTGATCGGCAAGCATTTCGGGAGAGTCTTTCTTCTGCAGACCAAAATAGACGCTGAAGGCGATAATAAACAAAAAGCTCGCTGCCATGCCTCCATATTTAAAGACATCGAGCCGGCGCTGGTTCTTTCGCCGTATTTTGCGGCGCAGGATATCGATATGAGGAGCCGGATCACCCTTCACCTTCTCATATCCTTCGAGCGCTTCCGCCAGAAAAGGATCACGCATGGCCTGCCGCTCGATGCGATTGGCCTCTCGTCCCTTCCGGTCGCCCTGTATGTATCGCCTCATTCTCATGTTAATTGTCTCTCCATACAAATTTTCAAATTCCGTTTTCCGTTTTGAATATAGCTTTTGACGCGACTCAATGTATAACCGGTCGAATCGACAATGTCGGCATACGACATATCGTCCATAAAGAAAAGCGTAATGCTTTGCTTTTGCTCTTCCGGCAATTTCTCCAGGCAATGCTTCAGCATTTCCAGGCGTTCGCTATCCGTTTCCTCTTCATCTAATAGATACATAATATCGTCGGATTCCATACGGTCGATATCAAAATCTGCCTTGATCTCGCGACTTTCTTTGCGTAGTATTTGCAGGCAATGATTTTTCACCACCGTATGCAGCCAGGTGCGGAAAACAGCAATCTCATACTGGCAGACTTTAGCCAATAGCTGTTCGAAAAGCTCCATCACAGCATCCTCCGCCCGCTCCGTATTGTTCAGGTATTTGAGGCAGACCCCATACAAAAGAGGGGTATAACGGTTGTATAACGTACCGAAATACTCCGAATCCCCGCTGCGCTTATATTCCGCCAGGAGTTGCTCGTCCGTTAGTTTAGCCGCGTTTCGCTTGAATAGTAAAGTCATCCTGTCTTATTCGTTATCCGCATCTACAATCGATGAGATCTGCTCGATCACATCACGCATCAACCGTTGCCAGCCCGAGTCGGTCATTTCCGGTGCATTCAACTGCAGGATACGCAATTGCTGCACAATCGTATCCGCCTGTAACATCGAGAAAAGAGGCATCATGCGATGCGCTATCTTGGCGATCGTCTCCCGATCTGTTTTCTCCAAGGCTTCCCGGAAGATCAACAGGCTTCGTCGGGTTTCTTCAAAAAAGGTCTGGATGATAACCGTAGAGGCCTCTTCATCACCGGAAGCGAACTCTGTTAATGCTGAGAAGTCAACCCCGTTTCCTGTCGATTGAGCAGTGGCTCCCTCCTCCTCTACGGCCGGCACACGCCTGTTTTTATGGCAAGGAATATATTTACCAACCGTCTCTATAAGCTGATCGATCGTAAAGGGTTTACCTAAAGCGTCAGTAAAGCCGGCATTGATAAATTCTTTTCCATTCTGGTTAATCGATCCGGAAATAACAATTACTGGTATCTCGGCCGCGCGAGGTATATCCGATCGGCGCAGATGCCCAATCATCTCTACTCCGTTCATGCCTGGCATTTGCACATCGGATAGAATCAGGTCCACCTTGTTTTCCCGCAAACAGGCTTCCACACTCGATGGATCCGTAGAGGATATCACGTGAATATGGCATTGCTTCAACACCTCTTCGATCAGCGCAATCTGCAACAGATCGTCGTCGACCACCAGACAGGTGGGCACCTCATCAGACTCCCATACTCGCTCAGCCGCCTCCGGTTGTATTTTCGTTTCAGAGGGGACCGACTGGTTCTCGGCCAATTCCAACGGCAGAGTGACAATAAAATCAGAGCCTGTTCCCGGCTCACTCTCTACGGTGATGGTCCCCTTCAACAGGCTCACTAAGCGGGAGGTGATAGACAATCCCAGTCCAAACCCTTCTACTTTTTCTGTGCCGGAAACACGCGCAAATTCTTTAAAAATACGCCCTTTCTCCTCCGGGGGGATGCCCGGTCCTGTATCACGCACGGTGATGACCAATTGGGAAGGAGATTGCTCCAACCCGTTGCAATCCACCAACAGCGTGACACTCCCTTTCTGAGTGAATTTCAACGCATTATTCACCAGATTGCTCACAATCTGCCTGATCCGCACCGAATCGCCCATATACACCTTATAGGATTCTCCCTTCATCTGCAGAGAGAAGCCCAATCCCTTCGCTATGGCAATAGGCTCAAAGCTGCCATAAATCTCTTCAAAGAAAACAGGTAACTGAAGAGGAGTCCGGTGGGTTTCGATCTGTCCGGTTTCCAAGCGCTCATAGTCGAGCAAATCGTTTACTAACGCCAGGATATGCCTCGAAGAGAAGCCCATATTCTGCAGGTAGGTATATTGCTGTGGAGTAAGCTTCGAACGTTGCAGTAA
Organism: Parabacteroides sp. PM6-13; assembly: GCF_029892605.1. Taxonomy (GTDB): domain Bacteria; phylum Bacteroidota; class Bacteroidia; order Bacteroidales; family Tannerellaceae; genus QVMG01. The sequence continues at coordinate 8,854 of NZ_JARXWF010000011.1, forward strand.
TTCGATATATCCGATGATCGACGAGAGCGGAGCACGCACATCGTGACTGATGGTCAGAATCAATTGCTCACGACTCTTATTCATCTGTTCCAGTTGTTTCCGATAATAGCTGCTCTTCAAAAGATCCCGTCCGATAAGAATCAAAAAGAAGATAGCAACAAGCAGCGAGACCACAGCGATGAAGGAGATAAGATAAGACATACGCTGCAACAGATGCTGACGTTCCTGCATACGGTCGAAGGAGGCATTCAATTCCTCCTCTTCCATATCCCGCAATATCTGATTGATACGCACATTGATCAAACTATTGTCATACCGAAGGGTCGAAGAGCGTTCAACCAATAGTTCCTGTATGCGCTGGCGCTCACTGGAGACACTGTTTTGAATGTCCCGAAGCGTTTTAGCCACCTCTTCATTCGGATTATAGGTATTCAACAGCGTGTCTTTCTGTAAATGCTGATTGCCCGAAACGACAATGCTGGTGTCCTGTGTAGAAGGCACAAACACCTCCGCCAGACGTTGAAAGAAAGAGCGTTTTTTAGGCGTAATCACCACCGAGGTATCACTTTTAGTAATGATATGTTCCTTTACTCCCTTCTCCTGCACCATAGGGCGCGCTTTCGTCAACTGACTCTCAATGTTTTTCGCATACAAATCCTGTCCCGCCTCCTGCCATATTTCAAGCAACGCCTCTGTATTTTTCCGCTTTCGCTCTATCAACATATCGATGGTATCCAGCTTATGGCGCAACTCTTCGTCGGGCACCAGATGCCGCAGCGATTCAATATTCTCACGCGCTTTATCAAGCGTCTCGTTGAAATAAGCATAATCATCCCCCTCCATATTAAGCAATTGCCCCATGGTCTCGCTCTCATACAAAAGGGTCTGGGTGTTGGTTACCAGGTAAAGCTTCTGACGGGGCAGATCATTCAAATCCTCTCCCTCTGTTACATCTTCCACCATCCGATACATATAGGCCAAAGATGCCAAAGCTATGACCATCAACACAATGTATCCGATAATCACTTTTCCGCCAATGTTGCCCGATTTCTTTTTCATAAGACAAGGTGTTATGTCAGTTTTGATATCCGTTGAATCATATTAATAAACTCTTCATTCGTCAAGTCGGTCTCCAGCTCTTTGTAATTGACAAAGTCCTCGAAGTAATCGCCGGCGATATCCGCGACCACCTCTTTTCCGTCTAAGCCATAGGTGTTTACTAATTTCTCTACCCTGTTCTTTACCTCCCGGATCACCTGCAGGCGCTCCTCGAAGTAGTCCAGCCGATCCTGTTCGGTGGCGTGTTCATTGCGTATAATAAGATAAACGACCGTATAAAAACGTTCGATGGTTCCAAAAACAGGGACAAACCATTTTTTCTGTTCATCCGGTAAGGAAGATAGATAAGTGTACACCTTGCTCATCACTCTTAGAATTTCAATATATATAGTTTATATAACAAAAAACCTCTCATTTTATTAAAAACAAAGACGCCCAAATTTAGGCATACAAATCTATAACTTTTCTCACGATTAATTTGACCTTGAGAATCTTTTCTCACGACTTTTTTGACACTGAGAAAAAATTCTCACCCGCGTGAGAAAAAATTCTCATGCGGGTGAGAATAAAATTTCCAAAACCACAAAAGGGGGAAAAAAAGTGTAATGTGAACAATTTTTCCACTATTTTCCGCATATTTTACCACCTTTGTCCCAATCAAACTAACTACATTTGCAATAACTATAAAATTTAAGAAGATGAAAAAGACCTGGAGATGGTTTGGAAAGAAAGACAAAATAACGCTTTCCATGTTGCGCCAGATTGGTGTGGAGGGCATCGTGACCGCCCTGCACGATATCCCCAACGGGGAGGTATGGCCTTTAGAAGCTATTGAAGACCTGAAGAACTATATCGAATCATACGGATTGGAATGGTCGGTCGTAGAAAGCCTTCCGGTGAGTGAAGCTATCAAATATGGTGGAGAAAACCGCGATCAGCTGATCGATAATTACATTGAAAGCCTTACCCATCTGGGACAGGCGGGTGTGAAAACAGTTTGTTACAACTTTATGCCTGTGATCGACTGGATACGGACCGAGCTGGAGTATAGCTTGGAAGACGGCACCTCTACCCTCTTTTTCGATAAGATCCGTTTTGCCTACTTCGATTGTTTTATCCTCAAACGCGAAGGAGCGGAGAAAGACTATACGCCGGAAGAGATGGAACAGGTACACACCCTGGACAAAACCATTACAGAGGCCGAGAAAGAAGCTCTCATCGATACGATTATCGTGAAAACACAAGGCTTCATCAACGGGAATATCAAAGAAGGTGATCAGAACCCGGTGGCGATTTTCAACCGCCTGCTCGCCCTTTACGACGGTATCGACAAAGAGCAATTACGGGAAAATATGAAATACTTTTTGACTCGTATCATGCCGGTTTGTAATTTTTACGGCATAAATGTGTGCGTACACCCTGACGATCCGCCACGGCAGGTACTGGGGTTACCTCGCATCGTAACCGACCAAGAAGACATCGAATGGATCCTCTCCGCGGTCGATGATCCGCACAACGGATTGACCTTCTGCGCGGGTTCCCTGAGCTCCGGATTGCAGAACGATGTGCCTGCCCTGGCACGTGCTTTTGCCTCCCGTACTCACTTCGTACACCTGAGAAGCACCGACATACACCCGAACGGCAATTTCATCGAAGCCTCCCACCTGCAGGGACGCGGCCATTTGATCGAATTAGTCCGCATCTTTGAAGAAGAGAATCCGGCATTGCCTATGCGGGTCGACCACGGCAAGCTGATGCTCGACGATAAAGAGAAAAACTATAACCCGGGGTATTCCTTTTTGGGAAGAATGTATGCCCTGGCACAAATGGACGGGGTGATGGCTACCGTTCGCGCATGTAAAACAAATTCATAAGTATATTTTATAATCATGAAAGAATTAAACAAAGAAACCATGAACAAACCGGCCTATCCGGAACGTATTATTCAATTTGGTGAAGGGAACTTCCTGCGTGCTTTTGCAGACTGGATGATCCAAGTAATGAACGAAAAGACAGATTTCAACAGCAGCGTTGTCGTAGTGCAACCTATCGATAAAGGAATGATTGACATGCTGAACAAACAGGATTGCATGTATCACGTGAATCTGCAAGGATTGGATAAAGGCGAAAAGGTAGATAGCCTGACACGCATCGACGTGATCAGCCGCGCGCTGAATCCTTACGCAGACTTCCAGGCATTCCTGCAACTGGCGGAACAACCCGAGATGCGTTTCGTTATCTCCAATACGACCGAAGCAGGCATCGTGTTTGATCCGGCATGCAAGCTGTCCGACGCGCCCGCCTCTTCTTATCCGGGCAAACTGACACAACTGCTTTATCATCGCTTCAAGACATTCCAGGGCGATAAGAGTAAAGGATTCATCATTTTGCCTTGCGAACTGATCTTCCTGAACGGACATAAATTGAAAGAGACGATTTATCAATACATTGAACATTGGAACCTGGAAGAGGAATTCAAAGCCTGGTTTACGGAATGTTGCGGTGTGTATGCCACCTTGGTTGACCGTATCGTACCCGGATTCCCCCGCAAAGACATCGATGCCATCAAAGAGAAACTGCAATACAACGACAACCTGGTGGTTCAGGCCGAAGTATTCCACCTCTGGGTGATTGAGGCGCCCGAATCGGTAGCCAACGAATTCCCGGCCGACAAGGCGGGACTGAACGTATTGTTCGTGCCCAGCGAGGCGCCTTACCACGAGCGCAAAGTGACGCTGTTGAACGGTCCGCATACGGTACTGGCTCCGGTGACCTATCTTTCCGGCGTGGACATCGTGCGCGATGCCTGCCAACACGAGGTGTTAGGGAAGTATATCCACAAGGTGATGTTCGACGAATTGATGGAAACGCTCGACCTGCCGAAGGAAGAATTGGTACAATTTGCCAACGATGTGTTGGAACGTTTCAACAATCCTTTTGTGGATCACTCGGTGGTTTCTATTATGCTCAACTCATTCCCGAAATTTGAAACACGCGATCTGCCGGGCTTGAAGACCTATCTCAAGCGCAAAGGCGAACTGCCGAAAGGCCTGGTGTTGGGATTAGCGGCTATCATTACCTATTATAAAGGAGAAAACCGTGCCGACGGAGCTCCTTGCGCGCCAAACGACGCACCAGAAATCATGCAGTTACTGAAGGATCTCTGGGCAACAGGTTCTACTGAAAAGGTAGCCGAAGGTGTATTGGCTGCCTCCTTTATCTGGAATGAAGACCTGAATCTGATTCCCGGCCTGACCGAGCTGTTGACTGGTTACCTGGATGCGATTGCGGAAAAAGGAATGCTGGATGTTGTTAAAGAAATTATCTGATGGCAAGATTTATTCATATCAATCCGGTAGATAATGTAGCGGTTGCCATTGAAAAGATGGCAGCCGGTGAAACCGTGCAAACAGAAGGTCTGTCGGTGGTGCTCAAAGAGGAGATTCCTGCCGGGCATAAAATAGCGCTTCAAGACTTCAAGGCTGGCGATCATATCATCAAATACGGTTCGCCCATCGGACATGCCCGCGAAGAGATTGCGGCAGGAGGTTGGGTAAACGAAAAGAATATCAAAACGAACCTGGAAGGGCTGCAAGAGTACACCTTTAGCCCGGTACCGGAACCCACCCTGCCCCCTACCCAAGAGATCACCTTCAAAGGCTATCGTCGGAAGAACGGTGATGTGGGGATCCGCAACGAATTGTGGATCATCCCGACGGTAGGTTGCGTGAATGGCATTGTGACCGCCTTGGAAAAGAAAATCCGCAAGGAATGTGATGATAAGGGAGTCGACGCGATCGTTGCCTTTCCGCACAACTATGGTTGCTCGCAATTGGGCGATGACCACGAGAACACGCGTAAGATATTGCGCGACCTGACGCTCCATCCCAACGCGGGAGGCGTGTTGATTGTCGGATTGGGTTGCGAAAACAACCAGATCGGTGCTTTCCGGGAGTTCCTGGGTGACTTTGACACCGAGCGTATTCGTTTTATGGAATCGCAAAAGGTGGACGACGAAATAGAGACAGGCATGGAGATACTGCGTGAGCTTCATGCGTTGGCATCTGAGGATAAGCGGACGGATATTCCTTTCGGTGAACTGCGGGTCGGCTTAAAATGTGGTGGCTCGGATGGGTTCTCCGGTATTACGGCCAATCCTTTGCTCGGCGTATTCTCCGATTTTCTGGTAGCTCAGGGCGGCACCACCGTCTTGACAGAGGTGCCCGAGATGTTCGGTGCGGAAACGATCCTGATGAACCGCAGTCAATCGGAAGCTATCTTCCAGAAAACAGTGCATCTGATCAACGACTTCAAGTCCTACTTCATTGAGAACAAACAACCCATTTACGAAAATCCTTCACCGGGGAACAAAGCGGGAGGTATCTCAACCCTGGAAGAGAAATCCTTAGGCTGTACCCAAAAAGCGGGGACATCGATGGTAAAAGATGTATTACTCTATGGCGAACGCTTGAAAACAAAGGGATTAAACCTGTTGAGCGCACCGGGCAACGACCTGGTAGCCAGTACGGCCTTAGCGGCTTCGGGATGCCATATGGTACTCTTCACCACCGGAAGAGGCACGCCCTTCGGCACCTTTGTCCCTACGGCCAAGATATCGACCAACAGCAACCTGTATCAGCATAAGTCCAATTGGATCGACTTCAATGCCGGCACCCTGTTAGAAGGTGAAACCATGGAGGCATTGGGCGAACGCTTCACCCAATTCATCTTGGATGTAGCCAACGGCGCGCGCACCAACAACGAGAAGAGTGAGTACCGGGAAATAGCTATTTTCAAATCCGGCGTCACCTTATAAACTGACTTTTTAGAAATATAAAACACTTAAAAGATAATAGTATGAAGACATTTATGGACAAAGATTTCCTGCTGAAAACACAAACAGCGCAGGATCTCTATCACAATCACGCGGCTAAATTACCTATCATAGACTACCATTGCCATTTGATTCCGCAAATGGTAGCCGACGACCATCAGTTCCGCTCCATGACGGAGATATGGCTGGGTGGCGACCATTACAAATGGCGCGCTATGCGTACAAATGGTGTTGACGAACGTTTTATCACCGGCGACACCAGCGACTGGGAGAAGTTTGAGAAATGGGCGGAAACAGTTCCTTACACCATGCGCAACCCGCTCTATCACTGGACGCACCTGGAGCTCAAGACAGCCTTCGGTATCGATAAGGTGTTGAATCCGAAGACCGCCCGTGAGATATTCGACGAATGTAACGACAAATTGAAGCAACCCGAGTATTCCGCTCGTGGCATGATGAGACGTTACAACGTAGAAGCCGTTTGTACCACCGACGATCCAATCGATAGCCTCGAGTATCACAAGCAGACTCGCGAGTCAGGCTTTGAAATAAAAATGCTACCCACCTGGCGTCCTGATAAGGCAATGGCGGTAGAAGTGCCTGCCGACTTCCGGGCTTACGTGGAAAAACTGTCTGAAGTGAGTGGCGTAACCATCTCTGCTTTTGACGATATGATCGCAGCGCTGCGCAAACGTCATGATTTCTTTGCTGAGAATGGTTGTCGTTTGTCGGATCACGGCATCGAAGAGTTCTACGCCGAAGACTATACCGAAGCGGAGATCAAAGCCATCTTCAACAAAGTATATGGTGGAACGCTGCTTAGCAAAGAAGAGATCCTGAAGTTCAAGTCAGCCATGCTGGTTGTCTTCGCTGAAATGGATTGGGAGAAAGGTTGGACACAACAGTTCCATTACGGAGCGATCCGCAATAACAACACCCGCATGTTCCGTCAACTTGGCGCCGACACCGGATTCGACTCCATCGGTGAGTTCAACACCTCCAAAGCGATGTCGAAGTTCCTGGATCGCTTAGATGTGAACGGTAAACTGGCTAAAACAATCCTTTACAACCTCAACCCGTGCGCAAACGAAATGATTGCCACCATGTTGGGCAACTTCCAGGACGGTAGCGTGCCGGGCAAGATACAGTTCGGTTCCGGTTGGTGGTTCCTCGATCAGAAAGACGGCATGGAGAAACAGATGAATGCCCTGTCGCTTTTAGGATTGCTGAGCCGTTTTGTAGGTATGTTGACCGACTCGCGCAGCTTCCTCTCCTACCCGCGTCATGAATATTTCCGCCGCACGCTGTGTAACCTGATCGGTACGGATGTGGAGAACGGAGAGCTTCCGGCAAGCGAGATGGACTTTATCAATCAACTGGTAGAGAATGTGAGCTACTACAATGCCAAGCAGTATTTCAATTTCGATTAAAAACCACTTATCATTTATAAAATAAAAAAGTATGAATAGTTCTTTTAGTATAGAAGGGAAAGTAGCCGTGATCACCGGAGCCGGTGGCGTATTGGGCGGCAGCATTGCCAAGAGCTTTATCAAAGCCGGAGCCAAGGTAGTAGCCATCGACATCCGCCAGGAGCAACTGGATGCCCGTCTCGAAGAGTTACGGAAAGAGGGTGGCGAGGTGATCGGCTTTGTCGGCAACGCGCTTGATATCGAGAGCCTGCAAAAGGTAGCGGCACAGATCATGGAGGCATGGGGACGGATCGACATCCTGTTGAACATTGCCGGAGGAAACACCCCAGGCGGCACCCTGCGTCCCGACCAGGAATTCTTTGATATGCCGGTAGCCGAATGGGAAAAGGTGACCAGCCTGAACCTGAACGGAACGGTGTATCCCTCTATGGTGTTCGGCAAAATCATGGCTGAACAGAAATCGGGCAGCATCATCAATATCTCCTCCATGGCTGCCTATTCGGCGATTACCCGCGTACCGGGTTATTCTGCCGCTAAAACGGCGGTCAGCAACTTCACCCAGTGGCTGGCTACCGAGATGGCGCTGAAATATGGAGAAGGGGTACGCGTGAACGCGATTGCTCCGGGCTTCTTTATCGGCGACCAGAACCGGGCGGTATTGATCAACCCCGACGGTTCACTGACCGAACGCAGCCAGAAGGTATTGGCAAAAACCCCGATGAGACGCTTCGGCGATATCAACGAACTGAACGGTGCGGTGCAGTTCCTGTGCAGTGATGCTGCCAGCTTCATTACCGGCGTGGTATTGCCTGTCGACGGAGGATTCTCAGCCTTTAGCGGCGTATAAATATATCCTATATTGAAAAGGCCCGGACTAACATTTTCTTAGTCCGGGCCTTTTTGTATTTCTTTATCCCTCCTTGTAACTCCTCTCTGTCGGTTCACTATCAGCGAGTAGCAGATTGCAGACTGTAGCCATTCTCTTTACGGAAAGCCTTTTGGAGAGATTCAAAAGAGAGCACATCGGCTTCGAGGATGGAGGGATTCTCACCTATCTGCGCCAGCCAATGGGCATCCGAAGCGGTGAATGACAGATAGTTTTTCAGGTAACTGTTTCTTTCCACCAACGATTCGAAGCGTGCCGCGTTATTGTATTCAAGCGCATCGATCGGAAGCGTGGGGTCAATAAATCCCAGTTGGCTGATGATACTGTAAGAGGGGCGTTCAACATGAGCAGGCATAAACAGACATCCCAGCTGCCGGGCATAGGCGGCCACCTCGTTGATACTCCGATCGACACCCGATATAAGCGTCCAAGGAACCTCCCCTTCAATCTCATCGTTTCGATTCACCCATATCTGATCCCCCATTCGTTCGGGATTATTCGGTATAGGAGGCAGATAGCTATCCAGATAGGCCTGGAAAACGACCCTCACCTCGTCGGAAGGGAAGAGAACCACACAATGCACCTCCTCCCGGGTGGCGACCTCTACGCCGGGAAAGACAACCAATCCCCTCTCCTCGCCCAGCTCCTTAATCGCCGGATATTGCTGTGTCGCGTTATGGTCGGTGATGGCAATAGCATCAAGTCCCTGCGCCATAGCCCTCTCAACAATCCGCAACGGACTCATCTCCAAACTCCCACAGGGAGAAAGGCAGGTGTGGATGTGGAGGTCTATCTTGTATTGGGGCATGGGATTGGGAATTGAAAATTGAAAATTGAAAACTATCAATTATCAATTATCAATTATCAATTAAAGAATAGATTTTCCCACTCACCTCAAAAGCCGAAAGCGTCGTTCCTAAGATAGGAATATCTTCACTCTCCCCTTTTTCCAACATTTCTTTATCGGGCTTCAGGCCATTGACGAGTAGGATAGCTGCCATATCTTTCAATGTAGCCACTGCCATCACATTTTGATGGGTTTGCATAGTGATCCATATCATACCCTCTTCGGCATTACCCATCACATCGCTCAACAGGTCGCTGGTGTAGCCACCGCTTATCTCATTATGCATACCGCCTTCTCCGCAGAAAAGGGTTAGGTGTAGTTTGTTTACTAATTCACTGACCTTCATATTTGGCTCCTTTCTTATAACAATCTTTATTGAGGCGGTCTTTGCCCCATGTTTTTTCTATCAAACGAAACGCGTGTCCCTGATCCAGCTTTCCATGCTTCTCCATATTACGCTGCATAAAAACACAATCGCTAAACTGTGCCTCATGGCGCACAATATCTTCCGCCAGGCTTCGGCAGTTCGGACTACCACAGGCACCGCAGTCTATTCCGGGCAGATAACACATCAGGTTGCGCACCTGCTCCATCTTTTTCAGGATCTCTTCCCGCGAGCCGTCATACAACAGTTTGGGCTTGGGCGATATCGGCGGCATCATAATATGCTGCTTCAGGTAAGACAACGCTTCGAGGTTGTCGGCGGCATAGATCATCGGCACCTTATCGCGGTTGACCGACCGCTTCATCATGCGCTCAGCCGTAAGAAAACGATTGGCAACCGTCAACACCCCACCGGCACAACTACGGCTACAGGCACGTAACTCCAGAAAATCCACATTACGCACCTCATCTGTTGTCTCCATGCGTTCCAGGAAATCGATCACATTATGTATCTCATCGATGGCCAGGCTACGTCCCGGGAAATGTTTAGCCTCGCCACCAGTCTGGCTCCAGCGCATCTCTTTCTTGGTGAGCGAAGGGGGCAGTTCGCAATCGGGCTTATGGTCTTTGGGGCGGTTCTTCAACACATGATATACTTTATTATACAAGGTATCCATATTGATCACCCCACGAATAGTCGCTTCATATCCCTCTTCGCTCTTTAGGGAGGCAATCTTCGCCGCGCAGGGAGTCACATAAAAGATACCGATCTCATCGGGTGTAAATCCTTCGTCTTCCAACACCTTATGGTAATAGGTGGCTGAGGCATTCACCGGAGGCTTCACCAACAGGACATTATCTACCAACACCGGGAAACGCACCTGTATCAAGCGCACAATAGCCGGACAAAAAGAGCTGATTACCGGCTTCTCATCCGCATTCTCCATTTGTCGGATCATCTCCCGGCAAACCATATCGGTGGTAAATTCCACCGGGAAGATATGCGTAAAGCCCAACTCATAGATGGCGCTCATAATCTCCTTTTCCGTCGTATATTTAGAGAATTGCCCGGTAAAGACGGTCGGCACCAAAGCGACCCGACAGGTATAATCGAAAATGCGCTGAAAGTCATCCTGTCCTACATAGATAGCCTGTACCGGACATGTTTTCAGACACTCTCCACAATCTACACACCAGTCTTTGTGTATCGTGGCTTTACCATCCCGGATACGGATAGCACGCGTCGGGCATTTCGTCATACAACGCGTACACCCCATGCAAAGATCGTTATCGATCTCGAGCGCATGATAAAAATTATCTTCTTTCATGATACATTTCCTCCTATTAATCTTATGAGAATCGGGTAAGCATATAGACCTGCGTCCCGACGCCCACTTTGCTTTCGACGATCAGTTCGTCTACATTCTTTTTCATATTAGGCAATCCCATGCCGGCACCAAAGCCCATCTCACGCACAGCGGCCGAAGCGGTGGAATAGCCCTCCTGCATCGCTAACGGGATATCGGGTATGCCCGGTCCTTCGTCTTTCAATTCGATCGTGATCTTCTCCGCATCGACCTCGGCCAATACCTCACCCCGCCAGGCATGAGCCACCACATTGACCTCGGCCTCATACAAAGCCACCACGATACGCTTGATGATCTTCGGATCAACCGACAACTGCTTGAGCGTCTTCTTGATCTCACTCGAAGCATATCCGGCTCTCGAGAAGTTTCCACCTTCCAATTCATACCTGAATCGCATAGTTCACCCTCCGTTTTTTTGGGATACTTAGTAGACCGGCCGTAGGTCGCTACTATACAACAAGCCAACCGTACGATACATGGAATAAGGGGTTTCGAGCAGAATCATCTGATTCTCCTCCGCGAGCTCGATCATTTCAGGGGTTACTTTTTTGCCGCGCACAAAAAGGATACAGGATACTTCCGCCATTTCCGCTGTCCGAATGGTTTGCAGGTTGCACAAACCGGTAACAAGCAACACCTCGTTGCAATCCAACGTAAGCACGTCGCTCATCAAGTCACTGGCAAAAGCAGAGGAGACCTCTTTGTCTAATAGGGCGGCACCGCAAACAACGTTTGCGGCAGTCAATTCCTTCACTTGTTGTATTTTCATAATTCGCATCAACTAATTTATGCATCAAGCATTTCACTTCACGCTTAAGTTTCGAAATATACTAATATTTGTCAATTTTACAGCCTTTTCTTAATTAATTCTTACCTTTACATAAAGGTAAGATGCGCCTATGCATAGCTTAAGCCTGCTGAACGCTGTGTTAGGCTTTCAATATCTTGATGAGAATAAACTTAAATTATTTATGCCATGTTTGCAAAAGAGACTTATGTAGCCAGACGCGCTAAACTAAAACAAACCCTCGGCTCAGGGTTATTGTTATTTCTGGGAAATGATGAATCAGGTATGAATTACGCCGATAACACATACCACTACAGACAGGATTCCACTTTTCTTTATTTCTTCGGGCTATCTTATGCCGGACTCAATGCGGTGATCGATATTGATAATGACCGGGAGATTATCTTCGGAGATGAATTGACAATCGATGCCATCGTATGGATGGGCACCCAGCCTACGCTGAAAGAGAAGAGCGAAGCGGCCGGAATCACCGAGGTACGCCCCTATAAAGAGATTGCCGACTACCTAAAAGCGGCTCAGGCCAAGAAGCAGCCCATTCACTACCTACCTGTTTACCGCCCGGAACATCAGATCAAGTTGCAAGACTGGTTGGGCATATACCCGGGAACAGAAAAGCCTTCCGTGGAGTTCATCTATGGCGTTGCCAACCAGCGTAACTATAAAACAGAAGAAGAAATTATCGAGTTAGACAAAGCCTGCTGTGTCACGGCCGATATGCATATCGAAGCTATGAAAGCGGTTCGCCCGGGCATGCTCGAAGCCGAAATAGCAGCCATCGTTGCCCAGACAGCTTTGAAAAACGACTACCAGCTCTCTTTCCCTATTATCGCGACCATCAATGGCCAAACACTCCATAACCATTATCATGGAAACCGAATCAAAAGCGGTGATATGCTGTTGTTGGATGCCGGTGCCGAAACACCAATGGGCTATGCCGGCGATATGTCGTCTACGATTCCGGCCGATAAACAGTTCACTACCCGTCAACGCGAGATCTACGACATCCAGGTTGCCTCTCATGAAGCAGCCGTTGCCGCCTTGCGTCCGGGAGTCAATTTTGAAGAGGTATACGATCTTTCCCTAACCGTTATCATGGATGGGTTGAAAGAACTCGGCTTTGTAAAAGGAGATACGAAAGAGGCTGTCAAAGCAGGAGCAGCCGCCCTGTTCATGCCTTGCGGACTCGGACATATGATGGGCATGGATGTGCATGATATGGAAAACTTGGGAGAGGTATATGTAGGATACAACGGACGTGCGAAGAGCACACAATTTGGTCGCAAATCACTTCGCCTGGGCCGTGAATTGGAACCGGGATTTGTATTGACCATCGAACCGGGCATCTATTTTATTCCCGAACTAATCGATATGTGGCATAGCGAAAAACGCTTTGCCGAATTTATCAATTACGATAAAGTGGAAACATATAGAGACTTCAGCGGTATCCGTAACGAAGAAGACTACCTGATCACTGCCGACGGCGCCCGTCTTTTGGGCAAGAAGATTCCGTTACATGCGGAAGAGGTTGAAGCATTGCGCTAAGATGCTCTTTTGAACTCAAAACAGTCTCTAAGAAATAGTTACAAAAAAAAGAGTCACCTCCACTATGGAGATGACTCTTTTTTTGTGTTCACCTTTATTAAGGATCAAATTTTCCTCAAAACTTCAGCTAATTTTTCCGGCGTAACATCGGATGCAACGATCACCCCTTTATCATCGATCAGGTAACTGTTAAAGCCCCGATCCAATTTATACGCCTTACGTAGAGTTACTTGCTTATCCGCTTCTACCAGGAAATGCGCCGCACCATCTAACCGATCACACTTTAGTGTTTCGTGGAATATCGACCTCTTCGTATCCAAAGAAATCGAATACGCCTCCACCTGATTCGAGTCAAGACAGTTGATCGCATGCATCAAACGAACGTTGCGCGCACGTGATTCCGCGTCGTATGCCGCCCAGAAATTCACCAATGTGTAACGTCCCTCTTGATTCCGGAAATCAACAACTCTTCCGTTTTCTAAAGACTCTATTCTCGGAGCTATATCACCGGGGTTTATACCCTCCGTTAATATCGACTCTTTTGATCCGGATGACATAAATAACAGGCCAACCAGAACAATGAGAACATAAGTTCTTACCCTCATAATGTTCAATTTACGTTTGACTTGATCGGGAACAGTAGTATTTGTTTTATTTATGTTCACCGACTCCTGATTTTCAGGATATATTTGTAAGAACGCATCCTTCTCCAAGGCTTTTTTCTTACAAAACGAGGGCAAAGATACAACAAAAGTGAGGCATAAACCAAATTTTATACACTTTTTATGGAATATCGCAAACGATTCACAGGCTTTATTCCGCCCGTAAATATGTTTTAGAGCACAAAAGTTCGCACTATTTATTAGCGTACAGGAGGCATTGGAACACCGGTCTTTATATATTCATCATACACAACCCGGGGGTGACTTGTGTAATCGGATGCGGATTCCGTCTCTGCCTCATGCGTAGCCTGCTGCCGGCGCCGCATATGTTTCTCCCCGTATTCGCGCAACGTTTCACTGGCTCCTTCCGCAACGAGGGTGCTATCCATCACCGGCATATCCAGGATATTCTCTTTCGGAGTAAGCTGTGGCAGCAAGGTTTGTTCGAGCAGTCCCCGGTAAGCACCAATATACTCACACCAAACCACTCTACCCTCTTTGAATATGCGATAGGTATAATTCGACCAGGCCGTTCGTATATGTATCTCTTCACGCCAGATTTCGACATTTGCTTTCGAATCAAAATGGGGGTCTTTGATAGAGACTCTTTTGAAACTATCTCCTTCTTCCAAAACTTGTGCGTGCCATTTCTCGGATTCAAGAATCTCGGCAACAATATCCGCCAGTTCTTCTCTTATTTCAAATCGTATACGCATCATATATGCCTGCCGGTCAGGACTTATTAAGGTTCCAGGTTCTCAATGAAACATTTCAGTTTGGTTTTCTTACAAATATAGTGAAAGCTGAGCGCAATCAAGCTTGCTTGAAATTGCCGAGGCGTATCCTATATTATACAAATATATTAAATTGCACGAATATCCCTCATTGTTTTGAGCATTTTTTATGCGAACACCGCTAAAAAGCCTATCTTTAGGCTGTCTAATCAAAAACAGCCATGATATGAAAACGAAAAAAGCAACCATAGTCCTCTTTTTAGCTTCTCTTCTGTCTCTTTTCGCCTTGCCGGGATGCGGGGTAAGTCAGCAAGCCATTAAACTCAATGATCTGGAAGGAGAATGGGTTTTGAAAACGATCAATGGTCGGGAGGTTAGTACCTCATTCTCCAAGTCACTCCCAACGCTTCAGTTTGATTTCAAAGAGAAATTGATTCACGGATCAGGCGGATGCAATCGATACAGTACACGCTTCGTCCTGGTGAACAACCATATGACCACATCGCCTGTGGTCTCTACCAGAATGATGTGCTTGGATCCGAATATTGAAAACGAGTTTTTCCGGGCATTGGAAACAGAGAGCTGGCTTTTTATAAAAAAGGGCATACTAACCTTTCGGAACGAGAAAAATGCCGTTGTTATGGAATTTCAACCGAAACGAGAAAAGCTGATCTTGGCAGAAAAGTGATAGTCAAACCCCGTCTATAAGTAACAAATTGTAATCAAAATATTATTTTTACTTACAATTATTACGAAAACCCGTCATTTCTCCGTATATTTGCACGTTTTTTTCGCATTCCTCACAGAGGTTTGTTCTGAAGAAGCATGTCTCTGAAAAGGCAAAAACAGGTATTATATATATATGTATAATTGAAAATGAATAACTATGGCAAAATCGATTAAAGAAGAGGCGCTGCGGTATCATGCCGAAGGAAAGCCCGGGAAGATAGAGGTTATCCCTACCAAACCATATAGTACACAGAATGATCTGGCGTTGGCCTATTCGCCGGGCGTGGCGGAGCCTTGCCTGGAGATAGAGAAAAATCCGCTGGATGCCTATAAATATACAGCGAAAGGAAATCTGGTAGCGGTTATATCTAACGGAACAGCCGTATTGGGACTGGGTGATATTGGCGCGATGGCCGGCAAACCGGTGATGGAAGGAAAAGGACTGCTGTTCAAAATATTTGCCGGGATCGATGTGTTCGACATTGAAGTAGACGAGAAAGATCCTGAAAAATTCATTCAGACCGTGAAAGCGATCGCTCCGACCTTCGGAGGAATCAACCTGGAAGATATCAAAGCACCGGAATGTTTCGAGATAGAGCAACGCCTGAAGGCGGAATTGGATATCCCGGTGATGCACGACGACCAGCACGGAACGGCGATTATCTCCGCAGCCGGATTATTGAATGCTCTGGAGTTGACAGGCAAAAAGATTGAAGAGGTGCGGATCGTTGTAAACGGTGCTGGTGCCGCCTCTATCTCCTGTACCAAACTGTATGTCTTATTAGGCGCTAAGAAAGAAAATATCGTCATGTGCGACAGCAAAGGAGTGCTCTCCGTTCACCGCTCGGATCTGAACGCCTCCAAGAAGGAATTTGCTACCACCCGTGATATCAAAACATTGGCCGAAGCGGTGGTTGGTGCCGATGTATTCCTGGGACTTTCCGTAGCCAACGTACTTACGAAAGAGATGGTGCGCACAATGAATAACGATCCGATTGTATTCGCCCTGGCCAATCCGAATCCGGAGATTTCCTATCAGGAGGCGATGGCTTCGCGGGAGGATCTTATTTTTGCCACCGGACGTTCCGATTATCCGAACCAGATTAATAATGTATTAGGATTCCCTTATATTTTCCGCGGAGCATTAGACACACATGCCAAAGCCATCAACGAAGAGATGAAGGTGGCTGCCGTATACGCCATCGCGGAACTGGCCAAAGAACCGGTGCCCGATGTGGTCAATGCGGCCTACAAACTGAAACGCACCTCGTTCGGAAGAGATTACATCCTTCCCAAACCGCTGGATCCTCGCCTGTTGACCTCTGTGTCGGTGGCCGTTGCCAAAGCGGCTATTGAGTCGGGTGTAGCTCGTAAAGAGATCACAGATTGGGAGGGATACCGACGTCACCTGAAGGATATGATGGGCTACGACAACAAACTGATGCGCTCGTTCACCGATATGGCGAAAGCCAACCCCAAACGGGTTGTCTTTGCCGAAGCCAACCATGCCAATATGCTGAAAGCGGCTGTGGAAGCGAAAGCGGAAGGGATTTGTATTCCTATCCTATTGGGCAATGAAGAGCGTCTTTATAAGATTGCCGCCGAAGAAAACATCAGCCTCGAGGGCATAGAAATAGTAAATATGCGCCATGACCGCGAGAATGACCGTCGCGAACGCTATGCCCGCATCCTGAGCGAGAAGAAAGCGCGGGAAGGCATCACCTATACGGAGGCCTACGAAACGATGGTCGACCGCAATGCCTTCGGTATGATGATGGTGGAGACGGGCGAAGCCGATGCCTTCATGACGGGGGTCTACAGCCGTTACAGCACCATTACCAAATTGGCGGAACAGATCATTGGCATTCGTCCGACATACAATCACTTTGGCGCAATGAACATCATCTCCTGCAAGAAAGGAACGCTCTTCATGGCCGATACGCTGATCAACCGCCATCCTTCGACCGAGGTATTGATTGATGTGGCTCGTCTGACCCACGATGCAGTCAACTTCTTTGCACACGATCCGGTAATGGCGATGGTCTCTTATTCCAATTTCGGCGCCGACAAGAAAGGAAGCCCGCGAAAAGTGCACGAAGCCATCGATTACCTGCATAAGAAACATCCGGAAATCATGATCGACGGAGAGATGCAGGTCAACTTTGCACTCGACCAGAAACTGCGTGACGAGACCTATCCATTCAATAAGATGAAAGGCAAAGAGGTGAATACGCTTATATTCCCGAACCTGAGCTCGGCAAACAGCGCCTATAAATTATTGCTCGAAATGGGCGTCGGAGAAACCATCGGCCCGATCCAGATGGGATTGAACAAACCGATTCACTTCACGGATATAGCCAGTTCTACCCGTGACATCCTGAATCTGACAACCGTAGCGGTGGTAGATGCCATCGTGCAGGAGCAGATCGAGAAAGGCATCCGTTGATAAGATGTATATATAAAACAAAAGGGCTGTCCGGTTTGGGCAGCCCTTTTGTTTTGGTATCTTGTTATCTTATTCGATAATATGATGCTTTTTGAATATCTTCTCGATCGCTTCCAAGGCAAAATCTAATTGTTCTTTGGTATGTGTCGCCATCAATGAGAAGCGGATCAGGGTATCTTCCGGAGCCACAGCCGGGGTAACCACCGGGTTCACAAACACACCTGCCTCAAACAACTCCTTCACTACTAAGAAAGTCAAGTCATTGTCACGAATAAACAATGGAATGATAGGCGTAGAGGTATGTCCGATCTCACAACCCATATTACGGAAACCATCCAGGGCATAATGCGTAAGATCCCATAAGTGCTGAATGCGTTCCGGCTCGCTGATCATGATATCCAGGGCGGCTCCCACGGCAGCTGTTGCCGAAGGCGTATTACTTGCACTGAAGATATAGGACCTGGAGTTATGACGTATGTAGTTGGTTACCGTCTCATCGGCCGCAATAAAGCCACCGATAGAGGCAAGCGACTTACTGAATGTTCCCATAATCAGGTCAACATCTTTGGTCACCCCGAAATGATCACAAGCACCACGTCCCTGACGTCCCAAAACGCCTAAACCGTGGGCTTCGTCAATCATCACACTGGCATTGTACTTCTTAGCCAGAGCAACAATCGCAGGAATATCAGCTACATCCCCTTCCATGCTGAACACACTGTCGGAAACAATCAGTTTCACCTTGTCCGCCTCGCATTTCTGGAGTTGTTTCTCCAACGACTCCATATCGTTGTGCTTGTATTTCAGCTTGTTGGAGAATGACAAACGATGTCCTTCGATAATCGAAGCATGATCGAGTTCATCCCATAAGATATAGTCTTCACGGCCGGTCACACAGGAGACAACTCCGAGATTCACCTGGAATCCGGTAGAATAGACAATCGCATCCTCCTTTCCGACAAACTCTGCCAAGCGCTTTTCCAGTTCAATATGGATATCTAACGTACCGTTCAGGAAACGCGAACCGGCACAACCTGTTCCGTATTTCTTAATAGCCGCGATAGCTGCTTCTTTTACTTTGGGGTGATTTGTCAAGCCTAAATAGGCATTGGATCCGAACATCAAGACTTTCTTCCCATCAATAACAACCTCTGTATCCTGGTCGCTTTCTATCTTACGGAAATAGGGGTAAATTCCTATGGCTTTAGCCCTTTGTGGCGCATCATACCGTGCCAGTTTCTCTTGTAAAAGTTTCATATTCGATAAAGAGAATTATTTCTTACTTTTATTTTTATGAAAAGAACTTCGGATTCATCACTACATACTGAATATGCGTCGACAAATCCAGGCGCAAAAGTACTAAAAAAATCACTCATAAACGGATTCATACCCCAAAAGTTTCACAAAAGCACTATTTTTGCTTTGTCATAATTAAAAAAGCATCATGGATAAAAAGCCCATTCAGATACAAGCCATTATAAACCCCATCTCCGGCGTTGGCTCGAAACGGAAAATACCCAAAATGATCGAGGAGGCATTTGCTTCCGAAGACTGTTCGGTAGAGATCACGTTTACGGAATATGCCGGTCATGCCAGCGAATTGACAAAACGAGCGGTCGAAGCCGGTGTGCATACCATCCTGGCGGTCGGAGGCGATGGTACAATAAACGAAGTGGCCAGTTCCATGCTCCATTCGGACGCTATCCTGGGCATTATCCCCAAAGGATCCGGAAACGGATTGGCTCGGGAACTCTTTATCCCGATGGATGTCAAGAAAGCCTTGGATGTGATTGCCAAAGGGCATGTATCGACCATCGATAGCTGTTCTGCCAACGGGCGCGTCTTCTTCACCACCTGCGGAGTGGGTTTCGATGCGGCGGTAAGCGAGAATTTCGCCCACGAAAAGCATAGAGGATCCGTCACCTATGTCAAAACTGCGATCGAAGAGTATCTGAGCTATAAGCCGGAAGAATACGAACTCTCGATCGATAGCATCACCCTCGCCGAAAAGGCCTTCCTAGTGGCCTGCGCCAACGCCTCCCAATACGGGAACAATGCCTTTATCGCTCCCAATGCAGATATTGAAGACGGCAAAATGGATATCACCATCCTCTCCCCCTTCACCCCACTGGATATCGGTCCTTTGGCCATCCAGCTGTTCACCAAGCAGATAGATCGAAACAGTAAGATCAAGATCATTAAAGGGAAAGAGGTGACCATCACCCGCAAAAAGCCCGGTATTATGCACATCGACGGCGAGCCCATACAGGCGGAAGCCGAGATTCAGATCACCATGGATCCCCATTCGTTGAAGGTCTATACCCCTACGGAGGTGCCGTTTACGGAAGAGGTATATCATTTCTTTGGCAAAGTAACCCGCTTTTTCGATAAGAGATTGCCTTATATCTTCCGATAAAGGAAAGCCTCTATGTTTGAATGGATTATTTATTTATATTTGTACGAAAGCAATAAAACATCTGCCTCATGTTGGAAGAATTAAAACTTATTCTTGAAAGCACCATAATAACTCCTTACACGATTATTGTCCGGTTGATTATCAGCTTCTTCCTCGGAGGACTGATCGGGGTGGAACGTCAAATGCGCCGTCGCGACGCAGGTATGCGCACCTTCACGCTGATTTGCCTCGGATCGACAGCCGCCATGCTGATCTCTATCTGGATTCCGCAGACCTATCCCGACTTTCTGAATGGTGACCCAGGACGTATTGCTGCGCAGGTATTGACAGGTATTGGTTTCTTGGGTGCCGGAGCGATTATACAGAATCGGGGAGGTATTCAGGGACTGACAACAGCCGCCTGCATCTGGGTAGTAGCCGTCGTGGGACTGGCCGTTGGAGCGGGTATGTATCTTGCCGCGGGTGTAACCACCCTCGCCACACTCTTCGTATTGCTCTCGATGGAAAAACTGGAGAAGCGTATGTATCTCGACGGCGTGAATAAGATCCTAACCATACACTGCTCCATCGCTTCACCCAATCTAAAGGCGATCCGCACCATCCTGGAGAACCAGAATGTCTACATTGTCAGCTTCTCTTATGAAATAGATTACGAGAAAAACAAATCGACCATTACCTATAAAGTCAATGTACGGTCGAAATCCTCTTACAGCATCCTGTTTGCAGAGGTCTATCGTTTAGGCTATATCTCCCAGATACGCCTGTTGGCCTGAGAGATGGTTAAAACGAATAATCCACACAAGCCCGGTCGGCCTTGACCGCCGCAATCACCTCTTTCGATACGGCTACATGATCCGGATGAGCGGCATAGCGTGCCACATCTTCCAGCGAATCGAGCTCTGTGGTTAAGATAAGATCCCAGCTCTCTACCGGATTCACATTGAAGTCGACCCGGATCGCCCGGAGGTAATCGATCTTTTCTTTCAACGCTTCCAACCGTTCTTTTATCTCCTGCATCTTCGCCAGTTTCTCTTCTGCCGAAGGGAAGTCGATCAGTTTGAACATCACTATGTGCTTTATCATCTTTTCTATCTTTATTTTGTCCTGTTTATTTCGTAATTAAAACAACTCCTGCTCTTCCAGGTAAGAGTCTTTGTAGCCAAGGAAATAGAGGATTCCGTCGAGCCCGATGGTCGAGATCGACTGTTTGGCTGTCGCTTTCACCTTTGGTTTGGCATGGAACGCGATACCCAAGCCGGCAATACTGATCATAGGCAGGTCGTTCGCCCCGTCGCCCACCGCTACGGTCTGGCGGATATCCACATTTTCAACCTGTGCAATCAAACGAAGCAATTCTGCTTTGCGTTTCCCATCGACGATATCGCCTAAGTAGTTACCGGTTAGTTTACCGCCTACTACCTCCAGTTCATTCGCATAGACATAATCAATATTGTATTTGTTCTTCAGGTAATTCCCAAAATAGGTGAATCCCCCCGAGAGAATAGCAATCTTAAAACCGATCCTTTTCAGGACCGACATCAAACGGTCTACCCCTTCGGTGATAGGCAAACTCTCTGCGATCTCTTGCATCACGAAAACATCCAACCCTTTCAACAGGGCGCATCGCTGGCGGAAGCTTTCCGAGAAATCGATCTCCCCGCGCATAGCCGATTCCGTGATCGCTTTCACCTCGTCCCCCACCCCGGCACGTATGGCCAGTTCGTCGATCACCTCCGTATCGATCAAGGTGGAGTCCATATCGAAACAGATCAGGCGGCGCATACGGCGAAACATACTGTCTTCCTGGAACGATATATCCATTTCCAACTGAGCCGATAAGCGCATAAAGTCAGCTTTCATCTTTTCCTTGTCATTCGGCGTGCCACGTACGGAGAACTCTACGCTGGCCTTCGGCGTACGCTCGCTCTCTTCCAGCGGGATACGTCCCGTAAGACGTTTGATGTCATCGATATTCATACCCTGTTCGGCCACCACCTTCGAAATAGCAGCAATCTGGCGGGCAGTGAGTTTACGCCCCAAGATAGTGATGATATAGCGATGCCGCCCCTGCATACCGACCCATTCGCTATAAGCCTCCCGCGAGATTGGATCGAAGCGGATATTGACATTCAGCTCATTGCTTTTAAACAATAATTCTTTAAGCGTCTGTCCGGAATCTTTCTCCGAACTCTGAAACATAATCCCTAACGACAAATGATTGTGAATATCAGCCTGTCCGATATCTAAGATCACGGCATTGTTTTGGGCAAGGATTTCAGTTAAAGCGGCCGTTACGCCCGGACGGTCTGTCCCATTGATACTGAGAAGGATAATCTCGTTGTTTTGTTCCATAAAGCAATCCAGTTAGCATGATCCGGATGCACTATTCGTTAATCGTTTTTTTGCATTTTTAGCACATCCGCCCGCAAAGGTAAAGAAGAATTTGTGAATTAAAAACCTTACAAGGTATTTATGGTGTTTGTGTCGAAGAGGTTGTATTACCAAATGGGAAGATTTTCATATAAATCCCGCAGGGATTTCCTATTCGTAACCGCGGGTGTAGCGAAGCAAACCCGTGGTAGGCAGATAGACAAGACCTACTCTCCAAGCAACCCCGAAGCGGGTTGAACCCATTCCGGGTTCGTTAGTTTTTATTAGCGAAATACCCCCCGGTCGTTCGCTTCGCTCTCTTACCGAGGGTTACGAATAGGAAACCCCTGCGGGATTTAACTCATTTCAGTGTAACTTGCCCATCTTCACATCTTACAAAATTTGAAGGTGCTTGATGAGGCCAAACGCCGCATAGCGGCGATCTGTATCCAGCCCCGTGCGTGAGCGCGGGGAAATAGATCGTGCAATCAACAGCGCCGCGTAGCGGTGCTATATGGCTGTATTTATGAGGTGTTACATAGCACCGCTACGCGGCGCATTTTTTGCGTATCCCTTTTCCCCGCGCTCACGCACGGGGCTGGATACAGGTCGCTGCTATGCAGCGCTTCCCCCACCCCTATCTCCTATTTCCTTCAATTCTTATAAAATCTGAAGATTCCCAATTTGCAAATTGTCAAAAACGCCCGAGTATTTTTCCAAAAACGTAGGGGTATTTAAAATTAGTCCCGCGAGTAACACTTTTTAACGTATCATATTGTAAAGCAAAACGACCTTTTTGCTTACATTTTGATATTCCAGAACAAGACATTCCAGGTAGTCAAATCAGAGGTAAATTAGCCTTCCTTTAGTCTGTTGTCTCACCTTCTCTATAATAAATGCACACCCGATTTCATTCATAGTTCAAAAGAAAGTCATACTTTTGCAGTCACTTAAAATGAATTAAAGAATGAACGCTACAAAGATTTTACTTTCTGCAGTAATTGCCACTTCCTATCTCTTTCTCACATCATGTATTCAGCCGGAAGCGCTTAATACCGAGGCAGACATCGAATCATGCCTGATAGAGGGAGATGTATTGATCTCTCCTCCGAAGATCGAAAACAACCGCGTGACACTTATGCTCAGCCCGAAGGCAGATATCACCCGCCTGGCGCTTGATTTTGTGCTTACACCAGGTGCAACCATCCAGCCCGCCAGCGGAACCGTATTAGACTACCGCCAGCCGCAGACCTTTGTCGTTACCTCCGAAGACGGCCAGTGGAACAAAGCCTATACGATCACTTGTATGGTCGATAAGATGGGAACTACCTTCGGTTTCGAACATTACCGCACAGCAGTCGACAAAAACGGCATGGAACTGTATCATGAGTTCTATGAGGTGGCCATCGAAAACGAGAAACAGGTTGAACAGAATATATGGGCCAGTGGTAATACCGGTTTCAAAATCGTTGCCAGCGACAAAACACCGGAGGACTACCCAACCGTTTCTTCACCGGACGGCATGGTAGGACGCTGCCTGAAGCTTGAGACCCGAACTACCGGCAAGGTGGGCGAAGTGCTCAAAATGCCTCTGGCCGCCGGTAACCTATTTATCGGTTCCTACAGTGGAAGTCTGAATGCACTGAAAGCCACCCACTTTGGTATTCCTTTCTCAGGCGCGGTACCTATCGCCTTATGCGGGTATTATAAGTACAAAGCGGGCGCGGTTTACACCGACAAGCAGTTAGTTGAACACCCTGATAAAAAGGATAATTTCGACATCTACTGTGTTATGTATGAAACAGATGACAAGGTAACATACTTAGATGGATCAAATGTAAAAGAAAGCCCCAACTTAGTAGCGATGGCTCAGATGCCTGAGGCGGCAAAAAAAGAGACCGATGAATGGACCTATTTCTACCTGCCTATCGAGGTGTTGCCCGGCAAGACAATTGATCCGGTCAAACTGGCAAACAATAAGTATAACCTCTCGATTGTCTTTTCTTCCAGTAAGGACGGTGCCACTTTCAGCGGCGCAGTCGGCAGTACCCTTTATGTTGATCAGGTAGAACTGTTGGAAGAGGAATAAAAAAAGATTGATTTGTCACACACATATTGAAACAAGAATATATGAAACTCAGATATTTTATCTTATTAGTAGCCGGATGCGCTTTGTTACAGACTGCCCGGGCGCAGGAGGAATCAACCAGAGCCTTGGAGTGGTCGACCACCCACGGCTTGGAATACAGTCTCAAAGCAGGTTTTAACATCGGCGGAACAGCACCGATCCCTTTCCCCGAAGAGATACGGGAGATCAAGGGTTATAGCCCGAAACTGAACCTATTGATCGAAGGTGATGTCACCAAATGGTTCAATTCGCGTTGGGGTGCCCTGGTAGGGATACGCTTAGAGACAAAAGCGATGGACACCAAGGCGCAGGTGAAAAACTACGGCATGGAACTCTCTATCGGAGGTGAACCTCCTGTGACCGGTCGCTGGACCGGTATGGTTAAGACCAATGTAAGCCATACCTACCTGAGTGTACCTCTGCTTGCCACCTATAAAATCAGCCCGCGCTGGAAACTGCAGGGAGGAGCCTTCCTCTCTTATATGTTCGACGGTGACTTCTCCGGAGAGGTCTACGACGGCTATCTGCGCGATGGAGATCCGACCGGCGAGAAGACCGTGATCGATGGTGAACAGAAGGCCTTTTATGACTTCTCGGACGAATTGCGCTCTTTCCAATGGGGAGCACAAGTGGGTGCCGAGTGGCGTGCCTTCAAGAAGTTTACGGTCAACGCCAACCTCACCTGGGGGTTGAATGACGCGTTCAAACGTGACTTCAAAACCATCACGTTTGCCATGTATCCGATCTACCTCAATGCCGGGTTCGGGTATGTGTTTTGATTGGGCAATAGCCGCACAACTCCTCCGGGAAAGACTTTAATCGATCCATTTTAACGACATTTTAGGTAGTCTTTTTTTATTTTACGAAAAAGGACTACCTTTGTTTTGATTTCTGATTGTGGCGAAGTGATAATTAAAAAGTGTGATCTATGAAGAAAGAGGAAGATGTTTTTAAGGAATTTCGCGACTCCTTCAGTAAAATGAAAGGACATTTCCATATCTTAGAGCAACGTGTGCCTGTCAACAGACAGATGGAATACTTTAAATATTCAGAGAACATGCGCAAAAACGAATCGCCGGTTCCGCTGAATGATGAAGAGAGCGAAGGAATCTATCAGTTACTGATGCGTGAGGATATCTCAACCGAAGAGAAAAAACATCTTCTGACTACCCTGGCCTCCGCCAAATCGGTAAAAGCCTATCGTTTATTGGAACAATACGTACAACATCCCGACAATGCCATTGCCGACTGGGCTTATATGGCCTTGATGGAATCGCGTATCTCCCTGGAGTCGGAGCTCTCGGACGAGCAGCAGATTTACATATCCACCGGCTTGGGCGGGAAAGCGGAAAAACTCCGCTTTTATATGCTTATTCTCTCCAAGGAGAAGAAAGTATTCGAAGAATATCAGCGTCAGGTGATCGAACGCGAATTTGCCTATCTCCTACCCAAGCAACAATGCGAGATAGAACGACTCACAATTGAAGATCAATACGTGGAATTACTCTTTCTGGTGCCGATACGAACTGATATTAAAGAGGTATTGGACGGTGTCATTACCGAGTGTAATCAGTACGGAGATTTTCTGTCGAAAGGATTTACTGTCACCAACGTGAAAGAACTGACAAAAGAAGAAATCACAGATATGATTAGACAGGATGGAAACGATTAAGCAAGCTATGAAATATGGTGTTGTGGGCATAAGCAACACCTTAATTACGGCTGTTGTTATTTGGGTGATGATGAAAGTGTTCGGGATATCGGATGTCGTATCCAATATAACCGGATATATAGCGGGGGTTCTGAATAGTTTTGTATTAAATAAACAATGGACGTTCCGAAGTTCACAAGGATGGCTGGTCAGCGCTTTGCGCTTTGGCGCTGTCTTTGGCGTGTGCTATTTATTACAGTTGGGGCTACTGCTCTACCTGAATGAGAAGCTGACCATCGATTCTTTTTACAACCAGCTTATCGCGATGGGTTTTTATACGGTGATTAACTTTCTAATGAACAAATACATTACCTTTAAATCGTAGAATATCATGAAGAAGCTCGCTCTCATCATACCATGCTATAATGAGGAATTGGTCATTACAGAGGCCTACCGCCGGGTGAAAGCCGTACTCGACCGGCTGTCGAATCCTACGGAAATTATTTTTATTAACGATGGCAGTCGGGACAAAACCCGGATGTTATTAGATGAAATAGCCAGCAAAGACAAGCAGGTTAAAGTGCTTCATTTCTCGCGCAACTTCGGCCATCAACCGGCAGTAACGGCAGGGATTCATCACTGCGATGCCGATCTGGCCATTATCCTGGATGCCGACATGCAGGATCCACCCGAATTGATCCCGGATATACTGGCACTGCAAGAGCAAGAGGAGGCCAATGTGGTCTACTGCGTCCGCAAATCGAGAGCGGGAGAAAGCCGCTTTAAGCTATTGACGGCCAAGCTATTTTACCGGACCATGAACTCCATGAGTGAGGTAAACTTCCCATTGGACACGGGCGACTTCCGATTGATCGACCGAAAGGTGATGAATGAATTCGATCGCCTGAACGAAAAAGGGAAATATATACGCGGACTGATCAGCTGGGTTGGTTTCAAGCAGGTACCGTTCTATTATGAACGGGAAGCCAGAATCGCCGGTGAAACAAAATATCCGCTGAGCAAGATGTTTAGCTTTGCCTCCAACGCATTGCTCTATTTCTCGAAACGTCCGCTAAAGCTCGCACTTGGACTGGGCGCCCTAGCGGTGATTGTCGGGATCGTACTGGTTATTTGGTTCACCTTAGGAAAGATCTACGGATTCAGCAACGCCGAGTCGGGCTGGACATCCATCATGTTTACGATCATCTTCTTTGGCGGTGTACAGCTTATTACCGTAGGGGTATTAGGCACCTATATCGGTATCCTGTTCGACGAGATAAAGGCACGCCCCGAATATATTATTGATGAGAAAAGAAACTTCGCGGATTAAGAAGCTCACCCAAAAGGCCAAACAGCATCTAATCCGTTAGAAAATCTTTCGGTAGATATGACAATAGGGCGTTCCGCCTGATTTGTCATAATACTTTTGGTGATAGTTCTCGGCAATCCAGAACACAGAAGCTGGTTCAATCGACGTTGCCACAGGATAGCCCATATTGGTTAAGACCTCCATCACCTCTTCCGCCACCATTTGTTGATGATCATTATCGTAGAAGGCCACCGAACGGTATTGAGTTCCTATATCCGATCCCTGTCCGCCGATCTGCGTGAAGTCATGCGTTTCATAAAAGAGTTTACTCAATAAACGATAAGAGGTCTGCGTCGGATCATAGACCACCATAACCGTTTCCACATGCCCGGTCTCGCCTGTTTTCACCTCTTCATACGTCGGATTCTCTTTCTTACCGCCCATAAAACCCACATAGGTCTCAATCACTCCCGGGTGTTTGTCGAAATGATACTGTGTACCCCAAAAACATCCTGATGCGAAATAAGCGATTGCTGTATTGTCCGGATAAACCATAGATTCTATATTTATTTTCAAGGAACAAATATAAGAGTTAAAATCGATACGTTTATCATAATCAATCTGATCTCTTCTCCCCTAAGGTTTCTTTCAACAGGCAGGAAGCAACACATGATGCGAAAAAAGTAAAGAAAACATTTTGCTATTCAAAATAAAACCCTACCTTTGCAACCGCATTTAGGAAGCGTCCTAACAGCGATCAAAAACAAACAGATCATTATTCGGGGTGTAGCGCAGTCCGGTTAGCGCACCTGCTTTGGGAGCAGGGGGTCCCAGGTTCGAATCCTGGTACCCCGACGAAGAAAAGAGGCTGAATGTCAATATGATATTCAGCCTCTTTGTTTTTATCATTCCCCATTATATCCCCATAATGTCTCAAAAATGGGATTTCGGTAGTAAAATAGACTATTATTTATTTGAGATTTATTTCTCATTTGATAAGACCTCAACATCAACGCTTTTCCTCTGTTTTGCATCATATTGTTGCATCCACATCAAATATATAGAAGCCTCTTCTATGCTTTTGATATAAAGCATTTTAGATATATCATTTTTGTCTATGTCTGTATATATGAGGTTTAGACTATCCGCCATAGACAAGGAAGTATTGACAGAATTTTGATATACAGAGCTTATTTCATCATAGTTTTCGCTGTTTATTTCATCATAGTTAGAGTAAAGTCTTGCAAAATTTTTCTTTAGTAGTTCCTGTATATCTAAATTAAGTTTTTCTGTGGGGGACAAAACAGATTGTTCGGGATCACTTCTATTCTCCTCTTCTTGTTTCATGACTTCAGTCTTTTCAATCTGCTGTATCGAATTATTCTCTAAATGAGAAGGTTTTTCCTGCTCTAAAGTGTGTGTTTTCTCAAGAGGAGTTTCTGGTATTGCAATACTTTTCTCCTCTTGTTGTTGTACAGGTAGATGTTCTAATGAAGAGGTTTCTCTATTCAGATAACCCAAAAGGATGAATGCGGTAGTAAGAAATAAAAAGATAGGAATAAAAACACTCCATAATCTATTTTTTTTTCGTTGTTGCTTTAGAGATAGTTCTACCTCATCAATATTCTTAAAACGCTTCTTCTTTGCAGGCTCTTGACATCGTTTGATAAGTGTTTTATATGGAGAACCGATGCGATTTGCTAAAATAAACTTTAGAATGCCTCCTATTGCATATATATCTGTTTGAATATCGACCGTCTCATTTGGTGATAACTGTTCGGGAGCTGCATAAATAGTCGTTTTCCCTATTGTTGATTGAAAACAGTCGGAATAAGAAAAGCCAAAATCAACTATCTTAACATCATATCCTATAGCAGTAATCAGGATGTTCTCTGGTTTCAGATCTAAATGGAGTATCTGGCGTTCATGTATGTATTTAATGGCGGAGAAAAGTTGATTTATGAATTTAGTCAAATTCTTTTTGTCGGAAAAATAGTTGGGGTGTTTAGCCAGAAACTCTGACAGCGGAACACCATCTATATATTCAGTTAAGAAATAAAAACCATCTTTATCACTCCCTTTGGTTATATATCTAACTATATTAGGGTGGTTGAGGCTATATCCTATTTCAAACTCTTTTTGAAAAGCAGATAAATAGAAAGGATTGTCTTTGTGTTCGGCTTTAGGGCGTTTTAGAAAGTGCCATTTCCCATGAATTAAGACTTTATAAGTATCAGAAGTTGCTCCATTCGTTTGTAGCTCTTGAATGGAAGAAAAACTATATGGGCTATTGCGTTCCTCTTCTTCTATATAACCAAAACTTGATGTCTCCACTGTAGAAATGTTAGGCTACAAATATAGCTATTCCACCACAGAAAGCGCAGTTAAGCCAGAAATTTTGCCTGCGATAAAGTTTCCCAGAGAAATATCGCCTCTGACAACAGAAGAAACAAGTAAGGGGTGGTTCAATACAAAATGGCTTACTTCTATAATATCATCAATAAGCAGTTTACTATTCCTGCTTTCAATGACAATAAATCTTCTGTTTTCTTGATATTCTACGATAACCATTCTGTCAGGGAAATACTCAAAACGAACTTTGTCGCCCGCTTTAAGCCTGTTACACTCGATTTCCTCAATGGTGGTGTATGAAGAATTACCATCTTTGGTGATAGCTGTCAACAGATAATCCCAATTCGCATAACCCAGATAACGGGCAATCGCATCCAACGTATACAAACGAGGCTCCTGTACCCCTTGAATAAAACCAAGCAACCGCTTTAAGGTATTAGTACTCACACGTTGTCTCGTTACGTTCTCTATTTCATAAGAAAGATATTCGCAATCGGAGGAATAGCGCAACTCCCTCCCCAACTTCTCTTCCAACATTTTTTTAATAACAGGCGACATCATAATTTTTCTTTTTTTGCAAAAATAGAATAAATATCCACACCCGCTTACGAATGGATGAAATGGACGCAATGGACTATTTGGATTTAACTTATTCTAAATAAATCGCTTACATTCGCAGCAGTTAAACAATTAAAAAAATTCAACATGAAACGGTATCTTATTTTTTACATTTGCTTAGCACTGACGCTGTCCTTTTCATCTTGTGATGATGACAAAGACAATGATGTAGCAACCTCTAATATTGTCGGAAAATGGAAATTGGTAGAGGTGAAAATAAATGGGAAAGTTAATAATCCTGCGTCTGCAGATGCCTACTATGAGCCCTGTGATTATAATGGTTGGGTGAGATACAATTCCGATGGCACAGCCGATGAGTATGATGCTTGTACGAAAAAGACCTACATCAATGCAGGAGTCTGGTCGATCAACAAGGGCATACTGACCTTATCTTCAAGAGAATTTGGCATTCCTATTACAGTAAATATTATTGAACTATCATCAACCACGTTTATTTACGAATTCGACCTTGTAGATAAACAGCGGTTGAAATGGGAAAAAGTAGAGTGATACGAAAAACAAAAATAAAAAGTAAAAAATAGAAAACAGCTCACGAATGTTGCTAAACTATTTTGTTTTACTATATTTGCCGAATCATCCTATCGGGTGATGACATTTTAGTTATACAGGAAGCGTTTAGCTTTTATTCTTGCTAAGAATCTGGACAATTCAACGCACAACAGAATAAATAAAACGTTCTTCCCTTTCCTCGTATATGTACCTACACATATATGGCAAGGGAGTGAGTTGTTTTCTTTATCCGTTGTGCAGGCAGTCCAGAGCCTTTAGCAGGATAAGCTAACAGGCTCACTCTTCCTATTTATAGACATCCTTGAGAGCCGGAGGAACTGAAGAAAAAGTTATGGAAACAACACAATTTATTGAAATCACTAATCAAGCATGTCCAAACTGTGGAGCGCAAGTATCAATTAGTAATGAGAATCAATCGTTTGTATGTGATTTTTGTCAAACAGAAGTACGCCTTGTTCGACCTGTTGTTATAAAAACAAAAAATGAGGTTATAGAGGCGCTCTCTGAAAATGAACAAAAAAGGTATTCTAACCTTATCACAATAATTGAGAGCGCTATGATTGCTGAAAATTATGATGAAGCTTATGAATATTGTAATAAAGCATTGGAAATAGTACCTAATTCAGCTGCATTGTGGGAAAATAAGGCGATTTGTTCCTTTTGGAATAGTACAAAAGGGGATATTGTAAACAAACAGGCAAAAGAGACAGTTACCTACTTGAGAAGTGCAAAAAGATATGCAGTTGATAACGATACTGTTTATATTACATCAGAAAATATTGCATGGAATCTATATTATCTATCTAGAAAATGGGCAAGTAAACTATATAGTGATAAGGATGGATATAGTTGGGGGGATGCCTATAAAATATTTGATTACATCTCATTGTATGAAATATGCTACGAAATTCACGACGATGTATTCTTTCTTAAATCCGCCATAGACGAGTTTGTCCTTCAGAAAACTTACAATATAGGCTGGCTTGATAACGATAATGTAAAAAAAGTGTTTCCAAACATTCAGAGCCTTGTAGATAGATATGAAAAAATGATACAAACAAAAGAACCTGAATATGTAAAGCCAGCTGTTCCATCAAGCGACAGTATGCCTTGGTGGTTTATGTTAATTTTGATTTCATTGGTTTTATTTGTTATTTTCATTATTTTATCAGAATGATCAACCTTAATTAGATTATAAAAAATCAATTTCAAACATTTCACAACACACAGCAATAAACATGCTCAATGTAGTAAAATATGATATTAGCACCGATAATCTCGTATGCAAATATGATTCAGAAAGTATCAAGCTTGGATCTCAATTAATTGTTTACCCTTCCCAAACGGCTTTTTTCGTAAAAGGCGGAAGTATATTAGATCATTTTACAAGTGGCACATATACCCTTAAGTCGGAGAATATCCCCCTATTAGGAAAACTTATAAATATTCCTTTTGGAAACGAGACCCCATTCAAAGCAGAAGTTTGGTTTGTTAATCAAATATCTATTCTTGACAGAAAATGGGGTACAGCTACTCCTATTCAGATTGAGGATCCTAAGTACAACATCATTATACCTATTAGAGGATTTGGGCAATATGGTTTTAGGATCAATGAACCTCGTGTGTTCTTGGAAGCGTTTGTAGGCAATATGACCTCTTTTTCTGTAGAGAAACTCAGCGATTATTTTCGAGGGGTTATTATGTCTCAACTGACAAATGTTATATCAGATAAACTAACCAGAGACAATATATCTGTTCTAACTATCAATTCTCATCTAAACGACATTTCGATCTATTGTCAAGACAAACTTAATAGTGTATTTTCTAAATATGGTGTTGAGATAAAAGATTTCTGCATTATCTCTATTAGTGTTGTCGAGAATGATCCCAGTTTTGCTAAACTGAAAGAGGCGAAAGATTTTGCAGCCCGCTTAAAGATCACGGGACGAGATGCCTATCAAATGGAAAGAAGTTTTGACGTGTTAGAGACAGCCGCAGGAAACGAATCAGGCGGGGGTAATCTGATCAATGCCGGGTTGGGGTTAGGAGTTGGCGTAAATGTTGGTCAACAGATAGGAGGTATGGCCGCCAATGTTATTAATACAAATCCATCCGTGCCACCACCGCCGCCACCTGCTCAATACTATCTGGTTGTTAATGGGCAACAAAGTGGTCCTTATGCTTTTGATGCGATATCAGATAGTATCAAAAATAATCAGATAGCGGCTCATACTCTTATTTGGAAACAAGGGATGAGTAATTGGGAAGCGATAAATTCTTTGCAGGAGTTCGCGTCTTTGTTTGGCACCCAATTACCTCCTATTCCACCAATCCCATAATAATTAAACGATATGAAAAATACAATTCTATTCATTGGAGGCATTATCCTGCTTTCTAATCTCTTGTTAGGGATGATACTATCGGCATATCCGATCTTTAATGTCGGACTTAACAGCGTTGTGATAATAGTTAATACCGTCTTGTTATACGCAGTGAATGTCATTCAGCTAAAAGATGCTTTTAAGATTTTCTTTTCTCTTTTCCTGCCAATTATCGGAGTCATTGAATTTATCTTAGGCTTGTTTGCTAACAGTCAGTTCAAAGACAATTGGTTCTTGGTTTTTATTGTCTTTGCTTTGATGGGAGAAGCGATTTTGCTTGTGGTAATAAAGAAGGTTTCACAGATAAATAGTTAAGAAAGTGACAAAGACAGTTTCATACTCAAATGATGGCGCACCTACGATATTTCTGGAAAAAGGAAAATATGGCATTAAAAATTCTTCCGGAGAGATCATTATTCCGGCAGAATACAAGTCGATTAAAAGAGTGAACGAATACACTTCAAATGGGAAACTCATTCGGCAATACGTAGTGGAGTTAAAGAAAAAACAGGGTTTACTTCAGGTAAATGACAATTCATACGAAGTGATTATTCCCATAATGTATGACTCTATTGAGAAAGCGTTCAAAAGTCATTTTAAGGATATTATGACGTATGATCCGGTTGATAAAGAGTTCAAAATGGTTGATGACTCTGATACGCCTGATAATCTTGATAATTTTTCTGATGTGGAAGGCATGAAAGATTGGGAATTCCTAAACCTATATTTAGTTAGCCTTAAAAAGAAATATGGCTTAATAGATACAAATGGGAATACCCGTATCCCGGTGGAGTATGAAAAGATAGGGTGGGCTGAGAAAAATTTCCCATACCTTCATATATACAATGAAATGCCAAATGGCGACTTTTGGGTGGAGGTGAAAACAAAGAAAGGAACAAGCTTTTTAGATAGCTATGGGAATACCATCACCCAACACTTATCATTCTGAACAACAATTGTTTTTATAAATCAAATCAGTTTCATATATCTGCAGTTCCGAAACGCACGTTTCGGAACTGGCTGTTTCTATAAGACTGCAAATGTTGATAAAAAACTAAACACCAGTCCCTTTCGATGAAAGAGATGTAGATTGTTATTTTTCACTCCAACAACAAATCGTCTATCGTGTACTTCGAATTAAAGCGGTCGAGGTCAACTGGATCTTCGATTCCGTCGATTTTTCCTTTTTCGGAATATTGCCAGATGGTGTATGTGCCTTCCCCTTTGACAACAGGATGTTTGGTGGGATCGTCGTTGTATCGCCCTATCATCAAATGGTAGTTGTTGAATTCCGGTGCACAGTTTTTGTTGTAGAAGGAGTTGACGGAATAGATCATAGGGGCTTTTCCGTAATGCTCTCTTACTAAGCGGATAAAGACTTTCAAGCTATCCTGGAATTGCGATCGGCTCCAGTATTTACACTCTTCCACATCAACCATAGGGATTAAGTCCTGATCCGCTTTCTGGGCTATATTTTTGAAGTGCTCAAATTGTCCATGTGCGGAACTGGTGGTGCGGAAATAATGATAGGCGCCTACTTTTAGGTTGTTATTTCGCGCTTCTTCGATATTGTATTTATATTTAGGATCTGTATATGTTTCCCCTTCAGTCGCTTTGATATAGACAAATTGAATGTTTTTGTCTTTTGCCACCTGCTTCCAGTCTATATCCTTTTGATGTCTTGACACATCAATGCCATGATACTTACCATTTGTATTTTGACTATTACAAGTAAGAGAAATAATCCCAAAACTTAGAATAAGTATGTATGATAGTAGTTTCATATTCTTTTCTGATTTTTACCTTGTGCGTTCTTACGCAAAGATATAATTCTTCGCCGGAAGAACAAATAACCCAGGGCTATTTGTTGGCCGAGCATGGTCGACCAACTGGCTGAGCATGGTGAGTCAATTGGTCGAGCATGGTCAGCCAACTGGTCGACCATGCTCGGCCAACAAATTCTCCCAGTTATAAGGTATATTTATTTATCACAATGCGGGTAGTCCCTATTTTAAGTTTGGAATCGACGCGGATAGGGACTTTGTTCTGGTCGTTGGAAAGATAAACGGTCATGGCGGCATCCGCGTCTTCAAAGGCTTTCTCATCCAACAACAGGACCAATTTAATACAGTCGTAATCGCGTCCGTCGTTTGCCCGGATACTTTTCTGTCCCTGGTGTTCGATCAGCATATTTTCCATCCGGCGACCTGTGAAATAAGCGACAGGCAGGCGATCGCCTTTTTTCATCGACGAATAATCAAATGTCCGCGCGTAATAGAGAATGCTCAGCATATCATACACCGGCCGTTCGGACACCAGGAGGGTATCGAAACGCAGTTCGTCGTTTCTGATCCGACGCGCCTTTACCTCTATATTTTTTGTCGTATAAACGTAAGAGGCTCGCTCAATGGTGTGATCGCCGCCTTCGTGGGCATCTTTCAGGTAAGCGAGCGGTTTCAGATCCTTTGCTACGTAAGAGGTCAAGGTATCCTCCATCGAAAAGACGCTTTTAGCAATGCCGCTCGACTTGGCCAATAGATTAAAACGAAAAGCGTTTTGCCCATTATATCGATCTTCGCTAACCGTCAGTCGGGAAGTACCCGCCTTGGCACTGATAATACCAACTTTCACATGCATATCGTAGGTCAATTCTTCGCCCGGACGAAAAGGAAGCGTGCGGTCGCTCTGTTGCGCGTTTGCCGAAGAGGCCAACAAAAACAACAGGACTACGAGTATAAAACAACTATTATTCTTCATGTTCGATCTTCTATTTTGTTTTTCAGTTATATTATGTAAGACGCGATTAAACGCCAAAAGACAGGTCTGTTTAATTATTCTTAACCTGTTTCTTTAAAATGTAACACGCCGCGGGGTGTGTTATAATAACCAAAGAAAGTAAGGATTGTTCATCCGGCCTATCGGAAAAGAGCTATCTTTGTGCAGACTTATTTCAGAATCAAAAAACATGACATCGCCAGAATCAAGAGAAAAAATACTCATTCGTACATCGTGGATCAGTACAATCGGCAATGCGATTCTCTCCGTTGCCAAAATCGTTATCGGGCTGGTTGCCGGAAGCCTGGCGGTATTGGGAGACGGGATCGACTCGGCTACCGATGTAATTATCTCTATTGTGATGATTTTCGCCGCGAAAATCATCAACAAACCACCCAGCCGGAAATATGCCTATGGCTACGAGAAGGCGGAAAGTATAGCTACCAAGATCCTATCGCTGGTGATCTTCTATGCCGGAGCACAAATGCTGATCTCTTCCATCCAACGTATATTCTCTACAGAACCCCGCGAACTACCCGGCATGCTGGCCTTGTATGTGACGGTTTTCTCGATTGTCGGCAAATGGGGACTGGCCTGGTATCAAATCAAACAGGGCAAGAAGATCAATAGCTCTATGCTGATTGCCAACGCGAAGAATATGCAGAACGACGTGATCATCTCCGTTAGCGTCTTATTGGGACTCTTCTTCACCTTTATATTACACATGCCGATCCTGGATGCCATCACCGGGTTAGTGATCAGCGGCTTTATTATCAAGACCTCTATTGGTATCTTTATGGAGTCGAATATCGAGTTGATGGATGGCGTGAAAGATGAAACCGTTTATGAAAAGATATTCGAAGCCGTTGAACGCGTGCCGGGAGCGCACAATCCCCACCGCGTTCGTTCCCGTCAGATCGGCAGCATGTATATGATCGCGCTCGATATCGAAGTCGATGGCGAGATCACCCTAAACGAGGCGCACGGCATTGCAGATGCCGTTGAATGCAGCATCAAGGAGTACGTGGAGAATGTCTACGATATCGTGGTGCATGTCGAACCCGAAGGCAAATGTCATGCGATCGAGAAATTCGGTATCGATAAAAAGATGATCGAATAAGAATCGTCAGCCCTTTTTCTGGAAGGCAATACGCTCTGCCCCACTCTGCAGGTATATGATTCCGCACCTTGCATAGCCCATCTTTTGCAGGATAGACTGCATCACCCGGTTCTCTCGATGGGTATCGACACGCACATTGCCACATTGCCGGAAACACCAATCCAGGCAATAAACCGCTATTCCTTTCTGCTTGCCCGAAGAGGCAATCCGGTGAACCACGCCATAAGGCGCATGATCCAGCCATTCACCTTCATAGATCCGCGCATAGGTCGGCTCCTCTCCTATCTTGAAATAGAAGGTGCCGACTATCTCTCCTTCACCATCCAGACACACATAGCTATTCCCCTCCTCTATATCGCTTACTATATTTTCGCGGGTCGGATAGCCATTGATCCACTGATTCGGATTACCGGTCTCAGCCATAAACTGCCGGGCATAGGCATAGATAACAAGAATCGCCGGGAGATCCTCTTCGGTTGTTTTTCGTATGGTAAACATCGTATTGAAGGTTAGCCCCTATTTCACCTTGGCGAACAGGATATAATTGTTATCGTCGTCGCCCATCTGTTCCTGAACGCGTGTAAACTTCTTACGCATACTCTCGCTTAAGGCTTCCGACTGAAGCATTGTCTCCAATTTTTCCTCCAGTTCGCCCGGATCCATATTGCGGACAAAATAGCCATTCTCGAACAGATAAACAGGCTGATGAACAATATCCTGTCCAACCATAAAATCATTCTCGATCCGGAAACAATTGCCTTTCAAGGTTTTCTTATCTACAATATAATGCGCGGGTTTGTCCCCCTCTGTCCTTCGGTCGCCGGAGCCATCCTCATTCACCATGACAATATGTATTTCTTCGCTGGTGCTTCCAACAAAATAATCCTTCCACTCTTCGTAGCTATGCGGTTGCATCTCCCGGTTGCTGTAGTCCATCATAAAACGAGGCGTTATTGTCATCGTATTGAAATTCATATGATATAATGTATCCGCACGACCCGGCAGTGTCATAAAATGGACAGCAAACAGGTCTTCTTGTTTATCAGAATAAAGACGAAGCGCCCAAGCTCCTTTATGTAAGGTAAGATGTTCAGCAGGAATCGAGTCGAGCATCTCCCCGTTCAGGGTTTGTGTCCAGGCAAGAGTCAATGGCTGATCATTCGGTTTAACAATGATTTCCACCCGATCGTTCTTCACATGGAAGGCGCATTCGTTCAATTGACGTGGCAATTTGATAGGATCCAATACTTTTCCCGCAAAATCATACACCAGGATTGACGAGCTATAACCGGAAAACAAATAGATCCGATTATTAGCCTCATCCAGTTGATAGGAGCGGATATTTCTATATTCACCGGGGCCATTGCCTATTCCTCCAATATCAGCTATAAATTTCCCATCTCGTTCAAATAACTTACAGGGATTATTCTGCCCAGCAAGAGCAAGGATATAATTGTCAGAAACAATCACTTTTTGTTGAGGCGAAACCAAGGCTTCATCACGATCGTCCAATTTTATAATATCAAGCTCTTCCGTGAAATAACTTAAAGGAAAAACAATCGTGTCGGTCAATAGATCCGGATTCAATTTAATTAATTCATTTCCTTCCACCATCACGCGCTCAGCTACGATAGGCGCGTCTTCCCAATAAGCCTGGGAGAGATCTTTTTTACTACAGGAGGCACACACAAGAATAAAGGCTAACAATAAGAAAGAATAATTTCTCTTGATCATATGGTTCAATTGTTTGTGAATATTTTCAATAAGGTTGCAATATATTAGTAAATCATTTACACACTATTTATTCTCCTATTATTTTAACAATATTTATATTCATCAAATAAGGATCGTAACGATTCATTGATTGATGTTAATATTCAAAAGGAGGATATTGGATAGGTGGGCGGATCTTCAAATAGGAGAAGATGGGAAGGAGAAAGGAGAAAGGAGAAGGGAGAAAGGGAGGGAGAAGATGTGAAGATTGCGGGGATGCACGCCGCAGGCGTGAGATTATGCATAACCGTATGCAAGCGTAGCGCAGCTTACGGTAGTGAATCCTCTATATAAAAAGCCCCGCATGGGGCGGGATTATGGCAGATCTCGCACCTGCGGCGCTTGATTGACAGGTAGTCGCTATACCGTAAGCTGCGCTACGCTTGCATACGGTTATGCATAATCTCGCGCTGGCAGCGCGATCCCCACCTTTCCATCTTACGATACCTGAATTAAAGCCTGACAACCGACGTATCGCAGACAACATACCACCTATGAGGTCAATTGCAGACAGAAAAAATCAACATTACGCTTACCATAAGAGCATAAAGAAATACCAATAGGGAGGTGCGTCCTAAAATAGCATTCAGGGCTTTGCCTTCCAATCGCACAAAGCGTTGCCAGGTGTTGATAAACATGACATAATAGCCAGCGGCGGCAGCAATAAAAAACAGCCACAAGGAGCTGGCATGGAAAACAAACATGGTCAATAATCCCGCTAACGCCCCATTGATTAGATAGATTGCGCGGCCATAAGGTTTGCCAAACAAAACAATTGTAGTTCGTTTTCGTGATATCTTATCCTGTTCGTAATCACGGTAATTATTCACCACCAATATATTAATAGAGAGGAAACCAATCGCTAACGATAATAAAAAGGCAGAGGCTGAAAACGTTCCTACCTGCACAAAGTAGGTAAAACAGACAGGCACGACCCCATAAAACAACAGAACGCACACATCGCCCAGCCCATTATAGGCTAACGGAAACGGGCCGGCCGAATAGGCCAGTACTGTGATCGCCATCAATATACCTACCGGCAACAAAATCCAGCCGCCATAGAACAATAAAAAGCAACCACATAAGCAAGCCAAGCCAAGCGTAAGAAAAGTGGCAATCAACATGGCTCCCGGCGTGATCCATCCCGAAGCCACCGCCCGATCGGGTCCAAGACGGTCTTCCCGGTCGGCACCTTTCTTAAAATCAAAATAATCGTTGGCAAAATTACTGGCGATCTGCGCCAACAGGGCAACACAAAGACAAAGTATAGCCGGGAGGAAAAGAAAACCTCCATCGTGCCAGGCAAGCCCCCACCCTACCAGTACCGGGCTGACCGAAGCAAACAGGGTGCGCGGACGAGCCGCTTCCAACCAGACTTTTAAGCTGTTTTTTTTCAACATATCTTCCATCACTTCCTTTTATTCTGCAAAGAAAAACATAAGTAAACGATTTTATCCCATATCTCCGAAAATAAATTATGTAGGCATTCTTCAACTATTTTTATCATTTTACTAAACAAAATCGTAAACCAACTGTTATATCATAAAACAAAGTTATCTTTGCACGCATGAAGCACTTTCTTTACTTTATAGCGATACTGTTAACACTGCTCACCTTCTCTACACCCAAAGAGATGGTCGAGGGGGATATCTGTATGGCTATAAACGAATCCTTTATCGAGGAAAAGAGTGATGCGGCAGACTTTCAACACCGGTTCGAGGAAATCAGCCAAGACATGAAAAACAGCAATTGTCTGACTCCTCGCCGCCCTATTCAGTCGACTTTCCATATTCCGAACGTGCGTGTTATAAAAACAGCCACGCGCATCCTATATGAGGCACGTATCAAAGGAGCCGAACAGCTCCAAAAGATTTCAGAATATAGATCTATTTGTCAAACCACCCTAAACTCCTCCCTGTTTTGCCGATGGGGATCTCATGTGTTTTCCCTTCGGAAGATCGTTATTTAATACATTTTTTTCTTTCGCATTATCTTAATAGCTGTATGCCGTTCATATCAAGTTGACCCGGCCTATGGGCGATTAAGCGTGCATCTTCGTAAACTCTTATTTCGATTCGACCAACCTAACAAAACATGTATTAGTAACGATTAAAAACAAAACAGTTATGTCTAAGAAAAATAATAAAGCCAGTATCTATCTGTATATTCTGCTTATCATTGCCGGTTGTGTATTGGCATGTAGCTCATTGATCACCAACGATTACCTGAAACTGATCATTGTAATGGCCACGCTTTGCGGCGGTTTGTTCGGTGTGATGAAAGGCCTGAGCAGATCAGGCAATGGCGAAGAGGTAATGGAAGAATAAGCGACTTTTCACCCCCTATTAAAGCAAAACAGGCCGTTTCGATACTGAAACGGCCTGTTTTCGTTTTATGTCGGGAGCGACTTATTTCGCTTGTTCCAACTGCAATGTTTTCGTAGGTGCGTCACATACTTCGGTCGGTCCGAAATACTGGATCGGTCCCGGGTACATATAGCTTGTTTTCGATGCCCATTCGTCGCGTTTAGCCTGGAATGCCTTGAAAGGAGCCCCATCCAGTTTCACCAACGCTTTCTGAATAACCGGTTTCATTTCGCCATGACGACGCTCCATATTCATCATCATAGTCACAGGAATACCACCGGCGATCCATTTGTCGGCCGAAGCGGTTGTATTGCGTACCGACGACATATAACCGGTCTTACCCGACGCAATCAGGCAGGAGGCAGTATATCCCAGTGAGTAGCAATAGTCGGCATCGTAGTTGGAAGGAGCCGCGCAACGTCCTTCGTAGCCGAAGAAATGATGCAAAGAAGAGAATTTACCTACAAATTTGCCCTCTTTCTTCCATTCAGCCAGTTTCTTTCCGACCATTTCCGCCAATAGCTTTTCCGTTTCGATCAACGACACCTGTACGTTTCCGTGCGGGTCGCGATCCAAGGTCAGCTGACGTGCCACCCCTTCCGGCAGGCTGGCATAAAGATCCGCATTGTCTTTAGTCAGTTTGCTAAGTATATAAGCACGCTGTTCGCTCTTCTTGATCATCTTGAATTCGGCATCGTGTTTTGCCAGGTAATCATTCAGTTCGGCAATCAGGCGTTTCATAGCCGGGATAAACTCGATCAATCCTTCGGGAATCAGGACAATACCGAAATTATCACCCTGTTCCGCTCGTTTGGCAACCACCGAAGCGATATAGGTCACGATATCGTCGAGCGACAGGTTCTTAGCCTCAACCTCTTCTGAAATAATACAGATATTGGGTTGTGTCTGCAGAGCACACTCCAATGCAATATGAGAAGCCGAACGACCCATCAACTTGATGAAGTGCCAGTATTTCTGAGCCGAGTTACAGTCTCTCTCGATATTACCGATCACTTCAGAATAAACTTTACAAGCCGTATCGAAACCGAAAGAGGTCTCGATCTGTTCGTTTTTCAAGTCACCATCGATAGTTTTCGGACATCCGATCACCTGCACGCCGGCATCGATCGATTTGTAATATTCCGCCAATACGCAGGCATTCGTATTTGAATCATCACCACCAATAATAACAAGGGCTTTGATATCCAGCTTTTTCAGAATCTCCAATCCTTTATCGAATTGTTCCTTCTCTTCCAGTTTGGTACGTCCCGAACCGATGATATCGAAACCACCGGTATTGCGGTACTCCTCAATGATATCAGCTGTTAGTTCTTTGTATTTATGATCAACCAGACCACCCGGGCCCAAAATAAAACCATACAAACGAGAATCCGCGTTCACCGCTTTGATACCGTCAAACAAGCCGGCAATCACATTGTGTCCACCCGGAGCCTGTCCGCCCGAAAGAATAACCCCCACGTTGATAGCAGGCATCGCTTGCGGCGCATTGTCCTTTTCAAACGTAACGATTGGCATCCCGTACGTATGCGGGAAAAGAGCCTTAATTTCTTCCTGGTCGGCTACCGATTGGGTGTATTCACCATCTACCGCTTTTACCGCGCCCTTCAACGCAGCAGGCACCTTCGGCTGATAGGCTGCCCTTGCAATTTGTAATGCACTTTTTGTCATTTTTATCGAATTTGTTAGTTAGAATTGCCTCTGGCTATTAAAATGCTGCAAATATCGTGTTTTTTTTTCAATTTGAAAAGGATAACAAAAAGCAATACAGACAGACATATGTAAGTATCTTAAAACATACGACTCAGCAACTTGCTGTTATGTATGTGAATTCAGAATATTTTCCTACTTTTGCATATTCAAATTATATAATTGGTCACAATATGCAAGAAAGAGTAGTTATTCTTGATTTTGGTTCACAAACGACTCAATTGATCGGCCGCCGGGTACGAGAATTGAATATGTATTGTGAAATTGTTCCGTACAATAAATTTCCGTTCGACAATGCGGAAGGTGTAGTAGGAGTTATCCTTTCGGGTAGCCCCTATTCTGTTTATGACGAGAACGCGTTTAAGCCAGATCTTAGCCAGATCCGAGGCAAATATCCGGTACTGGGCATCTGCTATGGCGCTCAATACATTGCCTACACATCAGGGGGAAAAGTCGAACCTGTTCATTCCAGAGAATATGGCCGGGCTAACCTGACCACACTGGAGAAACACGATCCTTTACTCAAAGGTATTGACGCCGGCTCGCAGATATGGATGTCACACGGTGACACCATCACCTCTCTTCCGGATAATTTCCGCGTAATTGCCAGCACCGGCGATGTGAATGCGGCAGCCTACTATGTAGAAGGAGAAAAAACCTGGGGTGTTCAGTTCCATCCCGAAGTGTATCATACGACCGACGGCGTAAAACTGTTGGATAACTTCCTCAATATCTGCGGA
The DNA here is from genome assembly GCF_029892605.1 of Parabacteroides sp. PM6-13. Taxonomy (GTDB): domain Bacteria; phylum Bacteroidota; class Bacteroidia; order Bacteroidales; family Tannerellaceae; genus QVMG01. The sequence goes on from NZ_JARXWF010000011.1 coordinate 52,840, forward strand.
GCGCCCAAGAGTTGGAGTCCGGCCTCCTTTATCGAATCAACCGTTGCCGATCTGAAAAAGCAACTGGGCGACGACAAAGTGATACTGGCACTCTCAGGGGGAGTCGATTCATCGGTAACTGCCGTATTATTGAACAAGGCTATCGGAACGAACCTAACCTGTATCTTCGTTGATCACGGCTTGCTCCGTAAGAATGAATTCGAAAATGTGTTGCGCGACTACGAACATTTGGGGTTAAATGTAATCGGCGTTGATGCGAAAAATAAATTCTATGAGAAGCTGGCCGGCGTGACCGATCCGGAACAGAAAAGAAAAATCATCGGCAAAGGATTCATTGATGTATTCGATGAAGAAGCTCATAAGCTGAAAGATATTAAATGGCTGGGACAGGGTACAATCTATCCGGATGTGATCGAATCGTTATCGATCACCGGCACCGTGATCAAGAGCCACCACAATGTAGGCGGGCTTCCTGAAAAAATGAATCTGAAGCTGGTTGAGCCTCTGCGCCTGTTATTCAAAGACGAAGTACGCCGCGTAGGGATCGAATTAGGCATGCAGCCTCACCTGATCAAACGTCATCCGTTCCCGGGTCCGGGTCTGGGTATCCGTATTTTGAGCGATATCACCCCGGAAAAGGTGCGTGTATTGCAGGATGCCGATGATATCTACGTCTCTCTGTTGCGCGAATGGGGATTGTATGATAAGGTATGGCAGGCAGGTGCTATCCTGCTCCCTATCCGTTCGGTAGGAGTTATGGGTGATGAACGCACCTATGAAAACACCATCGCCTTGCGTGCCGTTACCTCGACAGACGCGATGACCGCGGATTGGGCTCAGTTGCCTTATGAATTCCTGGCAAAAGTATCCAACGAAATCATCAACAAAGTGAAAGGTGTGAATCGCGTAGTTTATGACATAAGCTCTAAACCACCGGCAACTATCGAGTGGGAATAACCCATTTTTACGAATAAAGAAAGGGGTTTTGATGTAAAAATACATCAAAATCCCTTTTTTCTTGAAAAAAAACAATGAAAATCATTGCTTATTCTAATCAATAATATATATTTGCTGCGCATTAATTAAAAAATCAATAATAAAATTGTTATGGGTAGAGTAAAAGGATCTAAAATGTCCGATGAGGCTAAGGCCGCTATGCGTGCAAAACGTGCCGCAAACAAATTAGGAAAACAATCAGCTTTTAATTTAGTAGCAACTAATCTTAAGCTCCTGGAGTTTGACGAATTGGACAATGCTATCGCATTGGCACATCGCTACAAAAGAGAAAAAGTAGGTGAAGTAGAACTTCGCTTAATCAAAGAGAAAGAAGAAATCGAACAAAAGCTGCTGCGTCTGAAAGAATTTGACAAATAAATTAAAAAAAGAGACTGGTTCATTGAGCCAGTCTCTTTTTTTTGTCTTTTGCTTGTCTATTGATTAGCCAGTTGGATGGTATGACAGGCCACCAGCGCCGCGGTCTCCGTACGAAGACGGCTCTCACCCAGCGAAACGGGCACAAAGCCATGTTGCAGAGCCAAAGCGATCTCTTCCGGGCTAAAATCACCCTCCGGACCGATCAACACCAACGCATTTTCTCCCGGACGATATGCCTGTTTTAGCAACGTCTTATCCTCCTCTTCGCAATGCGCGATAAATTTAGCGCCTTCCCAGGGCTGTTCTACGAAAGCTTTAAAGGGAGTCATCCCGACAATCTCGGGCAGCTGTGCCTTCTGGGATTGCTTCATGGCGCTTACGGCTATCTTATGCAGACGTTCTGTCTTTATCTCTTTTCGTTCAGAATGGCGACACAACAGGCAGGTCACCTGATCGATGCCTATCTCTGTCGATTTCTCCATAAACCACTCGATCCGATCCATATTCTTGGTCGGTGCCACAGCGATATGTAAACACACCGGCGAAAAAGCCGGTTGGCGTTCTACCTGCAATACCTCCACATAACATCGTTTCCCTTGTATATCACTGATTCTCACTTTATAAAAGGAGCCCTTTCCATCTGTCAGATGGAGTTCGTTCCCTATTGACAGCCGCAGTACCCGCAACACATGACCCGCCTCCTCGGCAGGCAATTCGTTGTTCTGCGCAATATCCGGTGCATAAAACAATTGCATACTCATTCTTTTTTAGCCCAATATCATACCGATCATCACCGCAGAGAGGATAGACACCAACGCGCCACCTATCATAGCCGGAACACCAAAACGAGTGATCAGCCCCCTCTTCTCCGGCGCCAACACCCCCATGCCTCCCAATAAGATACCGATGGAGGAGATATTAGCGAAACCACATAAGATATAGGTCGACATGATAATTGATTTTTCATAGAGAAAAACGCCGGCTTCTTTCCACTGCTGCATCTGCGCGTAGGCCACAAATTCATTCAGGATCGTCTTCTGCCCTAACAGCGAGCCAACCGTTACCACATCGGGCGTCGGCACACCAATCAGCCACATAAAGGGAGCCAATACAAGGCCAACGATAAATTGAAATGTCAGTCCCTTCGATCTTCCGCCGGTCACCTCTACAATCCAATCATTCAAACCGGTGTAGTGTCCTATAATATCACACAAAACATAATTAGCCAGCGCCACAAGTGAAATAAACACCAATAACATAGCAGCAATATTGACCATCAGCTTCACACCGGTCACCGTGCCGGAAGAGATCGCATCCAAGACGGTCGCGTTCTTTCCCCTCTTTTCCATGGGTGCTATATGATCCATGGCCGGTTCTGTTTGCGGGCAAAGCATTTTAGCCACCACAATTGAGCCGGGCGCCGCCATCACAGAGGCCGACAACAAATGTTTCGCAAACAAAATGCGCGACATCGGATCATCGCCGGCCAACATGCCGATATAGGTTCCCATAACGGTACCGGCGATGGTCCCCATACCGGAAACCATCACAAGGAATATCTCCGATTTATTCATGGACGGCAGGTAATTCTTTATCAACACCGGCGATTCGGTCATGCCCAAAAATATATTCCCGGACACCACCAATCCTTCCGAACCGGATATATTCATAAATTTCCGCAAAAACCAGGAAAAGGCGCCAACCACTTTCTGAATGATTCCCCAATGATAGAATATGGAGACCAAAGCGGAGAAGAATATAACAATAGGCAAGGAATGTATCAAAAAGGTAAACCCATTGGCTTTGGAAGCATACGGACCCAATAGGAAGTTGATCCCCTCCTGCGTGAAATCCATTAATTTGATAAACGCCATCCCGATCCCTTCGAGCAATACCCCGACAAAAGGGACGTATAGGACAGCCAAGGCAAACACCAACTGCAAAAACAGCCCACCGGCAACCAATTTCCAATCGATTTTTCTCCGATCACTGCTCATCAAAAAGCAGACGACAATCACCACCACTAAACCCAACAGTCCTCTAAACAGGGATCCCCATCCGAAACCAAGTGTTCCTTCCATCGTTAATCTTTTTCTTCTTGTTCGCGATGAAACAATTCATCTTTTAAGACTTTCGCTATCTCATAATGCTCCTTCTCGATGGCTTCCTGCAAGCGTTTCCGTATCGTTTCCGTATCGGCAAACGACAGCCAGCTCTCCAGCTCCTCATTGCTGGTGAAATCAAAAGGATTCAAGCTCGAAATAACCTCACCGAGATCGTCCAGATTCTCCGGGTCATCCGACGCTCCATCATTCTCTTCTTCGAAGCCTTCTTCTTCATCCAACACCACACCGCAGGCTTTCATGATCTCTTCGGTAGTAAAAATCGCACAATTCACCCGCAAAGCAATCGCTATCGCGTCCGATGTGCGCGAGTCTATCCTCACCTCCCGATCCTTATCGGTAAAGACCAGTTCGGAATAGAACACCCCATCATCAAACTTATAGATGAAAACCTCTTGCAACAGAATACCATACGACCGCATAAAGGCCACAAACAGATCGTGTGTCAACGGGCGTGGCGGAATAATATGTTCCAGGGCGATAGCAATAGCCTGCGCCTCGGCTGTTCCCACGATGATAGGTATGCGACGAGGACCATTTTCTTCTGCAAGAATCAAGGCGTAAGCGCTGGATTGAATCTGGCTGTTTGTTAATCCCTGAACACGTAATTGAACTCGATTATCCACAAATATGTTTTTTTAGTAAGAAACAAAAATACGATTATAATTGAGAATTATAAAGAAATGCCTCCACTTGATGAAAGGAAGCGTCTTTCAGGAGCACCACCTTCTCTTTGTTCAACAGGTAGAGACAAGGGATGGCCTTCAGATCGTAAAGCTCTTTCTCTCTCAGTTTCACCTCTTTATCATACGATAATATCCAATCGCTCGGCATCTCTCCCAAATGCTCTTTCCATGCCTGCACATCCTCATCGGGATAAACCGCTAAAACCTTCACTTTCTTACTCTCCATAAATCCTTTGAAGACCGACGATTGCTTCAGTTCCAACGTCATTTCCCGACAGGCATCACAGTCCGGATTATAGAAATAAAGAATCAGGTATTCAGCCGATACGTCATACAACCGTCCCCTCTTTCCGTTGGACAACGTATAATCAAAATCAATCGCCGGATCACCCAGCCGGTTTCTCCGTGCCACCTCCAAGAGGTGAGTCGGACGAACCTTTTCGTCTTCGTTCAGTAAAGAGGACTCTGTCATCGCCTCCAACACGATAATAAACAGCTCTTCATTACGCATTTGAGAGTTGGGATCATACAGATAATGCTCATACAGGTCCGTGAAATAGGCATACACTTTAGGCTCAGCTTCCGCCTTTGTCAACATCTTTTTTATAGCCGAAGAGACTTTATCCGGATGTGCATAAGGCATAAAGCCTAAAAAATTGGAAAAGGCCTGCTCGGTCACCTCCGGGTAATGTATATAAGTCGTATCATTAAAATCGAATTTATCCCAATAGTGATCGATCAAATAATTGGCACGTTCCATACGGTCTGAAATAAGAGCAGGGACATCGACCATCTCAAAAACAGGTGCTTTCGCCTTTTCAGCCTCCTGCTCTTTGGGTTTATGATTACATGCCGTAAGAACACATAAACAGACAAGAAGATTAAACCATTTCATATATCTTTTTTTTACAAATATAAAACATAAACTCGAAAGCACCGGACAAATCACAAGAAATGGCTAACTTTGACATCATTCCGATTACAATCAAATTCTATACATAAAATTAACTCTGAACGATTATGAAACGTTATCTCTTTTTCTCTTTACTAACCTTTATCACTTGTATTTCATGCAATAACAAAATGAAAAACTTTACGCCGGGAGAGATATGGCCCGACAACAAAGGGGTGCATATCAATGCGCACGGCGGAGGTATTCTTTTTGTCGACAACACCTATTACTGGTATGGAGAGCATAAAACAGCAGGCGAAGCTGGCAATGTGGCCAACGTTGGCGTGCACTGCTATTCTTCCAAGGACCTATACAATTGGAAAGACGAAGGCGTGGTGCTCACGGTTATGCCTGAGGGTTCGGGCAGCGATATCGAACAAGGATGTATCCTGGAACGTCCCAAGGTCATTCATAACGCAAAAACCGGTCAATACGCCATGTGGTTTCACTTAGAGCCCAAAGGATTGGGTTATTTGGGTGCGCGCAGCGGTATCGCGGTCAGTGACAATCCAACCGGGCCGTTCACCTTTATCAAGTCCGTACGTCCCAATGCCGGTCACTGGCCGAAAAACTTCCCCGACGAATTGAAAGAGATGCCCGTCCGCGCGGAAGGATATCGCTTCGATGGCGGCTCGATACCGGCTCATCCCGACACACTCAACATCGTAAAGAGAGACCTGGAGGAGGGACAGATGGCACGCGATATGACCCTGTTTGTCGACGACGACGGCAAAGCCTACCACATCTACTCCTCTGAAGAAAACAGCACCCTGCATATTGCCCGGCTCACGGACGATTACCTGGATCACTCCGGCGAATATGCCCGTTTCTTTGTCGGTCGCTTTATGGAAGCTCCGGCTCTGTTCAAAAAAGGAGGAAAATACTACCTGATGGCATCGGGCTGCACCGGCTGGGCGCCGAATGAAGCCCGTTCGGCCGTTGCCGACCATATCTGGGGGCCGTGGAAAGAGATGGGCAATCCCTGCCAGGGTGAAGAGGCCTACCGCACTTTCCGTTCCCAAAGCACCTACATTTTCCCTCTTGCCGGAAAAGAAGACCAATTCATCTATATGGGCGACCGCTGGACACCAACCGACGCGATCGACGGCCGCTATATCTGGCTCCCAATCCGTTTCGACGAAGAGCGATTCTTCATCGATTGGCAAGAGAGCTGGAGTCTCTGAAAAAAGCAATTATCAAATTGATAGCAAAAACACCATTTTGCTTTACAATATGATACGTTAAAAAGTGTTACTCCTGCGGGTAATTTAAAATACCCCTACGTTTTCGGAAAAATAGTCGGGCGTTTTTGACAAAATGTAAGTTTCGCTTAGCGCAGCGTAAAGCAAAGGGTCAAATTGGGATGACATGCCCCAAGAACTTGTCGGCACCTGGCAATGTATTGGGTCTTTGGAAGAAACTTTTTGCCTGTAAGGGAACAAAACCGGGTGGTTCGGTTGTTATATAATAAAGTGAACAAAAAAAACAGAAACAGTATGAATAAAATCAGCTATGCAGCCATACGAAGTGCTTTCGCGATCGTGTTGGGACTTATCCTTATCTTATGGCCGGAAATGGCTCTTCGCTATTTGGTCATTACCATAGGGGTCCTGTTTATTCTTCCGGGCATATTCACCATCATTGGGTATTTCACGCGGGAGAAGAGCGAAGACACCAAAGATAATACGATATTTCCGCTGGATGCTGCCGGTAGTATCCTGTTTGGCAGCTGGCTATTGATTATGCCGGACTTCTTTATTAATATACTAATGTATGTACTGGGGGCGCTGTTATTATTTGCCGGATTGCAACAGATCGTATCGCTTATAAAAGCGCGCCAATGGGCCAGGGTACCCTGGGGCTTTTATGTGATCCCATCGCTTATTTTCCTGACAGGCATATTGATCGTTACCTATCCGAAAAGCTCGATTACGAACGCCGTCGTGGTGTTTGGCGTCACCAGTGTGGTGTATGGTTTTGCGGAAATGATCAACAGTTTCAAATTCCGCCGAAAGAAAGAAAAGGTAGAAATTGTAGACACTAACTTTTACGATACTCCATCGGAGAAAGCCCCACCTGTTTCTTAAAAAACTTACCAAAGGTAGACTGGTCGGAGAAATTCAATTCATCGGCCACCTGCTGTATGGTCATTTGGGGAGATTTTAATAATATCTTTGCCTCGACAAGCAATGCCTCGTCGATCCATTTATTCGCCGATTTACCCGACAACTCCTTCAATATCAGCGAAAGATATTGCGGGGTAATAAAGAGCTGAGCGGCATAGTAAGACACATGGTGTTCCCGCTTTACATCCTTTATCAATAATTGCAGAAACAGATTAAACAATTCTTCTTTCCGGGTCAACGTAGGACGCACTAACTGGTCGTTCTTGCCGATCATCAGGTTCGCCAGTTCCAGCATAAAACCAACAAAAGCATTCTGCAACACCTCTTTATGGAAAGAGTGGTTGCGCATACGGATCTTATCCCGTAAAACACCTATACTCCGGTGAATATATTTCGCCTCTTCGGGACTGAACTCCGTGCAAGGGTTTTTCCGAAGCAATAAATAGTTGCTCATCGCCGGACTCCGTTTCTCGGTGTTAATCCCCTCCAGGAAATTCCTGTCGAGCACGATCAACCGCGCTTTAAAATCCTTCCCTGCCTCCGCTATCTGAAAAATATGCGTAGGCATAATCGTCAGAAACATATTAGGCGTCAAAGTATAGGAGACAAAGTCCAAGCGCACATGTGCCGTCCCCTCCTGTACCAACAACATAAACAGGGCATTCAAACGAACCGGTTCGGTATATTCTTTGTTAACCGTATTGTCGGTAATCAACGAAGCATCAACATCTGCCACGCCAAACAAACGCTGGTAGTGATCAGACGTAGTGATATACTTACCTATTTCGGCCAATTCAATGATCGGAAGCTGTTCCATGTCTAAAAACAATTTGATTAGTAATAACAAAAAACGATTTTTGTTTCAATTTGGACGAACAAATATAACGACTTTTCCGATAAAAGGCAACTCATTCTGTCACTTCATTTTCGAAAACGACCAATCCTGTAACATAAAAAACCATTTGAGTTTCCAATATTTGTTAGACCTTTGTAGCGTGGTATTAAATAGGTATCTGTTTTAAGGCATAAAAAAAGGTTGTTTGTAGGGTTATTTATCGGCAATTATCCCCGTTTGGTCGGGAAACCGGCCTGAGTAAACGAAATTAGTTTTCCGGCTCTCCCCTGCTCTCCTACTTTTGTCCCAAAGAAATAAGTGTAATTAAAACTATAAAATGAAGCAACAAATTCTGTCTACGGCGCTCGACCTGTTCTCACAATACGGCATCAAACGTGTGAGCATGGATGATATCACTCGTAACCTGGGGATATCAAAACGAACGCTATACAGTGTATTTTCCGACAAAGAGACCCTGTTGTTGGAAAGTATAACATATACGACGGATCGCATGATCGACATACTGAACGAATTAGAAAAAAGCGACTGTACAGCGATCGATATCGTTTTGTTGTTTCATGAAGAGGTAATGAAACGGCCCAGGTGGTACTCCAAACAGTTTTATGAAGACTTGAAGAAATACCCCATTGCTTTCGAGAAACGAGAAGAGGACAAAACAGTCTTTGCCGATCGCTGCTTGAAATTATTGAACAGAGGCATTGGCGAGGGTGTTATCCGCGAAGGGCTCAATCTGGAGATTCTCTCCCTATTGGCCAAAGAACAGTTTAAGATGACTCATCCGTCGAAATCATTCAGCCACCTCTCCAATACGGAAGTGTATAATACGGTATTAATCACTTTCCTGAGAGGGATCAGCACAGACAAAGGCAATGAAATCTTAGAGAGATGGGTACGAGCAAAAGAATTCAACAAGATTATTCACTAATTAAGGATCATAATAAATTATCCAAACAAAAAATGAAACGATTTAAAAAGAACAGTAAGAGGATGTGGGTAGTATGTATGTTACTACCATCTCTGGCCTTTTCTTCTATCCAGGCACAGGAACCGGTGGTTCTGACCTTGGAAAAAGCGCTGGAGATTGCGATGAGTGAGAGTCCGACGGTTAAGGTAGCCGACATGGAAATTGAGAAAAAGAAATATGCAAAGAAGGGTTCGTACGCGGCTCTGTTTCCGCAGATCAATTTCAGTGGTGACTACTCGCGGACGTTGAAGAAGCAGGTGATGTATATGGATGGAGATGGCTTCGACATTAGCGGCATGATGAGTAGCGTGACAGACCCGTTGATTACTGGGGCAGACAAAACGCTTCAAGGGATGGATCCTAATTATAAAACCGGCACCCTGGGGAAAAACATCTTAGAGAGCATGCCTCAGATAGAAGATACTGGCGATAGCGATGGTGCTATCTCCGTAGGACGTGACAACAACTGGAGCTTTGGCTTTAGCGCTGGTATGCCATTGATCAATGCGACACTCTGGAAAAGCCTGACTATTTCAGGTATGGATGTGGAGTTGGCGATCGAGCAGGCTCGTTCTTCTAAGATAGATATGACCAATCAGGTGAAGAAAAGCTACTACGGCGTGATGCTGGCCAACGATTCCTATCGCGTGTTTAAAGAGAGTTTCGACAACGCTATGGATAATTACCTGGACATCAAAAAGAAATATGACCAGGGGTTAGTAGCCGAATACGACCTGATCCGCGCGGATGTGTCCGTAAAGAATCTGGAGCCGAATATGCTGCAGGCTGAGAATGCGGTTGTACTGGCTAAATGGCAGTTGAAAGCGCTGTTAGGCATGGATCTGGAATTGGCGATCGAATGTGAAGGCAGTCTGACAGATTTTGACTCTGAATTGTTTGCTGATTATTTAGCGGTAGACACTACGCTAAATAACAACTCCAGCCTGCGTCAGTTGGATATTCAAAACAAACAGTTGCATGCCAACCTACAGCTGCAAAAATATGATTTCCTGCCTACCCTATCGTTAGCCGGAAACTATACATGGACATCGATGAACAACGACTTCAAATTCAAAGATTATCGTTGGAATCCCTACTCCATGATCGGGTTGTCGCTTAGCATTCCTATCTTTTCGGGAGGAAGCCGCATACAGAAGATCAATCAGACCAAAGTGACGATCAACCAATTGTATCTGCAACGCGATGATGCGCAACGCAACCTGCAACTGGCGGTTAAGAACTATATGGACAATATGAACACCTGCCTGAAGCGTTATGACGCGGCTCAGAAGGGAGTTGAACAGGCCAAGCGCGGACAGACGATTGCCCAGAAGAGATACGACACAGGAGCCGGCACATTGCTCGAGCTGAACGACTCGGAATTGGCACTGACCCAGTCCAAATTAAACTTCAATCAGGCGATTTACGATTACATGGTATCGAAAGCCGAATTGGAAAAAATCATAGGTGAAACACCACAAATATATTGATAATTATAAAAACAAATAATAAGATGAAAACAAGTAAGGTACTCAGCGTAATACCGGTTGCTGCTGTTGTGTTGTTAATGTCATGCTCCGGAAACAAAGTACAGGAGCAAACAGTGGAGGAAAAAGTGAAAGTGAAGTTGGAAACAGTTCACATGCAGGAGGTTGATCAGATTGCAGAATTTACAGCCAGTGTGGAAGCGAATATTTCTAATATGATTGCTCCGCAAGCACCTGCGCGTATTGGCAAGTTGCATGTAGAGGTGGGCGACCGCGTGAGAGCCGGACAGTTATTGGCAACGATGGATGAGACGCAATTGCGTCAGACCCAGATCCAGTTGGAAAACCTGGAAACAGAATTCAAACGTATAGATGAACTTTTCAAAGTAGGTGGTGTTTCACAGTCTGCCTGGGAAGGTCAGAAAATGGCGTTGGATCTGCAAAAGACAGCGCTCAAAAACCTGGAAGAAAACAATAAGCTGGTCAGCCCTATCTCCGGAATTGTGACAGCTCGTAACTACGACAACGGGGATATGTATAGCGGAGCACAGCCTGTTTATACCGTTGAACAGATTAACCCGGTAAAACTGATGGTGAATGTATCCGAAAGCTATTTCACCCAGGTAGCTAAAGGGAAAGAGGTAGACATACGTCTTGATGTATATGGAGAGGAAGTGTTCAAAGGCCAGGTGAACCTGGTTTATCCGACCATCGACCCATTGACCCGCACCTTCCAGGTGGAAATCAAACTAAACAACAACGATCAACGCGTACGTCCGGGTATGTTCGCACGGGTGGTTATGCATTTCGGAGCGAAAGAACATGTTGTTATCCCTGACCAGGCTGTTGTTAAACAGGCAGGATCAGGCGACCGCTACGTTTATATTTACAAGAACGGAAAGGTATCCTATGACAAAATTGAGTTAGGTCGTCGTATGGATAACCGCTATGAGGTGATCTCGGGTGTGCAAGATGGTGATCAGGTAGTTACTACCGCCCAGAACCGCTTGACAAACGGAATGGAAGTTGATATTGTAAAATAAGAAAAAACATAAGATATGAGTTTATATGGAAGCGCGGTAAAAAAGCCGGTTACCACTGCCCTTATATTCGTGGCAATTGTGGTTTTAGGGCTTTTTTCCCTAAGCAAACTATCTGTCGACCTGCTACCGGAAATTGAATCCAACGTGATTCTGGTCATGACCGCTTATCCGGGAGCGAACGCTTCAGATATTGAGACAAATGTGACAAGACCTCTTGAGAACTCGCTGAATAGCGTTAGTGACCTGAAACATGTTACTTCTCAATCTTCAGAAAACATCTCCATCATTATGCTGGAGTTTGAATACGGGACCGACCTCGATGTGGCGACCAACGACGTCCGAGACAAGCTCGACGTAACGAAAGCAATGTTGCCCGATGACGCTGAAAACCCGGTGATTTTCAAGTTCGGTACAGAGAACATCCCTATTCTGTTGCTGTCGGTAACAGCCGAGGAGAGTACCAATGCACTTTATAAGATTCTGGACGACCGTGTAGCCAATCCAATTGCCCGTATCAGTGGCGTAGGGGCTGTGTCTATCTCGGGTACTCCCATCCGCGAAGTGCAGGTTTATTGCGACCCGTACAAGCTGGAAGCATACAATCAAACCGTAGAGGGTATCTCCAATGTGATCGCGATGGAGAACCGCAATACGCCTTCGGGTTCCATCGACATCGGCTCGAATACCTACTCCTTGCGTGTGCAGGGTGAGTTCACCGACGCCAACCAACTATTGAACCTGGTCGTTGGTTACTTCAACGGCAAAACTGTTTACCTGCGTGACGTGGCTCGTGTAGAAGATACCGTAGCTGAACGTGCTCAAGAGGTATACAACAACGGTACCCGCGGGGGTATGATCGTTGTACAGAAACAATCAGGAGCCAATGCCGTACAGATTGCCAAGAAAGTACAAGAATTGTTGCCCCAATTGCAGGAGACATTACCTTCCGACGTCAAGATCGGTGTGATTGTTGATACATCCACTAACATCTTGAATACGATCGACAGTTTGATTGAAACCATCACACTGACATTTATCATTGTAATGTTGGTGGTATTTATCTTCCTGGGAAGATGGAGAGCCACGTTCATTATTATCATTACGATCCCGATCTCTTTGATTGCGGCGTTTGCCTACCTGTTGGCTTCGGGCAATACGCTTAATATCATCTCACTGAGTTCACTCTCCATTGCGATTGGTATGGTGGTCGACGACGCGATTGTGGTATTGGAGAACGTAACGACACATATCGAACGAGGTAGTAAACCCAAACAGGCCGCCGTGCATGCGACCAATGAGGTGGCTATTTCCGTTATCGCCTCTACATTGACCATGTTGGCCGTGTTCCTGCCGTTGACTATGGTAACCGGTTTGGCCGGAATCTTGTTCAAACAGCTGGGATGGATTGTTAGTATCATTATGATCGTTTCAACATTGGCTGCGTTGACGCTGACTCCGATGTTATGTTCTCAGTTGCTTCGTTTGGATCCGAAGAAAGGAAAGTTATACGTACTTTTCTTCACTCCTATTGAAAAGGCATTAGGTGCTTTGGATACAGGTTACGCACGCTTATTGAACTGGTCGGTTCGTCACCGGAAAACGGTTATTTCCGCTGCCTTCCTGATTTTTGCCGGAACCATGTTTCTGATTCCGACTATCAAAACAGAATTCTTCCCAACGCAGGATAACTCCCGTATTGGTATCACGGTAGAATTGCCGATGGCAACCCGCCAGGAAATCACCCGAGAGCTCGCCATAGAGCTGGACAACCTATTCCGTGAAAAATATCCGGAAATCAAAACGTCCAACTTCAGTGAAGGGATGGCAGATTCAGACAATACGTTTGCACTTATTCAAGGAGGTGGCACAAACGAAATCAGCTTTAACATCAGCTTATACAGTGTAGGCGAACGTCCTCTATACGAAGGACGCGAAAGAGGTTTGATTGAGATTTGTGAATTGATGCGTAAAGATCTGGCGAATTATACCGAGATACAAAAATATATTGTGAGCGCCGGAGGTGGAAGCGGCGGTATGGGAGGTGAAACGTCCGTTGATGTTGAAATTTTCGGATATGACTTTGCTGAGACCGACGCCATTGCCCACGAGATTACCGAACGTCTGCGTAAGAGTAAAGACATTTCGCAGGTAAACGTTAGCCGTGAGCAATACATACCGGAATACCAGGTGGATTTCGACCGTGAAAAATTAGCCTTGCATGGGCTTAACGTAACAACGGCATCTATGTTCCTCCGTAACCGTATCAATGGTTCGACCGCGTCCCAATATCGCGAAGACGGTGACGAATATGATATCCGTGTACGCTATGCACCGGAGTTCCGTCAATCGCTTGAGGATATTGAAAATATTGTAATCTTCAATAACGCCGGACAGGGTGTCCGCATCCGCGATGTGGGCCAGGTAGTGGAACGTATGAATCCGCCGACGATCGAACGTAAAGACCGTCAGCGTGTGATCACCGTATCGGCTATCGCTTCTCCGGGAGCTGCCCTGAGTGATATCGTAGAAACAGCCCGTCAGGAGCTACGCAGCATGGAGATTCCTCCGGAGATCTCATGGAACATCGGTGGTACTTACGAAAACCAGCAGGAAACATTTGCTGACCTGGGTGTATTGGCACTGCTTATCTTGTTGCTCGTGTTTATTGTGATGGCAGCTCAGTTCGAATCGTTAGTCGACCCGTTCGTGATCATGTTCTCCGTTCCGTTTGCAGTGGTAGGGGTGATCTGGGGATTGGTCGTTACAAAGACCGCCTTAGGTATCATGGCATTGATCGGTATGATTATGTTGCTGGGTATTGTGGTGAAAAACGGTATCGTATTGATTGACTACACCATTCTCTGCCGCGAACGTGGTATGGGTATCATTGCAGCTTGTGTGGCTGCAGGGAAATCCCGTCTTCGTCCGGTATTGATGACCACACTGACGACCGTACTGGGTATGGTTCCGATGGCTGTGGGAACAGGTGAAGGGGCTGAAATGTGGCGCTCTATGGGTATGACAGTAGCCTGGGGGCTTTCCGTATCAACCTTGATTACCTTGGTGATCGTACCGGTTGTATATGCCGTATTCGCCGGTAATGGCGTGAAGAGAAAACGTCGTAAATTCAGACGCTTACTTCACCTTGAGAACAAATAAGGAATTATGAATTATGAATTATGAATTATGAGGATAACTCTCTATTCTCATGGTTCATAATTCATACCCAATTCATAATTCATAATTCACAATTCATAATTATTACAGACATGAAGGCAGTTATGATAACATTCAACCAGGCGTATTATGAAACGATCCTGGGGATTATGGACAGAAACAATATAAAAGGCTTCACCTACTGGGAAAACGTACAGGGACGTGGTAGCCATACCGGAGAGCCTCATTTCGGCAGCCATGCGTGGCCAACCATGAATTCGGCCATCTACACGGTGATAGAAGATCAGAAAGTTCCCCGCTTCCTGGAGTTGCTCGAGAAGCTGGATAAGCAAACCGAAGCATTGGGGTTGCGCGCGTTTGTAACGAATGTGGAACAAATGATATAAAAAATATGAATCCAAACGTAATCACATTCACCTTAGCTAAGAAAGAGAAAGCAGGACTCATTCTGTTGATGTTGATATCAGCGCTTCTTGGCTTTGGAGGTATCTACCTGGCCGGACAATTATCGTTCGGCGGCGGACGTTTCCTGGTTCTTACCTTGGGCGTGTTTTTCGTACTGGTCATGTTATTCTGCATCGTGGGCTTGTTCCAGCTTCATAAAGAAGATGGTGCGGGCATCTATATCTCCGACGAAGGGATATACGATGTCTCTACCGGCAATTCTTACGGGACTGTGTTATGGAGCGATGTAGAGAATATTGTTATTCTGGATGACATCAGTGACCTGAAACGGAAATACATTGTTGTCAGAGTGAAAAACCCGACAGAGTATATCCAACGGGAAATGGTCAAAAGTAAAAGACGCACCCTGGAGCTCAAATTACAATTTTATGGCTCGCCTATCTGTTTTTCCAACCGGGCATTGAATTGTACTTTTCAGGAACTACAAGAGGGTGTGTTCTTTAAATACAACGAATATAAAAAGAGGACAGAGGCGAAAAGTGAATAAACTTACACGCCCTTCTTCTTTGTATGAATATTATTACTATCTTTGCACCGCTTTTTAGCCCCGCCTGGTGTGATGGGAAATTAGGAAGCACTAATTTTGAGTAACACAAAAAAAAGATTTAAGATGAAAACATTTGCATTAGAAGCAAAATCAAGAACGATCGCCGGATGTTCAGCCGATCAGAAAAGAGGATTGAAAAGTCTTCGTAAAAACAATGAAATTCCTGCTGTGTTGTACGGAGGAAATGAAGTAGTACATTTGAGCGTAGCTCAGGATGCCGTGCGCAATCTGATCTATACGCCGAAAGTGTATCTGGTGGAACTGACTATTGATGGCAACAAAAAAATGGCTATCGTGAAAGATATGCAATTCCAGCCTGTAACCGATGAGTTATTGCACATTGACTTCCTGGAAATCGCTAAAGACAAACCAGTAATCATTGAAGTACCGGTTGCGTTGGAAGGATATGCTGAAGGGGTGAAAGCCGGGGGTAAACTGACACTGCGTATGCGTAAGCTGAAAGTAAAAGCGTTGTATGATAACTTACCTGAAAAACTGGTTATCAACGTTGAGAAACTGGGATTGGGTAAATCTATGCAAATCGGCGAACTTGAATTCGAAGGATTGGAACTGATGAACGCAAAGAACGCCGTTGTTTGTACCGTACAGTTGACTCGTGCCGCTCGTGGTGCTGCTGCTGCCGCTGCGACAGCAAAGAAATAAGCATTATTATTCTTACCATAAAGAGACACGAAGGTTCCATTCTTCGTGTCTCTTGTTGTATAAAACAAAATGAAATATCTGATTGTCGGATTAGGGAATATCGGTTCGGAGTATTGGGGAACGCGCCACAATATCGGATTCCGTGTGGTGAATCGCCTGGCCGAAATGGGGAACGTCCCCTTTACAGAGCAGCGTTATGGTGCCATAGCGCGCTTGCGGGTGAAAAACAAAGAGCTTGTCCTGCTCAAGCCGAACACATTCATGAATCTTAGCGGCAATGCGGTCCGCTATTGGTTGCAAAAGGAAAACATACCGGCAGAGAACCTCCTGGTCATTGTCGATGATATCGCTTTGCCTTTTGGCATCCTTCGCCTGAAACCCAAAGGGAGTGACGCCGGACACAACGGTTTGAAGAATATTCAGCAGATACTGGGAACACAGGAATATTGCCGACTTCGCTTTGGCATAGGCGATCAATTCCCTCGGGGCGGCCAGGTCGATTATGTACTCGGGCTGTTCGACCCGGAAGAACTGGAGGTGATGCCGCAAAAACTGGAACGTGCCGCAGAGATCATCAAGAGCTTCTGCCTGGCAGGGGTGCAGATCACCATGAATCAATTCAACAACAAAGACTAAAAATATAGTTCGGACTCTCAGACAAAACAGAACAAAAAATATGGAAGAAGTTCGTATAGATAAATGGATGTGGGCTACCCGCATTTTCAAAAGCCGCAGCATCGCTGTCGACGCCTGCAAAAAGAACCGTATCATGGTGAATAACGCGCAGGCCAAAGCGTCGCGTACCATAAAGGTTGGCGATGTCATACAGGTGCGCAAACCACCCATCACCTACTCCTTTAAGGTGCTCGCCCTGACCGAACGCCGCATGGGGGCTAAGCTGGTTCCGGAATACCTGGAGAATGTGACCACGCCCGATCAGTATGAAATCCTGGAGATGAACCGTATTTCTGGCTTTGTCAACCGGGCAAAAGGCATGGGACGCCCAACGAAAAAAGACCGCCGAGAGCTGGAGCAGTTTGCCGATCCCGACAGTATGGGAGATGGTTTTGATTTTGAATTCGACTTTGACTCGGAGGATTAACTCTTTTTTCCGCGTCATTTCTACCTTATCATAAGAAAGTCCGTGCGCCCTACGCGTTCGGACTTTTTATTTATTTTATTGTTTTCTTCAACAATATAGTTACTTTTGTGTCAAAGAAAAGTCATAAATCACAAATCACATAGCGTATGAAACCTACATTTACTATTTCTGAAGTTTTCAGTACCTCCTGGAAATGCTTAAAACAAAACATTTGGATTTTAGTTGGATTATTAGTCGGTTATTTAATTATTTCCGGTATTCTCAATATGTTTATGTCACCGAACGAGCTAACTGTCGGGGCTTTTATCATACTCCTGATCTCTACGGTTCTCCAACTGATCTTCCAGTTGGGATACACTAAAAATATGTTTCAGGCATTGGATGGTATTGAACCTCAGTTCTCCGCGTATGGACAGCAGGCGTCTAAAATACTGAATGCGTTTATTGCTTCCCTGATCGCAGGAATCGCTACGTTCATCGGATTGGTTTTATTGATTATTCCCGGGATCTATATCGGAATACGACTTGGCTTCTTCAGTTGTTTCATCGTAGAAGAAAATGCCGGTCCGATCGAAGCGCTCAAAAAGAGCTGGGAACTGACTAAAGGACAGGAATTGCCTCTTTTCGTATTATTGCTTGTTATGATCGGTATCATCTTAGTCGGTATTATTTTGCTCGGCATCGGTGTATTAGTGGCCGCGCCGCTGGTTTCTCTGATGAGCTGTTATGTTTTCAGAAAGCTGAACACCCCTGTTGCCGTCCTGGAAGAGGTTGTTGATGATGTGATTGCGTAATCATGGGTAAAACCTATCGTATAAAAGACATTGCGGCACTGTCCGGTGTCTCGACCGGCACAGTGGATCGTATCCTACACAACCGAGGCAAAGTATCGGAAGAGGCTCGTCGAAAAGTAGAAGCCGTATTAAAAGAGATTGACTATCATCCCAACCTGATAGCTCGTTCGTTGGCTTTAAAGAAGCAGTATCACCTGTTTACCCTGATCCCCTCCTATCAACCTGGAGAGTATTGGGAGTTGTTTATGCAAGGGGTTCATAAGGCCGAGCAGGAGCTGTTCAGCTATAACATCAATGTCACCTCTTTGTTTTTCAACCAGTTTGATAAAAGCAACTTCGATAAGCTCACCGACGAATTATTGGCTGCCGATTGCCAGGGCGTTGTCATTGCTACCCTGTTTAGGAAGGGCGTCATGGAGCTCATCGCATCGCTGGATGAGAAAGAGATACCTTACGTATTGGTCGATGCCTATATTGAAAACACCCGTAGTATTGCCTATTACGGCACCAACTCTTACGATTCGGGGTATATCGCAGGGCGGCTCCTCTTAGAGCAGATGACCGACGGTGAAGACATTGCCACTTTCCGGTTTATCCGCAAAGGAGAATCCAATGCCACCCAGATCCAAATGCGAGAAACAGGATTCCGCGACTATCTTGCCAAATACAATTACTCTGGAGAAATACACTCTGTACAGCTTCATGCCGACAATCAGGAGGAAAATTTTCGGGTATTGGACGCCTTCTTCGAAGCCAATCCCACCTTGCGCTCCGGCATTATTTTCAGCTCGCGTGCCTATATCCTGGGGGAATATTTCAGCAAACGGCCGTCGCGTTCTTCCTTCCGACTGATTGGATACGATGTGATTGAAGAAAATGTCACCTATCTGGAAAACGGCCTGATCACCCACCTGATTGCCCAGCGTCCCGAAGTGCAGGGATTTAATAGCTTAAAAGCGCTATTCCGCCATCTGGTACTGCAGGAACAGGTGCCTCCGATCAATTATATGCCAATTGATATCCTGATGAAAGAGAATATCAAGTACTACAATAATTACATCTGAAACCAAGGACTTTTTTATAGACGAAGCGCATCGGCAAGCTTGCTGATGCGCTTCGACAATTTAGCCCATGCGCTTCGACAGGTTTGCCGATGCGCTTCGTCTATAATAAACTCCTTCTATCTTCCGATACCCTGATAAACGAACCCGAAATCTTCCAATTCCTGTTTTTCATACAGATTGCGTCCATCAAATACAAGCGGGCAACGCATAGACTTCTTTATCACCGACCAGGAGGGTAGGCGAAACTCTTTCCATTCGGTCACCACCAACAGGGCGTCGGCATTATCTATCGCTCCATATATATCATTGGCATACTGAATGGCATCGCCCAACTTACGTTTCACCTCCGGCATGGCAATCGGATCGTAAGCCACCACCTCGCATTTTGCCTTCAACAGGCAATCGATCAATGTCATAGCCGGTGCCTCACGGATATCATCCGTTTCCGGTTTAAAGGCTAACCCCCAGATGGCAATACGTTTTCCCTCCAGGTTGTTCGAGAAGTGTTTCTGCAGCTTCCGGAACAGGATATGCTTTTGGGCTTCATTGACCTCTTCCACCGCCTGCAAGATGCGCATGGGGTAATGATGATCTTCGGCTGTTTTTATCAATGCTTTCACATCCTTCGGAAAACAGGAACCTCCGTATCCGCATCCGGCATACAGGAAATGTCGTCCGATACGGGTGTCCGTACCAATACCTTTACGTACCATATTGATATCGGCTCCAACCAGTTCGCACAAATTGGCTATATCGTTCATAAAACTGATGCGGGTAGCCAACATCGCATTGGCTGCGTACTTGGTCATCTCAGCCGTCGGCACATCCATGAAAATAACACGGAAATTATTAAGCATAAAGGGGCGATACAGGCGGCTCATCAGCTCCTTAGCCCTCTCCGACTCTACCCCAACGACCACCCGATCGGGCGTCATAAAATCCTTAACGGCGGCCCCTTCTTTCAGGAACTCCGGATTGGAGGCGATATCGAACGGGATAGTCACCCCGCGCTTAGCCTGTTCTTCATGAATAACCTGCTTGATCTTCTGCGCCGTACCGACCGGCACCGTGCTTTTCGTTACGATCAGTATATAATGTTCCATCTGCTGCCCAACCGAACGGGCCACATCCAACACATATTTCAGATCCGCGCTCCCGTCTTCATCCTGAGGCGTTCCGACAGCGCTAAACAACACATCCACTTCATTGATTACCTCTTCCAACCGGGTCGTAAAATGAAGACGCCCAGCTTCCGAATTACGGCGAACCACATCCTCCAAGCCCGGCTCATAAATCGGCATAACGCCTCTTTTCAGATTTTCGATCTTCTGCTGATCAATATCCACACAAAACACCTCCGTCCCCATCTCCGAGAAACAGGCACCCGTAACCAACCCGACATAGCCGGTACCGACAATTGCTATTTTCATGACTTTTTCCTTTATTGTGGTACAAATTTATACATTTATTTTAGAAACAAATTCCTTTCACTAACCCTTTGCAGATTAAAATATTACTTATATCTTTGTTTTGCGTCAAAAAATGATAAAATAAAGTTTATTTGTAGATAATGAAAGAACGGTTATTTGCTATAAGCTTCTTGGTTAACCTTTTTTTTGTTGTGTGTGGATGTGGCTCTGTTGAAAAAGAAGAAGTTGTTGTTCCTGAAGTAGATATAATAGAAAAAAATTATCAACAAAATAACTCTTTAGCATTGCAAAGGGTTAATGCCATTATGTATTCTCAGTCGGAATTTAGAAGTACTGAAGAATTATTTAAACTTGTACATATTTCTGATCCACATCTTTCGGGATTCTCAACCGACAATCATTACCTAAAACCCATCAACCTGATTCAAAGTGTTCGTTTTGCCAATC
Source organism: Parabacteroides sp. PM6-13 (assembly GCF_029892605.1). GTDB lineage: Bacteria > Bacteroidota > Bacteroidia > Bacteroidales > Tannerellaceae > QVMG01. Next base: position 74,140 of record NZ_JARXWF010000011.1, read on the forward strand.
AGCCTCAATCCAGAATAAATGCCATTGCTGTCACCGGTGATCTTATAGGAAACTCATGGATTAAACATGATGCACTCAGGTATTTAGATGCATTTACAACTCATTTTTATACAAACAATCATATTCCATCTGCTATTTGCATAGGGAATCATGATAACAACTACTATGTAGGCAAAGAGGTTAACCCGCAAGAAGTTTTCATCACCCGCACAGAACTAAACCAGCACCTATTCTCAGCAGACCCAAACAGAAAAAAAGAAGAGAGATCAGAGAACTACTACTATTTGGACGTTCCCAGCCCACAGGGGGGATATATTCGCCTTATTTCATTAGATATGATTGACCATATCGGGAACCAATATGATGCCTTACACGATGTTTACTATTCACAAGCTCAAATAGAATGGCTTGGGAATATTGCCCTAAAAAAAGACATCACACCACAACATAGCGTTGTGGTGCTCAACCATTTTCCATTTGAACCGACTTCCGGAGGGGGTAAATCTTCCTATTTATGTGATGGATATTTTGTACATACCTGGCAAATGGTTCCGGAAATAATCGAGGCATACAGAAGTAAGACTACTATCTCAAAACAATACCCAAACAGGTATATAAAAGGGGATTCTATTTATGTTGACTTTGACTTCACAGATAACTCGGGAGAATTCATTTGTCATTTAGGCGGTCACTCCCATTGCTTTGCCTGTTTCGATCTAAAAGATATAAGTAACGCCAACCCTGCTCTTCCCACGCAAAAGATGATACTTTGTACAAACCAAGCACCAACAGATGCAGGCGAGGTCTATAACCGTACATCAAGAAAAAATGCTACGGTATCAAGTAATTGCTTTAACATTTATGCATTTGATACGGAGGAAAAGGTTGTTTATGTTACTTTCTTTGGAGCAAATGCGCAATTAGGTGATGCCACATATCCTGAAATATACAGTTTCTCCTATTTGGATTTATAAAAGCTCCTTTGAGAATAATTCTCCATCAATTTAGACGAACTTACTCTAATTATCTTTATTTTTGAACTCCTAAAAAATAATATTGATGAAAATTATTTCTTTCAACGAGATAAAAGCACTGAATATCAGTCCTGAGGCATGTATAAAATGGGTTTATGATGCTTTTTGCAGCAAATACACAGCAAAGTTACCACCCAAAATCAGTATGAAGATTGATGAAAAGATCTTCTTTAACACTATGCCGGCTTATTTGCCTGAAGAAGATCGTTTTGGCGTAAAAATCGTATCCAGATATCCCCAAAGAGAACCGGCCTTGGAAGCAGATCTGATGCTATTTGATACGCAAACAGGCGATCGACTGGCTTTTATGGATGGGAGCTGGATCACGGCCTTACGCACAGGTGCTGTAGCTGCCTTAACGATTCATACCCTGCAACGAAATGAAGCAAAAGAATATGCCTTTATTGGCTTAGGTAATACAGCCAGAGCCACATTGCTTTGCTTATTATCAATCCAAAAGACGCCGATTCATATACGTCTGCTTGCTTATAAGGGACAAGAAGTTCTTTTTATGGAAAGATTTGCCAATTATGGCAACGTATCTTTTTCCGTTTACCAATCAGCCGATGAACTGATTGATGGTGCCGACGTAGTCGTCTCCTGTGTTACTGTTGCCACAGAGTTGATAGCTTCTGATGAGGTCTTTAAAAAGGGAGTATTACTTGTTCCTGTCCATACGCGAGGTTTTCAGAATTGTGATTTATTTTTTGATAAGGTTTTTGCCGATGATACAAATCATGTAAAAGACTTTAAATACTTCAGCAAATTCAAGCAATACGATGAATTTTCCAAGGTACTCCTAAAACAATCACCCGGTCGTGAATCCAACGAGGAACGAATTTTAGCGTATAACATTGGAATTGCCCTGCATGATATCTATTTCGCTTCAAAGATCTATGACCTATTAGCTTGCGAAGATCTTCCGAAAATCAACATATCATCAGTAACGGATAAGTTTTGGGTATAACCCCTCTCTTTACAAAAACAGTATAATAATCTAAAAAGAAATTCGTTGTATATCTATACAGTGAATGAGAAATGACATGCTACAGAAATTTATTGACAAAAATTTCTTCTATCTTTTTACGTTTACGCTTATTTTCGGAGTTATTTTCTATGACTTAATCCGATTTAGTTATACAGACGAGATATGCACACTGCTGCTTTTCGTGTTGTTCTGCTATAAGGTGGTGAAAACTCCAAACTGGGAATTCAACAAACTATTCCTTTTCGTATTAGGCGTATTCCTTTTCTATCTTATTTATTCCTTTGCTATAGGAAGTAATAGCAAAAAGGCTATCGTATTGGACTTTATCCTTCAGCTAAAACCCTATATCGGCTTCTTCTGTGTATATGCTCTTGCTCCTCGTCTTAGTCAAGGGCAGAAGGTGATCATTCGGCAATTAGTTTTTCTTTTCACTTTATACCTGCTGGCAATTGGTCTTACCTATTTGGTTTACCCCAAAATTATCGATTTCACACTGGGGCATGAGTCACGGCTTGCAACAGCCGTATCCATTCTTGCTATGCTTTATTTATACTGTACAGATTACACTCCCAAAGACAAGTTTGTCTTTATTATGATCTTATTAGTCGGCATATTATCCGGACGCTCCAAGTTTTATGGATTCTGTGCACTTTCGACTTTGATGGTTTTGTTTATCAACAATTCTTTTCAAATGAAGTTCACCTTGAAGAATAGCATCATTTTTGCTATAATTTTAGCAGCAACAATATACGTAGCATATGATAAAATCAATTTCTATTTTATCCAAGGAGGAATAGGTACCGGAAAAGAAGAAACAGACCTATATGCACGTATCGCGTTATACTATTTTTCAGTTCCTCTCTTATTAAAATACATCCCCTTTGGAAGCGGATTTGCCACTTATGGCACGCACGCTTCTTCCGAATACTACTCGAAAATTTATGAAGAATTTGGCATGGACAGGTTATATGGGCTAAGTAAAAATGCAGATCCCAACTTTATTTCCGATACCTATTATCCAGCTTTAGCTCAATTCGGATTTGTTGGCGTTTTCCTCTTCTTCTGGTTTTGGCTATATCTTGTTAAGCAAGCTATCAAAGGATTTTTAGCCGGATATAAAAAGGAAGCTGTAGCCGCATGCTTAATTATTTTCTTTTTCCTTATTGAGTGTACCTCAGATTCTACCATTACACATAACCGCGGCCTCTTTATGATGATGTTATTAGGGTTAATATTCGGAGATATGAAAAATGGAGAGAAATCACAAAAAGAATTCAAGGAATAAACAAAAAAATCATTATGGCAAAAATCCTGATTATTAACAAATTCTATTACCAAAGAGGAGGAGATTGCACGGCAACTCTTGCTTTGGAAAAATTGTTAATGGAAAAAGGACATGAAGTGGCTATTTTCAGCTCACGCCACCCTCAAAACCTGCCATCTAAGTGGGAGGGTTATTTTCCTTCGGAGATAGACCTTTCGTCACCCTCTTTTAAAAACATATTCTCTGCCTTGACTCGTCCGTTTTATCCACGGGAAGTTAAAAGGCGTTTTCTGCAATTAATCCATGACTTTCAACCGGACATCATACATGCACATAATATTCACTCTTATTTATCTCCTTATGTTGTTAAACTGGCAGCAAAAGAGGGTATAAAGGTTGTATGGACCTTGCATGATTATAAACTGATTTGTCCAGCCTATACCTGTTTGCGGGATGGTAAACCATGCGAACTTTGTTTTACAGACAAAAGATATGTAATCAGACACAAATGTGTAAAAAATAGTCTCAGTGCAAGCATCATTGCCTATTTAGAAGCGATGGTGTGGAATAGAAAGAAACTGGAAAAACAGACAAATACCTTTATCAGTCCAAGTCATTTTCTGAAATCTAAAATGGTTATAGCGGGATACAATGTAGATAAGATCGAAGTGCTCCACAATTTTATTCCGACAGAAAAGCTCCAACCTTATTTGCAGAAAGGAGATTATTATTGCTATGTAGGCAGATTGTCTCCTGAAAAAGGAGTCGATGATTTACTTAAAGCAGCAAAAAATCTATCTCATCCATTATATATCATCGGAAGCGGAAGTGAAGCTGAGCGTTTAAAGAAAGAATACCCGCAAGAAAATATCTATTTTTTAGGGCACCAATCTCCTGAAAAGGTAATAGAAATGGTTCAGAAAGCACGTTTTATGGTTATTCCCTCGATCTGGTATGAAAACAATCCATTCAGCGTAATCGAGTCACTCTGTGTCGGCACCCCTGTTTTGGGTGCAAATATTGGCGGTATACCTGAATTAATTGAAGTTGGAAAGAATGGATTTCTATTTACTCCCGGTGATATCGAAGAGCTAAAACAAAAGATAACGGACTGTTTTCAAACCTTTGATGATTCATATCCTTTTCAGGATATAGCCGATAAAGCCAGAGATAAGTTTTCTGCCAATACGTTTTATGAACAATTATGTAACATCTATGGAATCCAACAGTAAAAATAATATCCCCTCTCCTACCGACGTCAGCATCATTACCACCTATCGCTGTCCTATGCGATGCAAGATGTGTGATATCTGGAATAATCCGACGGAGAAAGAAAAAGAGATCACGGCAAAAGACCTGGAGATACTACCCAAACTGAAATTCGCCAATATCACCGGAGGAGAGCCCTTCGTCAGGGAAGACCTGGAAGATATTGTGGATGTCATGTTTCGGAAGGCACCTCGGGTTGTCATCTCTACCTCGGGTTGGTATGAAGGACGTATTATCGCTTTGGCTAAGAAATACCCCAATATTGGTATTCGTGTGAGTATAGAAGGACTCTCAACCGTCAACGACGAACTGCGGGGGCGCAAGGGTGGATTCGACAAAGGGCTACGCACCCTACTCAAATTGCAGGAAATGGGCGTGAAAGATATTGGTTTCGGCATCACGGTGTCTAACAATAACTCGGCCGACATGCTCGACCTCTACCGCCTGGCGCAAAACATGAACATGGAGTTTGCCACTGCGGCCTTCCATAATTCCTATTACTTCCACAAATACGACAATGTCATCACCAACAAAGAGGAGGTGATCAGTAACTTTGAAAAGATCATTGCCATGCAGATGAAAGAGAACCATCCCAAATCCTGGTTCCGCGCCTTCTTCAACAATGGCTTGATCAACTACATTGAAGGCAACCGCCGCATGCTGCCATGCGAAGCTGGTCTGGTCAACTTCTTTGTCGATCCATATGGCGAGGTCTATCCCTGCAACGGACTGGAAGAGGCTTACTGGAAAGAGAGCATGGGAAATATCCTTCAGGCAAAATCCTTTGATGAGATATGGCAAAGCGAACAGGCAAATAAAGTCAGGGAGAAGGTACGCACCTGTCCCAAAAATTGCTGGATGGTCGGCACGGCCTCGCCGGTGATGAAGAAATATATCCGCCATCCCCTAACCTGGGTGATGCGCAACAAAGTGAATAGTATCTTAAACAAACCGTTGTGTTTGGACAGAAAATGGTATGATGTAGGGCAATCGCCAGAACAAGGTAACTTAAGAAAACCAACAACATGAATATTGTAGTCACCGGATTAAGAGGGTTTCCGAACATACAAGGTGGCATCGAAACCCATTGTGAAGAATTATACCCCCGCTTGGCCGGAGAGGAATGCCATGTAACCGTGGTTCGCCGGAAGAACTTTGTCAAAGAGAATCCTCCTTATACCAATTACAAAGGCGTCGAATTCAAAGACATCAACGCACCGCGTATCACCGGACTGGAAGCGGCTTTACATACGATGTATGCCGTCTGGTTTGCCTACCGCTCCAAGGCAGACATCGTGCATATCCATGCGATCGGACCGGCCATTACCGTTCCTTTTGCCCGATTGTTGGGGCTGAAAGTGGTAGTAACCCATCATGGACCAGACTACGACCGGGAGAAATGGGGATTCTTTGCCAAAAGCATCCTGAAGTTGGGCGAATACTTTGCCGCCAAACAGGCACATCAGATCATTGCCATATCGACGGTTATCACCGATCTGTTGAAAAAGAAATACAAACGGACAAAAGGAGTTCACCTGATTTATAACGGTGTCACGACGCTACCCAAGCCTTCGTCTACCAATTATCTGCAACAATTAGGCATCAAGCCAAACAAATATATCCTGGCCGTCGGCCGTTTTGTGGAAGAAAAAAGGTTCGACAAGTTGATCGAAGCCTACATAAAACTGAATAACCCCGATTATCAACTGGTTATTGCCGGTGATGCGGATTATGACTCCTCCTACTCCACCTACCTAAAAAACTTTGCCTACGAGAATGATGTCATTCTGACCGGCATCGTCAAAGGAGAGAAACTGGCGGAATTATATGCTCATGCCGCCTTGTTTGTCCTCCCATCCTCGCACGAAGGGCTGCCTATCACACTCTTGGAAGCGATGAGTTACAATCGGAAAGTATTGGCAAGCGACATCCCTGCTAATCTGGCTGTACATTTGGAGGAGGATTTTTATTTTAAGCTAAACGATCTCAAAGACCTTATACACAAAATAGACAAACTACTTCAACAACAAAAGCAGGAGATAACCTATGAATTATCTTCCTATAGGTGGAATGCCATTGCTGAACAAACACATAAGGTATATAAAGAAATGGTTGGTTATGAGTAAGGTATTTTTCATATACGATGTAGGTCCACAAAGCAGACTTGAGTGGTTAGCCTCTGCATTCAAAAAAGAGGATACCGTATGGATTCCTATGCGCTACAACCGCAAAAACAGAATTCATGCATGGCGAAAGCCTTTACATTTTCTTTGTTATATTGAGTTGGCAATAAAGAGTATATGGAAATCTAAAAAAGAGGATACTATTATTAGCTGGAACTTTATTCCAGGTGCTTTTATAGGGGTTCTTTGCCGCTTATTTCGATTAAATAGGACTGTTCTTTCACTGAATATGATTAGTCATCCGAAAGGAGGGGTGATAGCTACCATTCGTAAAAAAGTGTATAATTACGCCTTTGCTTACAAAAAGTTCCTCTTTACCGTAAATTCCGCTGAGACATTAGAAACTTATCTAAAAGAATACAAAATAGACACACAAAGAGTCTCTGTTTTACCCGACGCCTATCTCCCTATCTATAAAAATCAGGATTTCAATACCGGAAAGGGTTACATTTTCTGTGGTGGAGAAGCCCAACGTGACTGGGTAACATTCTTCGCTGCCGCAAAAGAATTACCGGAGTATTCTTTTGTAGGAGTTGCCAGAAAAAAATATATGCCACACCCTATTGAAATACCAACGAATGTAAAAATGTATTATGATATCGATGAGCAAGACTTCAATCGATTACTTGAGGAATCTGCTATTGTGGCTCTTCCACTTCTTTCTACTTTGCCGGCAGGCCTTATTGTTATATTCAAATCTATTTTCTTGTCAAAACCATTAATTGTTACGCGAACATCTTCCGTCGAGAATTATGTACAAGATCGGAAATCTGCTATCTTGATTGATCTACAATCCACAGAACAATTGGTAACGGGAATCAGATCACTTAAAACCGATCTAGACCGGGCTAAAGAGCAGACTGAGCAGGCAAAAAAGAATATAGTAAACTATTCTCCCGAAAATTACTCAAAAAAAATATTCCGAATCTTAATCTGAATTATTCAGAAATAAATTAATTTTGATTAATTTTGGTCACTTTTTAATTTATTCATCGTATGAAAAAGCTAACAATATTCTTCTTAATCCTATTATTTACGGTAAACAGTCAAGCCTCAGCGACTATTTGGATCAACGAATTCATGCAAAGCAATATCGATTGCCTGCGAGATGATCTTAATGATTTCCCAGACAGTTGGGTTGAACTTTACAACGACAGTGAAGCAGACGTCGACATCCAAGGGTGGTACATCTCGAACAAAGAGAAGTACACAAAAGGATGGCAGATAAAAGAATCTACTATCGTCCCGGCCATGGGATACCTGATCATATATTGTGATAAAGCCGAAACAGGCTTGCATACTTCTTTTCGATTGGAAAGTGGTAAAGACGGAGGCATTTATCTTTTTGATTCGGAAGGCACACTGATAGACCATATAAAGGATATTCCTAAGCAACCAGCCCCCAACATTGCTTGTGGCAGAGAAGAAGATGGTGCAGCAAATTGGCTCTATTTTGTAAAAGCGACCCCGGGCGCAAAAAATGCAGGAAAGACATCTGACATATTACTCCCTGCTCCAATATTCAGCGTACAGGGAGGTATTTATAAAAGCAGAAGAAACGTCGTGCTTTCTTTACCGGCTGATGTTCCAGAAGGAATCACATTGAAAAATATTAAATATACATTGGACGGTTCCGAACCAACAGAAGACTCTCCCTCTTATACCAAAGCAATCTCTATCACGCAGCCCACCTCTTTACGGGCAAAAATTATAGATTCGGCGTACCTATCGAGTCGTTCCGTCACACAATCTTATATCATTACAAACAGGAATTTCACACTGCCCGTAATGTCAATAAGCCTTGATCCTGAATTTCTTTGGGACGAGAAATTTGGTATTTATGTCGAAGGAGATGATACGTATGAAAAAAACAATTGGGACTATGACTGGCGCCGCCCTATGAATGTCGAATATTTCCCTTCGCAAGCAGAAGGCAGTGTGATTAACCAGCTGGAAGAAATGCGTATATCCGGAGGATACTCACGTAAAAATGCACAAAAAAGTCTTATTCTATATGCCAATAAGCGCTTTGGTGAAAAAAGATACAACTACCCACTTTTCAGCTCAAAACCTAATCAGGAGATAAAATCATTTATACTCCGGAACTCTGGAAATGATTTCAACAAAAGCTTTTTTAGGGATGCTGCATTGCAATTGTTTATAGGCGGAAAAGTAGATTTAGATTATCAGGAATATCAGCCGGTTATTTTGTTTATAAACGGTGAATATTTTGGTATTGAAAACATGCGTGAACGCTCTAATGAAGATTTTGTTGTGGCAAACTACGATGGACTGGAAGACATCGACATGTTTGAAAACTGGGATAAAGAGCTAAAAGCCGGCGATAAAGAAGCCTATGACAAACTAATGGAGAAGCTACGACTACCGGCAGAAGAAATACCTTTCGAAGAGATCGTTGAAATGGTTGATATCAATGAATATATCAATTACATGATTTTAGAGATTTTCTCCGGTAACAATGACTTCCCTGAAAACAATGTTGTTTTATGGAGACCGAAAACAGATGATGGTAAATGGCGCTTCATCGTAAAAGACCTTGACAATGGCCTGGGGAAATCAACACTTGTCGACTTTGACGGTATCGCTCATCACCTGGAAAAAAATAATGATCCTCGCCGTCTTTTCAATAACCTGATCAGATATTATGAGCCTTTCCGCAAAGAATTTTATTCTCGGTTTGCCATTTATATGGGCGATATATTACATCCGGAAGCCACGTCGCAAGTTGTCGACAGTATCAAACAAATCATCGAACCGGAAATGAACTACCACCTTCCACGCTGGTCACCGCATGTACTTACAATAAGCAAATGGAACCAGGAGGTTGAGAATATGAAAAAATGGTGCCGCGAACGGAATGACATTGTCTATGAACAACTAAATTCTTTCTTTGAATTGAAAGGACTCACACCAATGCAAGTGACTATTCCGGAAAGCCTTCTTTCTGACAAAACCCTATCCATTAACGACATTCCTTTGCAAAAGCCATCCTTCGAGGGTAAATATTTTGTAGGAGAAACTGTTATCGTCCGTTGGGACAGCGCAGAAGAAAACCCTAGTCCCTATTTGGTTTGGCAGGTAACCGCCACGATCGACGACAAAGAGGTTATCTCTAACCATGTGGGAAATGAAGCTGTATACAAAATACACCCAAAATGTACGAATCTATCATTTAATCTATTAAATGATCCAACAAGTACGGAAGATATTAACAACTCTTCCTTAAAGGTGATTACTTCCGGACAACAAGTAATTGTATCTGGTTTGGAAGCTGCATCTATGATCTCCCTGTACGACTCAAGTGGACGGTTATTAGCCGAAAAACAGAGCGAACAGCCCAGTGTTTATATACCTTTAGCATATAAGGGATTCGTATTGGTTTGTATCGACAACCCCAAACAGCACGTCACTAAAAAAGTGATCATAAAATAATTTCTTTTCCTGAATCCGACCAATCAGGCAAAATGACGACATAGCTTTACTGCTTCAAAAGCAGGGAAGCTATATCTGACGTGAATATATCAGCACCTATTGCATTCAGATGTGAAGGGTCACGAAATAATTCATTCGCTTTGAAACGCTTGTCGTTTTGGTATGAGAAGAAAGAAATATTATTAGCTTCACAAAGTCGGGTTATATATCGAATAGAAGAGGAATGATTGAGCTGTTGCTCATACATGGGAGACAAAACCATATAAAGGATTATATTTTTCTCTTTACACTTTTGTATAAGCTGATTCATCGCTTCTATCTTGTTCTTATCAAAATTTACCGAATCAGTAGGATAGTCAATCGTTTGTATTGGTTGCTCCCACTGCCCATATTGAGGAGTAAATCCATTTGCGCTTACATCTTTAGTCGTTACATGCATATTTCCTACCGCAATCCTTGCCAGTAGAGAGTTAAATGGATAGATTTTAGAAAGATGTTTCGCTTTTTCAAATGGCGACCGTAACTGTAAGGTATTCCACAATACCGGATGATCTTTTACATAAGGATTTAGAGCCGTCAACAAATCATAAGAAGAAGCTTTTCGAACCAGCTCATCCGGATTCACATCCAAAACAATCATTGATGGAGTAAATCTATCCAAAATCACATCAAGAAGGGCATTATGATACAATATACTTTGTCCATCGTTCCCTGCATTGTAGCAAGAAAGGCCCAGCGAATCAGTCATTATTTCCGGGTTGTATTGATGCATCGCCCGAGAAGAACCAAGTATCAAAATTTCAGCAGTCTGCTTTTCTAAAACACAGGTCAGATTATAAAGCTTCCCCTGCGACTGTCTAAAATAGAAAAAACGCAATCCGCTACCCAAAGCCCAATCCAACAAAACAAGCACAAGAATAAACAGTAGCATTTTTACAAAAAAGTTTTTCACCCTCATCTGCTTCAAAATTGAAAATATATAAACTGTGAACTATCCAAAACCCCTAACATGATGATCAACAAAATAAGACCCAAGTAAGAGACATAACGTACAACTGCACGCTTATTTTCAAGCAAAAGATTCCTTCCTTCATGTTTTTCTTGCAATATTTCAATCGTAACAAGAAAGAGAATAAAGAAAATGCCGTAAATCAGTGAATCGATATTATTGGTAAACAATCTGCCATGGGAAAACATTATTCTGTCGAAAACACAAAAAGCATCGGCTACAGAATTGGCCCTAAAAAAGACCCATGTTACTAATATAAGAATAAATGTTGTGATCACATTCCAGCCATGACTAATCTTGGGAGATAGGCGAAATCTTTTGCCGGCAAACAGTTTTTCATAGATGTTTCCTGTAATCTTTCCTATGATCTGGAAAAAGCCGTTTAGCGCTCCCCATACAACAAAAGTCCAATTGGCACCGTGCCATACGCCACTGACGACAAAGGTTATAAACAGATTTAGGTAATTTCGGGATTTGCGGCATCGGTTTCCACCTAAAGGAATGTACACGTAATCTTTAAACCAGGTAGACAAAGATATATGCCATCTGCGCCAGAAATCCGCCACAGAAGTAGCCAGGTAGGGTCGTCGAAAATTGGTCATCAAATCGAAGCCCATCACTTTAGCGCATCCGATTGCAATATTAGAATATCCTCCGAAATCACAATATATCTGGAAGGCAAAAAATACAGTTGCTAAAACCAATGTAATACTTGTATGGTGGGATATGTTATTATAAACGCTATCAACATATACTGCCAACCGATCAGATATGACAACTTTCATAAAGTACCCCCATAGAATAAGCCGGAAGCCCTCCACTGCTTTTACAGCATCGAATATATGAGGTCTATGGAACTGGGGTAATAAGTTTTTTGCACGTTCTATGGGTCCTGCCACTAACTGCGGGAAAAAAGAGACGAATAGGGCATAAGTGATAAAGTTTTTTTCAGCAGGGATATCCCCTCTATACACATCGATCGTATATCCTATAGCCTGAAAGGTATAAAAAGAAATCCCAACAGGCAGTAATATATCCAGGAGCGGCACCTCCATCTTTATGTGCAGCGTTGTGAAGAGATCATTAAACGATGAGGAAATGAAGTTTGCATATTTAAAAACAAACAAAATCCCCAAGTTAATCAACAAGCTACTTAAAAGTATAATTTTTTTCTTATGGGGGGGGGTATGCTGCTGTATTCCCCTTCCGCACAGATATGTAACAAGAGTAGAGAATAATATCAAAAGTCCATATACAGGTTGCCAATTCATATAGAAATAGTAACTGGATAGTAACAGAAAAACATTCCTATACTTTGGCGATAGTAACCAGTATATAAGACAGACAAAAGGAAAGAAAAGTAAAAAAGCAAAAGAATTGAACAGCATTACTCCATTGTTTTATTCATATACACCACCGACTGCAAATGCGTACTCTTCCTCTTCTCTTCCGGAGGAGGCGTCATATAATCTTCACCAAAACAGGTTATTAGGTATTTTGCATAATTATTCGGAACAAAATATTTTCCTCCCTCGAATTCTGCTTCTTTTAATGGAAAAATATCCTTATAGTCAAAGACGCGTTTAAACATGATATCCAACGCAAACCCCACATAACAGTCGTCACTAAACAAGCGACTCTTGCGAATAAGAGATTGCACCTTTTTCTGATAGTCTTTAATCAGAAAAACAAACAGAGGATGGAACCAGGAGAGAAATCTTCTCAGAAGTGTTTCATGCCGGTAAGTGCGGCTATTGAAACCAAAACAAACCACATAAAAATACTCTTTCAAAAGACGTTGCCAATAATAAGAGAGCTTCTTGCGAGGGTATTTGTCCAACAGAAAAACATCTACATAAAACCCCTTATGCTTTCCTTGATAAGCATCATCCATTGTTTTAATGCAGCTTTTTTCATCTCTTATTTTGCAGGCTAAAGGCAGATACTGATAAGTTGGATCAGTTTCATGTGTCTGCAAAAACAGATCTTCGGGAAATTCTTTTTTAGCAACTTCTATAAAACGTTCGTAATCATCCCGCATCATACTAATATCCAGATCATCGTCCCAGGGAATAAAGCCTTTATGGCGTATAGCTCCCAAAAGAGTACCTGAGCATAACCAATATTTTATATCATGTTTGCGGCAAATATGATCAACGATCTTAAGCATCCGTAACATAATCGCCTGCGCTTGTAGAAGAGTAGTCTCTTCTCTCTCTCTTTCATCCGGGAAGAGGTTATTATAGTAGTTCGTCGTTTCTTTCATTTAAACAATTTATATTTCTTTACAGCATTAGAGCGGAACAAAAATAAAATAATTTCTGAGAGGACAACCATGATAGCCATCGTATAAATAGACAGAAAGCCAAAACTATACAACAAAACCACTCCAATAACATGTATAATTGACACAATAATAATAGTCAGATTCGTATAATTGGCATGCCCCAAAGCAGCCAAAAAAGGATAACCCAACAACATGGAAGGGATTGTAATGAAACAGCCACACATCAGTATGCGAAACACCAATACGGTTTCTTCCCCGGAGTCCGCATAAATCGTTGTCAACAGCAATTTTGATCCTATGATTATAAGAATAACCAACGGTATATTCCATTTTGAAATAGTAAAAAGTATACGCTTATAGAATGGAATATCACGGGTTTTTGCCATGTGAGGGAATAAAACTCCTGTTACCGGTGATAATAACAGATTATATGCCTGGTAGAATTTCTCCGCACGCGAGTAATAACTAACCATCTCGTAATTAGCCACAAGCCCCAACACCAGAACATTCACAGTTGTAAACAAAGCAACAGAGACTCTGGAAAGAAAATAGGTAGAACTATCTTTAATAGCTTCCCTAATTTCTTTAAAATGAGGCATAAAGCATTTCATCTTTTCTTTTCCATAAATAATATAGAGAGAGACACCTCCGGCCAAGAGATATCCCCCACTAAAGGATATGGGGATCCACAAGTAGTCTTGTATACCTCTGATAAGAATAAATATAGGGATAAAAGTCAACAGCTTGGCTGTCACATTGAAAAGGGTAATATACTTCATTTTCTCCATTCCTTGAAAAAACCACATGGGAGACATAATATTACCAATAATTACACCAAAAAAGAGCAAAAAGAAAAGTGCATGTTCCTTGAATTTAGCCACAAACGTAACCAAGACAAGCAAAATCAAAAAACAGACGATGCCTAACAATATACGTGCAATAAAAACACTATTCACATACCTATTAACCACCCCCAAGTCATGCTTATGCATAGATATATATTTGGTTGCAGACAGATTAAACCCAAAGTCTGTGATCATCACCAGATTCTGCACCAAAGCCCATCCAAAAGAATATATACCAAAATATTCATCACCCAACATTCGGAATAAAAAAGGAAAAGCTATTAGTGGCAATAAAAAATTAATCCCTTGGTATGACACAAGGGAAAAAAAGTTTGTAACCATCGGCTTATCTAATCCTAACTTCATTATAGCAGCTTTAACACTTCCGACAAATAATGATTTTCCTCCTTGCTCTTTATCGCAATACGCACATATTCTTTCCCGTCAAAACCCTGTTTGGTAGAACAATCTTTAATAAGTATGTTATGATTTTGCAGCAACAACTCACAAAGTTGCTGTGAAGTATACGTTGAAGTCACCTCGATTAAGAAGTAGTTTGCTGATGATGGAATAACACGCAAAAATGGGATTTTAGTCAACTGTGAATAGAAACTCTCTCTCTCTTTCACAAAGGATATACATGCGTTTTTATAATCATCCGCATACTTTACATATATCTGCATATAAAACTCGGCAAAAGAGTTTATATTCCAGATCGACACCTCTTTTTTTATACGACCTATTAATTTCTCATCTCCGGAAGCAACAAATCCCAATCGTACACCGGGAACCCCATAAGATTTTGAGATGCTCTTTATCAAAATCAAATGAGGATTTTCTGTCAACAGAAGCGGATCAAACAGAGTATATCGCTCGTCATCAGTTGCAAAATCAATAAACGATTCATCTATAATCAACCGAATATTTTGTTGTTTCGTCCATTCTATCAAATGTAAAACATCCTCTTTCTTTATGAAGTTGCCTGAAGGATTATCCGGATTTATAAGTATCAACTGACGTATCGGATGCTTTTCATAAAAGCAAATCAAATCCTCAACTGAATAACTAAAAGAATCATTTTCAGGCTCATAATACACCAACAACTCTTTGTTTATACGATTGGGGTATTCTTCGAATGTCGGCAAAATGACTCCTGTTGTTAAGTTATTATCACGCAGGCAAGCTTGAATCAATTCGGCCGCACCGTTACCAACAACTATCTGAGAAGGTTTTACATTCATATATCTGGCAGCCAACTCTGCATTCACCTTCATGCCTGATGGATATTGAGTCAATAAAGTATCGAAATAAGCTTTCATCTCCTCTTTCATCCGAACTGTTGGAAAAAAAGGATTCACCAAGTAACAGAAATCAAGCAGAAAAGGGAAACGCCAATAACCGCCATAACGACTGCCATATGATTTGAGCATTTCATTCGATTCGGCAAATAGAGTTTCAGCATTTGTCAGATCTTGCTGATCATCAATCTCATACCATGGTTCATCATTCAATGGCATTGCCTTTAAATCGGGTTTATTCAATAACGAGATAACCCGTAACACCTGCTCATAATATTCATTATTACCTAAAGCCTTACAATATGCCTCTAAGAAAGGGATATACTTATTTTCCAGGAAGTCTTTATTGAACTTATAGATATTAACGGTTTTATAGTAAAGGCTAACATCTTCATATCGAAACGCGTTCTTAGGCACAAAGCTTAAGATGGAAGAATCATCTCCCAGCGTGACAACTGTTCCATCCATCCAACTCTGGTACTTTGCCACCACAGCTAAATTAGGAGAAGGATCCTCTATTAGTTTTCTTAATATCTCGTCACTAAAAATCAAATCAGACTCCAGCAAAATAGTATCATCCTCTCTCAGTTTCTCTTTCGCTAAATATAAGGAATAGATATTATTGGTTTTGTCGTATACCGAGTTATAAATATACTCGATTGGCACATGCATATAAGAATCACCAATTAATGATCTTACATTTTCTCCTTTATATCCGATAACGATCACTATGCGATTAAGGTGGTAAGTCGTCAGTTGTTTCAACATTCTTTCGATCAAGGTAACTCCGTGTACTTTTAACATACACTTTGTATTATCTTTGGTCAGATCCCCCAACCGTTTGCCCATTCCTGCCGCTAAAATGATCGCTTGCATATTATTCTTCTATTGATCTTTTGTACTCTTTCTTTAATTCAACAAACAGTTTTTTCCCTTCAATCCATATAAGAGGAAATATAAGCGTCATCACCATCATGGCCAATGCAGCATATAGTTTACGAGGACCTACCGGCTTTTCTCTAACAAAAGCCGTATCGACTATGCGTGCCCGGTCTTTCATCTCTCCCAAAGAGATGGCTATATCTTCTCTTTTCTGCAGTAATAAAAGATAAACGCCCTGATAAATTTCCTGCTGTCGCTTATAATTAATATACTCCTTCTCTAACCCCGGCACCTCGCCCATTTTATCAAAGATCATCTTCTCTTTATTTTTTAGATCTACCAAAGTGGACTTCAAACTCTCCTGTGCATTTGAAATTGTCAATTTTGCCCCTTCTCGCAATTGTACAACCTGTTCATTCATCTGATCCACTAATGGACTCTTTTCTGTAGATGATTTCAAGATTTGCATACGCTCTAACAACTTCGTATTATAAAGCAAAATAGCCCCACCACTTTCGCCTTCCGTAGCAGACAACAACATAGGAATTTGATTGTACTCATTTGCCGGATCCTTAACAAAATCATCCATCGCCTTGATCATCATATTTTGCATCTCCAGCTCGATCATCTTTACCTGAATCTCCTGCATCTGAGCTACATAAAATTGAATGTCATATTCCAGATCCGTCATATTATGCAATGTCTTAAATCGCTCTATTTCTTCTTCTACAACATGAAGCTCCGCCATAACCTGCTGCATACGTGAATCAATAAATTGCATAGACTTATCAGATTCATTTTTCCGTATCGACTTATCTTGTTCGTTATATATACGTATATGCGTATTCAAGAAGTCCAATCCTCGTCTCCGTTCATAATCCTGCAGGGTCAGCTCTACTGTATTGGCCGATTTACTTAATTCTTCTACCAATATTTCTTCCACATAATCCTCTGCCACCCAATAAGCCGGTTTTATTTTTATTTTCATTTTATAAGGCTTAACCTGTTGATCAAGATTCCTATATGCAAGACGAAACTCTCCTTGATTCAATTTCATAACACCCGGCAAGGAAGCAAATTCAAACAGGTGTTGCGTTTTATCTTCTTTTGACTTTACTCTGACCTGTACTTTCCCGTCTGCTGCAATATTCACTTTAAACTCAATCTTATCTAATACCTGAGTTGCTGTTACAGAGTCATAAGTTAGAAGCAAAGGAGAGTTTGTATACATATTATAGAAAAAAGCATCTGGGTGCTTATATTGCACATCCATCCCTAAGGCATAGATTGTTTGTCGTATCAATTGATTTGATGATAAAACGGCCATTTCATCTTCCAAATTAACACTTCCCGCACTTCCTCCTCCTAAACCAAAAGACTTCATCAAACCGGCAGCTTCCCCTAATCCGAATGAGCCGCCTCCGGCCTCTGTATCCTGTAATTGTATGCGGGCAACCATTTCATACGTACGTGGCATCAGTACCAAATACAATATCGCCGGAATAAAAGAGAGAAGAAAAACCCATAAAAAGACTTTCCATTTACGGACATAGCCGATAATAATCGATTTCAAACCTAAGTTTTCGTTATCCTGACTCTGTACTTCTATATTATTTTCCATAAAATTTCTTTCTACTACTTGCTGATTGCTAAAATAACCGTTGTAATCACAGAGATGGCACTCAAGATAGAGGAGAAGACTGTGATGCTGTATTGTTGTGCCTGGCTGTAACGGGCATTTTTCTTCTTGGCGTCATTGGGTTCTACATAGATGAAATCGTTCTGCTTCAGGTAGAAATAAGGGGATGCCAGGATATCGCTGCGGGTGAGATCCAGGCGAGCGGATACCAATTCACCATCTACCTCTCGCACGATCATGATGTTCTTTCGGTCGGCGTTGATTGTCAAGTCACCTACCGAACCTAACGCATCCAGGATAGACATACGATCGGAACGCGGCGTGATGGTTCCCGGACGGTTCACCTCGCCTAAAATGGTGATATGGAAATTGACGATCTGCACTTTCACCAATGGTTCATTGATATAGGCTGAAATCTTTTCTTTGAGGTATTCACCCAACTGTAAGCGTGTATAGCCTGCTGCCTTCACCTTGCCTAAAACAGGAAAATCAATATATCCTTCTTTATCTACGAGGTAGGTATATAAGTTTTGCGTTGACTGTACAGTAGTTTCACCTTCTATTGGCGCAGAGTAAGCATAAGCGGGTGGGTTAAACGGAGTAGCCACGTTCGGATCCCATGCCGTAACAGCAATCGTCAACAAATCATCCGCCACTATTTTTGTCTCATAAGCCTGCGACATACTTTTCAATTGCTCTGCCGTCAAGTCATCTATACCCTGCAGATAGGCAACATCTTTCGGGGTGCCGCAGGAGGCCAATAATAAAATCAGAAAAGAGAGAGATACTACTTTCAGTCTCATAGGTTTATTTATTTTTCAAATAAAAGTTGCAAATATAGCCAATTTCGTTGATTCAAACAGGGCGATTGCCGCCCGTTTCATTATGTTACAGATATAACGATGCAAATGTTAAAATATTGCTGCATCCCGCTGCAATTTTCATATATTCTCACTCTTTTATCCTGATTTAATCCGTAAGTTTGTGGCATGGGAAAAAATATAAAATACGAACTGGGTAAGTATAACACACTTACGATCGTGAAAGACCTTGATTTCGGTGTTTATCTGGATGGTGGTGACGAGTTGGAAATCCTATTGCCGGCACGCTATGTACCGAAAAACGTTAAGCCGGGTGACGAGGTAGAAGTCTTTATTTATCATGACAACGAAGGGCGCCTGATTGCTACCACGCTTCGTCCCAAAGCGATTGTGGGCGAGTTTGCCTTTCTACAGGTGAAGTCAGTGAATAACATAGGCGCTTTCCTGGATTGGGGCCTGATGAAGGAATTGCTTGTCCCCTTCAAAGAACAAAAAGCATCGATGAGCGAAGGTCGGTGGTATCCGGTCTATGTCCGGGTCGATAACATCACCGGGCGCATCATGGCATCCGCCCGGCTCGAAAAATTCCTCGACAACGTGCCTCCCATCTATGAATACAACCAGGCAGTCGATCTACTGGTAGTCGACGAAACCGATCTGGGTTATCGTGTCATCATCAATAATCTGCATACAGGTATGGTCTATCACAACGAGGTATTCCAACAAATTGCCAAAGGCGACCGCCTCACCGGATATATCAAAGAGGTACGGGAAGATGAGAAGATCGATGTCAGCCTAACTCCTCTGGGTTATCAAAAGGTGGGTGGCATTGCCGATACCATACTGGAGACATTAAAGATCCAGGGCGGCTTCATCCCGCTACACGACAAAAGCGAACCGGAACAGATCTACGCCCTCTTCCAATGCAGCAAAAAAGCCTTCAAGCAAGCCATCGGCGCCTTGTACAAAAAAAAGCTGATCTCCATTGGCGATGACGGCATTCGATTAGCGGACTGATTCATTAACGAAACAAACTAACTATTTCCTATTCATGCGCATAGATATACTCACCGTACTACCCGAAATGATTGACGGGATGATTAATTGCTCCATTGTAAAACGGGCACAGGACAAAGGACTTGTGGAGATACACCTGCATAACCTGCGCGATTACACGACAAATAAATGGCGGCGTGTCGACGATTATCCCTTTGGTGGAGAGGCGGGCATGGTGATGCAGGTCGAACCGATCGACCGGGCCATCTCTTCCCTGAAAGAAGAAAGACATTACGATGAGGTGATTTATACCTCGCCGGATGGTGAAACCTTTAATCAGCCAATGGCAAATGGTATGTCTATGCTGGAGAATATGATTATTCTTTGCGGGCATTATAAAGGAGTCGACTACCGCGTGCGGGAGCATCTAATTACCAAAGAGATCTCCGTGGGCGATTATGTCCTGACCGGAGGTGAACTGGCGGCGGCTATTATCACCGACGCAGTGGTACGCTTGATACCGGGCGCGATAGGCGATGAGCAGAGTGCTTTGTCGGATTCGTTTCAGGACAATCTGTTAGCGCCCCCGGTATACACCCGCCCGGCGGACTATAAGGGCTGGAAAGTGCCCGACATCCTGCTATCCGGCCATGAACGCAACATTGCCGAATGGCGTCTGCAACAGGCACAGGAGCGAACAAAGCGCTTACGGCCGGATCTGTTGAAGTAAGAAGTTAGAGAAGTCAAAGAAGTTAAAGAAGTAAGAAGTTAGAGAAGTCAGAGAAGTAAGAAGTCAGAGAAGTAAGAAGTTAGAGAAGTCAGAGAAGTAAGAAGTAGAGAGTATAAAAGCAAAAAAAGCTGCTTCCCAATGTGGGAAGCAGCTTTTTTTATATTACTTCGTTACTTCTGTAACTTCTTACTTCTGTAACTTCTTACTTCTGTAACTTCTTAACTTCTGTAACTTCTTACTTCTCTGACTTCTTCTTAAGACAGGAATCCCAACAGGATACCGGCGGCAACAGCCGAACCGATTACACCGGCTACGTTCGGACCCATCGCGTGCATCAATAAGTAGTTGGTCGGATCATATTCCAAACCTACTACCTGAGAGATACGTGCCGAGTCGGGAACGGCGGATACTCCTGAGTTACCAATCAACGGATTGATCTTATTACCATCTTTCAGGAAGAGGTTGAAGAACTTCACGAACAGGATACCGGCACAGGTGGCGATCACGAATGAAAGCGCTCCCAGCATAAAGATCTTGATAGAGTTCCATGTCAGGAACTGAGTAGCCTGCGTAGATGCACCCACGGTGATACCCAACAGGATCGTGATTACGTCGATCAGCGGTCCACGAGCTGTTTCAGCCAGACGACGAGTTACACCACTCTCTTTGATCAGGTTACCGAAGAACAACATACCCAGCAGCGGAAGACCGGAAGGTACGAGGAAACAGGTCAACAGAAGACCCACGATCGGGAAAATGATCTTTTCGGTAGAAGATACCACACGCGGTGGTTTCATACGGATCACACGTTCTTTCTTGGTAGTCAACAGACGCATAAACGGAGGTTGAATGATCGGCACTAACGCCATATAGGAGTAGGCCGATACCGCAATAGCCCCCATCAGGTTAGGCGCCAATTTGGAAGAGAGGAAGATAGCCGTAGGACCGTCAGCCCCCCCGATAATACCGATAGCACCTGCTTGGTTGGGTTCGAAGCCCATCTGCAGGGCGATGATGTATGCACCGAAGATACCAAACTGTGCCGCGGCACCGATCAACATCAATTTCGGATTGGAGATCAATGCCGAGAAGTCGGTCATAGCCCCGATACCGAGGAATATCAATGGTGGATACCACCCTTGCACTACCCCCTGGTAGAGAATATTCAGTACCGATCCCTCTTCATAGATACCTACCTGCAGGCCGGCATCTTTGAAAGGAATGTTACCGATAAGCATCCCGAATCCGATAGGAATCAGAAGCATAGGTTCAAATTCATATTTAATAGCCAGGAAAATAAAGAGCAAACCTATAAAGATCATAGCGATATGACCCGGCGTTGCGTTGTAGAATCCTGTATAGGTTAAGAACAGTTGCAAGTTCTCACCCAGGAATGATAAAAAACTTTCTTGCATATTCTTATCCGATTACAACGAGTTCTGCGTTTTCCAATACAGAGTCGCCTTTGTTCACTTTTATTTCAATGATGCTACCATCGCGGTCTGCATTGATGCTGTTCTCCATTTTCATGGCTTCCAGGATCAACAATGTCTGACCTCTTTTTACGGTGTCGCCCACTTTGCATTTCATATCCAGGATAACGCCTGGCAGCGGAGAACGCACGGCACCTGCTGTTGCCGGAGCGGCCGGACGGGAAACAACCGGAGCACCGCTTGTAGTTGTCGGAGCCTGAGCCGGTCTTTTCAATGTAACCACCTGCTTCTTAGCCGGTTTTTCCATTTTTACTTTATAGGGCATACCGTTTACCTCTACTTCAGCCATATCTTCTACTACTGAATTGATATGCACTTTGTAAACAGTACCGTTGATTGTATATTTAAAACTTTTCATTCTTTTATGATATTAATAGATAATTACTTTCTTGGCAATTCGCGTAATCCATAGATCTTGGAGCTCCAGGGTGAATAGGTACGTTTCACTTTCTGAATGGTCAATACCGTGCTTTCGATATCGTGCGCGTCTTCATTCAATTCGTAAAGCGCCATACCAATAGCTACCAATACCTCGCCGGAGAGTTCGCCCGGTGTGGCAACAACCGCTTCTGCTCCGGTAGCCTTTTGTGCCCGACGGGCACCGGCTGCGATAGATGCTTTTCCGGTCATTTTGAATACCAGGAACAGAACGAGCAATCCAAGGAATACAACTGCCATAGCCGTCACAGTCATACCAAGTCCCAAGGAATCCTTCGTCTTGAAGTTCTCGATCTTCTCATTACTGTCCAATGTCAAGTTGTTGGTGCTTGGTGTAACTTTGGGCAGTAGAGCCCATTCGTCTTGCCCGTCAACTGAGCGTCCGAAGCTTACGTCCGCTTTTTGAGCTGCCGGTATCACAATCTCATCCACCAATGTTTTACCATCCGTATCATAAAGAGCGATGTAGTTCTCCTTTGTAGGATCCAGCGTGAAGCTGGCATGGAACGTACCTCGACTCGCGTTTCCATCCGCCCAGAACAGCGTATGCTGGCGGGGAGGGATCTTTGTTAATACGTCGCCTTTAGGAATAGGGTATTTCTTCGGGTCGTTTTTGTCGTTTGTCAAAAAACATCCACCGATATTTACCGTACCGGCCGAACTGTTATACAATTCGATCCAGGCACTTCGCTTACCATAGTCATCGACGAAATTGTCTTCATTGATGACCAGCACTTCATTTATTCGCATGGCGGTTACACGTTGCGCCTGCGCTCCAAAAGAAAAGAGCAACATGAACAACAATATAAAGCCTGCGTTTCTTTTTATTCTATTATACATAGTCATTTATACTTCTTAAATCTTACTTCTTACTCGCGTCATCTGTAAGAATTACAGAGGCATATTGTCATGTTTCTTCGCCGGGTTCACCAGTTTCTTTGTCTGCAGTTGCTGCAAAGCACGGATAACACGGAAACGGGTATTACGCGGTTCGATCACATCGTCGATATAACCATATTGAGCCGCATTGTATGGGTTGGCAAACGCTTTCTTGTATTCTGCTTCTTTTTCTGCCTGAAGCTTAGCAGGATCTTCGGCTGCCGCTACCTCTTTGGCAAAGATTACTTCTACAGCGCCACTCGGTCCCATTACAGCGATTTCAGCCGTTGGCCATGCATAGTTCATATCACCACGCAGGTGTTTAGAACTCATCACGCAGTAAGCACCACCGTATGATTTACGCAGTGTAACCGTTACCTTAGGCACAGTGGCTTCGCCATAAGCATAAAGCAGTTTCGCACCATGCAGGATCACACCGTTGTATTCCTGACCTGTTCCCGGAAGGAATCCCGGCACGTCAACCAACGTAACCAAAGGAATATTGAAAGCATCGCAGAAACGTACGAAACGTGCTCCCTTACGTGAAGCGTTGCTATCGAGACATCCTGCCATGATCTTCGGCTGGTTGGCGATGATACCCACAGATTGTCCGTTGAAACGGGCAAAACCTACGATAATATTCTTAGCATAATCGGCATGTACTTCCAGGAACTCGTTACCATCGATGATTGTACCGATCACTTCATACATGTCATAAGCCTGGTTCGGGCTGTCAGGGATGATATCGTTCAATACGTCATCCAAACGGTCGATCGGATCGTTACATTCGATAACCGGTGTTTCTTCCAGGTTATTTTGCGGAATGAAGCTGATCAAATGACGGATCAGTTGGAAGCCTTCTTCTTCTGTATCTACAGCAAAGTGAGCCACCCCTGATTTAGTTGTATGTACGCTGGCACCTCCCAGTTCTTCCTGGGTTACGTCTTCACCGGTTACGGTTTTAACCACCTTCGGACCAGTCAGGAACATATAGCTTGTTCCGCGGGTCATGATGTTGAAGTCGGTCAATGCCGGAGAGTAAACAGCACCACCGGCACAAGGACCGAAGATACCTGAGATCTGCGGAACAACACCCGAAGCCAGGATATTGCGCTGGAAGATTTCAGCATATCCGGCCAACGCGTTAACGCCTTCCTGAATACGCGCGCCACCCGAGTCGTTCAATCCGATTACCGGGGCACCCATCTTCATGGCCTGATCCATTACCTTACAGATCTTCATGGCTAATGTTTCCGACAGGGCGCCACCAAACACAGTGAAATCCTGTGCGTAGATGTAAACGACACGTCCTTCGATTGTTCCATACCCTGTCACAACACCGTCGCCCAGGAATTTGGTTTTCTCAATGCCAAAGTTTGTACTGCGGTGCTGCACAAACATGTCAAATTCTTCGAAGCTACCTTCGTCAAGCAACATGGCGATGCGTTCGCGCGCCGTGTACTTGCCTTTTTTGTGTTGAGCTTCGATTCTTTTTTCTCCACCACCCAGGCGGGCTTTCTCGCGGAGTTCGATAAGTTCTTTTACTTTTTCAAGCTGGTTGCTCATTGTATTGTATGATTTATTGTTAAAAATGAATCTTATTTATTCTGTCCTTCCATGCACAACTCAGTCAGAACACCGCAAGTTGATTTCGGATGTAAAAAGGCGATATCCAACCCTTCAGCGCCACCACGAGGTGCTTTATCGATCAACTGTACGCCCTTTGCAGCCACCTCATCCAATGCACTTTGTACATCAGGCACCGCAAAAGCAATGTGATGAATGCCTTCTCCGCGTTTCTCAATGAATTTGGCAATTGTGCTCTCTTCGCTGGTTGGTTCCAGCAATTCGATTTTAGTTTGGCCTACTTTAAAGAAAGCTGTTTTTACTTTTTGATCTTCCACTACTTCAATATTGTAGCATTTCAATCCCAGAACACCCTCATAATAGGGTAAACATGCTTCGATGCTTTTCACGGCGATACCCAAGTGTTCAATGTGCGTAAGTTCCATCTTTTTTGTTAAATTAATGATTTCGTAAAAGTTAATATGCAATAAAGCTGCAAAGGTACACTCTTTTTTTTAGGAATATAGAAATATTTCCGTAATTTTCAATGATATTTATCTGTTCGGAAGATACTTTGCCATTCCTTCGGAAGAGCTGAAACGATAGGCTCCTTCCTCATCAGTCCATATAAAGAAATAATCCAGTCCGGGAATAGCTTTGGCTACGCGAACTGCCTCTTCCAACCCCATAGCGGTAAAGGCGGTTGCCCAGGCATCAGCCGTCATACAGTCTTCCGCCACGATCGTACTGCTTAAAATATTTTGTTCAGCCGGATAACCGGTCATCGGATTGATCGTATGCGCGTATTTCTTACCCTCTTTCAGGTAATAATTCTGATAGTCACCCGATGTAGCCACGCCTGCTTTACGGGTTATCTGTACCACCTCTTCGATGGCAATCGGTCGTCCGGCTTTGGCCTCTTCCGGTTTGCGGATACCTATCCGCCAGGGGATACCTTTGCTGTTTACCCCTTTCGCCGTCACTTCGCCACCAATCTCAACCATATAGTTTTCAACGCCATGCGCTTCCAACATATTAGCCACCACATCACAGGTGTATCCTTTGGCAATGGCAGAGGCGTTTAAGATAACACGTGGATCCTCTTTTACTACTTGATTACCTTCGATACGCACCTTTTGATAACCCACCAGTTGCTTCAGGCTATCTATCTTTTCCGGCGTCACCTGATCTTCATTCTTAAAACCGAATCCCCACAGATTGATCATCGGAGCACAGGTAATATCAAACATACCGCCCGACTTTTCAGACACCTCCATCGCTTTGTTGAAAACAATCCGGAAATGATCGTCAATCTCCACCTCTTCGTTATTATTCACCTTGGCGATAATCGAGTTCGGATTAAACGGATTGAGCGACAGGTTGACCGCTTGCAACTCGGCATCGATCTCTTCAGTCATCAGCCTGGAGGCCTCATACTTAATCGAGTAGGATGTATGGAAAACAGATCCGGTTTCTTCCAGATACTGCTTCTTCTGCGTACAGGCAGTAGATGAAAAAACAATTAGAAAAGCGAGAATCAAATTCATCTGTTTCATATCAAATCTCCTTTTCAATGTTGTAGTTATTGCGCTGAGACGAATCGCGCGCTACCAACTCTCCCAGAAACCCGGTAAGGAACAGCTGCGTCCCAATAATCATCGAGGTGAGAGATATATAGAAGTAGGGCGAGCTGGTCACCAACGGCCGGAGAGTCGAATCCGGTGAAAGGATCGAAGCCAATTTCATCGATAAGACAATAACCAAAGCGATAAAACCGATCAGAAACATCAATGTTCCCAACAGACCAAAGAAATGCATCGGCTTTTTGCCAAAGCGGGAGGTAAACCAAAGCGTGAGCAAATCAAGGTAGCCATTGAAAAAGCGGCTGAGTCCAAACTTACTACTGCCATATTTGCGTGCCTGATGCTGCACCACCTTCTCCCCTATTCGATTGAACCCCGCGTTTTTCGCCAGGTAAGGGATATAGCGATGCATATCATTATATATTTCAATATTTTTCACCACTCTCTTATCATACGACTTCAAGCCGCAATTGAAATCATGCAATTTGACGCCGGAGAAACTACGGGCTGTCGCGTTGAACAACTTAGTCGGGATCGTCTTCGAAAGCGGATCATACCGTTTCTTTTTCCAGCCCGACACCATGTCGTAGCCCTCCTCTTTGATCATACGGTAGAGTTCCGGAATCTCGTCGGGACTATCCTGCAGGTCGGCATCCATAGTGATCACCACATCGCCCTCGGCCCGTTTGAATCCGCAATGCAATCCGGGCGATTTGCCGTAATTGCGGCGAAATTTAATTCCGCTGACCCGATCGTTCTTCTTTTTCAACGCTTCGATCACATCCCATGAACCGTCATTGCTTCCGTCGTCCACATAAATAACCTCGTAGCTGAATCCATTTTCATCCATCACCCGTTCGATCCAGGCGTTGAGTTCAGGAAGCGATTCGGCTTCATTATAAAGAGGTATAACAACTGATATATCCATATTGATTAGTTAATTATCGTCTGTTGTGTCTTCATTATCAGGGAGAACCGGAGTTCTCAATCTCTTCACTATATAGGCCACGGGAATCGAAAAAATGATGCCGTAGAAAACATTATTGAAAATCCCCTGGATAGCCATCTGTATGGGGCTTATCGTTGCTCCTTCGATGGCTTCAATCATTTTACTGTCTGCCTGAGCGCTTTTCAACATATCAATGGTTTGTTGCAAAGAGTTGGCCAGAAAGCCCGGAGGCGCCATATAACGGTAAAACATATAATGAAGTAGCGCGACCACCATAGCGGCAAAGAAATAAAGAAGTACCCCAAATTGCCAGCCATGCATAAAGCCCAACTGCCCCCCGACATCCATTTTATATCGCCAGGTATAATACAAACCTATAAAGGGAACAAAGAAGGTAAGAGTCATGTAGATGAAGCTGAAGAAGTTGGAACTGACGCCCAACATAAAGAAAATATACTTAAAACACCAGAACAGCCCAAACGAAAGGCCGTAGGTCATAGCGCTTTTGAATAATATACTTCTATTTTCTAACATAAACCTTTTAGTATCAGACGGCAAAATTACCTCTTATAACTGCAATACACAAATAAAAAAAAGAGAAACCCCGAAAAAGGTTTCTCTTTTTTGAGCCTCTTGTCGGATTCGAACCAACGACCCCGAGATTACAAATCACGTGCTCTGGCCAACTGAGCTAAAGAGGCAGGTGGGTAAGCTGACTATATCGCGCCGCTACAACCAAGTACCCTTGCTGCGGTCAAGCCCTGGGGGAATTCCGAGGGAGCATGCCGTATAGGACTTACCCGGCTGCAAAAGTAGTTATTTTTTCCCTTCATGCAACTGTTTTATGCAACATAGACAAAAATAAGATTCTAACTTGTTGGATTCCATGAAACTGGAATGTGTTAAAATATGTGTATTGCCGATTTTATTCCACTGTGTTGGTTAAGTGGGGGGGGGCTACGCTATAAGTCACATCCGCATGCCCGGAAGGGCTTCGACCTGGATAACCCCGTGCAAACCGTAGGTGCAGCGCGGGGTTGAAGTAATATATATATCATGAGCTCCGTAGGAGGTCAACTGTTGAGCCCCTACGGAGCTCCTTTTTTATTATACTTTCGTCCCCGAGCTTCGCCTGACGGCTTGCGCGGGGTTATCCAACTATAAGTCCTTCCGGACTTCAATAGCTTCCAATTTTCCAAAATTGGAAGATTTTTAAGGGTGCCCAAACGCCGCATAGCGGCGATCTGCGACCGTACATCTTCCCATCTTCCAAAACTCAAAGATTTCCAATTTGACCAAATTGCTTTACGCTGCGCTAAGCGAAACTTACATTTTGTCAAAATCGACCGACTTTTTTTCCGTAAACGCAGGGCTATTTTAAATTACCCGCAGGAGTAACACTTTTTAACGTATCATATTGTAAAGCAAAATGGCATTTTTGCTTACACTTTGTATTTTTAAGATAGACCTTAATCTAAGCTTTCCCGCATTTGACCCACACAGTAAAATGATTTGAGCCTTAAAACAAACAGCCAAAGCCATTTTCTTCCTAACTTTGTTCTTTTGTTATTTCTTACAGCTTAAAAAACAAATAAAGAGATAGAATCATGGAATATCGGAAAATAGGAAAGACCGGTCTATCGGCCAGCGTAATCGGATTGGGTTCGGAACACCTGGATGGCAAACCCTATGCCGTAGTGGAAGAAACCATTCACGCGGCTCTGGATCAGGGGATAAACATCATGGACCTGTTCATGCCGGGCGACGAGGTGAGACACAACATAGGCAAAGCACTTGGCAACCGCCGCAAAGAGATGATTATTCAAGGCCATATCGGCTCGGTGGACTTGAGTGAGCAATACGATATCAGCCGCGATTTGCCTACCTGCCAACGTTATTTCGAACAACTGTTGAAGCATCTCGGTACCGATTATATTGATGTAGGCATGTTGTTTTTCATCGATTCCGATGAAGCCCTGGAGCAGATATTCACCAATGGCATTGTCGACTATGCCTTGGAATTGAAGCGTCAAGGCGTTATCCGTGCGATCGGAACAAGCTCTCACAACCCCGTTGTAGCCCGAAAGCTATTGGAGACAGGCGTTGTGGATCTGATGATGTTCAGCATCAACCCCGCCTTCGATATGACACCCGCCGGAACGGATGTCTTAACCACCATGGAAGAACTGTCCGAACAGCAATATGTCACCATCGATCCGGTACGTGCCGATCTTTATAAATACTGCGAACAACAGGAGATCGCTATTACCGTGATGAAAACATTGGGTGGCGGAAGGCTTTTATCGGCCGAACACTCTCCGTTCAAAAAAGCAATGTCAGTCACACAATGCATCCATTACGCCTTGACCCGCCCGGGTGTTGTCAGTACGATGATCGGCTGCCAGTCGGCTAAACAGGTAGAAGAGGCAGTTGCTTATCTGCAAACGACCGAACAAGAGCGCGACTACATGGAGATCATCAGTGGTTACCGGGGAGAGGGTAGCGGCCAATGCGTCTATTGCAACCATTGCCAGCCCTGCCCGGTGAATATCGATATCGCCATGGTGAATAAGTACCTGGATATTGCCCGGTTGGACACCGCGCAAATCCCTCCAAGCATTAAACAGCATTATAGATCGTTATCAGCCAGTGGTGCCGACTGTATCGCCTGTGGCAGTTGTGAAGACAAATGCCCTTTCTCGGTCTCTATTATCCGAAATATGGAACAGGCTGAGGCATTGTTGCGTTAATAGTCCCAAATGCTTCTTACAAGATAACAAGAAGGGTCACAACGGAGATCAATATCCATAAGGAGACACCCAACACAATGGGCTTTATGCCTACGCTTTTTATGGTCTTTACCGACAGAGTTGAACCAATGAGGAAGAGTGTAGCGGAGAGCATCTTATGCGAAGCTATATAGATGACACGCTGCACCGTTTCCGGAATAGGCAAATAGGTATTCGCCACCATTGCCAGGATAAAGAGGAATATAAACCAAGGGATTGAAATCTTGTGTTTACCCTCGCTACGGAACAAAAAGATCGACACCAGCGAAAGGGGTATAATCCACAACGCCCGGGTCAGCTTCACCGTCGTAGCTATTTCAAGCGCTTGTGGTCCATAGGAAGAGGCTGCGCCAACCACCGAGCTGGTGTCGTGTATGGCAATTGCCGACCACATCCCAAATTGCTGCTCGGTCAGTCCCAAAGCGTGTCCTATCAGCGGAAAAACAAACAAGGCAATCGCGTTTAAGATGAAAATGGTTCCCAGCGACAAGGAGGTCTCATCGTCGTTAGCCTTTACGATCGGAGCGACAGCGGCAATCGCACTGCCTCCGCAAATGGCCGTACCGGAAGAGATCAGGTATGATAATTTGGGTGGGAGTTTTATCCAACGCCCGATCAACCAGCCACACACCAACACGCCAACGACCGACACGATCGTAAAAAGTATCCCCTCGCGCCCCGCCGCCAGCGACTGGTGCAGATTCATACCGAATCCCAGCCCTACAACAGCAGCCTGAAGCAGGTATTTGGATAGTTTCTTAGTTGGCTTCGGATAGGGATTCGCAAAGAGCAGTGCATATACGATTCCGCAAAACAAGGCAATAGCCGGAGAGAGAAAGGCAGAAAGAATAAACAAAGAGATAAAAAGAAGTCGTAACATTTGTCCATTTATTTGGGGACAAAGTTACGACTTACATTTCTTTTTCTACTATATAATTCGAATCCTTCTTGATTTACCTACTCTCACTACTGGAAAATCTTCTCAGCAAACAAGGTGAGATAGATACGCCAGTTACGCCATATATGCCCACCATCGGTTTCCAGGTATTCATATCTATACCCTTTGGAATCAAGGTATTTGCGATAGTTCGTGTTGGCATCAAACAGGAAATCGGTATTCCCTATGGCAATCCAGTATAGTTTCGGATTGGCTGCAAAAACAGCGGCTACCTCCTTACCAAACGTCGCATCCTCGTTCATTTGCTCCAACATATTCTTTTGCGGATCATTGTTTCCGCCCATAAAGATAGCTGCCGAGAACAAACCAACATAGTCGAACATAGTCGGATAGCGCTTGGTGATAGAGAACGAATGTCCTCCTCCCATGGAGAGTCCGCAAATGGCGCGGTTTTTCTTTCCTTTCAGCGTGCGGTAGTTTTTCTCTATATAATTCACCACGTCGGGGAAACTTTCTTCCATCGAGGCAACAGGCTTGGATGTGGCATGCCCCCTAAAGGAGGGTTTATACATGCCGTTCGAGCCTTCGCCCGGGGCTGCTTCGCTGTTGGTATTTCCGTTGGTCATTACAACAATCATTGGCTTTGCCTTTCCCATGGCAATCAGGTTATCCATAATCTGCGAAGCACGGCCTAAGGTTGCCCATGCCTCTTCATCTCCGCCTGCGCCATGTAACAGATACAATACCGGATAACGCCCACCCTTCTCATAACCGGGAGGCGTATAGACCGTCATCCGGCGCGACATCTTCAACGTCGGGCTCTCATACCATACTTTCGACACACTGCCATGCGGCACCTTGTTGACACTGTATAAATCACCTTTATCGCCCGCCTCTTTTTCTATAATAAAGATATTCGTATAGGTAGCGATATCGCGACACATATAGACATTCGAGGGATCCAACTGATCACGTCCATCCACGATGAATTTGTAAGAGTAAAGCTCAGGCGACAAGGAGCCGGTCGTATAGGTCCACACCCCATCATTCCCCTCTTGCAGATCAACAACGAGATCTCTCTCCACCGGTCCCATAGGAGAATCCACTTTTTCTTTCGCCAGGAAATCGCCGGTAAGCTGTACCCGCACCGCCTTAGGAGCAAACAAGCGGAAAGTAACCGTTCCGTCTTCTTTTACTTCGGGCGATACCAGATCATTCCCGCCAAACAAAGCCTGCTGCGACCAGGCCTGTGTAAAGACCAATAAACACACTAAAGAAACAATGATTTTTTTCATATAATTACTTTTTAGAAATGAGACAAAGGCAAGAGGAGCCGTATCTTATGATTTGATCATAAAGATACGACTCTTACTTACATCAACAAATTATAGAATAACACGTATCAATACTCATTTAATTCCATATCCGGACGCAACACATCATTTACCTTTTGTGTAAACTCTTTCGAGAGGGTATAACTGCCTGTTGCGCGCACATCTTCCACAGAAGCGCCAAACTTCACGGTGTATTGACCCTTTGCGCTTACCCAGCTTTGAATCGCTTCGTCGAAAGAGGCCAGATCATAATTAGACACCTTAAAGGTCAACGTCTGGCTTTCACCCGGTTGTAAAAGTTTGGTTTTGGCAAACGACTTAAGCTCGGTGGCCGGCTTCTTCAAACCACCCTTCGGAGCGGATACATATAATTGCACCACCTCTTTGCCTGCCGTTTTACCGGTATTGGTCACGACAATGCTGGCGGTAAATCCATTTCCGGTCGCTTTTACAGTAGCTTTACTATAGGCGAAATTAGTATAGCTCAACCCATAGCCAAACGGGTAAGACACCGCTTTGTTTACCGTATTAAAATAGCGATAACCCACATTGATACCCTCTTGGTGAAGCGTATAATCTACATTCTTCCTCGGATCGCGCTGGCGCGGGAATAACGGGTCATTAGCTGCGGACACCAGGTTAATCGGATAATTCAACGAAGAGGGATGATCCATCGCCGCGATCGGGAAGGTCATAGTCAGTTTCCCGGAGGGGTTCTCTTTGCCTACCAACACATCCGCTACCGAGTTGCCCCCCTCCTGTCCGGGCTGCCATGCCAACAGGATCGCATCGGGCTGGCTCTTCCAAGAGGCTGTCTCAATCACACCACCGGTATTGATAATCACCACTACCCGTTTCCCTTCTGCATGGAAGGCATCGCAGATATCGTCTAATAATTGACGTTCCACATCCGTCAGGTTGAAATCGTCTTCAATCACGCGGTCACCCCCTTCACCGGCTTGTCGGCCGATAGTTAATATTGCGATATCAGCTTCTTTGGCCTGTTTGTCGATGGCCGTTCTGGAAACACTCATTTCAGGCAAAACAGCTTTTCCCCAACGCCAGCCACCAGGAAGTCTGTCGCTTTCGATTTTTGACTCCTGATAAGCTTTGTATTTTGTGTACAGGTCTTTAATACTTTCCGTCACGCTCAGGTTTACATTCGTCAAACCCTGCATCAGGTCAATCACATAAGGCTTATTCACATTACCCGATCCGGTTCCTCCGGCGATGAAATCGTATGAGGTAATACCAAACAGAGCTACATTTTTAATACCTTTCAGTGGCAGAGTAGCCTCCTCATTTTTGAGCAACACCATGCCTTCGGTAGCCGATTGGCGGGTAATAGCGGCATGTTCTTTCAACGCTGGTTTATTGCTGTATTTATATCCTTTGAAGCGTGGGGTCTTCACGATATATTCCAAGATTCGCTTTACACAGATATCCACCTCTTCGATAGCCAATTCCCCACTTTTCACTTTGGCTACAATCTCTTCACTCTGTTCGGGCATACCCGGTTCCATCAGGTCGTTACCGGCCTGTACCTGAGCCACCGTATTGCGCTTACCGATCCAGTCGGTCATCACAATACCGTCGAATCCCCACTCATCGCGCAAGACCGTAGTCAACAATTCTTTGTTCTCCTGGGTCAGCGGACCGTTCAGTCTATTATAGGACGACATCACTGTCCAAGGCGCACTCTCCTTCACGGCTATTTCAAACCCTTTCAAGTAGATCTCGCGCAAGGCACGCTGGGATACCACCTCATTCACGCCCGTGCGGTTGGTTTCCTGGCTATTGGCAGCATAATGTTTAAGGCTTACCCCTACCCCATTGCTTTGTACCCCTTTCACATAGGCCGTAGCGATCAGCCCGGTCACAATAGGATCTTCGGAATAATATTCAAAATTACGTCCGCAAAGAGGAGAACGATGGATATTCATACCCGGAGCTAACAACACATCGGCTCCATATTCCAATACCTCTTCACCGATAGCCTTGCCTACCGCCTCTACCAGGTTCACATCCCAGGTCGACGCCAAGGCTGTACCCACCGGGAAGCCTGTTCCGTAATAGGTGTTGGGATCATTCGGGCGAGTAGGCGAAATACGTATACCGGCCGGTCCATCTGCCAATACCGTAGGAGGAATACCTAAGCGCTCTATGCCCTGGGTCGTACCGGCCGCCCCCGGAACCAAAGCCTGCGTACTGCCTACCGTACTACTGTTTCCTCCGCCGAACGATTCATTACGCCCGCCAACCAATAGGCGCGCCTTTTCTTCCAGCGTCATGGCTTTGACTATTTCATCCACATTATTCTCTTGTAATTTTAACTGCTGGGCATTGGCCTGGCCAACCCCTAACAACAGGCATGCACTTAGTGCAAAAGCATAAATTTTCATTGTACTATATTTAAGATTACTACATGTATGAATTCTCCTTGGGAAAGAACTACGAGTGCAACAAATGTAATTAACAAAAAAGGGGTATATAGGTTAGAAACGTATATTAGACAGGAAATAGTAACCATTCGTTTTATTTAACACATTACAAATCAATCGCTTGTCTTAAGCCAATAGTAAACAGGGTTGAAGCCCGTTTTTAGCCTATACCTTGAGACACAAACTCTATTTTTGCCCTCCCCCCTCCTGCCCGGTTATTGGGTAGGGAGTGCCTAGGGGGTGCCTACGTACTGCCTACGTACTGTCTACGTACTGTCTACGTACTGTCTACGTACTTTTTACGTACTTTTTATATAGGCACTATGTAGGCACTATATAGGCACTATATAGGCACTCCCTAGACACCCCCTAAATACTATTAAAACGTAAGCTAATCACCCTATATACAGCCCGATTTCTCGGTCTACTCCTATCGAAAAGAGTCTTATTTCGGAAAATTAATTACTTTTTGATAGTGAGAAAAATGCGAATTTTAAGCCTCATTTTATCATTTATTAACATATAACCCGATTTAAGGTCATTTTTCAGCGAAAATATAGGAGAAATTATACAGTCCTGTCGGACGTATATAAAAACAAAACAAGTCAAATGCGCGGAATAGTTACAAGGATTATTATTATATTTGTCAACCATAGTTATTGTAACCTTAAGAAAGAACATGATGAAAAAAGCCATGATTCTACTCACTATTATTTGTTTATTATGTGCCTGTAGCTGTAGCCCTACCCCTCATTCCCAGACGGAAGGGAGGGAATATCTGAGTAGGTTGGACTCGGCCTTAAACCGAAAAGAGGAGTATAGACGAATCCTTGACAATAAATTAGTGGAACTCAAACAGAAAGCCTCCCAACCTCAAAGCTTAGAGGCAAGTTACTTCTACAATAAATTAATTTACGAAAACTATTATTCCTTTTCATACGATTCAGCCCTATTTTATATAGAAAAGAACTATGCATTGGCATCGCAACATGATAAAACCGACCGGATAGTCGAGTGTTATCTTGCCAAAGCCAAGGTATATTCCGCTATCGGACTATTAGACGAGGCCTATGAGGTATTGGATAAAGCCCGGCAGCTCCCCATGTCTCGGGAGATTAAATTAGAGTATTATGTTCAACAACTTTACTATTGGTCGCAGCGCTCTATCTACTATAATTCTCCTTTACTGGATGAGGTACATGCTTACGGCGATTCTCTGATGACTATTGAAACAAACCAA
The DNA here is from genome assembly GCF_029892605.1 of Parabacteroides sp. PM6-13. GTDB lineage: Bacteria > Bacteroidota > Bacteroidia > Bacteroidales > Tannerellaceae > QVMG01. The sequence goes on from NZ_JARXWF010000011.1 coordinate 110,448, forward strand.
TCCTCTCCTTACTACCTATGGGGGCGTTTCTGGAACGAAACAGACGCGGAGAAAAAGCCGGAGGTATGTCGTATGCTTAGGGAGCGGGTGGATACAATGGAGGCAGATGATTTATGGTATGCTCAATTATGCTTCGCTACCGGGATTCTGTCAAGTGCAACAGGCGACAGCGAGAATATGTTGAAGTATTATGTCAAAGGGCTTTGTGCCGATATCTCACGGGTGAACAGAAACCTGCCCTCCCTGCTCATTGTAGCGAGTTATGCGCGTGAAATAGACGAATTGGTCTATGCCAATCGCTTTATGAAAGCCTATATGGGGATGCTAAACGATTACCCTGACCGTGTACGGGGCGGCACAATACATGTGCCCATTATGCGACTATACGACTCAACCGTGGCGCATCTGGAAGAGGAGGCCAAAAAGCGTAACGCCTTTATAGGGGGCATTGCGGCAATGGCTTTCATTCTTTTGATCTTATTAGTCTTTGTATATATGCTTTTTAAAAAGCAACTCAAATTGCGGAAACAGTTGAGCCAAAGCAACCGGGAGTTGGATGTAAACCTGCAATTACTTTCCGAACATCAGAAGGAATTGCAGATTGCCCATGACTCCTTAAGTGAGAGTAGCAAGCAATTGGTTGAAGTCAATGAGCGGTTGCAGGAAGCCAGTTTCCTGAAAGAGGAGTATATCGGGAAGCTTTTTGCCGTTTGTTCCGATTACCTGGAGAAGATCGTCAACTTCCGGAAGAGTATTCATCGCAAGCTGAAAGCGAAGCAATACGATGACTTACTTAAGATGACAGCCCCCAACGACTCCACGATGAGCAATGAGATGAAGGAGTTCAACAACCATTTTGACAGCATCTTCCTGAGTATCTTCCCCAACTTCCTGGAAGAGCTCAACACCCTGCTCAAGCCGGAAGAGCATATCGTGGTGCGCAATGAGGAGAAGTTGAATACGGATATTCGTATCTATGCCTTGGTTCGGCTGGGGATCAACAACAGTGTGAAGATTGCCAAAATATTAGGCGTATCGCCACAAACGATTTATAACAGCCGTATGAAGATGCGTGGCCGGATTATTGCTTCGGAAGAGGAGTTCATCCGGCAGGTGCGTAAAATTGGTGGTTGGAAAGCCCCTGATGAGCCTCTACCGGAGGAGTTCTGAGGTTACAACAACCTTACCAACGATAAAAAGTAAACCGCACGCACACAAACACTTACACTAACCAAAACCTTACTAACTTTCTTAAGAAGCGTATTACTACCCCAAACAACCCCTTAACGCCTCTATTATATTTGTCTTAGCGTTTGCTACCAGACTAAATAATAATAGACCTCATGAATTACACACGGTTGTTTTGGCTTCTCCTGATCGGTTTGTTCTTCTCCTGCGAAGAACAGACACTGATTCGTGAGTGGGTCAGTTCAACCGAAAGCAATACATGGCAGGAGGTACTACCGAACGAAACGGATGCGACCTCCCCCGCGACCTCAACCATCAGTCTAAACAGCAAGAACGCAGGGCATCAGCTAAAAGGCTTTGGCGCCAGTTTCTATGCGTTGGGATGGGAATCACTCAATAAACTATCGTCCACCGACAAAGCCTCTGTCTTAGCAGAGTTTTTCACGCCCGGCACCGGCGCTAACTTCACCGTAGCGCGGATCCCCATGGGTGCGGATCATTTCAGTTCCGATTGGCATTCATACGACGAGGTGGAGGGCGACTTCGACCTGCGCTATTTCTCCATCGAACAGGACGAAAAAGCACTTATCCCTTTCCTGCAAGAGGCGATGCATAAAAACCCCAACCTGATCGTATGGGCCTCTCCCGGCGTTCCTCCCTCGTGGATGATAGAGGACAAATTATTTATCACCGAGGAGCTCTACCTGCAGGCCTATGCCTCCTACTTTGCTAAGTATATTGATGCCTACCGACTGAAAGGGATTCCTATCAGCCGGATCACCCCACAGGATGAGTTTCATCCTTCCACTTACACACTGACTCCGTCCGGCCTGGCTCAGTTTATTCGGGTATTAAAGCCCAAGATGACAGAAAGAAAGGTTGCGCTCTATTGGGGAAATCAACCCAAAGAGGGCGAGGGAGAAAATGATCGGGAAAGGGCTTTCCTTTTGTGGAATCAGATAAAACATTCCCTAAAACAGGGTGATGATATCTATGCCTATGGCTCCCTCTCTTTACCCAAAAAGGAGGTGTCGCAAAACGCCTTAGTGGTCGTGGATGAAGCAACCAAGAGTTATGAGTTCACACTTGATTATTATTTGATGAAACATATCAGCCATTATGTGCAACCCGGTGCCCGGTTGTTGTCCATAACGGATGAGAGCTATCAGGATGCCCTGGCTTTTATCAATCCGAACAAAAGAGTCGTGGTGGTATCAGCTAATCAAACAGAGCAACCTATAACACTCCAACTGGATATCGATGGAAGGCAACAAGTGGCCACTATGCCTCCCTATTCATTCCATACATGGGTGTGTCGATAAGAAGACGCGAAGAGCGATATATTGTTTATTAACTTTAAGTTTATTATTAATCATGAAAAGAAAAAATCATTCATTCAGGCTATGGTCTGTGATTTTGTTTTTGTGTGCCAGCTCATCCTTATGGGCTCAACTGACTGTCAAGGGTCTGGTGCAAGATGCCAATCAGGAACCTATCATTGGTGCCAATGTACTGGAGGTGGGGACTATGAATGGGGTAACGACCGACATTGACGGATTATTTACCCTCACAGTGAGTAATGGGGCAAATCTGCAGTTCTCGTATGTAGGTATGCAAACCCATGTAGAGAAAGCGGCAGCCAACATGACTATCACGATGCAGGAAGACAGCGAGTTGCTTGATGAGGTCGTGGTAGTGGGTTATGGTACGACCAAACGTAAGAACTTTACCGGTTCGGTCTCTACCTTCAAAGTATCCGAAGGCGGGGTGGCCCTGACAGCTCCTAACAGTGCGTTGGATATGTTGCGTGGTATTGCGCCCGGTTTATCCATGTCGCAATCGGGTGTAGCAGGTGCCAGCGCCAGCATTCAGATCCGTGGTCAGAAATCCATCAATGGTGGCAGCGATCCGTTGATCGTACTGGATGGTGTCATCTTCAAAGGCTCTATCAATGATATCAGTCCCGATATCGTGGAGTCGATGAGCGTTATGAAAGATGCGACTTCGTTAGCTGCTTATGGTTCCCAGGCTGCCAACGGGGTGATTATGATCACCACCAAAAAGGGCGAAAAGGGTAAACCGATGATCAACTTCCGCGGCTCCATCTCTTTGTCAGAATCCAACTACAAACCCGATATTCGTGACGGATACGAATACATTGACCTGATCAATGCACGTACCGGCCGCGAAGCAGGTGATATCTCCTGGATGGGCGATTTGGAAAAGGCCAACTACGAAAAGGGAGAATGGACAGACTGGTATGACTTCGTGTCGCAAACCGGTGTTCGTCAGGACTACGCTTTGAATATCTCCGGTGGTACAGACAATATGGATTATCTGGTAGGGGCTTCTTATATGGACAATAAGAACTTTATCAAAGGGAATACGTTTGTGCGGGAAACGGTAAACGCACGCGTGAACACAAAGATTACCAAATATATAAGAGCCGGATTGAACTTCAACTTTGCCAATATGGAAATGGATGGTATCCGTCCTTCCTACAACCGTTATTACTCTCCATGGGGTGAGCCTTATATGGAAGATGGCAAAACATTACGTAAGCATATATTAGGTGCCAAAGAGCCGACTACGTTCAACCCGTTATGGGGGGTAGACGATGGTGGTGTGGATGCCGAAACACGTATCAATTCGATCACCCTGGGGGGAGAAATAGAGGTGAAGATCCCCTATATTGATGGATTGAGTTATAAACTGACCGGTAGCTATACCAACCGTAATATCAACAGCCGCCGTTTCAACTACGAAAAATATTATGTGAACGAAGGCGAGCCTTATACATCTGATTCTTTTGACAAACATTTGAATCAGGCAAATGGCTATATGAGTGCCAACAAGAATATTTCATACGTTTTCGATAATATCTTGACCTATACGCGTGAATTTGGCGATCATTTCCTCAATGCTACCTTGGTGTACACACGCGACTCCAACCGCTCGGAAGGCAATCAGGTGGATGGCTCCGACTTTGCTGCCATTGGTAATACGACACTTGGTTTTTACGGCTTGAATAATGCTTCTTCTCAAAAAATCAGTGAGATCAGCTATACCCTCCACAACAACGTAGGTTATCTGGGACGTGCAAGCTACTCTTTCAAAGACACCTATCATTTCAATGCCTCTGTTCGTCGCGACGGTAGCTCAGTCTTTGGTGCGGATAAGAAATGGGGGACTTTCCCGGCTGTAGGGGTAGCCTGGACCATCTCGAACGAGAAATTCTGGAGCAAAATCCCTTGGATGAGTGATACAAAGCTGAAGGCTTCCTGGGGTAAGAACGGTAACCAGTCCCTGCGCCCTTATGGAACGCTATCAACAGTAACGATGGGTAAATCAGGCGGATATACCTATTACTTCGGTGGAACTCCTTATTTCGCTCAATCATTGGCCACTTTAGGTAACCCACTACTGGGTTGGGAAACAACCACCTCTTGGAACTTTGGTGTAGAAACAGACTTCCTGAAAGGCCGCTTGCATTTCGAACTCGATGCCTATACCGCTCAGACGACCGACCAGATCTTCAACCGTACGATCCCGGTAATGGGCGCAGGTATCTCCTCACAGTCCTCTACGATGGGACAGATCAACAACTGGGGGATTGAGTCGACTCTGCGCTCTATAAACATGAAAACAAAAGACTTTATGTGGACCACTACCCTGTCATTCACCATGAATCGCAGTATTCTGCACGAGCTTTATGGAGACGGGAAAGACGATATCACTAACAACCTCTTCTTGAATAAGTCGTTAGGAGCTATCTACGGGTATGAGTGGATTGGCATTATCCAGCAGGATGCAAAAGGCGATGCCTATATAGCTGCCAACGGTGGTAACTACGGAGACCCGATGTATGCCAATATCGACAATAGCGAAGATGGTAAGATCACGCCGGAAGACCGCAAGGTACTGGGTTACGACAAAGAAAACTTCCGTTTAAGCCTGGCTAATACCATCAGCTGGAAAAACTGGTCGCTCTATTTCTTATTCAACGGAGCATTTAGCGGTGGAGGCTACGGTGTAGCGGCTAACAACAACGCTTTTGTTTCTTTCGAAAACATGGCATGGAACAATACGGAAGACCACCCCTGGTGGACACCGGAAAACAAAACAAACAAATACCTTAGCCCGAATGGCGATACATCTAAGTTTGTTGGTTTGCAGTCGTATGGTTTTGTTCGCTTGCAAGACCTGAACATCTCATACAATTTCAGAAGCCCATGGCTGAAGAAGATGGGTGTAGCTCAGTTGCAACTCTATGCGTCAGGCAGTAACCTGTTTTTCATCGCTCCGGGATGGGACTTCAGTGATCCGGAGGTACGCAGCAGTCGTTCGCAACAGCTTCCTCGTTCGTATACATTTGGTATGAACTTAAGATTCTAATACTTTTTAAACAATTGCAATTATGAAAAAGAATATATATTTATTGATCGGGTTGTTTGCAACAGCATTATTCACAGGATGCGACGATAATGGCTTCCTGGAAGAAAAACCCAAAACGATCTATACGGTAGATAATGCCTTTGCAAAGAGCAGCCAGGTAGATGCGACGATTGTTCGTGCTTACGTTGCCTTCACAGACTTGTATGGAGTAGCGAATAGCTTTATGGAGAGCTCAAGAGGAGCTGCCAACTTATTACATGGTAATGGTGCGGATTATTTCGGGGGCAATGGCTATCCCTATATGGCATCCGGTTTGTTCTCTAATTTCATGAACCTGAACTCCGACAATGCAGCGTTCAATGGGCTTTGGAATTCACTCTATCAGTTGGCTGCACATGCGAATCTGGCTTTGTATGGTGCGGAACTGGTAAACTGGGAATCAGAGAGCGATAAGGCCTATGCGGTAGCACAAGCCAAATTCTTCCGTGGCTGGGCCTATTTGCGACTGGCAGAATGTTTTGGTGGTGTGCCCATCGTGTCTGAATACTCCGACGAATTGAAGTTCGATTATGGTCGTTCCACGCGTGAGGAGACATATAAATTTGCTATCGAGGATCTAAAAGTGGCCGTAGCCGGTCTTCCTAACTACCCGGAACAAGACGGACGCATTGCCAAAGGCATTGCTAACCACTATCTGGCTGAAGCCTATATCGCGTTAGGCACAGAAACGGGCGACAAATCACAATTCGGTCTGGCTGTACAGGCAGCCGAGGCTACCATTGCCCTTCATCCGTTGATGAAAGAGCGCTTTGGTGTACGTGCCAACCCGGCAGATCAGGGCAAGTCGAACGGTGTAGCCAACTACAAAGAAGATGGCAATGTATTCTATGACCTCTTCCAGTTGGGCAACTATGATTATAGCATAGGCAATACAGAAAGTCTGATGGCTGTTCAGGTACCGGAAGTAGAAAAATACGATGAAAACGGCGGACGTTTCTATATGTTTGGTATCACTTGTTATACGCCGTTCCGTGACCTGAACTGGGCAGCGCCTTATCAGGAAGATGGCACATCGGGTGGTCCATGGAAAGGCAATGTGGATTATAGCCAGTATCCGGGTGGACCTAACTCACCCTATTTGGGTGGTACCACCTGGGGTATGGTAGGTTCTGCCGATTACATCGATGATGTGGTCTGGGAAGGAGACTTTGCAAATGATATCCGCAATGCGGAGGTAAACCTCTGTAATCCGATCGTCTTAGATACCAAACACTCCAGACATGGACAGGTGGTTCAGAAAGAATGGTTGGAATTTCCTTCAACCCATATGCGTATATCTTGTAAAGTAACGATGCAAGACGGTTGGGGATGGACAGCCCGTCACACACATGCCAATGGGCCGTATGCCGTTATGTGGGGACGCGACTGGTATGTAGCTCGCTCTTCGGAGACCTACCTGTTATTGGCGGAGGCTCATCTGCGTAATGGCAATCAATCGGGTGCCACCACTGCCATCAACGAAGTGCGCAAACGTGCGAAAGCCGGTTTTGAATATACTTCCGTTTCGTTGAAGGATATCCTGGATGAACGTGCTCGTGAATTGGCATGGGAAGAACATCGCTGGCCGACATTGCTTCGCATGAATACAGCGAATGGCCCATGTGCAGAGGTGGCTTATCAATTAGAGAAACATACCATGTATGCTTCCGATTGTGGTCAACCGGGTATTAAACCGGCCTGGGGACTCTTCCCGATACCTTTGACCGTTATCAACTTAAATTCAGATCTTGAACTGGCACAAAACCCAGGTTGGTAATAGTTCTATTTTTTTTCTCACCCGCATGAGAATTTTTTCTCACGCGGGTGAGAATAAATTCTCAGCGCTAAAAAACGATGAGAAACCTGCTTCGGCAGGTTTTCTATTGACCATTTACTTACATTCAAAACAACGCATATGAATCACAAATTCACTAAGAGAGTAATGCCGATACTCCTTCTGTTACTCATAAGTATCTATTTACAGGCAAATCCTTCCATCGTGAAACTACAAACCGAATTTATGGATCATCCGATCGGTATGGATGTTTCGCGTCCACGCTTCAGTTGGAAAATGCAATCCGACAGGTATGGAGCAGCACAAACCGCGTACCGAATCGTAGTAGCCCTCTCCCAGGACGATCTGGCGAAAGGCAACTATGTGTACGACACAAACAAAATAGACTCTGATGCCTCTATCGGCATCGCTTATAATGGAGATGCCCTAAAGGCAACCACCAGATACTTCTGGAAAGTACAGGTATGGGATGAAAAGAACCAGATGAGTGAATCGGCAACCGAATGGTTTGAAACCGGACTACTCGGCACCAGCTGGCGCAACGCGCAATGGATCGGTTCTTCTGTGTATAACTTATCAAAATACCGTAGTCAGTTTGTCATCGATTATGATTTCCAGATCGCGCAAGGCAGCCACCAAGCGGTATTTCTGTTTGGAGTAAAGAACCCGAAGAGCTATATATCCATTAAAATCGACACCAAAGAGAAGGCGAAACTAATCCTTAGCCGCACATTAAACGGGGTAGAAACCATCGAATACAGCGAAGATGTATCCTCTATCATTACCGCATCGAACAAACTGGCGAAGCATCATATAAAGGTAGATGTGGCCGGTCCGAGAGGTTACAGTATGTATATCGAATTAAACGGAAATAAAATAAAAGCGACCAGTAAGGCGGCAGCAGCCGGTGGCCCCGGTGGTCCTCAAGGCATGTATGGCGGGAACGATCCCTATCGTTTCAGAACCAACAATGATTCCCCCGAAGAGCCCAATGCCAACAGCCGCTTGTATCAGATAGGCTTCAACCAGCCCAAAGGCGAAAAGGCGACATTCAGCGACATACAGATAAGCGAGAATTACTGGAACTCCATCCAATACGCAGACCAAAAGGAATATGCCATCACCGGCGACGGCAAGGTGCTTTCATGGCAACCGGGTGGCGATATCTCTGCTCCTATGCTTCGCAAAACGATCCAAGTATCCAAGAAGCTCAAACAAGCTCGCCTCTATGCCACGGCAAGAGGGGTCTATGAATTCTATATCAACGATAAGAAAGTAGGCAAGGACTACCTGAACCCGGGATGGACAGATTATCGTTATCGTATCATGTACAATACCTTCGATATTACAGATATATTGAAAGAGGGAGCAAATGGCGTGGGCGCCATGATCGGAACGGGATGGTTCAGCGATCATATGGGATTCAACTCTTCCTGGCAGGATCAATATGGCGTGAAACAGTCGCTCATGGCTATGATCACACTGGAGTATACCGACGGCACCAAAGAGACGATTGTGACCGACGGCAGCTGGAAATGTTATGACAATGGCCCGATCGAAGCCAACAGCCTGTTGAACGGAGAAGATTATAATGCCATGAAAGAGGTGCCCGGATGGACATTAGGCCACTTTGACGATTCCAAATGGCAGGAGGCCACCGTGGTGGAAGCACCTTCTCAAACGGTTATCCTGCAAGGATATGTCGGATTAACAGCACAAAACACCGTTACCCTGAAGGCTAAATCGGTCAAGAAAGTAGGCAACACCTATGTGTATGACCTGGGACAGAACATGGCAGGCGTTCCCCGTCTGGTGAATATGAAAGGAAAAGCAGGTCAGCAGATCACCATTCATTTTGCCGAGATGCTTTATCCGGAAGTGATCCCCACGAATCCGGTTGCGCCTTATACGGTAGAGATGTATAAAGAGAAGAAAGGACAGATGTATCTGGAGAACTACCGGAGCGCTCTATCGACAGACCATTATACCTTCAAAGGTGATCCGAAGGGTGAAACCTACGAACCACGCTTTACCTATCATGGTTTCCGCTATCTGTCGATCGACGGATTGGACGAGCCCCTGCCCCTGGAGAATGTGTTAGGCATTGCTCTGGAATCGATTGGCGAACAGACAAGCTACTATGCAACATCCAACGAAAACGTTAATCGTCTGTTTGAGAACATTGTATGGGGACAAAGGGGCAATTTCCTGGCTGTGCCGACCGATTGCCCGCAACGCGACGAACGAATGGGCTGGACCGGAGATGCGCAGGTGTTTGCCCGTGCAGCCACCTATAATATGAATGTCGATCCCTTCTTTACACGTTGGTTCCACACCGTCAGAGACAATCAGGGAACAGATGGCGGATATGCCGGGTATTTCCCGAACCTGGGGCCTCCTCCCGCAGGTGCACCGGCCACAGGCGGCATGGTTGTCGGCGGTTGGCAGGAAGTAGGCGTCATTGTTCCCTGGCAGCTCTATCAGCAATATGGCGATGTGGGTATGATCGAGGAACACTATCCCTCCATGGTGAAGTTTATTGACTACTTAGAAAGAATCGCGACAGACTATATCCAGCCAATCGGCGGAACGGGCGACTGGTTAGGGCTTGTTAGTACAAACACCATGCTTACCAACACGGCCTATGCCGGATACGCGGCATGGATCATGAAAAACATTGCCGAAGCATTGAATAAAGAGAGCGATGCCAAACGATTCGCTACCTTCTACGACAATATCAAGAAGGCATTCAACAAAACATTTGTCGATGCGGAAGGCTATACCATCGTACCTGCCGAAGCAGCCCGATTCAGAGGCATGCCGACGCCGGGAAGCAGCGGCCAGGAGCCTGAAGTAATCGGCGATGACCCGGTACGTGTGCATACGCAGACCTCTTACATATTGCCGCTCTATTTTGGCCTGTTCGACGACCAAAACAAAGAGAAAGCCATCCAGCATCTGTTGGAAACAATCAAAGACAGTGACTACACGCTTACCACCGGATTTGTAGGTACGCCCTATATCACGACTGTTCTTTCAGAAAACGGCTATCACAAAGAGGCCTATAACCTATTCCTGCAAACCAAGTTTGCCTCCTGGTTATTCCCTGTGATGCAAGGAGCCACAACGATGTGGGAAAGATGGAACTCCTATACCGTAGAAAACGGGTTCGGCCCGGTGAGTATGAACTCATTCAACCACTACGCCTATGGAGCGATCGAAGAATGGATGATGTCTCACAGTGCCGGTATTGAAAGAGATCTGAAGAATCCGGGCTACAAACACATTATTCTTCAACCGCAGACCGACGAAAGACTGGATTATGTGAAAGCTGGCTTTGAAACCATGTATGGCATGGTAGAGAGTAGCTGGGAAGTAAAGAACGGCAAATGCACCTATAAAGTGACCGTTCCGCCCAATACGACCGCCACGTTATACCTACCAGCCAAGAACGCAGGAAAGGTAAATGTTGCCAAAGGCAAAGAGGGTATACGCTCGAACAAATACAACAATGGCAAAAGCCAGTACGAACTTACCTCGGGCAGTTATGAATTTGTAGTGTCTAAGTAACAAACACAGCTATTTGAATGATAAAGACAAGATTATTAAATCAAATCAGCGTTGCCTTATCATGCATCCTACTGCTTGTTTTGGCATCTTGTTCAGGGGGAGGGCGTATAAGCCCTTCCGACCTGCGTGTTGAGCATATGAAAGATCCTTCGGTGGTAGACCTCTCCTCCCCTCGCCTGTCGTGGGTAAACAGCCTTACATCCGATGGGATCAGGGGTGAACAGCAAACAGCCTATCAGATTCATGTGGCATCGAACAAGGAAAAGCTATTGAAAGGCTACGCCGATATATGGGATAGCGGCAAGGTATCCTCTTCAGACTCGTATCTTATCCCCTACGAGGGTGCCGCGTTAGTCTCCGGCAAGGATTATTATTGGCGCGTAAGGGTATGGGACAGCCTTGACGCAGCCTCCGGTTGGAGCGATGTAGCTTCCTGGGGCATGGGTCTGTTGTCGGCCGACGAATGGCAGGCGAAATGGATCGGTGCGCCGTGGCAGGATGAAAACCCTAAACGGACCATCGAACCAATGCGCCCCTTTACACCCGGTGCCCATCCGATGCGGTTCCAGGCACCTACCTACAAGTTCGATCCGGCGCCTCTTTTCCGTAAAGCCTTTACGCTTCAGGGCAAGGTGGCACAAGCCAAGGCGTTTGTTAGCGGACTGGGCTATTTCGAGTTCTACCTGAACGGAGAAAAGGTGGGAGACGATTGTTTGGTGCCCAATTTCACCAATTACAGCAATCGTGATATGATCGAAAATGCGTATATCGCTATCGACAACAACTTCCGTAACCACCGGGTCATGTATCTGGCCTATGATGTTACAGACCGGTTGAAAGAAAAAGAAAACGTAGCCGGCGCTATCGTGGGCGATGGTTTCTACGACTCTACCTCCCGTTGGGTGGCCTCTTTCGGTTCCTCCCGCTTTATCTGCCAATTGGAAATAACCTATCAGGATGGCACGAAAGAACTGATCTGCACGGATGAGAGCTGGAAAGCCAAAGAATCGGCGATTGTTATGAATGGCGTATATGACGGTGAGATCTACGATGCAACGAAAGAGACAACCGGTTGGGCAACGATCGCTTGCGATGATGCCGCTTGGCAAAACGCAGCGCTTCGTCTGGCACCAACAGGTGAGATGACAGCCCATATGGCTCCAACCGACAAGGTGGTTGAAACCCTGAAGCCTGTATCGCTGACCAAACAGGACGACGGAAGCTACGAAGTAGACTTCGGCGTAGAGATATCCGGCTGGATCCGCCTGAAAGAGATTACGGGAAACAAGGGTGACACGGTGGATGTGAAATACATTTGCGAAATGCCTCTTGGTGTTCATAAATACATTTTCAGTGGTGAAGGAAAAGAATCACACGTGCCACGGTTTACCTGGTATGTATTTAGCAAAGCTATTATCAGCGGGGTGGAAAACCTGACTGCCGATATGCTTGTGGCCGAAGCTGTCAATACCGATGTGCTGGTAACGGCTGAGTTTCATACATCAAACGAACTGTTCAACACGATCAACAGCATCTGGCAACGCAGCCAATTGGACAATATGCACGGAGGTATTGTGAGCGACTGTCCGCACCGGGAGCGTTCGCCTTATACCGGCGACGGCCAGGTGGCTATGGTGACCGTGATGTATAATTTCGATGCCGCCTCCATGTACCAGAAGTGGATCCGCGACATGAACGATGCGCAGAATGTAGAAACAGGTTATGTGCCCAACGGAGCGCCCTGGCAACCGGGTTGCGGCGGCGGGGTGGCCTGGGGAGCTGCCATGAACATTATGCCGTGGGAATATTACGTGCATTATGGTGATAAAAAAATGCTGGAAGACAACTTCGTCGCCATGAAAGAACAGGTGAAATATATGCTTACCTGGCTCACCAAAGAGGGCACGATGTATTCTCAACGCACCAATATCAACTCCACGCAGGTGAACTATTGGCTTAACCTGGGCGATTGGGTAGGTCCCTTCCAGAATCCTTCGGAAGAGTTAGTCCATACATTCTATCTCTGGCGTTGCGCTGATTTCACGGCCAAAGCGGCCAAAGCATTGGGTAAAAGCGAAGATCAAAGCTATTACGCCCAAGTGGCGAATGATGTAAACACGGCCTTCCATGCGAAGTTCTACGATAAAAAGAACAAGACGTATGGTGACTACGGCAGCAATATCTTCGCCTTGGTGATGGGTGTTCCCGCCGATCGCTATGAAGAGGTGAAGGCGACACTGCGCAAAGAGATCGTCGAGACCTACGATGGCCATCTGAATACAGGTATATTCGGAACGCAGTTCTTCTTCGAAACATTGGCCGCACACGGTATGAACGATGTGGCTTACGAAGCGATGAACAAACGCGACTTCCCCAGTTTCGGATCTTGGATCGGACAAGGGGCTACGGTGACATGGGAAAAATGGGATGGAAACGATTCCAGAAACCACCCGATGTTCGGCGGTTCGTTGACCTATTTCTACCGTACATTGGCGGGAGTAAGTGCCGACGAAAAGGAACCGGGCTTCAAACATATCATCATCAAGCCGACGGTGACCGAGGCGCTCGACGATGTATATTATGCCAACCAAACACCCTACGGCAAGGTTGTGTCTGAAATCAAGAAAACCGATCAGGGATTAAATCTAAATGTTACTGTGCCGGTAGGAAGCTACGCTACGGTATATATTCCCCAGATAGGTGCTTCCGCCATCACAGAGAGCGGCCAGCCCCTCTCCTCTCCTTTTATCGAGGAACTGGGCGATGAAGAGGGATATAAAGTGGTTCGCGTACAACAGGGTAATTATTCATTTATCATTCAATAAGATGAAGAAAACAGGCATCATGGCAATCCTTCTCGCCGCGGTATGGTTCGGCGGAATGGGTTGCCATGCGCAGGGAATGCAACAGCCCAATCGCCCGGCAAAAGTCCGCCCAAGCCATCAGATGCGTCTGATTATCGACAATGATTACGCAGGCGATCCGGACGGTATGTTCCAACTGGTGCACCATCTGTTGTCTCCTTCGGTCGATATCAGGTATATCATCGGCTCACACCTGAGAGTAGGCGATGTATTCGATTCAACGAACCAAACGGCAGATAACGCCAAAAAACACATCGAAGCGATTCTTGAGATGATGGGTATGACGGGGAAATATCCGGTGTTGGCTGGTTCAAACATAGGGTTATCCGATCCGGAAACCCCTCTCCATTCGGAGGCTGCCAAGGCGATCGTGAAAGAAGCGATGCGTGACGATATGGACTTGCCTCTGTATGTGGTTTGCGGTGGCGGACTCACCGAGATAGCAAGCGCTTACCTGATGGAACCGCGGATCGCCGACCGGCTGACATTAGTTTGGATCGGTGGGATGGAATATACCGATGTCGCATTGCCTCCTCCGGGATATGCGCGTACGGAATATAATACGGCGATTGATATCAATGCGGTCAAAGTAATATTCAACAAGTCTGACATCAAACTGTGGCAAATACCACGCAATGTTTATCGTCAGGCTTTGGTGACAAAGGCGGAACTGAACCTGCGTGTAAAGCCCTATTCAGCAGTTGGGGCAAAGATAACCGACATGATCGAACACATCCTGAACAGGATGGCTCGCGAAGCATACATACTTGGCGACAATCCGTTAGTGTTAGTTACCGCTCTTTTATCTATCTTTGAGGCAGATGCCACATCAAGCCCGTACCAACTTCGTCAGGCTCCGTTTATCAATGACGAAGGCATGTATGAGATCAATCGGGAGGGACGAATCATTAAGGTGTTTAACCAGATTGACAACCGGCTGATGTTCGAAGATATGTTTGCCAAGATGCAACTGTTACAAAGTCAATAAACAGAAATATTAACTTATTAAAATGAATACAGTATGAAGAAGTTATGTTTAGCTGCCATGGCCCTATTTGTGCAGATGGCAACCGTAGTGGGGCAAGCGCCTTTCACACCGCAGTATAACGAAAAAGAGGTTTTCAAAAACGAAGATGTGATCTTCCGCCAGATCGATGCGCACACCTGGGTAGGCTCCGGGCATCTGATGGCCAACGAGTCCTTGTATCTGATCGAAGGCGACGAGCGTGCTATCCTGATAGACGCGGGCACGAAGATTGCCGACCTGGATAAGATCGTGGCCAAGATCACCTACAAACCGGTTACGCTGATGGCCACCCATGTACATCCCGACCATACGGGCGAGCCCGTCAACTATTTTCCGGAGATCTATATCAACGCAGGCGATATGGTGAATGTGGCACAGATGATGGGCGACTACAAAGGAGAGATCAAATACCTGCGCGATGGCGAGGTGATCGACCTGGGAGGTCGCCAGATAGAGGTGATCTTCACACCGGGACATACACCGGGGTCTACTACCTTTTTCGATAAGGCGGCGGGCTATGGCTTTAGTGGCGACGCGTTCGGATCGGGCAATCTACTGTTGGGCACCAATTTCTCTACCCTGTTGATCACCTGCCAGCGCACCGGCGAATATATGCAGAAGAACAATATCCGGCATTTATATCCGGGCCATTATATGGGTTCAAACCTGGAAACGCCCAAACGCGTGAGCGATATGCTGCAAATGTCGAAAGATATGTTAGCCGGAAAGCTAAAGGGAGAAAAGAACGATCGCGGCATGATGGGACTTAATCATGTACTGAATATGCACGGCGTTCGCATCAACTACGGCGAGAGCCAACTAAAATAAGCCCCTCTCCCAAAGCATACGAGAAAGCCATTACGGTTAATAAACAGGCCTGTAAGATAGAGTCCCTTGGAACTCGCTCTTACAGGCCTGTTGGTCTTTTAGTGTCTTTCACTAAAACAGTAACATAAGGGTGGATAACACAGTAACCACAATAATAAATTTACGATAGCTTTGCTCCGGCACTCTTTTTACGAACCAGATGCCAATAAGCGCGCCCACCACCATAAACGGGATGGATAAGGCATTGAGAAAAAGAGATGCCATAGAGATGTTTTCCCAGGCAAAAACCTGTAACGGTATCTTCAGGTAGTTGACCACCAGAAAAAACCAGGCGCTTGTGCCCACGAAACTATATTTCGGCAAACGCATAGAGAGCAGATAAACAGCCATAACAGGGCCAGCCGCGTTACCAATCATGGTTGTAAAACCACCCATCAAACCAAACAACGGTGCATACCACCATTTGGAAAAGAGACTACTCTCTTTCCCGGTACGCTCGGTCCAGAACATCACCCCGATACCGAGAAAAATACAGAAAGCCATCAACCGACGGAATTCCTCGGGCGGAATGATCTTATCGACAGCCAAGGCGATGAAAAATCCGGCTATGGCAGCAGGAAGCAGCTTCCAGATGTATTTCCATTCCGCCGTTCGCCGATAATAGGCAACAGCGATCAGATCCGAAAAACAAAGCATAGGCAGGATCAGTCCTGTAGAAGGTTTAGCACCAAAATTGATCGCCATCAAAGGGATAGCTAATAGAGTGATACCCTGTATGCCCGTTTTCGACATACCGATCAATAGAGCACATACGAAAAGTAAGATCCAATCGTATGGCGTATTCATCCATAAAGATAAATCCGGCATTTCTATTTCTAATAGTTAATATAAAGACGGAATAAGCTCCAATAAAACTCAAAACAGCTTCTAACAAAAAAGCGGTACAAAGAAAGCTTATTTTCCAAAGCCAAACGCTACAAAATATTTTTTTCTCCTTCCTGCTTTTTGTTGATCAATGTCTATCAGCTACTTACTTCCGTTCATTTTCTCGATAGGTTTATCTCGAAAATATTTCACCAATTTTTCTTGCATAATCCAAAATAATACCTACCTTTGCATCCGCAATCGAGAGCGATAGCAATCTAAAAACAAATTTGGTGTGGTAGTTCAGTTGGTTAGAATACCTGCCTGTCACGCAGGGGGTCGCGGGTTCGAGTCCCGTCCATACCGCCAATAGATTTAGAAAATCAAAGAAGAGTCCTGATATTCTGTTGAATATCAGGACTCTTTCTTTTTGTATACTCTAGCAAAAAATTTATACGCTTTCTAAAGATCCGCTTAGACTTTGGTTAGCTTAGCCAGGTAGTCGTAATGTTCTCCTTCCTTTATCAATTCTGTTTTGAAGCCATTTGCGGAGGCATAAAGTTGTAGAGTTTGGAAGTCAATATACAGCCAGTCGAATGTTTCGCCTTTTATATCTTTATATTGCATTTGAAAGTCTATCTGCCCATAATAATCCCCTGCCATATCAATCAAAAAACTGCCATCCTCTTCTTCATAAAGATATTTCAGATCGCTGGAATCCATCAAGATACATCCGTCGGGGGTAAGCAGTTGCTTCATTCGTTGAAAGAATTGTGGCATATTTTCTATGCGTCCAATGATACCCGAGCCATTCATCAGCATAAGTATCGTATCGAATTTTTCCTGGAATTGCTCGTCGAACAGATTTACCAGACGTACGTCTTTTACCCCACGCTTTTTCATCACATCGACCGACAAGGGAGAGACATCAATGGCGCAAACCTCTTTTTCGGCCTCCTGAAGCGCCAAAGCATGGCAACCGCTTCCAGCACCGACATCCAGGATTTTTCCGGTGGCAAGTTGTAAGGCAGTCTTTTCCAATACCGGCATTAACTTGAATGGACGGAACAGCTGTTTCACTGGGATTTCATCTTCATCGAATTGGGATGAGAAAACACGCAAACGATCAGCCTTTTTGTGGTTGTAATAATCAGCTATAGCAGCACCCATAGGGTCTTTTTCTGTTGTCAATAGATTGTTGTTCATGAGTCGAGATGTATAATAATAAAGACAAAAATAGTCAATAGTTTTTATTCCGTATCTTTGTGACAAAATATAGCGCATAGAAAGAACATCACATTAAACAGAGATACAACATGAAGGTATTACTTATCAACGGAAGCCCCAAACGCGAGGGCAATACATTTGTTGCCTTGTCGGAAGTGGCTAAGGTTTTGAATGCCGAAGGAATCGAAACCTCCATTCTTTCCATTGGCTCCAAAGCTGTGCAAGGATGCATCGCCTGCTATAAATGTAAAGAATTGGGGCGGTGTGTGTTCCAGGACGAACTGTATAATCAAATACGCCAGGCTGTCATAGAGGCTGATGCCCTTGTTATCGGATCGCCCATATTCTATGGCGCGCCAAACGGCTCGCTTTGCGCTTTGCTCGACAGACTATTCTATTCCTGCGGGCAACACATGCAATACAAACCCGGCGCATCTGTCGTAGTATGCCGTCGTGGTGGTGCCAGTGCCGGTTTCGACCGTCTGAACAAGTATTTTACCATCAATAATATGCCGATCGTACCATCGCAATACTGGAACAGTGTGCATGGCTTGACACCCGGAGAGGCTTCACAGGATGCCGAAGGACTACAAACGATGCGCACATTAGGGCGTAATATGATATGGATGATGCGTAACCTGAAGAACGGCGAAATACCCATACCGCAGCTGGAAGAGCAAGTGGCAACGAATTACATCAGATAATACAATATATTTTTTCTCACCCGCATGAGAATTTTTTCTCATGCGGGTGAGAATTTTTTTACATGCTTTTTAGGGGCTGAGAAAAGATGCCTATTTTGGATAACCATATCCGAAATAGGCATTGTATCTTTGGCGTATGAATCAAGCAGACAAACAATACTGTCAGAGTTGTGGGATGCCTCTCCGTTTCGATGTGGAGGAATACCTGGGTACGAATTCCGATCATTCCCGTAGCGATGAGTATTGCTATTATTGCCTGAAGGGCGGGGACTATACAGTAGATATCCCTATGAGCGAAATGGTGGATATCTGGGTGAAGTACACCGATAAATACAACTGGTACTCCCATACGAACTATACCCCGCAGGAATTAAGAACTCTACTGAGTAAACGGCTTCCCACCCTAAAACGTTGGCGGCAAAAGGAAGAAACCGAAAGCCTGCATCAGAAGGCGGTTAGTCAGGTTAAGGCATATATTGATAAGAACCTTTTCGCTACTCTTGATCCCGAACAGCTGGCCGCTATGGCTACTCTTTCTTTCTTTCACTTCCGGAAGGTATTCAGGAATACGACCGGGGAGAACGTCGGTACATACATTCAACGCCTGCGGTTGGAGTACGTTGCCCATCTGTTGATTGCGACGGATCAGTCTATTGGCGACATACAACAGCAAACGAATTATGAGACGAAGTTCAGCCTGGCAAAGGCATTCAAGAAGCACTTTGGTATTTCTATGTCAAATTATCGAACGAAGTACCAATCGGTAAATACACTGGGAATGCCGGGCGATCTGCCTATCCCTGAGATCCGCCGAATCAATACGCTAAATACCATCTGCCTGGATGTGAATGGTGCTTTCAGAAACGCCCATACCTATCAGGCCATTTGGGAACAATTGAAACGCTACAAAGAAAAGTATCAGTCAAAGACCGCAAACAATCACTTTATAAGCATCAGTCAGGATAACCCACAGGTTACATCACCTGATCTGCGCCGCCTGTACATTGGTTTTATAACAGATGAATATACCTCACTGGAAGGTAAATTCACTCCGCAAGAGATCTCTGGCGGTATATATGCCGTCTTTACACATCAGGGCAGTTATTCCCAATTGCCAAACTTATACAAAACAATCCATGAGCAATGGCTCCCTCATAGCCGGTATATCCAGAAACATCCACTCTCTTTCGAGGTTTACCTCAATACGCCCGATGAGGTGGCAGAAGAGGAACTCATTACAGAGGTTTATATACCCATAGATAAAGGTTAATAATAAAATAATCATGCCATTATGTTAGAACTCCCCGAAGTAATCACCCTCAGCAGACAAGTGAACGATACCCTGAAAGGAAAAACAATCACGCAGGTATTCAACGCCACCAAGCCGCATAAGTTTACCTTCTATAACAGCGATCCGTTGGAATACGGTAAACTATTGACAGGCAAAACCATCCTATCCTCGCAAGGCTACGGTATGTTTGTCGACTTCCTCTTGTCGGACCAGGTAATGATGAATATCGGTGACGGAGTAAATGTTCGTTACTATGAGCCGGGCAGTAAAATACCTGCCAACTATCAACTGTTACTGACGTTTGATGATGAATCTTTCCTTGTCTTCAGCGTTGCCATGTATGGCTTTATCAATGCCTATCCCGATGGCACTATCGACAATAAATACTATACGCTAAGCAAAGAAAGCATCTCCCCGTTAAGCGATCGATATACCCCGACGCAGTTCGAGAGGCTATTCTCGGAGGCAAAGAAAACACTTTCGGCCAAAGCCCTCCTTGCCACCGAACAACGCATCCCCGGTGTTGGCAACGGTGTAACGCAAGACATACTGTTCAATGCCCGCATCAACCCAAAACAAAAGGTCTTAGCTTTATCTGACCTCAAGAAAGAAACCTTGTTCAATTCCCTAAAAGAAACCTTACAGGAAATGACTTTCGAGGGAGGACGAGATACACAAACCGACCTTTACGGCAATAATGGCAATTACCAAACCATCCTGTCGGCTAAGACATGGAAAAACGGTTGCCCTTCGTGTGGTAGCGCCATTGTAAAAGAAGCTTATCTGGGAGGATCGGTTTATTATTGCCCGGCGTGTCAACCATTGTAAGAGTTATCGATAAGGCTCCACGTCACACTCAGCTTCATTTTAGCCACTCCTGCCGGCAGTGTCATCTCCCGTAGATACTTTTGACTCTTTCCAAATGGGCATATATTTTATTCCGACCTATATACACCTATTACTCAGCCACCTTTACGCAAAGCATTTTGGATTGGTCACGGATTAAGAGTTTGCCGTCGGCAAGTGCTATAGGCGCCCAGTTCTGTGTGCCTGCTTTAAACATCTCTGCTTTGGCAAGCTGCTTAAAGCCTTTTGGGTCTGGCTCTATCAGGTAGAGGCTATTGAGACCGTCGGTTGCCAGCAGCAATCCGTCGGCCAGGATCATACTGCCCCGGTCGAAATTGGGGTTGCGCGAAGTCTTCCACATGATATTTCCCTCCATATCCATGCACATCAAACCATCACGCTTCTGATTCGTACGATACATCGCATAGAAATAGCCATCCAGAAGAAGCGCCGGCTTCGTTTGGTCGCCAAACTCCAAGGTGGTGAATAGTTCCGTGGTGTCAAACCTGCCGTCTGCTTTCTTATTGACCTGTATCATCGTCGCTCCCCGGTCGTACCCGCCAACAATCAACAATTTGTTGTCGCCGGCATCCACCGGACACGGTACAGAAATGACACATTCCCAATTGGCATAATCCCATAATATCTTCCCGTCTTTCGGATCGATTCCAACCACATGGCCCTTTGTAAGAGGAGCATCCCGGTCTGTATATGGGTTTGTAGATGAAGCAACCCACACCACCTGATCTTCGCCATGAATCTTCAGGACTTTCGGACTCACATAGCTGGTATTGCCAATCTTGGGAGTTTTCCATACCACATCACCGGTGTGTTTATTATACGCTACCACGCCGGCATCCGGCGCTTGCGAGGCTATGATTAAGAGATCATTATAGATAACCGGGCATTGGGATATAGCCCACATGGGTATCGCCTCTCCCCCAAAGTCTTTCCATACATGTTTATTCCAAACCGGTTGGTGGGTAGTGGTATCAAAGCAATACAAATCGCCGTTCAATCCACAGGAATAGACATAATTGGCATCAACAATCGGAACACTTCGTGAACCGGGAAACGGAACTTCGCCGGGTGAGTTGTAGACAAATTTCCAGATCTCTTCGCCCGTCTGCAGATGAAAGCAACGCATGATATCGCCCACTTCATCATCTCGATCCAAAAGATAGACCTTGCCGTCTTTCACCACAGGACCGCCATACCCCGCTCCCACATCGACCGACCATAGTATTTCCGGGCCGCTCTCCGGCCAGCTCTTTAACAGCCCCTTTTGAGGAGAGGTGTGATTCCTGTTCGGCCCCAGAAACTGCGGCCAGTCCTGCGCTTCGATTGGCAGACAAAACAAAACAAAAAAAGTAACGATCATGGTTACTTGAAAATAGGTTGCTCTCATACGACTCTATATATTACACGTTTGGAAAGTAAAAAACACACTCCGTGATGTAAAAATAGATTTTTCTCTACGTCATCGTGTGACTTATTTCTTTAAAGCGAAAAAACACACGATGAAAGCGAATAGCAGATCCTACTATCTTATTTTTTTAGGGAACATCTTACGAAAACGCACCAGATAAGCCTGTATATTACTTCCACCCACGACCAGCGACACGGCAAGTATGATCAGTAGGATACCCGCAACAAGGCGCGCCGTTAGGGTTTCACCGAAGATGGTAACACCAAAGAATACAGCCGTGACAGGTTCGAGTGCTCCGAGAATAGCCGTTGGCGTGGAGCCAATATACTGCACAGCACTGGTGGTACAGGCAAACGATATGGCCGTCGGAAAAACAGCGAGTGCTACAAGGTTAAGCCATAGATACCATTTATCGGGATCCGGTATTATAAGGCTTGCTCCGAAATCAACTCGTACGAGAAACAACGACAGACCAAACAATAAGACATAGAATGTCACCTTGAGCGTAGGCACATTTTTCAACATCGGACGGTTCACTCCCACAATATAAACAGCATACGAAAGGGCGGAAACCATTACAAGCAATGTACCTGTCAGGCTAAGTGTGGAGCCATCTCCTCCTTTATAAAGCAGGCCTATTCCTCCGAGTGTCATCAATATGCAAAGCCCCGTTAGTGGGGTAACTTTCTCCCGGAATAAGAGCGCCATAATCAATGCAACCATGACCGGATAGACAAACAATAAGGTCGATGCAATTCCGGCATCCATATAGTTGTAACTCTGAAACAGGCAGAGCGATGAAACAGCAACCAATAACCCCATAACTACCAGCGGCAGTATCTCTTTCCGTCTGATCGCAAAATGATGTCCTCGCGCTTTAATCATTACCCCCAGAATAGGAATAGCTGTGAGATAACGAAAAAACAAAACCGAATCAGGGTTCATCCCGGCTTGGTAAAGCGGAAGAGCGAACAGGGGATTCATCCCGTATGTAGCAGCTGCAATAGCGGCTAATAAATATCCTTTTGCCTTTGTGTTCATAGCTGAAAATTGGAAGGCAAAGATAGGCAATTATTAGCTACTAACCGGGGGTATACTGCCTAGGGAGTGCCCAGGGGGTGTCTATATACTTTTTACATATTTTTTACATATTTTTTATATGGTTAGTACGTAGGCACCATGTAGACACCATGTAGACACCATGTAGGCACCCCCTAGGAAGCCCCTAGGAAGCCCCTAAATTTACCATAGCGTTAGTTAATTACCCTAAATAAAATCCTATTTCTCGGCTTATCACTATCAAAAAGAGTCTTATTTCGGGAAATAAGTTACTTTTTGATAGTTAAATACAAATTTGTTAAGAATTTCGTTTTATATATTATTAACATATGACCTGATCTAAAGTTTTGCCATTTTGAAAAAAGAGCTTTCTCAAAACTTAACCCTCGACTTACCACCTTTCTTTTATACACAACTGATTTACAGGCTGCTGTCTGTAGCAATACTTACTATTCCCTATTCGAGCCGGCTACTACCCCTTTCCTTACTAAACGGATGTCGGTACGTTTGATGTATTCAATTACAAATTAAAACGATTATCATGAAAATCAACAGACGAAATTTCTTAGGGATGGTCGGTACCGGTGCAACGGTATTAGGCGTAGGTCCTTTGGTGGCAAACAATTTGGTCTCTTTGGCCGGCGAGGGAATGCATGTGCAATCCGTGCAGAAAAAAGGGGACACGGTGATCCTGCTTGCACATCCTGATTTTGCCAAATCGAAAGCGAACAAAGCATTGATCAATGCCGTTAAAGACAATGCGGATGTGCGGGTCGTTGAGTTATACACAGCGCCCTTTACCCTTGAGCACTATAAGCCGATTATTTCAGCCGCTAAAACAATTGTCTTTCAATTCCCTTTCTACTGGGCAAGCGCTCCTTCGATGCTGAAAAAATGGTGTGATGAGATATTGATGGGATTAACAAACGAGGTGAAAGGAAAGAAATTATTGGTCGCCACCACCACCGGTTCCGAACAGGATGCCTATCGTTCGGGCGGCAGAAACCAGTACACCCTGGACGAATTGCTTCGCCCTTACCAGTTATTGGCTAACCATTCCGGCATGATCTGGCAAACTCCCTTTGTGGTCTATGGAGCCTCTTTGCCTGATGCCGACAAGCGTATCAAGGCCGGCGCCGCATCGTATAAAGAAATCATTCATGCACTCTGATTATGAAAAATAAAATAAATAAAATAGGGCTGTCTCTCTGTATGATGATAATGGCTCTGCAAGCGATAGGACAGGTCACCATTCAGGTGGCCAAGGTAGATAAATTAGACCATACCGTTTATCTCTACCGTGATACCACCCGAAGCATAGACGGCTATGCCGGTATGACGGCGCCGATGTTTATGATCTATCCCGACACGCCACTCAGTGAAACGGAGGCGAATGCTTTGATAAACGAGCTCGAAATAGGTGAATTAGTCGTGAAGTATGCAGGCAGTGTAGGCGTGATCAATCCGGTGGGTAAAACTTATGACAATAAAGCCGACCTGGAAGCCTATAAGGCTTTTATTAACCGGATGCGCAATATCTCCAACCTGAAGATCATCGGTATCGGCCGGGGAGCCACCTTTGTTAATAATGTCATATCGCGGAATGCGGCGGAGGTAGCCGGTATATTCACCTACGGTGGCACGATGAAGGGTAAGACGGCGAGCCATATACCGGTTCCTGCCTATATCAGTCAGGGCAACCGCTCCCTTGCATCCTATTACGCCAAAGCCAACGACGCGGTCGAGGTAAAGAGAGACGAAGCGCATATCTATTATATCAACGATCGGGAACCCCTTCAACAGGTGGTGCTGAGCCTGAACAAGAAAGCCAGTCTGAAAGAGGCATTTGCCGATGCCTGGAAGACATTGTTATCGAAAAACTACCGGTTCAGCAATTACAAACATACCAGTTATATGGGCGCGCAGTTTGGCCAATATGGTAATTATGAACTGGAGCCCTATCTGATACTGGACGAGTTGGGAGTCAGTCGCAAGACGGTTAAGAAGTCACCGAGTGGCGGGCAAAACCTACCGGGCAGCGGTCTCTTTTTCTGGTATGAATACCTTCCGGAAAAGGCTGCGAATGCTCCGAAAGGAAGCGTTCCTCTGGTGGTATTGTTGCATGGAAACGCCAACGACAACCGCACACAAAGCGAAACGGGCGGTTTCATTGAGATTGCCGCCGAAGAGGGCTTTATCGTGGCAGAGATCGAATGGCAGGGCGCCGGTCCCAATCGTTCGGAATTATTCCTTGGGTTGGATGGTATTGAATATGTCGTTTACGATGTGATGCAGACCTACCCGCAAATTGATCCTTCCCGCATTTATGTACAAGGCCTTTCGGCCGGAGGCATGGCTTCTGCCGCGCTGGGCATCAAGAAGAGCCACCTGTTTGCAGCGGTAGGCGGACATTCCGGGGCTATCTTCGACAGATGGACATTCGGTTCCTCCTATCAATCCCTTCGTGACGAGGCGACTCAAAAGGCGGGTTATGTGCAGATGCCTTATTTCCTTATTTCGGGAACGGCCGATGATGTGGTACGATTCCCTACGGTCGAAAATCATCAGAACAACCCCTATCACAATGCCATACGGGTCTATCAGCACCTGAATCAAATTCCCGAAACAGCGATCGACTTCGCAGCCGAACCGGTTTTGGGCATGAAGATGCACAAACGCGAAACGATCCTCACCAATAAACATCTGACATTAGAGATCGGCAAACTCTATAAAGGAGATATGCCGCTTATACAATTCACAGCGATCATCGATTACGGGCATTGGAATTACCGCCCGGCAGCTCAAATGATGTGGGACTTTTTCAAACAATACTCCCGTGATCCGGAGACGAAAAAGCTGATTTATCACCCCCAATAACGATGTTCTAAGTTTGGCTTTCGTTGGCCCCTTTCTCTTTCGAACCGCGCAGGTACATGGAAGGGGCCATGCCAAACTGCTCTTTGAAACAACGGCTGAAGTAATGAGGGTCTTTCATACCCACCTTATAGGTGATCTCACTGATATTATATTCTCCATCAACCAGAAACTCCATCGCTCGCTTCATGCGGAAGATTTGCATATACCTGTTGGGGGTATATCCCGTAACCCCTTTTACCTTACGGAAAAAGGCCGAACGCCCCAGATGTAACCTGGCGGCAAAATCGTCAATTGTAAAGTCCGGATTGCTTAATTCTTCCTCCATAATCTGATTTAATTTGCCGGCAAACTTCTGATCTAACTGGGTAGAGGAAAGCGCCGGATTCATCACGACAGGATCCTTTAAAAACTTTTCACGCAACAGCTCCCGCTGTTCTATCAACTGATAGATACGAGCCAATAAGAGCTTTAGGCTGAAAGGTTTGGTCACGTAGGCATCCGCTCCGCTTTTCGTTCCTTCCAATTGGTTTTCGGGGGTATTCATCGCGGTCAATAGAATGATTGGAATGTGACTGGTTGCAAAATCGCCTTTCAACTGCCGCGTGACTTCAAAACCATTCATGCCCGGCATCAAGACATCACAAAGAATCAAATCGCCATCAAAATGCTTCGCACATGCCAGCCCGGACGTACCATCGGTAGCCGTTATTACCTCAAAATAATGGCTCAACTCTGTTTCCAGGTATTTGTTTACATCCGGATCATCTTCGATCAATAGGATCTTTTTCTTATTGGCTCCGTCGAAGGCAGAAAAATCAGGATCAGAAGCAATATCTCGTTCTATCTTGTCTTCTATCGCCTCATCCTCCAAGAGCACTTCCCCTATCCTACCCTGCGGATAAGCGGTAACAAAGTCGCTCTCTTCATATAAAGAGTTATCCAAAGGCAAAAAGACAGTAAACACAGAGCCACCCCCTTCGTTCTCCTGGTACATGATATTTCCCTTATGGACATAGACCAACTCCTGCGTCAGGTGAAGCCCCACGCCTACACTATCTTGCGCAAAACTGCTCTGCATAAAACGGGAGAACAGCTCGGATTGCTTCTCTTTGGGAATACCGATGCCCGTATCGCGCACGGCCATCACCAGCTGATTGTTTTCCTCTTCGATATGGAGAGAAAAAACAACACTTCCCTCGTTGGGCGTATATTTGCAGGCATTGGAAAGAAGGTTGTAAATGATTTTATCCAACTTCTCTCCATCGAAGTACATCATATAATGCGGTACAGATGATTCAAAGCGGTAATCCAGATTCTTATTGTGAGCAGCCTCTTCAAAATGCAGGAATATCTCCCGAATAAAAGGAATAATATCTTTCTGTTCCAATTGCAGTTTCAACTTATTGTTTTGCATCTTCCGGAATTCCAACAGTTGATTGATCAGCCTCAACAGCCTATCGGTACTTTTGCTCATCAGCCGGATAGGATAATCCATCTCCTTGGAAGCGACGCCCATCTCTTCTATCTTTTCCAGCGCCCCTTTGATCAGCGAGAGAGGCGTACGGAATTCATGCGATATATTGGTGAAGAACATCAGTTTATATTCCGTCAGTTGTTTTTCCACCTGGACACGGTTCTGCAGCCGTTGGTAATGCCTTGCCAAACGGAAAGCCACATAAAGAAGGATCATAAGAAGAATAACATAGAGCGTATACGCCAGTGGTGATTTCCAGTAGGGCGGCTTAATCACGATCTCCAGACGTGCCTCCTCTTCACTCCAAATCCCGGCAGAGTTACAGGCTCTCACCCGTAGGTGGTAGGTTCCGGGATTTAACATTTTGTAAGCGGCAAAATTCAGCGTTGAAGGAGTACTCCAATCCGAATCGAAAGGCTCCAGTTTATAGGTATATTTCGCACTATTTATCATTGAGTAATCAAAAGAAGAGAAATCGACTACAAAGGAATTCTGGTCATATTTCATTTGAATCTTGTCCGTATAGGCAATGGATCGCGTCAAAGGAGAGCCCTTCTCGTTCGGACGCATAGAGATACCGTTTATCTTCAGGTCGGTCAGCTTTATGTCCATAAAAGCATCGGGCGACTTTATCTTCCCCGGATCGATCATAAGCACACCATGACTCGTTCCAAAGAGCAAGCGACCATCCGGCAACCGCAACACACTGCTTTCCGTAAACACATTCTCCTGTACGATGTTGGAAAAGAAAAAATTCTCAAATGTCCGGCTGTCGGGTGAAAAGCGCGACATACCATATTCCGTGGCTATCCAGAGCTCACCCTCCTGATCTTCCGCAATAGACTGCACCACATTGTTCACCAATCCGTCGCTCGTTGTATAATGGCTAAAAGTTAGCTGATCATACCCCTTATCGGCATCACACAAAGCCAGTCCACCACCGATCGTGCCGATCCACATCCGTTCACGGCTGTCATACAACATATAACGAATCGCATTCGCGGGCAAATCACCCTTATTGAAATCATAATGATGATACTTTTCCGGAGAAGCAATCAATGAATCGGGATGAAAAACATAAAGCCCATCGTCGGTACCCACCCACATCCAGTTGTTCTTATCGCTCACAATATGACGGATATTACTCTGTTTTATGCTTTTTGTCATAAAACGTTGAAAAGAATACCTTTCCTCTTCCGATTTGAGCCAAACCAATCCGCCGTTCAACACCCCCATCCAGATCCGTTCTTTATAATCGCGGAAGAACTGGAACACCTTTGCGGCAGGCAGTTTGTAAGGAGCTTTCCCCTTTGCATACCACTTCCCATGAATTAATGCCCCATGTCCGCGGGTGCCATACCACTCCTGCCCATCAGGCTCTTCCATAAGCGCGTAAACACTGGATGGGAAACGTTTTGTTTCCAGGATATTGGTCAAGCCACTGTCATATCTGTATAAATTGCAGTCACGGTTTCCGATCCATATCTCCCCATTACGCTTCTGTTCGATCAAGCGAATCGCGTTATTATTGTCCATAACGCTTTTATCTTCCGGATAGAAATAGGTAGCCCTGTCATTCAACACGGTCAGTCGCGACACCCCCGCCGACTCGGAGGTAACCCATATCCCACCCGAACGATCCTCCATAATAAAGGCCAATGAGTTAGAACATATATGATTCAGTCCGTCGATCTGATAGGTAAAATGCCTAATCTCATCCGCTTCGGGATTATACACATAAAGTCCGCAACCAAAGGTGGCTATCCAAAGCCATCCCCGGGAGTCCAGCATGATTTTACACCATTGATCCGTCACCCTGTCGCCAATCGGAATATGAAAATCCTTCTTCTGCCCCGTTTCGATATTGATATACCGAACCAGCCCCTGCGTGTCGTATACGCATATATTGCCCTGTTTGTCGCTGGTCTTTCGCCCTTGGGCTATCTGAAACAGGTCATTGGGTACAGTCTTCTCTTCCGATAAATGAAAAACATGCCCTTGTAATGAGGTTAAGATAACCCAGCTATCATGATACGGGAAGCTATCGGTAATATCCTCCTGCACCTCTTTCGAAGTCAGCTGCTCGACGAACTCGACCCGATCACCCTCCGAGACCTTGTAGATAGCACCATCCACCGAAAGTAAAAAGACCTCATCACCATAGGGTATCATATCATAGAAAGCGATATGCCTGTCGATAAACAGATTCACATCGTCCATCACTTTCACCAGGCCACTGTCTGTACAAATCCATATATTCCCTTGTAAATCCTCTTTGACCTGCCGGACATGATTGGAAAGCAGTTTGCCGTTCTCCACATTGTATTCGGTAGATTCCAATTTTCCCTCTTTATAAAAGACACGCCGGCATCCCTGTCGGGAATGCCATAACCAACTATCGCCATTCGATGCCTCCATACGGGTCGAATAGGATTTTCTCGGCTCGCCGGGTTGGGTAAACTCCACAAAACACTCATTCTCCAAATCATAACAGTTGAAGTATTCGGGCGAGAGGCGAATCCATAGAAAATGATTTTTATCTTCCGTCACCTCGCGGATATGGCGATCGGTCAAGGAGGGTTTGTCTCCTTTTTCGGGTACAAAAGTCACAAAAGAGTGACCGTCATAACGCGTGAGTCCGTTCAGCGTACTCATCCACAAAAAGCCTTTGCTGTCTTGAAAAACATGACGGACAAAATTGTTCCCCAATCCATCGTTTGATGTGATAAAAGTAGAACGGACATCAACTGAGGCCTGTATATCCGATGGCGCAAGAGGATATAACAAGACGCTCAAAAGTAGAGCGCAAAAAATAAGGCGGTTTTTCATAAGGTGTTATAACTGTATAGATCTATAGCAAAACAAAGATAATAAAAAAGCGAATTGATAAACCCTATATGAAACAAAACAGGAAATAAAACAGCAAAATAGAGGGAAAAGAAATATTTGTTTTATGGTGGAATCTTGGTAAGACAGGTTTGTTTATATCATTTTATGACTTACATTTGCAATAAGAAAACGTAATGCAGGTTTTAAATGAGAACACAATTATGTAAAGGCTTTGTTGGGATTCTTTGTCTACTAGGAATGCTAACAACCGGCTGCCAAACCGGAACCAGGAAAAATGCAGAGAATGATATCAAGTTCAAGACGATTGATATAGAAAAGACCTATCATCTTTTAAACAATCCGGACAATCCGAATTGCGACTTCCACCTCAACTTCACCTATCCGACGGAATATGGCGATAAGGCCACCTTGGAAAAGCTCCAGTCGCTCTTTGTTTTCTCCCACTTCGGAGAAGCGTATGAAACGCTTTCGCCAGAAGAGGCCGCGGAGAAATACACCAAGGACTACCTGGAAATGTATAAAGAATTGGAGGAATACTTCAAAGAGGAATTGAAAAGCGCCGACGAAGAGGCGGTAGGTTCCTGGTATGGCTATTTCGAGACATCCAACAACGAGGTGGTATACAATAAAGGAGGCTTTCTTTCTTTTGTTGTCAGCTATGAAAACTATACCGGTGGGGCGCATGGAGCACATACGGTAAGGAATCATCTCATTGATCTGGAGCGTATGGAATTCCTGAAAGAGGAGGATGTGTTCGTAGAGAATTTCGAAAACGCGTTGGCACAACTCTTAGTGGAAGAGATCACAGCCAACAACAAACTGACCGATTCGAAAGAGTTGGAAGATATCGGCTTTTTCAGTGTAGAAGAGATCTATCCGAATGATAATTTCTACGCCGACGAAGAGGGTATCACCTATACCTTCAATGAATATGAGATTGCGGCCTATGTGGTAGGTGCCACCCAGGTGAAGCTGCCCTATGCGAAGATCAAACACCTATTGCAAAAAGAGAGTCCGCTCTTATCTATTATCGCCCCTTAAGGGAAGGAATCAGTTATCATGGAGAACACAGAAAAACAAATTATAGAATATACCGATCAGGAGATAAAAGAGATTGTGGAAACGCAGTTGGCGGCGATCTACCGCTATTTCCCGGAATTGAATGAAACGCAGAAAGAGCAGTTGGCGGCTCTCTATGCCTTATATGCCGACTGGAACAGTAAGATCAATGTAATATCCCGGAAAGACATCGTCAATCTGTATGAACATCATGTATTACATTCATTGGGCATTGCCAAGATGATCTCATTCAAGGCGGGCACCAACGTGATGGACTTAGGTACCGGTGGAGGCTTTCCCGGCATTCCCCTGGCGATCTTATTTCCCGAAGTACATTTTCACTTGATCGATAGTATCGGGAAAAAGATCAAAGTGGGGCAGGCGGTCGCCGAGGCGATTGGGCTAAAAAATATCAGCTTCCGACACTGCCGGGGAGAAGAGGAGAAAGGCGAGTTTCACTTTGCAATCAGCCGGGCGGTGATGCCATTGGCCGACCTGGTGAAGATTGTTCGCAAAAACATCAATCAGAAGCAACAGAACGCGCTGCCGAACGGATTGATCTGCCTCAAAGGAGGCGAGTTGCAGCATGAGATATTGCCTTTCCGCAAACAAGCAGACACCGTTTCGCTGGATAGCTATTTTAGCGAAGCCTATTTTAAAACCAAAAAAGTAGTGTACGTACCCCTATGATTACTGTTAAGTCATTCGCTTTTAATTATTTTTCCGAGAACACCTATATCCTTCATGATGATACGGGTGAGGCGGTAATTATTGACGGTGGTTGTTATTTCCCCAACGAGAAGCAGGAGGTGATGCACTACCTGACGACGAACGACCTGACGCTCAAACACCACCTTTGCACCCACCTGCACCTGGATCATGTGTTGGGCAGTTCGTTTATCGAACAGACCTACGGATTGAAGCCGAGGGCACACAAAGCGGAAACCGAACTGCCGTCGATGTCCGAACAGGCACGTATGCTCGGCTTACCGGTTCAATTAGACAATATACAGATAGAACAATATATCCATGGTGGTGAGAGTATCCCTTTCGGACATTCGGAACTGACCGCCCTGTTGGTTCCGGGACATTCGCCCGGCAGCCTGGCTTTCTACAATAAAAAGAACGGATACCTGTTTTCGGGCGATGCCCTGTTCAACGGAAGTATCGGTCGAACCGACCTGTGGGGAGGAGATATGGAGGTATTGGTCACAGCCATCAAAGACAAACTGCTCACCTTGCCGGACGAAACCATTGTCTATTCCGGCCATGGACCTGAGACCACCATTTATAACGAGAAAATGAATAATCCTTTTTTATAAACGCATAATAACTATAAAAAACTTATTTAGTTTATGGACACAAATAAATTTGCGAATCGCCACATTGGCATTACGGAGGAAGATATTCCTTCTATGTTGGAAACAGTAGGCGCGGAATCACTGGATCAGTTGATCGATCAGACCATACCATCGAATATTCGTCTGAGCGAACCGATGAACTTGCCGGAGCCTATGACAGAACGTGAACTGGCCGAACACTTAGGTGAGTTGGCTTCTAAGAATGAGATATTCACTTCGTATATAGGCATGGGCTGGTACGACACCGTTTGCCCGGCACCTATCCTACGCAATGTGTTTGAAAACCCTGTTTGGTACACCTCTTACACGCCTTATCAGGCAGAGATTTCCCAGGGTCGTCTGGAAGCATTGCTCAATTTCCAGACCATGGTTAGCGAGCTGACTGCGCTGCCGCTGACCAACAGCTCATTATTGGACGAAGCAACGGCTGCTGCCGAAGCCATCACCATGTTGTATGGTTCACGCTCGAGAGCGCAGGTAAAAGCAGAGGCCAACACAGTCTTTGTCGATGAAAAAGTATATGTTTCCACATTAGCCGTTATACACACGCGTATGCTGCCGCAAGGGATCAAGGTAGTTACCGGTAATTATCAACAATTCGAACTGACACCGGATGTTTTTGCCGCGATCGTACAATTCCCGAATGCCGACGGATCCATCGAAGACTACAAAGCTTTCATCGCGAAGGCGAACGAAAACGGCACAAAAGTAGCTGTAGCTGCCGACCTGATGAGTCTTGTATTGCTCACTCCTCCGGGAGAATGGGGTGCAGATGTGGTGTTCGGATCAAGCCAACGCTTCGGTATTCCGATGTTCTACGGCGGACCGTCTGCCGCTTATTTTGCCTGCAAAGAAGAGTATAAGCGCGCTATGCCGGGACGTATCATCGGTATTTCCAAAGATGCTTACGGGCATGAGGCTTACCGCCTGGCACTTCAAACGCGTGAACAGCACATCAAACGCGAGAAAGCAACCTCGAACATCTGTACGGCTCAGGCCCTGTTGGCTACGATGTCAGGCTTTTATGCCGTGTATCACGGTGCCGAAGGCTTGCGTAACATAGCCGAACGCATCCATGCCGCCGCCGGATTCCTCGCAGGCGAATTGGAAAAGCTTGGCTACAAGCAGTTGAACAAAAACTATTTCGATACACTAAAGATCGAACTGCCGCCTCATGTATCCGTGAATGTATTGCGCGAAATCGCCCTGGAGTGCAAGGTAAACCTCCGTTATTTCGAAGGAAGCGTGGTGGGTATCAGTCTGGACGAGACCACGATGACGACCGATATCGGCGTATTGCTTTACATTTTTGCCGGAGCTGCCGGAAAAGACTATATGCTCGAAGAGGCTATCCCAACGAAACATTATTTCGACGAGGCATTCGCGCGTACCTCTTCCTTCATGGAACAGGATGTGTTTAAAAAATACCGGACAGAAACCGAACTAATGCGCTACATCACCCGCCTGGGACGCAAAGATATTTCATTGGCTCAATCGATGATCTCCTTGGGATCATGTACCATGAAGCTGAATGCCGCCTCTGAAATGCTGGCATTGAGCCGTCCCGAGTTCCAGAATATCCACCCATACGCACCGGAAGATCAAACAGAAGGCTACAAAGAGATGATCGAAAACCTGTGTGCCTATCTGGCAGAGATCACCGGATTCAAGGGTGTCAGCCTGCAACCCAACTCAGGAGCAGCCGGCGAATATGCCGGATTGCGCGTGATTCGTGCTTACCTGGAAAGCATTGGTCAGGGACATCGCAACATTGTTCTGTTGCCGGCTTCCGCACATGGAACCAACCCGGCAAGTGCTATTCAGGCAGGATATAGTACCGTGACGGTGAAAACCGACGAAAACGGTAATGTTGACCTGGATGATTTCCGCGAAAAAGCAGAAGCGAACAAAGACAACCTGGCAGCGACCATGATTACCTATCCCTCTACACACGGGATATTCGAAGTATGTATCAAAGAGATGTGCGAGATCGTGCATAACTGCGGTGGGCAGGTGTACATGGATGGTGCCAACATGAACGCCCAGGTAGGTCTGACCAATCCGGGAACCATCGGTGCGGACGTATGCCACTTGAACCTGCATAAGACATTTGCTTCGCCTCACGGCGGTGGCGGCCCGGGCGTTGGTCCGATCTGTGTAGCCGGACATCTGGTGCCGTTTCTTCCCTCCCACCCGGTTGTATGGGGCAGTGAATTGAATACCGTTTCCGCAGCTCCTTACGGCAGTGCGGGTATCATCGCCATCACCTACGCCTATATCCGCCTACTCGGTGAAGAGGGATTAAGGATGTCAACCCAAATGGCTATCCTCAATGCCAACTACCTGGCGGCGAAGTTCAAAGACACCTATGGCATTGTCTATAGCGGTGCTACCGGACGCGTAGGGCATGAGTTGATCCTCGAATGCCGGAATGTAAAAGAGCGCTCAGGCATCGACGAAACAGATATCGCTAAGCGTTTGATCGATTTCGGTTATCACGCTCCTACCCTCTCCTTCCCGGTTCATGGCACACTGATGATCGAACCGACCGAAAGCGAAAGCAAAGCCGAACTGGATCGTTTTGTTGAGGTGCTCGACTGCATCTGGAAAGAGATTGAAGAGGTAGAGAAAGGCGAAGCCGACAAAGAAGATAATGTATTGAAGAATGCTCCACATCCGGAATACGAGGTAACAGCCGACGAATGGAGCCATCCTTACCCACGCAGCAAAGCGGCTTTCCCGCTGGAATGGTTGCATGAAGGCAAGTTCTGGGTCAATGTAGCCCGTGTCGACAATGCCTACGGCGACCGCAATCTGGTGCCGACCATTTGCGCTTGTAAAGGATAAGAAATAAAGCATAAGGAAAGGCACAGATTTCGCTGATTGCACAGTTTTATTTGTGGATAACAAACAAAAAAGACTGTGAAATTTGTGGGATCTGTGCCTTTTGTATTCTATGACCGCACGATGACTCTGTTATGTCACATAGAACCTGTTCATATAAATAGAGAAAGCTTTTATCAATACCTCGCAAAAAGCTTTGCAACGATCTGACAATTCCTTACTATTCGTAATACGTTATGACTTTTTCTGTAATTCGACCTGTGTAACCGGATGATACACAGCGCTTTTTTAGTTTTGACCGTTTCTTTGATAGAAACTTACAGAAAAGTAACAAAAAGACACATGTTTGTCTCTTTTGCCATAGTATAGAAGACAGCATGTATCATTAACACGACAACGTATCGAATGGGAGTATTATGTAAAAGATGGGGGTGGTCATGTGATTGTAATATCAAGAAGCCTGTAGTAGAAATTAAAAGACTGTATAAAGGGAAAACATGGGAATGGATGTCACAAGACAGCAAATTGATATTTGTTGTAGAGGGCGATATTGACTACTCCTATTCACATTATCGGAATTTAAAAATCTCCTCGGGCATGTTTTGTTTCATTCCGGTCGGACAACGGGTAGTTTGCAACTCGCTTTCCGCTGCGACATTGGTTATTGTCAGATTGTTTTATTTGTCGGACAGTCAACTTTACCGACAATTATCCTCTTTATTGATCACAGAGGTTATCTGCGATGATGAACCCCAAGCACTTGAAACAAAAACACCCATTAAGCGATTCATCGAAGATTTATTTATATGCATGAACGACGGATTAATTTGTCAAAAATACCTCAATGGGAAAGTGAATGAATTGTTTTTCTTATTCAAGGCATATTATTCCGCATATGACATAAAAACGCTTTTCAAAGGGGTTGTCACACGTGATTTCCTTTTCATTGAGAATGTTTATCAACGTCATATGCAACATAAGACCGTTGAATCGTTGGCGAAAGCCATGAATAACTCAACCTCTACTTTTCGTAATCGATTTAAGGAGGTATTTGGTATTCCTGCTTACCAATGGATGAAACAACAAAAGATCATACTTATCCAACAGGAGTTGGAGTTAGGCACCAAAAGTTTTAAAGAAATCGCTTACGAATATAACTTCTCCAGTGTTCAGGTGTTCAACGATTTTTATAAAACCAATTTTGGAAAATCGCCGGGGGAAATCCGAAAGGTAACAGAGCTTACTTGAGCGGCAAATCAACGTGGAACACACTTCCTCTGCCCGGGAATGATTTGACACGAATCTTCCCGCCTAAAGCTTCTGTTATCCATTTGCTGATAGAGAGTCCCAATCCGACTCCCTGATGGAAATTTTCTGCTTTATAGAACGGATAAAAAAGTCTCTCCTGCTCTTTTTCGCTCATGCCTATGCCCGTATCGGCCAAAACAAACCGCAATGTATGGTTGCTGATTGTTTCATAAGTGAGCACAATGCTCCCTTCACGTGTATACTTAACCGCGTTGTCTACCAACTGAGAGAGCAGCTGTTCCAGCTTTTCAGCATCCGTATACAAAAAAACAGAGGGATGCGATTCGTCGAACGACAAGGTTACCTCAGCAGAGGTTTTGGGTAGATATTTTTCTATTACTCTTTGGCAGATAGGCTTGACATCCACCTCCTCTAATTGGTATTCTACATTTCCCCTTTCCAGCTGGGTATAGTAAAGCATTTCGTCTACCGTACGAAGCAATTGCTCGCTATTAAGTTGTATACAGTTTGTCAGTTCCCTGGTTTCTTCGGATTCATAGGTCTCAGCCAAAAAACAGGAGAGACCAACGATGGCATTGAGAGGTGTCCGGATCTCATGGCTCATATTTTCTATAAAAGAAGATTTGATTTTATCCACCTCTTTTGCCCGCAACAAATCAAGCTCCAGCTCTTGCTGATCAGTCACATTAATAGAATAACAGATAATATGGCTTGGTTGTCCATCCGAATTATATTTATAGACATGAAAATTGGTCGTAAGCCAATAGTAATCATTGTTGATCCATTGACGGTAGGTCGCTCTGAATTCACTGATTTTCCCTTTAATCAACATTCGAAAACCTTGATCATAGACACGTTCGACATCATCCGGATGAATCAATTCAAGGTGATTTTTAAAGGAAGCACCGGGGCTTTTCATGGAGTCCACATTACGCCCCCATACTTTTTGTCTATCAGACAACGAGTAATCGATAGCGACTGTATCCTCTTTCACATTGTATTCCCAAATAAAAGACTTGCCGGTGTCGACAGCCAGTTTCAGCTTGGTCAACATGCTTTTCATCTCTTCGTTCCGCTTAAAGTCCTCTGTGTTGTCGTATACTAATTGCAGATAGCCAAAAATAGACCCTTCAACATCCTTTAAGGGTACGTTTTCTCCGACTAAGCTTTTAAAATCGACTTGGGCTTCGGATTGGAAATAGGTCGATTTCACCAATTGAAAATCATATTGATTCTCAAAATAAGCCCTTTCCCCTTTCCGTATAAGCATTTTACTCTCGTCGGAAATCGTGGGATTCTCAAACAGATTAACACCTAAAACCTTTTCAGAGGTAGTCTCCAGGATATTAAGTCCGGTAGGATTGATGTCGACCAGGTATCCGTCTTTATCGTAAAGCTCGATTCCGACTGGTATGTTTTCGATGACCATCTGAAGCAGGATCTCATTTTGCATCGCCTTCATCGCCGAGAGATTTATTTTCTCCCGGAGCCTTTCCCGTTCAACAAAATAGGAGAAACAATTCGCCAATATATGGAGATTGTCGATATCCTCATTTGTCCATTGTTTGCTTGTAGAGGTGGTCTCTATACAAAGAAAACCATTACTCGTTCCCATAAGACGAGTAGGCACGCATAACAGTGAACGGACTTTATTTGCCGCCAACAAATCCAGACAGCCTAAAGCTTCCATTGAAATATCATCAAGATTATTGACAACAATATCCTGCTCTGACTTCAGGCGTGAAAACCACCAGGGCAATTGCTCCGCCGTCAAATTGAGATGAGAAGAAAAATACTTATCAAAGAAGCTTTTTACCCCTCCGACACCCTCCAAAACGGCTTCGTAAGCAAAAGAAATATGCGAAGCTTCGGTATGAATAATACCAAGATAAGCACGTTCTACATCAAAAAACGCAAGCACCTCTGCTAACGCTTCTGTAACGGCAGCATCCTCTTTTGAATAGAATAACAGGTCTGCAACTTGCGAAAGGCACTCCCGAAGACTTCTTTTCTTTTTTTCTAAAAAATAACCATTATTAAAACGGTATTTTGCATCAGTGCTCATAAGTATTATTAATGAAATTCGACTTTTTATGTCTGGCTCAAAAAAGCCAGTCCCCTCTAACTATCAGCGCAATTATAAAAACAGTTAAACAAAATTGATCTATTCAATTTCACATAATATTCTACAGTTACTATAGCTTGCAAACAAATGGTTTACATTCAGAAATATTTAAAAAACAAAAGTAGAGAGAACAGAACAGTTTGACGTACTTAAAAATACCATATAGTTACAGGAATCTGTTAGCCGGTCAACACCACCGTACCGTTGCTTACAGGCCTGATTTCGTTAAAAATGCAAAAATAATTTGCAGGTCTCGTTTGGGCATGCTTTCTTTGGTTTGTGATGTATTTCCTACGGGAAAAGGGTGATTTGTAATTAATTTCAGAGTAAAAACCATAGGCTCCTCTCTCAAACAGGAGCAAGATGAATGTTTATGAAAAAAGTACTATTTTTTTTAGCCATTGTATTCCTATCGGCGTGCAGCCATGAGCCTGCGCAAAAGGAATTGATACTCAACGATCTTGAGTATTTCGAAACACAAGGATTTAATGTGTTGGTGTATAACAATCCGTTTACCGGCGGGTTTAACGATGAAAAGACAGCCGGTCTGGAGCTTATCCACCATGGTGTGCGGACATCGACCGGAGGTGCCGTCAGACTCTCTAACACCCCCGAACAGTGGGACCTTGTTCCTCAAATGACAAACCGGGTGGTGAACAAAGAGGCAAAAAGCATCGAAGTGACACTCAGTTATCCGGATTACAATTTTGATTCGCGCGTAGTTGTCACCGCCAAGGGCAAAGGGGTGGAGATTGCTGTTCACCTCGACAAACCCGTTCCCGCCGCTCTTGAAAAGGCTGCCGGCTTCAACCTGGAGTTCCTGCCGTCGCAGTATTGGGGCAAGACCTACCTGATGGACGGGCGTGCCAGCCTGATCCCGCGTTATGCCGTAGGCAATACCGTTACGCGTCCTAACAGCGAAAAGCCTAAGCAATACAAAGGCTATGTCACTTCCGACGACAGAGGTACCGGTCGGTTTATCGATCCGCTGCCTTTGGAAACCGGTCGTACGATCGTATTGGCATCCGATTCGCCCGAACGTATGGTAAAGATCACTTCCGAGGAGACCGATCTGTCGCTTTACGATGGCCGCATCCTGGCACAAAACGGCTGGTTTGTCGTGCGCAGTATGCTTCCGGCAGGCAAAACCGGGAAGGTATTGACCTGGAACCTCGAAGGGAATACCATCGACAACTGGACGAGAGAGCCCAATATCGGCTTCTCACAAGTGGGCTATATTCCTTCACAAAAGAAGGTCTCTGTGATCGAGCTCGACAAAAAAGACAAACCACAGGCAAAAGCCTCTATCTATAAGGTAGACGAAGGAGGAAAAGCAAGCGAAGTATTCAGTGGCAAGGTAGAATCATGGGGTGACTACTATAAGTACCACTATGTGACATTCGATTTTTCCGCGGTTAATACACCCGGTGTTTATTACATCAAATATGGTAACCAGCAGACCAACCACTTCCTGATCGCAGACAACGTGTATAATAAGATCACCGATGCTACCAGCGACATCTGGATCCCCATTCACATGAATCATATGTTTGTGAACGAGGCCTACCGGGTATGGCATGGCGAACCCTTCAAAGAGGGGTATCTGCAGGCTCCGCCCAATACCGACCACTTCGACCTGCATGGCCAGGGTCCAACCACCGACACCAAATACAAAGGCTTGGAACATATACCAGGATTGAACATCGGCGGTTTCTTCGATGCCGGTGACTTCGATATCGAGACAGGAGCCAACATCAGCGTGGTGCAGAATTTTGTACAAACATGGGAATACTTCAAACCGCAGCGCGACCAGACGTTTGTCAGCCAGGAGCAACGCTATGTTGACCTGCACCGTCCGGACGGAGCGCCCGACATCCTACAGTTTATCGAACACGGTACCTTGCAACTGGTTGCCCAGGCAGAGATCCTTGGACACATGGCGCAGACCCTCTCCAACTCGGTGCTCGACAACTACCACCACCTGGGCGACGCCGCGTCTATCACCGACGGCCGCATCTACGATCCGAACCTGGGTCCCTACGAAGTGTCTCGCGACGGCAAGCGAAGTGGTGTAAAGGATGATATGTGGGCCTTTACCAGCCGCAATCCGGGACTCGACCTGCGGGCCGCCACGATGTTTGCTGCGGCAAGCCGGGCCCTCGAAGGATTCAACGACGACCTCTCCGCCAGAGCCTTGGTACAGTCGAAAAGACTATTGAAAGAGGCGACCGAACTGCTGGCAAAACAGCCGGAGCGCGGTGGTCGGATGGGTAGCGGAGGCGCTGATATGACCACCTATCTGCAACTGTATATCACCACCGGTGAACAACAATATATCGATAAATTCCAGGAGCTCTTATGGCCTGCGCTCGATCGCAACGTAAGCTTCACCATTCTGACCGCTCTGCATGCTATACCGCATATGGATGCCTCTTTCAAAGAGAAACTTCGTCCCTATATGGTGAAATACAAAGAGTATATCGAAGGACTTGAAAAAGAAAATCCGTACGGATTGCCTATTGGCCTAGGCAACTGGGCAGGCAGCGGAGGCATCGTTAGCTTTGGTACGACTATCTGCTTTGCCAACATGCATTTCCCGGACATTATCGATGTCGCGCATGCATTCAAAGCAACCAACTGGTTGTTTGGCTGCCATCCTTACCATAATTATTCGTTCGTAGCAACGGTTGGTGCTACCCGCCCCAAGGCAGTCTTCTACGGTAACAACCGTGCCGACTTCTCCTTCATTCCGGGCAACGTAGCACCGGGACTGCTGTTCCGCCACCCCGATCATTTTGAGAATTATGACGACTGGCCATTCCTTTGGGGACAGAACGAAGGAACGATCGGTGGTAATACCGCCTATCTGATTTTCGGAAGTGCTTTCAAAAACATCATCATTTCTGAGTAATCAGAGAGGATGAAAATCCATTCACGACACATATATTCAGCAAGAGAGGCCCTGATTTGGGCCTCTCTTTTTTGCATGTAAGCGAATTCTGTACTATTTTTGAGCTCATTTTCCAGGAAACGAAAAACACATTTATAATTATAATCTTATACAAAAGTAATATGGGAAAAACTAAAAGTCAGTGGAGTGTAGCCTTTAAAGTAGCATGTCTTGTTGAATTGTTTGAGCGAGCCGCCTATTATGGCGTATTTATTGTCATCACCCTTTATTTAAGTAGAATTCTTGGATTCAATGATATTCAGGCAGCCTCCATCGCCGGCGTCTTTTCTGCCTGCCTCTATTTACTTCCTACCTTTGCCGGTGCCCTGGCGGATAAAATTGGCTTTCGTAGCTCGATGTTATTGGCCTTTTCGTTATTGACATTGGGGTATCTGGGACTCGGCCTGTTTCCGACAATGCTTGAGTCGGCAGGATTGGTAGAATACTCGATGACGACCAAATTTACCGGTTTGTTGGAAAGCAACGCGCGCTATGGCATATTGCCCATTATGGCGTTGATCGTATTGGGCGGATCGTTTATTAAAAGTGTGATTTCCGGCACGGTAGCGAAAGAGACCACACCCGATAATCGTGCCAAAGGATTCTCGATCTTCTATTCGATGGTGAATATCGGTGCTTTTTCGGGGAAAGCCATTGTAAAACCTTTGCGCGATGCCATGGGGAACGAAGGGCTTATCACACTCAATTACTTCTCAGCCTTCATGACCTTCCTGGCGCTTATCGCCATCTGGTTTTTCTATAAAAGCACCCAACATGCCGGAGAGGGCAAATCGTTCCGCGATATTTTCCGTTCCTTGGTGAAGGTATGTAGCAACGGACGTCTGATTATTCTGATCTTTATCATCACTGGATTCTGGATGGTGCAGCAGCAGTTGTATGCCACCATGCCTAAATATGTCTTGCGTCTGGCAGGCGAAGGGGCCTCTCCCTCCTGGTATGCCAACGTAAACCCGTTGGTGGTGGTCTTGACAGTCAACCTGGTCACGCAGCTTATGCGCAAAAAGACGGCGCTTACCTCGATGACGTTCGGTATGTTTATCATGCCGGTGTCGGCACTTTGCATGGCGTATGGCAATGTGTTGGATCCCTCGCAGACGATTCTGGGTATGCATCCGGTGGCCTTTATGATGGTGGTGGGTATTGTGTTTCAGGGATTGGCAGAAACATTTATATCGCCCCGCTTCTTAGAATATTTCTCCCTGCAGGCACCCAAAGGAGAAGAGGGACTGTATCTCGGCTTCAGCCATTTGCATTCTTTCCTATCTTCACTCTTCGGATTCGGGCTGTCGGGCTTTTTGTTGAATAAATATTGCCCCGAACCCATGCTGTTCAACAGCCATGCCGAGTGGCAGGCAGCCAGTGCAAATGCTCATTATATCTGGTATTACTTCGGAGCGATCGCTCTTGTGTCCGCCATTTCCCTGATTATTTACGGAATCGTGGTAAAGAAATTGGATAATCGAAAACAGGTTGCTTAAAAACAGCCGCATCCATCTTCGGAACGGATAAGCTCATAACTCCATAAACGTTGCAGACGGTCAGCTTTTGAAAAGAAGAGCTGACCGTCTTCGCTATGTTGTTCCGGAGCAAAGATATCGATATTGCCAAGATAGACCTGCCCGTCGCTTGTGTACACTATCGGCACAAACCAATAGGAAGAGGCCGGGTCGTTGGCACCGGATACATCTTGGATATAGAGGTAATAATAGGTTTCCCCTTGGTAGGCGTAGGAATCGATAAAGCTACGAGGGTAGGAGATCCCACTCGTATAGTCGACCCGGTTATAGAAATCCAGGTTCTTATCGAGATAGGCTTTCAAGTTGTTCTTCGCTTCATTCAGCCAGGGAACGCTGTTCACGGGATTATCGACATCTTGATTCACCGTTTCAAACCAGTCGTATGAGCCTATCCGCTCTTTCTGACAGGAAGAGAAAACGGCAAGAAGAAGCAACCATAGCGATATTATTTTTAGGGATCTCATAAGTAGAGCTGTTTTCTTTTTAATTAATTCGGCTTGCAAGTTACGGCTTTCCGCGCAAAGAATAGTATGTACACAGAAAAAGAGAGGCCAAATGACCTCTCTTTTTACACATAGACTAATACCTTAATTCCTATTATTTCTCTTGGATCTCTTCCACTTTAGCTTCTTGCGTCAGGACGAATTCTACCGGCGCGGCATCTTCAGAGGAGGTAACCGCTACGGCTAATTTTCTTTCGTCACCGTTGTTAGGGATGGTTTGCAATACAAGTGCTTTCCCATCTTCCTGGCGGATAGCCCGGAACCAATCGCCTTCGATCGTATCGGCTTTCGCGGTGTTTTCTACATACTCCGCTTCGTCTTCACCAATCTTTACGGATACACCATCGATCCACCAATCGGCTTCGCTGGTCGCGTCAACCTTTACTTCAGAAGCTTCCGCTTTCACTGTCTCTTCGGTCTTCGCTAATTTTACGCTGTTTTCGGTTTTGTTATTGTCATCATCTTCACAAGCAGTAAACAGTACAGCTACTGCACACAACGCCAACATCAACTTTTTCATAATCTCATACGGTTCGCCTATACACCATAAGGTTTTTAATAAATAAAATACCTAACAATCTTTTTGCCTTTCTATAGACAAGATGCAAGTTTTTTATTTTCGATGCAT
Organism: Parabacteroides sp. PM6-13; assembly: GCF_029892605.1. GTDB lineage: Bacteria > Bacteroidota > Bacteroidia > Bacteroidales > Tannerellaceae > QVMG01. The sequence continues at coordinate 155,052 of NZ_JARXWF010000011.1, forward strand.
GAGAGAAACAGAATTGCGGAAATATTTCTTTATTTAGCATTGTATCCGCTTATAGATCAAACCGATAGAGTGATGGTTAAAAATATGTTAAAGTAGCTTTTGACTTATGTAAGCCTCGTACGCTTTCGATAGATCGTCTACGCTTACGCCCAGTAGTTGCATCTCCTTGAATAGGGTAGGCAGGCTCTCTTCCATAAATTGCGCGTAGCGCATCTTTCGGATCTCTTCCCCCGCCGAGGGCGATACGTAATAACCAAGTCCCCGCTTATTATAGATAATCTCATTGGCCTGCAGACGCTCAAAAGAGCGCATCACGGTGTTCGGATTCACTTCCATCTCAACAGCCAGTTCGCGTACCGAAGGGATACGCTCGTCGGCTTTGTACTCTCCAGCGAGGATACGATCACATATCCGGTCGGCAATCTGGAGGAATATCGATTGGTTGTTTGTATAATTCATCGGATCTGCGTCTTTTTTAGCCGGACATACGCCGCGTAGAATAAAAGAATAGAGAAGACATATAGGATCGTATTATAATGATCGCCCAGGAAGTATAGGATATTTTCTATCGTTTCATAAGTTCGTGTTCCGCTGTTGATATCAGCTAAAGGCCCCTTTATTGTATAGAACAGAAGACGGGCAAACAGTCCGATCACAAGCGCTTCCACGGCTATGGCAATACCCAACGCATATTTCCGGAAAAGCACATACCCCAGGAAGAAATAGGCGGTATGGAAGGTGATGACGCCAAAACCTCTCATCGGATAGGTTAATTCTTCAAGCGACACCATAGGCACGTTGTTAAACCAATAGGCGACCCCGACAGAAATCCAATAGACCAGGATAAAGGCACCAACATAGAAAAAACCATAGATCAATAATGCAACAAACTTCTCTAATGTAGTAGCAGGCAAGGTGAGCCATAATCCTTTTCCGTAGTGAATTTTCTTACCGACATAAGACAAATAGCTTAATAAGAAAATAGTGATTCCAAACCAGAAGAGATTTACCCGATCACCTGTAAAATCATTCCACATCAATAAGAGGTAAGCTGCCAATAACAGGCCGGCACTAATCAGAAACAGTTTCTTATGTTCTATCCAGTCGATTTTCAAAACCAGACCAAGACGCTTAAAATCAAATATATTGTTCATCGTTGTTGTTTTTTAAGTTGTACGTAGCCGATATACAAGAAAAGGAGAGCAAATAGATAAAAGATGATATTCGCCTGTTGCCCTAAGAAATAATATAGGGCATCAAATACTCGGAATACAGACCCCATTGTGTAGATTTCCCAACGAGCATTCATCAGATAATCAGCAACAAAGGCCACACCACCTAAGAATAAAGCTTCTATCAAGAAAGCAATTCCCAGTGCCTTTTTTCTAAAAATCGTCGTTATCATTAAATAGTAAGCAAAATGGAAGGTTATAAAACCAAATCCTTTCAAAGGCTCTGCGAGTTGCTTTATGGAATAAATAGGTATATCTTGCAACAAATAGAGCACGAAACGAGCGAGGTGAAAAAGGAATAAAAATGCACTAACATATGCGATGCCGGCTATTAACAGAGCAACATATTTTTCCAGCGTTGTCGCCGGCAGTGTCAACCAAAGGCCTTTGGAATGATGTATTTTTTTATCGACATAATTCTGATATACAAACAAGGTCAAAAACAATCCAAACCACAAACCTGTAAACTGGGAAGGCTCTGTTCCCGACCGCATCACAAGTAAAGAAGGAACTATCATACAAACTGCTAAAGAAATCAGTTTTGTATATTCTTTCCAATCAGCGCGTAAGATCCAACCGACACGTTTTATATTGAATTCAGCATTCATCGTCGCTTCCGTTTAACGGGTGAATATTCGATTGATTTCTTTTGGCTGTTGGGTAACAGCCTGAAACAGGAGTTCGAGGGAAACAGGCGTCTCTTCATTCAAGACATTTTCGCCTACGCCTATCGTGCCCATCGGTGTCTGTTCCGTGTAGAACACGTTGTCGTCGGCAGTGACCGGACGGAAAAACAGACGCTTCGAAACTTCGTCTAAAGGACTATTCAGAAGAATACGCCGCCGCTCCATAATCAAGACCGAATCGATCAGACTCTCCAGGTCGCGCACCTGATGTGTGGAGATGATCACCGTCTGTTCCTCGTTCATGCTCGACGCCACCAGGCGGCGGAAAACGGCTTTCGACGGTATATCCAACCCGTTAGTCGGTTCGTCCATCAATAACAAAGGGGTATGGGCAGCCAGCGCCAGCGTGATCGCTGCCTTTTTGCGTTGTCCCAGCGACATCTTCGACATCCGCTTGTTGGTCTCTATTTCAAACGATTCGATACAGGTGTCCCATATATCTTTCCGGAAATTGGGAAAGAAAGGCGCATACATACGACCATATTCCACGACCGTGACATCCGGCAGGCTCACCTCTTCCGGCAACAAATAGATTTGTTGCAGAAATCCTACCGCCCTTTCTTTTGGCACATAATTCATCACATGGCAATCGCCCTGTTGCGGAAACAACAACCCACACAATACATGCAATAGTGTTGTCTTCCCCTCTCCGTTCTTGCCCAATAGCCCGTAAATATGCCCGGGAGTCATCTGCAGACTTAGTTTATCAAGTACCGGAGTGTTTCTTTTATAAGCAAAGCTTACCTCTCTTAATTGGATCATATAATAAACATTTTAGTGTATTAGTTAATTAGTACACCGCAAATGTACATCTATTTTTGAAACAACCAAACATTTCTTCATTTTTTTCCACCCTCAGAAGCAAAAAAATACAAATAATTCGCCCAACACCCATTTGACAATATGTAATCAAAAAGGCATTTTTACTTTACAATATGATACGTTAAAAAGTGTTACTCGCGGGACTAATTTTAAATACCCCTACGTTTTTGGAAAAATAGTCGGGCGTTTTTGACAAAATGTAAGTTTCGCTTAGCGCAGCGTAAAGCAATTTGGTCAAATTGGAAATCTTCGAATTTGGGAAAATTGGAAGGAGAAAGGAAATAGGAGAAAGGAGAAAGGGAGTGTCTTCAAATTCGGTAAGATGGGAAGGTAGGAATATATATATTCATGGCTGAAGGCCACAGCGGGCCTGAAGGGCCGAGTCCCAGTGGGACGAAGACTTAGCCCACGGGTAAGCAGGCCAGAGGTCTGCGCAACCCTGGGATTCCATGGATATATAAAAATGAGTTCTGTAAGAACGAAAGAAGAAAAGCACTATTCACAGGCGCTATCACCATGTATCCTATCATACTATCTATCGTTCCTTCAGAACTCGACTTATTGTATTGTCATGATACCCAGGGTGGCGCAGACCTCCGGCCTGCTTACCCATGGGCTAAATCTTCGTCCAGCTGGGACTCAGCCCTTCGGGCTCGTGACCTTCAGTCTTATAAATAAAGTCAAATTTTGGAAAATGGATAGGTATTTCGGTATACCCACAATCCTTCCCATCTTCTCCTATTTGAAGAAAAACCCCGGTGTCATCAATGCCAACTTCTCCCTTCTCCCTTCTCCAACTTAACCATACATAGCAAAAAAACACGCATTCACCGGATAAACCGAGAAGTCATTGAATTGCAGAAAAGATTATTGGGTTATCCTCCGATATGGATCGCGATCCCGTGTTTTTCGAACAGCTCGCGACAACGTGCCAGCTTCTCTTCCGAAGGGGCTTGCATAGGGATATGCACCGGGTTGTAGGTGGTTCCGCGTTTATCGTGCTTGCTGCGACCGATGTCGTGGTAAGGCAGGAGGTCTACGCACTGTGGTTTCCGGTCGAGCGAAGCCAGAAACATAGCTGTTTCTTTTATGTTTTCCTCGTCCGCATTCACCCCTTCTATCAAGGGGATACGGATCATATACTCCGCCTGGGAAGAGGCTAATAGGCGGATATTCGCCAGAATGCGCTCGTTGGGTGTTCCACAGAAATACTGATGCTTGGAGGAATCCATCTGTTTCAGATCAACCATAAACAGATCGGTCTCCGGAATGGCCGCTTTCAAGAGATCCGCCTTCACAAAGAGCGTCGTATCGATTGCTCGGTGAATACCTTGTTTGCCACATCTTCTCAGTAGTTCCAACAGGGCATCCGGTTGCATAAAGGGTTCACCACCGCTAAAAGTAACTCCCCCACCCGACTGATCCATCACCAGGGTCTCTTTCTCAATCTCCTGCATCAACCGATCGATGGTGTACTCTTCTCCGGACAGTTGCATGGCCAGCGAGGGACAGTGGTCGGCGCAGATGCCGCAAACCGTGCATTTAGCCGGATCGGTCAGTATACCTTCGGAGGTCAAGGACAAGGCGTTCTCCGGGCATTTCTCTACACAGAGTTGGCAGCCCAGGCACTTCTTTCGGGTGTACAGCTTCTCTTTACGGGGGGAGATACCTTCCGGATTATGACACCAAACACAGGCCAAGGGGCATCCTTTGAAAAAGAGTGTAACACGGATGCCCGGCCCGTCGTTTATAGCGTATCGCTTAATGTCGAAAATAGTCGCTGTCATCAAAACTCTTCCTGTTCGGTACGCATGATCACATCGGCTTGCAGGTCTTCATTCATGTCGTTGAAGTAATCGCTGTAGCCCGCCACGCGCACCAATAGATCACGGTATTCTTCCGGACGTTTCTGCGCGTCAAGCAGTGTTTGGGTATCGACAATATTGAATTGGATATGATGTCCGCCCAGGGCGAAATAGCTTCGGATAAGCGAACATAATTTGTTTATATCTTCCTCTTTCTTCAACAGGCTGGGCAGGAAGCGTTGATTGAGTAGCGTCCCACCACTCTTTGCCTGGTCGAGCTTGCCCAGTGACTGAATCACCGCCGAAGGACCATTGCGGTCTGCTCCGTGTGAAGGCGATGTGCCGTCAGAGATGGCTCTGTGGGCCATGCGTCCGTTTGGCGTAGCATTCATTACCTTGCCGAAATAGACATGGCAGGTGGTCGAAAGCATATTCAGGTGGAAACACTCCCCTTTGGTGTTGGGGCGTCCTTCGATCGCGTCATAGAGGTCGTTGTAGACCTGCACCGCAATCTCATCGGCATACGGATCGTTGTTGCCAAAGAACGGCGTGCGGTTTAGGATCGTCTGACGCATCGGCTCCATATCTTCAAAATTGCTGTCGATTGCATACAACATCTCCTGCATAGTGAAGCGCTTGTCTTCGAAAATATGCTTCTTGATGCTGCTCAGGCTGTCAGTAATCGTGCCCAATCCGGTGCATTGGATATAGGTTGTATTGTAGCGTGCTCCGGCATTATAATAGTCTTTCCCTTTGGCGATGCAATCGTCGATGAAAAGCGAAAGGAAAGGAGCTGGGGCATATTTGGCAAACATCCGGTCGATATAATTGCTGACACGGACTTTCATATCCACAAAATAGTTGAGTTGCAGAAGGAATGCCGCGTACAATTCGTCATACGTACGGAAACTGGTCGGATCGCCGGTCTCAATCCCTACCTTTTCGCCGGAAACGGGATCCACACCGTTGTGGAGTGTTACCTCTAATATTTTAGGCACATTCAGGTAACCGGTCAATACATAGGCCTCTTTTCCGAAAGCGCCTACTTCGATACATCCGCTACATCCTCCCTCGCGGGCATCTTCCAGGGTTTTCCCCTGTCGCACGAGCTCCTGCACGTAGACATCGGGATTAAACACCGAAGGATAGCCATGTCCTTTGCGTATCACATTGCAACCGGCCTTCAGGAACCGGTCGGGCGTACGCGCGCTGATATGAATAGAGCTGCCCGGCTGCAGGATATGCAGTTCTTCCACCACTTCGAGCATAATATAGGAGACTTCGCTAACCCCATCGCGGCCGTCGGCACGGATGCCTCCGATGTTGAGGTTGGTGAAGTCGTTGTATGTTCCACTTTCTTTGGCGGTGATACCTACCTTCGGCGGAGCCGTATGGTTATTCACCTTGACAAAGAAGCACGACATCAATTCTTTGGCCTCGTCGCGGGTCAGGGAACCTTCGGCCACCTCTTTTTCGTAGAAAGGTGCCAGGTGCTGATCGAAATGCCCCGGATTCATGGCATCCCATCCGTTCAGCTCCGTAATGGTACCCAGGTGTACGAACCAATACATCTGAATGGCTTCCCAATAGGTGCGGGGCGCGTGAGCCGGAACCCAGCGACATACTTCCGCTATTTTCCGCAATTCGGCAGCCCGCTTCGGATTCTTCTCTTCGGCAGCCATCTGTTCAGCCAGGTCAGCATGCCGCTCGGCAAAGATAATAGCCGCATCACAGGAGATCGACATAGCTGTCAACTCCTCCTGACGGTCGGTAGCTTCCGGGTCATTTTGGAAATCAAGCTTCTTCAATTCGCCGGCAATGCGTTCTTTCAGGTCTAACAGGCCATATTGGTACACCTTCTTATCCAGCGAAGTGTGTCCCGGTGCCCGTTGTTCCATAAACTCCGTGAACATACCGTTCTCGTAAGCCTTACGCCATTCTTCCGGTACATGGTTGAAGATGCGTTCCCGTTGGGTACGTCCTTTCCAGTAAGGAATCACTTCACGGGCATAAGTGTCGATATCTTCCTGACTGATGGTGTATCGTTGCAGTTCCCGGCTGTTGAGGATTTGCAGATCTTCCACACTGTGACAGGTAAGTTCCGGGAAAGTAGGTACCGCCTTAGGAGCCGGTCCCCGCTCTCCGACAATCAGTTCATCATCACCAATGTAAATAGTTTTTTGTTTACAGATTTCCAGAAAGTTTAGCGCGCGTAAGACAGGGATGGGGTATTTGCCCTCGTTTTCTTTGTAAAAACGTGTTTCTATAAGAGCTCTTTCAATCGAAAGAGAAGGTTGTGTTTCGAATGTTTGTTTGCGTAATCGGCTGATACGTTCATTCATACCGGCCATTTCAGACGTATGCATGGTAACTAAAAATAAATGAATGAATAATAGAAAACAAGATAAGCCCCGCGGAAAAGAGGGGGGCAAAAGGGAGGAGACCTGATTAGTGATAGAACATCAGGCAGTTAAAAAGTTTTCTATATCCTTTTATCAGCATAGATATGCGTATTATTAACCGATGCAAACATAAACACTTTCAGGGAATAAGCAAGCGTTTTTGGTTTTTTTATTTTTTGAGAGAGTTTTTATTATCCCATTCTATTCTTCAAATCCATACTGCCATGTAGAATCCTACTAATCTCCACTTCATCTTGTGAAATGATTCGGTAAAATATGATATGTTTATTGGCGATGAATCCAAATAAATTTTCAGAGATATCCTCGTAGCTCTTACCTAATGTGGGGTTATTGGCTATCTCTTGACAAAATTCGATCAACATTCGGTAATATAGATCTGCCTGCCTTTCTGACCACACATCTATCGTATAATTCCAGATATCAGATAGATCATCAACAGCCTTATTAGTGAATCGATATTTAGCCATCCCGTCTTTGCGCTTTGAGCGATTGCAGATGTTTTTCCGGGTCAAAATGGACAGCTCTCCCACTGTCGAATCCCTCCTGCACAGCCATTTTTAGAGCGATTGCACGATTCTCCTCCTCTTCCAACAATCTCAATCCCGCGCGTATTACTTCGCTGGCATTTTTATAGCGGCCTTGCGTGATCTGGCTTTCAACAAAACCTTCGAAATAGTCTCCAAGCGCTACCGATGTATTTTTTCCCATAATTTTCTATTTTTACAAAGTTACCAATATTTGGTAACACTGCAAATAATAATATGATAACATTTGTTACAAATCTATACATCTTGCCGGACAGGGTACTTTGTGTCATTCTATCCCCTATTTTCTTATCATCGTGAACAAATCAACACTTTTTCTAATTATAATATGTAGTGTATATGCGTTTTAATAGCTATCTTGCGAACCAACTCCGCACATATACGATAGAGATATTAATTTTATAAAGATAAAAGATGGAAAAACGCTTCTTAGGACTTATAGGGAATAGTATTCGGAAAAACTGGGATCTTCCCGCGTTTACGGATTATAAAGGAAAGACATTCTATTACAAGGACTTTGCAGAAGAGATTGAGAAGTTTCGTATTCTCTTGGAAGAGGCCGGCATACAAAAAGGAGATAAAGTAGCCATTGTCGGACGTAACTCTTCGCATTGGGCCATTTGCTTTTTCGGCACCCTGGCCTATGGGGCGGTGATTGTTCCTATCTTGCATGATTTTAAGCCGGAGAGCATTCATCATATCGTGAATCACTCGGAAGCCAAGGCGCTTATCGTGGCCTCTCACAACTGGGAGGGAATGAACAGCGCGGAAATCACCCACCTGCAGATGATCATATTAATGGACGATTTCTCTATCTTGGCAAGCAAGAACGAAGGACTTCCCGAAGTACAGAAAAACATAGAGGCTCGTTTCCAAGAGAAATTCCCGACGGGGTATGGACCGAACGACCTGGTTATGCACGAAGAAGAGCCCGAGGAATTGGCGGTGCTTAACTACACCTCCGGAACGACCAGTTTCTCCAAAGGTGTTATGCTACCCTACCGCAGCCTGTGGAGCAACACACAAATGGCATACGACCGGCTTCCGGGCATTCATCCGGGGGATACGATTGTTTGTATGTTGCCCATGGCGCATATGTATGGGTTGGCTTTTGAGGTACTCAACTCCATCAACCTGGGATGCCATATCCATTTCTTAAGCCGCACGCCGAGTCCGAAGATTATTATCGATGCCTTCTCGACCATCAAGCCACCGTTGATCCTGGCTGTGCCGCTGATCATTGAGAAGATTGTCAAAAACAAGATATTCCCTATGCTTCAGAAACCGGCAATCAGTATCCTCTTAAAAGTACCCGGGCTTCGGAACATTATATTGAATATAGTAGGTAATAAATTAAAAGCCGCCTTTGGCGCCAACCTATGGGAGGTGGTGATCGGGGGAGCCGCATTAAACCGGGAGGTCGAAGAGTTCCTGCGCAAGGTGAAATTCCCCTATTCGGTGGGGTATGGCATGACCGAGTGTGGACCGCTGATTGCCTACACGCAGTGGGATTCCTTTAAGATGGCCTCCGTGGGCGAGATTGTCGATCGCATGGAGGTGATGATCGACTCATCCGATCCGGAGAACGAAGTAGGTGAAATCCTGGTGCGAGGCATGAATGTGATGCTGGGTTATTACAAGAACCCGACAGCCACCGAAGAGGTGATGATGGCCGACGGCTGGATGCGCACAGGCGACCTGGGCACCTTGGACAAAGATGGATTCCTCTATATCAAAGGACGCAGCAAATCGCTTATCCTAAGCTCAAACGGACAGAACATCTACCCGGAAGAGATCGAAGACAAACTAAACAATATGCTTTATGTGAGCGAATCGATTGTTATCTCCGAGAAAGGAAAGATCGTTGCCTTGATCTATCCGGACCTGGATCGGATCGAAAGCTTAGGCATAACGGATGAAGAGGTTGAAAAGCAGATGCAGGCAAACATAGTGAAACTAAATACGCTGATTCCGGCATATAGCAAGGTAAGCGAATACCGGTTGTTTGACGAAGAATTTGAGAAAACACCGAAAAGAAGTATTAAGCGCTATCTGTATCAACCGAAAGAGGAATAATAGTTAGAGAAGTTAAATAAGTTATCACGCGCAACGCCCTTACTTAACAGCTAAGGGCGTTGCGTATATAAAGCAAAAAAAGCTATGAAAACAGACATTGTCATTGCGAGAGAGTCTCCTCTTAAGAAAATCAAAGAGATAGCTAAAGAATTAGGCATACCGCGGGAAGAGGTGCAGAACTACGGTCGTTATATGGCCAAGATCCCCCTTCACCTGATCGATGAAGAAAAGATCAAACAGCACAACCTCATCCTGGTAACAGCCATCACACCCACGAAAGCCGGGATCGGTAAGACGACGGTTTCCATCGGTCTGGCTTTGGGATTGAACCGAATCGGGAAGAAAGCCATCGTGGCGTTGCGGGAGCCCTCCTTAGGTCCCGTCTTCGGCATGAAGGGAGGAGCGGCCGGAGGGGGCTACTCACAGGTGCTTCCGATGGAAAATATCAACCTGCATTTCACCGGCGACTTCCATGCGATCACTTCGGCACATAACACGATTACCGCCCTATTGGACAACTATATCTATCAGACGCAAAACAGCTGCGACGGATTGAAAGAGATCAAATGGAAGCGTGTATTAGACGTGAACGACCGCAGCTTGCGCAACATCGTCTCCGGCCTGGGCGGAAAAGCGAATGGTGTCCCGACGGAGACCGGATTCGACATCACACCGGCCTCGGAAATCATGGCGATTCTTTGCCTGGCTTCCGACCTGGATGACCTGAAGCGACGGGTGGGAAATATCCTTTTAGGGTACACCAACGATGATCAGCCTTTTACGGTGAATGACCTGGGCATAGCCGGTGCCATTACCGTATTATTGAAAGATGCCTTGCGCCCGAACCTGGTGCAGACCACCGAAAACACGGCGGCGTTTGTGCACGGAGGGCCTTTTGCGAACATCGCGCATGGGTGCAACTCGGTATTGGCGACCAAAATGGCCTTAACCTATGGCGACTATGTAGTGACAGAAGCCGGATTCGGCGCCGACCTGGGTGCGGAGAAATTCTTTAATATCAAATGCCGTAAAGCAGGCCTCTCGCCTAAGCTGACGGTGATTGTTGTGACTTCGCAGAGCTTGAAAATGCATGGCGGTGTGGCAGAAAATAAAATCAAGGAGCCAAACCGGGAAGGACTGGTTAGCGGCCTGGCTAATCTGGATAAGCATATTGAAAACATCAAAAGCTTTGGACAATCGGTGGTCGTCACCTTTAACCGGTTTACGACCGACACCGACGACGAGATCCAGTTGGTGGCCGACCATTGCCGCGAGCAGGGAGTGGGCTTTGCCGTGAATGATGTATTTGCCGAAGGCGGTAAAGGCGGAGAGGAACTGGCGCGGCTGGTAGTAGACACGATAGCGAATACCCCCCCTACCGAATTGCAATACAGCTACAAAGATGGTGACGACGTGCGCACGAAGGTACAGCAAGTGGCCCAAAACATCTACGGAGCCTCCTTGGTGACCTACACCACACTGGCCGATAAAAAGCTGAAACAGATCGAGAGCCTGGGCATTTCCCATTACCCGATATGTATCGCCAAGACGCAATACTCCTTTTCCTCGGATCCGAAAGCCTACGGTGTAGCTCGTGATTTCGAGTTGAAAGTGCGTGACATTATCATCAACAACGGTGCAGAAATGCTCGTCGTTATCATGGGTGAGATTATGCGTATGCCGGGACTTCCCAAGGAACCGCAAGCCAAACATATCGACATTGTCGACGGACTCGTAGAAGGACTAAGCTAATACGAGACGTTTAGTCATAAAAAAAGAGTCACCTCTATTATGGAAGTGACTCTTTTTTTTAAGTTTTATATATTCGATAGTGCTCTTACCGATTACCGTATTTACTGGAGGTAGTTCCGGTTCTCATGGCTTCGTCGTCCTTGCGCAGCTTCAAGCCGGAGGGATAAAGATAATGAGAAACAGCCGTCACATACGAGCCGTAATAATTACTTTCCACTTTCGTATTTACCGGGAACACCATCAATGTCAGGTCTTCATTCGGGGCACTCTCAACATGTTTCTTCAATACATTTGAGATATTGCCAAAAGCATAGGTTCGATCATCCGTATCCAACGTCGCAAGAAAAGAGGTTACCCCATCGTTCACCTTGTTCTTTTCAAAGAAGGTCTTCACCGAATCTTCCGGCAACAACAATAATTGTGAGGGCATATTCAACGCATACTCATAGTCTTCCGACGGATAGGCGCGCAATGTTAATGGCATATTGTTCAGGATACGGCCGTCGATAAGCGGAGCAATCTCTTTCGCCGGAATCACCAAGCGACACCCTACCCCAGCCGGTGTTTTCATATACATATATTTTTCGCTCGGCTCAAGCAGCTCGCTCATGTCGGTATTCTTAAAGCGATTGAGCTGGATCACCTCTTTGGTGATATTAAATATCTCGGTAGCCTGAATAATCGTATCCTGATTCTGCGCCCCTTTGCCTACATACTTGTAATAAATAGTCATCAAAGAGAGGTCGACACCGAAGATAGCCCCCGAACCAAAAGTGGTCGTTACATACAATCCCGGGAAGAACCGGTTAAAGGCATCCTGATCGACAAACGAAGAGGGGTTGTTGACAGTCTCGTCATAGATTTTCTGCCCAATAGCTTCCGACATACGAATGCGTATATTCGGATAAAAACCTTCGTCGCTATTGCGTACGGAGTCGGGCACAGAAACATCATAAACCGTATAGGTTTGTGAGCCTAACACCTGTTTCCGATCCACATAATCGTCCGGATTGATATCGGTATAATAATTCTTTTCCAAAGGAGTTACGACAGGGAAAAGCTGAACACGCATAGGCGCTAAAGAGTCACCAATCCAGGAGCTGTAGTAAATACGGAAATCCACGGAGTCAATCTTGCCTTCCATGGGCGTATGCTCGAATGTGTATCCTTCCGGACAATAGAACTGACAGATATAATCCGACACCAAGGTGCCGTAGAGAGGATCATAGAACTCACCTAAAAGCCCCGTATCAGACTTGGCATACACCGACTCCATCTTGACAGTCGATGCTTCTATCTTAAACGAATCAACGGATACGGAGATCTTATCGCCTTCTCCCTGAATACTCGTTCCCACCTTGCTTAACTCATCATCACAGCTGCCCAGCATAAATAACGTCAGGCATAATCCAAGTATAAAATGCTTTTTGTTCATTTGTTGATTGTTACTTGTTTGATTCTAACACCACATCGTAAAAGTCATTAAAAGCGTCAATGTAAGTATCGGGGGAATGATAGCCTAAAAATGGTTTGCCATTTGCCGAGGCATAAGAAAGCAGATCCGCATGCACATGCTCACTTCCCTGAATCACACCATCCGCAAAATCAATAGCCATCTTGCTTATCCCCAAAAAACTGGTATCTTCTCTTAATCCTTTTACGTCATCTTCTGTTGCCCCATCCATAATCAACTTATCGGGACATTCTTTCCTCAGCGGAACAGAAAACTCATCATTGTAGATTGAATAGACGATTTTCGCGTCTTTCAAACAGGGATCATCCGCGTACATGCGACGGATATAGAGGCCTGTCGGAGCCGATATCCATCCGTGACAATGGATAATATCGGGAATCCAGCGGAGCTTCTTAACCGTTTCCAGTACGCCACGCACATAGAAAATCGAGCGGTCATCGTTGTCGACATATTCATTGCCTTCGTCATCCACCAGCGTGTTCTTGCGCTGGAAGAAGTCTTCGTTGTCAATAAAATACACCTGCATACGAGCCGATTGAATGGAAGCTACCTTGATAATCAGCGGATGATCGGTATCATCAATGATCAGATTCATACCGGAAAGGCGGATCACTTCATGTAATTGGTTGCGTCTTTCATTGATGTTACCATACTTTGGCATGAATGTTCTAATTTCGCGGCCACGTTCTTGTATGCCTTGAGGTAGATTTCTTGAGATTGTCGCTATCTCTGATTCAGGAAGGTAGGGAGAGATTTCTTGATTGATATACAAGATCTTTTTTGCATCCATTCTATACGTTCATTTTTTGTAAAATCGCACAAAGATAACATTTTTCTTTCATTTACGGTAATTATTTACTTGCTTTGCACCCTCATTTAAGCTTCTTTCAGATGAAAATCCTATATTCTAAAGCCAATCTTAATGATTATTTAGAAAAAGAAAGGCTTCAAAACAAGACGATCGGGCTGGTCCCCACGATGGGCGCTCTTCATCCCGGTCACATTAGTTTGGTCGATGCCTGCCGTAAAGAGAACGATGTGTGTGTGGTCAGTGTATTTGTCAATCCGACTCAGTTTAATGACAAACGCGACCTGGAAACCTATCCCCGTACCCTCGATGCCGATTGTGCCCTGTTGGAACAAGCCGGCTGCGATTACGTCTTCGCCCCCTCGGTGGAAGAAATGTATCCGGAGGCTGATACCCGTGTGTTCGAATTCGGACGGATAGCCGAAGTGATGGAAGGGGCACATCGCCCGGGTCACTTCAATGGTGTGGCGCAGATCGTAAGCAAATTGTTCTATGCCGTAGCGCCCGACACCGCCTATTTTGGAGAGAAAGATTTCCAGCAGTTGGCTATTATCCGCGTCATGACAACGCAATTAAACCTGCCCATTCGCATCGTCGCCTGCCCGATCATGCGGGAAGCGGACGGACTGGCTATGAGCAGCCGAAATACGCGTTTAACACCTGAACAACGTCAAAAAGCGCCGTTGATTGCACGCACATTAAAAGAAACACTTAACTTTGTACCCGAAAAAGGGGTGCAAGAGGTGATTGATTATGTTGTAGATACACTCAACCGAACACCGGAAATGCGCGTCGAATACTTTGAAATAGTTGACGGGAACACCTTGGAATCCATTCAGCATTGGTCTGACACCGATTCTATCGTAGGATGTATTACTGTTTTTTGTGGCGAAGTTCGCCTAATCGATAACATACGGTATAAATAATAACAAGAGGATGTTTATAGAAATCGTTAAATCAAAAATTCACCGGGTTACGGTAACCGAAGCCAATTTGAATTACATTGGAAGCATCACCATAGACGAAGATCTGATGGATGCCGCCAATCTGATTGCTAACGAAAAGGTATCTATCGTAGACAATAACAACGGAGAGCGCTTTGACACCTATGTGATCAAAGGCGAACGCGGATCCGGGGTCATCTGTCTCAACGGAGCGGCCGCCCGACGTGTTCAGCCGGGTGACGTTATCATTATCATGTCGTACGCGTTGATGGATTTTGAAGAGGCTAAAACCTTTAAGCCTTCAGTGATATTTCCGGACACGGCAACAAACAGATTGGTCTAAGTCGATATAGTTAGTACAAACAACTCATATCATAAAGCCTGCCAATCATTCCGGCAGGCTTTTTTTGTCAAAGAATAAATCATGCAAGTAAATAAGGGTCAACAAATCTATTCAAACAAACAGATCTGGCAGGTGAGCTATCCCATCCTGCTCAGCCTATTGGCGCAAAACATAGTCAACGTAACGGACACCGCCTTCCTGGGTCATGTAGGCGAGGTCGAGCTGGGCGCTTCCGCCATGGGTGGCCTGTTCTATATATGTTGCTTTACGATCGCTTTCGGATTCAGCATCGGTTCGCAGATTGTGATTGCCCGCCGCAATGGCGAACGGGAATATGCCGCCGTCGGCCCGGTCATGATACAGGGAGTCCTTTTCCTGTTAGCCACCGCTGCCGTTATGTTTTTCCTTGCCCAGGCAGGAGGGCGCGGCGTGATGCGTGTAATGATCTCCTCCGATGCCATCCTGGATGCTACGATGGAGTTCTTAGACTGGCGCGTGTTCGGCTTCTTTTTCTCTTTTGTCAATGTGATGTTTCGCGCGCTATTCATCGGCATCACGCGAACGAAGGTATTGACATTGAATGCCATTGTGATGGCCCTCACCAACGTACTTCTCGATTACCTTATGATATTCGGACATGCCGGATTCCCGGCTATGGGCATTAAAGGAGCCGCTATCGCCTCCGTCATAGCGGAAGCCGCCTCTACCCTCTTCTTTTTTGTCTACACCCGGTTGACAGTCGACCGCGACAAATATGGCCTTCGGAAGCTTCGTTCCTTTGACTTCTCCCTGTTGCGTCGTGTGTTGGGCATTTCTATCTACACCATGATACAGCATTTCCTATCTATGGGCACCTTCTTTATGTTCTTCGTGGTGGTGGAACGTCTGGGGCAACGCGAATTGGCTATCGCTAATATTGTGCGAAGCATTTATATTGTTATGTTTATTCCCGTGAATTCATTATCGACCACCACCAATTCATTTGTCAGCAACGCCATCGGCGCCGGACATATCGAACAGACCATTCCTATTATTCGCAAAATAGCCCGTATGTCATTTTTGATTATGGCGGTATGCGTCGCTTTTATTTGCGCCTTCCCTCATGCCATTATTTCGATATACACCAATGACCCTACATTGGTTGCCGCCTGCGTGCCTTCCGTTTATGTTATATCGCTGGCAATGCTATTAAGCTCCATTAGTAATGTGTATTTCAATGGCGTATCGGGCACCGGCAACACCCGCTCCGCCTTAGCCATGGAGGTGGCTACCTTAGTCGCTTATTGCGCCTATCTTTTCATAATGGGCTCCGTCCTGAAAATGCCTGTACACCTCTGTTTTACAACGGAAATCATCTACTACGCCTTCCTGATGACCTTTTGTATGATCTACCTCAATAAAGCCAATTGGCGGAATAAGAAGATTTAGAGTTTTAGAAGCTGTTTTGAATTTTATTGTAAAAAAGAGCTTTTCGACGTGTCGAAAAGCTCTTTTACAAAGTCTAAAAACAAGATATATAAATAAGGGTTATTGGGGTGTTTGTGCTCCTTTTCCGGGGATGACGCCCCAGAGTTGTCCGACCTCAGCAAGCGGATAGCGGTTGCCATACATCGAGACGCGGTTGATTTCCGAGCCCTGCTTGTTCATGCCCATCGCCGCGCGGAAGGTGTTCATCGCCGAGTTCTCGTTGTACTGTGAGCTACGGCTCATTTCCAGGCCTAAGTAGCCTTTCAGGTAGGGTTCGTTGATCACTTTGCAGAGCGTTCCCATCTCGGCATCGTTCACTTCGCGGTTGTTCTCATACTTTTCCAATTGCTCCACCTCTTCGAAGTTATTGGCAAACTGGAAGTTCCACATGCCACCACCCGAAGGAAGACAGATATCGCCCATGCGGTTGGCGAAGAAGATGTTGTCGAACGCATTGGTCTTGCGTATCTTATCACGTTTGAGGTCGCTGTCGAAGCGGGTACGGTCGAGGGCAGCGTAGACATTTCCTCCGAAGATATTATCGTGTACATCGTAGCTCATGCGTGTCATATAACGCAAGCCATAGCCCATATCTTCGAGCAGTTTGTCGCGTGTCCAGGTGAAGAGCACGGTGTTGTGGTGGAAGTCGAGTGTCGTCTCATGTTCAGGAGCCACGCCATTGCCACGCACCTCACAGGCTGCCATGCGGCAGGCGATAAAGATATTGTTATAGAATTCCCAGTTTCCGGCGATATTCTCCATCTGTATCCCGTAGTGCACCGCATTGGCAAATACGCAGTTGCGCACAATCAGTTTGCCTTCCACAGCGCCATAGACAGCCTGTCTGGAGCCGGGTATGCCCCCCATGGTAGGAACACCCGAGGGCGATTCGCCTACACAGATAATCCTTCCCGTCTCACAGCCGGCCGGAGCCGAGGCCACCGGGTTCTCGTACACCGGCTGGCAATAGAGGTTATACTCTCCCATATCGAACACCATGCCATCGATCATCACTGTGCCGCCACGGTTGCCCTTTACGACAACATCCATCAAGGCGTGTGCCCCTGCCGTGCCTGCCTTGGCAATTGCCGCGTCCGGGCGTATCGTGGTCGGGTGTTTCACGGGGTCACGCTCGCTAAAGTCCGTGTTCCATCCCCCTTCGAGCGCGAGGTACTTTTTGAGTTCGATAAATCCCTGGTCCATTTTACCGAGGTAGTTGCCTTCGGCAATCCGGATCAACGCGCCCTCTTCGGCGGCGTCAATGGCTGCCTGCAGGTCTTTGTAGGGTTTCTCCTGCGTTCCGTCGGCGGTGCGGCTGCCCGCACCGGTGGATACGCTTACATACATGGTTGTCGCGTTTGTCATGTTACTTTGTTTTAATGGGTTATTAGGTGATTCTGCCTGTTGTGTCTTCGTTTCGGCTGCCTTCTTTAAGGCGTTGCCCAACTTGCCCAGGCCCTGCGCCTGTGCGGTGAAGCCTGTCAGCAGCAGGGCTGCCGTGGCTATCAAGATGATGTTTCTTCTCTTTTTCATGATGTTTGTTTTATTTATTCATTAATTATTTCTTTACGCAGCGGATAGTATATGCAACGGCTTCGGTAATAAATCCCGCTTTTATTTCATTGCTACCGAAGTACAGCGTCCGTGTCTTCCATATCCTCCGCACAGTATCTTCTTCATACGTAGAGGTCATATAACGCCCTCCTTCGGGGTTTGATAGCTTACCATCCTTATTGCGATTGCCCCCTGCCGGGAGAAAGAGAGTGTTGCCGGATTTCTTGTCGGTGAATTTGTATCCCTTCACACCGTTTTGTGTTAGCCATTCACGATCAACACTGGTCTCATCTAATAATGCATTTATATCATCTAAGGTCGGTAGGCGATAACCTGCAGGGCAGGGGTTGTTCCTTGTCACCCAACTGTCGTTGGTATCAACGACACTATTCCATTTCTCTCCGTCGTGCGAAGGGGTTAGCGGATCGGTCGGGCTCCAGCCTGTGTAACGATTCCTCTGGTAGTACCATCCAGTATCTTCGGGATTGGCAACGAATAACGCGGGTCTTTCGACGTTGCGCGCTGCCCATGTTACGTTGTTAATTTTCATCTCCCACGCCTTGCCCACTTTCAATACACCCACATTGGACGAGGTTACGCCTTCGATGATGATCCTGAAGTAATAGCTTCCCTCGGGAGTGGCTTGGGCGACGGATGCCCCAAGGGAGACAATATTGTTGTCCTCACCTGGAAATTTGAGGATGGCAAAACGGACACCGATGGGTTCGGTAGCGGTGATCTTTCCCTCCGCATCGCTAAACCACGCTATATCGGCCGTTTTGCCCGTAAAGGTCATGCCGTTCGCACCGGTCAGCGAGTACTTCACCCATTCCATTGTTCCCGAGTCAAGTATGCCGTCTCCGCCATCACCCGTTTGCGCTCCGATGTTAAACATCGGAACCGCGGCCGGCGCTGTTACCGTCACGATACAGGTCGCTGTCTTGCCCCCGTCTTCGGTGGTGGCCGTGATGGTGGCAGAGCCTGCTTTCAGGGCGGTCACATTACCGTTGTTGTCCACTGTCGCCACGGATGTATTATTTGACTTCCAACTTACCTTCTTATTGTCGGCATCCGCCGGAGCCACGGTGGCACTAAGGCTTTCGCTCTCGCCCACAACCAGAGAGAGGGAGGTTTTATTCAGTGATACACCTGTTACGGCTACCGCTTTTGCTGTTACCGTTACGGCGCAGGTCGCCGTCTTGCCCCCGTCTTCGGTGGTGGCGGTGATGGTGGCAGAGCCGGCTTTCAGGGCGGTCACGTTGCCGTTGTTGTCCACTGTCGCCACGGATGTGTTATTTGACTTCCAACTTACCTTCTTATTGTCGGCATCCGCCGGAGCCACGGTAGCACTAAGGCTTTCGCTCTCGCCCACAACCAGGGAGAGGGAGGTTTTATTCAATGATACACCTGTAACGGCTACCGCTTTCGATGTTACCGTCACGGCGCAGGTAGCTGTCTTGCCCCCGTCTTCGGTGGTAGCGGTGATAGCGATGACACCGGGCTTCAAGGCCGCGATATGACCATCGGAGTCGATGATCGCTATCGACAGGTCGCTCGACTTCCAGGTCACCTTTTTGTTGGTCGCGTTCTCAGGAGCGACGGTGGCGGTCAGTGTTTCGCTCGCGCCCTCCACCAGCGAGAGGGAGGTCTTATTCAGTTTCACCCCCGTTACGGCTACCGCTTTCGCCGTTACCGTCACAAGACAGGTAGCGGTTTTAGCCGCATCCTCTGTCGTGACGGTGATCGTGGCCGTGCCTACTCCTGCCGCCGTCACCTTGCCGTTGGCATCTACGGTGGCAATATCGGCTTTATCCGATTTCCAGGTCACCTTCTTGTTGGTCGCGTTTTCAGGAGCGACGGTTACTGTGAGCGTTTCGTTCGTGCCCTGGACTAACGACAGCGTAGTTTTGTTAAGCGTTACGCCCGTCACCGATACAGTGGCCGCCTTAACGGTCACAGCGCAGGTGGCGGTTTTTGATCCATCGTCAGACGTAACAGTGATGGTCGCGTTGCCAGGTTTCACGGCTACGATTTTGCCTTCGGCGTCGACGGCTGCAATTGTCATATCGCCCGACTTCCATGCGACCCTCTTATTGGTCGCGTTTTCAGGAGCTACAGTAGCCTTGAGGGTTTCAGTTTCACCCTCTACTAATTCAAGCGTACTCTTACTGAGCGCTACGCTCGTCACTTTCACAATCTCCGGTTCCGGATCTTTGCTGCAAGAGACAAAGAACAGACACAGGGCGCTCAGTGAAAGAATGACGCTGGCTACCAATCGTGTAAATTTGTTTCTCTTTTTCATACGTCTACATTTTATATGGTAAGTATTGTTATTTGTCATAGTATCGGCTGGCTATTCCTATTTACCAAAAAGCCGCTTCACAATATCGAGCCTATTGAACGCGGAGGCGATGTCGCCCAACACAGGTATATCATAGATGCCGCGGGTGTATCGCCGGTGCATATCCTCCGGCATCGCCTTGACAATCGCCCCTCGAGCCTCCATACGGATTTGATGGAAAGCCGCCGATTGAGCCCCTGACATCATGTTTTGCTTCATTTGCTCCCGGGGAGCGGTGGTGCCTTCGGGTATTTTCACGTATGCTGTAAATTCAACGAAGAGATTATTGTACTCGCGGTTGAGTGTGAGGGAGCTGAACTTCTCCTCAAAGTCGGCCTGGTTGCGACATCGCTGCCCAAACATTTCCATACGTTCGAAGAGTGCCTCCGCCTTTTGCCTGGCCTCTTCGGGCAGGTCGTAATGCGTATAGAGAGCATCACGCCTACTACTTATTGATTGTTCTATACCTTTATCCATCCTATTTACTTTTTGAATGTTTCGGATCGGTTTGTCTTCGGTTGAAAACTTTCCTCACCACTTGAAAGCAAATGTATGGGTATAGATACAGAAGGGCTATCACAGATTCCGCATCAAGTAGGACGGCATCCGCAATCTGCCCGTTAAATTTGTACTATTTCCGCATCGAAAGGACTTAATAGACTGATTATCTGCGTCTATTCTTGTCCAATTTGGTTTTAACTCAAGGATGTATTCTGTTCCGGTATCTTGATAAACTGTGACGGGGTGTATCCGAATGCCTTTCGGAACGAACGGGAGAAGTAACTCAAGTCGCTGAAGCCACAGTCGAAAGCCACCTCTTTGATTGATCGGTCGCGCTTGGAGAGTAATAATTTGGCTTTGTTCAGGCGCGCCTGCATCACGAAAGAGGTAATGGTATGCCCGGTCATAGCCTTCAGTTTGCGTCCGAGTTGCGACTCACTCAAACACATATCCTGCGCAAGCCCGGCGGGGAAGTAGTCGGCATCGTTGAGATGGCTATTGACAACCGAGGATAATTTGGTGATAAAGGCCATATTCGGGTCGGTATGGGAGGCCGTTCCTGCCTGGAAGAGGGCGTTTGCGTAGGTCTTCATCAACATGGCGCGGCTGTCGAGCAGTTGCTTGATGCGCGCCAATAGTTCGCGTTCATCGAAGGGTTTGGCCAGATAAGCATCGGCACCCACCCTAAGACCATCGAGCTTATCCTCGGTTGTTCCCTTGGCGGTAACCATAATCACGGGGATATGCGCCACGGCGATCGAAGCGCGCAGGTCGGCCGTAAAGGCATAGCCATCCTTTTCGGGCATCATCACGTCGGTGATAATCAGATCGGGTATGTGTTGTTCGGCCATCAACAGCCCTTCGTTGCCGTTCGAAGCGTGAATCAACGTATACCTTTGCGCGAGGATCGTATGCATATAATGTGCCACATCTTTGTTGTCTTCCACGATCAGAATCATCTTCTTCGTGTTCGAAGCCTTGCCCGGTGCCGTGTTATCATCGCTCTCTGTGTCGAGGTCGGGCAAATGGATGCCGGCATCCTCTTCGTTCAGCTCTTCGCGCGCCTCCTCTGGTATAGGATCATTCGACACCGGCAACGTCAACGTAAACTCAGTCCCCTTGCCTACCGTGCTGGTTACACGGATCGTGCCACCTGCCTCTTCGATAAGTTGCTTCGAAAGGGCGAGCCCGATGCCGCTGCCGACTTGGTTATTATTGTCCGCATCGGAGGTATAATAGAGTTCGAATATATGGGGCAGATGCTCGGCCGTGATGCCCTCACCCGTATCCTTCACCTGTATCACACACTGACCGGCCGCTTCATCGTAGCGGAGATGCACCACAATCTTATCTCCCACCGAACAGTGTTTGATGGCATTGGAGAGCAGGTTGCTCATCACCTTTTTAACAGAGGATGCGATGAAATTCATCGAAAGAGTATCCACTTCGCTATAGATAAAGAGTTCAATCTCCCGGCTGCGGGCATATTGTGTATAGGGTTCGGCAATGACATGCAGGTACTCCACCAGATCACCCTGTCGCCAACGCGGTTTGCTGACACCCGCTTCGGAGCGCGAGAAGTCGAGCAGTTGGTTGACCAGATGCATCAGGTTACGCCCCTGCCGGCGGATGGCTTTGAGGTCTTTCGCCTCGGGGCTATCGCTCTCTTTTATGGTCGACAAAAGATGATCGCTCAGGCCGGTAATCACCGTGATGGGTGTACGAAACTCGTGGGTGATATGGGTAAAGAAGTTCGAACGCATCCGCTCGATATTCTTGAGTTCGATTGTCTGTTGGCGTTCCAGTCGACGTTTATAGAGTATCAATAGTAACAGGATAAGCAGCCCGAGAATAACAGGTGTCATCAACAATAGGATTGCCTTTCGCTTCACCTCCTGTTCGCGATTGAGTTCGTCCAGTTCTTCGATCTGTTTGGCATATTTCTCTGTTTCATACTTGACGCGCGAGTCGAGCAGCCGCCCCGTTTCCTGGTTCTGCTGCAGGGTGTCGGCATAGGCGCGGCTAATACGCAGATCATCGACAGACTGCTTGAAATCACCCCGCTTATGGTGATACTCCGAGCGCAATTCGTAGGCTTGTTTGATATGCTGCGGCGAGTTGATCGCGCTGGCGGTACGCACAGCGTCATCGAGGTAGGGCCATGCCTTAACGAGTTGCCCGCTCTTGAGATGTATCTTTCCGATGCTAAAACAGGCATTCAGCCAATGCCATCGGTCTGCTGTGTCCGAAAGCAATTCGTAAGCCTCTTCATACTGGGTCAATGCGCGACGATCGTCACCTTGCGCCTCATAAATATGTCCGATATTGATAAGGCAGAGCGCGATGCCGAGCGGCAGGTTAGCCTTTTCGTTATAATCGAGTGAACGGCGGTAGTATTCCTCAGCCTTTGTCTGATCGCCCATGTCGAAATAGACCGAGCCGATATTGGCATAGTTCATAGCGATACCACGCA
Organism: Parabacteroides sp. PM6-13; assembly: GCF_029892605.1. GTDB lineage: Bacteria > Bacteroidota > Bacteroidia > Bacteroidales > Tannerellaceae > QVMG01. Next base: position 178,298 of record NZ_JARXWF010000011.1, read on the forward strand.
GGTTATTATTTCCAATCTCTATCTCAAGCGCTTTCTCATAGCAGTTGATTGCCTCCTGCTCCTCGTTTATGGAGTGGTAGATCACGCCCAGCCCGTTGTAGGAACTGGCCCTATTGCGGCTGATGGTCGCCCTCTCCTCTCCCCCGTATTCTTCAGCTATCCGCAGGGAGAGATAGTGGTAGGGGGCGGCTTCGTTGAGCGCGCCTATTCGTCGGAAGTCGGTTCCCAACTCATTCAGTACCGTGGTGATAAAGATAGTGTCGCCAATCTCATAGCCAATCTGAAGCGCGGCGGTATGGTTTTCAATAGCCAAACGAAATTGCGATGTATTGCGCGCATCATTACCCAAAGCACGGAATATCACCTGCTCCCCAATCTTATTGCCCGACTCCTGATAATAGCTAAGACGCTTTTTGAGCTCAACCGGGTCGTAGCTCTGCTGCGGAAAAGCCTCCCGCATATCGGCCACCCACTGTTTTTTCTGTATTTCCAATGCGGAGATCTGCTCCTGTCGAGACGGCTTGAAAAAGAAGAAGAAAAGCAGTACCACCACCCCCAAAGCGACAGCAAACCACAACAGACGCTGTTTTCTCCACTTCAATATTGATTTGTTATTTGTTTTCATACTATTATTTATCGCGAATACCACTGTCTAAATCTAAAAATCAGAAAAAAACCAGCTCTATTCATTATATCGGGAGCAACTCAATACGTTTTTTTAACCAAACAAGAATGATCATAAAACAAAAGTAATCAAAAGTTCCAATAATTGGAAGAAATTGAAATAAGTATACATACCCCACCCCGTTTTCAGCCAATTGCCCCCTCCAGAAACGAACGTTTTTTTGAGGATTCAGGAATTTCTTTACGTCTTCGGGCTAAGCAAACGCCGTTTGCTTTACGCCCTCGGCTAAGCGATCTTCGATTTGACATTTTGTCAAAAACGCCCGACTATTTTTCCAAAAACGTAGGGGTATTTAAAATTAGTCAGGCGAGTAACACTTTTTAACGTATCATATTGTAAAGCAAAACCCACTTTTTGCTTACATTTTGACAATCAGAGAAAAACGAAAACAGGAGCAATCCCGCCCCTCCCCTCCCCATTATTTCTTCAGCAAAACAAGTCAACATGTTACCCCCCCAAACAAATGATTAATCAGCCAAATATTTTCGATTTTAAGAGAACCATTTAGCAAAAAACCACCCTACAATCCTTGCATTTCAACAAATAATAAATACATTAGCAAAAAAAACGTTATGAGATTCAAGTTATCTCTGTTTGTAGAGAAAGAGGTGTGTGGATACGTAGCTGAGAAACACATGCAATTGTCCCCAACGAAAACAGACAATAAAAATGAAAGATATAAAGTATAGACAAAAGAAAAGAGCGAGTTTCCCCGCTCTACATGTTTTCACAACGGAATCATCCTTATTGTGAATTGCTTCAAAATCGTAGGGACAAATATAACAACTATATTTTAATAACAAAACTTATCAACTGATATTTTTATAACAAAAAAAACAAAATGTAATATGCCGAAAAGAATATTAGGATTAGACTTAGGTTCAGCCTCAATTGGCTGGGCACTTATTGAACTGAGAGATAACACAATTGCAGTTTTGGATTTAGGCAGCCGCATTATACCTTATGAGGGAACCGAAGGGAAAGATTTTACCAAAGGAAGTGGTGAAACTCGAAATAGCGTGCGCACAAAAGATCGAACAGCACGAAAAGGTTATGATCGTTATCAACAAAGAAGAAGAGATTTGGTAACAGTATTGACTAACAATGGAATGTTACCATCAGAAGAATTAGTAAAAATGCCAAAGATGGAATTGTGGGAGCTACGCAGCAAAGCTGTAACAGAAGAAATTTCCAAACCAGAACTTGGACGTTTATTGCTTTGGTTAAATCAAAAACGTGGTTACAAGAGTTGTCGAAGCGATGCTAACCTTGACAAAAAAGATACAGACTATGTGATGGAAGTAAAAAGTCGTCATGACAAAATAAAAGAACTATCCATGACAGTAGGACAATACTTTTACGATCAATTAAAGTCAGATGAATATTTTAGAGTAAAGGAAAATGTTTTCCCTCGAGAAGCTTATATAGAGGAGTTTGATATAATATGTGCAAAACAAGCACACCACTTGAATCTATCTGATGAATTGATAAAGGAGATCCGAAACGAAATCATTTACTATCAGCGCCCTCTCAAATCTCAAAAAGGATTGGTTTCCGTATGCGACTTTGAAGGCTTTTGGTGTAAAGGAAAAGATGGCAGAGAGTGTTTTGCCGGCCCCAAAGTTGCTCCTAAAAGTTCTCCTTTGTTTCAAGTTGCTAAAATATGGGAAAGCATAAATAACATTAAGTTAAGCTCCAAAAAAGGCGACGATGTGGTTTTGACACTAGAACAAAAACAGTCTATTTTCCACTATTTAGATAATCATGAAAAACTATCTGTCACCGACCTATTTAAGCTGATTAAACTAAAGAAGGGTGATTATTATGTCAACAAACAAATAGAGAAAGGACTCCAAGGAAACACGACAAAGTCTGCTATTATAAAATGTTTAGGAGACAAAAATAATATGGATTTATTGTGCCTTCAATTGAATGTTTTGAAAAAACAAAGACCTTGTTATTTGTACGATAGAGAAACCGGGGAGGTTTTATCTGAAAAGATCACCAAATATATAGATCCATTGGTCGAAAAAGAGCCACTATATCAACTATGGCATACTATATACTCCATAAATGACATGGAACAATGCAGCCGTGTGCTACAACAAAAATTCGCTCTTGATTCGGAAACAGCGGATAAACTATCTCGTATTGATTTTGCACGTTTTGGATTCGGGAATAAGTCTGTGAAAACCATCCGAAAAACACTACCCTATTTAATGGAAGGAGACGTTTATAGTGATGCTATGAGTTATGCAGGTTACAACCATTCAAACTCGCTAACAAAAGACGAAAACCACAGACGGAAACTATTAGATCGATTAAAACTTGTGGAGAAGAATTCTTTACGCCAACCGATTGTAGAAAAAATTTTGAATCAAATGGTAAATGTAGTAAATGCTATCATCGACAAATATGGAAAGCCTGATGAAATTAGAATCGAATTAGCAAGGGAATTGAAACAAAGCAAAGAAGAAAGAACTCTAACAGAGAAAAAACATAGTAAGCGCCAGAGGGAAAATGAAACAATCAGAAAGGATTTAGCGAGATATGGCTTACGTGCAACACGAAATAATATTCTAAAATGGAGATTATACACCGAAATAGACAATACTGAGAAGAAGTTTAATGGCATTTGTATTTATTGTGGCCAGCCAATATCATTGACACAAGCATTATCCGGAGAAGAAGTTGATATTGAACACATTATACCTAAAGCAAAATTATTTGACGATTCTCAAAGTAATAAGACATTAGCTCATCGTAAATGCAATTCAACAAAAGGCATGATGACAGCCTATGATTTTATGAAAACAAAAAGCCCGGAAGCTTTTGATGAGTATGTGAATCGAGTAAATTTATTGTATGATAGTCATATTATCGGGAAGGCTAAAAGAGATAAATTATTGATGACAGAAGATAAAATACCTACAGACTTTATTGATCGTCAACTGCGAGAAAGTCAATACATAGCTAAAAAAGCCCGTGAAATACTACAAACTATCTGTCATGATGTTTGGTGTACAAGTGGAACTATCACTGCTGAACTTCGACACTTTTGGGGTTGGGACGATGTAACAATGAATCTTCAAATGGCAAAATACAGGGAGCTAGGATTAACAGAATTTGTTGAGTGGGAAAGTGATCATGGCAAGAAAAAGCATCAAAAAGAAGTAATCAAAAACTGGACTAAACGGGATGACCACCGTCATCACGCTGTGGATGCATTAGTAATTGCCTGTACAAAACAAGGGTATATCCAACGTTTTAATACACTAAGTGCTACTAAAACTCGTGAAGATATGCAGCGTGATGTAAACAAACAATCTGAGGTATATAAAGAGAAGTACTCTTTGTTGGAAAAATATATCATTTCCGAATGTCCTATCCCCGTGTCAGACGTTGAAAAAGCTGTTTCACAAATTTTGATATCTTTTAAGTCCGGGAAAAGAGTTGCAGTAAAAGGTTCTCGCAAAACCGGAAAAAGAGGAAATAAGAAGGTAGTACAAACAGGAATAATTATTCCTCGAGGAGCATTGAGTGAGGAATTAGTATACGGAAAAATAAAAACCATAGATAAAAATAAGCCTATTAAATATATCTTTGAAAATCCAGATTTAATAGTTAAACCGTATATAAAAAAAATCACTACTAACCGACTAAAATCGAAGAATCACATCGTTCAGATTGTAAAATCCTTGTGTTCAGTCTGTTTTATTTTCGACTCTCTTATTTGCTAAA
>NZ_JARXWF010000012.1 GCF_029892605.1 Parabacteroides sp. PM6-13
GTTTATTTATTGGTGGTACAACAAATCTACGACATTAGGGGCGAATCCGAAAGGAGGAAGCCCCTTTACTCAAAATTTTAGTCGGTTAGTAGTGATTGAAAAGAATGGATTAAGCATCAAAGATACAATACAGTGTCATTCTTCATCATTATAAGATCAACCTGAAATAAAATATATTATGAGATTCGGTAAAACAATAAAAATATTTCTAATCGATGGCGATCCAAATGGTCGAATGAGTTGTGAACTGTCCAACTGGTCTGGAAAGGCCTATAAAATTCCTAGAATAAAAATTAAAGACTGTATAGATCGAGATGATTTGACAAACACAGGTGTCTATCTCTTATTCGGGAAAAATGATGACGGAAAAGATCAAGTATACGTAGGGGAAGCAGAAACGATTTTGAAACGCCTAAATCAGCAATTAACTCAGAAAGACTTTTGGAATGAAGCAATTGTCTTTATTAGTAAAGATGATAACCTAAACAAGGCCCATATAAAATATTTGGAGAATAGGCTTCATGAGATCGCAAAATTAACAAATCGTTATATTGTAGATAATTCTGTTATTCCGACACAATCCTCAATTTCAGAATCAGATAAAGCAGAAATGGAGGAATTTATAGAGTACATTAAAATGCTTGTGAATACGTTAGGTCATAAGGTTTTTGAAGAAAAGAGAGAATTTAAGCCTAAACAAAAGCAAGCAACCTTTTTTATCAAAGCTGCTCGTGGAGCAAATGGGCAAGGTGAACCAACTTCAGATGGATTTGTGGTATTAAAAGGTTCTAAAGCTGCTGCTTCAACTGTAAACTCAATCACCTCTAATTTTATTAATCTCAGACAACGGCTAGTTAACGAAGAAGTTCTTATTAATAAGGGGGATTACTTTGAATTTTCTGACGATTATATTTTTAGTAGCCCATCAACTGCTGCGGCAATAATAATGGGGCGGAATGCAAATGGTCTAACAGAATGGAAAAATAAAGAGGGAAAAACATTGAAAGAATTTGAGTCCAGTGATAAGGCGAAAATATAAACTTAGCCAAGTAATACAAACGAATTATGACTATATTTGCCCTTATTAACAAGGGAATTGACCGAAAGTTGACCGAATTGTAATTTTAGAAAATCATATCTTTCTGATATTCAACACAAAAGAACAACTGACACAAATCCGCCAGAACCTCAACAACAAACCGCTAAGCATCAATAAAACAGATATTTGGCGGTTTTTACTTTTGAGCAAAATTTGCAAAATGCAACCACAACAAGACTAAATAAGCTCCAATAAAGTTCAAAACAACTTCTAAGTCGCTAAAAAAGAGGCTTAACGCTTTTTATTTTCTATTATTTTTCCTATATTTGAGGAATACAGAATGCGTTTCAGCGGAACCAAAGCCAGCTGATTCCGCTTTTACTAGATCTAAGACATGAACGAAATCGATAGCGATAAAATAACCAAAGGCTTACGAACATACTTTTTCGACATAAAGAAAAGTAGGAAAGGTGACCTATATCTAAACATTTCAGAAAAAAAGAAAACGGAAAACGGTTTTGAACATCATCGGATTATGGTTTTCGACGAAGACTTAAACGATTTTATTGAGACATTAAAGAAATCACTACAAAAGTTTGAGAAGCATAAAAAACCCCAAAACAACAAAACCTATTCTGTAGAAAAAATAAGAGAAACATACAAACAAGCTTATCATCCCTGGACAAAAGAGGATGACAATAGGTTAGAATTGCTATTTTGCCAAGGTAAAAAGATAGAAGAGCTCGCTTTAATTTTTGAACGTAACGAAGGAGCCATTAAGGCACGGATAAAAAAACTTAAGCTTGAAGAAAAATACAGTATGTAATCACATCACCATTTCGGTTTACAATATTATATTTGTGGATGTGCACATATACGAGTCTGGAATCAGACAAGACACACAAGCCTAAAACAAAGCAACTTTATCAATCCAATATGAAAAATTTGATCATTCTAATTTCCCTTATGCTTTCGTTGAATGTCTTTGGGCAAAACAGTCAGTTGATTGAGAGTCCGAAAGTAGATAAAAGAGTTGAGCTCATAAGCATTGTCTTTCGGTTGGCCGGCAATGAAGAATACAGTGCAGAAGAGATAAAACCATATACCGGCAAGATAACGCAGCACTTTACTCCCTACAAGAATCATGAATTAATCCAATTTGCCAGAAAAATGCGAAACGAAAGCAGTATTTCTTTCGACGCCCCCATGTCGTTGGCTATCTTTTTAGATGACAACCTGGATCCCTTGAAAGAGTTAACCGACAACTCATTGGATAGATGGAAGAAAGAGGATGCCATCGAATTTGTTAAGCTATTGAAGAGGTTTTATATAGAAGCTGATTGTGACTCATTTTTCAATGATAACCAAGCACTATATGACGAAACAGTCTCCCGATTCACTTCCGTTTACGAGCATTTGGATTTAAACTGGTACACCAAGTTCTATGGCAATGAGCCTACCGAAAAGTTTAAGGTGGTAATTGCATTAGGTAATGGCGGAAGCTGTTACGGTCCTTCAATTGTCGACCCCAATGGACACAAAGAGGTTTATGCGGTCATGGGCGTTTGGGATATGGATGATCAAGGAATGCCCATATTTGATGTAGACACCTATCTTTCCATACTCATCCACGAGTTTAATCACTCATTCGTCAATCCCTTATTAGAGAAAAACAAGGATATCTTCCAGAAAAATGGTGAGAAGATTTTTGAAGCGATGAAACAGGAAATGAACGCTCAGGCTTATGGAAACTGGGAAACCGTATTGAATGAAGCCTTAGTCAGAGCCTCTGTAATCAAATACTACAAAGATCATCATGCCGACCAGGCAACGATAGAAAATCTATACAAAACAGAGCTGCAATATGGGTTTTTATGGATAAGAGAACTTGTCGCCGAATTAGAAAAATATGATTTGAATAGAACAGCTTATCCGACATTAGAAAGTTATATGCCAAAACTGGCAGAAGCCTATCATATGTATGCCGATATTGTTGGGCAATATGATTCAAAAAGGCCAAAGGTAAGCTCTATCAAAGAGTTTGAAAACAATGACACAGAGGTGGATGCGGACATAAAAACAATCACGATACATTTCGACAGGCCATTAAAAGGTGCCGGATATTCTATCCATTTGGGAACAAAGGGAAAAGGAGCCTTTCCTCAAATCGAAGCAATCAATTATTCAATAGACAATGAGTCTATTGTCATGAATGTACAATTGGAACCCGGCAAAGAATATCAATTTATCTTAACAGGCAAAAACTTCAAGACTCCGGAAGGATTTCCGTTAAAAACGTATGAAGTAAATTTCAAGACGAAGGAATAGCTGAATTTATGCACGATGGAAACGACTACTCCATATTGAAGTTTGAGTTCAACAAGGACCAGTATTATAGAACACCTTTGTGCAGAAGGTTTAGAAAGGATTACAGATTTAACAAGCCCATTTTGTAACTTTGCGGAGAATAACCCGTATATTTACCGCAACTGGGAATAGAGTATGCAGGAATGGTTTACTCTAATCGAGATGTTGATGGTGTTGTAGAAATGATGCTGGATGCTACACAGAATTATGAGTTAGAATGTGGCAAAGAGTAAAACAAAAAAAGTATTCCGGTCACGCATTAGTGTGTTGCTACTCGTTTTCATATTGGCAGCATTGGCACCTTGCATCATACCGATGATTACACATAAAATAATCCCAGGACTGTGGATCTTGGCTGTTACGGTCATTTTTATATCCTTTCTGTTTAGCGGAATGCGTTACATTATATCAGATAATAAACTGTATATAAAATTATGGATGATTCCCATGGGTAGTGTGAACATATCGGATATTATCTCAACGGAACGTTCATATAATCCTCTTTCATCGCCAGCCGCTTCGCTCAAAAGGTTGCATATTAGATTTTGGAACGGAGCAAAACAACCGTATATGCTGATTTCGCCTGTTAGAGAAAAAGAGTTTATTGAAGAATTAATAGCAGTCAATCCTGATATTTACATTCACATTCCTGACAAAAAAGGAAGATGGCGAATTCAAGACTGGGACATATAATTATAGAAGACGTAAAACAGAATAAATAAAATCAATCCAATATGAAAAATAACATGTTTACTGAGACAAATGCAGAGCATGAAGAATATGTTGAGTTTGGATTGGTAGCCGTTGAATATGAGAAACGTTTATCTCAGGTTCTCAGCGAATCATGGAAGATATTTAAATCACAATTCGTTAACAATCGGAATACCATTACGAACGAAGCCCAATTTCAGCATCATTTTGCTCAAATCATAAGGAGTGTTGGCGATTTATACTCACTAAAAAGAAATGATTTGTTTAAAATTGACTTAGAAGTTCTTTATGAAGAAGAAAGTGTCAAACGTTCTAAGTATATAGACATTACTTGTGGTTTTTTCAAAAACTCATTCGATGAAAAGACCCGAAATTGCGCTATCGAATTAAAATTTAAAACGCAGAGCCAAGGTGCAATACCCCTTGGACGAATACAGGCCTACAAAGACTTAGAAACACTTGAAAAAGTCACAAAAGAGAAATATGACATGGGTAAGTTTTACATGATTACGGACAGTAAACTTTACCCCAACCCGGCAGACACTGACACAAAAGACGAATTTACCATGCGCAACGGACATAAAACAGTAAAAGAGGAGCTTAAAGTCCCTGAATGGAAAAACATCCGGAGAATCACTAAAGAGAATATCATTTTGAACAATAGTTATAACTTTGAATGGGAGAAGATCAACAAAGATGGAAAAGATTGGTATTTCCTTGAACTTACGGTAAATAAAGTAAAGAGTGTGTAAAATAACAATCCTGAAATAAGCTATGGATACTATCAAATTTGATATATATGACCGAAGGAAAAATGTGCTCGTAACAAAGGAACGAGTGACTATTCTGATTAATGGCGTTAATCTGGTGAAAATGATTCGTGATATCGAATTTGAGGCAGCCAAAGGAGATAAAGACCTGATGGCGGATTACGGCAACATCTACATCTACGAACTGATAGAAGAACTTGACACATATAAGAACCCTACTGTTCTTGGCTGTACTTGTGGGGTGAAAGATTGTTGTCCCCTCATGGTTGATGTACGTGAAACAGAAACAACAGTCTTATGGGAGAATTTTAAGCATTCCGCTAAACGAAGAAAGCCCGTAGATTATTCCACATTGAAGTTTGAGTTCAACAAGGAACAATATTATGAGGAGGTGAATGCTTTAAAACAGGTAATACGTTGACCATTAAGAGAAGAGCACAAAAAAGAGGATTCATAAGCAAAAAATAAATATCTTTGTGGGTTTTATAACTGTTGATGCAAACGAAAAGTTGACTAAAATGACAAAGAGAGAAGTATCCGCCTTAAAATCGATAAAAAACGAATTATTACTCGATCTCATCTTTCAGAAGCTGCCTATTGCCGTAGAACTCTATGATGAGCATGGTATACTGTCACAAATCAATAAAGCCGGCCTGAAATTATTCGGCATGCAACAAGAAAATGTCATAGGCATTTTAGATCTGTTTGCCAGCCCTATCATCCCGCAGGAGAAGAAAGAATTGATACGCAAAGGCATTGAAGTGGAGTTCGAGATGGATTACGACTTCCGGGTGGTCGCGGAGAAACAGTATTACAAAAGCGAACATACCGATTTGTGCAAAAGAATGATTTGCACGATCATACCACTGAAGGATTCATTCGAGAACATATTCGGTTATATCTTTTTGGTTTATGATATATCGGAAGACCATTCACAAAAAAAGCAACTCAAATATAACCTGACTAAGCTACGGATGGCGCTCGACACCGGAAAGGCTCTTATATGGGAATATGATATTGAAACAAATAAGTTATCATACGATGAGACCATTTCGGGAGATATTAGCTCCTGGGTATCTATGCATGACGATAACACATCGATGTTCACAGCCGAAGGACAAATGCAAGGCATACATCCCGACGATACGGATCGATTCTACAAAGCGGTGATGCCTATCATGCATGGAGAGACCGACCAAGAGACAATCACCTATCGCCAGTATATGAATGGGAAGTTAGAATGGCTCACCAGTAACTTCCGAAGCATGAAGAACGAAGGCAGTAATAAGCCCTCCAAGGTATTTTGCTACACCATGATTGTGACCGAGCACCACAACACGGAGATCGAGTTGATCAAGATGAAGGAAGCCGATCGGCTTAAAACCGCGTTTATGGAGAACCTGAGTCATGAGATTCGTACACCCCTGAATGCCATTGTCGGCTTCTCCACCATTTTGGCTGAATCCAACCCAAGTGAAGAGAATGAGGAGTTCATCCGACTGATCAACGAAAACAACGAAGCGCTATTGAATTTAGTCACCAATCTACTCGACCTGTCCAAACTCGACGCCAACGAGGTAGAGTATGAATACAAAGACTTCAACATCAAAGCTCTTGGCGAAGACTTATGGCATACCTACCGGCAAAAGAAGTCTCACGACATCACCTTGACACACCATAACAACCTCCCTTTTGCCACCTTCTGTTCGGATGCGAAACGGATCAAACAGGTCATCTCGCTACTCTTAGATAATGCTTTGAAATTCACGGAAGAAGGGATGATCGATCTCACGTTTGATGTCGAAGGTGATCTATTGAAAGTGATCGTTTCCGATACTGGCATAGGCATTTCCGAACAGGATTACCCGCATCTATTCAACCCATTCTATCAGAAAGATGCCTTTCAAAAAGGAACCGGATTAGGTCTGCACATCTCCCAAAAGCTGGTTCAGGCACTGGGTGGCCATATAGGTTTCCATTCTGAAGAGGGCAAAGGTAGTCAGTTTTGGTTTACCTTGCCCGCTAAACGGTAAAACAGGGAGAATACAGCGCCATAATACCGAAACCCCTTAGGCGTTATCGTAATACTTGTATCATCAAGTGTAGTATAACCATGCGCCAAACAGAAGTCGACCTCTTCATTGAAACAACGGAGAAAGCATTGACCAAAAACACGATCGGCCACAGCAAGCCTAAACTGTCCGTAATAAGCAGATACTGCAATATACTTTGATAGTAATTCTTGCTTGGGTAGCTGATAAGTATCTTTTGAAGGATAGCTATTATATGCAAGGAGCTCTTTTTTATCTCCCCCTTGTTTTCCAACATTATAACTCACGCCTAAAGGCGACATACTCTGAGCAGACAAACCAAATCCCTTGTAAGGCATAAAGTCAATCATGCGGTGGCGCAAATATGAAGAGAGCCCCAAATCAGATTCATTTTTCGTGAAAGTATTCTGCCCAAAGCGTGCCGAATAGCCTAAATCAATAAGACTCTTGTAAAGAGTGGCATAGCATTGAAAGAGACGATCCTTGCTTGAGCTCTCCGCCATTTTGAGCATATTGGAGCGTAGTTCATAGAGTGTAACCTGTTCAGGAGAAAGCAGTTGAATGACCTCCATATCTTTCTGTACATCAAGTAGGGTTTGCCCTTCCAAGCCATACATCAGATCCAAGTTTACTTTCTGAACGCCAACTGCGTATATCTCATTTAAAACGCTTTGCATACGCTCTACATCTGGATTGACACGGTCGTTATGTTGCTGCACATGATTCACGCTGGATTGTATCCCAAGTGAAATACGCTTTATGCCGGCTTCAGCAATCAAACGCAGTTTATTCGTAGTAACCGTCTGAAATGTAGCTTCTATGCTGGGTTCAAAATCAGCAGTCACCCCTACCCTACGGATAACTCCTTTATATATATGCATAAGATACTCAAAATTCTCCTCATCCAAAGAGGTGGGCGTACCACCACCGATATCAAAACCCGATAACCTAATCGTTGGATAGGCATTTAAGAACTTCTCTATATCACCTTCTATACTTGCCAAGTAACTGTTTTGTATTTCTCTATTGGGAACATGAAATCGCGCGTACTCACAGAAGCGACACAGATGCTGACAAAATGGGATATGAATGTAAAAGGAAAGCACTTCACAATGCGCGTAATCGAGCTCTCCCTCTACTCTGAATTGTTTCCAATCATCAGGACGAATAGGATACGATGTATTAAACAGCGCGTCATGCTTTCGTCGCAAAAAGAGTTTTTCAATGTCCATTTTTAGATAATTATACTGTCGTCATGAAATCCCTGCCGCAAATGCTGCCCATCAAACATCAACGAGGAGTCACAATACAATGGGTTAGCGTAATGGCGCATATAAATATCAAGCACCCGAAGATTCTTATTATACATATAGTTGGAACATTTGCAATCGGCACCTCTGTTTTTCGATTCGGTAAAATAGCAATGCGATATTTCATTCAGTTTCAACTCGTCTAAAGAAACAAAGCGACTACGACTATACTCGTTAATCGGCATAAGCCCTACAAAGCCCAATCGTGTAAAGCCTTTTTCTAAACAAAAGTCCATCATTCGGTGAGCCTCCCCGGTAGAATCGATATATCCCTGAATCAGATTACAACTGGCATTCACCTTCATCATGTCGATACCCTCAAAACAAAGGGCTTGAGATGAAACGCGAGTGGAATAAATCTCCGAAAGCTTTTTCGGATCATAATGATGCAATGAGACAGAGATAGAGTCCCATCGAGGATGCCTCATAAGCTCTTGCGACTGTGCAAGTAACCCATTTGTATTCAGGTGCACATGTATATCCTGGTACTTGCGTTCATCCATACGAGAGAGTATTTGCTCCACTCTGTTTGCCACGCAAGAGGGCTCGCCTCCGGTGATATTTATTCGATTGATGACAAGCTCTTTTTGCAGGGCTTCATCTATAACGCGAAAGAGTTTATCGATATCAAACCCGGTAGTGATCAGCTGATTGGCGTTTGAACAAAAAGCACAATGCGCATTGCAACCATTGGTCACTTTCACGAAGAGGTTGACGCAAGGAGAAATGGGTTCTCCTTCGCAATCATCGTGATGGCATGCATGGGTTTTAACAGCAATAGGCTTACCAAATAGAGAGATGGGGGCGTTATTCATTCTAATTAAGTTTTAGAATCTTACACCGCGCCTTCGACATCTTTCCCGCATTTCTTTGAGAAAGGCCTTCTTAGTCTCTTCTGAGTCAAAATTTATCCTATAGCCCGCACAGGTAAAAACAGGTAGTGTATCATCATATTTGGGAATGTAAGAATCATAATCATATTTATTATCACAAAACACATACTTCTCATCAGACTCCAACAGTCGTTGAATAAGACTGAATTCAAAGTAGTCTCTTACACTGTTAGGCCCCATACCCTCACCGCATGACTTTATGAAACGCCTATTTGAAGTACTCAGATTTACAGATGTAAAGAAAGGACTCTTTACATAGACAGGAGCAGCCCCACCACGATAGGGAGCATACGCTTCTTTATGACAAGAATTTGGTTGAAAATTACGTTTGATAACGGCTTCCAATCCATATTTCTTTACTCCTCTACTATGTCGACCAATCATAAAATCATAAAACGCCTCGTTATCAAGCGTTCCATGGACAGTCAATTCATCCCAAAATTTCGTAAGATAATGTTTAAGAAAATAATCAACATAATGAGAAAATGAAAAGTAGTAATTATCTTTATTGGGACCACAAGCATTCACACCGCCTGTGGCGTAAAGGAAGTCACTCATTAATTGATCAGGAGTTGTATAGCGACGGAAATCATTCAGATAAGCGATAAGCGTAATGGTCTTTTCGAACACATAGTCTTTATAAACCGCATCGATTCCGGCATAGAAATTATGCTGCTGCAGTTTAGATTCCAGCAGTTTCACATCTAAAGTTCCGTTCGGGAAGCATTGATCAGCAAACGCGTTGATGCTTCTCACACTACAATTGAATGCGACCTCATCTCCATCTGTACGAAGATGCTCTAAGTGCCCCCAAAGATCTTTTAAGGCTTCTCCGGGCGAAGTATATCGGTTTCGTTTGTTCAATTCGATAAGCATATCGACCAAGGTGCGCGTCTGACCATGCACCTTCGTTTGTAAATAGTTAGGAAGTTGAGGGACTTCTCCGCCTCTTATTAGCTTTAGTATCTGCAATATGTATTTTTTCATTTTTTAACGAAAGTATATTTAAACACTATATGATATTGACATGACACAAACATAATGCGTACTTTTTATACTCCCAAATCTTACAACATGTTTTTACGCTGTATGGTGTCAACTTTTATAGTAAAAAGTGACAACTAATTTCAGGATAAGTCAGTCAACGCCTACCGGACTATTTGCTGGCCGAGCATAGTCGGCCAATTGGCTGACCATGCTCGACCAACTGGCTGAGCATGGTCGACCAGTTGGCTCACCATGCTCAGCCAGCAAATAAGCCTGCGTCTTTATTATAACAATCCCTTTAGGTAGAGATCACACAAAATCCTATCTTTACAAGAGTAAAAACAATCGATCATGAAACACACAGATATACATATTGTTTTTGGACAATCGGCAAAAGGCATGTTTGTTCACAGCGAGAAATTCGACTTAGATTCCGTTCTTTTGATTTGCTTAGAGGATTGTTTGAATGTCGGTCCTATTTGTGATTTAGATTCTTTCGAAGAAGTGGAAACGAGAAAACATTGGCTGTCTAACATATTCGATACTCCGACACACATAAACGATGAGGATTCTCTACTGTTTATCAACAAAGATATCGAAACGATAAAATCACTTGTTGAGAATTACAAGAATGAAAAAATCTATTTATGGACAGGCGTTTCTCCTTTAGAAATCATTCAGACCGCAAGATTATTATACCATTTAAAACCGGACTGCGACAACGTTTTCGTCTTTAATTTCCACAATTTCTCCATGAGAAATGCATTTGGGGAGGTTGTATATCCAAGCTGTTTGGGGGCTACGGATTTGTCACGAGTTGATGATTTGGATAAACATTTTTACCAATCAACAGAAGAGGAATTGTCCGGATACAGAAAGATATGGGAAAAAGTAAAGTTTAGCAACTCCTTGTTGTGGATTTTAGACGAGAACAAACAGCTTATTGCGAAAGACGAGACTTATTTTGATTCATTTCTGTTATCACATTGCACAGACGAATATCAAAAACCGGCTCGAGTTATTGGGCATACGTTATGTGATACTGATTTCAATGTAGGAGATGCCTATTTGGCATACAGAATGAAACAATTGGTTTTAACGGGAAAATTGCAAATACGCGGAGAATTGAAAGAAATGCGAGATTATGAGGTAAAACTCAATAAAGAATAGCTATTTGGCAGAGAAGAATACTTTTCTTATATTTGAGTGATTAAAAAAGCAAAAGTACCAGAGGTTATGCCTCACCCTAAAAGACAGACAATAATGCAACAACCACACGACAATTGGGGAACATATTACGACTTTGTTTACGAACAGACTTTTGGAAGTTTTTACAGTAACCTGACTTTAGAAACCCTGAACGTAATTAATCAAATTTTACCTAAAGGGACAATCCTTGACTTTGGAGCAGGAACGGGCAGGCTTTCGCTTCCTTTAGCAGAACAAGGTTATAAATTAATTGCGGTTGAAAAAAGTATTGGAATGACAAATAATTTCAAAGGGAAACTATACAGACAAAATTCTGAAATAGAAATTCACAACTGTTCAATTTCGGAATACAAGAATGGGAAAGCAGATTTGGCAATCGCACTTTTCACCGTTATAAGTTACTCAATCACAGAAGAAGAGCTTTCTAAAAACATAGAAAATATTTGCAAGCACATCAACACAAACGGATATTTCTTTTTTGATTTGCCCAATACTGTTTTTTTTAACACGGGTCGATTGACGAATATTGAGACAAAAACTTTTAAAAGAATTGTAGAATTAACAAGTAACAACGAAAACAACGTCTATACATACAGGGAACAATGTAGTGGTATTTTCAACGGACAAGAATTCAGCTACGAAGACAAGTTCAAAATAAGATATTGGGAAGTTAACACGCTCGACAAACTACTAAAAGAAAATGGGCTGAATGACACCTTGATATCGTTCCCACAATTCAACTCAACAGGTTCAACATACAAACTATACAAAAAACAATGAAGCAATTTCAAATGCAGCTATTCAATGGACACCCGATTATAGATGACGGTGAGAATAGAATACTAATTGACACGGGAGCATCCTCTACTATTCACACTTCAAACAGTTTAACTTTTTGTTCAGAAAGCTTCAACTGTTTAACAAACTATATGGGTTTGAGTATTTCAAACATTTCTGATATGCTTGGAACAGAAATAACAACTTTGCTTGGAGTCGATGTGTTATCAAACTACAAAATCCTTTTAGACTATCAAAATCTAGCAATCGGGTTTAGCAAACAGGAAATTGAGATTAACGGAAGTCTATCCAGCATTTCAACTTTTATGGGAATACCAATTATTGAAATGACAATTGACAACCAACGTCTTAAATTCTTTTTGGACACAGGAGCGAAACTGTCATATTTATCGAACACCTTGACTAATAGCTATAAAAGTATTGGAACTGATGAAGACTTTTATCCAGGAGTAGGTAAATTTCAAACTGAATGCTTTGAAATTCCAACAGTTTTTGGAGAAAAAGAATTCGTCGTGAAATATGGGAACTTACCGACACTACTGCAGAAGGCATTGATGCTGAATGGGACAGACGGTATTATCGGTTTTGACTTTTTCAATAATTTCAAGGTTGCTCTTGACCTTAGAAACAACAAACTGAAATATGCAAAATAGATACACATATTTGAGGGCATTCTGCACAAAAGTTTCAAAAGCATTCTCACATCTCATCAAGCAATCACATGAAAACAAAGAGAATTAAAATCGGAATACTATTAGGTATGGCTGCTGGGATTTTAGACGTAATCCCGATGATTGTACAAAATCTAACCTGGGACGCTAACCTTTCGGCATTTACGATGTGGGTGGTGGTTGGATTTTTAATCGCTACGATCGATTTACATATCAATCCGATAGCGAAAGGAATACTTATAGCTTTCTTAGCATTAATACCAAGTGCCATTCTGATTGGCTGGCAAGAACCTATTTCATTAATCCCAATCACTATTATGACCATCCTTTTAGGCGGATTGCTTGGGTTTGCGATAGAAAAAATAATGAAGAAGAAGGGAGAATGAAGCACCGGCTTTGACTCTTCTAAATGTAAGATTATGGCAAAAAGAAAGAAAACTGCGTGCTTAGCCCTTTTTACTATATTGGAACACGCATTGAAATCAAACCATAATGCTTCTGTCTCGGATTTCACATATATTGTGAGGAAATTATACCTTTGTGCCCACATATTTATGTATGCATTTTTAATTTTCAAAAATGAAAAAAATATTATTCATCATTTTAATTGCACTAACCGCCTCGTGCGAGTTGGTTGCTCAGGAGTATAAGAAGAATTGGGCGGAAGGGAGATTGACCTGGGAGGACTTTATTGAAAGAGAAAATAGCCAGGGCGTTTCTGATTTAAAGTATTTCCTTGCCTATCAAACGGGGAAGCAGAAGTTTGCCGACACGACCGTTGTAAGAAATATAGCGGAAGCCTATATCGACCGGGAATCCTCCTGGATAAATCCTGCATATAAGACCGAGCAGTACCTAAGATACAATCAGGTTATTTTCGATATTGTTGAGATCTACAAACGAAGGTTACAGCTCGAGTTAGACCAGGCCGCCTCTGTCTTCGATGCCGAAAGCAAACTGTACGCCACGTATGCCTATTGTACGAAAGAGATAGAGCAGTTCCAGGTAGAATCGGCTGATGGCTTTAACCTGGAGGCGATCGAATTTTGGGAACAAATCGTGTCGAATGAATTGAACCGGTATACCGAAAAGTCAATACCTGAATTCAAGAACAGAAGCTTTGGGTATGGCATGCATGCGGGTCTCGGAGCAGGAACCTTTAGTGGTTCCATTGCGGACCATTTCAGTCCTACTTTTAACTTTATGTTCGGCTTCGACTTCGCATACAAACGATCTATCTTCTATTTGAATGCGACATTAGCAAGGGGCAAAGTAACCGAAACATATACTTACAACGATTACTGGGAGAAGAATCGGTCGGTAGGATTAGCCGTTATGGATATCTCTTATGGCTACGCGTTTATTGACAACAGTAAATTCAAATTGGCACCATTCGCTGGCTTTGGAATCACCGAATTATCGTCGGGGAATGATAAAGACAAAGACAAGAACCTCCGGATGGTCGATTATAATGTCATTTTTGGCTTAAACGCCGACTACAAACTGCGCAAAAGAATCAATCTTGCCTACGGTTCCTTCTCGGGCATCAAAGAGAAAGTAGAAACATCCATCCGGGCAAGGCTTTATGTGACGCGAGCTAATTTTGACCCAAACCTCAAGGGGTATTCCATCAACTTAACAGTAGGATTTTGCGGGTTTGGGAATATGATACGGTTTCAATAAGCCAACTTTATAAGCAACAAGAAGGCGTCCCCTTTGTCAGGAGACGCCTTCTTTATATATCCGTAACACGCGATGGTTACTTCTCGTTCTCTACGATCTTGATCATCAAATGATTCTTTCCAATCTTATCGCCTACATTGACATTGATATCCGTTACAATACCGCTGACAGGCGCCACTACACGATTCAACATTTTCATCGCTTCATGGATAAGGAGCAACTGACCGGCTTCTACCTTTTCGCCCACCTTCACCTTGATCTGAATGATCGTACCGGGAAGATTCGACAATACGTCGCCGGGCTCCGGCTTATTCCACTGAGGGCGATTGCTGAATTTCTTCGTCAAGCGGGTCTTATAGGTACCTGCCATCACAGAGAAATCAACATACTTTTTATCTATCTTTTCCATTACTTTCAATTAATAACACATCAAAATGGAGGCAAGCCATGTTTTCTCTCCGGACGACACTCTTCTTTCAAAGCAGAAAGCTTCAACGCATGCAAGATCTGTGTGCGTGTCTCTTTCGGTTCGATCACCGTATCAACAAAGCCTTTTGAGGCAGCCACATACGGATTGGCAAACTTCTCGATGTATTCGTTTACCTTTTCCTGGCGCATAGCCTCCTGGTCTTCTGCTTCCATAATCTCTTTGCGGAAGATGATATTGGCTGCTCCGTCGGGACCCATTACGGCGATTTCAGCCGTTGGCCAGGCGAACATGAAGTCAGCACCCAGGTGGCGCGAGTTCATGGCGATATAACCACCTCCGTATGCTTTACGCAAAATAACCGTTACCTTAGGCACCGTCGCTTCGGAATAGGCATACAATACCTTCGCACCATGACGGATCACCCCGGCATGCTCCTGGTCGACACCCGGCAGATAACCCGGCATATCTTCCAACGTAACAATAGGAATATTAAAGGAGTCACAGAAACGGATAAAGCGAGCCGCTTTGTCGGCGCTGTCGCAGTCCAATACACCGGCCAGCACCATCGGCTGGTTGGCCACGAAACCAACGGTTTCTCCGCCCATACGTCCGAAACCAATCACGATATTGGCAGCCCAGAGCTCCTGAATTTCCAGGAAGTCGGAGTCATCCACAATGCAACGGATCACATCACGCACATCGTAAGGTTGCTTCGGATCGGAAGGAACGATTTCTTCGATATTCAATTTGGTCTTAGGCTCTTTGGCTTTCACGGCAGGAGCCTTCTGCTGATTGTTCCAGGGGATAAACTTCAACAGGTTCTTCACCTGCTCGAAACATTCCTCTTCGTTCAAGGCATAGAAATGTGCATTCCCTGTAATCTCCGCATGTACACGGGCACCACCCAGATCCTCCATCGAGATATCTTCGCCCAGAACCGTTTTGATTACGTTCGGGCCGGTGATAAACATTTTAGAAATGCCTTCCACCACAAACACGAAGTCGGTCAAGGCAGGCGAGTAAACAGCTCCACCGGCGCAAGGACCTAAGATAAGTGAAAGCTGCGGAATCACACCCGAAGCAATCGTGTTCCGGTAGAAGATCTCACCATATCCCGCCAAGGCACTTACGCCTTCCTGAATACGGGCACCTCCCGAGTCGTTGATACCAATCACCGGACATTTCATCTTCAGCGCGATATCCATCACTTTCGTGATCTTACGAGCATGTTGAAGTCCCAAAGATCCTCCGGCAACAGTAAAGTCCTGTGCATAAATACATACCGGCGCACCCCCTATAGTTCCTGTACCTGTTACCACACCGTCGGCTGCGAACTCCTTTTTGTCCATACCGAAGTCGCGGCCATCGTGTTTAACAAACATATCGGTTTCATGAAACGAATTCTTATCCAGAATAGCCTGGATCCGTTCGCGGGCTGTTAATTTGCCCATGGCTACTTGTTTTTCGATCGCGGCTTCGCCACCACCTTTTTCCACTATAGCCTTCTTCTCACGCAGTGTAAGAATGCTTTTCGTTAAATCTGCCATACTGTTTTGTATTTGTTTTTACTTACCAACAGCCTTCGTACGATACGACGCACGGGCTGTCCCTTTTACTATACCATTTAGTTTTCCTTTATTCATCTGACGACGTATGCCCGAGATATTATCGATAAACACATGACCTCCCAGGTGTTCGTATTCATGCTGCACCACACGCGCAGCAAAACCTACGATCTCCTCGTCATGCTCCTGCCAGTTCTCATCGAAATAGCGCACACGTATCACTTTTGCCCGGGATACCTTCTCGTGGATACCGGGAAAGCTGAGACACCCCTCCTCCAATACGATCTCATCGTCGCTCTCTTCATAGATATCGGGGTTGATCATTACTTTCTTAAAATCTTTGCATTCGGGGCAGTCATCGCTTACCACATCCGCATCGATCACAAACAGTCGAAGAGACAAGCCAATCTGCGGAGCGGCTAAACCTACTCCATCCGCGTTGTACATAGTCTCAAACATATTCTCAACTAACTCTTTCAAATTGGGATAATCACGGGAAACATCTTCTGCTTCCTCGCGCAAAACCGGTTGCCCGTACAAATAGATAGGTAATATCATTGTTCTGTTTTGTTTTACTTTCTACTCTCCATATAAGCCTGAAGGATAATAACAGCACTAATCTCATCGACCAATGCTTTATCCTGACGCTTT
This sequence comes from Parabacteroides sp. PM6-13, assembly GCF_029892605.1. Classification (GTDB taxonomy): domain Bacteria; phylum Bacteroidota; class Bacteroidia; order Bacteroidales; family Tannerellaceae; genus QVMG01. Next base: position 17,136 of record NZ_JARXWF010000012.1, read on the forward strand.
TTTTTCTTTAGCCCGCCATCGCGCATGCTTTGCTGAGCCATGACCGAAGTAAACCGTTCATCGTAATAAACGACCGGGATATCCGGCATCCTGCGTTGTAGATGGGTCACAAACGCTTTCACATATTTCATATTCTCGGATTCCTCGCCCGACATCTGCAGAGGATATCCCACCACGAAAAGATCGACAGGCTCGCGCGCTACATAGTTACAGAGCCAATCGGCCAGTTCACCACTTGGAACGGTAGCCAAACCATTTGCAACCAATTGGAGCGTATCCGTAGCAGCCAATCCGGTGCGTTTCCTTCCATAGTCAATCGCTACAATCCTTCCCATCGCCTGCAAAGATAAAACAAAAAGATTAAATATTACACATATTCGCAAAATGTGTGCAATCCCTTTGCTGGTTCATGTAAAGTATATGGAATGTAAATGAGGGCATTTGCCGGAAGGATAGTGGCATTAATAGGCATTCTTTTCACCTGTAAACATATTGACAATAGTCACGACAATAATCTTAAGATCGAGGAAGAAGGACCAGTTTTCGATATACCAAACATCACGTTTCACACGGCCTTCCATCTGTTCTAAGGTCCGGGTCTCTCCTCGGTAACCAGTCACCTGTGCCCATCCCGTCACACCGGGTTTCACCAAATGGCGCACCATGTATTTATCGATAATAGCGGAATATTGCTCCGTATGCTTGAGCATGTGAGGACGCGGTCCCACGACCGACATATGCCCGGCCAATACGTTCATAAACTGTGGGAACTCATCGATATTGGTTCGCCGAAGGAAATCCCCGATCTTCGTCTTTCGCGGATCATCTTTCTGTGCCTGCTGGGTATCGGCCTCCTCATTCACCCGCATGGTGCGAAACTTATAGCAGAAAAATTCTTCACCATAAATGCCCGTTCGCTTTTGTCTGAACAGAATAGGACCGGGCGAACTCAATTTAATCAGTATCCCAATCACAAGATACATAAGAGGGAATACCGTTATCAACACCCCCAAAGAAAAGGCAATATCAAAAGCTCGCTTAAGCAAGCGGTTATAGGCCGACTGCAACGGCTCGCGACGAATGGTCAACAAAGGCACCGTATCCATCATCTCCATCAATAGGCTCTTCTTCACGATCCGGTAGAATTCGGGAACGATATAGAAACGGATCATATTCTTTTCCGCGAAATTCAGCATCCGAAGCATCTTCTGATCCTGCGTTCCGGGGAGCGTACAATAAATCTCATCCACACTATGCTGCTGACAATAGCTCTCCACCTCATGCGTCATACCCAGGTAATTGGGCAACACATCTTTCAATGCCAGGTTGTCATCAAAAAAGCCCAACACATGGAACCCATAGGACAGATCGTCCTTCATCACCCGGTATAACTCCATTCCGTTCTTTCCCGCGCCCACGATCACAACCGCTTTAAAATTATACCCCTTACGACGATATATCTTCAATGAGATACGAACAATGACACGCCAAAACGAGAAAAAGACAACCAGGCAGATATAGTAGAGCAGCAAAAATGTCGCGAGCTGATCTCCTATATTCAAGAACATAAGACAGGTAGCAAAAAGAATAATAAAAAAGGTAACCAACAAAAAAGCCCGCTGCACGATCTTCTCAAGGAAGATCACCGAAGCATGAAGCTGAATCGGCACAAAATAGACCGAGAAGAAGTAGCAGAAATTAAGGAGTAAGACCGCTTCGCGCAAATGAAGATTAAGGGCATGCGTATAGCCTTCTCCCATCAGGTAATAGACGGCAAAAAACAAGATATTGACAACCAACAGGTCACCAATACCAATGAACCATTGAATAAGATTACCCCTTTTCTTGTTAGACTCCATTGCGTTTTAAAAACGTACAAAAATAAGGAAATATTTCAACCCACCAAAAAGAAAAAGAGCCATCCCGAAGGACGGCTCTTTTTTTGAAATATAAAAGCTGTTTTATTAGTCGTTAGCACGCATAATAACAACACGGTTCCAGTTGTTAATGTCATACGGTTGTTCGTCTGAACCTCTCCATTCGATAGAGATCTGGTTAGAAGAAATACCATATTTGTCAACCAATTGTTTTGCAACCGCTCTTGCACGTTTTTCTGACAACTGTTTGTTGTAGTTAGAAGAACCTGTCTTCACGTCAGCGTAACCGATCACCTTAATAGGTGTATTGTTTTCTTTCATGAATTCAGCAGTATTGAAGATGTTGATCTCCTGGTTCTTGTCGATCACATAGCTGTCAAGACGGAAGAATACTACATTGTCAATTGTATTGTTTTTAACAACGGTAGCTACTGGTTCCGGGCAATCCGGGCAAGAAACCGGACGTTTGCTCAATTCGTCATTAGCAGCACGCAACGAGTTGATCTGGTTGTTCAGGTCGTTCAACAGAGCGTAATCCATCGGTTCGATCACTTCGAAATCAGTTTTACCCAATTTGAATGTCAGACCAGCAGTAGCTGTAACGATTCCATCAGAAAGGTGTCCCATAAACTGACGGTTGAAATATTCATTCATCAAAGAACCTTGTACTTCCACGTTCAAATCAACACGTTTGCTCAAACGGAAAGCTGTCAAGATACCAGCATTCAATGTAGGAGTTTCAGAACGAGGGAATCCCTGGTTTTTGAAACGCTGTGCATAACCCATACCTAACCAAGGGATCAAACGGAACACTTTCGCTTCGTTATAAGGAGCCCAAAGATTGGTTACATCCCACATAATGTCTGCGTGAGCACCAACATATCTGTTGTGTTGCATAAACTCACCGTTCTGGCCGATAAATCCGTGGATCGCGCCACCATTCACCTGTACGCGAGCTCCCAAGATCGGGCTAAACCATTTACCTACACCTAACTGAAGTGCCAGACTTGGACGATCTGCAAAATCAGCGTTTTTCGTTTCGTCAGCGATCAGGATGCTTGCACCACCACCAACAGAAATAAACCAGTTGTCACCTGCTTTATTCTTTTTAAAATTAGTCTTGTATCCAGCCTCATTGCTAAAACCTACCTGAGGTTTGTATTCCTGAGCCGTCGCTGAGATAACAAATACTGACAACAATGCTAAAAGTAAAACTTTAGTCTTCATATTAATCAACTTTTAAATTAAACAATCATTTTTTATCTTTACATCTCTAAACAAAACATCTGAATTGCGCAACAAAATTAACGCTTTTTGATTTTATAACAAGGTCTACTCCCGATTTGTTTCAAATAGTTCGGGGATTTATTCCCCAGATCGCACAAAAAGAGATTGTTTTTTAGTTATTTTAACGCTCTCCGTTTACACCTTGCTCTATCAAGTCTTTCAATAATAACCAGATTCGCGGCTCAAAAGTTCACGCAAGGTTGAAACAGTTGCTATGATTCGCTCTTTTTCTTGTCGATTTATGATCTTATCCTGTTGTTTAACTTCATTTTAACAATTGTAATAAATATTGCCCGTATTGGTTTTTCTGGAGCATACGTCCCATCTTTTTCAAGCGAGCGGCATCTATCCAGCCTTGGTTAAAAGCAATTTCTTCCAAACAAGCAATTTTCAATCCCTGTCGCTTTTCTACTACCTCTACAAAGGTGGCGGCTTCCGACAAAGAATCATGAGTTCCGGTATCCAACCAGGTGAAACCACGCCCTAAAAGCTGTACACCCAATTTCTTTTCAGCGAGATAGAGCTGATTCACGGTCGTGATCTCCAGCTCGCCTCGTTCGGAGGGTTTGATCTGCTTGGCCACTTCTACCACCGAGTTCGGATAAAAGTACAGACCCACCACGGCATAATTCGATTTTGGTTCTTTCGGCTTCTCTTCCAGGCTCAAGACATTCCCTGCCTCGTCAAACTCCGCTACTCCATAGCGCTCCGGATCATTCACATAATAGCCGAACACGGTTGCTTTGTCGTTTTCTTCCGCAGCGCGGACAGCTTCCCGCAACATCCCCGTAAAACGCTGCCCATAAAAGATATTATCACCCAACACCAGGCAGACACTATCAGTCCCTATAAAATCAGCACCGATAATAAACGCCTGCGCCAGTCCATCCGGAGAGGGTTGTTCAGCATACTGAAAACAAACGCCGAAATCGGAGCCATCTCCCAAAAGGCGTTGGAACCCGGGCAAATCCTGCGGCGTGGAGATAATAAGGATATCCCGTATGCCCGCCAGCATCAAGACCGACAACGGATAATAGATCATTGGCTTATCATAGATAGGCAACAACTGCTTCGATACACCTTTAGTAATTGGATATAAACGGGTACCCGATCCACCGGCTAAAACAATACCTTTCATTATTCTATTTGTTTAGGTTTCTTCTATATGGGGCAAATATAGATAAAATTACCGATCCTCCTCTTTTTATTCAAAAGATAGATAAGGTTCCATACGTTTCCGATCGTTTTCCGTAAACTCTTCCAATAGTTCCAGGTTATTCCACCCGGTCAGTCGCCCTTTCCGGTGAACCAATTGATTGATCACCCGTGCCTGCGGGTAATCAATATAGGGATGGCGCAACAGCGAATCCAGCGGCAGGACATTAACAGGCAGTTTCCGCACTCTCTCCGGATTCACGCAAAACCAGTCTTTCAACGCTTCATACCGTTCCGCGTCTATCCCGTAGACCTCACCCAGCTGGTCTACACTATAAAAACCACCCAACAGATTGCGATAACGAACGATACGATTAGCAAACACACTCCCAATTCCCGGCACCCGCTTCAGAATGGTCGTATCGGCCGTATTCAGTTCAACCACCGTACCCACCGGATATTTATTTGTCCGATAAGTGTTTTCCGGCATCTTCCTCTCCGGAGCGGAGCGTGAAGAGGTCTTTTCAGCACGTTCCGTCGGCAGCTCCTTTGCGGGAGGAATCGTCGTTTCGTATGGCGGGAGTTGCGGAGCGTTGGGCGAATAGATGGTAATCGGATAAAAGGCCGTTTCCCTTCCGCCCCTATCACGTCCGCGAATCAATTGAATCAAGAGGGAGAGGGAGATGATAAATAACAACAGGCCAATAGCCAGCCGTTCCCCCTTTGAGAAATAGAAAAAGTCTTTCCAGCTCATAGTCGTAGGTATTGGTTTTCACAAATATAACAAAAAACCTTTACTACGAATGGAATCAGACTATCTATAATTAGAATTTCTCCCTTGTTAAAGTCCAGAAGTTGCGAGCATTGGTCTCCTCATTAGGATTCTCTTTCAAGAAGTTATCACACCAGAGAATAAAATCACAGAGTCCCAAGGACAATGAGCGGAGCATATAGGGTGAATTGCCTACTTGAGGCAAATACTTTTCAAGACTAATACTATCTTCCCCCTTTTTTGTTGAAGTATGAACGGCTCCTCCGGTTTGAAACACCGCTGCCTGTAACCAACCGGCAAGCTGTCGCGGCAATAAGGGTGAATTCGTATTACGCTTCACTTCTCCCCAAAAGCTACGCTCACCTCCTTCCACTTTCTCAAGATTTTCCGGTTGTTTAGATCCAAGAAAGAGGCTGCTCCAAGACAGATTAACGGAATCTTTCTTGTTTTTTGCAACAATATTTGGAGGCAATACTCCTTTAGAAACCAAAAGACGGAATATATGCTCAAGTGCCTTGCGTAACTCTACATATCTGCGATTATAATCGTCATTGGACGTACCTTGAAAGTGGATGGGTTCAAGCAAGAGCATCAGACTACCTCCTACCTCTGTCGTTAATGTCGCTAATTCAAGATTATCCAAAGATTTAAACACATCGGCATACAAGTTTTTCTCTATTTGAAGATCGTGGTCATAACGTATCACTTGCGTTCTAATTCGGTGAAATAAGAAACGGCGTTCGTGTTCCTCCTTATTTCCCAATATAACCTTTCCATTTTTAGAATAGAAACGGCGATTAACAAGCTTTTCCCAATCAGCATCCCAATCATTCACATCCGGGATAAGATCTCGAATATCATCTTCGCCTTGACCAGAAAGAACATACCACGGCAGAACACGACCTTTACGGTTTGCAAGAGATTGAATTCTCGGGAATACGTGGCTGAGAAACTTTTCGGCCTTGTCTGCATCATTTTTGCGATAACGACATTTGGCATCCAAAAGAATAGCATCCCAACGATCATAATCTCTTTCCAGCTCAGCTTCCGCATCCTCCCAACAAGGGAAAGGATGAAGTTCGAGTTCTTCGAACATCTCTGCTTCACGAGGATAAGCTTCGGTTATTTTCGGATCATCTTCAACCCAGAGAACCTGAATATTTTCATATTTGCGCATATCTTTTAATATTAAAGGGTAAACAAAGTATTTGTTTTCTCAAAAACAAGCTTATAAATCACCGGGAACTCCGCATCAGGTTGTGAAATCACTTCCACCGAGCCGAGACCTTCCATTAATGCTTTTATTTCGAACCCGCCTTGACCAGAATGCAGAGTACCATCAGCAGCGTTCTCATGGAGAGCTGTTGTAAAACCGCTCATAAGAACATCTTCGCCCGAAACACCACTCTTAAAAGGTAAACCATTATTGGCTATCGTTATCACGATATTACCATCTTCAGCCTTCCAGTCAAATTTGATTTCGTTATCCGACTTCTCTGCAGAGAAACCATGCGCCATGGCATTGGTTACGATGTTATTGAAGATGCGCTCTAATAGCCTTTTCGGTGCATAAAAGACAAATGCCGCATCTGTATGTTCAACACTCAATTCACCTGTCTCATCATCCCAGCAAGGATAATCCGTCTGATTATCATTACCAACATTCAACATTCTCACAGTCGGAGTAGCGTGTGTAGCGACGTAAGTATTAATAAATTCATAAGGATTTATAGCCACCTCTTCACCCCAATCCGCTTTCTCAAACCGAAGAGATTCTACCTGACGTTGAAGAGTAGAAATAGCATAATCTATACTTCCCATCAGATCTTTAACAGAAATAGGATTGATACGTCCAACTGTATCCAACAGACTCAGGCTTCCTCCTTTCTTTTGCGCAAACAGATTCAACTGCTCCCAATTGGACGAGAGCGCAGAAAGAGTCTGAATCATAGCATGACGAGTACTTCCTATTTCGCGTTTCTGCTTATCAAGCGCCTCTTGAAGCTCATCTTCAAGGTCACTCATCTCCGATAATAGCACCTCAGTAACAACGCGCTCTCGCTCTTCTATATTCTCGTGGCGCGGCACAGACACCAAAGATAGATCGATTGTGCTGAGTCGGGGGATAATAGTCCCGGAAGCTTGTGCTTTTATTTGGTCAGCAACTAATTTCGTCGAAAGAAGAGCCGATAAATATTTGGCACTCACCTCTTTTTGAGGCTGAAGAACTTTAACAAAACCACTGGGAAAAGCAATTACATCAAAGAAATTTTCCATATAAGCGGTACGGATACAACCATTTACAAGAGCAATGAGAACCGCGTCACCCGCCACCTGCACATAATTTTTAGCCGGCACCCTCTTGCCGTCGTATTGTTTTGTGGGGACATAAGGCTTACGATGCATTGCTTCGGGAATAGAGGCTCCCGTGATAAAATAGTCAGAAGACACCTCTTTCCCACGCAATAGCGGTAGTTCGACCGCAAGTTCAGAGAGCAGAATACCGTCTTTGGGTTTTTCCGTAAGATAGATCGAAGGCGTAAGATCCAAACCAATCAGTTCTGTATATGCGACCAATACTCCAATAGCAGATTCATCGAAAGCACAACCCTGCTCATTAAAGTAAACAACTGCTTTTTCAAGATCCTTGAGAAATAGCTCAGAATCGAAAGAGGAAGTACGATAATCATTCGCAGAGATACGTGTATAATCGGAGGCATCCGCAAACAAAATATCTTCATTTGACTTGCCTTTAGTAAGAATGATCGCTGCCTGTTCTAAGGATGTGCCTACAAAGATGTTTGAAGGCAACTTTATCACGGTATTAACAGCACGTTCCTCTATGAGCTGTTTGCGAACAGTAAGGATAGAACGATTTTTTGAAAAAAGAAAGCTCACTGGTACGATACAGACCAATTTACCATCTTCATCCAACTTAGCATAAAGCTGATTGATAATATCAGAGACCTCACGCCCTTTTTCTTTCGAAAAGCAGGGAGTCGTTATGATAGCTTTATACACCGTATCTGAAGCTATCTTTTCAAACGAATCACCGAGCATCACACAGCTACCTTTTGCCACAGAATTAGCAAACAGACGAATCTGGGCAAGCGCCCATAGCACCTCATCTATTTCCTCTCCTACAACCTGATTTGGAAGAGCAACAGTGTATGCTGCAACACCGGCAAAAGGATTGTAAACAGTGACATCTTCCGGAAAAGCAGCAAGAGTACAAAGGAATTCGATCACCTCTTTAGGTTGCAAGGAAGCGATTGTTGAATGAAGTGAAATTTCATGGGGAGTTACCACTAACGTGAATAACTCTGCAAGATGCTGTTCCAAAAAAGACAATTCGCTTTCTGTTAGCACTTCACGATTGAATTCCTCCAGTTTGAGTACCTCTAAGACACGACGATTTACAGAGCCACCAGCGCAACGGCGGTATAACTCAGCAAGAAGAGGGATATTATTAGTCCGAAATAATCCATCAACACGCCCAAAGTCTGTGTATCGAGATACAATATCTGCTACATTATATTGAGAGGTTGACAGCTCTGCTATTTTAGCAGCTTGCTTTTTAGCAGCTTCGACAAGCTCTTCTTGGGCAGAAATAGACGGCAAGCTTATTTTTCCTGCATTCCGAATAATGTCTTCCGGATCTATATACATCGCTTTTCCATGGCCATCAGATCCGGCAAACATACCAACACTACTCCAATCCAGCCCTGTTTCATAGGCGTCAATATTATTGACAATTCTGCGCCAAGCACCAAACTGACACATATAATACACGTATTCAGTATTGAGTACAGGAGCAAGATAGAAAGCCATAAAATAGCCTTGTTCACCTTTCTCAAAAGCACCTGGAATATAAACCGGTTCTTCCATCGAGGCAAGAATAAATACCATTGAATTACCATGTGACGATATTACAAGGGCTGAAGAGGTGAGTTTACGCATTCCTTTTACGACTTCTCCTGATTTGAGTTGATTTGGATGCAGATAAATCGATTCCCAATTTTTCGCAAAATCATCTTCTGCAAAAACTTTTCCTCGGGTAGGTGTTTTTACCGTCTCTACAGGAGCAGAGAAAAGAACGTTTGCGAGATCAAAAGACTGAGTAGCGGAAAGTGTGTGTGTGTTGAGCATAAGCTTACGTTTTTTGTTTTATTTTGATACCGCAAATTTAGAGCGTACTTGTGCAGTCATTCTTCAAAAGTCCATAATTCTTGCAACACCCTGCTAAAACCGCCGCAATCTCACCTCTAAGCGACTGAGGTTCTACAACTTCCACATCATCTCCAAAGCCAAGAATGGTAGCTATCAATTCTCGGTTAGGTATTAACGTTAATGTAACAATGCGCTCCTTATCGTCCTTTTGCTGGGTTGGGTGAATAGGCTTGGCGATAATATAAGGATAACGATGTTCACTAAATTTCAATACCACTCTTTCCGGCTTCCTCCCTTTGGGGATAGTGACACCGATGACATCATAGAAGTAATCGTCAGGATTCTCTATTATAGAATCAGGTATAAATGTTCGTTTGACAGGCTCTACTCCTACTATTCTGTCTAAGGGTAATATCGAAATATCCTCATATTCACTATAAAAGCCCAACAGATACCATCGATTATTGTATTGCTTCAAAAAATAGGGATGGATAACCGCTTCAAAAGAGGGTGTATGAAATGGAGTATAGGTTATCTTTATTGGCTGTTCGTTTACAATATAGCCAAATAATTGTTTAAATCGTTCAATACCTTGCAAGTCGATGTTTGAATCAAAAGAAAAAATGGTCTTATCGATCCCTTTCACTTTATATTTCTTTTTCAGCTTGTTTATAATATCAAGCATCCATTCAAATTGTGGCATTCCGCGAAATGAAGCAAGCATATTCACAGTCGTTTCCAACTCTGTCAGCTCTTCGTCTGTAAGGTCAACAATCGAAAAGCCCTCTCGATCGTATCGATAATATTTACGTTGACCATCCCAATAGGCTTCTATTGGCGCCTGCATATTGGGAGAGGTACGCATCTCTTCTATATCTGAATAGATTTGTCGTCTGCTTATCGTTTTGTATTCGCTTAATTGAGTTTTCAAATAATCACAAACAGCTTTTTGCAAATCCTCAATATAGAATTTACGCGAGAAATTACTAAAACACTTATCAAGTGCCTCGTAACGAAGACGAGCATTCTTATTTGTTGCCATGAATATACTTCAATACTACTAATTAAGTCATTTCTTTAGTAAACAACTACATTTTCATAAAAAAATAGCTTTTTGCTGTTTCTGTCCTATGTCAACAATTTATTTTGGACAAAACAACATAGCGCAAGATAGCAAAATATCGACTTACTCTACTTGTGCAAAGGATAAAGAAAACAGTAGAAAGAATATTTTTCCACTCCAATAGATAGAACATCAAACAGCCGGCAAGCTCATGCCGGTGATTTTTCGGTAGAGATCGAGTGCGTAGACATCGGTCATGCCTGAAATATAATCGAGCACGCATTGTATTTTTCCGTAAGTCGTAGGCACATTCGTATCGTATTGGCTGGGGATGCGTTGCAGCAACAGCTGACTATAAGGCTGATCCTTGTTTATCAACGCGTTTGTAAAGATACTAATCAACCGGCTAAAGATGTGATGCCCGGCCAGTTCCACATCGACCACCTCTTTGGCCTTGTAGATCTTCTCACAGGCCACCTTAGAACAAGCGGCATACGCCTTTTTAGCCGGATCGTTGATTCGCTCGATCAACGGACCCTTATAATGCCCCGACAGGATATCCTCTTCGTGTTCAATAAAGACCTGTGAGCAGGCATCGACCAATAACCCGATAATGCTCGAGCGGAGATAGGCCAGTTGTTCGTTCTTATCGTCTACCATCCGCATCACCTCCTGACGGCGTTCGCGACGGTCTTCTTCAAAAAAGCCCAACAATAGTTCGATCGCCTCTTCATACGAAAGGATATGCAACTTGCAGGCATCCTCTATATCCATGATCTGATAACAGATATCATCGGCAGCTTCCACCAGGTAAACCAATGGGTAGCGAACATATTTCCCCTCCTCTTCCGGATCACGGCAAAGTCCTAACTCCTCAACAATCTTATTGAACGTCTCCTCTTCTGTCTGGAAGAAACCAAACTTTTTCTTCTTCTGTGCCAATTCAGAGGAATACGGATATTTGATAATCGACGCCAGGGTGCTGTATGTCAAAGCGAATCCACCTTCTCGTCGCCCGGTAAACTGATGGGTCAACAGGCGGAGCGCATTCGCATTTCCTTCGAAATAGACAAAATCTTCCCAACGGCCTCCCTCCTCTTTCACCTGAGCTTCCCATTGTTTTCCCTCGCCCCCTTCGGTAAAAAAGGCGGATATGGCTCGCTCTCCCGAGTGCCCGAAAGGGGGATTACCCATATCATGCGCCAGGCAGGCAGCAGAAACAATAGAACCGATCTCCGAAAAATTGGCATCCATGCCGGGATACTTTTCCATCAACGCCCGGGCAACATTATTGCCCAACGAACGTCCCACGCAGGACACCTCCAGGCTATGTGTCAATCGGTTGTGCACGAAGATGCTTCCAGGAAGCGGGAACACCTGTGTCTTATTCTGCAAGCGGCGAAAGGCGGATGAAAAGATCAACCGGTCATAATCGCGTTGAAAATCCGTCCGATCATGCTTCCGGTTATTGTAGTCTTCCATCCCGAACCGTTTGTCGGAAAGTAGTTGGATCCAATTCATAGGTTTTACCAGATTAGTTCGCCTTTTCCCTCGCGGATAATTTCGAAATCATCCGTTGTACAATCCACAACAGTAGAGGGCTCCATCGTGCCGTAGCCGCCATCGATCACCAGATCCACCAGGTGGGCATATTTTTCATCAATCAGTTCCGGATCGGTCGAATACTCTATCACTTCGTCCTCATCATGCACCGACATGGTCAGAATCGGATTGCCTAACTCCCGCACCAGTTCGCGCACGATCGTATTGTCCGGCACACGGATTCCCACCTCTTTCCGGTGTTTGTATATCTTTGGCAGTTCGCCGCTGGTCGGCAATATAAAGGTGAAAGGTCCCGGCAAATTCTTTTTCATCAGTTTGAATGCCGCGTTACTTACTTTGGCATATTCGCTGATATTCGACAGGTCGTAACAGATAATCGACAGGTTTGCTTTTTGCGGATTCACCCCTTTCATCTGGCATATTTTCTCCACCGCCCGTACATTCAGGGCGTTACATCCGATAGCGTAGACCGTATCTGTCGGATAAATAACCAAGCCGCCGTCCCGTAACACCGAAACAACCCGGCTTATCTCCCGTGGATTGGGGTTATCGGGGTAAATCCTAAGTAACATAGTGTTTCTGCTTACAGCAGAAAAATTATGAATTATGAATTATGAATTATGAAAAGAACAACGATCCTTCTCATAATTCATAATTCATAATTCATAATTTCCCTCGCTTATCCATATATTATCTTTCCATTCTCATCCGTGTACTCATCCAGTCCTTTGCTGTACTGATTCATCGCGCGGAGACTCATACCCATGCTCGAGAAGCCACCATCGTGGAAAAGGTTCTGCATGGTTACCTTGCGTGTCAGATCCGAGAAGAGGGTCACACAATAGTCGGCACACTCTTCGGCTGTTGCATTACCCAGCGGACTCATCTTATCGGAGAAGTCCATCAGGCTCTCCATCCCTTTCACACCGCTCCCGGCTGTTGTCGCGGTCGGCGACTGAGAGATCGTATTGATACGCACATTCTTCTCCCGTCCGTAGATATAACCGAAGCTACGCGTGATCGATTCCAACAGACTCTTGGCATCCGCCATATCGTTGTATCCGAAGAAGGTGCGTTGAGCCGCTACATAACTCAGGGCTACCACCGAACCATATTCGGCTATCGCATCCTGCTTCTTAGCCACCTGCAACATCTTATGGAAGGAGATCGCCGACACATCCAATGTCTTCTCCAGCATATTATAATCCAGGTCGTCGTATGTACGTTTCTTCCTCACATTCGGACTCATACCGATGGAGTGAAGCACAAAGTCGATCTTTCCGCCCAGTATCTCCACCGATTTGGAGAATACCATGTCCAGGTCTTCCACACTGGTGGCATCCGCCGGAATCACCTCTGCATTTAGCTTTTTAGACAGTTCGTCCAACTCGCCCATACGCAGGGCCATCGGTGTATTACTTAGTGTAATGATTGCTCCCTCTTCGACCGCTTTCTCAGCGACTTTCCAGGCAATCGACATCTCATTCAGCGCACCGAAAATGATGCCCCGCTTGCCTTTCAATAAATTATGACTCATACCTATTTATATTTAATAACCGGGGCAAAAGTACACAATCTACGGGAGATACGCAATTCAGCGGCGGATTCGCACCTCTTCCTACTCCTTCAGCCACTTATCCAGCCAGTTGAAGAAGACACGCTGGAACAAGACTCCGTTCTGTGGCTGCAATATCCAGTGGTTCTCATCCGGGAACACCAGCATCTCGGCCGGAACGCCTCTCAACTTAGCAGCATTAAACGCTGCCAGACCTTGTGAAATAGGCACGCGGAAGTCCATTTCTCCATGCGTCACCAGGATAGGTGTATCCCATTTGTCAACAAAACGATGAGGCGAGTTGGCAAACGTGCGCTGCGCCACCGGGTTGTTCTTATCCCAATACGGGCCGCCCATATCCCAATTAGCAAACCACATCTCTTCTGTTTCCAAGTATTGATGCTCCATATTGAACATACCGGCATGAGCGATAAAGGCTTTGAAGCGCTTGTTGTGGTTGCCTGCCAGCCAGTATACGGAGAATCCGCCATAGCTTGCGCCAACAGCTCCCAGGTGGTTTTCATCCACATAGGGTTCCTTAGCCACCGCGTCGATGGCTGCCAGGTAGTCTTTCATATTCTGGCCGCCATAGTCGCCACTGATCTGTTCCAGCCACTCCTGTCCGAAGCCGGGCAGTCCCCGTCGGTTAGGCGCTACAATAATATAATCGTTGGCCGCCATAATCTGGAAGTTCCAACGGAAGCTCCAATACTGGCTCACCATATTTTGCGGGCCACCCTGGCAATAGAGAAGTGCCGGATATTTCTTATTCGGATCGAAATGCGGGGGATAAATCACCCAGACAAGCATCTCTTTGTTGTCGGTGGTCTTTACCCAGCGAGGTTCGCTCTTGCCCATCGTCAGTTGATCGAGCAACGGTTTATTCTCAAAGCTGATCTCCATAGCAGCACCGCTCATCGGGTCGATGCGATAGAGCTCGGTCGGTTGCTCGTGCGACTGACGTTGTGCAACGATCTGTCCGGCAGCCGAATGAATCGAGAGGTAATTATATTGTCCGGTAGTTACCTGTCCGATCTGCTTATCCAGCGTAATGCCCCAGATATGCACCAATCCCTCTTTCGCGCCAAGGAAAGCAAGCATATTGCCATCAGGATGCCAGATAGGCGAATCGGCATTGTAGTCGAAATCTTCAGTCAGGTAGGTCTTTTTGCCGGTAACCATATCCATCACAAAGAGGCGGTGTTTGTCCGATTCATAGCCATCGCGCTCCTGGCTGACCCAGGCCAATTTGCTGCCGTCGGGCGAGAACACCGGGTTGGTATCGTAACCCATCATGCCTTCCGTCAGGTTACGGGTCTCTTTCTTCGCCAGGTCATACAGATAAATATCCGAGTTGGTCGACAAAGATTTAGCCACCCCTGTTTTCTTCCGTGCCGCATAGGCCAATTGGGTTCCGTCGGGCGTCCACGACAATTCTTCCACACCTGCGAAGGGTTTCATCGGCACATCGTAAGGCTCACCCTCCACGATATCGGTCACCGCGCCCAATGTCCCGTTCCAGTCGATCGGTGCCCAATAGGTATGCGGAACAGTCTCTACCCATTCGTCCCAATGTTTATACATCAGGTCATCCACCATGCGCCCGGTTGCCTTCGGCAGGTCGGGAAAGGTTTTATGCGTATCGATGCCATAGGGGATCTGACTGATAAAGGCCACCTTTGTCTCATCCGGCGAAAGCAGGAAGCCATCGATGCCTCCGTCGTATTGACTAATCTGTCGGCGGTTGGAGCCATCGGCATCCATCACCCAGATCTGTCCGCCTGTAAGGAAAGCGATCTGCTTGCCTCCGTTTATCCACACCTCGTTGTTTTCGCTTTGAGGCGTATGGGTAATCTGCTGTTTGTTTTTGCCGTCGATATCGACAACAAAGAGTTCACGATTCCCCTTGTTCTGTTCAATACTTTGAAAACTCACGCCATACAATACCCTCTTCCCATCGGGAGAAACCTGGCCACCGCTCACGCGCGCCATGGAGTATAATACTTCGGGAGTGAGCCGTCCGTTCGGGATAGTCATTTCCGTGCGTCCGATCAGGGGCGCCTCGGGCGTTTTTTGTGTAGATTCCTGTGCGCATGCCCCTAATAACACGGTTGCTGACATGGCCATTGTTACGATAGATTTATTCATTTGCGTTATGATATATTAAGTTATGCATGCGAAAATAGCTAAATTTATTCATATCTTTGCGCAAGTAATTAAATATCTGACAATATGAAAAAGATTTGGTTATTTGGAGCCGCGATTTGTATGATTGTATCCCTGGGTTCATGTAAGCCCAAACAGAGTGCTTATAAGGCTGCGTATGAGCAGGCCAAAGAGAGAGAGATGGACGCGCCGACAGATGTGGTGGTCGTTAACGATGATGTGGTCGATGTTGCCCCTGTTTCAAAACCGAAAGTAGCGGAAACAACCCGTACGGAAAAGATCAAACCCGCACAGGGAGAAGATCCGAACCGTTTGAAACGCTTCAGTGTGGTGATTGGTAGCTTCCGCAATAAAACAAATGCCTATTCCTTAAAAGAACGGATGGAAAACGATGGCTACTATGTGGTATTAGGAGAAAACGACGAAGGTATGCTACGCGTGATCGTATCCAGCTTCGACGACAAGACACAGGCCGCCGCCAGCCGCGATGCTTTCAAACGCAAATATGCGCCCAACTTCCAGGACTCCTGGTTGCTGGAAAGAACGTATTGATTAAAAAACAACAGATATACACGTAAGAAAGGAAGGGAGTCCCCCTTCCTTTTTTTATCCTCATGCGGGAGTAAAAAAATTCTCACGCGGGTGAGAATTTTTTCTCATGCGGGTGAGAATTTTTTTTCCGCTCAAAAAAAATGCTAAAATTGGAATACCAATTTGCTTTTATTACTACATTTGAAAACATTTTGTAACCAACACCGCGTAAGAGTACGCCGTATTGGCCCGAAAACGTCTTAAATCACATAAAAATCATTCAAAAACACTATCATTATGATTATTGGTATTCCAAAAGAGATCATGCCTGGCGAAGCCCGCGTAGCCGCCAGCCCGGAGACAGTAAAAAAGTTTATCGCCGATGGCGCAACAGTTCTGGTTGAGCACAAAGCCGGAGAAGGTTCTTTCTACTTCGACGAAGCCTATACAGCCGCCGGTGCGGAGATCATCGCTTCTGCCGAAGAGCTTTTCAACAAAGCAGACCTGATCCTGAAAGTAAAAGAACCGCTCTTCAACAACGAGTTCAACAAGCACGAAGTGGACCTGATGCATCCGGGACAATACCTTATCACATTTATACACCCGGCCTCTCCTGTCAACCATGAGATGGTGCGCCAATTAGCCGAAAGAGGTATTATCAGTATGACCCTGGACGGCATCCCACGTATCTCACGCGCTCAGAATATGGATGCCCTGACATCGATGAGTACCTGCGCCGGATACAAAGGTATGCTTTTGGCTGCCAATGCGATGCCTAAGTTTATGCCCCCCATGTTCACAGCCGTAGGTTCCATTCAACCCGCCAAGGTATTGGTGATTGGTGTGGGTGTAGGCGGTTTGCAGGCTTTGGCTACGGCCAAACGACTGGGTGCCGTTACCTACGCGACGGATATTCGTCCGGCAGCTATCGAACAGGCACAGAGCCTGGGCGCTAAGGTGGTTGACATGGGCATACCTGCCGAGATGGCGATTGCTGAAGGTGGTTACGCCAAGGATCTGCCCGAAGAATGGCTGGAAAAAGAGCGTGCAAAACTGCGTGAAGTTCTGAAAGATATGGACGTGGTGTTCTTAAGCGCATTGGTTCCGGGCAAGATCGCTCCTGTACTGATCACGGAAGAGATGGTCAAAGAGATGCCAAACGGTTCGGTGATTGTCGATATCTCGATCGACCAGGGCGGTAACTGCGACATCACACCCGCGGGAAAAACAGAAGTAAAACACGGTGTCACACTGATAGGTATTAAGAATATACCGGGTATGCTGCCGACCAGCTCAACCTGGATGTTCTCCAACAATGTGTACAATCTGGTGAAATACCTGGTAAAAGACGGAAAGATCGAATTAGACAGATCAGACGAAATCGTAGACTCTATCTTAGTGACTATCGACGGTAAAGTAGTACATACAGGGGCTTTGGAAGCCATGAATAAAAAGTAAGACAATGAATCCGATATTTCTGGTACTGATATTTTTGGTATCCTCCATCGTTGGTTATTTCATTATCAAGAATGTGCCGAGCTTACTACATACACCCCTGATGACAGGGATGAATGCGCTGGCCGGTGTCTGCCTGTTGGGCGCGGTGATCACTGTCGGATATTCGTATCAGGCGGGAGGAACAGGGCTCGTGATCGGGCAGATCTTCGGTGGAATAGCGGTTGTTCTGGCAACCGTGAATGTGGTAGCCGGCTTTGGTGTGACCCATCGTATGCTCAAGATGTTTAATCCCAAGAAAAAAACGACTGACAAATGATGACGGAAACATTCTATTATATTGTTTGTGTAGTTCTCTCGCTCCTCTCATTGCTCGGGATATCCATGATGAGCAAAGTCTCCTCTTCGGTTCGTGGTAACCTGTTATTATCGTTCTGTCTGTTGGCGGGAACGGTGGTGACCCTGTGGTATTACCAGATCTTCGAAGTCGGGACAATCTACGCGTTTATACTGATCGGTAGCCTTATCGGGGCTGTCCTGGCCTATAAGGTGCAGATGATACAGATGCCACAGACCGTGGCCATGCTGAACGGATTGGGCGGACTGGCCGGTGCTGTGGTGGGCGCTTTGACGCTTATCAACATTGGCGTAAAACCTTCCGACTATCCGTTGTTTGTCAACGTAACAGCCACCCTGGCTATTGTGGTCGGCATGGTAACCTTTGTCGGCAGTATGGTGGCGGCGGGTAAATTGCACCGGTTGCTTTCCCAGAAGCCTATTATCTGGAAAAACCATCAGTTGATCACCATTCTGTTGATGATCGGTTCCATCGCTTCGGTTGTTTTTGCCTTCTTCATCGGCAAAGACATGGGCATCCTGTCGAATATCTATTTCATCATGGCGGCAGCTGTGGTGTTCGGTTCGTTTTTCGGACTGGCATTTGCCATCCGGGTAGGTGGCGCTGATATGCCGATCACCATCTCCCTGTTGACATCCCTTGCCGGGATAGCAGCCGCGATTGCCGGTATGGCGATCGGTGACCTATTGGTTGTTTCTATCGGAGGTATCGTCGGTTCATCGGGACTGCTCCTGACACAGATCATGTGCCGGGCCATGAACCGGAGCCTGGCGGTTATCCTGATGGGGAAAACATCGGTAGATCCTGCTCCCGGAAACAGCGAGAAGCCTATTGAACCGGTAGCCGAAAAGGAAATGCCGAAGCCACAACCTCAAGAGAACTCGCCCGGCGAACGACTGAGATCTGCTAAGCGGGTGATCATTGTTCCGGGTTATGGTATGGCCTTGGCACAGGCGCAACACCAGGTTCGCCAGTTGGCCGATGCCCTGGAAGCACAGGGTACAGAGGTCAGATACGCCATCCATCCGGTGGCCGGACGTATGCCGGGTCACATGAATGTGTTACTGGCGGAAGCCGATGTGGCCTACGACCAACTGTATGAGATGGATAATATCAACGACGACTTCAAAGAGACAGATGTTGTCGTGGTGATCGGAGCCAATGATGTACTGAACCCGGCGGCCCGCGACGCCGAAGGGACTCCGATCTATGGCATGCCGGTATTGAATGTTGACGAGGCCAAATACATCATCATCTGCAACTTCGACCGCAAACCGGGCTATGCCGGCGTTCCCAATCCGCTGTATGAAATGGAGAAGGTGGCCTTGATGCTGGGTGATGCCAAAGAGTCATTGGCACAGGTGATGCGGGAGATGAACACGCAGAAGAGCGATGCCCCCGCTGCCGAGCCACAGCAAACGACAGGCGCCAACACCGGAGAGGTACTGAAATCGGCCAAACGAGCGATTATCGTTCCGGGCTACGGCATGGCACTGGCACAGGCGCAACATCAGGTTCGCCAGCTTGCCAACGCGTTGGAAATGCAGGGCACAGAGGTCAGATACGCCATTCATCCGGTGGCGGGACGTATGCCGGGACATATGAATGTGCTGCTGGCGGAAGCCGATGTGGCCTACGACCAACTGTATGAAATGGATAATATCAACGATGACTTCAAGGATACGGATCTGGTCGTGGTGATCGGAGCCAACGATGTATTGAACCCGGCCGCTCATGATGCGAAAGACACCCCTATTTACGGGATGCCCGTATTAAATGTAGAGCAGGCAAAACATATCATCATCTGCAACTTCGACCGCAAACCGGGTTATGCCGGCGTGCCGAACCCGCTGTATGATATGGAGGAGAAAGTCACCATGATGCTGGGGGATGCCAAAGAGTCATTATCCCAACTATTGAGTATGTTGCATAATTCCTGACATATTTTTGGCACAGATTACACAGATTTCACGGTCTTGTGTTGCATAAAACTGTGTAATCTGCGTAATCTGCGCCAAAAAAAGAAAAGAGGCTGTCTGATATCACAGACAGCCTCTTTCTTTTTATCATAAATCCGCTTCTTACAGCAGTGCTTCAATCTTCTCAACAAATTTATCTTTCGTCGTAGCGCCAACCAGTTTGTCGACCATTTTACCATCTTTGAAAAACAATACGGTAGGGATATTGCGAATACCGAACTGACCTACTACGTCATTGTTCTCATCCACATCCATTTTACCTATCGTCACACGTCCTTCATAGGCTTCTGCCAGTTCATCAATAATAGGAGCCACCATGCGGCAGGGGCCACACCATTCTGCCCAGAAGTCAAGCACCATCGGCTTGCCTGAGTTTACTAATTCTTCGAAATTCGCATCTGTAATTTGTAGTGCCATACTTGTTTATATTTAAATTTTGTAAGTTGATCATGCGTTTTGCGAGGCCAAAAGTAGTCATTCTTTTGCCCCCAGACAATAGCTATCCGTTTATTTTAAACTCGATTTCCTCATTGTTTTTCAGAAAATTGATCAGTTCAAGGGTTACTTCCAACTTAATCGTTTTGGAAGTAAAATCGAGCATCACATTATACTCCTTATCGATCATTTTGAAGTATAACAAACTGTTTCCCGGATTGTTCTTGATCAACACAGAGAGTTCATTTATTATTTTGTCGTTTAGACAATGTATCGGGAGTGTGATCCTTAATGTTTCAATCAGCGACTCTTTCACATCCTGTAATAATCCGATTGTTCCGATCTTAAACTCCACCTCTTCTTCGCGCCAACGACGAGGTTCCATTTTGCCACGAATCAACAGATACATGCCCGGACGTCCATATTTTCCATATTCAATATAATCTTTCCCAAACAGCGGAATCTCAGCACTTCCCGTAAAGTCTTCTATCTTCAGAATACCATACTGATTACCCGTTTTGGTGGTCCCCTCGCGGAAGTCGGTCACAATCCCTCCCAGCATGATATCCCGGCCTTTCAACAGATCTTTATCATTCAACTCAGCCACACCGGTATTACAAGCGTAGGTAAGGATCACCTGGTATTCGTCAAGCGGATGCGCCGACAGGTAGATACCCACCAACTCTTTCTCGCGGTTCAACCGTTCCAGATCGCTCCACGACTCACAGGTCGGAATCGCCGGTTTCGATATCTCCACCACATTGTCCATACCGAACAGGGAATTGGCGGCCGACGCCTTATCGATCTGGAATTTATTACCGTAGCGAATAAGCGTATCCAAAAACATCTCCCCATCCTTTTCGCCGGCAGCAAAGAACTGCTCGCGACGGATACCGAAATTATCGAAAGCACCTGCCAATGCCAGGGATTCTATATTCTTCTTATTACACGTAGTAAGCGAAACACGTTCCACAAAATCGAACACGCTCTTGAAAGGCTCTTTCTTGCGCTCCTCGATGATATTGCGCACAGCACTCTCCCCTACTCCTTTCACCGCGCCCAGTCCGAAGCGGATATCCCCTTTTTTGTTGACGGAGAATTTCAGGCTCGACTCATTGACATCCGGTCCAAGCACCTGGATATCCATCGCCTTGCACTCGTCCATAAACTTGGTAATTTCCGTAATATTCGATATATTCCGGCTCAACACCGCTGCCATGTATTCGGAGGGATAGTGCGCTTTCAGGTATGCCGTCTGATATGACACCCAGGAATAGCAGGTGGCATGGCTCTTATTGAAGGCGTAGGAGGCAAACTTCTCCCAGTCGCCCCATATTTTTAATAGGGTCTTCTCTTCATGTCCGTTCGCTTTCCCGCCACTGAGGAATTTCTCCTTCAGCGCGTTCATCTTATCGATAAGCTTTTTCCCCATCGCTTTACGCAACTCATCCGACTGTCCCCGGGTGAAGTTGGCCAATAAGCGCGACAGAAGCATGACCTGTTCCTGATACACCGTGATGCCATAGGTATCTTTCAGGTAGCGTTCCATGATGGGGATATCATACGCGATCTCTTCCCTGCCATGTTTACGGGCAATAAACTGCGGGATATACTCCATCGGCCCCGGCCGGTAGAGGGCATTCATCGCGATCAGGTCCTCGAACTTCGTCGGCTGCAATTCGCGCAGGTACTTCTGCATCCCGGCCGATTCAAACTGGAACGTACCGGTGGTCTTTCCCGCGCTATATAATTCATAGGTTTTCGCATCCTCAATATCGATCTTGTCGATGTCGATCTTTACACCGGTGGTCTGCTCAATATTTTCGATCGCCTCCTTGATAATCGACAGGGTCTTCAGTCCCAGGAAGTCCATCTTGATCAGTCCCGTATCTTCAATGACCGATCCTTCATACTGAGTCACCAGCATCTCTTCGCCCGTCTCTTTGTCTTTAGCCGTACTGACGGGCACCACATCCGAGATATCAGTCTTCCCGATGATCACCCCGCAGGCATGCACGCCCGTGTTGCGCACATTTCCTTCAAGCATCTGCGCATACTTCAGCGTATCGCGCATCACCGGATCCGGCGAAGCAGCCGCCTCCCTGAGTTCAGGCACATGCTCGATCGCTGTTCGAAGGTTCACCTTTTTCCCATCGGGCAATTTATCCGGCACCAGCTTCGCCAGTCGGTTGGAATCCGCCAGCGGCAGTTTTTGCACACGCGCCACATCCTTGATAGCCGACTTGGTCGCCATGGTACCGTAGGTGATGATATGAGCCACCTTCTCTTTGCCATACTTATCAGTCACCCATTCCAATACCCTACCACGGCCGTCATCGTCGAAATCGACATCGATATCAGGCATCGAGATACGGTCGGGATTCAGGAAACGCTCGAACAGCAAGTCATATTTGACCGGGTCGATATCGGTAATCCCCAGACAATAGGCCACAGCGGAACCTGCCGCCGAACCACGTCCCGGCCCGACAGCCACGCCCATCGCACGCGCCGCCGCGATAAAATCCTGCACAATCAAGAAGTATCCCGGGAATCCCATGCCTTTGATTGTATCCAACTCAAAGTCGATGCGTTCCCGTATTTCATCGTTAAGCTGATCGCCATATTTCTTTTCCGCCCCCAGATAGGTCAGGTGGCGCAGGTATTCGTCGTCATTGTTAAACTCAGGAGGGATCGGGAAGTCGGGCATCAACGGCCCACTGTCGATCGAATAGAACTCGACCTTCTCGGCAATCTCGAGCGTATTGCGTAAGGCCTCCGGCACATCCTGGAACAAGGCGTTCATCTCCGCGGTCGTTTTCATCCATTCCTGCTTGCTATAACGCATACGGGAGGGATCGTCCAGGTCTTTCCCCGTGCTGAGACAGATCAGACGGTCGTGCGCTTCGGCATCTTCCGCGTTCACAAAATGCACATCGTTGGAGGCAATCAATTTGACATCATGCTTGCGCGCCAGTTCGATAAGCACCTTGTTGACCTCCTTTTGTAATGGATAGGTTTCGCAATTAGCATTCGGATCGTTTGTCGGATGCCGTTGCAATTCGATATAGAAATCTTCTCCAAAAAGATTTTTGAACCAGAGAACAGCCTCTTCCGCTTTGTCTATATTCCTGTTCTTGATCTGTTGAGGAATCTCCCCCCCCAGACAGGCCGAGGTGACGATCAGGTCTTCGTGGTATTTCTCCAACAATTCCTTGTCGATACGCGGACGCCCGTAAGAACCCTCCGTCCAGGCATAAGAAACCATCTTAATCAAGTTCTTATAGCCTTTCAGCGTCTTGGCCAATACAATCAAGTGCCAACCACCCAGGTCCTCCTTCCCGTTCTTATTGTGTCGTCCGTTTCGGGCACAGTAACACTCACAGCCAAGGATCGGCTTAAATAGCTTATCCTCGTCCTCCGGTTTCCCTTTATACTTGGCGTTTCGTTTGTTTACCTTATTAAAAAATTCTTTGACACCAAACATATTACCATGATCGGTAATCGCAATCGCCCGCATGCCGTCATTTTGCG
Source organism: Parabacteroides sp. PM6-13 (assembly GCF_029892605.1). GTDB lineage: Bacteria > Bacteroidota > Bacteroidia > Bacteroidales > Tannerellaceae > QVMG01. The sequence continues at coordinate 41,033 of NZ_JARXWF010000012.1, forward strand.
CTTTATCCAAAAGGGCATCGATCGATGCCTGCCCGTCAAGCATGGAGTATTGCGTATGTACGTGTAAATGAACAAAAGGTTCCATATCTATCTTTTTTTCCTGAAAAATTCCCTCAAAGTTACAAAAAGAAGATAGGCGACCCCGCCTATTGTTGATAACTTTGTGTTAAAATATGCGTCATGCCTGATTATCATGCCGGAAGGCAATCTTGCATTTTATAACGAAAGAATGACACGAAATCTACGGATGTGTTTATCTTTGTCTTCAAGTCCGGAACAAAGGAGAAACAATGAAGAAAGCAGCCATAGTCGCCCTACTATTTGTATTGGCTTTTCCCGTTTGGGGACAAGTCACCTGGGGCGTGCGTGCCGGAGGTTCCTACTCCGCGCTGGTGCAAAAGATTGGCGACAAAAACGAGGCAGGCTCCCGCATGGGATTCAGCGTAGCAGCCCTGGCGAATATCCCGCTAAACGCTATCTATAAACGGCTCTCTATACGAACCGAATTAGGACTGATGAACCAGGGCGGTGCCTGGTACTCCGGACAAGACCTCGACGGCATGGCTTTCTACAACCGATGTCGATATAACTCACTCCATATTCCGGTCAACCTCGCTTGGACCTTCCCCTTTTATGACATGCGGATCAGCCTCTATGCCGGTCCCTCCTTCGACTTCTCTCTCTTTGGAGATATGACCAGCCGGAAGGAAAACCAACATTTACATTTCGGGCATACGGACGAAAAAGACCTGAAGCCTTTCGACCTGGGCGTCAACACCGGTTTCTCCGTCGCCTACCACGCCTACTTCCTCGCCGTCAACCTCAACGCCGGCACCCTCGACCGCCGCGCTACCCGTCGCCAAGGCGAGTCACCCGTCTACCAAAATAATATCACCTTCTCCTTGGGGTATTATTTCGAATGTAACTGATAGCGTCGAAGACGCTTGACGTTGATAAACCCCATGTGCAGCGTAGCGGAACATGGGGCCGAGATCACCTCATCCTCCTTCGGCCTCGAAGAGGTCGGGCGCAAAGGAATACATGTACCACCTCTTCGAGGCTGAGGAAGACACCTATAGCTGGCACCCCATGCTCCGCTACGCTACACATGGGGTTTATCAACGTCAAGCGTCTTCGACGCTTTCTAAAACGTAATCCCGGTTCAGACAATTTTACAAATTGTCAAAAACGCCTGAGAAAATTTCCAAAAACGTAGGGGTATTTTAAACTACCCGCAGGAGTAACACTTTTTAACGTATCATATTGTAAAGCAAAACGGCGATTTTGCTTACATTTTGTCATTTGAGGATTTTAAGGAATTTGATAGACTTTGAAACCCTCTCTACCCCCTTTTCTCAGCACATTTTTGGCTATGTAGACCAAAAAAAGTAATTTTGCACCATTTGAAAAAATTGAGAATGAAGGGAACTACCATCTATCAGCCGGACGAGAAATTCACGATCGGCCAGATAGAAGCACTATTATTTGAAGACAAGGAATTGGAAATTGCCACGGAAGCGTTGGCTAAAGTGGAAACATGTTACTCTTTCCTACAGACTTTTGCGAAAGAAAAGGTGATCTACGGCATTAACACCGGATTTGGCCCGATGGCTCAATACCGGGTGGAAGATGATGTACTTCGCCAATTACAATATAATATCATCCGCAGTCATGCCACCGGAGCAGGCCGTCCGTTGCCACCGGTCTATGTGAAAGCGGCGATGATCGCCCGCCTGGCGACCTTCCTGCAGGGCTATTCGGGCGTGCATACCGAACTGGTCGAACTATTGCGCCAATATATCAACCGGGGCATCTACCCCTTTATTCCCGAACATGGAAGCGTTGGTGCCAGCGGCGACCTGGTGCAACTGGCGCATATCGCCCTGACACTGATCGGCGAAGGGGAAGTTTTCTACGAAGGAGCCTTGCGCCCTACCGCGGAGGTATTAAAAGAGACCGGACTACAGCCTATCGAAGTGCATATTCGGGAAGGGCTTTCGGTGACCAACGGCACGGCGGTGATGACCGGCATCGGCCTGGTCAACCTCATCTATGCGCGTCGCCTATTGCATTGGGGCATCGTGGCATCGGTTATGGTGAACGAGATCGCCTCCTCGTACGATGATTTTATGTCGCCAATACTCAACGGCGTAAAAGCACACGAAGGACAGCAGAAAACGGCTGCCGCCATGCGTCGCTGGATCGAAGGAAGCCAGTCGATGCGCAAGCGGGAGCATGAACTCTTCGGGCAGAACGATGAAAAGATATTCAACCACAAGGTGCAGCCCTACTACTCCCTCCGCTGCGTTCCGCAGGTGTTGGGGCCGGTGTGGGATGAACTGGATAATGCCGAGAAGGTACTACTTAACGAAATCAATTCGGCCAACGACAACCCGATTGTCGACCCCGAATCACAATATGTATATCATGGCGGAAACTTCCACGGCGACTATGTTTCGTTCGAGATGGATAAGTTAAAAATCGCCCTGACCAAATTGACCATGCTGGCGGAACGACAATTAAACTATCTTTGTCATGACCGTATCAACGAGATATTGCCGCCGTTTGTGAATATGGGTGTATTGGGATTGAATTACGGATTGCAGGCTTCGCAGTTTACGGCTACTTCGACAACGGCTGAATGTCAGACCCTGTCGAACCCGATGTATGTGCATAGCATTCCCAACAACAACGACAATCAGGATATTGTCAGCATGGGAACCAATTCGGCTCTGATCGCTAAAACCGTTGTGGAAAACGCTTTCCAGGTGATGTCCATTCATTTCATGGCCATCGTGCAGGCGGTCGACTGCCTGGAGATGAAAGAAAAACTATCGCCGCGCACGCGGAACATATATGATGAAGTACGGGCTATCTTCCCTGTTTTTGTGGAAGACACGCCAAAATACAAAGAGATAGAGGCTGTTATGGCCTACCTGAAAGAAAAACGCATAGAGAAAGAAATATGAAATACGCATTGGTTACAGGCGGAAGCCGCGGTATCGGACGGGCAGTCAGTGTGCAACTGGCCGAGATGGGTTATTATGTATTGGTTAATTACCAGAGCAATCAAGCGGAAGCCTTGGAGACCTTGCGCTTGGTGCGCGAGAAGGGTTCCGATGGCGAATTGATGCCCTTCGACGTAACCAACCGGGAAGAGGCGGAATCTGTCCTGAACAAATGGATGGAAGCACATCCGGGTGAATACATCGAAGTATTGATCAACAATGCCGGCATCCGCAAGGACAACCTGATGTTGTGGATGGGCGGCGACGAATGGAATCGTGTGATCGATATCAGCCTGAACGGGTTCTATAACGTGACCCAACCATTACTGAAAAATATGTTGGTCAAGAAGCTGGGGCGTATCGTCAATATGGTTTCGCTTTCCGGCCTCAAAGGCATGCCGGGGCAGGTGAACTATTCGGCTGCTAAAGGCGGCATGATTGCGGCGACCAAGGCATTGGCGCAGGAAACAGCCAAAAAGAATGTGACGGTAAACGCCGTAGCCCCCGGTTTTATCCGCACGGACATGACACAGGATCTGGACGAAAACGAACTGAAAAAACAGGTGCCGGCAGGCCGTTTTGGCACGCCCGAAGAGGTGGCTGCGTTGGTAGGCTTCCTGGTTTCGCCGGCGGCGGCTTATATTACAGGAGAAGTTATCTCCATTAACGGAGGTTTATATACATAAAAAAGTGCGATGAACAGAGTTGTTATCACAGGCATGGGTATTTATTCCTGTATAGGGAAGAACCAAGAAGAGGTATTGCATTCCTTATACAACGGGGTTTCCGGCATCGGCATCGATCCGGCACGCAAGGAATATGGCTACCGCTCAGCCCTGACCGGGATACTGGAACGCCCTGACCTGAAAGGCATATTGGACAGAAAGAAACGCAATGGACTTTGCGAACAGGGACAATATGCCTATGTGGCAACTTTGGAAGCGCTCCGCCAAGCAGGCATCGACGAGGACTACCTGCAAAACAACGAGGTAGGCATCCTGTATGGCAACGACAGCAGCGCGGAGCCGGTGATCCAGGCGATCGATATCATCCGCGAAAAACATAATACAACACTGGTAGGATCGGGATCGGTTTTTCAGAGTATGAACTCGACCGTAACGATGAACCTGGCGGTGATATTCAAACTCAAAGGAATCAACTTTACGATCTCCGGTGCCTGCGCCAGCGGGTCACACGCCATTGGCATGGCACACACCCTGATCCGTACCGGCATGCAGGAGTGTATCGTTTGCGGAGGAGCCCAGGAGATGAATATCTATTCGGTAGGCAGCTTCGACGGACTCGAAGCCTTCTCCCGCAGGGAAGAGGAGCCAACGAAAGCCTCGCGCCCATTCGACAAGAACCGGGACGGATTGGTACCCAGCGGAGGAGCAGCCACCCTTATTCTCGAAAGCTACGAATCGGCAATGCGCCGCGGGGCAACGATCCTGGCGGAAGTGGCCGGTTATGGCTTCTCTTCGAATGGCGACCATCTCTCCGTGCCCAATGTGGAAGGGCCGGCACGCTCCTTAAAGAGAGCGTTGGAAAGCGCCCGGTTATCCATACAGGACATACCATATATCAATGCACACGCGACCTCTACCCCGGTAGGCGACCAGAACGAAGCGAAAGCGATCCTGGAACTCCTGGGCGATTATCGCCCATATGTCACCTCCACCAAGTCGCAAACGGGACATGAGATGTGGATGGCGGGAGCCAGTGAAGTGGTTTATTCCATGTTGATGATGCAAAACGGTTTCATCGCTCCGCATCTGAATCTGGAAGAACCCGACGAGGTATCTTCCAAACTGCTGATCCCAACAGAAAGGGTGGAGACGGAGTTTGATGCGTTCCTATCGAATTCATTTGGCTTCGGAGGAACCAATTCGACACTGATTGTCCGGAAATTTACTGAATAAAAACATTTATATATACGCTATACAAAAATGGCAAACGCAGAATTAATTGCAAAAATAAACGAGAGACTGGCCGACGAATTTGAGGTCGATATCGAACGAATGCAACCCGACGCACCTATGATGCAGACCCTGGAGCTCGACAGCCTGGATCTGGTCGATATGGTGGTGCTGGTGGAGCAGGACTTCGGATTGGTATTGAAGGCACAGGACTTCGTTGGCATACAAACATTCCAGGATTTTTACGATTTTATCGACGCGAGACTGAATGGCGCAAACGAATGAAAGCGAATGGAAAGGGAAAACCCGGGGAGGATCCTTCGGGTATCGCTTTTTTATTCTCTTGATCAAAGGGCTGGGGATACGAGCCGCCTATGCATTTCTCTGTCTGGTGGTCGTCTACTTCATACCGTTCGCACCCAAAGCAACGAAGGCAAGTTGGCAATATGCGCGCCGCCGCTTACATTATAACCGTCTACGTTCCATCGGTTTTCTTTTTCGCAATTACTACCGGTTCGGACAGACATTGATCGACAAGGTAGCGATCCGCTCCGGAAAGACAGATGATTATCACTTCGATTTCGGTACACATTATGAGGAGTTCCTGCAACTATTGAACAGCGAGCAGGGAGTCATCCTCATCGGTGCGCACGTGGGCAACTGGGAGATCGGCGCCCCCTTCTTCGACGATTACGGCAAACGAATGCATATCGTGATGTATGATGCGGAGTATCAAAAGATCAAAGAGATACTGGAACAAAACATGAAAGGCGGCGGTTACCAAGTGATTCCGGTCAATGAAGACAACCTGACGCATGTGTTCCGCATCAGCGACGCGCTCAACCGGAAAGAATATGTTTGCTTTCAGGGCGACCGGTTCACGCAAGGGGCGCAAACCCTGCAGGCTCCTTTCCTGGGCGCAAACGCCTCTTTCCCGGCCGGGCCTTACCTATTGGCCTCCCGACTGCGGGTGCCCGTGGTCTTTTATTTCGCCCTGCGTGAAAAGGGAATGAGATATTCCTTTAACTTTGTATTGGCAGATGCGCCGCCTGCCGAAAATAAACGCGGGGAACGTGAAACGGCTTTATTAACACAATATATCGAAGCATTGGAAACCATACTGGAAAAGCATCCCGAGCAATGGTTCAATTATTACGACTTCTGGAAAGTATAAACAAAGAAAACATATGAAACTATCGTCTCCTCAAAAGGAAATATATAGTAAAGACCGGTTCACGGCAGCCGAAGCGCAACGGCTTGCGCAGGAGATTGCCTTCGGCCCGGTTGTCTTTCAGGTATCGCGCCTGATGCGTTCTTTCGGCATCTTCGAGATGTTGCGGAATGCCTCCGACGGATTAAGCCTGGAGGAGATTACGGAAAAGACCCAACTTTCGCGTTATGCCGTGCAGGTATTATTGGAATCCTCGCTGACCATCGGAACGATCCTATTGAAAGAGGAGCGTTTCTATTTGGGCAAAGCCGGTTGGTTTCTGTTGACCGATGAGATGGCACGCGTGAATATGGACTTCAATCAGGATGTCAATTACCTCGGACTCTTCCATCTGGAGGAGGCGTTGAAGGAAGGAAAACCGGCGGGACTACAGGTATTCGGCGAATGGCCGACAATCTATGAAGGACTGTCGCGCCTGCCCGAACAGGTACAAAAGAGCTGGTTTGCTTTCGATCATTTCTATTCGGACAACTCGTTCCAGCAAGCATTGGAGATTGTCTTCTCGCGTCCGACGCGCACCTTGCTCGATGTCGGTGGCAATACCGGACGATGGGCAATGCAATGTGTGGCCTATTCACCCAATGTGAAGGTGACCATTATGGATCTTCCGCAGCAGTTGGAGATGATGCGTGAAGCGACCAAAGAACAGGAAGGGGCAGACCGTGTCGGAGGATTCCCGGCCAATCTATTGGATCCGGCGCAGGTGTTTCCCAAAGGCTTTGATGCTATCTGGATGAGCCAGTTCCTCGATTGCTTCGCTGAAGAAGAGGTATTGAGTATTCTTTCCCGGGCGGCCGTTTCGATGGAAGCCGATAGTCGTCTTTATATTATGGAGACGTTCTGGGACAGACAGAAGTTCGAAACGGCCTCCTATTGCCTGGCGCAGACCAGTCTCTACTTCACAGCATTGGCAAACGGCAACAGCAAGATGTATTACTCCGCCGATATGGAGCGGTTGGTAGCCGAAGCCGGACTGGAGGTCGAACAAATGCACGACGGACTGGGCTTGGGGCATACGATTATGCAATGTAAAAAGAAGAGAAGTTAAGATATGAAACGACATAAAAAACAGGAACCGGCATTGATCCATCGCACGACGACACGCGTACGCTTCAGCGAAGTGGACGCGATGAACGTAGTCTGGCATGGTTCGTATGTGCGCTACCTGGAAGATGGGCGGGAAGCCTTCGGCAGGGAGTACGCGATCGGTTACTTCGATATTATGAAAGAGGGCTATGTGGTTCCGATCGTCGACCTGAACGTGCAATACAAACATTCCGTATTATACGGGGAGACGATCACCATCGAGACGCGTTATATCCCAAGCTCCGCGGCAAAGATCCTCTTTGAATATATCATCTATAAGGAAGACGGCGAGACGATTGCCGCTACGGGAAGCAGCACCCAGGTGTTTGTCTCTCGCGAAACCAATCAACTGGAACTGAATACCCCGGCTTTTTATAAGGCCTGGAAAGAGAAATGGAACATCGGGTAAAGACATACCTCACGGCAGATACCATCCTGAGTGCTTTGGGTTTTTCTACGGAGGAAAACCTGGAAGCCGTGCGTACCTACCGGACAGGACTTGGGCTGATCAACGACACGACGATATACGACCAGCCGTTTATCGGAGCAAGAATAGACCGGAAACGCCTGCAAGAGCAAATCGAAGAAGCCGGATTAGAGCAATATACTACGCTCGAACAATTGTTTATCCTTGCCATCTCCGATGTGATACGCCAAAGCGATATAGACCCGGCGGATCCGAACTGCCTATTGATCCTCTCGACAACGAAAGGGAATATCGATTGTCTCGAAGCGGAAGGGCTGGCGGAAGAAGCCTATCTATCGGTGATGGCGGAGCGGATTGGTAATTATTTCCGCATGACGCATACCCCGTTGGTTCTATCTACCGCTTGTATATCGGGCGTATCCTCGCTGATTGTGGCTTCGCGCCTGATCCGAAGTGGCGACTACAAACATATTATCGTAGCCGGTGGCGATCTATTGACCCGCTTTGTCACAACGGGTTTCCAGTCGTTTAAGTCGGTAAGTCCGGCTGTTTGCCTCCCTTACGACGAGCGGCGCGACGGACTCTCGCTCGGAGAAGCCTGTGCGGCATTGTTGGTTACCTCCGATCGTTCCCGCGTAAAAGAAACTATACCCATCCTATTAACAGGAGGCGGCATCAGCAATGATGCCAATCATATCTCCGGACCTTCGCGCACCGGCGACGGACTCCACCTGGCTATGGAGCAGGCGTTGCGTGAAAGCCATCTGGAAGCGGAAGAGATCTCTTTCGTAAATGCCCATGGCACGGCAACACCCTATAATGACGAGATGGAGTCGAAGGCGATTCACCTCAGCCATCTCGACCACACTCCCCTGAACAGCCTGAAACCCTATTGGGGACATACCTTGGGTGCATCGGGGCTGTTGGAGACTATTGCCTGTATGTATCAGTTGCGCGAAGGGGAAGTGTACAGCACGTTGGGGTACGAATCGACCAATGTTTCCTACCCTTTGCAAGTCAGCGCCCAACACCAGGCAGTCGCTCCGATGAGGCATTGCCTGAAAACAGCCTCCGGATTCGGAGGATCCAACGCGGCGCTTGTATTGTCTGTCGCCGAAGAAATAGAAGATACCGACGGCCTTGTCCCGGCAGAGACAGAGGTGGTTAAACACTGTCTTATCCGTCAAGGGGAGATTTGGGTGGACAACCAATTGCGCTTTTCGGCAGATGAGGGCGATGATTTCCCTGCATTTATCCGCAAAGCCTACAAAGACTTAGCACTGGACGATCGGAAATTCTACAAAATGGATGACCTCTGCAAGCTGGGATATATAGCTACTGCCTACTTACTGGAAGGCAAAGAGCTGTCCGACCAGTACCAACCGGAAGAGATTGGCCTTATCTTATCGAACAAAGCTGCCTCGTTAGATACCGACCTGAAGCATCAACAGGAGATCGACACGAAAGGAGATCTGGGAGCCAGCCCGGCCATTTTTGTGTACACCCTGCCAAACGTTGTCATGGGAGAATTGGCTATTCGTTATAAAATAAAGGGAGAAAACACTTTCTTTGTATCCGGGAACGACCCGGAAGCCTTCCTGCGCCACTACGCGAGCCTGGCAATGCAAAGCCAACAGATGCGGGCTTGCGTTGTAGGATGGTGCGAACTATTGGGCTCAGCCTACGAAGCCCGCTTTGAATGGATAGAACGTAAATAAGTAAAACATATGGAACAATTAAAACAAGAACTCAAAGAAGCATTGATCGAAACATTGAACCTGGAGGATATGACTCCGGAGGAGATCGATAATGCTGCGCCACTATTCGGAGACGAGGGGTTAGGACTCGACTCCATCGACGCCCTGGAGATCATTCTGATCCTGGAGCGCAACTACGGAATCCGTATCGAAAAGCCATCGGAAGGTAAAGAAATCTTCTATTCGGTCGACACCCTGGCTCAATTCATCACGGCTAACCGCACGAAATGAAAGTCTTTATCACAGGAATAGGAGCTATTTCCGGCATTGGACAAGGGGGTGAAGAGCATCTCGCCTCCTTTCGTTCCGGACAGCATGGCCTGGGAAAGATCACTCTTTTCCCGACACGCCATGATGTACCTGTTTCTGAGGTAAAAGCAACAAACGACAACCTAAAGGAGCGGTTAGGTATACCACGGCAACAAACCCTGTCGAGAACGGCTCTTTTAGGCATCACTGCCGCCCAGGAGGCCTGGCAGGATGCAGCAATTGCCACGACAAACGGCCTGCGCGTCGGGCTTATTTCAGCCAACTCCACCGGAGGAATGGATCTCTCCGAGCAGTTTTATCCCCTTTTTCGGGAAGACAACAGCCGGGGAAGGCTGCATCATGTTGCTTCGCACGATGCCGCAGACAGCACCGAACGGATTGCATCCTACTTAGGCTTGACCGGTTTTCGCACCACCATCAGTACCGCCTGTTCGTCGGCCGCCAACGCCTTGATGTTGGGGGCGCGCATGATCCGACAGGGCCTATTGGACGTGGTGATTGCCGGTGGCACGGATGCCCTTTGTAAATTCACCCTGAATGGGTTTTCCTCCCTGATGATTGTCGACCGGGAGCCCTGTCGTCCGTTTGATGCCTCACGGGCGGGTCTGAACCTGGGGGAGGGCGCCGGATATGTGGTATTGCAATCCGAAAAGAGTCTACACAAGTCGCCCTACGCGGAGTTATGCGGTTTTGCCAACAGCAACGATGCTTACCATCAAACCGCCTCCTCACCGGATGGAACGGGTGCCTGGCTGGCGATGAAGAACGCCTTGGAGATCGCCGGGATCAGCCCGGAAGAGGTGGACTATATCAATGCCCACGGCACAGGCACGCCCAACAACGACGCGTCGGAAAGCCAGGCGATCTATCGTCTTTTTGGAGACAGGATCCCTCCGTTTAGCTCCACCAAAGCTTTCACCGGCCATACCTTAGGCGCTGCCGGTGGATTGGAAGCGGTGTTTAGTGTATTGGCTATTCAGCGGGGCATCTACTACCCCAACCTGAACTTCACCACCCCTATCGAAGAGACCGGCCTGATGCCTGTAACCTCCTATAGCGAACAGAACCCCATCCGCACGGTGGTGTCCAACTCGTTTGGGTTCGGAGGCAACAATACCTCTTTAGTCTTTCGTCAGATAAACCGATAAATTATGTTTGAAAAGGCTGTCTATATCAACTCCATCGCCTCCATACACCCGCCTGTATCGGAACCGGCAGACCGGATCCCCGGCACACGACTGAAAGCCGAAGAGCCCGACTACAAGCAGTTGATTCCGAACGCCGGTGCGCGTCGCCGCATGAGTCGCATCATCCGGATGGGTGTCGCTGCCGCTACGCGCTGCCTGCAAGAGGCCGGAGAGGCATGGCAACCCGATGCCATCCTGACGGCTACCGGGCTGGGCTGCCTGGAAGATACGGAGAAGTTTATGAATAGCTTCCTGGATAACGATGAAGGATTGCTCGCCCCTACGGCCTTTATCCAGTCGACCTTCAACACCATTGGCGGGCAAATCGCCCTGTTGTTGGGGAATCATGGCTACAACAATACCTACGTGCACCGGGGCTTCTCGTTGGAAAGCGCCCTCTTGGATGCAGCACTTTTATTGGCAGAAGGCAAGGCCAGCCGGGTATTGGCCGGATCGATCGACGAACTGACCGACACCTTATACGCTATCCTGGCACGTTTCGGCTGTTGGAAAAACGCCATGGCCGGCGAGGGAGCCGCATTCTTCCTACTTTCCGATCAACCCTCCGCCGCTTCGGCGGTTCAACTACAGGCGATCGATATGATCTCTTCTCCGGAAAAACCCGGAGAGGCGTATCTCCATGCGTTTCTGAAACGATATCACGCGGAAGAGGCAACCATCCTCTATCCGGAGGAGTACAAACAATATAGTGGCGAATACCCTACAGCTATGGGCTTCGGGCTCTGGTATGCCTGCCATCAGATGAAAGAGAAAGGCCTACCGGCCATCCTGCTCTGTAATTCATTTCTGGACAATCATTCATTGATCCTCCTAAAACAGGCATAATATGGTGTGGGGACTACTCATAGTATGTATCCTGGCAATAGGATCTTTCCTGTTCTACGCCTCCTACAGTATCGCTTCAGGTGTTTACCTGAAAGCCTTTTGCCGGGCAAATACCCGGGAAAAAGTAGTGGCATTGACCTTCGACGACGGGCCTGATCCCATACAGTCACCCTTTGTACTTGATCTGCTTTCACGCTATCAGGCCAAGGCTTCCTTCTTCTGCATCGGGGAAAAAGCCGCGCAATATCCGGAAATTGTCCGGCGGATGTACCGCGAAGGCCACCTGGTCGGCAACCATTCGCTGCAACATAAAAACAGTTTCCCCCTCACACCCTACCGGGAGATGCTTGCTGATCTCACGCAAACCCAAGAGATATTGGAGGGAATCATCGAAGCACCCGTCACTTTTTTCCGCCCGCCCTTCGGGGTGACCAATCCAACCGTTGGAAAAGCCGTCCGCACATTGGGGTATACCACCATCGGCTGGAGCGTCCGTTCGCTCGACACCCGGGGAGAGCCGGTCGACCGAATCATGAAACGAATCACAAAACAAATCCGTCCGGGCGCCGTTATACTCTTACACGACCGCCTGCCGGATAGTGTCGAACTGTTGACGGCACTGTTTGAATACCTTCAGGCTAACGAATACAAGGTGAAACGTGTTGATGAACTAATAAATAATTACGCCTTATGAAACAATTCTGTATAGTACTTTTCTTCCTTTTTACCGGGCAAGCCTTCGCGCAGGAAGCGGCTACACCCCTCGTCTCCTTAGAGGCTTTTCAGGAGCGTCTGAAAGAGGCATCCGGCAAGATTCAATCCATTGAAGCCGACTTCCGTCAGGATAAATACCTCGATGTCTTTGCCGAAACGATTGTTTCCAAAGGCCGCTTCGCCTACCGCAAAGAGGATAAGATCCGGCTGGAATACACCGATCCCCTCGCCTACCTGATGGTGATCAACGGTAGCCAGCTGAAAATCCTGTCGGATGGCAAAACGAATATCGTCTCTTTAGGCACCAACCCCATGATGCAAGAGATGAAAACCCTGATTGCCGCCAGTATGATCGGTGACCTGGGCAGCCTATCCGCCGGTTATACGACCCATTTTTCGGAAAATGCCTCCTCTTACATTGCGCGGATCGAACCCAAATCGGCCACCACCCGCCAATATATCCGGGAGATTACGATCACATTCAGTAAAACGGATATGTCGGTCACCACCCTGCGCCTGGCAGAGGCGGGAGAGGATTATACGGAATATCATTTTACCAACCGCCGGTATAACACGATCAACTCGGATGAATTGTTTGCGATACCTTAGCCTTTGCCTGTTATTATTGGCTACCTCCTGTGCACCCTCCATCATTCGGGGATTGCATAAGGAAGGAGATCGCATGATCGAAAGGGAAGAGTTGATCCCCCCTCTGCAGACCAACGGGCAATTGCAACGCTATCACATGACCTTCGACCTGGGGAAACATCACTTCAGCGGTATATTCCTGATCAAAAAGACGGGGGAAGAGCGCCATCGAACCCTCTTCACCACCCATTTCGGACTCACGGTATTCGATTTTGAAATCAGCGAAGAAGAACTAACGGTCCACCATTGTATGGAGCCCCTGAACAAGCAACAATTACTGGATCTCCTATATAATGACTTCGCCCTTCTTTTGGGTTTGCATTTTGAAGAAGTGAACCCTGCCATTCTTTACCGGTCGCCTACGGACTCCACGCAGGTCTACCGCCTCACCCAAAAGCCTTCCAAAGGGTATTACCGTACCCTTTCGCCCTCCACCCCTTTTGAAAAGATTCAAACAGGCCGCGGCATCACGAAACGCACCCTGTGTGCTACGCCCGGAACGGTTGTGATTTGTCATCGTTTTCCCAACTTACAGATACGATTGGAAGAGATAAGACTTTAAGGACTTCAAGGTTTATAAAGAAATCAAGCAATAGGAAGTGTAAACCAAAAGCAGGAGCCTTTGCCCGGTTCGGAGTCGACACCGATGGTTCCGCCCATGCCTTCGATCAGGCTTTTGCAGATGGAAAGGCCTACGCCTGTACCCTGAGCAAACGAATCGATTTTTACAAAACGCTCAAAGATACTGTCGATATCCTCCGGTGAAATACCGATACCGGTATCTTTCACGTAGAACAACAGGGTGTCATCCTCCTGATGCTCGCAGCCTAAGGTGATAGAACCACGTTTCGTGAACTTAAGCGAATTGGTGACAAAGTTTTCCAATACCTGCTTCACCCTGTCCGCATCCGTATAGATCACATGATCCTCATACAAAGGTTCCATCTTCATCTCAATACCCGGTGGAATCTCTTTGGCATTGAACAGTCGTACCACCTCTCCACACAGCTTGCGGACAGATACTTCGCGTTTCTCAAACACCATCGTTCCCGACTCTATATTAGAAAGATCCAATACGTCTGAAACAATTTTGAGAAGCAAATCATTGTTATGGCGGATAATAGAGATATATTCCCGCTTCTCATCTTCGTCTTGTGTTTCAACTAATAGGTCGGAAAAACCGATAATAGAATTGAGCGGTGTGCGAATCTCATGACTCATATTGGCCAGGAAGGCCGACTTAAGCCGGTCTAATGCCTCCGCTTTATCCTTGGCGAGGATCATCTCTTTCAATTCGGTAATATCATAACTCACTCCGATGAGTTCGATATGGCCATTGACCGGATCTTTCTTAGAGGTCAAGGTGCAACGGAGCCATCTCACCTTGTTTTTCTCTATCACCCGTATCTCCTTTTCAAAGCTTTGGGTGCGACCCGACGCTGCCTTGTCGTAGAAATGTTTGATAGCTTCAAAATCCTCCGGATGCAGCTGGCTATACATATCCGCCAGGTCATCGGTCATCAGACTATTTGCCGGTTTGCCCAAGCTGGTAAACCACTGGCTGATGCCAAAGCCCTCCTTCGTGGTCAGGTTCCATTTGAAATAGCCCACTTTCGCCAGGTTGGCAATCATCGAGAAGTAGGCTTCAAACTCTTGAATCCGCTGATAGGCATTGGTAGTCTCCGTATTGTTTATATTGATGAACAGGTAATTCTGTATTTTCCTGTTTTCATCGAAGATGGGGACTATTTTAATCGTGAGGTTTTTCACCTCCATAGGCGGAAACTCCTTCTTATAATAATCGCCTACCAGACTGAAGTCATAAATAAGATTAAAGTCAGCCTTTTCGCCTTTCCGGATCTTCTTTTTCACCTCTTGGGGCAGACAAGGGTGATCGAACAGGTTTAACCCGATCACATTATCCTCCGCATCGAGTTCCAATATCTCCAGGTTCTTATCGTTCCGGTACAATAATCCTCCCTTCTCATCGTAGAGCTCAAGCCCTACCGGCAGGTTTTCATAAATGGTACGCAATAGCTTCTCGCTCTCGGCTACAGCCTTATGGGCATTGTGTACATCGGTCACATCCAACACCAACGAGATCACTTCGTCTTTATGCAGAGAAAAGCGGATTACCCGGCAATGCCTGTCAAGTGAAGGCAGGGGGAAATCAAACTCAACATGCTTATCCGTATTGACCACCTCGAGCATAGATGACAAATCGTCTATCATGAAAAGATCCGACCCTTTCATGCCTATGATATTCTCCGGGGCGATATCGATGATACGTCCCAGCTCGTCATTTGCCTCCGTATAGGTGAAGTCGACCGGTTGATCCTCGTCATAAAGTATCCGTACCGCCAAATAACCGATCGGCATGCGTTTGTAGAGTTTCTGCAGGTATTCTTTGTCGTCCAGGATCTGTCCCTTCGACTTCTGTAACTCCACGCAGATATTGATAATATGCATCAGAGAAGAGAACCATTGGAAATCTTCTTCCGACCAATTACGCTGCTTGTCTACGACATCGATACCGGCATAGCCCCAGATCTGATTATCCTTCGACACGAAAGGCACGACCATCAATGATTTTATGTTCTGCGATTCCAGGACATCGCGATCCACGAGATCCCATGTAGGCAGATCGTCTAAAGATGAAAGGATAATGGGTTGTTGAGTCAATATCTGCTGGTTCCACCAGGTATCGGGTTCAAAGAACATCTCAGTCAGATTCTCTATCTCTTCCAGGCCGGGGCGGCTGACAGCTTCATAGGTGCAGCTTTGGTTCATATCTTTCCAGTTATACTCGAAGATATAGGCTCGCTCGGCACTGAAATGTGTCACTAAGGTGGAAAGAATATGGTTCACCATATCATCGAAATTCTCCCGTTGCAGGAAAGAGAATAAAGACTTAGTGATACCATTCAATTGGTGTATCAGGTTCTTCACCGTTTCACGGGCTGTCTCCTGTGTGATTTTTTCTTCCGGTTCGTCAAACGTGATCATCACGCCCAGCAACCTATGCTCTCCCGTTTTTTTGAAACGAATAGTGATCCATTCCACCTTGTCGGAGATATAGATCGGAAAGAAATATTGGTGCGTATGCGTGCCGGAAGCAGCAAGAATAGCCTCTACGATTCGGGATCGATAATCCTCGCGAATCATCTTAAAAAAAAGCGGCGCGTCTATGGTGGTAATACCCAGGCCTAAGAGATTGGCCACGGAGGCAGAACAGGTCAGTTGGCTTTTTTGTATATCCAACTCCCACCAACCCAAGTCGAAGAGTGTTGAGACTTCTAAATACCTGTCACTCTCGGTCTGCCAATCTATCGGCAGTACACGGTTCTGCTCTTCTTTCATATTCTTTCTCCTTACATAAAAGCGCTAAAGATAACCACAAAGAATCCTATCGGAAGAAAAACAAACGCTACTAATTTACTCTGATAAGAAATAGGACGGTCTGTCAGCATTTTTCTTTTTCAACATGCTGCATGTACCATCAAACAAAGCATCCGGTTCCATTTCCAACGACTGGGCTGAAATGTCTCCTTGTATGCGGGCTGAGGATTTCACCTCCAACGTTTCTGCCATCACAGAGCCTTCCACTTCGCCGAAGACCTCAACATACGAGGCAGACACCTTCCCTTTTACACGGGAGGTCTTCCCCAGTATCAACTTTTCGTTGCAGGCTATTTCACCATCGATCTCACCATCTACCCGGAAATCCGATTCCGTATAGACATTGCCAATGATGATTGTACCGGCAGATATGATATTCAGCATACCACTATTCCCGGTTGATACTGGAGGAGTTATCTCTTCATTCATTTTTTTCCCCATAGAAAGGCTCCTTTAATCTATTTTTAAGTCATCATCCAACAGGTCTGCCAACTCATCGTCTTCCAGATCCAGTTCGTCTTCCACCGTCTCTCCCTCTGTCAGGGGCGTAAAGGACTGGGGTACCTCGGGCATCTTAGGTAATTCACCCTCTTTGGACATCAAGCAGGTACCATTGAATTGAGCATCGTGTTCGATTTCAAGAGAACGGGCAGCAATATCACCCTGAATAACCGCCGTCGATTTGATGATCAGTTTTTCAGCGTAGATCTGTCCTTCGATCTCACCCAATACTTCGGTATAAGAAGCGGTGATTTTGCCTTTCACCTGTGCCTTTGGCCCGATAACCAGTTTTCCGTTACAGGCTATTTCGCCTTCTACTTTCCCGTCCAGACGGAAATCACTTTCGGTAATCACATTACCGATTATTGTTGTGCCGGCAGAAATGATGTTGTGTAAGCCATTAGGTGCCACATCGTCGTATAGTCTGTTTGCCATTGTGATAGAAGATTTGATTTAGTACAAATATAATTGATTATTCGATTCGACAAGCGTATGTCTTACCATTTCACCTCGTCCAAAGAGGGGGTACTTGGCACCTCGGCATACTGCACACCGGCCTGCTTCTTCATCGAGAAGGTACCGTTCACCTGTGCGTCGGGCTGTACCTCGAGCGACTGAGCGACAATATCACCATTGATAACCGCAGAAGATCTGACCACCAGAATCTCAGCAATGATCATGCCTTCTATCTCACCTAACACCTCCGCGCTACGGGCATTGATAATGCCTTTTACCTTCGCCTTCGTTCCTATCACCAATTTTCCCTTACAAGAGATTTCACCTTCTACTCTTCCATCCAGACGGAAATCAGTCTCAGTAATGACATTCCCAATTATAGTCGTATCTACAGATATCGTATTGTATGAATTACCTGTTACGACTTCTTCATATTGTTTTCCCATTTCAACTTTTTATATTAATGATAGACAAATATATATTCTTTTTTCTGATTGAGCCACATTTTATTGTAATTTAGAAAAAAAGATAAACAGATTGTGACATTTTGAGTCGGCTATCGACTAACTAAGAAAAAACAAGTAATAAGGAAATTGTGGAGAAAGATTTTTTAGACATGATCAGGCAACATAATGGCATTATCTATAAGGTAGCGTCGTTTTATGCCGACAAAGAGAACGTGTTGGATGATTTGTATCAGGAGGTAGTACTCAACCTGTGGAAATCATTCCCGAACTTTCGGAAAGAGAGCACCTATTCGACCTGGATCTATCGGATTGCCCTCAACACCTGTATCTCTTTTTTCAGGAAAAGCAGTCGCAAACCCATGTATGTGGAGCTTTCTCCCGATCTCAAAGTGCCTTCCGAAGACAACAGTCTTTATGTAAATGAATTGTATGCGCTGATCAATCAGCTCAACAAGTTAGAACGTGCGATTATCTTTCTGTATCTGGAGGACAGACCCTATAAGGAGATAGCAGATATTATGGGGATCACCTCTACCAATGTCTCCACGAAGATCAATCGCATCAAAGAGAAACTAAAAAAAATGTCAAACAATTAAAGCAACGTATACTATGGACTTAGATACATTAAAAAGAGAGTGGCAAACAAACGAATCATTTAAAAAAGAGGTAAAAGACAGTATGATCAAAGAGATGATAGCCAACCGCAATAAGGGGGCGTTCGAACGTATTAAGCGATATGAGAGAGAGGCCTTACGGATTCTTCCGATCACATCCATAGCCTTTGTTTTTGTGAGTGCATCCATCCTGATGCATGGAGATATCTTCGGAATATGCTGGGTATTGGCAATGCTCCCCATTGGAGCCGGATTATGGTATTGGTCTTACTGGCTATGCGGCTTCCTGGATAAAATCGATATGAGCCGGATGACGGTCACAGAGGTTTCCCGATCTATCCTGAAATACAGAACCTATCTCATCAGGCACACCATTCTTGCCGGCATCCTGATGCCTACCTACCTGGGCGTTTGGCTCTATTGCTTTTTCAAAGCCAACCACGGGTTAGATGGGGTCTACTCCGTTGAGTTCCTGGTGGTGTATTTATCGCTTGCCTTGGTATTCTTCTTTGTGATCATCTGGTTTCGCTACTTCCGTCACATCCGTGATATCCAGCGTAACCTCCGCGAACTGGAAGAGTTCGAACAGGATAATCAATAAGAGTCACCTTATTTGTCTTTGTCAGGTGTGTATTTCCAAAGTTCTTGCTGCGAGGTCGCAATATATCCTTCGCCGTTGTACCCGAAGCTGTGTGTTATCTCCGCTTTGTTGAGTGCTTCGAAGGAGGAGCAGACCTCCCAGCTATCTTCCGCCGGGTCATACACCCATAGGTCGTTCATGCGAACCAGCTCCCCATCCACCCTTTCCATACCATACCCGAAGTAAGCTTTCTCGCCAATGGCAAACCCGCGCATATCATAGCGCGCCCCACCGGGAAAGTCTTCGCGGATCAACCAGGTATCGCTCTCAGGCACATACTCCCAGAGACGATTGGAGAAGACAGCATCGTCGTTGATACTATTTCGCCCACCAAGGATAAAAACACGATCACCGGCAACGACGGAGCAGGTGTTGATTTGTTTCTTTCCAGGAAAGTCCATACACTGGTTCCATTTGTTGGCAACAGGATCGTACACCATGACAAAAACCGGCAAGTACTCATCCATCTGAGGCATTCCGAGGTAATAAATAGACCCCTTATGCAGGAAAATCGACATGGGATAGGCCACATAATAAGGTAAGGTTGCCTGTAGGCGTAATACTGATGCCTCCGGGAGATATTTCCACAAATCTCTTTGATAATCATTCCCGGTTTTATCATTCGTCATATTACCGAAACCGTAGAACACATAGTTATTCAAGAAAAACACATGTGCCTGTGTGCGTTTGTTTCCTGCGATTTGGGAGACAAACTGCCAGGACATCTGCGAAGGGGCGAATAGCCACACGCCTTGTTGAGTCAGCGGTGCGATGACCTCTTCTTTGGTTATCGATCCGGCCATATAGACCGCATCCGATCCAACCACATGTACATGCGAGTACCAATCATTGACAAAAGGCATATCCGCGATCTTTTCCCAGGCCAGGCCTCCCTCCGTCGACAAGCGGGTATTGAATTCAAGTGCCTGAGAATAAATATTTCCACGCACCGTTTCAATATACAGGCGACAGTAATAGCGTGTATTGGGACGTAAATCCGCCAGAGTGACGGTAACAGTCCCAGACTGATAGTATTCCATTAAATCTAAGCTGAGATCCGTCTTGTCGGGTATTTGATTAGTACGGCTATAGTACAAAGTGTATTTTTGTGGTTCGATCGCCTTCGATAAATCCAGTGAGATAGAGATAACAGCTTGTCGTTTAAACACCTCTTTTACCATGAAGGTGTTGATTGTCGGCGGTTGTAGATTTTCTTCCTCCGTATTGGGTACAGAGGGATCCGTCAGAGCACATGCCACCACCCCCCAAAGTGTAAACAACAGATAAAAGAGAACCCTCGTAGTCTTTTTTATTCGCCTAAGCATTTCCATAATCCTCCGTATTGCGCGCCTATGTATATGTCATTATCCACCACAAAACCATAATCGGGTACATGATTAATTGTCCAACCGGTATAGGTATTACAAGCATACCATTCATCCTGTTCGGGTTCATACTGCCACCAGGTAGGATCACTATAGGAACCATTATGATTAGCGTTATTTCTTTGTCCGAATCCGGCATAGCCAACCCCTCCCCTATTGAGACCAATAAGCTTCTCTAAGGTCTTGCTGGGAAAATCGTTTTTCCGAATCCACTGATCCTGTATAATATCGTATTCCCATACCTCGGAGCGATAAAGCGGTGCATCATCTACCCATCCCCCCAGACCTCCTATGAAATAAGCTTTATCATTGAGTACAAAGGTGGCAGAGCCAGTTGTTTTTTTTCCGATGAAATCATTTTTACTTATCCATTCATCGGTTTTCGTATTATAGGCCACCACATAGATCGGCACAGAGCTGTCGGTCATCGAGCGTGTGTAGACAGCATAAATAAACTCTTTATAAACGAAAGTGCCCATCACATTATATACATAGGTGTGCGGGATATCAGCTTTTCGTGTCCAACTATCAGTCGTCAGATCATAACACCACCAAGTGGTAGGAACCGATTCATTGATCTTTTCTCCAAAGCCAACGAAGAGTTTATCATCTAGGGTAATACAGATCGGATACAAATGCTTTTTTAGAGGTGTTTCTTTAGCGGGCAGCCATTTTTTAGTGATTAAGGAGTATTCCACCAAGTCACCTCCCGGCTGATCCTCATCACAATAACTGGATAAAGCGAAAAACCGATTAGAGAGGGCAAATCCACCGGGCAGATAGAGCGATGGATGCGACAAATCACCTACATACTCCCACGACGTATCGCTCTTGGGTGTCTTGGTGATAAAGTATTGAAGCTTGCTGTAATCCTGGTTATCGCTGTTCTCCAGGTAGAGACGGTAGCTGTATTCGGTGGCGGCTTTGAGGTTCTCCAACGTGACCACCTGCGAGGCAGGGTTTTGCTGATACGCTGCATAAAGATCCACCACCCGATGAGTGGTATCGGCAGCGGTCGTGCCTTCGACATAACAGAGCTTCAGGCCGGTCAGCTCTGTATATTTGCCCGTTGTCAGACTGATTTCCAGCTGCACGTTTCTTTGATTCACTTCCACGACTTCCGCCTTGACCTGCGGCAGCGTCTTCTCTATCTCCGGTACTTCGATGATCGGCACATCCGGATCGGTCTCCGAACAGGCACTGATGATCCCCCATAGAATAAGGAAAAACAATATCTTTTTAATACACATCACACCCCATAATTTAATAGATACTGCAAAGAAAGCTGTTTTTGGGAAAAGAACAAACCGCTTCTTAGTAGGGCAAATAGGAAAGCTGTTGAATTTCTTAATCTACATCAAGATTTCTTCGCTTATGATAAAATACATTTGTAGCGTGTTGTGGGGAATAGGTCATATACTCTCATCTGTCTTCTTCGGGTGTCTCATCAGCCTGGTGCTGATGGGGGTGCTCTGTTTGTTGCCACGCTTAGTTGTTATGCGCTATCGCTGGGAGATCACAGGCATCGGAGCGCTTGTCGTTTTCGTCTTATTCGCCTGGTTTCAAGCAACACTATTGGTCGGAGGCATCAAAGTCAAAGGATTAGTACCCACCACTCAAGAGATCGAGCAACTGGTGAAAGCCCTCCCCGCCGGGATAAACGCTTCCTCCCCTCTCGATGCGAACCAATGGGCCGCAATCGAACAAGAGATAGAAAAACAGTTCCCGCTGGTCACCCCTTTCCTGGGCAGTGTTCGCAAGGAGCTGGAGGGCATCCGGCAAGGAGGCATGCAGCAAGGAGGCATACAGCTCGCGCGCTTTAGCCGGCAGATTCATCGGGCGATCAACTATTATATCCTGCGTCGGATATTGTGGCTATTGGGCGGTTTGCTGGTCGTAGGTGTTTTCCTCGGCCACGATGCCACACGGCAAGGACGCCAGCAGCAGCGCCGGATGCAAATGGATTATTTCACGTAAAAACGTATAACAAAAAGAGAAACATATAACAATAAATAATACATTATGAAACTAAACGAGAATCATATCCTGATCGGCGTAGGCGGAACAGGTGGGAAGATACTGAAAGCCTTCCGCAAACGAATTTTCCAAGAGTACAACGAATCAGAGCGCAAGCAGTTGCCCGTAGGCTATGTCTATGTCGACTCCAGCCGAGAGATGATGACCCCGGGCAGCCCCGATTGGCGCGTACTGGGGCAAGATGCCTGCTTCCTGGAGGAGGAATTTGTATTTGTCAAAGGGGTCACCCCCGCAGCAGTGTTGCAAAACCCCGAAGGCTATCCGGGCTTGAAGGGATTCACCAAAGGCGCCTTTGTCAGCAAAGCCCTCGGAGAGGTAGGTGCCGCCGCCGCACAGAAACGCCTGGCGGGCCGGATTCTCTTCGGCAGTTCAATCAACAACTACAAAGCGACCCTGTTGAAACAGTTCACCAAGATCAACCACAACAGCGGAGCCGTGCGTACCAATATCCACATCTTCGCCGGCTTGGCGGGAGGCACCGGTTCGGGAGCCATTATCGACCTGGTGGCACAGACCCGCCTGATCGATCAGTTTCGCAAAGAACTGGATCCGGACGGCAAGACTGGCACCAACATCGTTGTCTACTGTATGGTTCCCGAAGTGACACCACCGGGCAATTGCGACGCGGGTAATTATCATGCCAATGGCTACGCGGCACTGACCGAGCTCAACGCGTTATTGACCAAACGCTACAAACCCTACGATGTGAGCGGAAAGTCGGAAAGACTCGACTTCGACGCCTTGGATGTGAAACGTATTGCCGACGGATGTATCGTCTACAGCAATGTCAATGAACACGGGCGAATAGTGGATTCCTTCACACAACTGCCCTCTATCGTCGCGGACTTCACCTATAACCGCATCTTCTTACCCCAGAATGACAATACTGAAGAGTTTATCCGCGCCTATAGCTTTGAGAATATCAACGACTGGCGCATCGAATATCACGAAAAAGAAAAAGATCCACAGGGCAAGCCATTGCCTGCGCGCACGAAGACATTCAGCTCCTTCGGCATCAAACGCATCGTGATCCCCGAAGAAGAGATCGTGGAATATTTCACCTATTCCTTTGGCAAGCAGGCGCTGTTGCAGATGCGCTATAACAACTGGAACGACGACCTGGGATTCCGCGACCGTCCGGCAAACAAAGACTTCCGTTCGGAGATCGAAGAGTTGTTGGAGAAATGGCGCATGACACGCAAACACATCACCCTCGACAGTCCTATCCTGGAAGATGAGAAAGGCAAATGGGGCGGGTTCGCCGATTATTGGAACAATGTGATCCCTGTCTGGACAGAAGAGGCACGCGGCAATAGTACGCCCATCAACGAATTGGAGCGCTTCTGCAACGAAGGCTATGATAAGTTCTTCCGCAAGCGGGGCGTAGCCAAGTTCTTCGAAGACAAGATCCAATCGCGCGAACTGCATGCCAATGAGATCAGCGGCCTGATCGAAGCCTATATGTTCAACCAATGGATGGTGGGTGACCTCTCGCTCTACAACCTCTTAGAGCTGATGGAGATCGTCATCGAGACCACGGAGAAGAAACGCAACGACGCGGAGGGTGAGATCCGCAAATACAACCAACAGCTCGAACAGCTCGAGAACGCGCGTAAGTCGAACGCCTTGGAATATGGCGGCAAAGGAGTGATCGGCGGTCTATTGTTCAAGAACAAACTGATTCAAAACCATTCCACCATCCTCCAGCAACTCTACCTGAAGAAAACAGAACGTGAAGGATTGCTCTTTGCCATCAGTATGCTGTCGACCCTGCAGATGAAACTCAACAGCCTGAAGAGCCGCGTGGAGAAGTTTGTCGGCATCATCACCACCGCGCTCGATGATGTAGAGAATCAACTGGCGACCCGTTGCCAGGATGAGGGGGGCATCACCGACCTGAAAGAGACCGTGATCCGCTTCTACGACCAGAAAGCCGTACACAAATTCACCCAGGAGGTGATCAAGAACACCACCAAGCAAAAGGAGATTGCCCGTGAGTTTCGCCAACAACTGGGGCAACTGATCGGACAGGATCACACCTTCGCACGGGCCAACGCAACGGTCAACCGCGATGAGATAGCCAAGCTTTTCGATACCGCTATCCGTGCTAAAGCCATCACGATACACGATACGACCCTGCTCGAAGACAATGAGAAATTGATCAACCGCAATATCCTGGAACAGCTCAGCGAAGAATATCCTACGGAGGATTCCCTGCGCACGTTTGCCACCGAGGTCGTGCAGCAAAGTGGCGTCTATACCACCTTCAGCCGGAATGAGATCAACAAAGCCGTGCCCAACAACGTGGATGTGCCCGAACAAGGACAGAATATCATGCGTAAGATCGTCTTTGTGAACCTGCCCGAGCCGAAGGGGAACGAGCAGATACAGCGATTTGCCGAGAAGCTGCAAGCGGCACTCACCGGAGCGGTAGAGGGAGGCATCAAGGTATGCGTAGACATGAGTAGTGAACGGAAGAATGAGATCACGATCTCGACCATCTCCTACTGCTTCCCATTGCGCGTGCTCGACACCCTAACGTTCCTACGCGAGAAATACGAATACCTGACTCAGAAATCCAACGAGGCATCGCTCAATCGCATCGTGCTCCATACCGAAGACATCTCGGACAAGCTACCCGCCCTCTTCGTCCAGGACGCGCTCTCACCCGAGAAACGCATCGAGCGCTATAGTCCCTACCTGATCCTGGCGTATGTCACGGGCGTGATTCGTTATGCCGATCGTGCCGATGGTACGGGCAAGAAGGCATACGGCGAGATAGAGAAAAACCGACTGGGTATGGAGATCCTCAAGCCACTCTCCGACAATCGCTTCACCGATATGATCTACGGCGAGTTTTTCACCGAGGCATACGGCGATGGACTCAAAGAGAAATTCGAGCAAGCCATGCGCGGGGAGTATCTCCATGTGGAGAAACGCCAGGAATTGGTGGCGAAGGTACAGGAGCTGGTGGTCAACACCATCCTGCCCGAGTGTGGCAACAACCAAGGCTCCGAACAGTTCCTCTTTTGGAGTCGGGCGGCAGAAACAGCCTTGGATAACATTGAACAACTATAAGAACGAAACAATAAAGCTATGGCATCAAATTCAGTTATTCGCAAGGGCACTTGCATGAACATCGGCAACTGCCCGAATGCAAACGAAAAGAAAATAATCGAAGTAGGGATTGGTGAAGATTTTGTCTGCCCCAATCCCGAGTGCGGAGGTGCGCTTAAAGAGATAAAAGAAAAGGGTTCACCTGCCAAAGGGCTGCTTTTCGGTCTATTGGCGTTGTTGGTGCTCGCCGGAGGTGGAGCCGCTGTTTACTTCCTGTTGGGCAAAGAGGTCGAACCTGCTCCGGTATTGATAGAAAGTATTCAACTCAATGCCACCGAGCTGCAGGTCGAAGAGAATAAAACGGCTCAGTTGACATACACGTTCGCACCACTGACAGCCCTGGCCGACAGCCTGGTGTGGCATACAACAGACGCGCAGGTAGCCGAGGTGGAGAACGGCTTAGTATCCGGCTACCAATCGGGAAAGACAACGATCAGCGTAATAGATCTGCGCACACAGGTGCAGGCGAGCTGTGAGGTAGAAGTGATCTATATACCGGAAGAGGATCCCTCCTCAGGCATCGCGGTCGAAGGCGGGCAATACCTGGGTGAGACACTCGATGGGCTGCCTCATGGATTGGGCACGATCCGCTATACCGAGCGTACACTAATCTCCAAACGCGATATGAAGAAGCGGCAGGCAGAGCCCGGCCAATATATCACCGGCGAGTTCTACAAAGGAGAACTGGTGCAGGGAAGACTGTTCAACCGGCAGAACGAGGTGATCGAAGTTATTAGTGTCGGACGTCCCGGATAAGAGTCTATGCGAAATATGCGGAGAATCGGATACCTGGTGATATGTTGGGTAGGAGCGCTGACATTGTCGGCACAGACCTACTTCTCCCGACAGATCGAAGAGCTGGCGAAGCAGGTAACGGCGCAGTGTTCGCTGCCTACCGCTTCGCAACGCTTCGTCTGTGCGAAGATCCCATACCCGTTGGTGATTCGCTACAACGCCTTGCAGCAGGTAGAGCACCTGGGGATCGAGCTGTTTCAGTCCGACGAACAGGACTACTTCGGGCATGTGATCTGTGACTTCCACGAGCGCCTCTTTCTCGAACTCTACGGACTGACAGACATCGGGATCCATGAGCGCGGCGAGGAATACAGCCTCCGTTGGGAGGTGAGAGCACTGACGGGAAGCGAGCTCCTCTCGAAGAAAGACCTCAATCGCCTGGTTGCCTTCATCCGTGAAGAGGCAGAAGGCTATACGCTGGTCAAAGACAGCCTTCGCTGGACTTCGGTGTGGAAAGCCGGTGAACAGAGTATCTCGTTAGAATTTCCCGCCACCTTCTCACTCATCTATGGGATCGACAAGAAAGAGGCCGATGATTGGTTTGAGCAACAGATGCTCGCCCTCCAAACACCTCGAAAAAGGCAGCAGTTAGAGATCCGACCGGCGGAGTTCTTCCTGGCAAAGAATGGCTTGTGGGTACAACCCGGGAATTATAAATACACGCGCGCCCTCAACAACGATATCTATTTTGCGGCCGACGCCACCGGTGGATACCGCTTGGTAGACGACAGCCATTATCCGGTGGAGTCGGTGATCAACCTCTTCCTGCAGCCCGGCGAGAAGGCGAAAAAGATGGAGCTTTCTCTTCTGCATCATGCCTACGGCGGACAGAAGAAGCAGTACAGCGTTTCTCTCTACGACTTTCTCCTGTCACTGCAGAACGAATACGATGCCTACATAGGGTTTGAGAAGTGGGAAAAGGAAAAGGAAAAGATGCTGCTAACCGTGCTCTTTCATAACCGGGAATTCAATTCGCATCACATGCTCTACATACAAGTCGCCCCCCAAGTGATCGAACAGGGCGAAGGAGAGATCAAAGGACAGCTCTATACCTACATTCCGAATCACAACATACGAAACTTATACAAAGAATATGAAGAAGGAGAACCGTACACCAACTACATGGAGAAAAAGTAAGAGCTTACTGTTGCTCTTCTTATGCCTGTGTTATGGCAATATCATGGCACAGCAGGAGCCGACCGAAGAGATGAAACGTGCCCTGGAGCGGGAGGTTAAAACAAGTGGTTTGTATCACTATGCCGAAGCGGTCGATAAGGAGAAGACACAGGCGGCTACCATGGCACTATCACAACTGTTGGCAACAATTCAGGGCGAAGGCACTATCGACGCGACTGCGCTCACTCAAGAGCACTTATCACTGCATGTCGGGAAAATAGAACTACCACGAGGCAATCGCATACGCGTGATCACCTTCCTCAAAAAGGCAGAACTACCCACGCTACTTACCTCGCTTGCAACAGCCGCTCCTACGAAGAAAGAGCCGATTAAGCTGGAAGAGAAACCCCTAAGCGTCGAAGAGCAAAAGGAGACCATAACGGAGAAAGCGACAACACCACCCGCCGAGCAGGCAAATCCGGTTACCGGAGCCCTAACAACCGAACAGCAGGCTTTGCTTGCTGAGCTGGTGGGCACCGGGTCGGTCACCGAGATAAATAAGCTATTGCGGGAAAATAAGATGAAAGGCAAACTGGTGTTCGGCAGCATGAACACGCTTACCAACTCCGAGGTGGCATATATCCTGGTCTACAAGGCGAATGGAGAGATCATCGCCCTACTCGACAGAGGGTCAGGCAGTGACCGCCAGGATCTGATCAGTGGCGAGCGGATGCCGGTGCCGGGTATCTATAAAGGGAACCTGCGTCTGTGGTTCCAATTACTTTGATTACACTAAACACACACGATATGAAACGTTTGAAAACATGTATGATCTGGTGTCTCTGCCTTTGTCTTCTCCCGTGGGGGCAGGCGAAAGCACAGTATGCCACCTCGGTGACGATTACCGATATCACCAACGCAACGGTGAAAAAGAATATGGAGCAGTCGGCTTCACAATTGCTGACAGAGTTTAATAATTCCTTCTCTGACGGGAAGACCCCCTCTTTGCAAATCAAGGGGCTCGACAACCATGGAAAAGGATCGATCCTCACGATGTGGGAGATGGCACCTTTTCGCTGTATCGAAACGGAGATCATTGAGCGAGGCTATCCCACACCCAATGGCTACCAGATACGCAACATTCCCCTTTTCCTCAAAGGATTGCCCGAAGATGAGGCGTATAAGGAGATCGCCATTAACTTCGATAAGAACGGGCATATCTATGATATATTCTTTGCCCTGGCAACCCATGAGGTCTATGCGATCCTCAACAGTGAGAACAACGAGGTGAAAGACTTACGCAGCCGCCAGGTGATTCTCGATTTTGTGGAGAACTTCCGTACGGCCTACAACCGGAAAGATATTCATTTCCTGGAACAGATCTATAGCAATGAGGCCTTAATCATTACCGGACGCGTCGTGCGTACCAAACCTACGGCAGACAACTATATGCGGGGACTCTCGCAGGAAAAAATCGAATACCAGATAAAGACCAAGCAAGAGTATATCTCGGCACTGCGTAAGACCTTCCAAAACAACGAACGCATCAATATTATCTTTGAAGATATCGAAGTGGCACGGCACCCCCGCTACGACGAGATCTACGGAGTGACCCTCAAGCAGGGATGGAACAGCTCAACCTATAGCGATGTGGGGTATATCTTTCTGATGATCGACTTCCGCGATGAGAACAACCCATTGATTCATGTACGTACCTGGCAACCGGAAAAATATAACGGACGCGATATCAGCAAAGATGAGATCTTCCATCTGGGCAGCTTTGATGAGATCATTAATTGAGAACCGGATCGCGAGATTTGATCATAATAATAACCGAATAGTATAAATAGAGACAAGATGGAAAAGAAAAAAATGATTTATGTGATTCTATTGTTTCTCTGCTCAGCCCTGGGCGCGACAGCACAGAAAAAGATGGTGGTGCAGGACGAAGACCTGGGACTGGCGGTAGCACGAACAGAAGAGAACGAAACAGTGGTGATCGTGCGTTCGCCGCTGGAATTAACCTTTGAGTCGACCATGGACAAAACGGTGGAAGTCTATAACACCGAACAGGAGAGTGGTTTTAATAAGTACTATATCCGCTTCAGCACACTCCCGAAATACCGGGGACGAAAGCTGAAGATCAAGAGCTATGGCTTCGACACCTATACCCACCCCTTGGAACTGACAGCCAAGGTACCCGTTGGCATTTATGTGGTCGACCCCGACGGAGAGATTGGGCTGACCTGCTACCAGCAAAACCTGAACGCGGGCAACCGCCTGTTTCAGGAGTGCCTCTACGACGATGCGCAGATTGCCTACTTCGATGCGCTCGAGTGTTCGGATCTGCCCGAGGAGAATATCATCGGACAGAAAATCGAAGACGCCATGAACTGCGGAGAGTACCGGCGGATGGCGGATGATCTCTATACGAACCAAGACTGGGTCGCCGCCAAAGGATATTATGAACGCGTTGTGGCATTGAACCAGTCCGACCAGCACAGTGCGGAGCGTATCGACAACTGCCAGGAGAGCATCGACAACATGCCACGCACGATTACCGGGACAGTGACCGACGCGTCGGGCAACCCAATCCCCGGTGTTCGGATCCGTGCCGAATATGTCAAAATAGACAAAAAGGGAAGAATCGAACGGGACAAGGAGGGCAATCCCAAGACGGAGTTCAAAGATGTAGGCACGACAGATGACTTCGGAGAGTATTCGATTACTGTCTTAAACAAAAGCCGTAAGCTCCTATTCTCAGGCGGTAACCTATTGACGGACGTCAACTACAAGAACAACGAAGTCGTCATCACCGACAGCGAGATCAATGTCACCATGTCACAACAGCTTTCCGGCCGCGATGTAGAAGGCATTCTCAAAGGCGGCGCAGAGATCCTCAAGCTCTTTTAAGGAAAAAGGGTATGCGAAACAAATTCGCATACCCTTTACAACAAATTAGGGTTATATGGGTAGAGGGGTTTAGTCCCTTTTATTGTTTTACATGCTCTCCACCGCCTTCTTCAAATACCATTTCCCCTCTTTGCGGATGTAGGTGTATTCAAACCAGGTATTCGTGTCTTCCAGGTAAATCTTTTCCCGGCAGATATTACCAGACATCTTTTTATCATACTTATATTGATTGGGTTCTGTGTTGTTCTTATAGGAAGAGGCTTTGATTTTCATAATATTCCAATTCTCCTTACTCCATTCGTTATCTTCCCAGTCGACTCCTTCCAATGGCCAGATTATTCTTGACATCTGAAACTGCGGATTGCCTATAAACTCATCCATAAAGGCTTCAAAGTCTTCATTGGCAACGGCGGCTGTGAGCTGACTGCCCGTTGCAGGTGCGGCAGTGGTTTCGATCATCTCAATCTCCTCCTCTACGGGGCGCTCGATGGGGATATTATACAAGGCAATGACAGAACCGAATTCACGGCTAAAGCCATGGAGGTTGATGCGGCTGAAAACCGTGGCCTCTTCGGGCACACCGTAGATCTGAGCCCTGCACTTGACAGCCACACCCTGCGGCAATTTGGTTTTACTCTGGTTAGTCGTGAAAGATTGATTGCCAAAGCTAAAGGCAAATTGCTTCTGTCGTGCTGAGTATTGATTGCCCTGGTCATCATAGGCGTCTGTCTGGAAATTGGTCGAGAAGGCAAACTCCGCATCTGTCTTCAGGCTGGTAAAGAGCATTTCAATCCAAGCGGTTGTGCCATGCACCCGGCAACTAACCAGCTTAATCTGCAGATCGGGATGGGGTGATACCACTTTCGTGCCGGTGACACGGCGTGTGGTTGTTTGCGACTTGGTAGCCGGTTTAGCATTGGTTTTGCTGGGTTCGCCCAATACTCCATCGATCACTTCGCTTGTTTTTTCTACACCGTCGATCACTTTATCCAGAAAGCTGCGCTTTTTCTTTTGTGCCGTAGCGGTTACCGGAAGAACAAGAGCTACTACAAGAGCAATGGCTGATATACAGATGCTCCTCTTACATTTACATGGCTTCATACGTTTCTATTTTTGAATAATTAATTGTATTGATTATTTGCTTCTATACGGTTCCTATTAGATAAATGACACCCAACCTACTTTTGTGACAAAAATAAGCTTAGAAACAGACAAAAATCTTAATGTAGATTAAGAAGTCAGTGCGTCAATTTTTATTCTCACCCGCATGAGAATTTTTTCTCACGCGGGTGAGAATTTTTTTTCACGGTTTTTTAAGGGCTGAGAAAAATGTGGGTTCACGTTTTTAGTTGACTCGGTTTACACTTAGAGACAAATTGGGTTGACCTTCTAATACAGATATTTGTGTAATTGTCGTTTTGACAGTGAAATCATTGTTTTGGCTATCATATTTCTGTTTTATTTGGAGAATAAGATAAATGTGTATACATTTGCGGCCTTATTTTAAACAATAGTCTCAAATTATGAACAAATTTTCATTGTACGCTTCATACCTGTTTATTGCGGTATGGTTGCTAATCGGGACTTCTTCGTGCACTTCAAAGTCTGCAAATGCAAGTGTTCAAAATTCAGATCAAACAAGTATTACCGCGACAACCTTAACGGAAAACGAAAATCCGCTTATGGCATTAAAAGAAGGGAATGACCGTTTTACATCCGGCCAGCTTTTACACATCCATCAGGATATGCAGGATGTAAAGCAACTAACGGAAGGACAAAACCCTAAAGCTGTTATTATTGGGTGTTCTGATTCACGGGTATCACCTGAAATACTTTTTGACCAAGGCATGGGTGATCTGTTTGTTATTCGCACAGCAGGTAACGTCATGAGCGACTATGAACTGGGTAGTATTGAGTATGCCACAGAACACCTTCACACACGCCTGGTTGTTGTTCTGGGTCATTACGGCTGTGGAGCCATCCATGCCATGCTTGAGCATAAAGACGATGAACATGTGCCGGGGCACATCGCTCATATTGTGAATTGCCTCAAAGAGGAAGAGGAAGAACAGGAAGTTTTCAGAACCAGCGAAAATATCCCGATGGACGCAGTGAAAGCCAATGTGGTTCATGGGGTTAAACAACTTCGCGAATGCGATCCCATCCTTAAAAAGCAATGTGAGAATGGCGAAATACAGGTCGTTGGAGCTATTTATCACCTCGATAATGGCAAAGTAGATTTTCTTGAAATATAATTCACGCCTAAAGTAGAAGCTGTTTTGAGTTTTATAAAATTCAAAACAGCTTCTTATTCGTGATGATAGGGTTCGTTGTTTAGGATGGTCATGGCGCGATAGAGCTGTTCGAGGAAAATAACACGGATCATCTGGTGGGAAAAAGTCATTTTGCTCAAGGATATCTTTTCGGAAGCTGCTTTATAAACCGATTCACTGAAGCCATAGGGACCACCCACCACAAAGACCAGGCGTCGGGAAACGGTATGGGTCTTTTTCTCTATATAAGCAGCAAATTGCATGGAGGTGAATTCTTTGCCTTTCTCATCCAACAACACCAAATAATCGCCCGGTTGTAACGCTTTCAGAATCAGTTCACCCTCCTTTTCCTTTTGTTGAGACTCGGAGAGGTTACGTACGTTTTTTATATCGGGAAGAACCTGCATTTCAAAGGGGATATAATGTCCCAAACGACTCTGATACTCCCGGATCGCCTCCGAGAAATAAGGACTATCCGTCTTTCCAATGACAACAAAAGCTACTTTCATTTGTTTTCTTCTAAAGAAATTGAGTATGCAAAAGTACAAGAAAAATGCGTACCTTTGCATAAGATAGTGAATGTGAAACGCATCCTATCACCCTAAAGCAAAAGGAGGACATGAATATGAAACGAATGCTTTTAACCCTGGTGCTTATCTTCTCCACATTGGGAGTATTTGCCGCCGACATCACACCGATAACCGAAGCCTTCAAAAAAGGAAACGCGACATCCATTCAAGCGCAGATGGATCAGGAGGTCGATGTAGCCCTGCCGGGATCTTCCAAAAAGGCCAATGCGGCAGAGGCGGTAACGATGCTAAACACCTTTTTCGGCGCGAACAAACCGAGCGGATTCAACCTGCTTCATCATGCCGACAAGAAAGAGAACGGTTTCTTTGTGGCCAAATTGCCAACAGCCAACGGGGAGTTCCGCATCAATCTCACCTACCGCGCAGATGGAGACAAAGCGATTATACAATCAATCAGAATAGAATAAAATAACAAATGAATCATTTTATTGAGGACTTAATCAAACTGGCCTTTGCCGAAGATATCGGCGATGGCGACCATACGACATTATCATCCATCCCCGCTACAGCCATGGGGAAAAGCCAGTTGATCATCAAAGAAGAGGGTGTATTGGCAGGCATCGAAATAGCCAAACGTATCTTTCACGCGTTCGACCCGGACCTGAAGATCGACATCTTCATTCAAGACGGCACGGAAGTAAAAGTGGGAGAGATCGCTTTTACGGTGGAAGGAAAAGTGCAATCGTTGTTGCAAACCGAGCGCTTGGTGCTCAACGTGATGCAACGCATGAGCGGAATAGCCACCACCACCCGTAAATATGTCAAAGCTTTGGAAGGGACGAAAACCCGCGTACTCGATACCCGCAAGACAACGCCCGGCATGCGTATGTTGGAAAAAGAGGCGGTGAAGATTGGCGGCGGCGTGAACCACCGTATTGGCTTATTTGATATGATCCTGTTGAAAGACAATCACGTAGACTTTGCCGGAGGCATCACCCAGGCCATCACCCGTGCACAGGAATACCTCCGCGAGAAAGGCAAAAACCTGAAGATAGAGATCGAAGTGCGCAACTTCGACGAATTGCAGGAGGCCATGCAGGTAGGCGGCATCGACCGCATCATGCTCGACAATTTCAATGTAGAGAACACCCGCAAAGCTGTTGAGATGGTTGCCGGCCGCTATGAACTGGAATCATCCGGAGGCATCACCTTCGCCACGCTGCGCGACTACGCTGAAACCGGTGTCGACTACATCTCCGTCGGAGCCCTCACCCATTCGGTCAAGAGCCTGGATATGAGCCTGAAGGCGGTGTAAGTATTACTTCCCGGCTTCCAAGCCCTTTTCCTCTTTTATCTTTTTGATATACTCAGAAGGAGAGAGACCAAATTCTTCTTTAAAACATTCTCTGAAATAGGATACCGAGTTCAGTCCAACTTGGAAAGCTATTTCAGAGATATTGTATTTCCCCGACAGGAGCAGCTGCTCGGCTTTTCGCATCCGTATTTTGCGTACAAACTCACCGGTCGACACCCCTGTCAAGGCCTTGACCTTTCGGTATAGGGACGAATAACTCATGGACAACTCCTGCGCGATTGTCGGCATATCTATTTTCTCTTCCGTCAGATTATCCTCGACCACTTTCACGATCTTTTCAATAAACTCATTGTCGATCTTGTTTAAAGAATCCTTGATGATAGACAACTTCAAGGAAGCGTTCGATGAGATCTGAGAAGCAATCTTTTTCCGCGCATCCAACAGGTTGGCGATACGGCTCTTCAACAGAAAGGCGCTAAATGGTTTTATGATATAGGAATCCGCCCCGGCGGTGTATCCTTCCGTTTTATCCTGCAGGCTATCTTTGGCTGTCAACAGAATAACCGGAATATGACTGGTGGCCACATGGGCTTTCACTTGCCGGCATAGTTCCACCCCATCCATGACCGGCATCATAATATCGCTGACAATAAGGTCCGGAATACTTTCTAAGGCCATCTGAAAGCCCTGTTCTCCGTTTTCCGCCACCACTATCTCGTAGGTATTCATCAACGCATTGGCAATATAGTCGCGGATATCATTTTCATCTTCAACCACCAGGACAATCGGCTTGTTCAACTGCTCCTCATCTATCTCCTCTGCTTTGACAACCGGGGCTATATGGATGGCGTCCGGATAGGAATTATGGGTGATCAGGCGAACACAAAAAGAAGAACCTACCTCCGGCTTGCTATCGACCGAGATACTGCCTTCGTGCAATTCAACCAGGTTCTTCACCAAAGCCAACCCTATGCCGAAGCCAGGTACATTTCTTTTCTTACTGGCCTGATAATAACGATCAAAAATGCGCGAGAGGTCTTCTTCGGGTATGCCGATACCGGTATCGGACACCTCGATTTCGGTATAATCAATACCATCAGCCACCACAGATCGTAACGTAAGCGTTATAACTCCTTTATTGGTATACTTAAAGGCATTGGAAATAAGATTGTCGATAATCATGGAGATCACCTCCTGATCGAAATAGAGTTGCGTCTTATCTGTATCGATTCGGATTTCAAAATCGATCGCCTTATTCCTGTTTAGCTCCTTATACTTCAACGCCATCTCCAGAATACTCGCGGAGATATCACCTTGAGCCACACAGAGCTTTTTGTTTTGTGTTTCTGTCTTTCGGAATTCCAGTATTTGGGTGACCAGATTTAAGAGTCGGATGCTGTTCTTATGAATAAGCGATAATTGATCTTTGTGTTCATATTGCACCTTAGGATCGCTTTGCAAATCCTCGAGAGGACCCAGGATCAACGTGAGAGGAGTCTTCAATTCATGGGTTATATTTGTGTAAAACCGCAACCGTTCTTCATTCAGCTCCTGCTGCTTTTTTGTTTTTTCTTTTTCGAGAATCAATGAGTTACGTAGTTGTAAGCGCCTTTTATAGGAGCGAATGATAAAGAGAAGAAAAAGAACAAAACAAACAATATAGAAACACTTCGCCCACCATGTCTGCCACAAAGGGGGATGAATAAGAATCGTGAGTGTCGAATAGTTTTCCTGCCATGCCTGATTCTTATAGCGGGCTTTTATATGCAATTTATAGGTATGAGGCGGGATATTGCGGAATGTCACCAGGTTGTCGCCATCCGTATTTACCCAAGCGTCTGTCAACCCTTCCAACATATAGGCATATTCCACTTTCCCCTGGAGAGATTTATCCATCACATTGAAAGAGACACTGAAAATATTCTGATCGTATGTCAGAGAAACCATATTCTTCCCCATCGGACAAGAGGTGTCTATGGCGTCTTCGTGGGGATTTCTGTTATGGACTCTGAACTCAGTAAACATCACCGGAGGGAGAATCACATTGACCGGTCTATCCTTCGGATTAAAGTAACAGACGCCGTTTATACTACCAAAATAGATCGTGCCATCTTTGGTTTTGGCAACGGAATGCCCCATATAGGTACCAAACAAAGCCCCTTCCGTATGATCGTAGTTTAAGAATCGTTCCTCTCCCACCAAGAGACAGCTAATACCCTGGTTGGTACTCACCCAGATATTCCCCTCTTCATCTTCTTCTATCGCGCACACCTGATTACTGGCCAATCCCTTCTTCGAGTCATACAGTTGATACTGATCAAGTCGCCCTTCGGGGAAAAGAGCCAGTCCTTCTGTCATGGCTACCCACATATTGTCTTTCGAATCTCTGAAAATCTGATTGATCTGGTTGTAATGAAAGGGGGTATCCTCATTCAAGTGGGTCATTTCCTTACTGGATGGGTTAAAAACCGTAATTCCTTTGTTTAGCATACCAATCCAGATATTACCCGCTTTATCCTGCGAGACGGCTCGAATCGCATTGGTCGGTAAATCGCTATTCTCTTTCTGCAGGAATCTCTTCTCTTTTGTTTCCAGGTTGTATATCTCCAGCCCGTTGTCGGTCGCTATCCAAACATTTTTCTGATCATCTTCGAAAAGACAAAAGACAAAAAAAGTATCGCCTTTTGGTTTGTAATGCGCCGTTCCTCCTTCGGCTTTAAAAATATCTATTTCAAGGTTTACTCCGCCAAACCATAAATCATCATTAGAATCTTTCAAAGAAGAATGATAGGCTACGCTTGAGGCATCGCCGGTTTTACTTGAATGTACCTCTCCATTTCTCCCATTTCGGTTTACATTGATACCTCCTCCGTCGGTGCCCATCCAGATATTTTCATCCTTATCGACACAGATGGTTAATACCTCTTTATCATTCAATCCGTTGACAACTCCGGGTATTTTGTCGATTCGCCAGCTATTAAAAAAAGAGGATGTCCGGCTAATAAAGCTGGCGCCTCCTCCGTTCGAGCCTATCCAGAGATTTTTATAAGAATCTTCAAAAATAGCGTAAACACTCGGATTCGAGATACCCCAATGCAAATCCTGTATAAACATATGGTTGACATCTTTTTCTCCGGAGAAGATCATCTCGAGATCTTTTACATCGAAATAACAAAGATCGCAATGCGTTCCTGCCCATATACGTCCGTCGCTTGTCTGATGTATAGAATTGACAGTCTCAACAATCGAATGATGAAGCCCTTTGGCATCTTTAAAATTCCGGAAAGTATCTGTAGCTGGTTCTAAAATAGATAAACCCCTATCCGTTGCGATCCAGACCCTTGAGTCGACATCCGTAAAGATGGAATGTACCATATTATTGGCAAGCGAGTTATTGTTACCCGAAATATGTTTAAAGTTTCTGATGTTCTTCTCTTCAGGAGAGAAAATAGAAAAACCGCCGTAGATATGTCCAAGATATAACCGTCCTTGTGTGCCTTCCGCCAGGGTGTTTACCCCTTCGGGTGGAAAACCGGCGAACGTTGAACTATTGTAATGAATGAACTGTCCGTTCACAGCATCGTACCTATCCAATCCCTTATCGGTGGCAATCCATACATCACCCTTCGTAGTTACCAATATATCTTTTATTTCATTGGAGATCAAAGAGGCAGGGTCATTCGCGTCATGTAAGAACGAAAGAAACAGCTCCGTTTCGCAATCGAACACGTTTATACCGGACCATCGGTTGCCTATCCAAACCCTGTTTTGGATTGTATCTGCCTCGACTCTGTATATATCATTGCTGTTCAGTATTTCTTCATTCGGTTTTTTGATATAAACCGTAAACTTATCCCCGTCATACCGGCTTAATCCATATTTGGTGGCAAACCACATAAAACCGGCTTTATCTTGCGTGATATCTGTTACATAATAGCTCGACAGACCATCTTTCACCACCAGATTAATCGTGGGAATCTGCTGGCTGAAAACAGTCGCTTGAAGGAAAACAGAAAGGCTTAAAAGAAGGAGTTTGAAGTGAATATGTCGTATCATTTTCGGGTCGCTTTACATCAAAGTTAACACGTTTATCGTATTCTACAAAAATCACCATTTGCAATCGCAGCGACCGACTCTATTCTTTCAAAAACCAACCACCATTCTTCCACTGACAGAATAGCGACGGCTTTCAATAGAATAAGGACGACCGACTCACTCATTCTACTCTATTTTCGCCCTATAAATTAAATTCATCTGCCTATGAGAAACACAACGGATTAAAAACAAAACAACAGCCAAACCCCCTTTATACAAGAGGGGTATTTGAGTTAACTAAAAGTGATCAATTTTAAATCATTACTATTCATGAAACATTTTCATTATTGGATTTTAGCAATTCTATTCTCACTCCCTATCCCGGGGTTTGCCCAG
Organism: Parabacteroides sp. PM6-13; assembly: GCF_029892605.1. Taxonomy (GTDB): domain Bacteria; phylum Bacteroidota; class Bacteroidia; order Bacteroidales; family Tannerellaceae; genus QVMG01. Next base: position 80,112 of record NZ_JARXWF010000012.1, read on the forward strand.
GATATACAAGTCAGGGGACAAGTCACAGATGTCTCCGGCGAATCAGTTATTGGCGTTAATGTCAGAATAAAAGACAAAACGACAGGTACAATAACCGATTTTGATGGCTATTATAACGTAGAGGCCGCAAGCAACGATGTGTTGATATTTTCTTATATCGGCTATATAACACAAGAGGTAGCCATAAATGGAAAAACCACCCTGAATATCCGTTTACTGGAAGACACCCAAACACTCGATGAGGTCGTAGTCATCGGCTATGGCAGTATGAAGAAATCGGACCTGACCGGTGCCGTAGTAAGTGCGAACCTGAAAGACTTCGAGAAATCACCTAACACAAACGTCATTCAGTCTCTGCAAGGAACGGTGCCGGGATTGAACATCGGACAAACAACGACAGCAGGTTCAACACCTTCTATCTCTATTCGAGGCAAGAATACGCTGTCCGGAAACACAAGCGTACTAATCGTGTTAGACGGTATTATCTATACCAGCTCGTTGTCTTCTATTAACCCGAACGACATAGAGTCGATCGATATATTGAAAGATGCCAGTGCAACGGCTGTATATGGAGCTCAGGCAGCAAACGGTGTCCTATTAATCACCACCAAAAAAGGAAAAGAGGGTAAAGCGAAAGTATCTTTTTCTTCAGCCTATTCCATCTCTAATCCGACAAAAAACCTTCGCCCCATGAACCGGGAAGAGTATTTTGATTATACAAAAAAATTATGGTATGATAAGGCGTATATGGGTCCCGATTACACAACGCCTAATCCTGATTTTAAGATGGCAGACTATTTGCCGGACATTGTGATGTTGGACAACAGCCAAAGCGATGGCATTTCCCCTTATGACTATAACTGGTGGGATGAAGGCACGCGTACCGGGTCTATCTTTGAGAATCGCCTGAGTGTATCGGGTGGAAATAAGGATGTTTCTTATTTGATCTCTTTTGAAAACGTCACGCAGGAAGGGTATATCCTGAATGATGACTTCAAAAGAAATAGTATCCGTATCAACCTGGATGCCCAACCGTATACATGGGCCAAATTAGGTGTGCAGGCTTTTGGTTCATTTGTCAATCAGGACGGAGCAGAACCGGGCGTATGGGCATTAATCACGCAGAACCCGCTGATTGAACCGTATGACGAAAAAGGGAATATTGTGCCCTACCCATTCCAAACATTGGATACAAATCCGTTTATGGGATCGGATGTAAGCGACCGCGAACGCCACAATTACTTCTTTGCCAATACCTACGCAGAGATCACTCTTCCTATAAAAGGCTTGACCTATCGGGTGAATTTTGGTAATAATTACCGTATCGACGAGAGTTTCCGGGCAAATGAGTATGGAGCAAGCTTGACAGGTCAAGCCTATAAACGACATACCAGCTACCACGACTATACGATTGATAATATCCTGAACTACAATAACACATTTGGACGTCACAGCATTGCTGCCACGTTATTGTATGGAGCCAGTGAGCGTAAGTATAGCTATACGAATGCCGATTCACAGAAGTTTGAACGACTCACCTTGGGCTATAACGCCTTAGAGTTAGGAAAAGACCAATACACCTATTCGGATGCTTGGAAAGAGGCTTTGTTGTATCAGATGGCCCGTGTAAACTATAAATTCAACGATCGTTATCTGATGACAGCCACCGTGCGTCGTGACGGGTTCTCCGGTTTTGCTGAGAATAATAAAACCGCGGTTTTCCCTTCCGTTGCTTTAGCCTGGCTATTATCAGAAGAGGATTTCTTCCGCGTTTCCTGGGTTGACTATCTGAAAATCCGTGGAGGTTGGGGTATCAGCGGTAACCTTACCTCTCGTTATAAATCACAGGCGAAGGTAACAACAGCTTCGGGATATGTTTTCGGAGACGGAGGAGCTACTGAAATCCGTCAACAAATCAACTCCATGGCGAATAAAGACCTGAAATGGGAGAAAACAGCCGGTTTCAATATGGGTGTAGACTTCAACCTCTTCAAGAACCGCTTAAACGGAACGATCGAGGCCTACCAAACAGAAACAAAAGACCTGTTGTATGATATGGCTATTCCGACCTTGACCGGATTCTCACAGGTAAGTTCGAATATCGGGAAAATAAGGAACCGCGGTATTGAGTTGACACTTAGCTCCAGAAATATTGTAACGAAAGACTTTGAATGGGAGACCACTTTCAACATCTCATCGAACCAGAACAAAATACTCTCTTTATTAGGACAGGATATGGACGGAGATGGCAAAGAGGACGACTTGATTGCAAGTAATCTGTTTATCGGCCAGTCTACTTCGGCCATCTACAATTATATCATTGACGGGATTTGGCAGTTGAGCGATGATATACCCAAAGGATATCATGCGGGGAATTATAAGATCCGAGATACGACCGGCGAAGGAGATGTTACGGTTGACGACCGTGTCATCGTAGGGAAAGGCGACCCGGCCTATCGGCTTGGTCTTATGAATAAGTTCCGCTACAAAGATTTCTCTCTCAGCTTCTTTATCAACTCCGTACAGGGTGGTAGTGATGGCTATTTGCAGAGCAACTCCAGTGCGATCACACGAGGTAATGCCAACGACCGTCGTTGGAACCGGATCAGCGAAATGGCTGCAGCCTATTGGTCGCCCAATAACCCGAACGCGACCTATTCACTGGCAACTACGTCTGGTACGCTCGTTCCTACGCTCTACCAGGACAGAAGCTTTATTCGCCTGCAAGACGTAAACATCTCTTATAACTTCCCTAAGAAATGGATCAATAGAATTGGCGTTGAACACCTGGACCTATTCCTTAACGGAAAGAACCTGATCACCATCACCGACTGGAAAGGATGGGATCCGGAAGCCGGTAGCGATTATTTTGGAAGACCGGTATTGAGAAGTTTTACTTTTGGATTAAATATTACACTTTAATTGCATGAATCATATGAAAAAATATATCGCATGTTGCATTCTGGCGGGTTGTTGCCTGACAGGTTGCAATGAAGACAGTTTTTTGAGAGAAAAACCGCTGGACTTTATGAGTACAGAAAATTCTTTTCAAACGGAAACCGATTTCGATATGTCGGTGAATGACCTATACGACCTGATTCGTTGGGAATTTTACGGATACGACGAATATCGTCCTATGGACTATATCTATGGCACCGACCTGGTATTCGACGGAGAACCCGGAGGTACGGAGAAGCATGGCAATATGTCTGCGGCTTATCATCCGACAGCCACCATCCCCAGAATTCATTGGAATAACCTATACAAAATTATCGCCGGCGCCAATGTCGTGATTGATCGTATTGACACGAAAGAGGAGTTCCCGGCAGAGACAAGAGCCTTGTTCAAAGCCAAAGCCTCTTTTTTTCGGGGACTTTCTTACAGAACATTAGCCTATCTCTATGGTGGTGTGCCTTTGGTGCTCGAAGAGATAAGTACTCCGAAGACCGACTTCGTAAGAGCCACGAAAGAAGCGACATTGGAACAAGCCATCACTGACGTGAAGTTTGCAGCCGAAAACCTGAAAGATATTACAGCCGTAAAAGATGGTGAAGTATCTTCAACTGCTGCTTATCATCTCTTGGCTGAATTATACCTGGCAACAGGGAAATACAGCGAAGCGGCGGCGGCAGCCAGTAAAGTCATTGATAACTCAGCCATGAAGCTGATGCAAAACCGTTTCGGTTCACGAGCGAACGAGACACCCGGTGATGTCTATTGGGACCTGTTCCGCATGAATAATCAGAATCGTGGTTCAGGAAATACTGAAGCTATTTGGGTGATCCAATACGAAACAGATTTACCCGGTGGCGGTAGCTCTACCGTAACAGCTAAAACAACCGGCAACTATTGCTTCGAAAGAAACTTTGCTCCTATGGTCAGAGATGTGAAATTGCGTGTCGACGGGAAAGATTATACCCCTTTCCGATGGCCGGTGAGTGACTATACCGGCGGACGTGGTATTGGTTGGGGTATTTCAACCCACCATTACAGCAACACCGTTTGGGAAAGCGATTTCCATAATGACATACGCAATGCGAATCACAATTTTGTACGCAAATTTGCCGTACATAACGAAAGCTTTAAACAGCAATTTGGCATCGATAGCATCGACGTAGACAATCCACCCGCCAACTTAATCGTCGGCCAGGGAGGAAGCATGACAGTCCCGGGACGTTTCCTTTATGCTTATCAAAGTAAGATAACCACTCCATTTAACCATCCCGATCCGCTCTATTCAAATAAAGAAAGGGGTGATCTGAAATCGAGTGCAGGAGCAACCTACACCGATCAGTATATGTTCCGTCTGGCAGAGACCTATTTATTGAGAGCAGAAGCCTATCTGGCTCTAAACGATAAAGCAAAAGCGGCAGCAGATATAAATGAAGTCAGAAACAGAGCGAACGCAACCCCTGTTACCGCCGAGCAAGTAGATCTGGATTATATCTTGGATGAACGCATTCGTGAACTGGGCATCGAAGAAAAACGAAGAATAACACTTATGCGAACAGGCAAACTCTACGATCGCGTAAAACGCTTCAATCCCTATTATGCTAATCCGGCAACGAACGGTGATGGTGTGGGTATGTTGGAGAAATATAATGTATGGCCGATACCGCATTCTGCGATAGAAGCGAATATCGGAGCGGTGCTCGAACAGAACCCTGGTTATGAATAAGACAGTTAAGTTAATTACAGGCTAAAAGATTGTATCAACCCATTAGCCGAGTTTCAATCGGCTAATGGGTTCTTTTTAGGATCTTCAATCAATAATTTTTTAAGCACGATGAGAAAGAAAACACTAGTAAATATTCTATTGATATGCCTCCTGTTGATGAATGCGACAGCTCTGTTCTCACAGGTAAAAGTCAATAAGCAGCAACAATCCGGGAGTGATTTTCCTTTGGTCAATAAAGAGGCGGCCGCGGATATCTATATCGACCCGGCTGATCACGAAGTAGTCAAACTGACGGCATCTCTGTTTGCTGATGATATCCGGCAGGTAACAGGGAAGAAAAGCCGGGTGATCGCTTCTGCAAAAGTAAAATCCAACGTAGCCGTTGTCATCGGCACATGGGGGAAAAGTTCTTTTATTGATAAATTGATTGAAGAAAAGAAAGTAGATGTTTCGTCTATTGAGAATGGCTGGGAACAATACCTGATTCAAACCGTAGACAATCCGGCCAAAGGAATAGATAAGCTATTGGTCATTGTCGGATGCGATCGACGGGGAACAGCTTACGGCACATTTGCCGTCTCGGAAGCAATCGGTGTTTCTCCCCTGTATTGGTGGGCCGATGTGCTGGTAAAACAACAGAACGCCTTATATATATCGCCGGTAAGCTATGCATCAAAAGCGCCAACGGTTAAGTACCGGGGGATTTTCATCAACGACGAAGGCTGGGGATTCCGCCCCTGGGCGGCCGAAACATGGGAACCCGAAGTGGGGAATGCCGGTCCTAAAACCTATGCAAAAGTATGTGAGCTTATCCTTCGTATGAAAGGAAATATGTTGGCTCCTGCTATGCACCCCCAGACTACGGCGTTTAACCTGATCCCTGAAAATAAAGTGATTGCCGACAAATATGCTATCGTCGTCACCTCGTCACACTGCGAACCGCTATTGTATAATAATACAACCGAGTGGGACAATAAGGTAAACGGCGAATGGAACTACCTTCGGAATAAAGAGGGGATCAACCGGGTGCTCGACAACCGGGTTTCCGAAGTAGCCCCGTATGAAAATGCCTATGTATTGGCCATGAGAGGCATACACGACGGAGGAATGATCGGTGTACCCGACAGCCAGAAAGTCAGTGTAACGGAACAAGCCATGCACGACCAACGCAGTATCCTTAGCAAACACATCGACAAACCGATAGAGGAGATACCACAAATATTTGTTCCCTATAAAGAGGTATTAGACATTTATGAAAAAGGACTTAAACTGCCCGAAGAGGTCACGATCGTATGGCCGGATGATAACTATGGATACATAAAAAGATTAAGTGACGAGAATGAGCAAAAACGAAAAGGAGGCTCCGGTGTCTACTACCACATTTCGTATTTGGGTGAACCGCATGATTATCTGTGGTTGAACACGACACCCCCAACTCTTATCTATGAAGAGATGAAAAAAGCCTATGACACAGGCGCCGACCGATACTGGCTATTGAACGTAGGCGATATCAAACCGGGAGAGATCGGCATGAAGTTTTTCCTGGATATGGCCTGGGACATCGACCGCTTCGACTTCGATAAGGCTTATACTTTCAACGCCGAGTATCTGGCTTCGCTATTTGGTGAGAAATACCAACAGGATCTGCAGGATATCTTTAATAGCTATTTTCAGTTAGGCTTCCAACGCAAACCGGAAGCGATGGGTTGGGGATTCGAATGGAATCATTCCAATGGGCAGGCCCAACTTCTTAATACCGATTTCTCCTTTATCAACTACAACGAAGCAGAAAAACGGATGGCGGAATACGATCGCATAGCCGGAAAAGCACAAGAAATACTAAATGCCTTGCCCGAAGCCTATAAGCCGGCCTTTTATGAATTAGTATTCTATCCGGTGAAAGGAGCAACGCTTATGAATAAGAAGATGCTGACGGCACAGCAAAATCGCTGGTATGCACGGCAGGGACGCGCCGCGACTCAATCATACGCGGATCTGGCACGGAGCTACCACGACAGTATCCAGATATATACCGATCGCTATAATAAATTATTGAATGGCAAATGGAATCGCATGATGAGCCTGGCTCCGGGTTGGACAGCCACTTACCAGAAGATGCCTCCCCTCGATACGATCACGATAGCTTCCGGCGAAGATATGCGTATCTTCACCCCGGGCAAACAAACCGATTATGGGGTCGACAACATCCATGTGTTACCCTGTTTAAATCCTTATACAAACAAAGGATCTTTTATCGAGCTCTACAACAAAGGAGATAAAGCTTTTCATTGGAAAGCCTCAACCGCTTCCGACTGGATCCAATTAGATAAAAAGTCAGGAAAAACACAATACCAGGATCGCATTCTTGTCCATGTCGATTGGCAAAAAGCTCCGATAGGCGCAAATATCACAGGTGAGATAGAGATCGTTTCCGGCGATAAGAAAGAAACAGTCTATCTGCCGATATTCAACCCGACCTCGCCCACTGTAAGCGATTTGGAAGGATTATATGTAGAAGAAAACGGCTATGTATCCATCCAGGCCGGCCTATTCCATCGCAAACAGGAAAACAAAGATATTACGATCAGAACTATCAAAGGGTTGGGATATGAAGGAGAGTGCGTGCAGTTGGGCGAAGCGGTAAAACCCTCCCAACGATCGGGGAATATAGCTCGAGCGCCCAAAGCAGAATATGATTTCTATAGTTTCAGCGCCGGTACAGCTACCGTCTACGTCTATGCTTTACCCCTCTTCCCAGTGAATTCTCAACGGGATACACGTTATGGTGTGATGATAGACAATGGCATGCTGCATTGGATGACTACAGCGTCGAAAGAATACTCCAGCCTGTGGACCATCAATGTAGCCCGCAACAGTTCTATTCATGCGATTAACATGAATATAACAAAACCCGGTAAACATACCCTGAAACTACTCTGCGGTGATCCCGGCATGGTGATCCAGAAAGTAGTGATCGATTTCGGAGGAATGAAACGTTCCTACCTGGGGCCTGAGCCTACCTTGGTGAAAAGGTAGTGAAGGATTATTTAAAAGAACATATTTGCATCAGAAAAAGGGGATGGAATTCAGGATCCCAAAAGTAGTATAAAAGTAGTGATAAAATTTCTCCTCCTTTGCTAAGGAGGAGAAATTTTGATACTATTTTTATGATACTAAAAACTCACATCTTACACAATTTAATATCCTCTTCCCTCAACTAACCACTACTCACTACTCACTAACCACTCCCTTCTCCAAATATCACTTCGTCTCATTATTTTTCATACATTTGTCAGATAGCGTAAATGATTTCTTTATGAAGAAAAAACTGGTTGTATTGACAGGAGCCGGGATGAGTGCGGAGAGTGGGATTGCGACGTTTCGTGATTCAGACGGGCTTTGGAACCGTTACCGGGTGGAGGATGTGGCTACGCCGGAGGCTTTTCGGCGCGATCCGAAACTGGTGTTGGAGTTTTATAATTATCGTCGCCGGGAGTTATTGAAGACCTTCCCTAACGCCGGACATAAGGGGCTGGCGGCACTCGAAAAAGATTTCGAGGTGGAGATTATCACACAAAACATCGACAACCTGCATGAACGGGCGGGAAGCTCGCGGGTCTTACACCTGCATGGCGAACTGATGAAAGCCTGCACCATGGAGGATTTCCATACAACATACGATCTTCCGCCGGAGAATCCGGATATTCACCTGGGCGACCGCGACGCGAAAGGGCATCAGCTTCGTCCCTTTGTCGTCTGGTTTGGTGAGCCGGTACCGATGATCGAACCGGCCATAGTGCTTACACAACAGGCCGATATCTTCGTGGTCATTGGCACCTCCTTGAATGTCTATCCGGCTGCCGGGCTGCTCAGTTATGCGCCAAGCGGTATTCCGGTCTACCTGATCGACCCGAAAGAGGTGACGACCCACCGCAAAGACATACAGGTGATCCGTAGCGGCGCCTCGGAAGGTGTCCGCCAATTGACTACGCTTTTACAACAATATATATAGGAAATGCCTATTCGTACAGGCGGATTAGACTGTTGTCTTCCAGGCGATAGCGGCTGCCGTCATACGGGCATACGGCGATACCCTCTTCATTGAAGCTCAATCGTTCGCCTGCTTCGCTGACCCAACCGATCTGACGGGCCGGGTTACCTACCACCAAGGCGTATGGAGGAACATCTTTGGTCACCACACTGCCTGCGCCCACCATGGCATATTCACCAATCATATGCCCACAGATGACCGTCGCATTCGCCCCAATCGTAGCCCCTCTTCGCACCAGTGTTTGCTGATACTGGCCACGACGATCGATGGCACTACGCGGATTCACCACATTGGTAAACACACAGCTCGGCCCAAGAAATACATCGTTTTCGCAAATCACCCCCGTATAAATCGACACATTGTTCTGCACCTTCACATGATCGCCCAGGATCACCTGCGGAGAGACCACCACATTCTGTCCGATATTGCAGAAGTTACCAATCACGCAGCCTTCCATGATATGGGAGAAATGCCAGATCCGTGTGCCGTCGCCGATGCGGCATCCGGCATCGACCACCGCGGTCTCATGTGCGAAATAGAGGGGAGTATCCATACGATAGCTTATTTATAAAGTAAAAAGATGGTCGGTTTTTTATTCATATCGGGCAGTTTCCCCTGCCACTCTTTGATGGTACGGGTGCGGATCGATTCATCTTCGCAGGTGATATTGCTGGCGATGCAAAGTCGGCTGCCCGGACGGCAGGTGCGAAGCAGTTCCTCGGCCAGTTTATTGTTCCGGTAAGGCGTTTCGATAAACAACTGCGTTTGATTCTCACCATAGACACGTCCTTCGAGTTTCTTGATCATCTGCGTCCGCTCGTTGCCGTCGATCGGCAGATAGCCATGAAAAGCAAAGCTCTGTCCATTGAAGCCGGAGGCCATCAAAGCCATCAGGATAGAAGAGGGTCCCACCAAGGGAACCACCCGGTATCCTTGTCGCTGCGCCATCGCCACCACATCGGCTCCCGGATCGGCAATAGCCGGACAACCGGCTTCGGAAATAATCCCTACCGATTCCCCCTTAGCCAAAGGCGCCAGGTAGCCGGTCACCTCTTCCGGCGTCGTATGTTTATTCAATTCATAGAAAGTGAGGTCGTCGATAACGATCGCCGGAGCTGTTTTCTTCAGAAAGCGACGAGCCGTCCGTATATTTTCCACAATGAAATGGCGCAACGTGATGATCACCTCCCGGTTGTAGGCGGGAAGCACTTGTTCATGCGACGTTTCTCCCAGCGTCACCGGGATCAGATAGAGAGCAGGTTGCATACAGGGTTTCTTTTAGAACAAAAGTACAGGAAATTTTCCATATACCGGGAAAAAGTGATCGTCCGATCACTCTTCCGGCTGGTAAACACCTTCGCGCGTCAGCTGTTTATCGAGGTTGGCAATGCCCAAGGCGACAATCGCCGTAACGGTGGCCGTATGCTCCTGGTATTCCGGAATGTTTTTGGTGTACAGGTCGCGCTCTGTATGCCATATTTCTCCATAATTGAAGTCATAGCCCTTGAAATCCTGCGTACTAAACCCAATGGTCGGCACGCCTTGCACCGCAAAAACAGAGGCATCGGTACCGCCTATTGCTATCGGTTTACGGCGTGGTTGCTCAATCTCTTTCACCTCAAACGGATAATCCGGTCGGATCCGCTTGATCGGTTCGCATATCTTGACAATATCTTTATACCAGGTTTTGGGCACGCTGATGCCCACCGGAGGCGTCGGCCCGCCGTCGCGGTTGAAGAGGTTGGCTATTTTCGGCAGTTTCTTCGGATGAGACTTCACCCAAGCCTGGGCACCGAGCAACCCGAACTCTTCACCAGCAAAAGCCACAAAGAGAATCGTACGTTTGGGTTTGGCTCCCGAAAGGGCAAGCATACGAGCCGCCTCCATCATAGGACCGATGCCGGTTGCGCAGTCGATGCCACCGGTAGCCACATCAAAAGCATCCAGGTGTCCGCTGATAATCACATATTCATCGGGGTATTTACTGCCTTTAATCGATCCCACCACATTGTGATAGGGCACCGGGCCAATCTTAAAATGGTTGCGGATATCGAATTCCAACAAAAACTCGCGCCGTTCTTTCACCATGCGTTCGATCACGGCAAACTGATGTTCATCGAGTTTGATATCGGGCACCTCGGGCAGATGGTCGAAATCGATCAGGTTGGCATCGATCATCTTACGATCATAAAGCGCGCGGATAGGCACAGACGAAGACTGAATAAAGCCCAAGACGCCGGCTTCGCACATCTCCTTATAAAAAAGAGCCGGGAATTCCCGCAGTGTTCGGGGCGCCATCGGCGAAGTGCCGGAGTTGGGCTGACGCATCCGTTGGCGGTTTTCTTCCAGGATCTCCTGGTTTTCCTTTTTGATAGCCGCGCGAATGGAATCACCCATAGGCGAGCGGTCGACAGGCCACCCCTCATTTTTTCCAGAAATAAGCACCCAGGCGCCGTTAAGACGGGTTTTCATGCGGTCGAACTCCTCCTGTGTGCGCGGTTCGATCAACACATGCCCCCGCTGCAACCCTTTCGTACCGGAGGTATAAGAGGGAGTAGCAAAATGAAGAATCATGCCGTCATCGCTCAGCATACGTCCGAACCAGGGACCCCGATTGAAGCCGACAGGCATCGTGCCCGCCTCTTCCAAGGCGACATCAAGCCCCCAGCTTTTAAACTCGCGCACCATCCAGTCAGCCGCGTTCGCATAGGCATCCGAGCCGATCGGGCGCCCGCCGAAACGGTTGGTCAACACATCGATATGATGCATGGTACGGTTGTCGGTCTGACCGATCTCAATAATTTTATTCACAACCGACTCCTGCGCGGTCAACGATAACGTGGCGAGCAGCAAACAAATCAGGCTACCCATACATGATCTCTTCATCTTCTGTTTAGATTAATAAGTACGACTTTTCGCAAAGATAAAAAAAGTTGAGCAGTTTAAACGATTTTCCTAGTAAACACCCACCTGGCAATGATAAGATCTTCTGTGGCTGATTGGAAAGTCTGATCTTATGAAGAGCATATCAATCAATGGTATACATGATTAAAAAGGGATTGCCATCATCTCTTACGATATCAAATTTATCTTTCAGGTTCTTCACTTGAGAAGGAAATTTCTCCTCATAGTTGTTGTATTCATCCTTTCCGTCCCAAATTCTTTTGATTGTCGATGACTCGACAACCGTATAAATCGTGTTTTCATCCAAACCGACAATGGCTCCAAAAGAGAAAAAGTATTTCCCTTCGTAAGGATCTAACTTTACCAAGTCAGCTTCTCGCTTCTTTTTATCACATACCCCCAGAATGTATTGTCCTTGATACAAAAAGTTTACTATCAAGTGACTGTCTGTTTCTTGAAAATGGTAGAAATGATAGATGTATTTGTTTTTCATCTCAAACAATTTCTTATCGTCACTCCATTCTTGTTCACTTAGCTTCGGCCAGTGCAAGCGACCTAAATCATACGAATAAGCTACTTTTATTTGTCCGTCAGATAAAGAATAGATATTAAAATCCCCTGGAGTAATATAATAGTTATTGCCTTTATAGGAGGAGAAAGCATATCCATTGGAAGAGTAGTGCCCTTCCTGCCAACTCTCTATTTCAAAATGATATTCTATCGGGTCGAAATGCTCATTCAACCTCCATAAATTGTATGGATATTCTTTATCTTGGGAATAATTACCCATATAAGCTACATATCCTTCATTAGTCTTTGAGATGGACGTAAATGATTTAGCTGTTTTCTTTACTTCATACAATATGTTTCCGGCCAAATTGAGTTTGAGTATTTTTTGATCGGCTCTACTTACTATATTTAGCGTAGAATCAGTCGGGTTAATAAACATATCGGTAAGCTGGATGTATTCGTTAGGTCCATTACCATAGTGATCTATAGATCGAATAAAATTACCCTTATCGCTAAACAAATAGACACTTCTATTCTGAGTTTTATCCATAAGATAAATGATCGTATCGAATTTTATAACCTTGTCAATACGGCCGATTATAACATCTTCGCAGTCTAAACTGATTATATCGACATCTCGTATCAAGTCAATATCATGTATACTTTTCAGCTCTTTCTGAAAATCAAATTTGACGACACTCCCTCCTTCGGCAGACTCTCTTGAAGACTTGCTTTCGCAACTATATAGAAAACAAACAAATACCCCTATTGTTATTAAGTGTTGTAACCTGCTCATTTTATTGATCTATCGAATAGAAAAATATTATCGGATTAGAATCTTCCTTTAAATTTGATATGAAATTTTCTTCTTGCATTTTTTTGGACAAAAACCCGTTTTGAGCTATTTCATAAAACTCATGCATTTTACTTGGATAAATATAGGCATAAAAACCTTTTGAGTCCGAACAAATAAAATTGTGGTACAATGCTGCTCTCTCCGGATCTGCATACACCATATCGTCGATGATTATATCAAACAGCATAGTAAAACCATCTTTTTTGTCGAATAAAACAGTATTACTTACAAGACCTTCTAAGAATTTAAAATATATGTATCGATCCGTCTCCAAGTAATTGCTTATATTATATATTTTATTCTTTTTAAACACTTTATCCCATACCTCATCATCATATTTAAAGTCTAAACCTTTTAGGTCATCTACGGATATAAACTTACGACTTTTTAATACTAAATATGGAGTAACAGAGTTTGTATTTAATGAAATAACAGTATCTCCCCAATAAGGGATATACTTAGGACTCCCATATGTTCGGGAATAAAAGGATCCATCTGTAAGTATAACTCCGCTGAAACCCTTGTTGTAATCTGCAGATTTTAAAATTTGATATTCTTTTTTCGGGTTGTTTAAGTCAAGACAATTCATCAAATATGATTCGTCATCGAAATACTCAAACGAGAAATTGTCCATATATATCTTATTTTCATAATATTGCACATTAAACCGAGTCAACCCTTCTCCACCTACAGCCACAGTTCGAATATAGTCGCCAGTATTAATATCATAAAACAGCACCTTCATAGAGTGATTATCAAATATGAGAATCTCATGGCTGTTTTTATCTATTGTAAAATCAGATGTCGAATGATATTCACCTGGACCATTCCCCAAATTTCCATATTTCATAAAAAAAGCGCCATTTTTGTAAAATCCATACAACGATTTAGCATGTTCCCCGTCCAATATAAATATATATTCATCAGTCACTTGCACATTGTTTATCTTTCCAATCAAGCAATCCTCCCTTGTTTCTAAAGGGATTGCGGATACAGACTTAAAAATAGAAGATGTTTTTACAAGTCCACCTCTTTTTGCATTGTCTATATCCACAATGTACATATCCACATTTGACTCCATCGTATCAATTTCGTTTTTTTTATTATTAAAAACACACGATGTCATAGTGAGAAGAAAAAACAAAATTATATTTTTCATACTTTTTTATTATAAAAGTTACTTCGTGGTAAAAACTTCCCTAAGATATATATTTTAGCCACCAAGTAACACAAAGGCGCACAAAGTTTTTATCTGTTGTTGCTACAACTCATACCTCACAACCTCCTGTCCTTCGTTATTCTCCGAAGGAGTCAGGGCTAAGATATATTGATCTGTTGGGTCGACGGCTATTTTCTTAAGTGAGCGATCTGTTTGAAGTGTCTTGTGGTGATTGCCTTTCCAGTCGAAGATAACGATCCGGGACGGGGCGCTGTAATCTGTGGATCCGTCATAGAGACAATACACATATTGATCGGTCGCTGCCAGATGGATAAAGCATTTCGTCGCCTCCTTCATATTGATTGTATTATTCGGGTTATCCGGCATGATAGCCTCCTCTCCCACCGTGATACGCTGTTTGATTGTTCCCCGCATATCATAGAAAACCACGCGGTTGAAAAAACGAAACGCACACACGATTGTCGCTTCCGATTCGTTCACTTTCATATTATTCAGGTAGGCATTCCGTGTACGTTGGTATTGTTGGTTTGTGGAATCGTCCATCCCCACCCGGTAATAGCCCGAATCGGGATGAAAAAAGTAGAAGGCCGTCTTTTCATCCCCAAAGCTGGGGACGCTATACATCTCCTCTTCTGCCAGGTGATAGTCAAAGCTACGACCAGCCCTGGCCGGTAGCGGGATCCGGTTCAATATTTCAACGGGAGATGCCTCGTAAGAGAGTTCTACAAATTCTCTCTTACCATTGACAAGCCAAAGCCCCTTATCACTATTCGGATAGCGGCTATTGCCTTTAACAAATTCAAGGGATTGCAACATGGAAGCCCCCTCTTCTTTCAACGCATACGAAGTAAGAGTCATCGGATCGTCTTTGGGGTACACCCGTAACAGGGTATCCCCCAAGGCATCGAGGAAGAAGTGATGAGAGTCTGTCACAAATAGGTCTTTAGAATAACTTGCCAAGGAGTTTTCCTTCCACACATGGGTCACCAGCGGCTCACTTTCTGCCAGGGAAACAACGGAAACGATCTCTTTTTCTTTCTCCCCGCAGGAGATAGCAAAAGAGAGTAGACACATAAACAATAAGGGAGATGTATTTTTCACAATAACAATATTTTCAATTCTTCGATTCTTTTCTCCTAACTCCTTTCCCTCTCTTCTTTTTTACTTTTACGCCTGCCACCTTTTTGTTGAGCGAGAAGATGGGCAGGAAGAAGAAGATGGCGATGACCGACATGATGAGTCCACCGATTGTTCCGGCTGCCAGGGGGAACCAGAAGGCTTCTTTGGTGCTTCCCACCATAAAAGGAATAAAACCCAGGACGGTGGAGACCACCGTCAGGAAGATTGGAGTCACCTTCGCATTCCACGCTTTCAGGTAGAGCCTGAGGGATGACATCTGCGGATGGCGCTCCCGGAGCTGGTTGTATTCGTTGATGATGTAGATACTGGCATTCACCGTGATCCCGCAAAGCAAAACGAAAGAGGCAAATCCTCCCTGGTCGAAATTGAGCTTAAACCAATAGAAGGTGAGGAACACCCCGATATAAGAGATGGGTATCACAAAGATAACCGCCAGCGGCTGCTTGAAGGAGTTGAAAAGGATACTTGTCGTAAAGAAGATGATCACAATGATCAACAACAGAAGCAGGTATTGCTTATTGTCTTTCTTCCCCCAAGAATAGGAATACCCCTCCCTTTCGGCCGTATACCCCATGGGCAGGTCGGCGTTAAACTCTTTGAGTGTCCGTTCCTGGATACGGGTGCCCTGGTTTGATGCGCCAATATATTCGTATTGCAGACAGAGACGGTATTGCTGGTTCACCTTGGCTACCTGTTGAGGCATCTGCCCCTTTTCGACCTCGGCCAGTTCGGCTAGTTTATAATACTTCCCATTAACAAGCTGAGGGACATATTGCATATTCCATATATCGAACTCCCGGGATTGACGCGAGTTGAGCTTCAATCGTTCGGTCTCGTTATCCACAATCACACTTCCCGTGGCTATGTCTTTGCCAAACACCGGACGGATGGAGGCAAAAAGCTGGATCGGCAGGATATTCTCCTGCGCCATGCGTGCTTTGTTCAGGTTGAAAGAGAACTCCTGGTAATCATCTTTGTACCAGGAAAACTCCGAATTGATTATCACCTCTTTGATACGACGGTTGCCGAGAAGGTTTGCTTTCAGCTTTTCTGCCCATTCAAACAGTTCGTCGTAATTGTATCCGTACATCACGATGCGATAGCTCCCGGCACTCTCACGCACATCGTTATTGAATCCCTGATCCTGTAACCCATACACGCTCCAGCTACCACCACCCAGTTCGAGTGCCCGGCTGATCACCTGGCTCTTCAGGGTGTACGGGAACCCGGTGCGTTCGCTTTCGCGGGTGAAATAGACCTGTATCCGTGCCTGGCGGGGACTGTTTATATTGGTCTGGAACTGGCGGATCTCTTTGTGGGTACTCAGGTAGGACTCCATTTGCTTGACCAAATGATTCATCTGATCGAGCGTGGTCCCGTTGGGCATCGAGGCCGTAATGCTTAGTACCACCTCTTCGCTGCGGGTGAAATAGCTGCCGTTGTACACCTTCTGCACAAACAGGCGGAGCGTGCCTCCCAATGATTTTTCAATGATAGGTTTGATCTTCTCTTTATAGGTCTCTTTGGCAACGATCGTATTGTATTTCTCTGCCAGAGAGAGCTGCCAGGGCGACATGGTTTCCCGCTTCGCCTCATCGAGTTCGATCTTTTCGGGCAGCATAAAGACCGGCAGTCCGAACAATAGGATAATGGCGATGATGGCAATCACACGATGACGCACCAGGAAACGTATCTGTATCTGGTAATAGCGGGTGAAGTAGACCGGGAAACGTTTCATAAAACGGCGCGCGCGGGCAAAACGCCGACGAGGCTGCTTCGTTTTTTTCTTTTTCCGCAATAGTCCCATCTTGTCGATCAACGCCGGTACGAGGAAGAGGGCAATAAAGAGGGAAACACCCAGGTTGATGATCACCACCGCCGCGAAGTCCTGCAGGTTCAACCGCAACCGTTCGTCGAGGAAGAAGATCATACACAAGGCCCCCATGGTGGTAAGCGTAGCCGCCAGGATCGCCAGGAAAGCCCCCCGGTCATGGCGGTTGCGGATATGGTCGGTCATGACAATGGTGTTGTCGATGATCAGACTGAGCGAGATCGTGATACCGGCCAGTGAATAGAGCTGTATCTCCAGCTTCAGGAGATAGTAGAGGATAACGGCGATGCCCAGATTGACCGCTATGCTGATGGCGATCAATAAGAGGTATTTGAAGTTGCGCGTGATCAATAGGACGAACAGTAAGAGGATCAGCAAGGTCAAGCCGGAGCGGAGGTATATCTTATCCAGCTCTTTCTGGATATATTCCGTGGCGTCATAGCTGGTATGCACCTCATAACCGGCCGGAAGGATGGTGCGGATATGATCCATCTCCGCTTTCACTTTCTTGGCCAGATCCAGCTGATTGGCCATGTCGTCGGCCCGGATCGAGAGGTAAATGGAGTTGAGTCCGTTGATACGGAAATAGTTGCGCGGTGCCTCTTCCTGGCGAGTGACCTTCACGAGCTGGTCGAGCCGGATCAGCTGACCCGTCTGGGAGGTGAGGGTGATGCGGGTAGCGTCAAATCCGTTGTCGCTGTATTCAGGCACCAACGCCAGGCGTATCCATTCCTCCGACGATTCGCTACCTTCGGTCAGGGCGATGCCCAGGAATTCTTTCTGATAATATTGTGAGATAGCCTGTTGAATATCATTCAGGGAAACGCCTACCTCGGTAAGCTGGCGGCTATCGTATTCCAGGCGCCATTCCATCGGTGTGGCTCCGCTCACATCCACGCGATAGATGCCGGGGATGCTGGCCAGCCGGGGTTTGATCTGCTCCTCGGCAAAGCGCTGGATAAAGATCGGAGTGGCCGCGGCATTCAGTGTATAACTGATAAACGGGCGGGAGTCGTTCTCATCGGGACGGCGCATCTCGAGCACCGGATAGCTCAGTCCGTCGGGCAGGCTGGGCCAGGTCTGCCGCACAATGGTGGAGGCCTCGAAGCGGGCGGCGTCGATATCGGTATGTTTGTCGAGCTCCAGGGTGATATATCCCCAGCCGTTGCCGGAGGTGGAGTTGATATTACGGATCCCTTTGATACGCGCCAGCATAGCCTCCAGACGCGAGGTGACCTCCATCTCGATGACACGGGCGGAATTGTTCGGGAAGTTATAGCTGACTGTCAACTGAGGCAATACGCGCGAGGGCGAGAGCTTAATGGGCAATAAAGGCACAAAAGCGATCCCCGCCAAGGCAATGCAGACAAAGGCGACAATAATAGTGAACGACGATATGGGCTGTTTCTTCTTATCCATTCCCGCTTATTGATAGAGATGATGATCATAATCGAACTTATCACCGAGTGACACGTTCAGATCGAAATCATGCAGGGTGAGTCTTCTTATTTTATAATAGCTGACCCAATAGTTCTGCAAAGCTGAGATATAATTGCGTTGAGCCGATTCCTGCCGGTTCTGGGAGAGGGTGAGGCTGTTAATATCCGCCTTACCGATCATAAAGCGCTGCACGGTCTCTTCATAGGCGGTTACTGCCAGGTCGAGCGCCTCCTCGGCACTGGCAATCATATCCTGCTGGATATTGAATTCGCTGACGGTCATGATCACATCTTCCTCCACCTTCAACTCCTCCTGCTTGGAAGAGATCTGAATCACATTCAGGTTGTTGCGCGCCATATTGTGTTTACCACGGCGTACGCCCCAGTCAACCAGCGGGATAGAGACCGACAGCGAGACGATATCCTGTTGCAACAGGTTACGGTAGGCATCCTTAAAGCTGTCGCCCACCTGGTTGAAACCGACACTCGCCCGGATGGACGCGTTAAACATCGATTCCTTTTTGGTTCGATCGACCTCCTGTTCGGCGCTTAATATATTCTGCTGTGACCCTAAGAACGTGGGGTTGTTGGCGCGGGCATATTGCAGGGCTGCGTCGACAGGTATCATGATATGGCGAGGACGGTTGGGCAGGGCCGCGCGTATCTCCGTGTTCTGATCGAAGTTGAGGTAAGAGGCCAGGTTGAACATGGCGCGTTTGAGCGAGAGCTCCGCATTTTGCAGGCTGTTGCGCGCGTTCACCGCATCGAGCTTCAGGGTGAGCAGGTCGCCCTGGCTGATCGAAGCAATCTTGTGCTTCTCCTGTCCCACACGATAGAGGGTATCGGAAGAGGCAACCTTCTCCCGGGCAATCTCATATTCTGTTTGTGCCATGGCCAGGGTGAAGAAGTAATTCGTGGCCATTTCACCGATCTCTTCCAGGTCGTATAAGAGATCCTTCTTGGCTTTCTCATACTTCAACGGTTCCAGTTTGCGTGCCCACTTAAACGGGTTATACCCCAAAAGACTTTGGGAATAGCCCACCCGAACGGGTACGGAGGTAAACTGGCTATAGGTGTCGTCGCCGAAGTTACGGATATACCCCAGGTCGGAATCGATAAAGAAGCTACCGCCCAACAGATCGAAGTTCTGCTCAATAGTCAGATTCCCTCCGGCGTAGAACGATTGCTGATTGCGATACACATCGATATTGTTACCCGAATCATACCGGCGTGTAATGTCACGGTAGTATTGCGCGGGCGTAAGGTTCAACGTCAGGCTGGGCAAACGTTCGGCCTTGAAGGTGCGGTATTCCCAATACCCCCTCAGAAACATATTCTTACTGCGGAAGGCCTCCAGCGAACTATCGGTGGCCAGCGCGATCGTCCGGTCTAAGGTGAGTGTCAGTGATTGCGCCCCCGCCATACCTGCCATGGCAAGCAATAGGCCTATTAATCGTATTTTACCTGTTTTCATATAGTGTGTCTTATCAATTATCAATTGTCAATTATCAATTATGAACCTCCTCTTTCCGATAGATGAACCAATAAATCAGCGGAATAATAAAGAGACTGACTAAGGTTCCTATAAACATCGCCGAGATCATCGCGATAGAGAGCGGCTTTTGCAATTCGCTACCCATATCGAACGAGAACAATAGTGGCACCATGGCGAAGATGGTCGTCAGCGAGGTCATAATGATCGGGCGCAGACGACGACGGCCCCCTTCGTGGATCGCTTCCATCAACGGCATGCCCTCTTTACGCAATTCATTGATCACATCGAGCTTGAGGATGGAGTCGTTGATGATAATACCGCAGGTCACCACGATACCGATAGCACTCATCAGGTTCAACGTATGTCCCATCAACCAAAGCACCAATAGCGAAGCTGCCACGTCGATCGGCAGTTCCAATAACACAATAAACGGTTGCAGGAAGCTCTCGAACTGTGCCGCCAGGATGAAATACATCAACAGGACAGAGATCATCAGGATGATCACCAGTTCGTTGAGCATTTTCTTGTTGGAGAAGAAGCTCCCGGCATAGTCAATGTCCCACTTCGCTTCGTTGGGCGCTCCCGCCACCGTGCCGTTGAGCAGCTGTCGGTCGGCGGCTTCCCGTATATGTGCGATCAGCTGTGCCGGTTTCTTCACCTGATAGAAGCTGAAAGGGATAAACTCGCCATTCTTTCCGGCGGTGATATTCTTCAGGTCTTCACCCGGTGTCACCCGGACAAGCGATTGCAGCGGCATATAATCGATCGCCCCCGCCTTGTCGGGCAAGGTGCGGATCAAGGTGGTCTGCATGATATCCTGGATCGTGCGTTCGTTGCCTGTAAGGGCGATCGGGAGGTATTGCTGATAGGAACGCAATGTAGCCACCTCATTCTCTTTGAACGCGGTGCGCAATACGCGGTAGACCTCGTTGTAATCGACGTTATACAATAATAATTTCTGGCGATCGACCGATACGTTCAACTGGTTTTCAAACGCTATGCCGACCGGTGCATGGCCCGTTACCTCTGTCAGGGTCTGTTCTATAGTACGAAGCGTTACCGGATCGGGGATCTCTGCCCGGTTGCGCGAATAGAACTCCGCGACCACATCGGCTTCGCCCGTGACGAACAACTTCTCAAAAACCGTTTCCGGCGGCGAGAAAGAGATCACCGCCAACGGATAATGTGTCTTGATCCATTGTTCGATATGCTGTTGCAAGGGAGCGATCTCAGAGGTCTTCTCCGTTTTGAAGTAAAGCTCGGCTTCAGATACCGACAGCTCCTGGTCACGATTCAGGATAAACTGCTGCTGCCCGATGTAGGCGGTGTGTTGCGCGCCCAGCCCATCTGTTTGGTCAAACAACCGGCTTGTGCGCGTCCTATTCTCATCGATATGGATATTCTCATTCCATTCCACATGGGCAATCAGTTCATTTTGGTCGATTTCCGGCATGCGGCTGGTCGGGATCACCATAAAAAGAAGCACACAAAGCGGAATCGTCAGGGCTACGACAAACAGGGTCACTTTGCGATAACGGAAGATAAAGTCTATCCCGCCATCATACCATTTGTCCATCGTATGCGCTTTGATCGGGTTATTGATCGAGCGGTTGATCCAGCTCTTCTTCATCGGAGGAATGCTGTACACCAGTTTATAAAGCACCGGCAACAGCATAATACCCGTGAAATAGGAGACCAACAGCCCCACCGTTACCGCGAAAGCCTGGTCGAAGAAGATCGCGCCGGCGATCCCGCTCATAAACACCAGGGGCACAAACACGGCAATCGTCGTAAAGGTAGAGCTCAGCATCGGCGTGACCACCTCGCTCGTTCCTTTCTCGCATGCCTCATTCAGATTATGCCCTTTTGCCCGGTACTGGGCAATATTCTCCGTCACGATAATAGAACTGTCGATCATCATCCCCAACGCCAGGATCAATCCCGAGAGAGAGATAATATTGAGCGACATATCAAAGATATAGAAGAAAAAGAAGCTGATCACGATGCTCACCACCATACTCAGCCCAATCACTAACGGGCTCTTCACATCTCCCAGGAACAGGATGGCTACGATGCAGATAAACAGAAAACCGAGTCCCAGGTTCTGTTTGAGGTTCGAGATCGTATAATCGAGTAGCTCGGTCTGGTTGCGTGTGATATTGATATCGATATCGGGGTATATTTTTTCAAAATGCTCCGTCAGCTCTGCCAATGCCTCCTTCATATTATCCATATTCTCGTCGGCCTGCTTGATGATCGCCAGCGTAACCGCCCGTTTCCCGTTGGCCATCGAGAGGCCTGTCTCCTTCTCCGGGGCAATCGCCACCTTGGCCAGTTCTTTCATCTGGAAGATACGGTCGTTTTTCCGGATATAGATATTCTCCACATCTTCGGGGGTGCGCAATAGGGTGGAAAACTTGATGTTGTATTCGTAATAACCATCGCGTACGGTCATGCTGCCCGGTTCGATATTGTTGGAGGCAAGCGACGACTCCAGATCGCTCAACGAGAGACCGGCTATCTCCATCTTATCCAGGTCGGGGATGATCTGTAACTGTCGTTTCTGTATCCCGGTGATATCGACCATCGCCACCTCCGGCAATTGCTCGATACGCCGCTTGATCACGTTCTCGGCAAACTCGCACAGCTCGAGGAAGGCGACTTCGTTGTCTAATTGAAAATTGAAAGGTGAAAGTTGAGAATGATTCTCTTTACCATTTTCCATTTTCCATTTTCCATTTTCCATTTCCTTGAGCGTGAGGTTCATGCAAAACACCGGAATATCGGTCGCGCTGGCTTTTACGACCCGCGGGCGTTCAAACTCACGGGGGAGGTAGTTCATGGCCACGTCGATCTTTTCGTTCACCTCGATAAAAGCCAGGTCGGTATTGGTGCCGAAGTCGAAGCTGAGGCGTATAATACCGGCGCCGTCGCGTGTCTCACTCTGTATGTCACGCAAACGGGCTACCTGCATCAGTTGTTGGCGAATAGGCTTGATCACCGTATTCTCCAATTCGCGGGCCGACGTGTTCTGCCCCGACACCTGTACGGTGATCTCCGGAATAGCAATATCAGGCAGAAGCGATACCGGCAGGGTAAAATAGGTCACCAACCCCAGTATAAAACAGGCGGTGAATGCCATTAAGACGGCTATGGGACGCTGAAGTAAAAATTTCAACATAATTATTCAAATTGATAATGGATAATTGATAATTGATAATGGATAATTGATAATTAACCTACAACTATTGCCGTAAGCGATGACCTTCGGTTCCGCAAAAGTCCGCAAGGAGTTTCATTTGGATAACCCCGGGTGTCAACCCGGGGTAGTTGATCGCTACTATCTCTGAACCCCGAAGTGGGTTCAACCCGCTACGGGGTTGTTTTGTGTGGGACAGCCAGCCACCCCGAGCTGCGCCTGACGGCTTGCACGGGGTTATCCACATACAAGTCCTTGCGGACTTTCGCTGAATAGTTACATTATCAATTATCATTTGTCAATTCTCCATTTGTTAATACCGTCACCGGCGTATCATTCGCCAGGTTGATATTTCCGCTGGTTATCACAATATCGCCCGGTTTGAGGTTCTCTGTGAGTGTGTAATGCCCCGCGTTCTCCAGTCCTGTAGTGGTGTAGTTCCAATAGGCCTTGCCCTTCACTAAGGTGAATACCACCTGTCTGCCCGAACGAAGCACCACCGCCTCTTTGGGTACCACCAACTGGTTGGGCACCGAGCGCTGGATCTTTACCCGTACGTTCATCCCTTCAAAGAGATTCGCTTTGTCGGCTACGGCGGCTTTCACCTGCACCATGCCATTGGCTTCTACGATCGGATTGATCTCCGTGATACGTCCTTCCACCTGCGTGTCGGCCGCGGCGTAAGGCGTAACCTCTACCTTGTCGCCCTTCCGGATCAGCGGCAACTCGCTTTCCAGTACGGTGAAAGAGGCTTCCAGGCTGCGCGGGTCGATAATCGTGCAGAACACCTCGGAGACGGAGGCGGTGTTATAGGGTTTGGCAAACAGATTAGCCACCACCCCGTCGAAAGGAGCGGTCAACACAGCCTTCTCATATTCATACAAGGCCAGTTCGTATTGCACCAACGCCTGGTCGTAGCCGCTCTTCACCTTCGCCAGTTCCATGGTCGCTTCGGGCACTTTGTCCTGATCGTCGATCATATACCCCTGTCCGATCAATACATCCTGAAGATCTAATTTGCCCCTTTCCATCGTTGCTTTTGCCTGTGTCAGTTTATTGCTGAGGCGGAAAGTCGATAAGGTGGCCAGCTTTTGCCCTTTGGTCACCCGGTCGCCATTCTTCACATAGATGGCTTCGATCGGTTCAGCCGATTCAAAACGCAGATCGACATTTCGCTGGGCAGACAGTTTCCCGTTACTCACCAACTCATGATAGAAGTCACCCTCTTCGAGCGTCATCACGGTCACTTGATTTCTCTCTTCCGGCAAGGCCGTTTCCACCGTCATCTCTGTCGTGTCCGACCCTTTCTTATCGCCGCAACCCGCCAGTAGCCCAAGAACCAATAGGGCGGTTACCATTTTGTAGTGATTCATATTCAGTATATTTTTCAGTTATAACCCAGTGTATCAACTTTGTTTTCCATGCACAAAAATAGTAAAATAGGAATACGATGTTGTCGTAACCCCGATATTGTTTGAGATTTTACGATTTTTTCGCATCGTTTATTGTTTATTTCAACCGTAGCAACAGCAAAACAGGATTCATATCCAAGATCTCATTCTCCGTTTTCCCTTGGGTTATTTTCTCTATCTTCTTTTTATCCTGTGGGGACATATAGTCTTCCTTCAACATGTCTAAAATATCAGGACCGGAGAAAGAGGTAAGTAAGACATCGTTGCGATTACTGTCGATAAATAATTTCCTTCCAAGAGGAAGGCCACTTTTTCTGCTCCAGAAATTTTTGGCAGAGGTCAACACAGTGCTATTATCTTTTTTTGAGAACAGGCTATAGAACTTTCCCTCTATGCCAAACCAATCTGCTATTAAGAAATCCTTCTTTTCCTGGAAACTGGCACATATAATATAATCATCAGCTGTGTATGATTCACCCGCATAGTCTTTCCGGGTATCATTTTTTATATCAAAAGAGATAAAATCCGATACTCCCTCTTCATCGACCCGGCATATTTTCTGATTCACAATATCTAATATTTTAATATCTCCGTCAGAAACAGTCTGGAAATAAGAATTATCTTCATTATATAGTATCGGATACATCGTCTCATATGCAAAATAACTATGAACAAAGGTTCCCATTGAGTCAACCTCCCATAAACCAGAAGCCCGTTCGCCAACCTTTTCCACGACAAAATCATGCACATAACACAAAAAATTCCCATTGGGTAAATTCGTCATATACCGGATCAGCGCATTATCTGAAAAACCGGTGATCGACTTCAGGTATTTCCCCTCCATTGTGTAATAGTTCAACTTGCGGCCACGAAAATCATGTACGATTATCCTATCCTCGTCATCCATCAGAACTGTCTCCAGCGATAAGTATTCATCCGGCCCTTGTCCTTGTTTGTGTATTTTGTATAAATACCTTCCTTTCGCATCGAAAAACAGGATTTGCTGCTCTAACCTGTCTGCCAAAACGATCTTGTCATCCACAAAGAACACTTTTGTTAAATGATTGATCAAATTATCATCCGTTGTCTCTAACTCGATATATTCAAAAGAATCCACATAGTCGGAAAGAGAAACCTGTTGCTGATCGTTTTCGTTGACAGTAACAGTGGATGAATCTTTCTTGTCTGTTTTATTTTTGTCTGTTTGGCACGCAAACAGTGATAACAGGGCAAACAATAAAAAGATAGATGTTTGTTTCATAATGTTTTTTTAACCTCTTTGCCTGTTCTCATAAAAACAGACAAAGAGGTGGTTAGTTAATTTTTAAATTGTATTACAAACCCTAAAGTCTTATGCATCCAATCTCAGTGAAGTTACATGCATCAGTGTCTGAAGCCGGAACACAACAGGGTATTTCTATACCTTCTACTGTAATTTTTCCTGTTTTGTATCCTTTATCCCAAGACTCTGGTCCTTCAGGAGTAGCCAATGCCTCAATATTCGCCAATGCCAGATCTGACATACTTACGTCCTTTTCATTCAGATAGATTCCCCACCCTGCTGCAACAGCAATTGCTGCTACCATAACCAAACTTACTATTTTTTTCTTCATGATAATAATTTTATTTTTAATATTTTATACATCCTAATCTTTTATAATCACACGCATCAGTATATACTGATGGGACACAACATGGCATTCTTACACCTTCTCTTATATCTTCTCCTGTTATGTATCCTCTTGCCCAATCATCTATCCATTCAGGAGTTGCTAACGCCTCAACATTAGCCAACACCAAATCTGACAAGTTTACTTCTTTCTCATTCAGGTAGATTCCCCACCCTGCTGCAACAGCAATTGCTGCTACCATAACCAAACTTACTTTTTTTTTCTTCATGATAATAATTTTTATTTTTTAATTCATTGCTTTTTTTTACAATCCACCTACTTTTCTTCTGCAGATTGCATTTTCATTAATTCTTCTTACTTTTGACCCATAGGCAGCCTCCTTCTTTTTTAGGAGGACAAGTCCGGGGAGATTGCTTCACTGTTTCAAGCGCATGGAGCAATTATCCCCTTTCTTTGTCCTCTTTTATATTATTTCTTCATTGCTCTGCGCCTTCGCTCTCCCACCACCCCACCGTTGCAAGCAACGGTCCACCCCCTCCTCGGGCAGGAGGGGAACCGGAATAGGAAATAATTCATCATTAACAATTAATCATTAACAATTCTCTCCACCTCCTCCCGCATCTCCCGAATCGCGGTTGTCATCACCTTCGGTTCTTTCAGGAGAACCGAGTCGGCGGCAGCCTGTCGTTTCTCCGGTTGCAGAAACCAGGGTTCATCATACAACTTGACCAAGAGGTAATAGGGATAGATCCGATCCGGCAAGATATCCAGGGCATGCAGATAGATCGCTTCCGCCTCTTCGTATTTCTGTTGTGCCTGTTTGTTCTTTGCCTTCATATAATGAATCATGGGATCCGCACTCAAGCGGGTCGCCAGTTTAAACATCCAGTTCGCCTCGATATAATCGTTGGTTTTATGCAGGCATTGCCCATATTCAAACAGAAACTCCGGTTTGTGTTTTAGTTGCTGATACAACGCTTTATACCCCGGAAGAGCCGCCTCGTAGGCTTTCGTCTGGTAGAACATCCGCACGTTGCTCCACTGGCGATAGGTATCACCCGTCTCCCTTTGGTGCCAATAGAGCATACAGGAGGTGGCTAATATCGTGAAAAAGAAAAATTTATTTACCATATTGATACTACCGGGCACATCCTCTTCTTCATCGCTATCCCACGACTCTGTCTCCAACCTCCTACTCCCCGGCACCTGCGTCAAGGCCGAGAGAAACACCAATACGATCCAAAACGAGGGCAGTTGAAGCGGATAGGAGGAGAAAGCAAAGATGCCTAACGCCATCAGGCCACCCACCACACCATACCGGCGGTTCCTGATGCCGGCATAGACAGAGAATCCCATCCACCCCAGGAAGGCTATCAATGTCGGTAGCCCCGATTCGGAGGCAATCTGCAGGTATTCGTTAAAGGCATATTCCGGACATCCGGCGACCCGCTTCTCCTGATCGGTTGCCTTGCCCGAAGCAAAATAGGCCGCCTGTGCCTCGGCATAAGCCGCCGGGAAACCTCCCGGGCCGTGGCCGATCAGCGGATGGTGCGCGATGGTGCGCGCCGTGATTTTCCACATCAGTAGTCTGCCGTCGGCCGACTCTTTCTTCAGCGAATAGAGGCCGACGCCCCCGGCGACACACAAGAGTAATACCCCGGCAAGAACGGCATATCGCCAACGACTATACTTTTGCCATATCGCTTTCGTTCTTCCCCATCCGATGGCATACCGCCACCACACCCAGGCGCCCGACACCGCCGCTGCGATCCAAGCCGAACGGCTCATGCCCGCGGGCAATACCACCACGATCGCGACCAGGCAAACCCAGGCAAAGTAATGGATGATTCTCAACACGGATTTGAAATCCTTTGTAGCCAATACTACCCCTATGCAGACAGGGAATAGTGTTGCCAGATAGCCGGAGTAGGGTCCCGGGTTATAGAAGGTGCCGGTCAGGCGAAACATCGCGTGGGCGGAGGAGGCATACCCATATAACTGCCGCATACCGATCAAGGCCTCACCGAGGGCGGTTGCCATCAACAAGAGTATAAAGACCGTCGCCAGGCGGGGGTAGCATTGTAGGATATAACGAAGAAGAAACCATAACAGCAATACTTGTATGACAAAGAAAATTTTCTCCGGCTCGGGATTCCAAATCCAGCGATAGGTAAGTAGAAAAACACTGCCCACCAGCCATAGACATATATCCGCGGCATGCGGATCGAACACCGCCCTTTT
This sequence comes from Parabacteroides sp. PM6-13, assembly GCF_029892605.1. Taxonomy (GTDB): domain Bacteria; phylum Bacteroidota; class Bacteroidia; order Bacteroidales; family Tannerellaceae; genus QVMG01. The sequence goes on from NZ_JARXWF010000012.1 coordinate 108,679, forward strand.
GGGAAACAGCAATGAAAGAGCCACGCAGCCCGCCAAGAAAGGTATGGTCTGATGAAACCAGCCCACCTTCCCCATCACCATCCCATTCACCATCGTCGCATCCGTCCGGAATACACCCAAGAGAATCAGTGCAGCGCAGACTGCAAAGACGATATGATTTAATATCAAAACTTTTCCCTTCATTTTCTCTATTTCTTTACTTGGTGTGATTTTGTGTTACTTCGTGGTTAATAATGCTATAATGAGTTTTTTACCACTAAGTCTCACCGGGCTCTACAAAGACACCTTGACTATGCTGTTCTCTGGGTTTTGAACTATTGCATAGAATGAATTGTCATCCCCTTTTGAGGTTAAATTATAGCGCGACATATGTATATTTACTATTTTGACTAAGTTTAATTCGAAATCATATAATGCTACAGTATTTCGCTTGGGAGAAGTACGTGAGTGGACTGACCCTTTGTAGTCGGGATCATTCTTTACACTCACAATGTAGTCTTTTGTTAAACAACACTCAACCATACAATCTTTACCATATTCATCAAAATGAATCATATTATCAGAAACACTGTATTCTTTTTTACGTAGCATTTTCTCCTGCAAGAACGTTATGGAAGAACCTTTTATCTCATACAATGCCACATAAGGCAAACTGCTTAAACATAAGAGCAATAGATTATTGAATCTATTATAATAAATCCTTCCCTGGTATGCACTTATAGCATTAGCAACACCTGTAGGAAAAGGAAGTTTCCCCGATGAAGCTAAAATCTCTCCTTCAGCATTGTAAACGGTTAAGATATCTGTAGCACAAGGATCGTAGGTTATAAAATTTCCATTTATATCAGATTGAATAGCAGTTAATGTTTTTCCTTCCAAGAAAGGAACGGATATCAACTCTTGGTGAAAAGATCCGGTATTATTGTCAATGGAATAAATTGCTTGCATCTTTTTGTTCAAATCCCAGGTGAATATAGCATTTTCTTTATATAAAATACTCATGGGCGTTATAAATTCATTGGGACCATTGCCTATATTTCCAATAGTCTCAATAAGTTCTCCATTCTGATCAAAAATATGTAAAAAACCTTCCTCAGAGAGATTTCTTGGTGTTAAAATCAGGTGTTGATCTGAACATAAGAAATTACCTACCATTGTCATATAGAGACCTTCCGTTAAAACAGTAGCTTCTACATCCATGCGATCAATAGCTTTATGGCAGCTATTTAACAATACGACACAGAGAAGAGTTAATATGATATGTATTTTCATGTTGATGAATATTAAACCTGTTATTATGCATTGCATAATAACAGGCCATAATTAATATTTTCTTTATTATTTTCCCGTACAAAGGTCACAGGCACATTTGTTACTTGCAGCACCAGGGCCATGATTTACCCCATTTTTATAGCAAAATGATTGGCATATTGTGGCATGGCATCCAGTTTTTTCAAAAAAACCTTCTGTAGTTTCCTTATCAGCTAACGCTTCGATATTCTCTAATACCAGGTCAGACAAGGCAAAGTGTTTCTCCCCTTTCTTTGCCTCTTTTTGTACTTCTATTATTTCTTTCATTCTCTCTATTTCTTTACTTAGTGCGCCTTTGTGTCACTTCGTGGTGAAAACCTCCTTAAGATATATATTTTTTAGCCACCAAGTAACACGAAGGCGCACCAAGTTTTTTTATCTGTTATTATGCTCGCTAAACGATCTTCAATTAACAATTAATAATTAACCACTCTCTTCTTTCCCGTAAACACCTGCTCCTCTCCATCCATATAGAACACCTGTTCCTCTTTTCCTCGCGTATGGTTCTGAAGCCATAATAGGTGAGCGGATCCCTGTCGCTTATATTCTGTAATAGCCGATTTGTATGTTAGTTAATGTTATATCTATAAATTTTAGTATCTTCTTCTTCGTCAAAAACAATACCTAACAGGTAAGAGTCACTGTGATGAACATCAATCACACTGATAATTTTGTCTGTTTGTATTGTTTTTATATGATTGAAATTCCAGTCAAAGACGAATATTTTAGAATTTTCCATATTTTCTTTTCCTGAATTAGCTTTTTTGTTATTCCATAAGCAATAAAAGTAATTGTTGGTTCCCACAACACTCGTAAAGAACACCTCCGTTTTGTCTGTAAATCTTTCAATTTCTGATATTTCAAGAGCAGGCGAAATTGTTTTTTTTCCTATTTGGATTTCTTTTAACATTTTGCCATTAAAATCGAATACAAATATTTTATTGTAATGTTTCATAGCGCAAACAACCAGTGAATCATTTTTGTTAGCGTAGATAACATTTCTGTTCAAAACACTCATATTATCCTCGTTGTCACCATTGATGTTTTCAAGGAAAGGGATCCATAGCTTTTCTAATGAACTTTTGTTATACCTGAAAAATAATCCTTTGTTGAAAGGAGGAAGACTATTCGCGAAATAAGTATTTTCTGAAACTTTGTTAAGACTCATTGGTGGCCATAGATCCTCATCCATTAACTCTTTTTTCATATCATAAGAGTTCTTGTCTTTATTTAAAGATATATTTATGATACTTCTTGTGTTTATGTCATATAGCCAGATCGAGTCAGAGTCGTACTTTGTTCTCATAAACATCGGATAATTCACATTTTCCGGTCCTGCATTTTTATAACCAAATTCATACAACAAGTTAAAATCAGTTGTTGAATACACTTTAAAAGCAGACTCTCCTCTTGATGATGTGAAAAACACGAGAGAATCAACGATTAATAAATCATAGAACTGGCATAGGTCTTCGTCTAAAACTAATTGGCCATTCCGCACATCACCCTTATTGTTCTCAATAACATCTATTAATCTATTGTGCTTATTATATTGCTTGCAGGAAGACGCTGCAAACATGAATAACAGAAAAATATGTAACTTAGTGATAGAAGTCATATTCTTTTTGAATTGTAATAAAATGAGTTGCGTCTTGTTGTTGAACCGCAATATTTTCTGACGATCGTGCTCGAACGCAACTCATTTTGTCGATTAATTTAATAATAATAAGTACATGTTGCTCTATTTCCTAAATCGTACGAAAGCCTATATTCACATGCCCCACAAATCCAATGCATATTACCTATATAAGGATCCCCCGTAATTTTACCCTCACGACAATTAACTAATTTGGGTGTTTTTCCTTCGCCTCCTGCCAACGCTTCCACATTAGCCAGTCCCAGATCCGATAGTGTGATTTTCTTCTCACACTGATACACATTCCATCCTGCAGCAACCGCTATCGCTGCAAACATTACAAATCCTATGATTTTCTTTTTCATATTTTTATATGTCTAATTTTTTATTTATATTGTTAATTCTTTTTCTCTCTACAAGCCACCTACTCTTCTTCTGCAGATTGTACATAATATTTACTTATCTTTGCCTGACACCTCCTTCCTTTTGGAGGACAAGTCCGGGGAGAAACATCATTCGCTGCTCAAACAGCAATACTTCCGCGTATTATGAAATGTTTCTCCCCTTTCTTTGTCTCTATTTGTTCTTCTATTAACTCTTTCATTCTCTCTATTTCTTTACTTTGTGCGCCTTTGTGTTACTTGGTGGTGAAAACCTCCTTAAGATATATATATATTAGCCACCAAGTAACACGAAGTCGCACCAAGTTTTTTTATTATTCATTGCTTTACGCCCTCACTCTCCCACCACCCCGCCCTACGGGCACCCCTCCTCAGGCAGTAGGGGAATATCAATTATCAATTAATTTCCCCGTTCGCTTCCACCTCACCTTCCCCGTATACGGATCTTTCGCTTTCCAGATGATCCACGCCTTGCCTACAATATAT
>NZ_JARXWF010000013.1 GCF_029892605.1 Parabacteroides sp. PM6-13
TCGAGGCGCGTTACTACGATCCCGCCTTAGGCGGCTTCCTGACCATGGATCCGCTGGCGGAGAAGTATTACAGTACGAGTCCGTATGCGTATTGTTTGAATAACCCGATGCGGTATGTGGATCCGACGGGGATGTTTGTAGATGATTACAAGTTGCTACAGAAGAGGCAAATGGCAGAAAGATAGAATGTGTCTCAGCAATGCTTAAACAAGTTTGGCTCTGCTTTTAACTTTCACTATCTTTGCCATCTGTCATAAAAACAAATACAAAATGATATTGATTGATCAGATCCCATCACCCTGTTATGTGTTGGAAGAAAGGCTGTTGCGGGAAAACCTCAAGTTGATAAAAGAGGTGAAGGAGCGTGCCGGTGTAAATATTATCCTGGCTTTTAAGGCCTTTGCGCTCTGGAAGGCCTTTCCTGTTGTACGCGAATATATTCCCTATTCCACGGCCAGTTCCATCTATGAAGCCCGGTTGGCTTATGAGGAGATGGGGAGCCTGGCACATACCTATTCGCCGGCTTATACTGAGCAGGATTTCCCGGATCTCCTGAAATACAGTAGCCATATTACTTTTAATTCGCTTTCGCAGTTTGATCGTTTTTATCCGATGGTCGTAGCTGATGGAAACAAGGTGTCTTGTGGGTTGCGCATTAATCCGGAGTTCTCGGTCGTAGAAACAGATCTCTACAACCCTACGGCTCCCGGTTCGAGGATGGGTGTGGTAAGTGATTTGTTGACAGATGGTTTACCTGCCGGAATTGAAGGATTACATTTTCATTCGTTGTGTGAATCCTCTTCGTATGATCTGGAACGTACATTGGAAGCAATCGAGAAGCGCTTCGGGAAATTGCTCCCGCAGGTGAAGTGGCTGAATATGGGAGGTGGACATCTGATGACGCGCAAAGGATATGATGTGGAACATCTGATCCGTTTGTTGAAAGGTTTTAAAGAGAAATACCCCAATTTGGAGATCATTATGGAGCCGGGGAGCGCCTTTGCCTGGCAGACCGGATTCTTGTTGACAACCGTGGTGGACGTGGTGGAGAATCATGGTATTCGGACGGCTATTATCGATGCCTCTTTTACCTGCCACATGCCCGACTGTCTGGAAATGCCCTACCAGCCGGTGATACGACAGGCGGTAAGTAAGGAAGAGGGCGCTTATGTCTACCGTATCGGAGGGAATAGCTGCCTGAGTGGTGACTTTATGGGTGATTGGTATTTTACGAAGCCACTATGTGTGGGCGATCGATTGATCTTTGAAGATATGATCCATTATACGATCGTGAAAACCAATATGTTTAACGGTATTCCGCATCCTTCGATCGCCATGTGGACCCGGGAGGAAAAGCTGGTGATGCTACGTGAGTTTGGGTACGAAGACTATAAACATCGGATGAGTTGAGTGCTATAGAGTAATTATGAATTGTGAATTATGAATTATGAGTTTTAAGTAGTAATTTCGCACTCTATATATAAACTAAGGTAAAACAGATGGCAATTTTTGGTTTTTTCAATAAGAATAAAAAGGAGACGTTAGATAAAGGTCTGTCGAAGACCAAGGAAAATGTTTTTTCGAAGATCACACGGGCGGTGGCCGGCAAAAGCCGGGTCGACGATGATGTGTTGGATGATCTGGAGGAGATTCTGATCACATCGGATGTGGGCGTGGATACGACATTGAAGATCATCGGACGAATAGAAAAGCGCGTCGCCAAAGATAAATATATCAATACAAGCGAACTAACCGCCATTCTCCGGGAAGAGATAGCGGCCTTATTGACCGAAAACAATACCCAGGACGGGGATGGCTTCGAACTGCCTGCCGACAAATCGCCTTATGTGATTATGGTGGTTGGTGTCAATGGCGTGGGCAAAACGACAACGATCGGTAAGCTGGCTTATCAGTTCAAGAAAGCCGGTAAAAACGTTTACCTGGGAGCGGCTGATACCTTCCGTGCCGCTGCTGTAGAACAGTTGGTGATCTGGAGCGAAAGGGTAGGGGTTCCCATTGTGAAACAAAAGATGGGATCGGATCCGGCTTCGGTAGCCTACGACACCCTGACCTCTGCGAAGGCGAATCAGGCGGATGTGGTTATTATCGATACGGCAGGTCGCTTGCATAATAAGATAAACCTGATGAACGAATTGACCAAAATCAAAAATGTCATGAAGAAGGTGATGCCGGATGCTCCGCACGAGATTCTGTTGGTGCTTGACGGATCGACCGGGCAAAACGCCTTTGAGCAGGCTAAACAATTCACGGCAGCAACCGAGGTCAACGCATTGGCTGTTACTAAATTAGACGGAACGGCAAAAGGGGGCGTGGTGATTGGTATTTCCGATCATTTCCATATCCCGGTAAAATATATCGGATTAGGCGAAGGAATAGAAGATTTGCAGGTGTTCCGCAAGAAAGAATTTGTTGATTCGTTGTTTGGGGAGTAACAGATGCGTAAGAATAAAGTAGATATCCTCACCTTAGGCTGCTCCAAAAACCTGGTTGATTCGGAACAATTGATGCGCCAGTTTGTGGCCAATGGGTATCAGGTGACGCATGATGCGGATAAGATAAACGGGGAGATAGTTGTTGTCAATACCTGTGGCTTCATTGGCGATGCCCAGGAAGAATCCATTAATACCATTCTGGCGCTTGGTGAGGCCAAGCGAAAAGGGAAAATAGGAAAGCTGTTTGTTATGGGTTGCCTGTCGCAACGCTTTCTGAAAGAGATGAAAACGGAGCTGCCCGAGGTGGATCGTTTTTATGGAAAGTTCAATTGGCAGGAGCTGATTACGGATTTAGGGAAGTCTTTCCATCAGGAGCTGGCTTCGCATCGTATTATCACCACCCCGAACCACTATGCCTACCTGAAAATAGCCGAAGGCTGTAACCGTACCTGCTCTTATTGTTCTATCCCTTTGATAACGGGGCGCTATCAGTCGCGTCCGATGGAAACATTGGAAGAAGAGGTGCGCTTGTTGGTTGCGCAGGGTGTGAAAGAGTTTCAATTGATTGCCCAGGACCTGACCTATTATGGGCAAGACAATTATAAACGCCTGGCTTTGCCGGAGCTGGTCGAACGTTTGTCGGATATTCCGGGTGTGGAATGGATCCGCCTGCATTATGGCTATCCATCGCAGTTTCCTTACGATCTGTTGCGGGTGATGCGTGAGCGTGACAATGTCTGTAAATATATGGATATCGCTTTGCAACATATCAGCGACCATATGTTGGAGGTAATGAGACGAAAAATCAATAGCCAGGAAACCTACGACCTGATTGCCCGCATTCGGGAAGAGGTACCGGGCATTCATTTGCGGACAACGTTGATGACCGGGCATGCGCAGGAAACAGAGAAGGACTTTGAAGAACTGATTGATTTTGTGCAGAAGGTTCGCTTCGAGCGTTTAGGCGCCTTTGCCTATAGCCATGAAGTAGGGACTTATTCCTATAAGCATTACACCGATGATGTTCCGCAGGAGGTGAAAGAAGAGCGTCTGGATCATCTGATGCGCATACAGGAAAGGATTGCGGCGGAGATAAACGAATCGAAAGTAGGGAAGGTGTTCAAAACGATTGTCGACCGCGAAGAAGATGATTACTATATCGGACGGACAGAGTTCGATTCGCCGGAAGTAGACCCCGAAGTATTGATCACTAAAGATAAAAAACTGATACCCGGAACCTTCTATCCGGTATATATGACAGATGCCCAACCCTTTGAATTGTATGGAAATGTGTAAGAATGATTTGGATGATTCCAAAATAATCATTAATATTTGCACATCACAAGAGAATAAGGCATGAAAAACAAAGAGCTTGTAGTAGAATTGTCGAAGCGCCTCGCATGGACACAACAGGAAGTGGCTGATATGATGTCGGCTATGAGCGCTGTGGTGGGCGACTCGTTAGTTGGTGGCGATACTATTTACATCCAGGGATTTGGGCAATTTGAAGTAAAGAAAAAGGCTGAGCGTATCACCGTGAACCCGGCCACCGGAAAGCGTTACCTGGTACCTCCCAAATTGGTTCCCGTTTTCAAACCGGGTAAGACCATAAAAAATAAACTAAAAGAATTGAAAGGCAATGAATAACCGGTTATCTATCTCAGATCTGGCCGGTTTGTTGGCGGAGAAAACCGGACGGAAGAAAAAGGAAACGGAAGAGTTTCTGAAAGAATTTGTTTCGCTTGTCTCGCAGGGTGTTTTTGAAGATCGGTTAGTTAAAATCAAAGAGATTGGGACTTTCAAACTCGTCGAAGTGGAAGACCGGGAGAGTGTGCATGTCAATACCGGGGAGCGGTTTGTTATTCCGGGGCATTTCAAATTGACCTTTACGCCGGATAAAGAACTGAAAGAACTGGTTAATGCTCCTTTTTCCTTTTTTGAGAGCGTAGAGGTGGAGAATGAATCCGTTTTGATTGAATCGGAAGAGAAAAAAGAGGAGGAAATCTCTCCGGAGCCGGAAGCGGAAGTGGCGGAGGAATTAGAAGAAGTGGAACTGACTGCTCCGGAGGAAGCGGAAGAGGCTGAACCGATAATAGAAGAGGTATCAGAACCGGAAATCCCTGAGGAACCGGAAGCGATAGAGGAACCGGAAGAAACTGAAATAGTCGCGTCAGAGGAAGTTGAGATAATAGAAGGAACAGAAGAAACAGAAGAACCTGAACCTATAGAGGTTGAAATGCCTCAGAAAACAGTAGTAGTAGAATCAGAAAAGCCTCGAAAAAAGGGGGGGGATTGGACTCTATGCATTGTGTTGCTATTTTTGGTTCTTGCGGGAGTCTTTGTTTATCATTTCTTTTTGTCATCATCCGTGCAGGAACCGTTGCCGGTAGCCTCTGTTGCCCCTCAGTCGGAGCTTGTGCCGACAGAAACAGCAGAAGAAAACAAACCAACGGAAGAGGTTATTGATGCGGAAGAGAATGAGGAAGTTACCCCTATGGAGGAAAAGCAGGAAGAGGAGGTGATTGCCCGTGTGATCATTGAGCCGGGGCTAACACTGACCATGATAGCGCTGGAGCATTACGGGCATAAGTTCTTCTGGGTCTATCTGTATGATTATAACAAAGATCATGTCACCAATCCGAATAATATCCCGATAGGGACAGAGATAAAAGTACCACGGCCGGATCTTTATGAAATAACACGAAGCCGGGAAGCTATTGAAAAGGCGGCGGCGATCCAGGCAGAAATTGTTGGAGGCGGAAATTAAAAACGTTTATACGTTTTATAATTTAAATAAACTACGCACGTTAGTTATAATAATTTAACGGCAAAAGTTCCTTATGCGTCTTTAACATTTCTAATTTTGTGCAACTAAAAAGCGGACAGAGTAAACACAAGGAAAAAAATATAACACAATAACTATTTATTTATGAGTCAAACAGTCGATATTCGAGAGTTGAATGAACGAATAGAAAAGAAGAGTTCGTTTGTGAATTTGATTACAGTAGGAATGGACCAGGTGATCGTTGGTCAGAAACATTTGGTAGAATCATTGTTGATAGGTTTGCTTTCGGATGGACATATCTTGCTGGAAGGGGTTCCCGGATTGGCAAAGACGTTGGCTATTAAAACACTGGCTTCATTGATTGACGCGAAGTATAGCCGTATTCAGTTTACGCCCGACCTGCTTCCTGCCGACGTAATCGGTACCATGATCTATAGCCAGAAGAATGAAGAGTTTATGGTCAAGCAGGGTCCTGTTTTTGCGAACTTTGTATTGGCGGATGAAATAAACCGTGCGCCGGCGAAAGTACAGAGTGCTTTGTTGGAAGCGATGCAGGAACGCCAGGTGACGATCAGCGAGCATACCTATACATTGCCTAAGCCCTTTTTGGTGATGGCTACCCAGAACCCGATCGAGCAGGAGGGTACCTATCCGCTTCCGGAAGCACAGGTTGACCGTTTCATGCTGAAGGTGGTGATCAACTATCCGAAGAAAGAGGAAGAAAAGCTTATTATCCGTCAGAATATATCGGGCAAGTATCCGGAAATCAAACCGGTATTGTCGAAACAAGAGATATTGGAAGCGCGCGAAGTGGTGCGCGAAGTCTATCTGGATGAGAAGATCGAACGTTATATTGTCGATATTGTGTTTGCTACCCGTTTCCCGCAAGAGTATGGCATGGCGAACCTGGCCAATATGATATCGTTCGGAGCCTCTCCGCGTGCGTCGATCAATCTGGCATTGGCAGCTCGGGCATACGCCTTTATCAAGCGCAGAGGCTATGTGATTCCGGAAGATATACGCGCTGTGTGTCATGATGTGTTGCGCCATCGTATTGGTCTTAGCTACGAAGCGGAAGCCAATAATCTTACCTCAGAAGAGGTTATCAGCGAGATTCTGAACAAAGTAGAAGTACCTTAAGTAAATGGAAAATTGAAAGTTGAAAATTGAAAATGGCATTAGCTTAGCTATACGATCTTCGATTTTCAATTTTCAACTTTCAACTCTCAATTGATAAAATGGAGACAAGTGAACTATTAAAAAAAGTACGTCAGATAGAGATAAAGACCCGGGGACTTTCGCGGAATATCTTTGCCGGGCAATACCATTCTGCCTTTAAGGGTAGGGGGATGGCCTTTAGCGAAGTGCGTGAATACCAGTTTGGCGATGATGTGCGTGACATTGACTGGAATGTGACGGCACGTTATGCCCGTCCCTATATCAAGGTTTTTGAAGAAGAGCGGGAGTTGACGGTTATGCTATTGATCGATGTCTCCGGAAGCCGTGAGTTCGGCTCGGTTGATGTGATGAAGAAAGAGATTATCACAGAAATAGCTGCTACGCTGGCCTTCTCTGCTATTCAGAATAATGATAAGATCGGGGTGATCTTCTTCTCTGATAAGATTGAAAAGTTTATTCCTCCCCAGAAAGGGAAGAAGCATATCCTGTATATTATCCGCGAACTGATCGATTTTCAACCGGAAGATACACAGACAGATATCAGTCTTGTGTTAAAGTATCTGACGAATGCGATCAAGAAGCGGTGTACCACTTTCCTGATCTCTGACTTTATCGACAAAGGAAACTTTAAGGATGCGTTGACTATCGCAAACCGTAAGCACGATGTGGTGGCTATCCAGGTGTACGACCGGCGGGAAGCGGAGCTTCCTTCCGTTGGTTTGATGAAGATCAAAGATGCGGAAACCGGTAAAGAACGTTGGATCGATACCTCTTCCTCTAAAGTGCGTGAAGGATATCAGGAATGGTGGAATCGCCGACAAAACGTGATGAATGATTCCTTTAAAAAGAGCCGGGTAGACGCCGTTTCTGTCCGGACAGAAGATGACTACGTGAAAGCGTTGATCGCTCTTTTTAACAAACGTAATTAAGCAAACAATGAAATGTATTAGTAAAAGTATATTGTTTCTTTTATTTCTTGTTTCCGGGCTGAATCTGTTTGCGCAACGGACATTGATCGATGTGTCGTTGCAGCCTTCAGAGATCCTGATTGGGCAGCAGGCGGTGTTGAGTCTGACTGTTACGTCGGATCCTGATCGGCCGGTACAGATTATGCTTCCGGTTGACACGTTGATGCGGGGGGTAGAAGTGCTTGCTTATTCTCAACCCGATTCAGCGATTATAGAGAATAACCGCTTGGTTATCAAACAGGATATTCTTATTACCTCTTTTGATTCTTTACTTTATCTGTTGCCGCCTATTCAGGTGATTGATGCGACCGATACGATCTCTTCCCAACAGGTGGCTCTGAAAGTGTCGACTGTGCCTGTGGATATAGAGAATCCGGAGAATTTCCATGATATCAAGGATGTGTGGAAGCCTCCTTTTGTGTTGGCCGACTATCTGCCTGACAGGATGTTGGTGATGGGAGTGCTGTTGCTGATCTTCCTGATTTGCGTTGTCGGCTATATCATTCAGCGCAAACGAAACCAGCAACCGCTTATGCCGGTACGAACAGAACCGCAATTGCCTCCTCATGAACAGGCCGTGAAGGAATTGAATGAGCTTAAGAAATTGAAACTATGGCAACAGGGACGTCACAAAGAATACTATACGCAGCTTACGGATACGCTCCGTCGCTACATAGAAGAGCGTTTCGGCACCAATGCGATGGAGATGACCTCCAGTGAGATCCTGGATGTGATGCGCTATGAAACCGAATATAAAGCGGCTCAGGACAACCTGGCGCAGATACTTCGTTTGGCTGACCTGGTGAAATTTGCCAAAATGCACCCGCTACCGGATGAGAATGATCTGAGCATGGTCAATGCCTACCTGTTTGTGAATCAGACAAAGATCGAGGAGGTGCCTAAACCGGGCGAAGGAGAGAAACCGGAAGAGGGAGATGATGAAATGGAAGGAACAAACAATTCTAAAGTAGATTAACCATGGTATTTGCAAATCCTACATATCTCTATTTATTATTGCTATTGATTCCGTTGATCGGATGGTACATCTATAAATTGCGTAACAGCCAGGCCAGTTTGCAGGTCTCTTCTTCGGAAGCTTTTGACTTGCCTAAAACGGCCTCCTGGAAAGTCTACCTAAGACATCTACCTTTTGTTCTTCGTATGGTGGCAATCGCTTTATTGATCATCGTGTTGGCACGTCCGCAATCGACCAACCGCTGGGAGAACACCTCGACGGAAGGGATCGATATTATGCTGGCGTTGGACGTATCGACCAGTATGCTGGCAGAAGACTTGAAGCCGAACCGTCTGGAAGCAGCCAAAGATGTAGCGGCCTCCTTTATCAACGGCCGGCCGACAGATAATATCGGTTTGGTGGTGTTTGCGGCAGAAAGCTTTACGCAATGTCCGCTCACGACTGACCATACGGTGTTGTTGAATCTATTTAAAGATGTTCAAACCGGTCTGATTAACGATGGTACAGCTATTGGCTTGGGATTGGCCAATGCTGTTAGTCGTATAAAAGACAGTGATGCGATTTCTAAAGTGATCATTCTGTTGACCGACGGGGTGAATAACCAGGGAGAAATTGCTCCGGTGACAGCGGCTGAAATAGCCCGTACGTTCGGGGTGAGGGTTTATACCATCGGGGTCGGCACACAAGGCATGGCACCCCATCCTTTTCAAACGGCTTTTGGTGTGCAATACCACAATATTGAGGTGCAGATCGATGAACCTGCGCTGAAGCAGATTGCCGCAACAACGGGTGGGCAGTATTTCCGTGCGACGGATAATTCCAGCTTGAAACAGATCTACGCGGAAATCGACCAGTTGGAGAAAACGAAGATCAGCGTACAGCAATTCAGCAAAAAACAGGAAGAGTATAAGTTCTGGGCTTTGCTTGTCTTTGCGCTGCTGCTGATAGAAATATTGTTGAGAAATACATTGTTGAGAAATATTCCATAAAAGAAAAGGCTTATGTTTCGTTTTGCTAATCCGGATTATCTTTACTTACTATTTATACTTCCCGTACTGATAGGGTTTTATATCTATTCGATGACATCGAAGAAGAAAGCTATTAAGCGATACGGGAACCCCGCCTTGTTGTCGGAGTTGATGCCGGAGGTGTCGCCTAAAAGACAACATCTGAAATTCTGGCTGTTGTTTAGCGCGATAGCGGTGATGATTTTTGTGATATCCGGCCCACAGTTTGGTTCCAAGCTTGAAACTGTAAAACGCCAGGGCGTAGAGATCATGGTGTGTCTGGACGTCTCCAATTCGATGTTGGCAGAAGATGTCGCCCCCAACCGTCTGGAGAAAGCCAAGCAGATGCTTTCACGGTTGACAGATGGGTTTACGAATGATAAAGTGGGACTGATTGTTTTTGCCGGCGATGCCTTTACGCAGTTGCCGATTACGTCCGACTATGCCTCCGCAAAGATGTTCCTTTCTTCGATTAATCCCTCCATGGTGTCGAGCCAGGGAACGGCAATCGGCGCCGCTATCAATCTGGCTTTGCGATCCTTTACACCGAATGAGGCATCCGATAAGACTATTCTGTTGATTACGGACGGGGAGAATCACGAAGATGATGCCATCGGCGCGGCTAAGAAAGCGGCGGAAAAAGGGATCCATATCAATATCGTAGGGATTGGTTCTCCTCAGGGTGTTCCCATTCCGGTCGGAGGAAATAATTTCCTGAAAGACAAAGAGGGAACGGTAGTCGTTACGAAATTGAACGAACAAATGTGTCAGGAGATAGCCGCCGCAGGAAGCGGTATGTATGTCAGGGCGGATAATACGAATTCGGCTCTGAAAGCGGTTCAGAATGAAATTGAAAAGATGAATAAAGCAGAACTTGACAGTAAGGTCTATTCGGAGTATAACGAACAGTTCCAACTGCTGGCATGGATTGTATTGTTTCTTTTAATTGTTGAATTACTGACGTTAGACCGGAAAAACCGGGTGTTCAGAAAAGTCAGACTATTTTCATAAGTAGAAAGATGAAACAGATGAAAAAGATAGGATGGTTGATAGTTGCCCTGTTTCTCTGCCATGGGGTATTGTTTGCTCAGAAAGAAGAGCGGAAGAGCGTACGGGCAGGAAATAAGCTTTTTGCGAAAGAGCAACTGAATGAAGCGGAAATAGCTTATCGGAAGAGTATGGATGTGAATCCCCGTTCATTGGAGGGGAATTATAACCTGGGAAATGTGCTTTACAAACAGGAGAAATATGAGGAGGCAGCCAAGCAATATGAAATGCTTGCCGGACAGGCGCAACAGTTGATCGATACCAAAGGTGGACAGGAGCGTGCGGCAGAGGTGTTTCATAATATGGGTAATATCGGCATGAAAGAAAAAGATTATGCCAAAAGCATTGAGTTGTATAAACAATCGCTGCGCCTGAATCCCGATGATGAAGAGACGCGTTATAACCTGGCTTTAGCACAAAAACTGCTTGAAGACCAGCAGAACGAAGACCAGGATCAGGACGACAAGGAGGAAGAACAAGAACAAAATCAGGATCAGAACCAGGATCAGCAGCAACAGCAACAAAATCAGGATGATCAGAAAGAGGATAAGACCCAGGAAGAACAAAAGCCCAATGAGCAAATGAGCCAGGATAACGCGCAGCAAATTCTGGATGCCTTCCTGCAAGATGAAAAAGATACGCAGGAGAAGGTGAAAAAAGCACAGCAGCAACAACAGCAGCGTCGCAAAACGGAAAAAGAATGGTAACTTTGTAGCAAAATGAGATACAAGCATATGAAATATATACGAAGGAATATAATTCTCTTATTTATATTATTTGTCGTGTCCGGTGTGTCCTTGTTTGCGCAGGTAGAATTTAAAGCCCTCGCACCGGAGGCCGTAGTGGCAGGAGCGCAATTCAAAGTCACCTATACGATCAATACCGAAGCAAAAGACCTGCGGGTGCAGCATCCGGCAGATTTTGATGTGTTGATGGGACCTTCGCAGATGACTTCCCAGAGCACCTCTATTGTCAATGGAAAGCGAACCAGTGAGTTGAATGTCAGTTATACCTATATCCTAATGGCTAAAGAGGAGGGAACCTTTAAGATCCCTGCCGCAACCATTAAAGTAGCCAATTCGACGTATACCTCCAATGAATTGTCTATTAAAGTATTACCGCCGGATAAAACAAATGATGCCGCGCAACAGGGTGGGCAGCAAGGTGCCGCTTCCGCTGCTTCGGCAGGCTCGGGCATATCCGATAGTGATATCTTTATGCGGATGATTGTTTCGCGGACGAATGTGTATGAGCAGGAGGGATTTTTGGTAACATTCAAACTTTATTTTACACGGACACCGAGTATTACAAACTATAAATTCCCGGAATTTGCAGGATTCCATAAACAGGAAATTGAGTTGTCTGAACAAAGTGCCGTTCTGGAACAATATAATGGTAGGAATTATCAAACGGTGGTATTGCGACAGTGGATCCTCTTCCCGCAACAAACCGGTAAGATAACGATTGAAAAAGGAAGTTTTGAAGCGGCTATTCGTGTTCCTGTCCAACAAAGAAGCCAAAGTATTTTTGATGATTTCTTTGCTCCGCAGGTCCGAACGGTTAATAAGACCTTGACAACCCCGTCGATGACGATCGATGTCAAGCCTTTGCCCAGTGGAAAACCGGCCGACTTCTCCGGCGCTGTGGGTAACTTCACGATGAATACCAATATCAATGCCACTGATCTGAAAGCAAACGAAGCTGTTACCATCACGACTAAGATCAGCGGAACGGGAAATATTCGCCTGATGAAGAATCCGGAAGTAAAATTCCCCAATGATTTTGATATATATGATCCGAAAATATCTGTTGACACACGGGTGTCGGCGGGTGGTGTATCCGGTTCAAAGACGATTGAATACATGGCTATACCTCGTTTTGGTGGGGAGTTTGAAATACCGGCGATCCGTTTCTCCTATTTTGATCCGAAATCGGCGACCTACAAAACGCTTACGTCCGAATCTTATACGTTGAAGGTGGAACGGGGCGAAGAGGGCGAAAATAGCCCTGCCGTAACGAACTTTAACAACCGGGAGAGCGTTCGCTTCCTGGGGCAGGATATACGTTATCTGAAGGTGAAAGGTATTCACTTTGAGTCGCAGGAAGACCTGTTTTATGGCTCGATGTTGTTTTATCTTTCTTATATTGTTCCTGCATTGCTTTTCATCGTCTTCTTCTTTATCTACCGGAAGCAGATGAAAGAAAATGCCAATATCGCATTGAAACGTACGAAAAGAGCCAACCGAATGGCTGTGAAACGTTTGAAGAATGCTGGTAAGCTGTTGAAAGAGAATAAGAAAGAAGCGTTCTACGAAGAGGTGCTTCGTGCGTTGTGGGGATATTTGAGTGATAAATTGAGTATTCCTCAGTCGGATCTAACGAAAGATAATGTGGCCAATGAGTTGTCGAAATATGGAGTAGGGGATGAGCTTATCAGTGAGTTTATGGCTATTCTTAACGATTGTGAGTTTGCGCGTTATGCACCTTCTCAGGCACCGGATGCTATGGACAAGATCTATGGACAGACGGTAGATGCGATTGGTAAAATGGAAAATACAATTAAAAAGTAATGAAAATGGCTCGATATATATTCATGCGGAAAACCATTCTTTTTGTGCTGACACAATGTCTGGTGTTTTCCCTATTCGCGCAGGAAACTGCCATTAAAGAGGCTGAAGCCGCCTATGCACAGGAGGATTATGCTTTAGCGATTGAGAAATACGAATCCATATTAGCGGAACAGGGACAATCATCCCAAATCCTTTATAATCTGGGAAATGCCTATTATAAGGCAGGGCTTGTAGCGCCGGCTATCCTTAATTACGAGAGAGCCTTATTGCTTGATCCGGGTGATAGCGATATCCGTTTCAACCTGCAAATGGCCAAACTCCGTGCTGTCGATCAGATAGAACCGGTCGGGGAGTTCTTCCTGAAGAAATGGTTCCTCAGTATACAGGATATGGGTTCGTCGGATTCATGGGCCAAACTGGGTGTGGTCTGTTTCTTGGTTTTCATTGTGTGCTTGTTGTTTTTCTTCTTCTCCCGTTGGATACGCATGAAAAAGGTAGGCTTTTACCTGGGATGTGTTTTCCTGGTATTGGTTGTTGTGTGTAATATCTTTGCACGGAATCAGAAGAATGAATTGATCAACCGCACCCATGCGATAGTGTTTACCCCGACGGTAACGGCTAAAAGCTCCCCATCCGCAAGCGGAACGGATCTTTTTATATTGCATGAAGGAACGAAAGTATCTGTTAAAAGTGAGATAGGCGAGTGGAATGAAATTGAGCTGGAGAGTGGAAGTGTAGGATGGATACAGAAAAAAGATATAGAAATCATTTAATTTACCCTCAAACACCACCTTACATCTAATGCTCGAAAAAATTCTAGACTACGAACGCGAACTATTCTTAGCGCTTAACGGTAGTAATTCCACCTTTTGGGATCACTTTATGTGGCTCTATTCAGGGAAAATTGTTTGGTTGCCATTGGCAGTTGTCATTATTTTCCTCTTGGTGTATAAGAAAGACTGGCGCGAATCGATTCTGATTCTCATTGCCATAGCCCTGGTGATCACACTTTGTGATCAGTTTGCCTCTCATTTTATTAAACCGACCTTTATGCGTCTGCGTCCGACGCATCATCCGGATTTTATGAATGAGGTAGATACGGTATTCGGATATCGGGGCGGCCGATATGGCTTTATCTCGAGCCACGCGGCCAATGCCTTTGGTTTTGCGATGTTTATGACGCTATTGTTCCGTTATCGTCCGTTGTTTTCGACAACTATTTTTATTTGGGCATTTATCACCGCCTATACGCGTATTTACCTGGGTGTTCATTTTATTTCGGACATTATTCCCGGTGCGCTTGTCGGGATCGGATTTGGCTTTTTGGTGTATGCAATTTATTCACGTGTGAGAGTGAAAATCATCGGAAGGGGTGGGAGAGAGGTGCCCCCGGCTTCCTCTTTATACTCTGTCAGGCGCGAGCGGATGATTGTGGTCGCCATCCTTGTTACCGTAGGGATCATCATGCTGTTAAATGTCCAGCTGGTGAATTTATTAAGAGATGTATAAAATGCCGTAAAGCATGTTAATTAAGGGATAAGGAATTTGTTCTACTGCCGGATATTCCTTAAGTTCGTACATTATTGATCCATATAAATAATCATTTAATTAGAAAAATATCACCATGACAAAGACAATTACATTTAATGAGTTAAGACGCCTGAAAGACAGTTTGCCTGACGGAAGTATTCATCGTATGGCTGATGAATTGGGTATCTCCGTAGAGACTGTACGCAACTATTTCGGCGGGCAGAATTTCAAAGACGGTAAAAGTTGTGGTATTCATATAGAACCGGGACCGGGTGGGGGAATTGTGGTTTTAGATGATACGACAATCTATGAACGTGCTCAGCAGATTTTGGAGGAAAGTACTCCGTCGTCTGCTACCTCTGAAGAGTAATTTTATTACATAATCGTAAAAAAGTCCCAATGCAAAACTACACGGCTATGCTTTGGGACTTTTGTGTATAAACTATTTTGAAATAGTATTTGTTTTATAAAAAAACGTAAAGCCTTATGGAAGAAAAATTGGTTACAGTAGCTATTCATACCTATGAAAAAGCACAAATTTTAAAGACATTATTGGAAACGGAAGGCATCGATGTGTATATTCACAATGTAAATCAGATTCAACCGGTGGTGTCGGCAGGAGTGAGGGTGCGTATTAAAGAGAGTGATCTCCCTCATGCACTGCGGATAATAGAAGATAGCCATTGGCTGGATGAACCGAAAGAGACCGAGGTAAAAGTGGAAGATAAGCGGAAAAAGATTCTGGTACCGGTCGATTTCTCTGATTATTCGATCAAAGCCTGTGAGATAGGCCTCAATTATGCCTATACGATTCAGGCGGAAGTCATGATTATGCATGCCTATTTCAGTCCCTATTTCCCTTCGGCCATACCGATGGGTGATACCCTGGCTTATCAGGTCAATGAAGAGGAATCCGTGCACCATATCATGCAACGGGTGCAGAAGGATATGGACAATCTTTGCAATCTGATAAACAGAAAGATAGAGGCAGGAGAGCTGCCTAAGGTGAAGTACAACTACATCCTACGGGAAGGCTTGCCGGAAGAGGAAATTGTGGCGTATAGCAAAGAATATCATCCGACAATGGTCATCATGGGTACCCGTGGGAAAAACCAGAAAGAGGTGGATCTGATTGGTAGTGTGACAGGCGAGGTGTTCGAAGCGCTCAGGGTGCCGGTATTGGCTGTGCCTGAGAATGTTAGGTTCCGAAACCTCGATTACGTACATAATATCGCTTTTGCAACCTCTTTCAATCAACGCGACCTGGTTATCTTCGATAAATTTATGGATTTGATGAAGGAATATAACTTCCGCATCCACCTGTTTAACATTTCGACCAGCAAGGATGAATGGAATGAGATTCGACTGACAGGGGTGGAGGAATACTTTAAAAAACAATACCCGGATGCTAACATTGTGCATAATGTATTGGCGGATGGCGATCTGTTGTTGGCTGTTGAGAAATTTGTCCGTGAGAATGACATAGAGATGATTGCCTTGAGCACGCAGCGTCGGAATATTCTGGCACGGATGTTCAATCCGAGCATTGCAAGGAAGATGTTATTCCATACAGATACGCCATTATTGGTGATGCACACATAAAATAAGTGTTGCAACATAGAAAACGAAAAAAAAATGTTTTACGAATGAACATTTTACTACTTTCTTTGTTCTATATAAAAGAATTTGTTAGTAGTATTTGTTTTTTCATATAAGTAGAGTTTGTTATTTGTTTGTCCGTATATGACTGTGAAGTTGTATACGGATCTTTTTTTGTGGCTGGGGGAAGATGAATAGCTATTTCGGAAAAGACAATTAAACATAATAGTGATTATACAAAAGTGGGACTTTGAATTCAAATAGGCTTCTGGAGCCTCTCAAACCGATTTGTCATTTTGATAGCAAAAAGGCGATTTTGCTTTGCAATATGATACGTTAAAAAGTGTTACTCCTGCGGGTAATTTAAAATACCCCTACGTTTACGGAAAATTTCTCGGGCGATTTTGACAAATTGTCAAATCGGTCAGAACCGGGATTTCGCTAATTTTTGGATTTTCTGGATGTGATTGTTTTGATTTCAGCGAAATCCCGGTTAAATTTCATTACCTTTGCAGCCGAGTGCTTGAATACCTCGTTAAAAACAAGAAAATATGCAAAAGAAAGTATCTGTACCCTTCATGCTGTTGGGTATTCTCTTCAACATCTGCCTTGTGGCAGCCAACTTGCTGGAAACCAAAGTTGTGCAAGTGTTTGGTGTCACCGCTACCGCCGGTTTAATCGTTTTTCCCATCTCGTACATTATCAATGATTGTATTGCTGAAGTCTGGGGATATAAAAAGACCCGATTGATTATCTGGAGCGGATTTGCTTCCAATTTCCTGGTGATTATGTTTGCGCAGATAGCTATTCATCTGCCGGCAGCTCCTTATTGGGAAGGCGAAGAAAGTTTTAATTTCGTATTTGGCATGGCGCCGCGTATCGCTGTGGCCAGCTTGGTGGCATTCCTGGTCGGATCGTTTCTTAATGCCTTTATTATGAGTAAGATGAAGGTGGCCTCAAAAGGAAAACACTTCTCGCTTCGGGCAGTTATTTCTACCTTGGTCGGAGAAACTGCGGATTCGTTGATTTTCTTCCCGATAGCTTTTATCGGATTGATTCCCCTACCCGAGCTGTTTGTTTTGATTGGGACACAGGCAGTGCTTAAATCTCTCTACGAGATCATCATTCTTCCTCTTACCATTCTGGTGGTGAAGTATATTAAAAAGGTAGATGGTAGCGATGTGTATGATACGGATACTTCTTATAATATCCTGAAAATAAAGGATCTATAATAATTCTCTCTCGTTGGAAAGAAAGGTCCATTCTTCCCGAGGCTGGGCATTGTAGGTGTGAATGCCTAAGGCTTCGGCCGCTTTGCAATTCACCAGGGCATCGTCGATAAAAAGGGTCTCTTCGGGGCGTAGGCCGGCATCCTGCAACACGTATTCATAGATCTCTGCATTGGGCTTCAACAAATGAAGCTCGAAAGAAAGGTATATTTTATGAAAGAAATCGTTGATTGTATGGTTCTTGTAGGAAAAGATCTTTTTTTCGGCCCATTCCCAATGGATGGTGTTGGTGTTGCTGAGTAGATAAAGGTTGTATTTTTGGTGGAGATCCAGTAAAATGTCGAGCTTGGTAGAGGGCACATCGTCCAGCATATTGATCCATGCCTTGTCTATTTGTGCATCAGTGATAGGGAGATTCGATCGTTTGCGTATGCCATCCCGAAATTCCGCGGCAGAGATAGCGCCAAGTTCCAGCTGCATAAACAGCTCCTTGTGGTTATATCCTTCCAGTTGTTCGTGCACATCAACACCTAACTGGGCAAATTCTTCGATACAACGATTGCGCGTCAGATTGATAATCACACCTCCAAAGTCAAAAATCAAATTTTTTATCCCTCCCATAAGTCATTCCTTCCAATTTCCCTGACATCCTTTCGTTTGTCTCCGTGCAAAGATATGTAAATCCCCTCAAGGTAGCATAAAGAAAAAAGGTGAATTCGTTTGAATCCACCTTTTTCTACTATTTGCTAAATAGTTGTTAGAATCTTCTTTCTTTGATTCTGGCTTTCTTACCGGTAAGCGCACGTAAATAATACAATTTGGCGCGGCGAACTTTACCATGTTTGTTCACGGTAATACTTTCGATAAACGGAGAGTTCATAGGGAAGATACGTTCAACACCTACGTTTTCAGACATTTTACGCACGGTAAAACGTTTTTTGTCTCCATGACCAGAGATACGGATAACAACACCACGATACTGCTGGATACGTTCTTTGTTACCTTCTTTGATACGATAAGCCACTGTAATCGTGTCTCCGCTTCTGAATGCAGGATGCTCTTTCTTTACAGCAAATGCCTCTTCTGCAATTTTAATTAAATCCATTGTTTATAGCTTTTTAATTGTAATTAATAATGAAACGCAATATAACGGGCCACTTTTGATCCCGACAGAGATTACGTAAAGCGGTTGCAAAGGAACGAAAGTTTTGTGAATCTACCAAGAAAGTGCTTGGTTATTTTAGTGTTAGAGGCAAAGATAGGAGAATTTAATCGATGAAAATGAAAAGCTTTCTTATATTTGTAGTCAATAAACTAAATAAAACTCCTTATGCGATTAACCAAAAGTGTATTTGTTTTTTGGGCGCTTTGCCTTGTTTGCAGCCTATCGTCTTGCATAAAAGAACATAATGAAGATTCGGATGATGTGGTTAGCTATGTATTTGTAGGTGACCGGGTTCCCTCCTTTTCGGTGGAAGATAATAAAGGGAATAGATTCCATGCGGATGATTTTAAAGGGAAGCGTTCGTTGTTGACGCTTTTTAATACCACGTGTAGCGACTGCAAAAGAGAATTGGAAATCATAGAGTCTGTCTGGCAAAAATTGAAAAATGATCCGGATTACCAGGTGATTGCCATTGGAAGGCAAGAGACGATGGAGTCAATAGATGCTTGTTGGAATGAGCGTCATTTGACGATTCCTGCTTTTCCGGATCCCAAACGGGAGATTTTTACACTTTTTGCCGGTAATTACATTCCTCG
This sequence comes from Parabacteroides sp. PM6-13, assembly GCF_029892605.1. Taxonomy (GTDB): domain Bacteria; phylum Bacteroidota; class Bacteroidia; order Bacteroidales; family Tannerellaceae; genus QVMG01. The sequence continues at coordinate 19,105 of NZ_JARXWF010000013.1, forward strand.
TATATACCTGATTGATACGACCGGCACCGTACGCTGGATGGCTATAGAAAATTTGGAGTCGACAACGGCTGAAGATCTTGTTGATCGTTTGAAAAAGCTTCCTTGATGTATAAATATTTTGATATCAAATTTACGAGGAGCTAAAACGCGAGGGATGGGTTTAAAGCAAAAGTGAGGGGTATCCATCTCGGACCCCCCTCACTAGCACAAGTAAAACAAAGTGTGTGCATGTGCGCCATAGTTCCAATTCACTACAAAGTCATAATTCAAAAATAGTTAAGGTTTTGGTAAAGTTATATTTGCCTAAAAAACCATATATAAAAGATGTAAAGGCAATTTCCCTAAAAAGGTTCATCGTTCTTTGCTCTTTTGTTATGTATCAAAAATAGACATAGCCCTTGATTTTTTAGTACTTCTGAATGATTATTTTAGAAACTAATACAGTAAAAGCCATAAAACCAATACTTGTTTGACTCGAAAATCGAAAACTGAAAGATAGATACAGTGTCGTGTTTTATTTCTCGAAAAAAAAGATGCGTGATAATAACGATACCCAAAAACCAAATTTAGGGCTTTTATAAACTTACAAACCTTACAAACCTTCGGATTTAGCCTTGATTTTGGGGCTCTTGGATATGACCAATATGAAAATTATTATCTTTGTTACAAAAAATTATACATAACAAAATTTTTCCGTGGATAACATTAACCTGGAACTCACCCTAAGGAGACGTATAAAATATAACTATATAAAATCAATTACCAATGGCAAATAAACTGTATCCCTTTTTCTTATTCTGTCTGTTGCTATTCTGCTCATCTTGTGAAGACGACAAACAGGAAGTAATCACCAATGCGGCTGGTTCGCAAATCGAAGTAGTTGGAAATATGAAAGTGAGCTCTTTCAAAATACCCAATAAACAGTTGACGATAGAACGGCTAATGAAGCTCAAGCATCGATTACAGTCGCTGCGTGATGGTAGAAAATTCAACTTCAATGGAAGTATAAAAGAGATAAAACCTGATGAGATAATCTGTGAATTACATATACCCATCGACAACGTGATTCCGGATGGAGATTACAATCTGGCTTTCACAGCGGCGGATAATTCGATAACTATTCCCACTCAGTTTGTATTGACATTCAAGGATGAAATGGTCGCGGCGATCTTGCAAAATACGACAAACTATTCGGCCTATTTCTCCGGCGACGGAACGGCTGAAAGTCCTTATTTAGTCAACGATATAGATAAGTTTCTTACCCTGTTATCGGCGGATCGTACCAACGCCAAAGGATTATTCTTCCGACAGACAGAGGATCTGATAATGCCTGTGCAGGCCATCCGATCCAACTTTTCCGGCAGCTACGACGGAGGTGGTTTCAAACTCAAAAACCTGACCTTTGATGGGGCGAATAATGATGTGAAGGAAAACTCGTATGTGGGATTCTTTAGAGAGTTGAACGATGGTTCTTCTGTCTCTAATATAGTGTTTAGCGACGTTATGATTATCAATGCGGAAAACAATGTGGGCGTTGTCGCTGGCAGTTCCTATGGCTCAGTAAGTTTGAAGAATATTTCGGTATCCGGCAAGGTGCAGGGTAACCTAAGTGTAGGAGGCCTGATCGGGTCTACTACGACGGGCAATCTTTTAGTGGAGGATATAAACTTGGGTATCATTGTAAAAGGAAATGATTTTGGTGTCGGCGGCTTGTTTGGACTGTGTCTCAGCAATGTGACCATTACGTCGGTTCGGAATACGAAAGGTTTCTCTGTTTCCGGGGGAGATAATGTGGGTGGTCTGATCGGGGATTTTTCTGGCATCTTCGATATTAAGAATGTATCCCTCCAAGTGGCTACGGTTGATGATGGATCTTTCGCATTGTGGGGAACGGCTTACTGTCTCGGAGGTATAATTGGTAGGGCGAGTCTAAGAGGTCATTCCACGATCAGTGGTTCTACGATACAACTTCCTATTCATGGTGTGGATCGGGTAGGTGCTTTTTTGGGTAATCTTTCTCTAGATGAGTATGAGTCAGGTTATGGTATCACATTAAAAGATAATAGGGTATTGCCAAGCCAGATCTCCGGGGTGAGCGATGTCGGAGGATTCGTGGGATACTGGGCGAACGTAAGAGTGAATGAGTTGTCTAATCTGCTTCAACAAGCAAGTGTCACCGGAATGACAAATGTTGGTGGCTTTGTCGGGCAATTGTATGCGGCAAACTGGGTAAGCGGAAAGGTGAACGGTGTCAAGATTGAACCGAGCGAACCAATCACGGCAAAGAAAAAAGTTGCCGGTGGAGTATTTGGCGAGGTATTAAAGTCAAAAAATGAGATTGACATATCTCCGGCTTCTTTTACCATCGGTAAGAACGTGTCGGTGAATGCTGCTTATACGGTTGGTGGAATTGTTGGAAGAGCGGAGAATACAACGTTTACCGGAGATGTCTCTTTCATAGTGGACGAGGATCAGGCTATTAAGAATCTAAAAGGATCCTCCTCTTTTTCAGGAAAGATTAATAACCTAGAGGCGTATAGAACCACAACCTACACTTCCGGAGGTCTCTTTGGAGAGGTGGAAGATTGTACGATCAAGAATGTTATGGCTGACGCCGAGGTACGAGGTGAAAGATTAATTGGTGGTATTGCCGGTAATGCAATAAATTCATTCCTAACATATTGTGTGACGAAAGGCGGATCTGTGGAGGCACAATCATTCGCTGCAGGCGGTATTTGTGGGAAAATGCTTATGACTAAAGCGGAAGGAATCAATTACTTAGTCAACAATGCGTCTGTCTCCTGTTCCAATAAAGAAGGAGATTCCTCAGGGGGTATAATTGGTTATTTTGAATCAGGAAAGGGTACCATCTCTGATTTTATTAATGTAGGGAATGTAACAGGTTTCGGATCTGTTGGTGGTGTTATCGGCTCTTTCATATCAAAAGATAAGGGGTCTAAGAATGATAATATCGTGACCCTGAAACGCGCGGTCAACTACGGTGAGGTTTCAGGATCCTACAGAGACGGGGAGGAAATGTTTGGATTAGGTGGAGTTGTCGGTACAGCCAGGTATTGTGCCGAGATCAGAGAATCTGCCAACCACGGTCCGGTAACGGCGTTGCAATATTCTACCTATAATGGTGTAGGTGGAGTCGCGGGTGTACTGGGAGGCAAAGAGCAGAATCAAAGTCATATAAAACTGATTAGTTGTTGTAATACAGCGACCATAACCAACCATGGGGATAAAAGCAAATCCCGTTATACGATGGGGGGTGTGGCAGGCCGCTTGTTTAATGGAGATAAAGATGGTGAGCGTACTGTCAATATGCACAATTGCTACAACAAAGGGGCGGTAAATGAGTCGAACAATCGTGATAACGGAGGCATACTGGGATCGATACAGAGCTATGCCGCTGTACACGAATGTATTAATATAGGAAAGGTTCAACATGGAAACGGAGGCGTCGGTTCTCATCCCAATGACGATTTGTTTTTCTATATCAACTATATGTATTACCTGAAAGGATCGGGAAAAAGCTGGAAAGGAAAAGAATTCAGCGATTCGCAGAAACAGAAAGAAGGTACCTTTGAGAACTTCTCCTTCGGCAGATACTGGCTGATAGACAAGGAAAACAAAAATGGCGGATTCCCCTATTTGGTAGACTGTTATTACCAGTTCGCTAAAAAGCCGGTTCTTTGATAGAAGGTAAGATACTGCTGAATTGTTTTAATCGATACAGAGATATGAACATAAAACTTTCCTTATTGATCACATTTCTTACCTTGGCAGCGAGTGTGATGAGTCAGCAACCCTACGCGTATCACTCTTTAGATCAGAGCGATCCGATATGTTTTGGTGGTGACCATATTGTTTATCAAGGTGAGCGGATTGAGCTTGGGGCGCGATCGTTTTTCATCGATGCCCGCCTGCCCGACGAGGTCGCCGCGCGGTATCCCTATGTGTTTAATACGGTCAATGAGGCTGTGGAGCAGATCATCGACGGAACGGAAGATGAGCCGATGACCTTGCACATTGCCCCTTATGTCTACTGGCTTGACGATCCCGATGACCCGGCGATACGAGTGGCGAAAGAGGGTGAGTCGTTGCCTTATGCCATTATTCTGAAGTGCAACTGGTTGCGCTTTCATGGGTTGAACAAGGATCCGCGACATGTGGTATTGGCTGTTAATCGAGGACAAACAATGGGGGCAAAAGGCAATTACACCATGTTCAAAATGTCAGGAGACGGCATTACAACCGAAAATATCACATTGGGTAATTATTGTAATATCGACTTGGAATATCCGCTTCTGCCACAATTGAATCGCACGAAAAGAGGAAGTGCTATTGTGCAGGCGCAGTTGGTGATTTGTGATAGCGATAAGGTCTTTGCACGTAACTGTCGTTTTGTGAGTAGACTGAATCTGAATCCTTTTTTTGGCAGTGGAAAAAGAACCTTGTTTGTGAATTGTCATTTTGAATCGACCGATGATGCGCTGTGCAAAACGGCGGTTTATCTGAATTGTGATTTTGACTTCTATTCTTCTAAACCCTTTGGAAGTACTATTCTTACCGGTTCCGTATTCCTGAATTGCGATCTGCAGTCGTTTACCACCTCTGAACAGTATTTTACGAAAGGCGGTGGACAGGTTGCTGTTCTGCATTCACGATTAAGGTCGGAAACGGCTCCTTATTGGGGATGGCGCGATATCCCTGCCGATGAGTCACGCAACTATCAACATGAGGTTACATTGAATGATAAACCCTATATAATTGGGGGCGAACGTAATCCTATGAATACGGTGCAGCTGGGCGATAAACCTCTGCTGGATGCCTATTATTTCAAACACGATGGACAGATACATTATAATATATACAATCTGCTCAAGGGAAACGATGATTGGGATCCATTACATATGAAAGAGTGTGTGCGTGAGGCGGAAGAAAGAGATGGGAAATCGTACACAAACCTTCCTACACAATTGCTGATCTCCACCACGCGTGATACGATCGAAACAGCTAAGTCTACGCTGCTGTTGCGCCCTATTATGAAACGGTTTGGTAATTTCGATGCCGAGGTCAGTGAGCATATTCAATGGAGTATTTCTCCACAAGACAGAGCCTTTGCTCAACTCTCTGTGAACGACCGACAGGAGTGTGAAGTGATCCCGACGAATCAAACCGATCATCTCCAACAAATTGTCGTTTCTGCTGTTTCTGCTTCGGGGTTGGAGGCCGCGAGCGTAGTCTATATCCTTCCCGAGGTGCTGGAGGCTCCTGCGTTTGTACGAAAACCTACGCTGCGGAAGAAGGACGGTAAGTTGTTGTTAGACTATACATTGGATACGCGTTATCCCGACCAGTCACTCATTACCTGGTATCGTTGTAATGATAAAAATGGCACAAATCCGATAGAGGTTGCCGTATCGCGTATGAACGATCCGATGCGCGAATATGTATTGACTGCCGGTGACTGCGGTAAATATTTGATGGCCAAGATCATGCCTAAGGATTTGCGCTCGTTACCCGGAGAGGCTACCTGTGTGATCTCCAAAACGTCGATACGGGCAAAGGATGTTCGTACATCGAATAAATGGATGGATGTAGATTTCAAAACGCTCTCTTCCAGCTATCAGCCGTTGGTGTTGCCGGGATATTGGACACTTGATTGCTACGCTCCGGAAGATACACGTGGACATAACTGGGAGGCAGACAATAGCGTTGATCCCTGGTACTATGGACCGGGTATCAATGGGGCGGCGAATGCTATCGGATTTGTGCAGGCTATAAGAGGCGCACGTATGCGTTATACTCCCGTAGGGACCGACTATGGTGATATGAAAATCAGCTTTACAGCTGTGCCGGCAAAGACAGCCGGGCAGGGTTTTGGTAGTGCGACGGCGCAATATATGGATATTTTCATCAAGTTCGATACCCAAACGATGAATGGGTATGCGTTGCGGATTGTGCGTACAACGAAGTATCACGATGCGGTTGATTTTGTTCTTATGCGTTATGAAAATGGAAAAGCACATCCGATAAGCGAACCTATCACCACCTCATGTTATAATCCGGAATGTCGTATTACGGTTGAAGTACGTGGAAATAAGCTTATTGCGCAAGCCGAACTCTTGGGAGGCAACAACAAGACAGCAAGAGCGAATGTCGCGAACGAGATTAATATGGAAACGGATATTCAACTCAATCCTTTCGGAGGAGTTGGCTTCCAGCATACCGGTACAGTGCATGGAGGAGCTACGCTGATAAAGGATATGCGCGTTGAATGGCCCCTATTTTAGTGGGCAAGTTGTAAGGCTCCGGTTAATTCCCGAGCCGATTGGAATCCGTGGCGATCGCAATAATCATTGATTCCCTCGATGACTTTAATAGAAACTGTCGGATCGATGAAATTGTAGGTGCCGATTTGGATGGCGGTAGCTCCGGCAAGCATAAACTCGATGGCATCTTTTGCATTGGAAATGCCTCCCAAACCGATAATTGGTATCTTGACAGCCTTATAGGTTTGCCATACCATGCGCAAGGCAACTGGTTTTACACAAGGGCCTGATAATCCGCCGGTGACTGTCGAGAGGATGGGTTTTCGCTTCTCCGCGTCAATGGCCATACCCAGTAAGGTGTTGATCAGCGAAACCGAGTCAGCTCCTTCTGCCTCCACAGCCCGGGCAATTTCTGTGATGTCCGTTACATTGGGCGACAACTTAACGATCAACGTTTTGGGATATACCTTGCGCACCGCTTTTACTACTTCAGCAGCTCCGGCGCAAGTCACCCCGAAAGCCATGCCACCTTGTTTTACATTCGGGCAGGATATATTCAGTTCGATGGCCGGGATATGATCCAGCGTGGCTATTTTTTCTGCACATTCCACATACGAATCAACAGAAGAACCGCTCACATTCACGATCATTCGGGTATCGAGATCCTTGATAGTCGGATATATTTCTTTGATGAAGTAGTCCGCCCCTTTGTTTTGTAAGCCCACGGCATTCAACATACCCGCCGGAGTTTCCGCCATACGCGGGTAATTATTTCCTTCACGTAGTTCGGCCGTTGTTCCTTTTACGATAATGCCGCCTAAGCGTTCGATATCCATAAAGTCTGCATACTCTGTGCCGTATCCGAATGTGCCGGAAGCGGTCATCACCGGATTTTTAAGGGAAAGATTGCCTATTTGTATGTCTAAATTTGCCATGATAATTGATTGATATTAAAAACAGGACCTTCTGTACACACACATACATGGTGATTTTCTTTTGTTTTCTCTACACAACAGAGACAGGCACCGATACCGCAAGCCATCGTATTTTCCAAAGAAACTTCACAAGTAATAGACTGGGCAGCCGCATAACGGGCTACTGCCATCATCATAGGCTTCGGCCCACAGGTGTAAATTCTGTCAAAGCGGTTGGATTTCAATAGGGAATGATCGGTTACATATCCTTTCTCGCCCATGGAACCATCTTCGGTAGTCACGGCTACTTTGCCAATTGCATTAAAATGATCCAGCTGTAACAGATCCGCGGCCGAGCGTGCTCCCAATAGGAAAGTTACTTCGAAGCCGGCTTTTTTCAGTCTTTCTCCTAAGAAAAGTATAGGGGCTGTGCCCACACCACCGCCGACCAATAACAACTTTTCGGCTGTATCACCAGAGGGGATGGTAAACGTATTGCCTAATGGCAACAGAAGATTTACAATATCTCCGGGTTTGTATGCCGCCATGGCTCGTGTTCCGTCTCCAACCAATTGAACAAGCAACCACAGTTGATTATTTTTATAATCGACATAGTTGATAGAGATGGGGCGACGTAAAAAAGTAGTAGGTGAATTATCTACCCTGACCTGAACAAATTGCCCCGGAAGCATTTCGGGCAAGGAATCGTCGGTTGTCAGTTTCAGTAGACAATAATTTGAATGAAGGCGTTGATTTTCGACCACCTTCAAGTCCAACATGTATTTCTTCATATCCACATTATTAGTGATACAAAGATAGGTATTCTATTCTAAATTATCAGTCTGCGAGCTTATTTGTCCTCCTGATCCTCGGGGATGAACGTGTCGTAGGTATTGTCTGAATAGAAAAGCATTATTCGGCTTACATTTCTGGTAGGCTTTTCGATAACCTTAATCTCCTGCATTTGTGGAGGTTCAATCGTTATTTCAGGCTGTTTTGGCTCAATTTCCTTGCGATATTCCGGAACTTCCGGTTCCTCGTCGGGAAATAATGACGTAGTTGTAAACAAATCTCCCATGGTTTTCTCTTTAACCATCTTGCCTTTCCCTAACAACAGCCATTCGCCATTTATCTCCGGAAAGCGCTGAAGTATTTTGGTGATTATCTCGAGACTTGGATTGTTACGCCCGCTTAATGCATGAGACAATGTCGCGCGCTGAACTTCTATCTCTTCAGCAAAACGTGCAGCTTTGAGTTGCTCATGCTCCATAATCTGATTTATTCGATCTCTCATATTCCTGTTTGTTTACTGATGTTACATATTTGACCTTTTTTACCTGTATACGTGTGTATACTAATGTTACAAGGCGATGTTGCAAATGTATAAAATATAAACGAAACAAATGTAGTCAACAAAAAGAATGTTTACATATATATTTGTATACATGATTAGATGCTTTGTTACATTTGTTTAACCCCATTGGATTGTACGGGTAAAAACGGCTTGTATCAAAACTTTATATTATTGACGTAAAAAACTGGTTTATAGTAATATATATTATGAGTATTATGCAAATTCGCCATCTCCCCCACTCTATTTATACATTCATATATTGCAACTTGAATAAAATGTATAGTAAAACGACGTAAAACACTGGTTTAGATGCGTATATATGTGTATTTATTCTTGTTTTATAGTGTGGTTTTTTACGCTGATAAAGTTGTTAATTTATAGATATTCTTGTATCAAATTAGCTCAGTATACAAAAGTGATACAATACAAATGTGTGCAAATGTAAACAATCGCAGAGCTATGCTTTTGTATATTTTTTTAGTTTTATACAAATGTACACACGAACATTTGTAACAAATAGGTTCTCCTTAGAGAATTCTGCTTTTATGTAACACAAAAGCATCCTCCTACTATAACTTATGTAAATTACAGTTGTATATTTTATGTGGTTGATATATTTGTGAACAAGTGGACGATGAGCACAGGATATGCGCCCTATAATTGGTCAAAATAGAGATAAGTGATTGATTACCTTATCGAAAAAGGCAAAAATGTAGTTGACGGTAATTAGTGTAATATTTTATAAAGGAGCTCTTTTAGCAATTCTCCATCTGTGGCAGAGCTATTGTCCACTCCTTTTGATCGCGCGTCGGCAAGCCGTATATCGGTGATTAGATTGAATACCTTCATGGCCGGATAATGGCGCATGCCGGTCAGGTAGTCTTTCACCTGGAAGGCATTTCGCATACCCAACGCATTCATCAGTCCATATTCGGATCGATCTTTGGAATAGTAGCAGATCAATAGGTTGGAGAAATAGTTGAAAAGTACCGTTAATGTCACCTGTATCGGATTGTTTTTCGGGTTTTTCTCGAAGTATTGTATGATGCGGTTGGCCTTCAACACCTCTTTATTTACAATAGCACGTAATAGCTCAAAATTATTAAATTCCTTGCTGATTCCGATATTCTGTTCGATCAGCTCCGGTGTGATCCGTTTTACCCCCGTTGGAGGCATTAGGAGGATCAATTTTTCCAATTCCTTATTGAGCCGGGTTAGATCATTCCCCAGGTAATCGGCAAGCATTTGTGTGGATTTCTGATCGATACCGATCTGGCGCATCTGCATCATCGAAGAGATAAATCCGGCCATTTTGTAGTCAGGGATCTTCTTACAATCGAACAGAACTCCGTTTGCATCCGCCGCACTTGCTAACGTTTTACGCCGGTCTAACGTCTTGTATTTGTAGTTGACCACAAGCACCGTCTTCTCCAATGGCTTTTTGACATAGTTGGTCAATAGTTCGATATCGCGGATCATTTGCGCCTCCCGAACGACCACCAGCTGGTATTCCGACATCATAGGAAAGCGCCGGGCAGCGTTCAATACCTTGGCGGCGTCTGAGTCTGCCCCGTAGAGGATCGTTAGGTTGAAATCTTTTTCTGTTTCCGTCAGGACATGTTCCAACAACAGATCTGTGATCTTATCCATGAAATAGGGTTCTTCCCCCATCAGTATATAAACAGGTGCGAATTGCTTCTGAACAATATCCCGACAAATTCCTTCAAACGTATGCTCTTTCTTAGCCATTTCTTTCTATCAATTATTCATGATCCTCTCAATTCCGGTTTTTACCAACTGAACCGAATATGCTGGATGGTCTTTTTTTCTTCAATAATCTGCTGAAGCGTCTCTACTCCCAATAAAACATGCTCCGAAGCAAACAGTTGCGTGACCTTTCTGTCGCTTTCCTCCGTCTTTACGCCATCTTCCTCCAGTGGCTTGTCGGAGATCATCAGTAGGGCTCCGGTTGGTATCTTATTGGCGAATCCGGCCGTAAACAGGGTGGCCGTTTCCATATCCACGCCTGTCGCATGTGTTTTCACCAGGTATTCCTTAAACGAGTTATCATATTCCCAGACGCGGCGATTGGTGGTGTAGATCGTACCTGTCCAATAATCTTTCCCTTGGTCACGAATGGCCGAAGAAATGGCGCGAAGCATGGAGAAGGCAGGCAACGACGGCACTTCCGGCGGCAGGTATTCATTGGATGTCCCTTCACCCCGGATAGCGGCGATAGGCAACACATAATCACCCAATGCATTCACCTTCTTGATCCCGCCGCATTTCCCAAGAAAAAGAACCGCTGTCGGCTTGATGGCCGAAAGAAGATCCATGATCGTCGCGGCGTTGGCGCTTCCCATACCAAAATTGATGATGGTGATGCCATTGGCCGATGCATTCGGCATGGATGACTTCAGGCCCATAATGGGCACATCAAAATGGCTGGCAAATATCTCCACGTATTTGGTGAAATTTGTCAATAGTATATGATTGGTGAAGTCTTCCAGTTTTCGCTCGGTGTAACGCGGCAACCAATTCTCAACGATCTCTTGTTTAGTTTTCATAATTACCTACCTTTGTTCTATTCTACAAATATAGTGAAATAGAAGAAATGCTCGCACTAAATTTACCAACATACGCTTATAAAGTAACCGAAAGAGAAGGAAAAAAGCAGATATTTGATGAGATACGAAACAAATATGTGGCACTTACCCCTGAGGAATGGGTGCGGCAGCATTTTGTGCAATATCTTATCCGCGAAAAGGGCTATCCGAAGAATTTAGTGGGGAATGAAATCAGCATTAAGGTGCATCGGACCTCCAAACGATGCGATACGGTGGTCTACGATCGTTTTTTAGCCCCTTTGATGGTTCTGGAGTATAAAGCCCCCACCGTTGAGATAACGCCTGCTGTATTCGATCAGATCGTGCGCTATAATATGACCCTGCAGGTGAAATACCTAATCGTAAGCAATGGCATGAACCATTATTGCTGCCGGATCGATGATGGGAATGGAAATTATACTTTTTTGGAACAGATCCCCAGGTACGAGGAAATGATGAATGAAAAATGAAGAATTGGAGCGAAGCGGAAATCGCTTAGCCGAAGGCGTAAAGCAATGAAAAATCAAAAATCGCTTAGCCGAAGGCGTAAAGCAATGAAAAATTAAAAATCGCTTAGCCGAAGGCGTAAAGCAATGAAGATTGTTATGAGTTCTTCAATATCATAGGATAGACAATCTGTTGGGCAAACAGAACTGTCGAGTCTGTGTTTTCCGTATTATCGATGAAGTTGAGATGAATAGTTTGGCTATTAATGTTCACAGGGGTGATCTCCTGCGGCTCTTCTTTCTTGTCCAGAAAAAGCGAGTAGGCTAAAATAACCAGGAAAAATGATAATATCAAAGGCTTCATGTCAACAGTTTTTATTTAATACATAAGCTTAGATGTAATAAGAACGAATAATGTTGCATGATATTGTATAAAAGAGTGTTTTTTATTTTTTAGAGTCGAATACTGGTCTTTTCCAGTGCGCATAAAAAAGCCGCAGAGGTGTTCTCTGCGGCTTTTATTTGTCTGTTTGTTCGCTTGTTTCTTCTTATCCGAAGTCGTCGAAGTGTAACATTTCACGGGGTACACCCAGGCTGTCGAGCATGCCTTCAACGGCTTTCGCCATCGGGCCGGGACCACACATGTAGTATTCGATATCTTCCGGTGCGTCGTGATCTTTCAGGTAGTTGTCGTGGATCACCTGGTGGATGAATCCGACAGGACCTGTCCAGTTATCTTCCGGACGCGGTTCCGACAAGGCAATGTTGAACTTGAAGTTCGGGAATTCCTTTTCGATAGCACGGAAGTCCTCTTCGTAGAAGATCTCGTTCTTAGAACGGGCACCATACCAGTAAGAAACCTGGCGGTCGGTCGTTTTCAGTGTCTTGAACAGGTGCAACAGGTGAGCACGCAACGGAGCCATACCTGCACCACCACCGATATACAACATCTCCCGTTTCGTGTCGAGAATATGGAAATCGCCATAAGGACCTGACATAGTCACCTTATCACCCGGTTTGAGGTTGAAGATATAAGAAGAACCGATACCCGGTTTGATACCTGCTTTCCACGTTCCGGTATTGCGATCGAACGGAGGCGTAGCGATACGCACGTTCAACGTAATGATATTTCCTTCCGCAGGATAGTTGGCCATGGAGTAGGCACGGATGGTTTCTTCGTCGTTCTTACAAGCCAGATCCCACATCTTGAACTTATCCCATTCTTCTTTGAAGCGGTCTTCCACGGCAAACTCGGTGAATTTCAAATCGTATTTAGGAATCTTGATCTGAGAATAGCTACCCGGTTTGAAGTTCATAGCTTCGCCTTCTGGTAGACGTACGGTGAATTCCTTGATAAAGGAGGCCACGTTATGGTTGGAAACCACGGTACACTCCCACTCTTTCACACCGAATACCTCTTCCGGTACGATAATCTTCATATCCTCTTTCACCTTTGTCTGGCATCCCAGTCTCCAGTTGTCTTTGATCTGTTTGCGTGAGAAGAAGCCCACCTCGGTCGGAAGGATATTACCACCCCCTTCCGGGATCTGGCAACGGCACTGGCCGCAGCTACCTCCACCTCCACAAGCGGAAGACAGGAAGATGCCTTGGCTTTGAAGCGTATTTAATACGGTTCCTCCCATAGGGACGTCAAACTCTTTTTCATCATTGACCACCATCTTGATATTACCGGATGGTATCAGTTTTGCTTTTGCGAACAAAAGGACAATAACGAGTATCAGTGTAATCACCAGGAATACTACTGCACTCACTACGATCGTTTGTCCGCCTGCCATTAATAAAATCATCTCTATATTCGTTTAGTCGCGTTAATACTTAAATATTCATCCCTGAGAAACACATAAATGCCATCCCCATCAACCCGGTGATGATGAAAGCGATACCTAAGCCTCTCAATGGCTTCGGAATATCCGAATACGTCAGCTTCTCACGAATAGCTGCCATACCAAGGATAGCCAGCAACCAACCGATACCGGAGCCCAGACCGTAAACAGTCGCTATCCCTACATTAGGGAATGCTTTCTGCTGCATAAAGAGAGAACCTCCCAAGATGGCACAGTTTACTGCGATCAAGGGCAGGAAGATACCTAAAGAGGCATACAGAGTGGGTGCGAATTTCTCAATGACCATCTCTACCAACTGTACGAAAGAGGCGATAATGGCAATGAATATAATCAATGACAAGAAACTCAGGTCGACTGTAGCAAAAGAGTCACCCAGCCATTTCGCCAGGGCGCCTTCGGTCAGTACGTAGTTTTCAAGCATATAGTTGATCGGCAGGGTGCAAACCAATACAAACGTTACTGCAATACCCAATCCTAATGCGGTCTTTACGTTCTTGGATACGGCCAGGTAGGAACACATCCCCAAGAAGTAGGCAAAGATCATATTCTCAACGAAGATTGAGCGGACAAATGTGCTTAATGCTAATTCCATTCTTTTATCGTTTTATTCGTTTTGTATTAATTTTCCTGAAGTTCTTTGTTCTTCGCCCGGTGGACCCAGATAATGACCGCAATCACGATCAATGCCATCGGAGGCAGAATCATCAACCCATTGTTTACATATCCCCAATCATAGAAAGCCTGTGGTATGACCTGGAATCCTAAGAGTGTACCCGAACCCAAGAGTTCGCGGAAGAAACCAACAATCACCAGGATCAGACCATAGCCCAAGCCATTACCGATCCCGTCAAGGAACGATTCCCACGGGCCATTGCCTAAAGCAAATGCTTCGAGGCGTCCCATCAGGATACAGTTTGTAATGATCAACCCTACGAATACGGAAAGTTGCTTGTTTACATCGTAAGCAAACGCTTTCAATACCTCACTTACGATTGTCACCAACGCGGCAACGACCACCAATTGCACGATAATACGGATACGGTTGGGTATCGTATTACGCAACAAGGATATAATAACATTGGCAAAGGCAACAACAACGGTCACTGAAATAGCCATTACAATAGCCGGTTCCAGTTTGGATGTTACAGCCAGGGCCGAGCAAATACCAAGCATCTGAATGATGACCGGGTTGTTTTTGCTCAACGGGCTTACCAATACTTCTTTATTTTTATTTGATAATAATCCCATCTTCTTACTGTTTTTGAGAGGTTAAAAATTGAACATATCCGCCGAGGCTGTCAAAAAGCATTTTGTCAACTCCCTGGCTGGTAATCGTACCACCGGATATGCCATCCACATAATCCTGGTCGATAGCCGATTTTCCGGGTTTAACGACTGCCACCGATTTGAAGGCGTCGTTTTTGAAAATCTTTTTCCCGATAAACTGTTGGCTAAAGCTCGGATTGGTGATTTCAGCTCCCAGCCCCGGAGTTTCGCCGGCGTGGCTGAAGTCCGTACCGAAAATAGTGTTTGTGTCGGCATCCAGGGCGATATATCCCCAGAGAGGTCCCCAGAGTCCGGCTCCTTGCAATGCCATGACATATTTGGTTTGTCCATCAATCTCAGCGATAAAAACCGGATAGGTCTTCTGCGCAAACGACTTGGTATAATCGGCAGCGAAGGCATCGCCTTCTACCTTTTCACCTTTATCGTTGACAAGAAAAGCCTCTTTGATCAGTTCTTCGTATTTTGCTTTCGCTTCGTCTGCCGTAGCTGTTACATTGACAGATCGCAATATCTGTTGTCTCTTATCGTTATCTTCGTTTTCTTTCTGGTAGCTCTTCAACGTCTGTGAAGTGAAAGCCAGTAAAACGGCTACCAGCAACACCATGATTGAGGCGTAGACAACGGTATATACATTACTATCTCTATTCATAATCTTCTTATTATAAAGTTATTTGGTTGCTCTCTTCAAGCGACGGTTCACGTTTCCTTCTACCACATAATAGTCGATCAGCGGAGCAAACGTATTCATCAACAGAATAGCAAGCATCATACCTTCCGGATAACCGGGGTTCAATACGCGGATAATAATCGCCATCGCTCCCACCAGGAAGCCGTAGATGTATTTCCCTGTTTCGGTACGTGCCGATGTAACCGGATCGGTTGCCATAAAGACAGCACCAAAAGCAAAACCTCCCAACAGAATATGATCGAGGGGAGACACACTCATCGGAACGGTTGTGCCAACCAGATTGAACAAGAAGGCCGTTGCAGCTCCTCCGATGAAAACCGAAACCATCGTTTTCCAACTGGCTACGCCGGTAAACAATAATATAACCGCACCCAATAGGATCGCGATCACCGATGTTTCACCGATCGATCCCGGGATCAATCCCAGAAACATATCCCAGGTTGTCAGCGGATTGCCTAACACATCGACTGTCTGGAACGAACCGATCAGTTCCTTTCCGGCAATACCGATCTGTCCGAGAGGCGTAGCACCTGAGAAGGCATCCACCACCTGTCCGGCGCCAATACCGAAGGTATCGCTGGTACGCACAAACACCTGGTCGCCCGACATAGCTGCCGGATAGGCGAAGAACAGGAACGCGCGGGTTACCAACGCCACATTAAATACATTATACCCCGTACCACCAAACACCTCTTTGGCAAAGATCACCGCAAAAGCCGTAGCAACCGCGATCATCCATAACGGTGTATCGATGGGCACAATCATAGGGATCAATATACCTGACACCAGGAATCCTTCCTGAATCTCTTCATTTTTGAATTGGGCAACCGTAAACTCAATACCCAGACCTACCAGATAAGAAACAATGATCTTAGGCAATACAGCCAACAGACCATATACCATAGTCATCCAGAAGCCTGGATCTGCCCCGATAGCCAGGTTGTGTTGGTAACCGGTATTGTACATACCGAAAAGCAACGCCGGCAATAAGGCGATGACAACAATAATCATCGTCCTCTTTGAGTCTGCACTGTCATGAATATGTACGCCTGATTTCGATGTGGTATTCGGCACAAACAAGAATGTTTCGAAACCATCGAATACAGAACGGAACATCGACAGCTTTCCTCCTTCCTCAAAATTGGGCTTAATCTTGTCGAGAAAATTCCTTAACGCTTTCAATGTATTCTAATTTTTTAATGTTATTAATTCATTTCCTTGTATAAAAGATCCAAGCCGTTGCGGACGATCTTCTGCAATTCTATCTTAGAGGTATCCACGAACTCACATAATGCAAAGTCCTCTGGAGCAACCTCATAGATACCCAAGTTTTCCATCTTGTCGATGTCGAAAGCAATGATCGCTTTCAACAGATATTCGGGAAGAATATCCATCGGGAATACTTTATCGTATTCGTTCGACATAATCATGGCTCTCTTTCCGCCGCGGATACGGGCGTCGATATCATATTCTTTCTTCTTGCCAAGCAACCAGGAGAAATAGGTGCGGGTGGTACTGAATTTATCCAATCCCGGCATACCCCATCCTAAGAACTCATGCACGTTATCTCCTTCCGGAATAACAGAAAGCTGGTTGTCGTAAGCCATCAGCCAACCCGAGCGGTCAACCTTCGTGCCCGACAGCGGATTACCGCTGATGATGCGTGCGTGGTCAAGTCCTTGGAAGCCATTGAGGAAGGTCTCCTTCTCTACTCTGTCTTTTACCAGGCTCTCGATCGTACAGCCGGCAATCGCTTTGACATATCCGCGTTCCTTGGTTCTGGAACCGGCGATAACGATCAAGCGGGTGAAATCAGCTATACCATTGTTAAACAGGCGTCCCATCAGAATAACATCATGCGGATTCACTGTCCACACAACTTCACCTTTATTAACTGGCTTGATGTGATTAATCTGCACTCCAACATTAGCTGCCGGATGCGGTCCCACGAATTCAACCACTTCTACTCCTTTCGGCTTCACGGAAGAGCCCGGGCGTACACCTACATACACCTTGCCGTCGGTCAATTTGGCCAACGCATCCAAACCAGTTTGGAAATCGCCTTCCTGTCCGCGCACAACAAAGTCGAAGTCAGGAGCCAACGGCGCCGAATAGAAAGCCGAGACGAAGATGTCGCGCGGCGTATCTGTCGGTGTAGCAACCTGGTCGTACGGACGTTGTTTGATGTAGGGCCAGAGACCTGCATTGAGAAGAGATTCTTTGATGTCTTCCCGACGAAGAGAAGAAACATTCTTTTTGCCGAATGGCTCGTACTCGTTTTGAGCGTCAGGCTTCACAACGATGCTAAGCACTTTACGCTTCTCTCCACGATTAACGGCAATTACTTCGCCACTGACGGGCGAAACAAACTTGATTTCGGGACGGTTCTTATCTATCATAAGAACTGAGCCGGCCTTGACCTTGTCTCCCGCTTTGGCTACCACCTTCGGATAGATACCGTTGTATGAATCAGGAACAATAGCGTAGGTCGCGCTAGTATGCCCGCTCAACAAGGTCTCTGAAGCTTTGCCTTTGAGATTAATGTCTAAGCCTTTTTTAATCTTAATCACATTTGCCATGATATACTTAAGTTGGTATTTCAAAATTTCCCGCAAAAGTAAACATTTTTTTATGCTTTATGGCAGAGAATAGTAAATAATTAAGGAAATAATTCTCTAATTTTGGCGTTATCATTTAAAACGCATAAAATATGAAGAATATAGGGTTCCTATTTGCCGCTCTGATCGCTATTTTGCCCCTCAAAGCGCAGGAAGTTTACCGGACTCAGGTCTTCAATAATAAAATACATACACTCCAGGTGAAGGTGGCAGATGAAATGCTTTCCAGCCCTTATATCCATCTGAATGGAGACCAGCAGATTGAGATCAATTTTGATCTGTTGGATCCCGATTTTCATCGTTTTACCTATTCTGTTGTGCATTGTGATGCCAACTGGCAGCCCTCTGCGCTTATACCGTTTGAATATATGGACGGTTTTCAGGGACTTCCTATAGAGGATTTTGCTAATGGTATGGGAACGACTGTTGATTATACTAATTATCGTCTTTTTCTACCCAATGAAGAGGTACGGTTTAAGGTTTCCGGTAATTATGCCGTACGTATTTTTGATGAAGATAATCCGCAGAATGAGGTATTGACAGCCTGCTTTTATGTGTTTGAAAACGCAGTGCAACTGGCTGCTGAAGTAACCTCTAATACATTGATTGATACCAATCTTACGCATCAGCAATTAAACTTTAACATCAACACCTCTCGCTTCCCGATTCCCTACCCGCAAACCGATCTAAAGGTGTATGTTTATCAGAATAATCGTCGGGATAATGCCGTCTCAGCACTTATGCCTTCAGGTATAAGCAATAACCGTGTTGATTACGTAAACCTGAAGGACTTGATCTTTGAGGCGGGTAATGAGTTTCGTCGCTTTGAATTTCTGAGTCCCACTTACAACGGACTGCGTGTGGAAGATATCTCCTTCCATCACCCCTATTACCATGTAACGATCATGGCGGACGAGGCACGCGCCAACTATGTGTATCAGTACGATCAGGATCAGAATGGACATTACCTGGTTAATTGCCGCAACTGCACCGAGCCCGACACACAGGCTGATTATTATATGGTGCATTTTGCTTTGAATTACCCTGTTCAGTTCGATGGAAGTATCTATCTTTCAGGGGATCTCACCAATAATCTCCCAAACGAACGAAGCCGTATGCTCTACAATCCTCAGACAGGATTTTATGAGAAGAATATCTTCCTGAAGCAGGGTCATTACAACTACCAGTATCTTTTTCAGCAAAAAGGCGAATCAAAGGCTACTGTCCTGCCGATAGAGGGCAGTTATTACCCGACCGAAAACGAATACCGCATCCATGTCTATTACCGTCCGATGGGCGAACGCTATGATCGCTTGATTGGAATGGGAAAGGTAAAAAGTGATCAGTTGTTGTGATACTATACAAAAAACAATGCAACCCCTAATACGCTGATAATAGCTCCGATAACTTCTCTTGTTGTAATCTTTTGTTTAAAGAAAAGCCAGGCGGGTAATAGGATGATAATGGGGGTTAAGGCCATGAGTGTAGAGGCGATGCCGGCTTCGGTATATTGAACGGCCATAAGCGAAAAAGAGACGCCCAGGAAGGGACCGAATATGGTTCCGGCGGTGGTGAAAGCCATGCCTCGTTTATTTTTTAGAGCAGCAATCAGCGCTTTACCCTGTTTTGTCCACATCATCATGGCGAGGAAGCCGATCACACCCACAATCGCGCGCACCTGTGTGGAAGCAAATGGAACCAACTGTACGACTGTTTGATTGGCCAGATCGATATCCTGCATATAATAATCCATGCCTAATTTACTGAAAACCAATCCTATCCCCTGTCCTACTCCGGCGCCAACTCCTAAAAGAACGCCTTTGAGCGGTAGCTTTAGGTTGAGTCTTCTGCGGCTGCCATCCGGCTTACCAACAATCGACAGGCCGATTCCGAAAAGGGTAACAGCCATGCCCAGCCAGGCTGTCAGGCCCAGTTTTTCCCCTAATACAAAATAACCGGCAATAGCTGCTGATGGAGGCGCCAGGGTCATAAATAGTTGTCCGAAGCGCGAACCGATGATCATATAGGAATTAAAGAGGCAGTAATCCCCCAGGACATACCCGATAAAACCGGAGACAGCCAGCCAGAACCAGGCCTTTGCGCCCATGTCGACGGGCATAAAGTGTCCGGTGAAATAAACCATCGTAAGTCCCAGCATCACAATGGCTAACAATAATCGCAGGATGTTCAGTGAGAGGGTGCCGATTCGCTTTCCGGCATACTCAAAGCAAAGCGCTGTGATGGTCCAGGAGCAGGCCACTCCCAGCGAGATGATCTCCCCTGTGTACATACGGATCAGAAGGGAGGATCATTAAAATTACTTGCCTGTTGCAGAAAATCGGCGCCTTCCGGTGAGATAGGTGGTGGCATATGGTCGGCGCTATTAATGCCAGAGGCATATTCTTTGACATCGTAATCATCGCCCACATTCATAAACTTGGCAAAATCACCTTTGAATTTCAATCGCACATCGCCGGTTGCCCCGTTACGGTGCTTGGCTATGATGATCTCAGCCAGGCCGCGCAGGTTATTACCCTTTTCATCTTCAAATATTTTATAATACTCCGGACGATGGATAAAACAAACCATGTCGGCATCCTGCTCGATCGCTCCCGACTCACGTAAGTCGGCCAGCTGCGGGCGTTTGCCTTCGTTGCCCTGCCGGTTTTCCACCCCACGGTTCAGCTGTGAAAGCGCGATAATCGGAATATTCAGTTCTTTTGCCAATCCTTTCAACGAGCGGGAGATCGTACTCACCTCCTGTTCACGGCTTCCGAAATTCATCCCGCTGGCATTCATCAATTGCAGGTAGTCGATGATAATACATTTAATGCCATGTTCGCGTACTAAGCGGCGCGCTTTGGTTCTCAATTCAAACACGGAGAGACTGGGCGTATCGTCTACAAAAATGGGGGCGTCGTATAGTTCTTTCAGTTTGAAGTCGAGCTGTTCCCATTCATGGCGTTCCAGGCGTCCGCTCTTGATCTTTTCCCCGGGTAATTCGCACACGTTGACAATCAAACGATTAACCAACTGTACGTTACTCATTTCAAGCGAGAACAGGGCTACCGGAATATTAAACTGAACCGCCATATTCTTCGCCATGGAGAGCACAAAAGCTGTTTTACCCATAGCCGGACGGGCCGCAATAATAATAAGGTCGGAATTCTGCCAGCCGGAGGTGATCTTATCGAGGTCTTCAAAGCCGGTACGCTGTCCGCTCAATCCCTCTTTCTGGTTATAAGCTTTTTGCAGTAATTCCAAGGCTTCCCCGATTACCGGATTGATCTGTGTAGCGTCTTTTTTGACATTGCGTTGAGAGATCTCGAAGAGCTTCCCTTCCGCCTCCTGCATCAGGTCGTCTACATCTTGAGTTTCATCGAATGCTTTATTCTGCACATTGGCAGAGAAAGATATCAGCTCTCTCGCCAGGTATTTTTGGGCAATAATGCGAGCATGATATTCTATATGGGCACTACTGGCTACCTTTGTCGTAAGTTGTGAAATATAAAAAGGGCCTCCAACAGCTTCCAGGTTTCCATGTTTCTTCAATTGTTCCGTCACCGTCAACATATCCACCGGTCGCTGCGTAAGCGCCAGGTCGACAATAGCGGTATAAATCAATTCGTGCGATTTGTCGTAGAAACATTCCGGTTTGAGAATCTCACTCACCATCGAGTAAGCATCCTTTTCCAGCATAAGAGCACCCAATACGGCCTCTTCCAATTCGCGTGCCTGAGGCTGTAACCGCCCTGCCATATCCGGCACGACAACTGTTTTTTGTCTGCCTTTACTTGTCGTTGATCTTCCTTTTTCTGCCATATCAATAGAATACCCTTTTTATTGGGACACCAAAATTACAACTATTTCCCGAGAGTGGAAGCGGGAAGCGACGAATAGTTATTAACCAAAAATGAACGGGCCTATTTCTTGGCTTTATCTGGTAAATGGGTAGGTGATTTCATAGCCCGTCCTGTATTCAAAAAAAAATCACAGTTTTCGAAATATCATTTTGTCAAAATCGCCCGACTATTTTTCCAAAAACGTAGGGGTATTTAAAATTAGTCAGGCGAGTAACACTTTTTAACGTATCATATTGTATAGCAAAATCGCCTTTTTGCTATCAAAATGATAATTCAAGGTAAACGGTTTTGAGTGGTAAAATGGATGGTTTATCGAACCGTTTTTTCTCTTTTAACAATTATTATCTACGAAATAATTGTAGATCTACTTAAATTAAGTAGGTTTGCGTAGAAATAATACGAAACAGTAGTAATTTGATGATTATGGAACGATTAACGATGCAGGAAGAAGAGATTATGCTTCATATATGGAAGCTTGGGCCTTGTTTTATACGGGATATACTGAATGAGATGGAAGAGCCTCGACCACCTTATACGAGTGTGGCGTCTGTTGTGCGCAACCTGGAACGCAAAGGTTATGTTTCGGCAGAGAAATTGGGGGTGATAACCCGGTATGCGCCTATTATCAAGGAAAAGCAATATAAGCGTGTCTTTATGTCGAAGGTGGTAAGCGATTATTTCACCGGTTCCTATAAAGAGATGGTTTCGTTTTTTATACGCGACCGAAAACTCTCACGGAATGATCTGCAGGATCTAATGAATCAAATTGAAAACGAAGAATAAATACCACCGATTATGAGTGCAGCTTGGATATACTTTCTGAAAATAAACCTGGCATTCGCTGTTTTCTACCTGGTTTATAAGCTATTATTCCGCAATGACACCTTCTTTCAGTTACGGCGGATCACGCTTTTAGCCATTCTATTACTGGCGTTTATCTATCCGTTTCCTGATCTGAACGGTTGGATTTCGGAAAAGCCGGCATTGAATGAGTTCGTAGTCACCTACTCCTCCTGGCTGGATACGCCGCAACCGATCGATGAAATAGCTTATGTCTCTACCTTGGAAGCGAATGAAGAGGTCGCGGCAACCAATTGGAAGGAAACAGGGAGGATGATTCTTCTTATTATATATGTAATAGGTGTTGTGCTTTTGGTGTTCCGCTGCCTGGCGGAGATCCTATCCGTTGTCCGCACGCGTAGACGTTGCCGGCAAGAGGTGTTGGCGGACATCAGGGTTCATATTTCAGAGGAGATCGAAGAGCCCTATTCTTTTTTTGATTGGATATTTATTGATCCCAAGAAATACAATAATCAGACACTGCGTGAAATACTTTTGCACGAACATACCCATGTGCGTCAATTCCATTCGTTCGATATCGTTTTAGCGGAATGTATATCGGTCATCTGTTGGTTCAATCCCTTCGTATGGCTCTTAAAGAAAGAGATTGGGATAAACCATGAATATATTGCAGACCAAAGCGTTATGCTTTCTGGGTGCAATAAGAAAAACTACCAATATCACCTGATTGGCATGGAGCACGATCATCCTTTGGCTGCAGCAAACCTATATAATTATTTTAGTGTTTTACCTTTAAAAAAGCGAATTAGTATGTTGAATAAAAAAAGAACAAACCGTGTTAGGACATTGAAATACCTGGCACTTATTCCCATTGTTGCCGGGCTGTTGATCGTCAGCAACCTGGATGCCATGGCCCGAATGGTCACAGGTGAATCTACAGAACCTGTGATGACAGAAGAAATCGTGGCAGCAACCTCTCTCCCTATCCAGCAACAGGAGGATCCTATTTTGACCATGGCTGATATAATGCCAAAGTTTCCCGGAGGTGACAAAGAGCTGTTGAAGTTCCTCAATAACACAATTAGTTATCCGCAGATTGCGCATGAAAATGACATTGAGGGACGTGTGGTGATTAGTTTTGTGGTTGAAAAAGATGGCTCCATTACTAATCCGGAAGCGGTAAAAAGTGTAGATCCTTCTTTGGATGAGGAAGCTATGCGTGTTATTATGCTTTCTCCTAAATGGACACCGGGGCAAGATAAAGGAAAAGCGGTGCGGGTAAAGTACACGATACCTATACAATTCAGTTTAGGTAAAAAGACAGATTCGGGTCTTAATACTCCTTCGCCTAAGAGCGATGCTTTGCGGGTGGCGGAAAAAATGCCTCAATATCCCGGTGGCGAGCAGGCGTTGTTGAAGTATCTGACAGACAATGTGAAATATCCGCAGATAGCGAAAGATAATGGTATTAAAGGGCGGGTAGTCGTCTCTTTTATTGTGGAGGAAGACGGAAGCGTTTCCAGTGTGGAGATATTGAAGAGTGTGGATCCGTCTCTTGATAAAGAAGCTATGCGCGTAGTTGGAACCTTTCCAAAATGGACACCGGCACTAAGCGAAGGCAAGCCTGTTCGGGTGAGATATGCTTTGCCAGTGCAGTTTAGTTTATAAAATGGGGAAAAGTCATTGAGGTCTTTAAGGTCATTAAAGACCTTAAAGACTTTAAAGACTTTGAGGATGATCTTAATGCTTTAAGACTTTAAAGACCTTAAAGACCTTAAAGACTTTAATGACTCTATCAATCAAGAATAGTCAACCGAGCAAATTTCAAAAGCAGGTTTTTCTGTCCCGCATGGGTAAACTGGACGGTTGCCTTCGCATTGTTCCCCTCTCCTTCAAGGGCTGACACAACACCTTCCCCAAAGCGTTCGTGCTGAACACGGGTACCAACCTGCAAACCACCAATAGAAACTGGCGAGGGTGTTGGTGCGGCTTCCGCAGCCGACGGCTTGGAGGCCACTTTGCGGAAACGTGTGGGAGGCTCAACAAGTGCCACTTCCTCTTTGGGTTGCGGTTGCCGGAAGAGTGACTGGAAGGCTGGCTTTTGGTAGCGGCTGCGCTCGGTAGCGAAGTCCTCTTCGGTTGTCGTTGTTGTCTCTTCCGGAAATTCCAGGTAGGCTTTATCGATATCACGCAGGAAACGGCTGGGCGAACACACATTGGTTTTGCCATTGCGGAAACGGCTTTTAGCAAAAGACAATACACAGTTCTCCTCCGCCCGGGTGATAGCGACATAAAACAGACGGCGTTCTTCTTCAATCGCCCGGGGGCTGTCTTTCGACATCTGGGATGGGAAAAGGTCTTCTTCCAGCCCGACAACGAATACATTCTTAAACTCCAATCCTTTGGCCGCATGAACAGTCATCAGGGTTACTTTATCGTTGTTCTCTTCTTTTTCATTGTCCTGATCGGTCAACAGAGCGACCTCCGAAAGGAAATCCGCCAGGGTGACACGTTCGATTCCCTCTTCCCGTCGAACCTGCACGAATTCGACGATACCATTCAATAATTCGTCTATATTCTCCTTTTTACTGGTTCCTTCAACCGATTGATCGGTTAGGTAGAGCGCGTATATGCCGCTTTTCTTAACAATATGGGCGGCTGTCTCTTCGGCGGTATTCTCCAGGCTGAAATTGATAAAGGAGAGAAGCATATCGCGGAAGGCATTCAGCTTCGTGGCCGTACCTTTATTGATCGAGATACCATATTCCAAAGGCTCACGAAGTACCGACCAAAGGCTTACATTATGTTGTGAAGCGGCAGCCGTTAGTTTGCCAACAGTCGTATCCCCTATCCCACGTGCCGGGAAATTGATTACGCGTTTCAAAGCCTCCTCGTCGTGCGGGTTTACGATCAAGCGGAAGTAAGAAATCACATCTTTGATCTCTTTACGCTGATAAAAAGATAAACCGCCATAGATCTTGTAAGGAATGCCGCGTTTGCGAAAGGCCTCTTCCAGAATACGCGACTGAGCATTCGTGCGGTAGAGCAGGGCAAAATCAGCGTAATCATACTCCTTATTCCGTTTCATTTCAGCCAATCGGGCCGCCACGGCGTATGCCTCTTCGTAATCGGAATAGGTTGAAAAGGCGAATACCTTCTCTCCATGTTCTTTCTCTGAATAAATTGTTTTGGGAATTTGCTTTTGATTCTTATTTATCAAGCTGTTAGCCGCGTTAACAATGTTCTGTGTCGAACGGTAATTGCGCTCCAGTTTGAATGTTTTACAATCGGGGTATACCTGCTTCAGTTGCAAGATGTTATCGATATTTGCCCCGCGGAAAGAATAAATACTCTGGGCATCATCGCCAACAACCGTCAGATGTCCATGGTGTTCGCTCAGGCGTTGCACAATCAGGTGCTGGGCAAAATTGGTATCCTGGTACTCATCGACCAGGATATACTGAAAGAAACCGCGGTATTTCGCCAATACATCGGGGTGATCACGGAAGAGAATGTTGGTTTGCAACAACAGATCATCGAAATCCATGGCACCGGCTTGCTGACAACGCAGCTGGTAACGCTTATATATCTCGCGAATAAGTGGCACCTTCCCTTTCGTATCGATATCGATCAGTTCCCGGTTTTGCTCATACGCGCGCCAGGTGATCAACGCATTCTTGGCATTGGAGATACGACTCTGCACCATACCGGGGCGATAGGTTTTATCGTCCAGTTGCATCTCCTTGATGATTGCTTTGAGTAGACTCTTGGAGTCGGTGGCGTCGTAGATGGTGAATTGGGCGGGATAGCCGATATATTGCGCTTCGGAGCGCAGTATACGCGAGAAGATCGAGTGGAAAGTGCCCATCCAGAGGCGGCGAGCCGTCTGTTCGCCTACAACGGAAGCGATTCGTTCTTTCATCTCACGAGCCGCTTTGTTGGTAAAGGTCAATGCCAGGATGGCATAAGGAGGCACCCCTTTCTTCAACAGATAGGCTATTTTATAGGTGAGGACCCGGGTCTTCCCGGATCCTGCACCTGCTATTACCAACGATGTTCCTTCGGTATATGTGACAGCTGCACGCTGACTTTCATTCAGTTGATTCAGATATTCTTCCACTTTGCTTTTCGTTCAAAAAACAAAGGTAGTAAGAAACAGATTAAATCATCCCTCTTTCTCGTAATAATCGCTCAGGATATCTTTCACCTTTTCAGGCGTCACCCGTCCGTACACCTGGTCGCCGATCATGGCTACCGGCGCCAGTCCACAGGCACCTACGCAGCGCAGGCAATCGATGGAGAACAAACCATCCTGTGTGGTTTCGCCCACCTTGATGTCCAACTGGCGTTCAAACTCATCCAATACCTTTTCCGCTCCGCGTACATAACAGGCCGTACCCATACAGATCGAGATCGGGTATTTCCCTTTCGGTGTCATCGTAAAGAAGGAATAGAACGACACTACGCCGTAGACTTTCGACACGGGGATATTCAATTCCGCAGCAATCACCTCCTGTACCTCTTGCGGAATATAACCAAACTTGCCCTGTGCGGCATGCAGTACGTTGATCAGTTCGCCCGGGTCATTGTTGAATCGCGCGCATATCTCTTTCAACTCTTGCGCCTTTCCATTCGGCAACTTCGGACGGCGATCGTAATAATGCGTATGCAACAATTTATGCGAAAGCGGTCCGCAGGGTTCGCCCAGGTATTCTTTGTAGAGGGAGATGATATAGGGATTCTCATGACTTTTGCGTCGTGCCTTGTCGGCATCTTCTTTATACAAAGCGGATGCCCGGCGTTTGATCACATTGATATCGCCATGGTGGAAAGGTTGTCCTCCGCCATTGATACATCCACCCGGACAAGCCATGATTTCAATAGCATGATACGGAGAGGTTCCGTTCTTCACCTCTTCGATCATGGCTCGGGCATTACCCAATCCATTGGCGATTCCCACCTTGACCGGCACGCCATCGAAATCGATTGTCGCGCTTTTGATACCATTCAGGCCACGCAGACATTCAAAATTAACATCACCTAATGTTTTCTTGGTATGCACCTCGTAGGCTGTACGGCAGGCTGCTTCCATCACACCACCGGTCGTTCCGAATATAACCGAAGCACCGGTCGATTCGCCGAGTGGCTGATCGAAGTCGCTATCCGGCAGGTTGCGGAAGTCAATATTGGCATAACGGATCAGGCGTGCCAACTCACGAGTGTAGATCGATACATCCACATCGGGATTTCCATCGACAGCAAACTCCGGACGGCTGGCTTCGTATTTCTTAGCCAGACATGGCATGATGGAGACAACCACCAGGTCTTCCCGTTTGATGCCCAGCTTCTCGGCAAAATAGGTCTTGGCGATGGCGCCAAACATTTGCTGCGGACTCTTGGCAGTCGACAGGTGATCGCTCAATTCCGGATAGTTCTTTTCTACAAAATTAACCCATCCCGGACAGCAACTGGTCATCAAAGGTATCTTCACCTCTTTGTCCCCGTTTAGATAACCACCCAGGCGGCCTAACAATTCCGTTCCCTCTTCCATTATGGTCAGGTCGGCAGCGAAATCGGTATCGAACACATAGTCGAAACCAAGCTGACGCAAGGCCGCTACCATTTTGCCGGTCACCAAGGTTCCCGGAAGGAATCCGAAGTCATTTCCCAATGCCGTACGAACGGCAGGCGCTGTTTGCACGATCACTGTTTTCGTCGGATCAGCCAGCATATCGAGTACATACTGCGTATGGCTGCGTCCGCTCAAGGCGCCTACCGGGCATACTGCCACGCATTGTCCGCAATAGGTACAACTGCTGTCGGCTATGTTGCGGTCGAAAGGCGTTTGTACCAGTGATTCAAAACCACGGTCGACAGCCGACAAGGTGCCGACAGTCTGGATGGAGTTACACATCGTTTCACAGCGACGGCACATGATACATTTGCTCATATCGCGTACAATCGACTCCGAACGGTCTTTGCGATGGCTTATGCGATGGCCGGAGAAGCGCGATTCACGCATGTGCAGGTCGTAGGCAACCTTCTGCAGTTCGCAATTCTCATTCTTGCTGCATATCAAACAATCCGACGGGTGATTCGAGAGAATCAGCTCCATCACTGTCTTACGGGCGTTGATCACACGGGGGCTATAGGTTTGCACCACCATACCTTCCATGCAGGTGGTCTTACAGGCAGGCGCCAGGTTGCGGCGTCCTTCTACTTCCACGACGCATATACGGCAGGCGCCCGGTTCGTTTTTATATTCAAACTCATGCAGATTCAAATGGCAGAGTGTGGGAATACGTATCCCTATCTTTTTCGCTGCGTCCAGGAGGGTGGCTCCTTTTTCTACTTCAACAGCTTTATTGTCTATCGTTAATTTAATTGTTTCCATGGTATTGTTTAGATGATATAGATGGCGTCGAACTTACATTTCTCAATACAAGAGCCACAGCGGATACACTCTAAGGTGTCGATCACATGCGGTATCTTACGCTCTCCCGTAATGCAATGCACCGGGCAGATACGGGCGCAGACAGTACATCCACGGCATTTCTCCGCATTTATATAATAATGGATCAATTTGCGGCATTGGTGCGAAGGACATTTTTTGTCCACCACATGCGCCAGGTATTCGTCACGGAAATGCTCCATGGTCGACAAGACCGGATTGGGCGATGTTTGCCCCAGCCCGCAAAGAGCGGTGTCTTTGATTACATTCCCTAAGTTTTTCAATAGTTCTAAATCCTCTACCTCTCCTTTTCCGATCGTGATACGGTGCAAGATCTCCTGTAGGCGTTTGTTTCCAACGCGACAAGGAGTACATTTCCCGCAGGATTCCTCTACGGTAAAGTCCAGATAGAATTTCGAAACAGCCACCATACAGTCGTCTTCATCCATCACAATCATACCACCCGACCCCATCATAGAGCCGGCAGCCAACAGGTTGTCATAGTCGATAGGCAGATCCAGGTGCTTTTCCGTCAGACAGCCTCCCGAAGGACCTCCCGTCTGTACGGCTTTGAACTTCTTTCCGTCTTTGATGCCGCCTCCGATACCGAAGATTACTTCGCGGAGCGTTGTGCCCATCGGCACTTCGATCAGGCCGACATTGTTGACCTTTCCGGCCAGGGCAAACACCTTGGTACCCTTGCTGCGCTCCGTTCCGATGCTGCTGAACCATTTGGCACCTTTTTGCAGAATTACAGGAATGTTGGCATAGGTCTCCACATTATTTACATTGGTCGGTTGCCCTTTGTAGCCCTGTTCGCTGGGGAAGGGAGGTTTGCTGGTTGCTTCGCCCCGCTGTCCTTCCATACTATGGATCAATGCCGTCTCTTCACCACACACAAAGGCGCCGGCACCATAACGAATCTCGATCGAGAACGAAAAGTCGGTTCCGAAGATATTGTCTCCCAAAAGCCCGTATTCCGTTGCCTGTTTGATAGCGATTTTCAGGCGTTCTACTGCCAGCGGATATTCGGCACGGATGTAGATCAAGCCCTTATCAGCACCCGTACAATACCCATTGATAGCCATTGCCTCCAATATAGAATGAGGGTCGCCTTCGAGGATTGAACGGTCCATGAAGGCACCCGGGTCGCCTTCGTCGGCATTGCAGACCACGTATTTCTGGTCGGCAACCACCTTACGGGTGATTTCCCACTTCATGCCGGTAGGGAATCCGCCTCCTCCCCGACCCCGCAAGCCACTGTCTTTAATCTCCTGGATCACCTCTTCGGGCGTCATTTCCGTCAAGGCTTTGCCTAAGGATACATATCCGTCGCGGGCAATGTATTCGTCGATGTTTTCCGGGTTGATGAAACCACAGTTACGCAAAGCAATGCGGTATTGCTTTTTGTAAAAATCCATGTGTTTAGAGTCGGAAATATGCTCTTTGGTTTCCGGATTCGTGTATAACAGTCGGGCTACTTTGCGCCCTTTAACCAAATGTTCGCGAACGATCTCATCGGCATCTGAAGGATACACCTGTACATAAAAAGTGTTGTCGGGAACCATTTTAACAATCGGTCCCTGTTCGCAAAAGCCGAAACAGCCTGTGCGAAGCACTTGTACTTTTTCCTGCAATCCCTGCTGCAGGATAGCCGATTTCAGCGAATTGATCAGTTGTTCGCTTTGAGATGCACGGCAACCGGTACCTCCACATACCAGTATGTAATCTGTGAATGTCGTCATATGTGTTTTCTATTAGTAAGGATTTTTGTTTACTCCGGATTCACCGCGTTGTATGTGATCGGCATAATACCGTCGACCAGTATGCCCTGCTGGATATACTGATTGATCAGTTCGTCGACTTTCTCTTCCGTAAGATATCCGAACACCAACGGTTCTTTGCCGGGCAGGATAATCTCAGCCGTTGGTTCGGCATAGCAATAGCCCATGCAGCCGGTTTGGGTCACCAGTGCGTCAATCTGACGCTTATTGAGTGTTTGTACAAAATAATTCATAATCTCTTTAGCCCCGGAGGCAATGCCGCAGGTGGCCATAGAAATTTTGATCTGAATCATCTGCTCCGGATGGTTGCTCTTTTCGCGAAGATCAATGTCGGCTTTGAAAGCCTCCCGCATTTTGCGCAGGTCATCTAAGGTCTTAATTTTATTCATGGCGTACTTTAACTAAGGTTAATAACTGATTTATGTTTGCGTTTTTCTACACAAACATACAAATTTCTTTCATAGAATAAGCATGATTCAGAGGGAAATAGCAGACGAAAATGTGATTTTGACAAAATGAAAGTAAAACGCCTATTTCGCTTTACAATATGATATGTTAAAAAAAGAAATACTATTTATCCTCTACGATACGGGATTGAAGTACTTTGGAATAGGGAGGAACGTCGTGTGTCAGCCAGATATTTCCGCCGATAACGGAGCCTTTGCCGATGGTGATGCGTCCCAGAACAGAGGTGTTGGAATAGATGATCACATCGTCTTCTATAATCGGATGACGGGGAATATCAACTGGTAACCCCTCTTCGTCGAGGCGGAAGCTTTTGGCACCTAAAGTAACCCCTTGGTAAAGACGTACATGGTTGCCAATAATAGCCGTGCCTCCGATCACAACGCCTGTGCCGTGGTCGATGCTGAAGTATTCGCCTATCTCTGCTCCCGGGTGGATGTCGATGCCGGTTTTGGAGTGTGCCATTTCCGTGATGATACGGGGAATAACAGGCACCCCCAGTTTCAAGAGTTGATGGGCCGCACGTTGATGCAGGATCGCTACGATGGAGGGATAGGAAAAGATCACCTCACTGGCGCTGGTGGCTGCCGGGTCTCCGTCCAGCATGGCTTTTACATCGGTCGACAACAACGCTTTGATCTCAGGGATTCTGTTGATGAAAGAAATAGCTATCTCGGAGGCTCTTTGTTTTGAATCACAACAAGCCTCGGACTCGAAACAAAGTCCTCGGTAGATCTGTTCCAACAAAAGATCATATAGCTGTTCGAGATAAACCCCCATATAGTAACGGATCGTGTCGGGTTGTGCCTCTTTGGTCGTACCAAAAAAACCGGGGAAAACCACCAAACGTAACAGATGCATCACCTCTTCCAGGCAAGCGATCGATGGTGACGGCTTTTGATGTAATGGGATATAACGATATTCCGGCAGGTCAGCCGCTGCCAGTTTATCGCTGTTTTCCAGTATTTGTTGGAGGATATGATTCTTGTCCATGGTGTTTATCTATCCCATGCCGGGTCGTAGCAAATGGTGGTTCGGTTTGAACCAAAGCCTATGTACATTCTCTTGCCATCGGAGAATACACAATGAATATCGCGATGCGTTTCCGGCACCCGTGAATTGGCTGTACTCCAGGTCTTCGCTATGGTGTCAAATATCCGGATATATCCTTCGCTGTCGATCATATAAATAGAAGAACCGATGGCCACCCCGGCTTTCGCCGCGTAATCTCCCGGCATAGGCTCCTGCTCTTCCCAGTTGAATACTTCGCTGTCGTTCACCGCTTTTCTGGTTGACCATAACCTATTGCTGAAATCGGGATTCATACCTATGGAGGTCAAACCTAATCCGGCATAGATATAGTCGCCAACAGCAAAGGCGTAGCCGCTATACTGTGCTTCAGGGAAATCAGCCTCCTGTACCCATCGTGGGGTTTGTATCACACGTTGTTTCCACACATCGGCAACAATCGAGTCACCCGACGCAGTCCTTTGCACACCACCAATCATAATCATATCAATCAGGTAACAGGCAAAAGAGCCATACATAGGCGTAGGGCTTACATCTTCGGCGAGTATCCAGTTGTTTTTAATAAAAACATTAAAATAATGGTCGCTTGTCGGTTGTCGATGGGTGTTAAAGCCTCCCCAAACATGAATACCATCTTTATTGCTGGCTATGGCCATCATACTCCTTTTCGCGGGGAGATGGCTTGTGTTTTCCTGCCAGGTAAGATAATATTCACTATCTCTATTCATATCGAATTTCCAGAACTGATTGGTTTGATCTCCGTAGGAGTTCTTATCACCTCCTACGAGATACCCCACTCTTCGTTCGGCCAACGTCAGGTAAGCTCCTGAATTAGGGACTTGTATCTCTCCACTAAAATAGCCTGTCGGCAACGTCGCGAAGATTTCCACCGTAGTAAACGTTTCATTGTCGCCATAAGAAAGATATCCTTCACTATTCAAGGCAAAGGCTCTTACATGGTAAGTGGTTCCGGGAAGGAAATCGGTTATATACGTAGTGAACGACGTGCTGGTTCCCCACAAATCAATTCTTACATCATCATCTATCGTCGGGTTTTCATTCGTTGACCATACGATACCTGCTTCAACGATAGTGGCCGGTTGCCCCTCTTCTTTTATTCCCGGAGCAGCAACCGATCCGCCAAGGGTTACCGTCCCGTCTCCAACAATAGGAGTAGCCGTCACCACCGTTGGTTTCTCACTCAATAAAGTGAACGAGACAACTTCCGAGCTATAAACAAGCGTATCCGCATTACTCACAAAGGCTTTCACATAGTAGGGACGTTGTTGTTCGACGTTGGAAATCCGTCCGGTAAAGAGACCCACACCGGCATCACACAGGATCGTATCCGTTCCGGCTGCCCCGATTTCAAGGTTTCTCGACAATCCATAGCAGAATCCTCTGAGCGTGACGTCTGTATCTCCCGGGTTAGTAACCTCGGCACTGAATTCCGCGTAGGTAGTCGTAACATGATCTATGGTCAGATTGCCCACGACAGGAAGTCCGTCGGTCGTTTTTACTTCTATCTCTTTTCCGACAGAGGTGCCGAACTTATTTTTTACATAAGCTTGCACATAATAGGTAGTAAGCGCCTCCAGTTCTGTGATGGTACAAGTATATGAATCCGTATCCATGGTGCTTGCCAGGGAGTCTTTCTCGGTACCCGCTTCGGTGAGCGACGCTTTAGCGTAATAGACACCTCGTTCCAGGATTTCACCCTCGCCTTTGTCGGTGATTTCACCCCCTATCTCTATTGAGGTCGATTTAACATCCAGTGCTTCCAGCGTTATCACACTGGCCAGGCCTTCGATCGTAGTAAACGAGAGGGTGCTACCATACCCATAATTGATACTATTCTTCGCATACGCCTGAACAATATATTTAGTGCTGTCCTCCAAAGAGGTGATTTTGAAAGAGAAAGATTCGTTTGTTCCATCCGTAACCGCCTGGGTCTGTTTCTCTTCCGGAGTCTCTTCTTTATACCAGACAAAGCCTCTTTCGGTCACTTGGGTTCCATTTTCTTTGTCCACTTTACCAAATACCGTTACTTCCGTTGCTTTTATTCCTTCTACCTTTTCGGTGGTAACAACCGGTTCTTTTGCGCCTATCAGGTTGCCGGGCATGCGGGGGTCTTCAGCGCATCCGACAAAGAAGAGTGAGGCTAAAGCGATATATATAAGCGAAATATTCCTTTTCATTGTTATCTATTTTTAGAAAAACAGGCCGATACCGGCATTCAAATCGACATAATCAAAGTTTACTGTATGACCTCCGACGCTGACGTAAACATAATTAAATCTCAGCGTGAGATCTAATTCTCCTACGGCTCCTTTGCTGGAATAGGTTTGATTATTACACCAGATAAACTCTTTCGCACCCGACGTATTATCCGTCATCGTGAATGGCGACAACAGATTTCTTTCTCCATAGCCCACTCCGACAGAAGCATATAACCAATCCGTGAATTTATAAATAAAACCGGCCGTACCTGCAAAGGAGGTTTTCTTATTCGACATATCTAATGCCTGATAGGTCTTATTGTTATCTGGATCAACAATCGCGCTGGCGTCATTTTCCAGCTTACAGGCATAGTCCGTAGTTCTGAATGAGAGATCGGATCTCACACGGACATACCAACCAGCCTTTTCCTGTAGACCGCCGAAGGTCAAACCTACCGGCATCTCTGTTGAATAGGTATAACCGGCAAAAAAAGACATCGGTTCTTTCGGTTTTTTGGCAATCAGATTGTTTGCGTAAATCGCATAGGGATTTGTCAGTTCTTCGTATTTGTTTTGCCAATGTTCGGCTATGGTATCGCTGTTTGGGGTAGCAATTCCTTTCGCGTGATAGACCACTAACAATTTAATGGCTGTCGTGTCGTTAAGCTCAGCTTTATCATTCAAGCATTTCAGGCAACGTGTCATCAGGTTACGCATAGAAGGACGCATATTTTCGTCTTCCAACCAGATATCAGTCAGTTTTTCGATGCTGTATATATCACAATAGCCAATGCCTTCCCCATACCACATACGGGCACTGGTATAATCTTTTTGCTGTAAAGCTTCATCTCCTTTTTGATTGTACGTTGCATGTTGTTGCGCATTCAAACAGAATGCAGACAAAGCAAATACCATCATAATCCAAATTCTATTCATAATTTCTTATAAGATTACGCCTTCGCGAACCAATTTACCATTTTCGTCATATATATCATAAAGCATATCTTCCCGTTGAAAAGCTCTGCCTTCTTCATGCCAGTCGGCTACAAGGTATTTGCACGGTATAATCTCCATACCCGCGTTGTTGATGGCGCCAATTTTACCGGTTGATATTTTCTTTACGACTGTCAGCTCACCATGTCCAATGGTCATCATCGTCTTATACTGTGCCTTCTTTTCTTCAATATCTTTCTCTTCCGCCTTTTTGCTGGCCTCTTTGATTTGATCCAGTAGGTTATCATCGAGCGATAGCTTATACGCTTCGGTGTAGTCGTCTTCTGCTCCTTTGAAATCCGACTGAAGCATCTTTTTATTAGCTGATGCAATCAATGCGGAAATTGTTGCATTCAGTTCTTCTTTTGAAGGAAGCAGGGAGGCTGATTCTTCCGTTGTTGTCGGTGTGCCCGGCTGTTCGATAGGCTCCGACACAATCTTTTCCTGATCTCTTTGAGGCTCATTTACAGGTGCTTTTTCTTCGTTATCTCCTGTTTGTGAAGTCGTTTGGGGTGATCCGGAGGTATTCTCCGGTGTAGAAACGGGGGTGTTTTCTGTTTCTTCCGCCGGGGCAGGATTCTCAATCTCCGTGGTTTGTTCTGTCGTAGACGGACTATCGTTTCCCATCGTCGTTTGCGGTCCCTTTTGGATATAGAGCGTATAGATTACAGCAGAAGCAACAAGAGCGATAACAGCAAAAACAGCAGTCATTATCACCTTTCTTTTCTTGCCCTTTGGCTTTTTGATCTCTTCCTGGGGGGTATTCAGAATCGTTTGATCCGCGGTGTCTCCTATTCGCTGTTCCGGGGTGTTGGTTGGAAAAAGAAGTGTCGTATCTCCTCCTTTACCGATGTTTGTTCCAGTTGTCCTCGTCGCGTCGGTCGGGCTGCATGCTTCCTCTGAGGGTTTATCTAAGACACTCATCATCTCCCGCACCGTCTGGTATCGGTCTGTCGGCACAATCTCCATGGCTTTCAGAATAACACCTTCTGTCTTTGCGGAGATGGCTTTGTTGATCACCGTTGGCTTCGTCATGGGGCGCGTAGCCCGAAGAATCGACTCGACCGGGATCTTGCCGGTCAACAGGTTATAGAGTGACGCCCCTAAGGAATAGATATCCGGATAGGGTGAAAACACCTGGGTTCCTTCGTTGTCATATTGTTCAATAGAGGCAAAACCTTTGGAGAGCGTGAGCATGGTGGTGCTGGTCTCCTGCTGCTCGGTATCGTATCGTTTGCTTACACCGAAGTCGATCAACCTGGCATTGTCTCTCTGGTCAATCAGAATATTACTGGGCTTGATGTCCAGGTGGAGGATGTTTTTGTCATGTACAAACTGAAGTGCTTCGCCTATCTGGTGGATGTAACGGAGCACTCTGTTTTCAGACATAACACCATCCCGCTCCATCATCTCTTTCAATGATAATCCCGAGATAAACTCCATGACAATATAGGCCGTATTGTTTTCTTCAAACACTTCCAATACATTCACAATATGCGGATGATGTACGTCCGAAAGTATACGCGCCTCTTTTATAAGCTTTTCCTTGAATTTATGGAAGAGATTGTTCCCGGTCTCTGAATGAACTTTTACCTCATTGGTTTCGGTGTCACGATAGCAATAGTCTTTAAAGAAATACTCTTTGATAGCGATAGGCACTTCGGTGTCTACCGTACCCAGCGAGCCCTTTACTTCTGTGTTCCAGACTCCTTTATAGGTAATGCCAAAGCCCCCCTGTCCCACCACGTGAGTAAGACGGTATTTTCCATTTTGTAGTAGGTGCCCGTAGGGTAAATTCATAATTACTTTGGCAATGCTTATTTATTTGCCAAAAGTACATTAATTATACAAAAGAATAAAATAAAGAAAGAAGATTTTGCTTTAATCCTGCATTATCATGCACTTGTTGAACGGGAATGATGTAAAATGAAAAGTTATCCCGTGTGCGTCCATTGCAATATTCCACAATGGAATCTTTAATGGCATCCGCTGCCGAGGTCTTTTTGAAAATGTCAGATAGTTTGTCGTCGGACAGATTTTCCAATACACCGTCCGTACACATGAGAAAGGCATCTCCTTCCTGGATGTCCTGGCATAGGGCAACATCTACTTCCGTGGGGCGTGTCGTGCTCTGGATGGCGCGAAGAATTACATTTCTTTGTGGGTGCACCGTTGCCTCTTGCGGAGTGATTTTCCCCAATTGAACAAGTGAGTTTACTAATGAATGATCTTCTGTCCGGTACTTGATCTCTCCGTGGCGGAAGTGATAGATGCGGCTATCTCCAACATGGGCAATGGTTACTCCTTTGGAGCCAATATACAACAAGGTTAATGTGGTAGCCATTCCTTTGGCCTCGGGGTGCTCTTCGGTATAATCGTCAAAGCGTGCTTCCGTATACTGAATAGCTTTCTGGATAAATTCTTTGGTGGGATCCCCTCCCTCCAGGAAGGTGGAAAAGTAGGATTGAATGGATTCACATGCCAACGCGCTGGCTACTTCACCTTTGTCTGCTCCTCCTACTCCGTCGCAGACGATAAACAAGCGTTGGTTGATGGTAACTGTTTCCGGTTGCGGATAAAGCGAATCCTCATTGTTCAACCGGCCACCCTTCTCACTAATAGCGCATGGCTTTCCAATCGTTATATTCATAACAGGCACGAGATTTAATCGTTGAAGCGAAGTACCGTACGGCCAATAATGATCTCATCATTATCTTTAAGTACAATAACTTCTCCTTTTTCTAAGAAACTGCTATTATATAACGTTTGATTTTTACTATTATTATCTGAAAGGTAATGTTTATATCCTCCTTTTGCCTCTTTTCTTACTTCGATGCGAATATGCTCCCGACTCATAGAGCGGTCGTTGGTCACAATGCTGATTGTCGCGTTCGAAGCAGATGAGCTGCGGCCTATAACGCTAACGCCTTCATACAGAGGGAATTTCTGCTCCTGTGTGTTCTCGTCGGCTAAGACCGTTATTTGCCCAAGCGTTGATTTGGATGTTTGTAAGAGGGTGGTGTCTGACGAAGAATCATCAGTCGTATTTCTTTCTCGTAACAGAGAAATGGGTATCGATTTTTTGCACTTCGGGCATTTGAAAGACAAAATGCCCGGAGGCAGTTTTCCTTCATCAACCTTTAACCCTACGTGGCAATGTGGACATCGGATGGAGATCATAGTACAATAATGTCAGAGCTGTCAATAATTAAGTCGTCGGATGATAAGTCAAGCATATCGGCCTCCGACAGCATAACCGTCTCGTCCGACAATGTAAAGAAGCCATAGTTCTCATCGGTGTTTTCATCCACAACGACTGCTTCGATTACATCATCGTTTTCTACTATAATAACAGCGTCCTCCGTTAAGGCGTCATCACTGTCTATAGTCACGAATGTATATTCCTCTTCTTGCATACTACACTTTAATAAGACATAAAATACAAAGCAAATGTATTGAAAGCTGAGCGCAATCAAGCTTGCTTGATATTGCCGAAGCGCATCTTACATTATACAAATGTACGAAAAGTGTTAGATTAGCAAACAGATAACAATCTCTTATAATCAAAGACTTGGGTTTATTGTACGAAAGTATCTCTTTCATATGACGAAAACCCTTTTTATTCGTTAATCCATTTGGCCTTGCACGAAGAGACGGGGCATTGCTTTCTGTTTCGTAGCGATTCCCAGGGTATTTCGCCCAGGAACGTGCCGCATTTCGGGCAGACATAATCAATTTTGAACTGATTCGCGATGTGTTGCAGTTGTCGTGGCACTTTAGCCGATTGTTTGGCGCCAAGAAAAATGCCTATTGTCGGTGCGCAAACCATCACAATGAAACTGATTACCATCAACAAAGGGCTACCTTTCTCAAGAAAGCTTAGGGTCACCCCAACCACCCCGAGTAGTGCGAATGGAATAGATTGTAACAGTCTTGTTTTGAACTGGTTCGATGATTGTATCTTAACTTTTGATTCAATATAACGATCATATATTCCCTTCAACAAAGCGAACTCTTCGCTGTAGTCATTATGCTGATTAAGGATATCGGAAAGAGAGCAGACATGTTCTCCGAACCGGATTTCATCCTTTGTATTCACCCGCTTGCGAGCCACCTGCTGGTCGTTCACATAGGTGCCGTTTGTGGAGTTCAGGTCAATAAGCAACCATACCCCATCCTCTTGTTTTTCAAGCTGGGCATGATGGCGACTCACGTGTGGGTCGTCTACAATGTACTGGTTGTCGCTTTCCTTGCCTATTTTAATCATTATGCTTCCGTTTTACCCATCTCCTTTTCCAGCGATTCTTTCAATGCTTTCAGGGGATCCTTGGAGATATTCAATTCACGAGGCTTTCCTTCGTTGGATAGCAAGATCAAGCGCTGCTTGGGCAGGTGAATTTGTAAGATATGGTTCTTATTAATAATATGGCTCTTACCTACACGCATCAGAATCTTTTTGCTGCCTTCCACCTGGCGTTCCAGCATCTCTTCTATCTTGCCGATGTTGATAGCAAAAGTAAATTGAATCCCACTGGTAAGCAAAAGTTTAGTATAATTGCGATCCGCCTCGAAATAAAGTATTTGACCAATTCTGATACGCAATAATTCATCTCGCGTCTTGATAATTAAATATCGCTCCATGCTTTGATTTTATCTTATACAAATAACAAAAATACAGCTTTTTCCGCAAACGGCAAAAGAAAATCATAACAGAGACTGCTGAAATGCATTTTGAAGTTGCTTCATCGCTTCAATTATTTGATCGAAAGACGGAACAACATCATCGTAAATCATGTTTTCGACCATTGATTCGTAATCTTTCCGCCATTCACTTCTAACTTTCTCGGGAGGCAATAGACAAATGCGACTACGCACATCCCAGCTATAATCCACATCGCGCACGGGGGTGAATATTTCACGATGATGACGGATTGCTTCCCAGAGGTTGTCATTAGAAATCGCTTTGTCGACGATGCCTATTTCAATCATTTTGTAGAGATCATAAAGATGGCGTGATTTGCGATTGGCATTTTGACATCCGTCTGTCGAAAATAATTCATGTAAAAGAAATGCTTTTTCGAGAAATGTCTTTTCTGCTACAGCTACAACAACATGAGTCCCCAAATTACGTGACGTGAGGTGTGGAAACATTTCAGTTACAAAAGATTCAACTTTCGCGATGGCTGTTGGCTCAAATAATGAACGAGCCCCCACTTCCAGCAGTACCTCATCGCGAAGATAGACGTTATGTTCTATTGGAAAAACGGACTGATAGAAGACATGAATTTGTCGAGGTTCCGGATACATAGCATCGCCTTCCCCATCCGGATCAGGAATAACTGTAAAAAACTCACTTAGTCCAACTTTTTCAATAGCAAATATCAAATCTTGCACAAGGGTATCTCTTACAAATAACGAAGATTCTTTGCGGAGTTTTTTTAGTTGTTTTTTCGTCACATCCCCCTCTATACCAAACAAGCTACGGTCAACGACAATATCAATATCTTCCGAGAAACGTTTGATCACATTCCATACCTTGCTTAGTGATGTTCCACCTTTGAACACTATCTTATCCGCATAAGGCAACAAAGAAAGAATATTCAAAATTTCCGTCACCCAAAAATCCTTTTCAACTGCTCGCACCGGAAGGTGTTTTCGCACAGCTGTCTGCTCAAAAATTGACCTGCGCTGGGCGACGGCAAGTGTTAGGAATTTATTCATAAGCGGAAAGTATTATTTTACGAATCCATGCAGGGATAAGTTTAAAGTCGTTTTTAATACTTTCAAATGGGTATTGACTGACAAGGGCTTTGACATGCGTCAGCTGTTCATCGGTAATATTACCTTCGCCAAGCTCACGTAAAGCAAATGTAAGCAGCATGGTGAAATCATTTTGAAACGCCATATTTTTTTTTGCTGTATGTTTGAACTCTATGCCCCTCTCCTCTTGCAACTTGATTTTACGAGGAGATCCGTCAGTGAAATACACCACATTCATAGGGAACTGCGTAGACAGTCCGAGTTTATTCAATGCATGAACTCCGGTAGGAACAATCTTTGCCTTGTCGCGTTTTGCAATGGCAATTGCAATTTCCTCAAACGTAGGATAAAGAATGCCAAGTCCCAACTTCTTATCAATCTTTGGGTAACAGTAAATTCCACGAGCTACTCGGATTATTTTTTTATCTGCTGTTAATCGTTCGAAGGCTTTTTGAACAGCTTTCGGTTCCCCATAACCAGCAAAATCCAAAGGAAAAACAACAGAACCTCTTCCGCATTTTGATATGCTGGCAATAATCTTTGATTCAATCGATTGCATTTGGTTTTTCGTTTATTTATGTCGCTAAAATACGATATATTAGCGACAAAACAAACTGATTGAATACATATTTTTTGAAACAATAAAGCGGTAGACATTACATCAGTCGCTCTTTGAATGGAAAAGTGCAAGTATTTTACTGTTTTGTCATAATAGAAAGAACTAATTTATCGGTTTCTTCCATGCCTTTGGAGCCGATCTGTGTCAGGTTGGCGATGCTTTGATCCACATCTTCATTTATAATCCCTTCCACGCATGTGACCACCTTATTTTCCATCGCCATAAGCGCGGAAAGCATCGCAGTGGAAACACCGCTCGACACCTTCATGGCACAACTGGGCTTGGCACCGTCGCAGATCATGCCGGTCAGGTTGCCAATCATATTTTTGATCGCGTAAATCACCTGCTCCCGGTTTCCGCCCATCAACTGGGTAATGGCACAACTGGCGCCGGTCGCCGCTACGACACATCCGCAAAGGGCGGAAAGCCTGCCCAGGCTCTGTTTGACATAGATAACCATCAAATGGCTCAGCATAAGGGCACGAATCAATTCTTCTTCCGAGCAATGTATATCCTCTGCAAACGAAACGACAGGCAGGGTGGCTGCCAATCCTTGGTTTCCACTGCCCGAATTGCTCATCACCGGAATCATCGCCC
The DNA here is from genome assembly GCF_029892605.1 of Parabacteroides sp. PM6-13. GTDB lineage: Bacteria > Bacteroidota > Bacteroidia > Bacteroidales > Tannerellaceae > QVMG01. The sequence continues at coordinate 61,745 of NZ_JARXWF010000013.1, forward strand.
CATCCATACGAGCGTCGCAAGCGGCGGCTGTCATCGCAAGCATATGGGTGAATGGTGATTCGCCCAGCCATTTTTTACCCGTTTCGCCCGATACAATGCGTCCCACCGTATGTCCGAAGTGATTATGCATCGATTCTTCTGCGGCTTTCTTGTTCACCTCCGCCGTTTTCAGTATAAAACGAATATCCTCCAACGGCATGGTATTGGCAAATTCATACACCAGGGCAAACGTAAGCGGAATATCTTCTTCCCGCTCCTCCTCTTGATTGTCAGAAACCAAACCGCGTTTGTCAGACAACACCGCCCCGTCTTTTTCTTCATAGACAATCGTGGTATGCCCGCCGGAGATAATCACCCGCGCCTGGTTTTTACCAGAGAAACAGCCTACCTCTATATAGAGCTTATCGACATCCGCTTCTTTGAGGCTGATGGATATCCTTTTCTCCTCTATAAAGAGTTTCCCTTTTTCTAAGGCTTCGGGAGTGATATCGCGCAACACTTCCAGCCCATAAGCCGATTTGCCGACAAGCGCACCCAAAGCAATCGCGATAGGCAATCCGACCATCCCGGTTCCGGGAATACCCACGCCCATCGCGTTTTTCAATACATTTCCGCTTAATTGCACCTCTATTTTTTCCGGCGTTTGAGCCAACACCTCCGAAGCGCGTGCCGTTGCCAAAGCAACCGCCACCGGTTCCGTACATCCAATCGCAGGAATCACCTCCCGATTTATAAGATCAATAATCTGTTGTTTAGTTTTTGCGTTCATTCTTACTATGGTTTAATCACAGCAAAGATAATGACTTTTCCATATTTTTCTTTTGCGAATGAGGGAAAGTTACTTCATTTGATTGTGTGTGAATATATGTCAACTTACACCTTTTCTTAAAAAATCCGATTTGTCATTTTGTCAAAAATGCGGGAGTATTTTTCCGAAAACGTAGGGGTATTTAAAATTAGTCGGGCGGGTAACACTTTTTAACGTATCGGATTGCTGCGAAAAGGGGCGTTTTGCTGACAATATGAATTTTAACATTTGACGAAAAAGTAGATGGTTTTGTATCTTCCGCCTTTAAATTGTTACATTTGCATCATAAATAGTTATTAATTCAAAAGTATGAAAAGTAAATTAATGTTGTTATTTGTCTTTTTTGCCAGTATTCTGACGGCAAATGGACAATCGGAGAAAATCAAGTTCGTGGAATACGATCTGCCGAACGGATTGCATGTTATTCTTCATCAGGATGACCGTACGCCCAATGTGATGGTATCGCTGATGTATCATGTAGGCGCCAAAAATGAAGACCCCTCTCGTACAGGATTTGCCCATTTCTTTGAGCATCTGATGTTTGAAGGATCTGAAAATATTGACCGGGGTGAGTATTTCAAACTGGTACAGGCTGCGGGAGGTTCCTTGAATGCCAACACTTCACAAGACAGAACGTTCTATTTCGAGACCATGCCGTCTAACCAATTGGAATTGGCGTTGTGGATGGAGTCGGAACGTATGCTTCATGCGAAAATAGATGAGATCGGTGTGGAAACACAAAAAGGCGTGGTAATCGAAGAGCGCAAGCAGTCTTACGACAACCAGCCGTATGGTACTTTCATCGAAGAATTGGGCAAAAGAGCCTTTACCAAGCATCCCTACCAATGGCAAACGATCGGTGATCCGGAGCATATCCGCGCGGCTACGTTCGATGATATCAAGAATTTCTACGACACCTATTATGTGCCTAACAACTGTGTATTGGTGATTGCCGGTGATTACGACGAAAAGCAGACACGTGAATGGATCGATACATACTTCGGAAGCATACCCAAAGGAACACTTCCTATGCACCGTCCGAATGTCGTAGAGCCTCAACAGACAGAAGAGATCCGCGACATCGTATATGATAACATCCAGCTTCCGGCGATATTCATGGCTTACCATGTGCCGGCTATGGGAACAAAAGACTATTTCGCGATGGATATCCTGACCCGTATCCTCTACGGAGGTGCTTCTTCCCGTTTCAAAACGAACCTGGACGATAAAGGGATGACCATTCAAACGTTGGCGATGGCGATGGGTAGCGAAGATCCCGGATTGCTCTATGTCCTGGCTATTCCGAATATGGGTAAGTCGCTCGACGAGGTAGAGGCTATTCTGACAGCTGAAATAGAAAAGATGTCGAAAGAATTGGTGTCGGAAGAGGAGTTCCAGAAGGTGCTGGCAGCGAAAGAGTTTTCGGTAGCTGCTAATTTGCAATCCCTGTCGGGTAAAGCGGAAGCCCTGGCTAATTGCTATACCTATTTCAAAGATGCCAGCCTGGTGAACAAGGAACTGGAACAATATGAAGCGGTGACGCGGGAAGATGTGATGGCGGTTGCCAAGAAATACCTGCAAACCAACTCACGGGTGGTGCTTCATTACCTGCCGATGGCTGAGAAAGAATAATCCCAACGATAATCCTAAAAAAAGAATATAACATGAAGAAAATTATATATAGTTTATTGTTTGTCCTTATCTGCTCTATAGGCGTTAAGGCACAGACTCTCGACAGAAGCATCCGCCCTGAGGCGGCTCCGGCTAAGGAGGTGAACATCAAAGATGCCCAGATATTTACGCTTAAGAACGGGCTAAAAGTGTTCCTGGTAGAGGATAAAAACACCCCTTTGGTATATTACTCTTTGCAGTTGGACGTGAAACAACAGTTGCAGGGTGAGAAAGCGGGCATGAATGGCCTGTTCTCGGATGTGTTTGGTACGGCTACCAAAAACCGCACGAAAGAACAACTCAACAAAGACATCGACATGATCGCGATGCGCGGTGGCGTACACCGTGGTGGCGGATATGGCTATTTCCTAAAGAAATACCATGATCAGGCATTGGATATCATGACAGATATGCTTTTCAATCCGGTGTTTTCACAGGAAGAATTCGATCTGAACATAGGAAAATACAAAACGGCCCTCAATACGCTGGGAGATGACGCGGGACAGATCACAAGCCGTATAGCGAACGCCCTTATTTATGGCAAAGGATATCCCGCGGGTGAAGTGGAAACATTGGAAACATTGGATAACATTACCCTGGCAGACCTGGAAGGCTATTACAATACCTATTTCGCACCGAATGTAGCGCGTCTGGTGATTGTTGGAGATATCTCCCTGAAGGAAGCAAAAAAGCAGGCGGAGAAGTATTTCGGCAAATGGGCAAAGAAGAATGTGCCTGTGGCTGAGTACACTATTCCGACCGCGCCGGAACAATTGAAAGTGGCGTTTGCCAACAAACCGGGCGCTGTGCAATCGGCTATCGATGTTTGTTATCCTATCCAGTTCAACGTGAAAGAGGCTGACTACGACGCGGCAGCCGTGATGAGCCAGATCTTGGGCGGTAGCGGAACCGGTCATCTCTTTATGAACCTGCGCGAAGATAAAAGCTGGACATACGGTATTTATACCAGCCTGTCTTCCGGCGAACAGGTGGGTTCCATGTCACTGACAAGCGGACGCGGAGCGGCATCGGTGAAGGCTGCGGCTACGGATAGCGCTATCCATGAAGTGCTTTATGAGTTCAATCGCATCATCAACGAACCGGTAACCGAACAGGAACTGAAAGATGCTGTGACCTATCGTGCGGGTAACTTCTCACGCTCACTGGCCGACTCGGAAACAATGGCTCAGTTTGCCGTGAACATCGACAAATATAACCTGTCGAAAGATTATTACCGTAACTACCTGAAACGTCTGGAAGCATTGACTCCTGCCGATATTCAGGCGGCTGCCAAGAAATATATCAAACCGGAGAATGCCTGGATCGTAGTGACCGGCGACAAGCAATATGCAGACGCGTTGGCACGTTTTGCCGGTGACGGAAAGGTGCAATGGTATGATTACGATGTGAACCCGATCGAAGCCCCTAAAGCAGAAGTGGCCAATGTAAGCGCTGAAGAGATCATAGCTAACTATGTGAAAGCACTGGGTGGCCAAGAGGCTATCGATAAGGTGAACGACTATAAGATCGTTGGCGAGATGGAAATGATGGGACAGACCGGAGTCGTGGAACAATACTTCAAGAAACCGAATATGTCTGTGACCTCTATGTCTATACAGGGAATGGTGATCCAGAAAATGGCTTTCGACGGCAAGACACTGCGCGTATCAGGTATGCAGGGAAGCCAGGAACTGACCGAAGGCAAAGAGTACGACGCGATTAAAAACGGCACGGGTCTTGCTCCTGAAATGTCTTATCTGCAGAATGGATATACCCTGACTGTAGGCGCTGTAGAAGAGGTGAATGGCGAAAAGGCTTATACCTTGAAGGTAGAACGCGACGGAAACGCCACAACGGAGTATTACAGCGTAGCCAGCGGATTGAAATTGCGCAGCGTACAGACCGTTCAGTCTCCTATGGGCGAGATGCAGACCATTAGCGATATCGGCGACTACCGTGAGGTGAATGGTGTGAAGTTCCCGCATGAGATGACGCAATCGGTGATGGGACAAGCCATGAAAACGGTTTTCAAAACGGTGGAAGTAAACACAGGCTTGCAAGATTCGGTGTTTAAGTAATCAGAGAAGTCCTTAAGGATTTTACTATAAAAACAGTAGGGGCTGTCCAAAAAGTTGGACAGCCCCTACTCGATTTATATACTCCCCTATTCTATCTCCAACATCGGAGCGCCTTCCGGCACAAAGTCGCCCCGGTTGACCAACACCTGCTTTACCCTGCCGGCATAAGGAGAAGAGATATTATTCTCCATCTTCATCGCCTCGAGGATCAACACATTCTCTCCGCCACTGAGCATATCACCGGGGTTTACCAATAATTGGAAAACGCGTCCCGGCATGGGCGAAGTGATAACACGACCGGTTATTTGTGTGGTCTGCTTGGTGGTCTCTTTCGAAGACTCCTCTCCCACGGCTCCGGCGTGTTCTTTTTGATATCGCTCTTTCTTGACCTTTGTCAGATAATCTTTGGCAACGATGGGGAAGAGTTCCAACAATAATTGCTCTTTGTCGTTTTCCGCCAGCTTCACACCACCACAATCCTCCAAGACCGGGTTGGGTTGTGTCTCATAAGCCGACGTGTCGTAAGGCGTTTCCTCACGTACACCGGCAATCTGAAAACGGAATTCGGGATCAACAGGTACAGGTGTTTCTCCATATTCTCCTTTCACCAGGTTACGGAACTGATTGGATACATTCGAGTATTTGGGTTTTCCGTTCTTTTCGTCGAGCGCGCAATTGACCGCCTGCACCCCGACGATCTGGCTCGTAGGCGTTACCAATGGAGGCAAACCGGCATCCAGTCGAACGTGTGGTATCAGCTCCATGGCACGTTGCAATATAAACTCGCTCTTCAACTGCTTGAGCTGCGCAACCATATTGGTGTACATACCGCCCGGTATTTCCGCCTTCTTCACCAGTTCGTCCGGTTTAGGGAATCCGAAATAGGCTTCAATGGCATGGCAAACCCTTACCAAGGTCTCTTCGTTGTTTTCTTTTGCCGCTTTTATAGCTACGTCGAACAGGTTGTCTACCGATTCCGGCAGCTGATCGCGTAATGGGGAGAATTTATTCGGGTATTGTTTCACCACATCGAAATCCTCCAGCTCTTTCCGGATATAGAATAGTTCGCCATTGATCTTTTCGATGGCTTCCATATTCAGATCCAGCTCGATGCCCAGTTTCTGGCAGAAAACATAGATCAACTCAATAGCCGGAGCAGCCGGGCCACCGGCGAAATACCATATATTGGTGTCGATAATATCCACCCCATGCACAATAGCGGACAGTACAGAAGCCAATCCGTAGCCGGGCGTACAATGGGTATGGAAATCAATAGGAATAGATAAATGCTTCTTGAAAAGTTTAATTAAGCCTGCTACCCGTCTGGGCGGGATCAGTCCGCTCATGTCTTTGATCGTAATCATATCAGCGCCCAGCGCCTCCATCTGCTTTGCCTTCCGGAGGAAATAGTCATCCGTAAAGATATGGTTAGGCAGCTTTTTCCCTTTCAGCTGCGCTTTCAGACGCTCCGCCATGGTGAAATGCGGATCAATGGTATAGCATACCGCGCAATCGGCCATACCGCCATACTTCTTCACGGAGTGGATGGTCGATCGAATGTTGTTGATGTCATTCAAGGCATCGAAGATACGCATGATCCCTAAGCCGGAATCGATACTCTCTTTGCAAAAACCATCGATCACACTGTCGGGATAAGGGTTGTAGCCGAAAAGATTACGTCCGCGCGACAGCGCTGTTAGTTTAGAGGCATCACCTACGGCTGCTTTAATCTTCTCCAATCGATCCCAGGGGTTCTCCTCCAGGTAGCGCATGACAGAGTCGGGAACGGCTCCGCCCCATACCTCCATCGCGTAAAAACCTGCGTCTTTGTAATAAGGTAACACCCGGTCAATTTGTTGTTGGGTCATGCGTGTCGCAAAGGAAGACTGCTGACCATCACGAAGGGTCAAATCCCTGATTTTCAATTTTGGCTTCATGTCTTAATTCTTAGTTTAGTTAGTCTTTTGACGGCGTAAATGTATGGATTAAATTATATTAAAGAAATATTTCCACAATGATCTCAAACATATGAATTAAAGTCCTATATTTGCCTCATATTAACTAATTTGCAGAAGAGTTTTTTGTTTGGCGGATTGCTGCTTTTTAGGCCTTAAATACCTTGATATCCTTATAGACTTTAATAAACGACAAAGGGCTGCCTGATTGGGCAGCCCTTTGTCGTTTATTTATGAGCGTAGGCTCTCTTTATCAATACGCTCTTGCGAATACAACGCGTTGCTTGGATGGCTTACCAGTCACCATACATACGCCCGGTGTCTTATCGCCTTCCAATGGAATACAACGGATGGTGGCTTTGGTTTCCGCTTTCACCTGCTCTTCTGTTTCCGGTGTGCCGTCCCAGTGAGCCAGGATAAATACGCCATCTTCGATCTTTTCCTTGAATTCTTCGTAGGTATCTACCGAGATCACATGCGATTCACGGAAGTCATATGCCTTCTGGAAGATATTCTTTTGGATCTCATCCAACAGATTCTGTACATATTCTTCGATGCCGTCGCAGGTGATGGTCTCTTTTTCGAGAGTATCACGACGCATCACTTCGATCGTATTGTTTTTCAGATCACGGCCACCCATTGCCAAACGAACGGGTACCCCTTTCAGTTCATATTCGGCAAACTTCCAGCCCGGCTTCTTATTGTCGGCATCATCGAACTTAACCGAGATACCCCGCTTCTTCAGGTTGGCCACAATGCCACCTACCTTCTCACGGATTGCATTCAGTTGCTCTTCGCTGCGGTAGATCGGAACAATCACCACCTGTATCGGAGCCAACAGCGGAGGCAATACCAAACCGTTATCATCGGAATGAGCCATAATCAACGCCCCCACCAAACGGGTAGAAACACCCCAGGAGGTAGCCCAGGCATATTCCTGTTTGCCCTCTTTATCAATGAATGTCACATCGAAAGCCTTACCGAAATTCTGTCCGAGGAAGTGCGAGGTACCTGCCTGAAGCGCCTTGCCATCCTGCATCATCGCTTCGATCGTATAGGTATCTTCCGCACCGGCAAAGCGTTCGCTTTCCGATTTCACCCCTTTGATAACCGGCATAGCCATATATTGTTCGGCGAAAGTAGCATAGACATCCTGCATCTTGCGTGTTTCTACTTCTGCTTCTTCACGCGTAGCATGAGCCGTATGGCCTTCCTGCCACAAGAACTCTGCCGTACGAAGGAACAGACGCGTACGCATCTCCCAACGCATTACGTTTGCCCATTGATTCACCAGGATAGGCAGATCGCGGTAGGACTGGATCCAATTGCGGTAAGTATTCCATATAATTGTTTCCGATGTCGGACGGATAATCAATTCTTCTTCCAGCTTTGCCGCCGGATCAACCACCACACCCTTCCCTTCCGGGTCGTTTTTCAGACGATAGTGGGTTACCACGGCGCACTCCTTGGCAAATCCTTCCACATGTTGCGCTTCCTTACTTAAAAAAGACTTGGGAATCAGCAAGGGGAAATAAGCGTTGACGTGACCGGTTTCTTTGAACATATCGTCCAACACACGTTGCATCTTCTCCCAGATGGCATATCCGTATGGCTTGATTACCATACAACCGCGCACCGCGGAGTTCTCCGCCAGCTCGGCTTTAATGACCAGGTCCTGATACCATTGCGAGTAATTATCGCTTCTTTTGGTAAGTTCTTTCAGCTCTTTTGCCATTTTCCTTGTATTCTAAAAAATTACACTGATTAATAATAAGGCGCAAAGGTACAAAAAAACTGACTGAGACGTGTTTTTTTATTCTCACCCGCATGAGAATTTTTTCTCACGCGGGTGAGAATATTTTAAACGTAAGCTTTATTAACATCCTTTAGGCTTTATAAGCCCCTAAACCTTTGCTGAGACGATAATAAACCGTTCCTTTGCATTAAACAAGTGTTTAAAACAAATGTTTAGCGCAAAAGATAATACAGATGTAAAAGGTCGGATTCTGGAGGTGGCGCGCCGCCTCTTTATTGAGAAGGGCTATAATGGTACGAGCATCCGGGAGATAGCGGCTGCGTCGGAGACCAATGTAGCGATGATCAATTACTATTATCACTCTAAATACAACCTCTTTGAATACATCTTCGAAGAGGCGTTCGATGTAGTAATGAACCGGGTGTTTTCCGTACTCCGTTCAGACTTGCCGATCCTGGAGCTGATAGAAGAATGGATCGATTCCTATTACGAAAGTTTGATGGAATATCCACAGATACCTATTTTCATACTGTATGAGGTCAATCAGCACCCGGAAAGACTGCCTGAACGCATCAAGAGGCGCGAGCCTTACGATATCTTCCTTAAAATATCCAAGCGTTTGGAAGAGGAGGCTCAGCAAGGGAATATCCGGGAAACATCGGTGTTAGACCTACTTCTGAACATACTCTCCCTTTGTATATTCCCTTTCATTTTCGGTTCGTTGGCTGTTAAAGTAACCGGCCGATCCATGGATGAATATCATGAGGTACTGGTTCAGCATAAAGACTATGTAAAACGTTTTGTCATACAAGCTCTCAAGCCATAATATTTTTTTTGCCTATAAATTAAACGATCGTTTAATAAAGAAGAGGACATTAACATGAAGAAAGATCAACAAGTGTGCCGTGTGGGCATTGACGTGGGCTCTACTACGATAAAGATGATCGTATTAGACCCTTCCGACACCATCATCTACAAAACCTATCGTCGTCATAAAGCCAATATCAACCGCATATTCGCGGAAGAGCTTCATACGATTATCCATACCTTCCCTGCGTTTTCTTACCGGATACAAATCACAGGCTCTGCCGGGTTGGGCATTGCCGAACGTACGGGCATTCCGTTTGTGCAGGAGGTGGTATCATCCGTGGAGGTAGTCAATCGCCTCTATCCCGAAACGCGTACCTTGATCGATCTGGGTGGTGAAGATGCTAAAATGGTATTCTTTCACGCCGGAAAGCAGCCTGATATCCGTATGAATGGGAATTGTGCGGGAGGTACGGGCGCGTTTATCGACCAGATGGCAGACCTGATGCATATATCTATTGAAGAGTTAGGGCAGCAGGCGATGCAGTACGATAAGATCTATCCGATCGCATCGCGCTGTGGTGTATTTGCCAAGACGGACGTGCAAAATCTGATTTGCCGGAACGTACCGATGAACGACCTATCGGCTTCTATTCTCCATACGGTAGCCCTGCAATGCATCACCTCATTGGCCCGAGGATATGATATCGAAAGTAAAGTATTGTGTATTGGTGGCCCGTTGACTTTCCTGCCGGCACTTCGCCATGCGTTTCGGGAATTGCTTCAACTGAAAGAGGAGGATTTTCTTATGCCCGAAAACGGCGAATATTTCCCGGCATTGGGCTGCGCCCTCTTATTAAAAGAGGAGGAAGAGAACCTCCAGGCGGTCGATATCCCAGCGTTGCTTCAGCAATTAAACGCCACCAAAACGGAAGAGAAAGACACCCTGCCCCCTCTGTTCAAAGGGGAAGAGGAGTACAACCAGTGGAAAGAGACAAGAAAGATCAAGAGAATCAAGATGGAGCCTTTAGGGCTTCAACAAGACATAAGCTGTTTCCTGGGCATCGACTCCGGTTCGACCACGACCAAGATCGTCGTGATGAAAGAAGACGGACATATTCTTTATACTTATTACAGTGCGAACGAAGGCAATCCGTTGAAAAAGGTGGTAGAAGGCCTGCAGGCCTTTTATCGCGCCGCGGCGGAAAAGGGGGTAAACTACCGCTTCCTCTCTTCGGCTGTAACAGGATATGGAGAAGACCTGGTGCGCTCGGCCCTTAACCTGGACTACGGGATCGTAGAGACGATGGCACATCTCTCCGGTGCCCAATATGTTGATCCGGAAGTCTCCTTCATACTCGATATCGGCGGGCAGGACATGAAGTCGCTCTTTGTCGATCAAGGGGTTATTTCTAACATCGAACTGAACGAGGCCTGTTCATCGGGCTGCGGCTCTTTCCTGCAAAACTTTGCCTCAACCATGCACATCTCCCTATCCGACTTCTCGAAGGCTGCCTGTCTGTCGGCCTGTCCGAGCGATCTGGGCTCGCGGTGTACGGTGTTTATGAATTCAAAAGTGAAACAAGCCCTGCGGGAAGGCGCTGAAATCGGGGATATTGCAGCCGGACTGGCCTATTCAGTAGTGAAGAATTGCCTATACAAGGTGCTTAAAATAAATAACCTGAACCAACTGGGCGACCACATCGTAGTACAGGGAGGAACCTTCCGCAACGACGCGGTTTACCGTGTGTTGGAGCAGCTATCCGGGAAAACAGTCAGCACTACGGACCATCCCGAACTGATGGGTGCCCTGGGGGCTGCTTTGTATGCCCAGCGAAGATGGAATGAAGAAAAGACCACCTCGTTCACCGGACACGAAGCCCTGCCCGATGTCGATCATATCGAAACCAAAGAGTTGCAGTGTAAAGGCTGTACCAATAAATGCTCCGTCTTGCGTTTCCGCTTCAAGAATGGGAACACCTCTTATGCAGGGAATAAGTGCGAAAAGGTTTTTTTCAACAAAAACACGGTTCATCAAAAAGGATACAATGCGTTTGAAAAGAAGAACGAAATCCTTTTCCAGCGGGAAGAGATTACGGCGCAAAACGAAACCCTGCCTGTTATAGGTATTCCGCGGGTATTGAATATGTTCGAGAATTATCCTTTCTGGCATCGCTTGTTCACCGATTGCGGTCTGCGGGTAGTATTATCGCCGGAGTCTACCTTTGCGCTTTATCAGAAAGGGGTCGGCAGTGTAATGTCCGAGAATATCTGTTTCCCGGCCAAGCTGGTACACGGGCATATCCATGCCTTGGCAGAGGCAGGAGTGGATCGTATCTTTTACCCCATTGTGCCAAAAGAAGAAGCTGAATTCGGAAAAGCGAATAACTCGTATAACTGTCCGGTAGTCAGCGGATATCCCGATGTGATCCGTTCGGCCATGAACCCGGAAGAGCGCTTTGGCATTCCTTTCGACAAGCCGGTGGTTACCTTCAGTAGCGATCAGGCGCTTGAGAAGGCTTGTTGGATCTATATCTCCTCCTTAGGGGTGCCTAAAGGGATTTTCCGAAGTGCCTTTACGCATGCTCTGAAGGAGCGTGCCGCCACCAAAGAGAAGCTGGCTGTCGAGCAAAAAAGAATCTTTGACGAGGCGGTGACCAACAACAAACCCGTCTTTGTGGTTGCCGGACGTCCCTATCATGCCGACCCGCTTATTCATCAGAAGGTGGGACAGATCCTGTCTGACCTGGGAGGCTATGTGTTTACGGATGATGTGTTTCGCGTGACAAACCAGCAAGGCTTTGGTGTCTTGAATATCGTATCCCAGTGGTCTTATCCCAACCGCACAGTACAAGCCGCCATGGAGGTGGCAAAGTCGCCCCGAAATGTGCAGTATATTCAACTGAACTCCTTCGGATGTGGCCCCGACTCCTTCTTTATGGATGAGATCGGAGACATCCTAAAACAAGCCGGGAAGAACCATACGATATTGCGTATCGACGAAATCGCCAGCCCCGGCTCTATTCGTTTGCGCCTGCGCTCGTTGATCGAATCGCTGAAAGCTATTCAGCCAACAGATATGCCTTCGGAAGCAAAAGGCTTTGAAGCTTATGGGGTAACCTATAAAAAGGAGGACCGGAAGAAGACTATTCTTATCCCTTGGTTTGCCGATTATATCTCTCCTTTTATCCCGGCTATTGGTAAATTGGCGGGGTATAGGATTGTGAACCTCCCCAAATCATCAAAGGCATCGGCAGAGATAGGCTTGAAATACGGGCATAATGAGGTGTGTTACCCTTCGACCTTGATTGTGGGGGATATCATTATGGGCTTGCAATCCGGGCAGTATGACCTGGAAAATACGGTGGTAGCCATCACGCAAACCGGCGGGCAATGCCGGGCAACGAATTATATTTCCCAAATAAAGAATGCCATCCGGAGTGCCGGATTCAAAGATATCCCCATCTTGGCCGTCAGCACAGGCAAGGTGTATCAGAACGACCAGCGTGCCTTTAAGATCCCGGTTGTCAAATTGATTCACATCATTATCTACGCGATACTCTATGCGGATGCGATTCAAAGTATGTATAGCTCGCTCGTTAGCCGGGAGAAGAAAGAGGGAGAAAGCAAGCAATTGTTTGATTTCTATATCGAACAGGGGGTGAAGGCTACGCAGCGCAACGATCATCAATGCCTCGTAGAGCTATTGGAGCAGGCCATTGCCGATTTCAACCAGGTAGCGATCTATGACCGTGTGTTTACCAAAGTGGGATTGATAGGGGAGATTTATTTGAAATACAACAACTATGGTCAGGCACATATCACCGAGTGGCTGCGTTCGAAAGGCATGGAAGTACACACGCCGCCCATTATGGATTTCGTCCTACCCTACTTCGTGAATGCGCAGACCAACGTGAAGAATGGCATCAAGAAGGAGACTATTTTGGGCGATCTCTTCAACTCGATCGCCTGGAAATATATCAACAAACAAATGCAGGTGTTTGAGAGCCGCATGAAAAATTTCCGGTTCTACGAGCCCTCCGAGTCGATTTTTGTCAAAGCAGAGTATGCTTCTGAGGTGCTCGACCTGGCACATCAGTTTGGCGAAGGCTGGTCAATCCCGGCAGAAGTGGCCTGTTATGCCCGTCAGGGAGTAAACAAAGTGGTCTGCATACAGCCTTTCGGATGCATTGCCAACCATATTGTAGCGCGTGGTGTAGAGAAGAGGCTGAAAAAGATATATCCGGAAATGAATATTCTCTTCCTCGATATCGACGGAGGCGTAGCCGAGGTAAACCTGCAAAACCGCTTGCATTTCATGATGGCATACACCTGAAATAGTTTAATTTTGTTAATGCTGAACCAACTCTCCTTCTTCTTTGTTATATCAATAGTAAACAATAAAAGAAAGAGAAATAGTATGGGAAAGTTTGAAATTACAAAGAGAAAGAATGGAGAGTTCCAATTCAATTTGAAAGCAAGTAACGGTCAGGTAATTCTGGCAAGTGAAGGATACGTAGCCAAGGACAGTTGTCAAAAGGGTATTGAATCTGTACGTAAGAACAGTCAAATTGATACTCGTTTTGAGATAAAGACGTCGAAAGACAACCGTCCTTATTTCAATCTCAAAGCAACAAACGGACAAGTAATCGGTACCAGCGAGATGTATAGTAGCGAAGCAGCTATGAAGAATGGTATTGAATCCGTTAAAAAGAATGCACCGGATGCAACCTTAGTCGATTTAACGATCATATAAAAACCGACAAATAACTGTTGAAAAAAAGAAAAGCTGTCCGATTGCGGGCAGCTTTTTCGTTTTTAAACTCTTTACGGAAAGGTCAGTACAAACGTAGTAGAGAAGGGCGGCAGGTTGTTTTTCAGCGTTATGCTGCCACCCGAAAGGCGCATGATCTGTCGGGAGACAGAGAGTCCGACCCCACTCCCACCCTCTTTGGTGGTGAAGAAAGGAATGAAAATATGTTCGATCTCTTCGGCCGGAATCATCGGACCATTGTTGCTCACCTCAATAACGACCGCCTCCTCTTCTGTCGAATAGGCGCGTATCAACACCTTCCCGTCACTCCGCTCACCGCCAATCGCCTGCATAGCGTTTTTCAATAGATTGAGTACCACTTGGGTAATCAGATTCTCGTCGGCGTAAACAATCAGATCATCGGGCTCTACCAGGCTTACGACTTCGATCATCGGATAATTGTTCTGATGTCTTGCCAACTGTATCATTCTCTCCAGGAACTTGCCTACATAGAACAGGGTAGGCACAGGCGTCGGTATACGGGTGAATTTACGATAAGAGTCCACAAAAGCTATCAAGCCCTTACCGGTGGTGCTAATCGTTTCCAGTCCGCTTCGGATATCTTCATTCACCTCTTCCTGATGCATCGAAAGGAGTGTATCGCTCAGTGAGGTAATCGGTGTTACGGAATTCATGATCTCATGTGTTAATACCCGTGTTAGTCGGATCCAGGAGTCGATCTCCTTCTCATCCAGTTCGCGGTTGATATCATTGATGGCTATAATGCGCAGATGCTTCGATTGCAGGGTCATTTCCGACACACGCAGGGAGAGATAGACCGTTCCCCGTTCGTTCGTAAAGGAGATCTGATGCTTTTCGCCCGGTTGTATATGCTGCATCACCTGAGCCACGCCTGCCCCTACCTTCGCTAATTGTTTGACATGGGTAAATACCGATAAGCCCAACAGGCGCAATGCCTCTTTGTTGGTCTGGTAGATATAGCCGTTGTCGTCTAATACGATAATACCGGTAGAGACCGAGTCCATAATCAGTTCGTAATACTTCTCCTGCTGTGCCGCTTCCGACTTTGCCTGAAAGAGTATTTGGGTGATACGATTCATCGACTCACTGACCAATTTATCATCAGAAGCATGCCCCCGCGTGGCATACTTAAAGGCATAATCACTATTATCGATCGCATCGAACATAAAAGCGATCTTACGGGCATTTTTCCCATAGAGGTTACGGGTCAACAATAGGGAGGCAAATAACCCGATCAAGGATAAGAGAAACCCTTCCCATTTACTTGATTGATAACACCACATGGTGAGTATCGTACATCCTACCACCAGCAATAGGCGGAAATAGATATTATCAACTATTCGCTTGATGATAAGGCGGATCGTCGTTAGTTGTTTCATCTCCTGGTCTGTTTTTACAATCCGTAGCGCTTAATCTTATTATAGAGTGTCTGTCGCGAGATCCCTAATTGACTGGCGACCATCGATAGGTTGCCATTGCATTTATCCATGGCATTTTTGATCATGTTGTATTCCATCTCCTCCAAGGTGGTCGATTCCTTGAGTGGAGTCACCGGCTTTTGTGGAAAATGGAAGTCAGCGATATCCAACACCTTCCCTTCGCCGATAATAACCGCCTTCTCAATGGTATGTTCCAGTTCCCGTATGTTTCCCATCCAGGGCAGTTCTTTCAGCTTTTCTTTTACCTGAGGCGATAATTGCAGGTTCGGTTTTCCGTAGATATTGCCATATTTGACCAGGAATATCTCCGCCAGGGGAATCACATCTTCGATGCGTTGACGCAACGAAGGGATCTCTACATGGATCGTATTCATGCGATACAAGAGGTCTTCGCGGAACGCTCCTTCACGCACCATCTGCGTCAGATCCCGGTTGGTAGCGCTGATCAGGCGGATATTGACCGGAATAGGCGTATTGCTGCCTACGCGCACCACCGCCCGTTGCTGAAGCACCGTCAGTAGCTTTGCCTGCAAATGATAAGGCAGGTTACCTATCTCATCGAGGAAGAGGGTGCCGTTGTTGGCGGCTTCGAATTTGCCCGGACGATCGGCGCGGGCATCGGTAAACGCCCCTTTTACATGCCCAAAGAGTTCGCTTTCGAACAGTGTTTCCGTGATCGCTCCCATATCGACCGTGATAACCGCCTCGTTCTTACGCCGCGAAAGCAGGTGTATCTCCCGGGCTAACATCTCTTTCCCCGTCCCGTTTTCTCCGGTGATCAGGATATTGGCATCGGTTACCGACACCTTCTCGATCAGGTGACGCAATTGCTGCATCGCCGGGCTCTCTCCCCAGAACATACCGCTTTCGGTCGATAGCGGTTGTGTTTTCCGCCGGGCTTTATTCTCGCCTTTTCGTTGTTTGTAAGCGTTTTGCAGTGACTCGATCAGTTTTTGATTGTCCCATGGCTTAACAACAAAGTCCGCTGCCCCCTCTTTGATTCCCTTGACCGCCAATTCAATGTCGGCATAGGCCGTAAAGAGAATGACCGGCAGGGAGGGCTCCTTTTTCTTGATCTCCGAAAGCCAGAACAATCCTTCATTTCCGCTGTTGATGCCTGCGCTGAAATTCATATCTAAGAGAACGATATCAACCTTCTCTGCCTGCAACGTAGCGTTTATCTTATTGGGATTGGTAAGGGGTATCACCTTTTCAAAATAGGCGTTCAACAACATCTGAACGGCTGTCAGTATGCCTTTGTTATCATCCACAACCAATAGGGTACCTTGTTTTGCCATAGCTATTTTCTTGCTCTTTGCGTTATTTATGGATTGTCAGTGTAGCCGGACAATGATCCGAATGGTGAACATCGTGTAGGATCGTTGCCTCTCCGATCAGGGGGCGCACCGGTTCGCTTGTCATGCAGTAGTCGAGACGCCATCCCTTATTGTTTTTCCGGGCGTTGAAGCGATAGCTCCACCAGGTATAGCCCACCGCGTCGGGATGCAGGTGTCGATAGCTGTCGATGTATCCCGCGGCAAGGAAACGAGTCATCCAGGCACGTTCTTCGGGCAGGAAACCGCTATTCTTCGCATTGCGCACCGGGTCGTGAATATCGATCGGCTCATGGCAGATATTGTAATCACCACACAGGATCAGGTTCGGCCGCTCTTGCTGCAAATCGACCACATACCGTTGAAAATCTTCCAGCCACTCCATCTTAAAGGCTTGCCGCTCGTCGCCACTGGTGCCCGAAGGGTGATAGACACTGACCACAGAGAGATCGCCAAAGTCAGCCCGGATAAACCGTCCTTCCCGGTCGTATTGCTCTATACCCATGCCATAGGTTACCTTGTCCGGCTCCTGCAGCGACAGTATCGCCACGCCGCTATAGCCTTTTTTCTCGGCACAGAAGAGGTAGCTGTGATAGCCTAACGCCTCAAAAACCTCTTTCGGAAACTGATCTTCCTGCAATTTAGTCTCCTGCAGGCAGAGCACGTCCGGCCGTTCCTCGGCTAACCAGGCAGGAAAACCTTTGCCAATAGCGGCACGTAAACCGTTTACATTATAGGTGATTATTTTCATATACCATTCTTGTTTTTTATACGCATGACGTATGAAATGCCCTCCAAAGATACTATCAATGAACTAAATTCCTGCCACAAAGCTGTGAAAAGTCGCAGAGTAAAGAAAAGAAATAACCACAAGAGAACCTGCCATCTCTCCTGCATTTTCGCTATTTAATGACCTTAAATCAGGTCATATGTTAATAAATCATAAAATGAAGCTTCAAATTCGCATTTTTCTCACTATCAAAAAGTAACCAATTCCCCGAAATAAGACTCTTTTTGATAGGAATATACCGAGAAAACGGGTTGTATCCAGGGTGATTAACTTACGTTTTAACAGTATTTAGGGGGTGCCTAGGGAGTGCCTATATAGTGCCTATATGGTGCCTACATAGTGCCTATATAAAAAGTACGTAAAAAGTACGTAGACAGTACGTAGACAGTACGTAGGCAGTACGTAGGCACCCCTTAGGCAGTATGGAGGTACTCCTTCCCTTATCTGTACGCTTCCGGGAAATCGTCTCATACCACCAGCTCACCACGTTTTGACAACAGCTTGACAGCCTCTTTACATCTTACTTTTTATTCGCTCCCTACAAGCTGGTCTATTTCCCGGTGTAGATAATGTCATTTTTTGTCGCCTGCTTTTGTGGAAAATGCCCATCAATACTATATTGTACAAAGTACACAAAGGTAGTTATTGTATCGTTTACACAAAGTGATAAATTGTTATTGTACAAAGTAAGATAATAAACATGCTTATATTAAGCTGTTTACATGTTGTAAAAAATGAGAATAAAATTTTGACATATGAAATTAATACATATATTTGTGCACTGATTATTCGAGTGAGTACACATGGAAAACGCAAAAATGTTCAATCCGCACGTATCGGTAGACTGCGTCTTAATGACCATCGTTAACGATAAACTTTCTGTCCTGTTGGTAGAAAGAAAGGATCAACATGGGCATGCTTTGGGGTTAAAACTGCCGGGTGGATTGATCTACCAGACAGAAGACCTGGATGAAGCGGCCAACCGAACGCTGAACGATGCGACCGGTATGAAACGGGTGCAACTGCACCAGTTCCGCTGTTTCGGTTCCCCTATGCGTACAAAGAATAAAGAGGATGTGATCTGGTTGGAATCGGCTTCGAACCAAAAGATCATGCAGGCCTATCAGGGCAGTATTCGTATCATCACAGTGGCTTACCTGGCTCTATGCAAGCCCGACAAGAAAACCGCTGACAGCGAATATGAATCCAAACACTGGGTGGCGATCGACAGCCTGCCCCGTATGCCCTTCGACCACAATGAGATCGTCAACGAAGCCGTCAAAGAGATACGGTTATGGATCGATCGGGAACCGGCGATCGTATTTAATTACCTGAAAAAGAAATTCACGGCCTCAGAATTGCGGCGCACGTACGAGATCCTGTACAATAAGACACTGGACGTACGTAATTTCCATAAGAAGATGAAATCGTGGGAATACCTATTGCCAACCGAAGACCGGAAAGAGGGTACGGCACATCGCTCGCCCCGCTATTATCGTTTTGACAAGATAATTTATAATAAACAAAGAGCTAAGCTCAATAAAAACTTGGAGTAATAATATGTTATTAGGATGTGATATAGGAAGCTCTTCTATTAAAGCAGCGCTTGTAGACGAGACAACAGGTGAGATTATTGGTTCAGACTTTTATCCTAAGCAGGAGGCAGCGATCCATGCTGTTCGTCCGGGTTGGGCCGAACAGGATCCCAACGAATGGTGGAAAAACCTGAAAATGGCTATTGCAGGTGCTTTGGCTCAGGCGAATGCCAGCGGAAAAGATATCAAAGCAATTGGTATCTCCTATCAGATGCACGGATTGGTGCTGGTGGACAAGAAGCAGCAGTTGCTTCGTCCTTCGATCATCTGGTGTGATAGCCGCGCGGTGCCTTATGGCGAAAAAGCCTTTAAGAATATGGGCGAGGCACATACCCTGGCACATCTGCTTAACTCCCCCGGTAACTTCACGGCCTCTAAATTGGCCTGGGTAAAAGAATACGAACCGCAGCTATTCGATCAGATCCATAAGATCATGCTGCCGGGCGATTACATCGCTATGCGCATGACGGGCGATATCGTTACGACGGTATCGGGCTTGTCGGAAGGGATATTCTGGGACTTCAAAAATAACAGCCTGTCGGATGATCTGATGAATTATTATGGCTTCAACCGGGAGGTAATTGCCGATATCAAACCCACCTTCGGGTTGCAGGGCGAACTGCTCGGATCTATTGCCGAAGAATTGGGTCTGCAGAAAGGCACTCCGGTGACCTATCGCGCGGGCGATCAGCCTAACAACGCTTTGTCGCTTAACGTCCTGAATCCCGGAGAGATCGCCGCAACAGCCGGCACATCGGGTGTGGTGTATGGGGTAAACGATCAGGTGAACTACGACACGCTTTCACGCGTTAACACCTTTGCCCACGTGAACCATACGGCAGAGAACCCACGTTTGGGTGTATTACTCTGTATCAATGGCGTGGGTATTATGAATTCCTGGACAAAACGCATGATCGGCGAAGAGTTGAGCTACAATCAATTGAACGACCTGGCGGCCACTGCGCCCATCGGTTCCGGCGGCGTTTCTGTGTTGCCGTTTGGGAATGGGGCGGAACGTATGCTCGCCAATAAAGAGATTGGTTGCTCACTGAACGGCATCAATTTCAACATTCACAACAAAGCACATCTGGCACGCGCCGCACAGGAAGGGATCGTATTCTCCTTCAAATATGGTATGGATATCATGAATGGTATGGGCATCGACATCAGTGTGATCCGTGCCGGTAATGCCAATATGTTCCTGAGCCCGATCTTCCGCGACACCCTGTCGGGAGTAACCGGCGCCCAAATCGAATTATATGATACGGATGGGGCAGCAGGTGCAGCCCGTGGAGCCGGAATAGGTGCGGGTATTTATGCTTCCCCGGAGGAGGCTTTTATTTCGCTTAAAAAACTGCAGGTGATTGAGCCGGACGGCATCCATGCCGATAGCTATTGCGCTGCTTACGAAGTATGGAAAGAGAAACTGGAAAAACAGATTTAATATTCATTTAATTAATACAGTAAGAATCATGAGTATCAACAAAGGTAACAACGAGTATTTCCCTGGCATTGGGAAAATCGCTTTCGAAGGAAAAGAGTCTAAAAACCCAATGGCATTCCACTATTATGATCCGGAAAAGATGGTTTACGGACGTAAAATGAAAGACTGGTTCAAATTCTCTATGGCATGGTGGCACACCCTTTGCGCAGAAGGAGGAGACCCATTTGGTGGTGGCACCAAGACTTTCCCCTGGGCAGCAGGCAACTCGGCTTTGGAAATAGCCAAGCAAAAACTGGATGCAGGCTTTGAATTCATGCAGAAAATAGGCATTGAATACTATTGCTTCCACGATGTAGACTTAATCGACGAGGGTAACTCAATCGAAGAATATGAAGCTAACCTGAAAGCTATTGTCGCTTATGCGAAAGAAAAACAGGCAGAAACAGGCATCAAACTGTTGTGGGGTACGGCAAACGTATTCGGACACAAACGTTATATGAACGGTGCGGCTACCAACCCTGACTTTGACGTAGTGGCTCGCGCAGGGGTTCAGATCAAGAATGCTATCGATGCAACGATCGAACTGGGAGGCGAAAACTATGTATTTTGGGGAGGTCGCGAAGGCTATTCTTCTCTCTTGAATACCGAAATGAAACGGGAAAAAGAGCACCTGGCTATGATGTTGACAGCCGCTCGCGACTACGCTCGCAGCAAAGGTTTCAAAGGTAACTTCCTGATCGAACCGAAACCGATGGAACCAACGAAGCACCAATACGATGTGGATGCGGAAACAGTGATCGGCTTCTTGCGCGCACATGGCTTAGATAAAGACTTCAAATTGAATATCGAAGTAAACCACGCTACGCTGGCAGGTCATACGTTCGAACACGAATTGCAATGTGCTGCTGATGCAGATATGTTGGGTTCAATCGACGCTAACCGCGGTGATTATCAGAATGGCTGGGATACCGACCAATTCCCTATCGACATCAACGAACTGGTTCAGGCTATGTTAGTGATCCTGCGCAGTGGTGGATTGCAAGGTGGCGGAACGAACTTCGACGCTAAAACACGTCGTAACTCAACCGACCTGGAAGATATCTTCATTGCACATATCGCCGGTATGGATGCATTCGCTCGTGCTTTGGAAGTAGCTGCTTCTATCTTAGAAGAATCTCCGATGCCGAAGATGTTGGAAGATCGTTATAGCTCTTTCGATGCCGGTAAAGGAAAAGAATTCGAAGAAGGAAAGCTCTCTTTGGAAGAGATCGTTGCATACGCGAAGGCAAAAGGCGAGCCTGCTCAAACCAGCGGCAAGCAAGAGCTTTACGAAGCAATCGTTAATTTGTACATCTAATAGTAGTAAACAGTCAAGCGGTAAGCAGTGAAAACCACTGCTTACGGCTCACTGTAAACCGATTACCATGAAACAATACAATTCGACCTATATCTTTGCAATCACCTTGGTTGCTACCTTGGGAGGGCTGCTTTTCGGTTACGATACGGCAGTTATCTCCGGTACGGTTGATTCCATCAAAGCTAATTTCATTACGCCAAACGAATTGGGTGATTTTGCTTTGGGAGCTACCGTATCCAGTGCCTTGATTGGCTGTATTATCGGAGGTCTGATTTCCGGTTTTCTATCCAATCGTTACGGACGAAAGAGAAGTCTGCAAATCGCGGGTTTCCTCTTCTTCCTCTCGGCTTTGACCTCCGCTTACCCCGAAGTACTGTTCTTCACAAAAGGGGAAGCCTCTATTGGCCTGCTGTTGGCTTTTAACTGTTATCGTATTATCGGAGGTATCGGTGTCGGTTTAGCGTCGGCTGTATGTCCTACCTATATCGGAG
Source organism: Parabacteroides sp. PM6-13 (assembly GCF_029892605.1). Lineage (GTDB taxonomy): Bacteria > Bacteroidota > Bacteroidia > Bacteroidales > Tannerellaceae > QVMG01. The sequence goes on from NZ_JARXWF010000013.1 coordinate 84,065, forward strand.
AGATTGCTCCTGCGGATATGCGTGGACGGATGGTATCCTTCAACCAGTTTGCGATTATCTTTGGTATGCTTGTGGTTTACTTTGTGAACTGGGGTATTGCTAAAGGGCAAACGACTGAATGGGTACACGATATGGGATGGCGTTATATGTTTGCCTCAGAGGCTATTCCTGCCGGTTTGTTCTTCCTCTTCCTTTTCTTCGTTCCGGAAACACCGCGTTATTTGGCGTTGATACGTGAAGAGAATAAAGCACTGAGTGTGCTGGAAAAGATCAACATAAACAAGGAAAAAGCGAAACAAATCCTGGAAGAGATTGTTGCTACAGTATCTGAAAATACGAAAGGCAAACTATTGTCTTATGGCAAAAAAGTAATCATCATCGGTGTATTACTCTCTGTATTCCAACAGTTTGTAGGAATCAATGTCGTACTATATTACGCCCCGACCATTTTTGAGAACATGGGTGCCGGACGAGATGCCTCTATGCTACAAACCATTGTGATGGGATTGGTTAATGTAATCTTTACTGTACTGGCGATCATGACAGTAGATAAGCTGGGACGTAAGCCTTTGTTGATCATTGGCTCTATTGGTATGGCAGTGGGTATGTTTGCCGTAGCTATTTTAGCACACTTTCAGATTATCAATATCCTGACATTGGTATTTATCATCATCTTCACGGCCTCTTTTATGATGTCTTGGGGACCGATCTGTTGGGTTTACATCTCCGAACTATTCCCGAATAAGATTCGCGGACAGGCGGTTGCTATCGCAGTAGCGGCACAATGGGCAGCTAACTTCTTCATCTCATCGACTTATCCGTCTATGATGAGCTTTAGCGAACCGATGACTTACGGGTTCTACGGATTAATGGCTGTCTTATCCATGCTCTTTGTTTGGAAGATGGTTCCGGAAACCAAAGGGAAATCACTGGAAGAGATTGAAAAATATTGGAAAAAATAAGAAGAAGCTGTTTTGATATGTATAGAAGCTTCTAAAAGAGACAACGAAAAAACCACTTAAAAGACACAAATATTACCACTAATGAATGATGAGCGGGAATTATCCTTTACAAAAGGATGGTTCCCGCGTTTTTTTATACCAATTCGTTTCATTACTGTTAGAACTTGTATCTGGCTGAGATCAAGGCCTCTCTCCCGCGGATATGTATCCAGGAGGTATAGCTTTGTAACGCATTGTATTGAGTGTAGCTATACTGCTTCTTATCGAAAAGGTTGGAGAGGATAAAGTCGAACTGCCAGGAAGCCGTTTTCCAGCGAAGCATAGCATCGAGGAAAAAGGCATTTACAGATTTCCTCTTATCAATGTCGTTATAATAATGGTCAGCCGAAAGATTGAATTCGATCGGGAAAAGCGCGTAAGAAACACTTAGTTTCTGCACCACATTCCATAAGGGAGTCAGACGGTTTCCCCCAATCTTATTGCCACCATAACGGAAGTTTCCTTGATAGGCGGCTTCCCAGCGACGCGTGGGCGACCAGGTGATCTTGGGTTCATACTGCATAAAGCGCATTTGAGAAGATAGGCGTTCGCCCTGGCTGATCATTTCTGATTCCTGTGTGGAGAACTGGAAGTCAAGCGAAGTCTTCATATTCCAATCATAGAAGCCCTTAGAAAGCGTGCCTCTCACCCCCCACCCTTCTCCTTGGTTCGATATCTTATGAGCAAGTAAAAGAGTTTGCTGCTGATCGACGATTTGCTCATAGGTCTGATTCGACCAGTTGCGCGAGTGGCTCAGGGTAAGCGTAGCAAAGAACTCATTCACCGTGTTCTTATATTCTCCATACAGATTATAGCCTTGTGTACGTCGAATCGGTAACTCTCCTATCTGTTGCCTGATATGCCGGTAATTGGTATGATAGGGACGATCATACAAAGAAATGATATCTCCATACGCCTCCCGGTAGCTTGCGCTTAGAGAGAATTGCCAGGCGTAATTATACTTATAGCGTATATAAAGCAACGGACTACCTTGGAAGCGCGAGAAATCAATCCCTGGGTAATGGGTAAACGTAACAGGAAGAGTCAGGTTCGTTTGCCACTTCCGGTAGTCGATCTGCCAATGGGCCGTTGCATAAGGGGTATATCCGTTCTCTATCGTGTTTGCCTCCCCTTTGATGCCGGCCGAATAGCGATGGGAAACGATGCCCTTCTTGCGGATAAGCGAAAAGGAATGGTCGCCATAGAACTGATTGATAGGCAAACGCTCCTTCATTCCGTCTACCGTAAGCTCCGAAGGCAGGTGATGGAAACGAAGAAACGACCGCACCTCATAGGTATAGGCACCTCGGTTCCAGTTTGTTTTGAAATCGTTTTTCAGCATTAGATCCGTTCGTTTCATCGCTTGCTTAATAAGCCGTTCGGTACTATATTGATCGAAGGATCTCCCCCACTCGCCCGATGTGGTGAAGCGATTGTTCATATAGTGAGAATCTGCATTGTTCTCGAGCGTAAGCTTTAATTCACCTCGCTCGTTGCGCAAACGGGCATGGCGCTGCTCGGTTACCGACACGGTGTCGCCTATTTGGAAATAGGTCGTCTCACTGCCCTCTTCCTGCTTTCGCTCGTCATACACATACCCCGCGTTGATTCGCAGCTGCATCGTCTCGTTCAATTTATACAGTCGGTTGGCAGAGAGGGTATGCGTATCGTTAAACAGCATCTTCTCTTGTTTCAAAGGCGCAGAGAAAGAGGGCATAGAGAGAAAAGAGGGAACAGCCGGTTCCTGTGTTTGGTAAAAGGATAACTGTCCTAATTCCATCATCTCCTCCGTCACATCCACGCCCCGGTTGTTTGATTTATACCCGTAGACCGATTGGCTCTTACGCCCTAACTGCATGGCATAGAGGTTGGCATCCCATAATACAGAAGACTCCGAGAGACCAGCCCCGCCCTGTAGTGTCACCATCCATTTATCTTTGAAATCCTCTTTCAGCTTCAGGTTAATGGCAATATCTTCCGTATTCACCTTGTCTTTCAGGATACGGATCGGCTGATGATTCTCAAGCAACTGTACCTTCTCGACAGCTTTTGCATCCAGGTTGTTGGTGATCTGCCCGTAACGGCTATCGGAGATATCCATTCCTTCCACATATAGGTTACTGATATGTTTCCCATTGTAGGAGATCCGCCCCACATCGTCCACATCAATCCCGGGCAGTTTACGGATCACATCCTTAATTGAATCGTCTTTAGGAGAAATGAATTGAGAGACATCATAATTGATCGTATCCCGATTGCCCCATACCCTTCCGGGACGTACCTCGACCTCCCGAATGGCAAACACCTTAGGTGTCAGATTGATTAACATATTCTTATCGGTCTCCGCAACTATCTTCTTGGTTTCATACCCAAGCAGAGAGATGACGATTTCCAATGGCTCATCGATCTGAGCGGTCGACAGGGTGAATGCCCCTTTCTCATCTGTCAAAGCATAACTGATCAATTGCCCACTGTTTTGCCGAAGGAGTTGCACGGTAGCCATTTCTACCGGCAGAGCGGTCTCTGCATCCATAACCATCCCCCGCAAAACAGTCTGGGCAAAAGAGCTGTATGATGAAAAAATCAGAGAGATCAAAAGAGTGAATAGGCAATGTGTCCTTTTCATGTTTTTATTCTAATTCGATCGGGTTATAAGGTGTATTTTTCGGTGCCGAGGTCGCTTGCCCATCTTCTCCCCGAATGGTCACTTTCACATTGGGCGAGGTGGAGGTCACAAACCCTACCGGATCCGCGGCAAAGCGTTCGTACACCTTATTCAGGTTTTTCCGGGTGATGGGTTCGAAGTCTTTGCCGGCAAACAGGATATCTTCCCCGTTGTTTTGCGTTATGGCTGTTGCCTCAAAAGTGTAATGCCCGCGACTGTCTGCCGCTTTCAGGATCAGGCCGGGCAAGCCATGTAGCTTCCAGGGACCTTCGCTCAGGGGGATCTCTGTGGTAAACCAGGCCTCATAGTCCCTTCCTTTGAAGCGACAGGTCGCCTTCCGGCAGGGATAGGTCAGGATCGTTAGGGTATCAGTGTGCAGTTCCCATACAGGACGTTCATTTTCCTCTTCACAGCGAAAACGATTCATGCCTATATGTTCCAATAGGGTCACCTTGCCGGAAGGATAATTCTTAAATACCTGATAAGTGACTTTCGCTACATACTTCTTAAAAATACCCATCAAGACATCCTGCGAGGCACCGCTTGCTAAGGCTTCAGTCGCCAGGGAGTCCGTCATATACTTAGAGAAGCTATAAAACTGAGAGACCTGTTTCCCTATTCTCAAAATCATGGTCTCCTCCTCTCTACGCTCCTCTTTTAAGGTGTCACGCAGGAAGGTCATGTCGTACTGAACGGAAAACTGGGCTTTATCAATCGGTTCCGTTTGAACCGGAGCATTCGAATAAACCATGATTTGTGCCTTTGCCAAGGGCATCGTAAAAAGTACTGCCAACACGAGTGTGGCTCGGATAATTGTTTTCATATAGCTGTTCTTTTTAATTGTTTCACGGAGGCAAAAGTAAAAGAGGCATGAGATATATCGGCTCGGATTATATTACTGAAATATTACTCAACGGATAAAAGGCGTTCGCGTACATTGTCAGTAGGTAAAGAGCGTTTATATTTGCACAAAACAAAGTACATGGAGAGGAGAATCAAAATAGTGTGGATATTGTCGCTCTTGTCGGCGCTGCTTGTCATTGGCGTGCAAGGCAACTGGCTGTACACCCAATACCAATACAAAGCCGATATCTATGCAAACGAGATCATTCAGAAAATCCTGGAGGCCGGTGATGAAGAATATACGATCCGAAAAGAAGAAGGTGGAGGATCTTTCTCCTATTCTATCAAACGCGATCTGGAATTTGCTCAAAAAGACTCAGGCAATGTGAAAAGCCGGAAAACAGTTATGTCGTTCTACAACGGAGAGAACAATCGGCTGCATGATGATAACAGCCTGGACGAATTGCTCAAACAGAATATGGATTCCCTATTGAATCTGGCAAAAGTGTCCCAAAGCGGGATGGCCGCCATAGCCAAACCGGATTCGGTACTCATGCGATTCTCTTTCCCGAATAATCTGTCGGAAGACTCCATCGTTATCGGAATGAGTAGGGCTTTTGTGCATAAGAACAGGCCATTTGAAGCGGCTCTTTTAGACTCCCTGATCCGTCAATCTCTCCCCGAAATAGATTTTCATATAACCCCTTGGGAAAGCGCTGCTGATACCGTTTTTATGCAATCCTACGGCACAAAAACAGGCATGCCATATGCTCCTGCCGTTCAGGTATATTACGCGTACAATCCATTTCAGCAGCTTGGTGTCAAGGTGAAAGCAACCATTCCCCCTATGCCCCTTTTCCGGCAGATGGCAACACAGCTACTTCTCTCTTTCGGCTTGATCCTGTTATTGATCGGTTGTATTGTTTTCCAGATTTCTACCATTCTCAAGCAGCGGAAAATAGGAGAAATGCGCAAGCATTTTGTCAACACGATGATTCACGAACTGAAACGCCCGGTGCAAACGCTTAAAACATTTGTTGCCTTCCTGAGCGACAAAGAGATGCGTTCCGACGAGATGATGACAGAACAGATCGTGCAGGACTCCATGTTTGAACTGGACAACCTCTCTGCATACCTGAACAAACTGCGGGATATGGTACGTGCGGACGATGAGATGACCCCGTTGCATATCAGCCGGTTCGATCTGAAGGAACTGATCGAGAAGGTGATTCGCCTGACGCATATTCCTGCGGGAAAACGGGTCGACTTCTCTACCTGTTTCGATATGGAGTCGCCCTGTATTGAGGCTGATCCGATCCATGTGGCGAATGTGCTTAGTAATCTGATTGAGAATGCGATCAAGTATTCCGGCGACCGGGTGGTGATCACCATCGAAGCCCGGCGGAGAGAACAGCAATTATGCCTTACCGTCTCGGATAATGGCATTGGCATTCCGCTGGTGGAGCAAGAGAAGGTATTTGCCAAATTCTACCGAAGTAGCCAGATCCCCGACAAAACCATTCCGGGATTAGGCTTGGGCTTAAGCTACGTGAAACTGATCAGCGAAGCGCACCATGGACGGGTCTCCTTAGATAGCCGCCTGGGCGAAGGAACCAGCATCACATTATATTTACCGCAATGAACCGTCATCTGAAAATACTCTTTGCCGACGATGATCTGAAGTATTCACTCGTGATCAAACGCTTCCTGGAAAAGGAGGGCTACGAAGTGACCTATACCGGCAACGGTGAGAAAGCCTGGGAGCAGTTCCCACTTATTAAACCGGATCTGGTGTTACTGGATATCAATATGCCCGGCCTGAATGGCTTTGAAGTAGCAGAAAAGATACGCGAGACCGACCGGCACACATTGATCTTCTTTCTTTCTGACCGCTCCGACAAAAGCGATCGCCTGAAAGGATTCAGCCTGAAGGGTAATGATTACCTGGCCAAACCTTTTTATCCGGAAGAGCTTCTGGCACGTATCAAAGAGCGGCTGGAGCTTCATATTACGGATGTAGTCGAAGAAGAGACCTATACATTCGGACAAACCACCTTCAATTACAGTACCAATGAACTGCGTGTCGGCAATAATAAAGCACTGATCACCTCACGGCAGGCTGACATCTTACGTCTGTTGGCGCGCAACAAAGAGGTGGCTGTCAGTCGTGACATCCTGCTCACACAAGTCTGGGGCGATCCCTCGTATACGAACTCCCTGGCATTGAATGTGCAGATCACCTATATCCGCCGGGCGATCGCCCATGATCCGACCATCCGGATAGTCGCCATCCCAAGAAAAGGCTATATGTTGAAAGGATAGAACCTTCTTTTTACCTATTTTTGTTGCCTGATTGAACAAATCAGGCTTTCGCGGTTTATATATACATACACTATAAAATTATTTTGATATGAAACTAAAACATTTTCTCTCTCTGTTACTGGCTTGTGTCCTATTGCAAGGCTGCGATGTAGCCAAACAGGTAAGTGGTGCCTACAACCTGACACAGTGTAAATTTGATTATAACTCGATAACCAACCTGCAACTGGCAGGCATGGATCTGTCAAAAGGCGTTAACGCGATGCAGTTGTTGCAACTGACACCCCTGTTAACCGGACAGGCCAGCTCTGTGCCACTCCATTTTAATCTCAATCTGGACATAACCAATCCTAATCAATCAGCCGCTTTCCTGCAGGGACTGCAATATATCCTGCAGATCGATGGGGTGCAGTTTACCACCGGAAGCATCAACCAGGCGCTCAATATCGCTGCCGGAGGCAAACAACAACTGCCACTGACCATCGGCTTCGACCTGGCTACACTGTTGAAAGGCGATAGCAAAGATGCCGTAGTCAATGTCGTAAAGAACATTGTCGGCGTGAACGACCAGCAATCACAAATCACCCTCCAACTGCGTCCCAATATCAAAGTGGGCGATTACACCATCCCCTCCCCTGTTTACCTGCCTGTTAGCTTTGCTTTTGGGGGGAAATAGATGACCGAAGGTCACTCGGATCTGCTGTCATGGAAATCTTCAGATTTTGGAAGATTGGAAGGTTTGAAGGAATTGGGATATATATTCATGGCTGAAGGCCACAGAGGGCCTGAAGGGCCGAGTCCCAACGGGACGAAGACTTAGCCCACGGGTAAGCAGGCTGAAAGCCTGCGCCACCCTGGGTATCACAACAATACAATAAATGGAGTTCTGAAAGAACGATAGATATTATGATAGGATAGCGCCTGTGAATATTGGTTTTTTTCTTTCGTTCTTACAGAACTCATTTTTATATATCCATGGAATCCCAGGGTGGCGCAGGCCTTCAACCTGCTTACCCGTGGGCTAAGTCTTCGTCCCGTTGGGACTCGGCCTTGCAGGCCTGCTGTGACCTTCAGTCACATAAATAAACTCAAGCATAGTGTTATCTGTGCCACCTGTGCCAACATCTCCTATTTGCTCTGCGCCTTCGGCTAAGCGATCTTCGATTCCTATTCCCTTTCTCCCTTCTCCTTTCTCCTTCCCCTTTTCTCCGATTTGAAGAAAAGCATCCATCAGAGTCATCTTTTTTAATCAGACAATCACATCATACTCTATCCTGCGGTTCAAAAAAATCACAGTTCAGCATCTGACATTTTGTCAAAATCGCCCGACTATTTTTCCAAAAACGTAGGGGTATTTAAAATTAGTCCTGCGAGTAACACTTTTTAACGTATCATATTGTAAAGCAAAACCGACTTTTTGCTATCAATTTGACAAATGGTATTTTTGCGTTTTGGACACTTTCGTCATTCTCAAAACAATGGCATAGTATTTGTTGTTTATTAAATGAGATGATTATATTTGCATAGATACAAATAAGAAGAAACAGAAAGATGAAACAAAACTATACTAAGAGACTGGTGGATGTGATCGAATATAGTCGTGAAGAGGCTATGCGTCTTCAAAATAGCTATATAGGACCGGAGCATTTGATGCTGGGCATCATCCGCGACGGTGAAGGGAAAGCGATACAGCTTCTGCATGACTTGAATGCGGATCCGGTTGGCATAAAAAAGAATATCGAACAGGATATTCGCAATACGGCCGATGCGGACGACGACAACCAGCAGGAGATTGCCCTGTCTAAAACCACCGAACGCGTACTGCGCATGAGCGTATTGGAAGCCCGTATGTTCAAAAGTACGGAAACCGGAACCGAACACTTGCTTTTAGCCATACTTAAAGAGGAATTTAATGTGGCTGCCCGGGTGTTGAACAAAGAGGGTGTTAACTACCGCAGCGTTTACAATCATTTGGTAAGCGGCAGCGGATTGACCGAATATGAGGAGGTAGATGAGATAAGCGACGGATACATCGACGATGAAGATGATGACGAAGATGATTTTGCTTCCCGCAAGGACAGTCCGCGTGGACAGAGTGGCAATCAGCCGAAGTCGCCGAATGACACACCTGTACTCGATAATTTCGGTACCGATATGACCCGTGCAGCCGCCGAAAACCGTCTGGATCCGATTATCGGACGTGAGACGGAGATCGAACGCCTGGCACAGATCCTGAGTCGTCGCAAGAAGAATAATCCGGTGTTGATTGGTGAGCCGGGTGTTGGTAAGTCGGCCATCGTAGAGGGGCTGGCGCTTCGGATCACCCAACGTAAGGTATCGCGGATCCTGTTCGACAAGCGTGTGATAAGTCTGGATGTGGCATCGATTGTCGCCGGAACGAAATACCGCGGACAGTTCGAGGAACGAATCAAAGCGATCCTGAACGAGCTTTCCAAGAATCCGAATATCATCCTGTTTATCGACGAGATTCATACGATTGTCGGAGCCGGTTCGGCTTCGGGTGCTATGGACGCAGCCAATATGTTGAAACCGGCGTTGGCGCGTGGTGAGATACAATGTATTGGGGCGACTACACTGGATGAATACCGCAAGAGTATTGAGAAAGACGGTGCCCTGGAACGTCGTTTCCAAAAGGTAATCGTCGATCCGACCACAGCGGAAGAGACATTACAGATATTGAAAAACATCAAACCGCGCTACGAAGAGCATCACAACGTGACCTATACGGACGGTGCGCTTACGGCGTGTGTCAAATTGACAGAACGTTATATCAGCGACCGTAACTTCCCGGATAAGGCGATCGACGCCCTGGATGAAGCCGGATCGCGTGTACATATATCCAATATCATTGTTCCTAAGAGCATCGAAGAGCTGGAAGGAAAAATTGAAGATACGAAAGCGGAGAAGCTGGCTGCTGTGAAATCGCAGAATTTTGAGCTGGCTGCCAGCTTCCGTGACAAAGAGCGTCAATACCTGTTGCAGCTGGAGGCAGCGAAAGCCAAGTGGGAACAGGAGATGCAGGAACATCGTGAAACGGTCGACGAAGACAAGGTGGCCGAAGTGGTTGCCATGATGTCAGGCGTGCCGGTTCAACGTATTGCCACCACGGAGAATGCCCGCCTATTGGAAATGGGTAATATCCTGAAAAAGCAGGTGATTGGCCAGGATGAAGCGGTGAGCAAAATCGTAAAAGCCATTCAGCGCAACCGTGTCGGACTGAAAGACCCGAACAAGCCGATCGGTACCTTTATGTTTCTGGGGCCGACAGGGGTGGGTAAGACACACCTGGCAAAGAAGTTGGCGGAATATCTGTTTGACTCGGCTGACTCTCTGATTCGTATTGATATGAGCGAATACCTGGAGAAGTTTGCCGTATCGCGCCTGATCGGTGCGCCTCCGGGATACGTGGGATACGAAGAGGGCGGACAGTTGACGGAGAAAGTGCGCCGCAAACCCTATTCGGTTGTATTGCTCGATGAGATCGAGAAGGCACATCCGGATGTGTTCCATCTGCTCCTGCAGGTGTTAGACGAAGGGCGCCTGACCGACAGTCTGGGACGCCGCATTGATTTCAAGAATACGATTGTGATCATGACATCCAATATCGGTACCCGTCAGTTGAAAGACTTCGGACGTGGCATCGGCTTCCAGGCACAGGCGGCAAGCGAAGCGGATAAAGATTTCTCGCGCGGCGTGATACAAAAGGCGTTGAATAAGGCCTTTGCTCCTGAGTTCCTGAACCGTGTGGATGATATCATTATGTTCGACCAATTAGATAAATCATCGATCCATCAGATTATCGACATCGAACTGAAGGGACTTTACAAGCGTGTTGAAGACCTGGGTTACAAATTAGTTATTACCGATGATGCGAAGGATTACATCGCCTCCAAGGGATATGATGTACAGTTTGGCGCCCGTCCATTGAAACGTGCCATCCAGAAATACCTGGAAGATGAAATGGCAGAGATGATCATTCGGGCATCGGTGGGCGAAGGTGATGAGATCATTGTCGGCTTCAACAAAGAAGAACAACAGATCACCACCGAAGTAAAGAAGAAAGAGCCGAAAGAAGAGGCTTGAAATAAATAATATAATCGAGAGAAGGTTACCGGCGAATGGGTTGGTAACCTTTTTATATTTTATAGTGCAACATTTCAAATGCTTATTGCATCATAATAGAAACACAGTAAAAGATAATCTTATGAAAAAGTCCTGTTTATTTGCTTTCGTCCTGTCTGTTTTATTGTTCTCGGCCTGTGATAACGGTTTCGATTTTGACGATCCGGAAGAAAATAGCGGAAAATTACGCACTGTACGCATGGAAAAGACCACCATTGGCGATGGACAAGTAACCGTTGCCTGGGGTAGCAAACTGCATTACGAAGATGCAAATACCAAGTGCATCATGCTGCCTGATCTTGAACCTGAGAAATTTACCATCTACCAATCGTTTGACTCGGATAAGAATTTCACCAAGGTGGCTGAATTAAAGAACCGAAAAGAGTCCTATTTAGAATATACGATTAAAGACCTGGAGAATGGAAAAACGGTTTATTTCTATGTAGAATCCTCTCGGAAGGACTATGATTCGGAGGTGTCACCGACTATTATGGTTGTTCCTAACCGGGAAGTAAAACCCCAGTTTATCTTTCAAGAAGCAAACACGAGCGATTTTATTAATCACATACGCTACTGTCCGACGAATAAAAAAATTGTGTTCAACACCTTTTTGAATAGTGAAAATAAGAATCCATTGCTGGTATCCAACCTGGATGGTTCAGAAAGAGAAATGATCAATGAAAATCGCTCTCTGTATGATGTTTGCTGGAGCAGTGACGGGAATATGGTTGTGTATTCCACGGTTATCGGAAGTGATAAAACTGTTATCTTGTATGATCTGAAGACAAAAGAGGAATCAATCCTATTTACAGAGCCTGCCTCCTATATGTTCCGTCTGGCCATCTCACCCGATTGCAAAAAGATCCTGTACACTTCGCTGGATGACGCCACTGAACGGAAGTACTCTATCCGTCTGTTCGACATGGAAACAAAAGAGATTGCAAACATCCTAAAGCGAGATGAATTCAGCAGTTTGGAAAGTATCGATTGGATCAACAACGAAGATTTTATCTTTGAGGCAAGAGAAACAGCATATGAATATCCGTATTATTCTTGTGTATATAAGGCATCTGTCAACAGCGACAAATGCGAAAATATATTCCACTCCCAATGGATCGATACGGATATATCCCTCTCTCCCGACAAAAAGAGAATCGCTTTCAGTTCGAACCGTTCTGGAAACACACAGCTTTGGGTCTATGATATCGAAAAGAAACAATTTAGTCAATTGACCGGATTTGATGTCAACCAAAGGGAAGCCTACGGCATTTCGCGTCCGGGATGGATCGATAATCAGACCATCCACTACCTGGAAAACGCCCGGAATATACGAACCTTATCGATCGATTAATGTGCATCGGTATGTAATATCCCGATAAAAGGCGGGATCAATCCCAGATTTTCTTCAAACGCGTTGAGCTTCTCCTTTTCACCGGCAAGCAATAGTGTGTCGCCTTCTTCGAACATAAAGTCGGGATAGATATGGATAATGGAGACGTCGTCGCGTTCGATATTGATAATCATACATTCTGTCTGGTTTTGTATATTCATGGACTGGATCGTTTCTCCGATCAGGGGAGAGCCGGGTTCCACCACATATTGTGATAAGCTGATCTGGTAGGTGGGAGTCTCTTCCGGTATCTCCACCTGTGCCCGGTCGGCAATCACCTTGGTCATGTTCTGGATATCTTCATCCGATCCGGCCACAATCATTTTATCATAAGGATAGATACGCTCGTTGGCATCCGGGATATTGATCTTCTGGCTTCCACGGATGATAGAGACCACATTCACGCCATAGCGACTTCTGAGGTCAAGATCGCGCAAGGTCTTCCCTATTTTGGGCGAAGAGGGCGACACATCTATCTCTTCCAGGTGGATATCTTTCGACAATAAGGCATTGGCAATCTTCGGATGTATGGGTGCCCGCTTCTCTTCAAACAGCTGTTTCTGGTTCAGATTCTCTAAGAAGCGTGCTTCCATACGCCGCGATTGCGTCTTAAAGCCCTGGAAGAAGATGATACAGGTAACCACACCACCGGAGATAACCCATAGCCAAACCGTGGCGTTCGGAAACAGAGGCGTCAATACCATCATGGTTAAGCCGATACATATAACCACACGAAGTACAATCAGCGAGATCAAGGCTCCGCGGTTGAAGTGGTTGTCTTCCCACAAAGACTTGAATTCTTCCGAGCGGTTCTTCTTCATCATGATGGCACGCAGGAAGGGCGCCATCAGGATAAGCGTGATGGTAGCCGCCAATAACCGCCCCCAAATAGCCGGCACATTCTCTAAAATAAAAGGCGTAATGAAGTATTCGCTCAGGTAGACAACGGCTAAAGAGACCGTTGCATAAACGGCTGTAAACTGCAGTATACTACGCAATAAACGATTCCAATGCGTGCGTTTGTTTACCGTCTTTAGGTTCGAAGAGGCATAGCCTTCCAGTAAGCGGGTCAGATTGGCAGGCGTATGTTTTTCTATCCAATTGTAGAAGGGTGTCGAGAGGCGAATGCAATAGGGCGTAGTGAAGGTGGTAATGATGGATACGGCGACAATAATCGGGTAAAGCGTGTTGCTGATCACCCCCAGACTATTGCCCAACGTAGCGATGATAAAAGAGAACTCCCCGATCTGTGCCAGGCTAAAGCCTGCCTGTATCGCCACTTTCAGCCCCTCTCCGGAAGCTAACACCCCCAGGGTGGCAAAAATAATACGCCCTACGAGTACCACTAAAGTGAGCACAACGATGAGTGTGGCATACTCTACGATTATATTCGGATCGAGCATCATACCTACAGAAACGAAAAAGATAGCCCCAAAAAAGGTTTTGATAGGCTCTACCAGATGCTCTATCGCCTTTGCCTTAACTGTTTCCGCCAGAATAGATCCCATAATAAATGCCCCAAGCGCTGCTGAGAATCCAACCTTTGAGGCAAACAAGACCATGCCCAGGCAAAGACCGATCGAGACAATCAACAGGGTTTCGTCGTTCAGATACCGCCCCAGCTTCTTAAGCATCGTGGGGATCAGGTAAATACCTACGATAAACCATACCAATACGAAGAACATCAGGCGCAACAGGCTATTCAACAGTTCCACCCCTTCGATGGTATGGCTTACGGCAACCGTCGACAACAATACCATCATCAGGATAGCTGCCAGGTCTTCGACGATCAGCATACCGAATACAATACCGGCAAACTTCTGCTTTTGCAACCCCATATCATTAAAGGCTTTGATAATAATGGTGGTCGACGACATGGAGAGCATACCCCCGAGAAAGATACTATCCATTTGCGACCAATCGAGCAGTTGCCCGACAATATACCCTATCAGAATCATCGAGCCCATATTGATCAATGTCGCAATGGAGGCCGTCCCACCTACGTCCATCAGTTTCTTGAAACTGAAATCAAGCCCGAGCGCAAACAAAAGAAAGATCACACCAATCTCCGACCATATCTCTACGTTTCCCATATCGGTCACCGTCGGAAGCCATGTAATATAAGGACCGGCTATAAATCCGGCTACAATATAGCCCAATACTACCGGTTGTTTCAGCCATTTGAAAAGTATAGTAGCGATACCTGCCGTGATAAGGATAAGGGCCAGGTCGCCTATGAAATCATGCAGATGCGTCATAGTAAAAGTCGTTTGTGTCGTTAAAATTAGTAAAAATCCGTTAGTATCAAATGACAATTTCTCTTTTTTATGTCTGCAAATGTGTCAGTCGGAAAGAAACTTCCCCTCTCCTGCCCTTTTTGGCATCTCTTTTGTATAGGAAAGAGTAGTGAATAAAGAACAAACAATAGTATAACTACATAAAAATAAAGAACGATGAGTAAACAAGGTAACATTGGGGTAACGAGTGAAAATATATTCCCCATTATCAAGAAGTTCCTCTACAGTGACAACGAAATCTTCCTGCGCGAAATTGTATCAAACGCAGTCGACGCGAGCCAGAAACTGAAGACGCTGGCATCGGTAGGCGATTTCAAAGGTGAAATGGGCGATCTGACAGTCCGTGTCAGTTTCGATGACGAGAAGATCGTTGTTTCAGACCGTGGTATCGGTATGACGGCCGATGAGATCGATAAGTATATCAACCAGATCGCCTTCTCTGGTGCCGAAGAGTTTGTAGAGAAGTATAAAAACGACGCGGCCTCAATCATTGGTCATTTCGGTTTAGGCTTTTACTCCTCTTTTATGGTCTCTAAACGGGTGGAGATTGTCACCAAATCGTACAAAGAGGGTGCTGTCGCTATGAAATGGAGCTGCGAGGGCGATCCTGAATACACCATGGAGGAAACTGAAAAGGCCGATCGTGGTACCGATATCATCATGTATATCGACGATGAGAATAAAGATTTCCTTACCAAAGAGAAGTTGCTCGGTTTGTTGACTAAATATTGCCGCTTCCTGCCGGTATCGATCGCTTTCGGCAAGAAACAGGAATGGAAAGATGGTAAATATGTCGACACGGAAGAAGATAACATCATCAACGACACCACACCGGCTTGGGTGCGCAAGCCGGCTGATATGACCGACGAAGACTATCAGAAGTTCTACCGCGACCTCTATCCGATGGCGGAAGAGCCACTGTTCTGGATTCACCTGAATGTGGATTATCCGTTCAACCTGACAGGGATTCTTTATTTCCCACGCATCAAGAGCAATATCGACCTGAACCGGAATAAGATCCAACTATACTGCAATCAGGTCTTTGTAACTGATTCGGTAGAAGGCATCGTTCCGGAGTTTCTGACCCTGTTGCATGGTGTGCTCGATTCACCGGATATTCCATTGAATGTGTCGCGCTCCTATCTGCAGAGCGATCAGAATGTGAAAAAGATCTCCAACCATATATCCAAGAAGGTATCCGACCGCCTGGAAGAGATCTTCAAGAGCGACCGTCCTCAGTTTGAAGAGAAATGGGACAGTCTGAAACTTTTCATCCAGTATGGTATGCTGAGCGACGAGAAGTTTTACGACCGCGCGGCTAAGTTTGCCCTGTTGAAAGATGTGGATAATACCTATTTCACTTTCGAGGAATACAAAACGTTGGTAAATGAGAATCAAACAGATAAAGAAGGAAACCTAATCTATCTCTACACCAACAACCGGGAAGAGCAGTATAGCTATATCCATGCAGCGAAAGACAAAGGCTACAGCGTATTGTTTATGGATGGACAATTGGATGCGCACGTGATCGGGCAGTTGGAGCAGAAGTTTGAGAAGACACGTTTTGTGCGTGTCGACAGCGATACGGTTGATAACCTGATCCGCAAAAGCGATGCCAACAAGGTGACACTCGATGAAGAACAGCAGAACGCTTTGCGGCAGATGTTCAAGACGCAGCTTCCCCAGATCGAGAAAACAGAGTTTATGGTTACTTTCGAAGCCTTAGGCGAAAACAGTAATCCGGTGATGCTGACTCAAAGTGAATATATGCGCCGTATGCGTGAAATGGCGGCTATGCAACCTGGCATGTCTTTCTATGGCGAACTGCCCGACAGCTATAACCTGGTATTAAACACCGATCATGCGTTGGTGAAAAAAGTATTGGCGGATGAAGAGCTGGCTCTAAATGACAAGATCACGCCGATTGCTGCCGATATCAAAGGCTGGGAGGCTCGTCAGGCTGACCTTCAGGAGGCACAGAGTAAGAAGAAAGAGGAAGAAATCACCTCCGAAGAGAAAGAAGACAAGGCCAACACCGACAAAAAGTTGGAAGAACTGCGCGGACAGCGCGATGCGATCATCGCCGAATATGCCGGCACGAACAAAATGGTTAGTCAGTTGATCGACCTGGCTCTGTTGGCCAACGGCATGCTGAAAGGTGAAGCCCTCAGCCAGTTTATCAAGCGAAGTGTGCAGATGATTGAGTAATTATTTTACTTGTATTGTATAGATATAGAAAAAGGCTGCTTTCCCTTTCGGGAGGCAGCCTTTCCTTTGAATCGAAAAAGTCACTTTACACTATAAATGTTTGAAACAGTTTGTTGTCTCCTAACTCATCATACGCCTTCATTTCTATTCCTTTCAGATTGAAATAGGGCTTTACTCTGTCGTTCGCCTCAGGGACAAATATCTCTTCCACCTGTTCGGTGAGGGCCCAATTGGAGAGGGTGTTCAGATCGGCTGATGCCACATCCACATTTTCCACTCCTACTACCTTGTCATTCTCTACATCGAATACGATCACTCGACTGATACGGTCTTCGACCTCTTTCTGCTCTTGCCTTAAAACTAATGCTATCCTCATCTCTATATCAGTTAAATATTATACAGTAAATTTCGTACATTTAAAACGATTACAAAAGGTCCATATTGCAACATTTCTATTCCAAATAACAACTATTAAATAGAAATAGTTCCAATATCCCTCGATATTAATAGATCTTTTGGGTAAGTAACAAAAATTGGCTACCTTTGCACCTATGCTTCGAATAACAAAACATATCGAACGGTTGCTATTGGTACATGATTGTGTGATTGTGCCCAAGGCGGGTGGTTTTGTATTACAAACTGTCGCCTCCTCCCGTGAGAAGGTGACGCATTTCTTCGAGCCGATGCATAAGGAGGTGGTCTTTAACTGTTCGCTGCAACACAACGATGGACTGTTGACAGAGTCCTATATGCAGTCCTACAAGACCGATTTCCGTAAAGCTCAAATGATGGTGGAAGAAGATGTAGCTGAACTCCTGGCGCAACTCCGCCGTTTTAGGAAAGTGGCTTTCGAGCAATTAGGCTCCCTCACCCTGGGTGATGAAGGGCAGATCGTTTACCATCCGGCAAAAACAAATCACTTCAATGTAGATTATTACGGATTGCCTTCTTTCCATTTCCCGCAGCTTCCTATGATAGAGCGCGACGAAACAGGGGTTATTCTTCCGGAAAAGCAAAAGAAAGACGTGTTCTACCTGCCTGTCAATATGCGGTTTGTGCGTAGCGCTGTCGCCGTGGCGGCTGCCATTGTCCTGTTCCTGATCATATCAACGCCGGTAACAGATGTGCAGCAATCGGCCTATACCGCCAGTATGATTCCACATGAACTGTTGAATAAGATGCCGGCAGAGACGGTTTCGATTGGAGAATCGCTTGAGGTGGTGGCAGAAACTGAACCGAATACAAAAGAGGAAGCTATGCCGGAACCGGCAAAAAGTACTAAGAATTACCACATTGTTATCGGAAGTTTCCCGAACGAAGCAAAGGCAAACGAATATCTTTCAACGCTTGACCTCGATCAATATCCGTATATCGGAACCATAGTCAAAGATGGTCGCTATCGGGTGTATGCCAATACATTCGACAACAAACAGGATGCGGAGTCTTTTCTTAGCTCCATCCGGGAATCTGAAAAGCACAAAGAAGCCTGGTTGTTTGTCAGCCGCAATTAAGGATTCACTCCTTCTCGTCCCCCTTCTTTTTCTTCTTTGATCGTCCGGCTTTACGCAAGGCCTGATCCAGGATGTATTGAATCTGGCCGTTTGTGCTGCGGAACTCGTCCGCAGCCCATTTTTCAATAGCCTCCATCATCTCAGCATCAATCCGCAATATGAAGCTTTTATTCTCTTTTTTGGCCATTTTCAGTTACAGTTTTTTTGTTTAATGATGCAGGGTTCCTGTGTTGAGTACCGGCGTGGCCGCTTCATCGGCACAGAGAACAACCAATAGATTGCTTACCATAGCAGCTTTCTTTTCTTCGTCCAGATCAACGATTTCTTCTTTTGCCAATTTATCCAAAGCGAGCTGAACCATGCTCACCGCGCCTTCTACAATTTTTTCCCGGGCAGCGATGATGGCATCGGCCTGCTGGCGACGCAGCATAACTCCAGCAATTTCAGCAGCATAAGCCAGGTAGTTGATGCGGGCTTCGATGATCTCGATACCGGCAATCGCCAGGCGACTGTTGAGTTCTTCCTCCAGTTTGCGCGCCACTTCTCCATCATCAGATCGAAGCGTAACATTATCTCCCTCCGCTTCATGCGAATCATAGGCATACATGCCGGCGATCTTACGCAAAGCAGCGTCGCTCTGAATCGTAACAAAGTTCTCGAAACTCTGCATATGTTTTGACAGTTCGGCGGAGGTTCCGATCGTTACTGTGCCGGCTTGTACAACGGAGAACGAAGAAGAGTCGATATTAAACATCGCTTTGTAGGTGTCTTTCACTCTCCATACCATAACGGCTCCGATCATCACCGGATTACCCACCTTGTCGTTCACCTTGATAGGTGCAGCATCCAGGTTGCGGGCGCGCAGGGTTATCTTTTTCTTATTGTAGAAAGGATTCACCCACATAAACCCGTTTTCCGTAATAGTCCCTTTGTATTTTCCGAAGAAAACCATCACCCGCGCATCGTTTGGCTCAATAGTCATAAAGCCCATCAGGCAGATGAACAATGTAAACAGGCCGACTATGCCGACGAGAACACTCCAGGTCAGTCCCAAAGTAATAAGATAAATAAACCCTGCCAACAAGATAAACCAAGCAGTCAGGGCGGCAAAGCCTGACATTTTCACGCCTTTAAAAACAGTTTCTGATGCTTTCATGATTTGATTTTGTTATGATATTAAAATGATATCACAAATGAAAGCATATTTTTTTGAAAATGCAAATGATTTCATAGAATTTGTATCTTTTGATAAGATAGGATGCGTTTCGGCTATTCAAGCAAGCTTGATTGCGCTCAACTTTCACTATCTTTGTCGATATTATGAGTGCTGAGTTCGAGTTCCAATTAGATACAGATAATAGCGAGTTTCAAAACGCGTTGCAATTGATCACGCATACGCGCCAGTCGGTCTTCCTGACCGGCAAGGCGGGGACAGGAAAATCGACCTTTCTGAAATATATCTGTAAGCATACCAAAAAGAAACATGTCGTACTGGCGCCTACCGGTATTGCCGCCATCAACGCGGAAGGGGTTACGATGCACTCTTTCTTTAAGTTGCCCTTTCGCCCGATGATGCCCGACGATCCGGATCTGAGCACAAAAAGCGGACGCATATTCGAATTCTTTAAATACCAGAAGAAGCACCGGAAGCTGATTCAGGAGATCGAACTGATTATTATCGACGAGATTTCTATGGTACGGGCGGATACTATCGATACGATAGACCGCATTCTACGGGTATTTTCCGGCAATACGCGTCTGCCTTTCGGCGGCAAGCAACTATTGTTTGTCGGCGATATTTTCCAGTTAGAGCCGGTGGTTCCTTCCGATCAGAAGGAGATACTGAGTCTTTTCTATGCCACGCCCTTCTTTTTCTCGGCCAGGGTATTCAAGGAAATCAACCTGGTGCCGATCGAATTGCAGAAGGTCTATCGCCAGACCGATCCGGTATTCATCGATATCCTGGATCATATACGCAACAATGCAGCCCATAAGCAGCATCTGGAGGTATTGAATACCCGCTTTTTCCCTCAGTTCGAACCGCGCAATGAAGATATGTACATCACATTGGCCACCCGACGCGACCAGGTCGACTTTATCAATGAGCGCAAACTCAAAGAGTTGCAGGGAGAAGAGTTTGTCTCTGTGGGCCGTATCGACGGGGACTTCCCCGAAGCCTCCCTCCCCACCCAGCTTAACCTGGCCATTAAGGAGCAGGCACAGGTGATCTTTATCGATAACGATCACGAGCGTCGCTGGGTAAACGGCACGATCGGCATGGTTTCCGGGATCGATGAGAACGGCAATGTGTATGTGATGCTGGAGAATGGCTCTGAACATTTGGTGGAAATGACCTCCTGGCGCAACTATCGCTATAAATATAATGAAAAGGAAAAACGGGTGAAAGAAGAGATTATCGGCACCTTCGAGCAGCTCCCTATCCGTCTGGCCTGGGCCATTACCGTACACAAAAGCCAGGGGCTCACCTTCAGTCGTGTCGTAGTCGACCTGACCGGCGGTGTTTTTGCCGGTGGACAGACATACGTTGCCCTCAGTCGTTGCACTTCATTGGAAGGATTAGTCTTACGAAACCGCATCTCTTTCCACGATATCTTTGTGCGCAAAGAGATTGTAGCCTTCAGTCAACGCTTTAATAATCCGCAACTGATAGAAAACAGCTTCCGCGAGAGTGAAGCCGAACTGCAATATGCACAAGCCGCTCTTAGCTTTAATAAGGGGGATATGAAAACGGCGGTGGAATCGTTTGCCGCAGCCATCGAAAAGCGGAATGAACTAAAAAGCGAAGAGGTACAGCGTTTGTTGCGTTTCAAACTGGGCAAGATCAATACCCTGACGGAACAGAACAAAAAACTAAAAGAGGAACTGCATGCCCTACGTGAAGTACAAAAGGAGTATGCCCATGAATATTATCTGATGGGCAACGAATGTGTTACGAAAGCCCGTGATGCTCGTGCCGCTATCCGCAATTTCGATAAAGCCCTCAAACTCGATCCAACCTTTGTGGATGCCTGGGTGCGCAAAGGCATTACTCTGGCTGATTTAGAGGAAGAATACGACGCCTTGTCATGTTTTAATCAAGCGGTAAAGCTTAGTCCCAACTCCTTCAAGGCGCACTATAACCGAGGGAAATGCTATTTGCATATAAAGTATTACGAAGAGGCAATGGCTGATCTATACAAAGCCGTGTCTTTAAAACCCAAGCATCCCCCCGCACATGAATACCTGTCCGAGGCATACCGCCATCTGGGAGAAGAAGAATTGGCTCAAAAGCACCAGGATATTGCCAATGAATTGCGGGAAGAAAGAGGGCGATAAGTCTGAAAAACTTAAAAAAGACTCATTATAAACTCTTATTAATCTCTTCAATATAATTCAACACCTCGTCGCGGCCATCCCTCTTTTCTGAGGAGGTTACGAATATCGGAGGCAGCTCTTCCCAGACTTCAAGCAGCTTTTCTGTGTAGGCTTCCAGGTTCTCGGTAAGGCGTGAATTACTGAGTTTATCGATCTTGGTAAAGATAATCGCAAAAGGGATGCCGTTTTCGCCCAACCACTCCATAAACTCCAGGTCTATTTTCTGTGGACTATGCCGGCAATCCAAAAGCACAAACAGGTTGGTCATAGCCTCCCGTTCCAGGATATAGTTTTCGATGATCTTCTGTATCCGTTCGCGTCCCTCTTTTCCGCGCTGGGCATAGCCATAGCCGGGCAGGTCGACCAGATACCATTCATCGTTGATCAGGAAATGGTTGATCAACTGCGTCTTCCCCGGCTTCTGCGAAGTCATTGCCAAGCCTTTGCGGTTGGTCAGCATATTGATCAGGGAGGATTTCCCTACATTACTGCGCCCGATAAAGGCATATTCGGGTCTGTTATCTTGCGGACACTTCGTTACATCCGTATTACTAATGACAAATTCAGCACTTTTGATTTCCATTTCTTCGTCTTTTAATTGATTATTTCCCGGAGGGTTCTTTCGGCAACAGGCTTCTGCGGACAGCACTTATCCATAAACCGGCAAAGGTAATCAGCCCGTTCAACATCAACATCTCATAGCCAAAACGATACCCCGTATAATGAGTAACTAATTGATCGGTTGCAAAACAGATCAACGGCGATGCAATACAAATATAAGGAACATATTTATCGCGCGGACGTCGGCGGGTAAACAAACCAAACACAAACAGTCCGAGCAATGGCCCGTAGGTATAAGAAGCAATCATGTAGATAGCATCAATAACCGATCTGTTATTCACCGCTTTAAATACGATTATGATAAGGGCAAACAAGACAGAAATCAATAAATGCACCTTCAGGCGCGTACGCTTGGCCTTCCCGGCTTCCTCGCGTTCGATCCCCAGAATATCCACGCAGAACGAGGTGGTCAGTGCCGTCAATGCCGAATCGGCACTACTGAATGCAGCCGCAATAATACCGATGGTAAAGAATATCAGGATACTATTACCCAACATACCCGAAGCACAAAACATCGGTAATATGTCGTCGTTCATCTCCGGCAGGGCGATCTGTTGCTGTTGAGCAAAGACAATCAACAACACCCCTAAGCAGAGAAAGAGAAAATTCACCGGCGTAAAGGCAAAGCCGTATGTGTACATATTCTTTTGTGCCGCGCGTAAGTTCTTACAGGAAAGGTTCTTTTGCATCATATCCTGATCGAGTCCCGTCATCACAATGGTTATAAATATCCCGCTAAAAAACTGTTTGGCAAAATGCTGAGTGCTGTGCCAGTCATCGAACTCAAAGATCCGGAAATGAGGACTCGAAGCGATCGTATCGACCATGCCCCGCATATCCAATCCCATTTGATCTTTTACTTGCCAAATAATCAGTATCAGCATACCTATCAAGCAGATAGCCTGCAAGGTATCTGTCCAAATAATGGTTTTGATCCCACTGCGAAAGGTATATAACCAGACAAGAAAAATACTGATCACCACCGTCACCCCAAACGGAATATGCCAGGCACTAAACACATAATTCTGCAATATAAGCACCACCAGATAGAGCCGTGCGGCCGCTCCTACTATTTTGGAAAGCAAAAAGAAGGAGGCCCCTGTTTTATACCCCCTCTGCCCTATCCTAACCTTGAGGTACGAATAAATTGTCGTCAGTTTCAGTTTGTAATATAATGGCAGTAATATCTTCGCAATCAGGATGTATCCAACAAAAAAGCCCAACACTGTCTGCATATAGGTCATATCAATCGACCGCACCATGCCCGGCACCGACACAAAAGTGACGCCCGATAGCGAGGTCCCGATCATACCGATCGATACAATCAGCCAGGGCGACTGACGATTGCCCAGAAAGAAGGCATCGTTCCCGCTGTTTTTCCGTCCGGTTATCCAGGCGATTAAAAGAAGGAGACAAAAATAGGCTATAATAATCAGAAGAATGACGGAACTACTCATGCAGAATAAATTTCGCACAAAGGTAGGGATAATTGTGAGAAAAACCTCGATTTAGCGAACATCCGGCTGTTGAAAAGGTTTATACAACAAATAAATCCTTACATTTGTAATCTAATCCAATTGAAAGCAAAATGAATAAGTCGGATAGTATCGTTATCATTCCCACCTACAACGAGAAAGAGAACATTGAAAATATTATCCGGGCCGTTTTTGGTCTGGAGAAGGTTTTTCATATCCTGATTATTGATGATGGCTCGCCCGACGGGACAGCTGCTATCGTCAAGAGGATGCAAGAGGAGTTTCCCGAGCGTCTGTTTATTGTGGAACGCGAAGGAAAACAAGGGCTTGGCACCGCTTATATCCGGGGATTCCAATGGGCATTGGAACATACCTACGGGTATATCTTTGAGATGGATGCCGATTTCAGCCATAACCCGAACGATTTGATTCCCCTTTATGAGGCGTGTGCCCTAAAGGGAGCCGACGTATCGATCGGATCGCGCTATATCGATGGCGTGAATGTGGTAAACTGGCCCTTAGGGCGTGTGTTGATGTCCTATTTTGCTTCTATGTATGTCCGTATCGTGACAGGTATGAAAATCAAAGACACCACGGCGGGATTCAAGTGTTATCGCCGGGAGGTATTGGAGACAATCGAACTGGAGAAGATTCATTTCAAAGGGTATGCCTTCCAGGTAGAGATGAAATTCACCGCCTATAAATGCGGATTCACATTGGCGGAAGTGCCTATTATCTTTGTAAACCGGGTATTGGGTGTATCAAAGATGAACAGCTCGATCTTCGGAGAGGCGCTGTTCGGGGTGCTCAAACTCAAATGGTGGAGCTTCTTCCGCAAATATCCTCAGAAGCAAAAGAAAGCAATCGCAAACGTATGATTACATGGATCAAAAACGCCAGCATCGTCAATGAGGGGCGGATATTTGATGGCTCCGTCCGGATAGAGGACGAAACCATCGGCGAGATTGTGGAAGGCAGTCTGTCTGCCGGTCGTGAACAGGAAGCGGATCGTGTGATCGATGCCGCCGGTAAATGGCTAATGCCCGGCCTGATCGATGATCAGGTGCATTTCCGCGAGCCGGGATTAACCCACAAAGGCGATATCGCCAGTGAAAGCCGTGCTGCTGTGGCCGGTGGCGTGACCACTTTTATGGATATGCCCAATACGAAGCCGCAGACCACGACAATCGCTGATCTGGAATGGAAGTTGCAACGTGCAGCAGAGACTTCATGTGCCAATTACTCTTTCTTTTTCGGAGCCACCAACGATAACCTGGAGGAGATAAAACGAATATACAAAAAACGCATACCGGGCTTAAAACTCTTCTTAGGTTCATCGACAGGTAATATGCTGGTCGATAAGAAAGAGACCCTGGAGCGTATCTTTGGCGAAGCCAATATGTTGATTGCCGTGCATGCCGAAAAAGAGGAAATCATCAAGAAAAACATAGCCTATTACACCGGATTATACGGTGAAGACCTGGATATCTCCTTCCATGCGAAGATACGGGATGCGGAGGCCTGCTATGCCTCTTCCGCCGAGGCGGTGGAACTGGCCGAGCGGTTAGGTAGCCGGTTGCATATTCTTCACCTGTCGACTGCGAAGGAGATGACACTCTTGAGCGACAAACCGCTGAAAGATAAAAAGATTACCGGCGAAGTCTGTGTGCATCACCTTTGGTTTGACGATGCTGATTACGCGAAATACGGGAACCGCATCAAGTGGAATCCCTCCATTAAAACACGCGACGATCGGGAAGCCTTGCGAGAGGCGATCAACAATGGCAAGCTGGATATCGTGGCCACCGACCACGCCCCTCACCTACCCGCTGAGAAAGAAGGAAGCTGTTTGAAGGCGGCATCCGGAGGTCCGTTGGTACAACATTCGTTGGTAGCAATGCTCGAAATGGCATCCAACGGCTTGTTCTCTGTCGAGAAGGTGATCGAGAAAATGGCGCATGCTCCGGCTGATCTCTTTGGTATAGAGAAGCGCGGCTATATCCGGAGCGGCTATTACGCGGATCTGGTACTGGTCGACCCGAAGGCCGACTG
This sequence comes from Parabacteroides sp. PM6-13, assembly GCF_029892605.1. Taxonomy (GTDB): domain Bacteria; phylum Bacteroidota; class Bacteroidia; order Bacteroidales; family Tannerellaceae; genus QVMG01. The sequence continues at coordinate 109,965 of NZ_JARXWF010000013.1, forward strand.
GGTGGTGACGAAAGAGAATATACTGTATAAATGCGGCTGGTCGCCCTTTGAAGGAACCCGGTTCCACCATAAAGTCTGGAAAACCTTTGTCAACGGGCAGGAGGTTTACAGCGATGGCTGCATCAATGACGCTGTTCGGGGGATGGAAGTAGCGTATCGCTAAGATACGGTGTAGCTAATTTAGAAATAAAGCCCGAAAGGGCTTCTACATGGATAATAAGTAGAGTAATCGCGGTCTCTTGAGACCCAGCGCTTACTCTGGGTTGTACAAAATCCTTCCTTGACACTTCAGTTATGGAGTTTAATCCATATTGGTGTAGTTTTA
>NZ_JARXWF010000014.1 GCF_029892605.1 Parabacteroides sp. PM6-13
TTATTTATTGGTGGTACAACAAATCTACGACATTAGGGGCGAATCCGAAAGGAGGAAGCCCCTTTACTCAAAATTTTAGTCGGTTAGTAGTGATTTTCATTAAAGGATTCAATCAGAGATTCTGCTTTCTCTAATTCGAAAGGTATAGCTCCATCTCCCGGCGCAAAGTAGTCTATTCGCTCTCTCATTCTTGTTGTTTTATCTCTTAAATATTCTTTCAGAACCTTATCCCTTCTTCAACTGACTCAACACTTCACATATTTCGATTATTTTCTCTTCTATCTCATTTTTCTGTAATTGAATTCTGTTTTCTTTGTCAAAGCCTAGCTGCTCCAGCATTTCTTGTATCTTGGCTGAAGGTTTATTACATTCTCTATCATAAAATCTTAATTTATATGTGTGCTTTGTTTCATGGTAAATGTCAATTGCATATTCTCTTCCATAATAATTGTACGTGTCTAATACCATGCAAGGTGGGTCAAAGGAGGTACTTGGCCAATACCATATACCATTGGTGAATGGTGGATATGTACTATCTTCATATTTTTTTCTAAATAGATCCCAACTGAATAATTCTTTGTGGGCTCCATTCATCTGTGACTTGGAAAGTAAAAATATCTTTCCATCTCTATACATACGGATTTGTCTGTACAAGCAATACACAATATCTTCTGGATTTTCGATTATTATTTTTCTCCAATCAGATACAGTGTGGTTTTCTATTATTGCTGAGAGACTTCCGAATATATTATCTGGATCAATGTCATCGAGCAACTCTTTTAGAATAAAGCTTAACGAACTGTCGTTGAAAACTTTTCTCCAGTTTTCCAGCTTTGTTCTCAAAGCTTCTTCAAAAATACAGAAAGTATAATTGTCGCCATCGCCTACCTTTGGCAGATAGTCTCCTTTTACAAGGAGGGCTCTCTGGAACAGGAAGTCGTGGTTTTCTTTAAATGGGTCGCTAAATAATGCAGAGAGCTTACGGGAGTAATTTTCGAAAGATTGCTGACTGTATCCACTGTTTTCGTTGTGGGAGTATTTCAGTGCAAAGCCGATTTGTCCATCGAAATAAGGATGTTGCTCCAGTTGTATGAACAGGTTTTCCCATCTTGAGTCTTCAAGGATAAGGCGAGCTTTGAGTGATTCTTCGTCTCTTTGCAAGCGTGCAAAGTATCTGATAGTATCGTGAGATATACTTATGTATGAGTATATGTCTGATATGTTTTTGCTTAATTCCTGCAGGGAACGAATTGCATTTTCATACTCTTTGGGGCTTTCGATACGAGTGTTATTTATCAGATTACTGGTCACTCTCATCCAGCGGTCATAATGTTCTTGGTTTTCGGGGATTAACTGACCGAATATAGTAAAAAAGAATCCAAGTGAATAGAAGTGCAACCTGTCCGCATAATCTAATTTGGATGATAAGAACTTCCTAAAAACATAGTTGCTATCATCGTAGCTTGTAAGACCGTCGAGTATCTGTACAATTCTGTCTACATACTCCTGCTGTTGATATACTGATGTGTATATGTCAAAGAGATCGTAGTTGTCGATCAGGTTTTTATCGATTTCGTGCTGTTCTACGTAAAAATTGAGTGTGATGTTTTTGAAGAAGTTAAAGAATCGCTTGTCTACGTTTTCGGTGCTGACAGGTGTATCCCCGTTTTTCTCCATATTCCAAAAAATATCGAGCCAGTCGTTATCCAGTTTTGATTTTTCCCTGATATCCGTGAGGTACACTGAGAATTTCGCTTTGAAGTTTTCAAATTCGGTGAGTGGGAGCCCACGAGCATTCATCTTGATATACAGTTCGTCGGTAAGTTTGAACTTATCGAGGGGTAAAAAGCTAAAAGTAATGTTTGGGCTGTTTACAAGATTGTCGAACAAGGGCTGGTCAATGTCTTTGAGCTTAGTGTGGATGAGGTCAAGCATATTAAGCATGGCGGCAACAGTAGGGTCTGTTTTCCATGAAAGGAAGTACCATTTACTGTCCGTAATTTCAGTGCTGATTTTATCAGTCACGGTATTGTACTGGATGGCATCTGCCACCAGCCTTGCACAAAAGTCGTGCGAACTTATTCTTGTTTCGTAGGTAAACCGTACAAGTGTTTGCTTTGTGGCACCATCCAGCCTGTTTTCTTTCAGTGCTATATACCAATGGAGCAGGAAAAGGGTGGTGAGGCGCTGCTGGCCGTCGAGCGGAATGAGTAAATCGTTCTCTATTTTACCGTACACAAAGTCGAGGTTGAGTTCATCGTTGTTTTGTATGGAGTCAATAAGGTCATCGAGAAAATCGGACGCTATTTTATTTATAGCCGGTTCATTACGTCCCTGAGCATAGTCGCGCTGTATTTTGGGTATTTCAATCTTATATGTATTTATAAGTTCCCAGAAAGTATATTTTGTTTTCATCTGCATTATTGGGGTAAAAAGTTTGTTAATACATTTTCAATCTCGTTTAGGTACTCTCTCCGATCGTTTGCCGTCCAGGTTGCATTCTGAGTTACGTCTTTGCTGTAGTATTTCAAGAAAACGTTTTTTGTGCAAAGTGGTATGAATGCTCCCTTTTCGTCCAGCTGAATAATTTTATCCCTTTTTATCGGGAAGACATTGTTATTGAGCGTTGAGTTGTTTTTACCTGTCAGAAGCGCAAGGTTATCTATGGAGTGTACTCCTGTATCTTCATCTCCAGTAAATTTTCTGAAAATTTCTTCTTGCAGGTTTGCAAATTCTGCTGTATCTATAGTGTTTTGGCTAAGCAGCTGGTTTATCCGGGTGGTAATATCCTCATCGTTTATTGATTTGAAAAATACCTGTTGCTCATTGAGTAATGCTTTTCGCTGTGCATCAGTACGGAGGTCTTCCGAATTTTGCGCATGGATATGTTCAAGGCTCCACTTTTCGGTTACGTATCTTTCGAAGGGGAACCTGGAATACCCGCTGTTCATTGTTGATATTACATTGAATAGAAGGAGTATATCCGTGACTAGGTTGTAATTTTCGTTGTAGGTAAGTTCTACCGGCTTTGTTATCTTTTCTTTTTTTAGCTTATTTTCTATATCGGTTTTTATGTGTGTGGTTAATTCTTTTCTGAATTGTGATTTAGTGGCATTATCCGACAGTAATTTTATATCCTCTATTGCCTTACCGGTCTGTATCAGGTAACCTATAAGATGGTAGTAGTTGTTGTCGTTATACCATTCTTCAAAGGTTCTAAAATGTGTTTTTACTTCTTCCCAGAGATTTTCTTTTGTGACTATCTCCTTACTTATCAATTCGTTGAATACATAGAAAGTGTAGAGCTTATCTATTGACTTATTGATGTTGATTTTTACCCTGTCTTTATATTTTGCAGCTATAAGGTCGAATATAAATTCTATCTTGGTAGCTTCCGAACTATGCGACTTGTTGAGAAAAAACCAAAAGTTTTCGTTTTGCAGGGTATTTTCTATTTTGTCCCATTCGTAAGCAAGTTTCTGCTGGTGCTTTTCCTTTTCTTTTTCGTGGTGGCTTCCATTTATAAAGAAGAGGGCTTTTATCAGTTCGGCATTGTTTAGAGGTATTTTCCCCATGTTGATGCGGGTGAATGTATTCTTTGCCTGGTTTTCGTCTTCGTATTCCAGTTGGTACCAGATAAACCTTATGTTATTTGCAGTGTCTGTCTCAATGCCAGTTTCAGCATCTTTGCGGGAATCTGCTTTTAGTAGGACATTGAGTATATCTGATTTGTTGATAGTGTTGTCTTCAAACCATTTTTTGATTGTGAGGTACGCCTTGCTCATGTGGTAGAAGTCGATATTCCTGTTGTTTACTTCTGTGGTGTGGAGTATGTTTTCCAGAAATTCTTTGCTACTCAATTCTCCCTTTTCCCTTGTTTCGTATGAGAGGGTAAATTTTTCACTGGCGTTAAATATTATTTTCCGCGCTTCTTCAAGATACGATAATAATATATACAGTGTTGTAAGGCGTTGCTGACCATCGATAACCTCGTACTCTCCCTCTGAATTCAGGGTTACAACGACTGGTTGGAGGCAGTAAAACTCTCCTTTTTCTTTATCTTTTTTATAAAACTCGAGGATGTCTTCGAGCAGGTCGAGAACCTGTCTTTCTTTCCAACGGTATCCTCTTTGATAGGCAGGAATAAAAAAGTTTTTATTCAACAGATGTGTAACAGGGATTAATTCCAGTTTGTCCATATGTATTTGGGATATTATAGTTTATACTTGTAATTCTTTATGTTTATTTATTGTACGACCAAAGTTTAAATCAGTTCGGTGTAAAAAAGTGCATACAGCGGCAACTATTGTTAATATTAGTTCGATTTGAGCACTTGTTATGTCTTCTATCAATATCATTTCACTAACTTTTTAGTAAGTTTTAATTGGTATCTTTTATTGTTGCCTATATAATCTACTTCTTTTCATTCTTTTATCTCCCAATGCCCGCTATATCCACTACCAATAAAGACCACCTTGTCACTCATCTTCTTAAGTCTACGCTTAATGGTACTTAGGCTAGTATGGGTAATTTCTACCAATTCTTCCCTTGTAATTTTACTATTTTTCCGAATCTCATCAAGTATAATCTGTTCTATTGCTTTCCCTTGAGGTTCACCTTGGGGTTCTTGAGGTTCACTTGTCACTTTTAACGGATCAAACTCATTTGATTTCTTATAAGCTTCTATCTCTTTGCGCAAATTGCGGATATGCTCAGCCAACATAAATTCACGAAACGGTTCTAATGATTCCTGTTCTCGAGAATCAATCAATGCCTGTATATATTCCGCTTTATTCTCTTTCTCTACCTTGGAAGGAATAAGATCAAGTTCAAATTGCAAATGATTCATTACAAGGCGAGACATCCTGCCATTACCATCTACCCACGGATGAATAGTCACGAGTAAATAGTGAGCATCAAAACTTAATAGATACTTTTCTATCATATCGTCGCTTTGCAATAGGGCATTTAGACGAGCGTTCATTTGTTGGCAAAACTCTCCCAACCGAGCTGGAACTTTTAGGTAATTCATATAAGAACTACCGCCTGTTCCTGCTGTTACATTGACTAAGCGAAGGTCACCTTTTGAGGAATCGAACGAACCTTGCAATGTGTTATAAACGCTACCAGTATTCTTCATCACAATGGCAGAAAGTGATTTGAGCATATCTATAGTGAAATCAGTATGTTGCTTTGCCAATGTCATACTATGCTCATAAGCCGTTTTCAAATCAAGGTTCATCATCTGCTCGCCAATCGTCCGCCCTTTAGCCGAAATACCTTCATCAAAGAGTAACTGGTTTTCTACTTCCGTTACCGTAGAACCTTCTATGGCAGTAGAATGTGTAATGAGGGAGTATAGATAGAACTTATCATGGTCTATCTGCTGTCCAATTCCTAATTGATTGTATTCATAAATTAGTTGGAGAAGTTGCTCTTTATTAGTCTTCTTCATGCGATATTTATTTGCTTATAAGGTTAGTCTTTTATATGCTTTGTGATACTTTCTTAAACGCTCAACATCTTTCTCTGAAATAGCAGAAAGTCTTCGTATATCCATATTGTCTGCTAAATCATTAATTTTCACTCGCACAGCCAAAGGATTTGTCTGAACCCGTTTTATGAATTCTTCATAAGGCTCATCTTCTGATGTCTTAGTTAAACATCGTATTGCATCAATTATATATGTAGCAAATCCTTCCTCTTCTAGTTTCTCGAAAGTCCAATCGGTATCTTCTACGATGTCATGAAGAACTCCAACGATCTTTTCATCATCAGTTTTTCCAGCTTCCATTACTCGCATAATATGACCTACATAAGGTATGTCATATTTGTCGAATTGACTTTCGTGAGCCTTAATCGCTATTTGTATGGCTTTCTGCAGCATTTCTTAATGTAAGATTGATTTAATTTTTTCAAACCAACTGTTAATCTCTCCTGTTGTGTCTCTTTCCATAAGACGATCATAGTTCATAGCTTCATTGAATACTTTACAAAGATATTTCTTTGAAGTATTATCTTTCAAATTTCCATCTAAACCTCGTGAAGTAGAGTAGGCTTTTCCAAACAATTTGGGGACTTCATCTAAATTAGTATCAATATCTACAGCATAAATTTCTTTTATAGCATCAGTATGGAGATAATTTTCAATCTCTCGTTTTTTTGTTAGCGTTCCCCATGAACCATCTCCTCTACTATTGACGGCATCGATAGTATGTTGATAAGTCGCCACATCGTTATCATAGATGTGAATTTCTGGACAGTTTAATTTTCTAAGATAATGCAGCTCTACCCATTGCTTTAGGATACTACCTCCTAGAGGTATTAGAGCTATTCTTTCATCATTTTCAATGTCTATAATGGATGGATCCTTCTCTCTTAAACATCTGCAAAAATTATTTAATGCAATTACATCCGTGGGACCTTCAACACAAACTAATGCTTGAATTCTTTTGTCTGCAAAAACCCCGAGGGTATTTGCGACTTCTAGTAAAACATCATCTCCTTTTTTTATCGCAGGATTATCATCGTTATCTCTATCAACAAACCGAATACTATCAACCGGTAGTTCTTTTGCTAATTCAGGGCTATGAGTTGTAAGAATTACTTGACATTGGGGATTTTGAGACAAGTCTAAGAAAGATTTGATCAAAATTCGCTGATTATTTGGATGTTGAGCGGTCTCTGGTTCTTCAATTGCATAGATAATACTCTTCTTATTAGAAGATGTAATTTTTCTTTCTGCTTCTGCTTTAAAAAAACTGACGAGTATCATTCTTCGAACACCGCTACCTCTTTTATTTAATGCGATTCCTTCATCTGTTTCCATTGAAATGGAAAATAACCCACCCCATTTAGATGCCGTAGGACTAGTGAAGCTCGGAGTGATTTTGCCAGCCAAAGAAGAATCTATCTCTTCCAGCGCTTTGTGTGTTTGATTTGCGATATCTAAAGCTTTTGCCCTCACCTTTTCTTGAATATCTTCTATTTCTTTTTGAGCTTCTGAAATAGCTTCTGCAATTGCTGCTTTCATCGGATTTTGAACCTCTCCGTCAGAATCATGACTACTCCGATCACTTTGAAAAAGTGCAAAAATGGGTAGATATGAGTCTATTTTATCCCAAATAGCTTTTGCATCCTCTTTTGTCTTATTTACTGGGATTTCAACTATAGAAAAATTCAAATCGCTACAAGCATTCCAAATCGCAGCCCGCATTTTAGGATTCCCTTTGAGCGTAACATCCAAAGCATTATCTTTTATAATTTTCTGAAGGTCTTTCTCTTTTAATTCTAATAGATTGTCATATCCTTTTGCTGTTGGATGATTCGCCACAATATAAACTTCTGATGAAGGTTTCGACTTACCACAATCAAACACCTTTTTCACTCTTAATAGATTATCAGAATATAAAAGATATTCGTTAGACAGAGAGGTCTCAGAACCGGAATCCAAAGTAACGACTGGCGGAATATCAATAAAATCACACGTAATAGTTACTTGCTTTAAGCTTGAAGATATACTTGCATCATTGGGCTCTATTTTCACCGTGTCATTATTGAAAAAGATCTCAAGAGCTTCAAGTATAGTCGATTTTCCTATATCATTTTTTCCTATAATAGTTGTGATATTATCAAATTCTATAGAAACTTCATCTTTGAAGCATCTGAAATTTCTTATGTGTATGGTTTTTAATTTCATTATTATTTCTGTGTATATAATTTAAGAGTATCAGCTACAGAGATGACTTCCCCCGGCTGCATTTTTATACGATAAATAGATTCCCAAGAATTTCCAAAATTCACATATTCTCCTAACTTAAGTTTCAAACATGGCTGTGCATTGCTTTCTGTATCCTTATATGATCCAAAAGATAGTTTTTCAATTTTGTATAAGCCGTCAATGCTTCCACCGACCATGGGTAAGAAGTATTTAACATCAAGTAGGTTAACTGACGGAATTTTTTGCATCGTATAATTTTTTGCTTGATGGATACAAAAAACATTATAGTCATCATCGCTTTTACGAACAAGACCTGTAAGGACGTTTTTTTCATTAGTTGGGACAATAGAGGATCGTCCCTCTATGCTTTGGAAAACTGTTTTTTCTAAAACAGAACTCGGATTTTCACCAATAGCACATTCTTCAACAAAGAAATATCTCCGTAATTCTCCCAATAATTGCTCATTATTCCCTTCCGGGTCTTTTTTATCCAAAGCTAAGGAGAAAATATTCTTATCTGAATATGGAGTATAAACCTTGCCTAACACATCTTGAAAGTGCTCTTTCATGTAATTCTCAGCAGAAACATTAGGATGAGCGCTCATGGCATAAAAGTCATATTGCTCTTGCAGTATTTCTTGAATTTCGGAACGGAACATACTTCTTACTTTCCCTTTCCATAAAGACTTTTGGTGTTCGTTTTGACGAGCGTAAAGAGAAACGACATAAAGGAAATTTACATCATAGTGCAATACCAGTAACGTATCTCTATCAAATAAACGATTTTTGAATTGCTGAGAATTAAATGATTGTTGCGAACGATTAGTTCGATATATATTATCGGCAAACGATAGATTTTCATCCATCCTAGCACTGATAAAAAAGTTTGGAATCACATTATAGCCTTCTGTAACATCGTCTCTTAGCTTAGGAATATTACCAAAATGATTCTTATCATAAAGCAATTTCTTGTCATCGACGTCTTCATTGATAAAGAGATTTAGATTCCACTGAATAACATTTTTGGCGTATGTATATTGTTTATAAACTGATTCCTGTCCTATGTTATTCCCTAACTTGTAATATTTGCTATCGCCAATGTAATAAATTGATTGGCTGTCTTCATTTGTGGTAAGACTTTGATAGGGGTATATATGATCAACTCGCTTACCATCATACTGATCTTTCAACCCTTTAGGTATTTTATCTCTACTATCACCGATTAGCTCATCAATTATTGCCTCAAATACGATATTAAAATTCTTAACTAATAGATATTCCTGCTGTTCTGTTACAATGCTAATCTGATGTGCCCGTTCAAAAAAAGCATAGCATAATTCCCATATTCGCAATGCTTTATCAGAAAAGTATTTGTATTTTATTTGCTTTAATCGAATTTTTCCAAATTTTTTTAGATAATGTTCGAATTGCTTGCCCTTTATGAGTTGAAATCCTACGTTAATTGATACCGGAAATCCATAAGTGTCTTTGATATAGTTGAGGATTGAGAAGTAAATAACAAGTAACTCTTCATCAAAGTTAATCTGCTTTTTTTTATTTACCGGGTTTAGATAAAACGGTTCATTATCTTGGATGACAGCTGAAGAATGGGATATTGTTCTATTCCAATTTATCTTATTGAATCCAGAGTGGATATTCTTAAGGACAGTCATGAAAAAATCTTGATTTTCTCTATTAAACCGCAACAAGGACAAAAGAATATCTAGAAACGTATTACTCTTTCTTTGTTTCCCACTTCCCATCTGTGCAACAAGACGTTGATATACAATGTCATTCTGTTCATTATTCTTGTTGTATACTGAAATAGCTCGATATATCCATACTGCGAACTCATAGATAAAACTGCGCTCCTCGTAAGTTAATCCTTCTGCCTTGTCAATATTTATTATGGACGTAGGATCGAGATGAGAGAACACCAAATCTTTTTCATCCATCAATACTTTAGGTAAGATAAAAACACAATCCTTCAGCTGAGGATTATAGTAATAACCCACATAATTGACGCTAACCTTTTGTTCTATATTACGAAGAGGACTCAATCCCCAAAGGGCTTCTTCTACGTTGGCTGCATCATAAGGATATCCCTCAATGATTACTCTCATATTTTCGGCTTACTGTGAGACAGTTTCTATGTCAGATTCTTTTTTATTCGTTTCTAATACGTTATCTATAAATTTTGCAATACGTTTTTCATTTACTTTCTTCCCTAATTCACAATCTTCATAAAAACAAGGAAATGATAGTGTTTCTCCCTTCTCATTTAAGAATATCTTGTCATCAAAACCATAATCTTTGAAAACATCATTCCACAAGTAGAAGATAACTTTTGCAACAAAGGTTTCTGCTCTAATAATGCCATTTTGTGCTTTTATGAAGAAATAGCCTAATTTTTTATCTTCAGAGTCAGTGGTAGAACCAATTTTCTTGTTTATTGCCTGTAAGAATTCCCACCAATCTCTTTCTTCACCATTTACTTCGATTTTCCATTTAAGAGAATCTCCATTGTGGTCAATCCCTTGAGTAATAGGGGTATATTGCCAATCCCAACGGCGCTTGAAAGCAGAATCAATAGGAAACAACGACTGGTCGCTTGTATTCATTGTGGCATATATATATAAATTTGAAGGAAGTAATAGGAGGTTTCCATTAAGCACCTCTTTTACAACATTATCATATTCTCCTTGATACATATTGTTGATATCCTCTTTTTGAGCATCATTTAATGAAGCCCCATCTCTTGCAAGCTCATCCTTTATAAACTTGCTTAAGTCATTGTCTGCAACAATAGGATAATCTGAAAAACCAAGCCCGTTACGATCTAATAGTTGGAATAAATCACCAAATATTTGAGCACAATTACCACGATTAATTTCTTCAATTATCAAGTATTGAGGGCTTGGGTAATTTTTCCAGGCCTTAATATATGCCTGCATAAACGATTGAGGAACAAATCTGTATGATATCTTTGTTTCTTCTTTCCCATTGCTTATCACTCCTGTTTTCTCCATTGTTGGTTTATAAGCTCCAACGAAAGTGGAATAATCGCTATCTGGATGAAAAGTTGTTCTAGTATGAGACGCTTTTTCGGCCTTAATCCGAGTTTTTATCTCATGTGATTTACCTGTTCCAGGAGCTCCATAATATATGATCTGCTTAGAAAGGTTAGATACCTCCATGTCGCTTATACTAAAGTTATCAAAGAATGCTTTTTTATCATTCCTATTATAGATTTGTTTCATAATTATTTTGTAATTATTGTTTAATTTGGCTGTGTTATCATTATCAACTGTTATTATTTGAGAGTATTTATTTATTGTATTCCGTACAATATCAAGATTTCCCATCTCGTCAGAAAATATTTCGTCTAGAGATGCCTTAAGATTATAAGAGCCTCCATGTTCCTCTAGTTTTTTTACTAATGCTTCAATAAGGTAGATTGGGTGGTCAAGAGTTCTTAGACTCTTTGTATATGGATTAGGAACATAATATCTATGAATCCACATTTCCAAGTATGAAGTAGCTTCACTTTCCGCTATATCGTGTTCAAATCTAGGGGTATAAGAATCTTTGTCTTTATCCTCAAAATAAAGTCCTAATTGACAAGCTAATTGGTATGGTGTTCGAAAAAAATCTTCATCCATTTCAAGTCGAAAGTCATTAGAAGACATAGATTTGTGTGGCAATATTGAAACTAGTTCACAAACAGTTTGTGGAGACGGGTTTCTCCATCGACATAATATATCAGCCATTGTATGCAATTTTAGTTATATCCATCTGTTTTAATAGAGCAATAAGTATATTGACTATAATGCTATTTCCGGCTTGTTTATAGCAAGCTGTATTTGATGTTACAATTTTAAAACTGTCATCAAATCCCATTAGGCGTAAACATTCTCTAGGAGAAAGTTTACGATAAAATCCTTTTGAATTATTATAATGAATTGTATTTGGCGCCATTGCGAGATTATCATTTTTTTTAATTAAACAATATTTCCCTATATTTTTCTGTACATAATAATTTTCCTCATAATCATTCACGTTGAAAATGTAGTCAATGTATTTCGTCATGGTGTTGTCATGCGTGCCTAAAGGATGGAATACGAAATCGCCATGCCAATTAAATTGCTGATTGCGTTTTTGACATAACATAATATTTCCGTTTATTTGAGTATAACTTTTTTGACGGTTAATCGATCGTGTAACAAAATTGACACCTTTAGTTTTTAGAAATAACTTGTCATCTATATTGCGATCCAAATAATCATACATTGTGGTTGTAAGCTGTATTGGTTTAGGGAATTTGAAATTTGTTTTTTTTCTAAAACCAATACAAAATAAACGTTCTCTACTTTGAGGAATTCCATAATCTTTTCCATTCAAGATTTGGTAGTAGACATCATAGCCACAATCTGTCTCAAATGTCTTTTTGATGGTCTTCCATGTATTCCCTTTATCATGACTTAGCATCCCTTTGACGTTTTCGAAAATAAACACTTTTGGTTGGCATTCAATAACTACTCTAGCAAATTCACTAAACAGAGTCCCTCTAGTGTCTTCAAATCCGCCTCGTTTCCCTCTTATGGAAAATGCTTGACATGGAGCACCCCCGACGAATAAATCTATTTTGCCTTTATATGGTTTTGCATCGAAATTATGAATGTCATTATGCCATCTACTTTCATCAATCTCATAGTTGGCCAAATAGGATTGTTTACAATCTTTGTCAATATCACCCGCAAATTGTATTTCATAGTTAAGTCCAAGCCTTTCGAAAGCATGCTCAATTGCTCCTATTCCACTAAACGAAGTCCCAAGGCGAATAGTGTGTTTAGAATAGCAGAAAGATTTCTTAGTCCAATCGGATTCTGAAGCATCTATATTGGCTTTTGTGTTTTGTATGTTTTGCATTTTATTTTTCATTTTCATCTATTCCATATTGTGTAATATCCAATTGCTTTAATATAGCAATTAGGACATCTACAACTATGCTATTACCAGCTTCCATATAGGCTGCTGTATTTGATACTACAATTTTAAAATCATCTCGAAAACCCATTAAACGCATACATTCACGAGGAGTTAGTTTTCTGATTCCATTAATTCCTTTTTCTTTTCGGAATGTCACATAATTATCCACTCCTGCTCTATGCATTTTATGCATACTTTGCAATAGGGGACGAGCTACATCAAGATCTGTTTTTGTCGAAGTCTTAAATTTTTTAGTACCTCCTGCAAGCACATATTTTGCAACCTTTTCTGATAAATAGTACTTGTCTTCGACTTCTTTTACCTGAAATATAAACTCATTAGAAACAGGGGTGATGCTTTTGTTCGCTATGGCATTTATTCTACTGATTGTTGGTGTTATGACCTTGACATTGTTTTCTTTATTGAAAAAAGGAGTGTTAATATAATCTTCCAAGAAATCATACATTTTGTAGCGTAATAGTATTGGAGTTGGATATTTGAATTGCGTTTTTTTTCTAAAGCCAATACAATATAACCGCTCACGATTTTGAGGAATGCCATAGTCTCGAGCATTGAGTAGCTGGAAATGAACATCATATCCACAATAGTCTTTGAAAGTATTATAAATAACTTGCCAAGTTTTTCCATTATCATGGTTAAATAAGCCTTGAACGTTCTCGAAGATAAACAGTTTTGGTTTGCACTCTTTTACTACTCTAGCAAATTCATGGAATAAAGTTCCTCTTGTATCTTCGAAACCTAGTTGATTACCGACAATTGAGAACGCTTGGCATGGGGCTCCTCCTACTAATAAGTCAATTTTATTACGAAATGGTCTAGCATCGAAGTTTTGAATATCTGTGTGCCACCTGTCTTCTTGTATGTCAAAATTGGCAAAATAAGTTTTTTTACAGTTAGCATCAATATCTCCAGCAAACTGTATTTGTGTATTCAGTTCTAATCGCTTAAATGCATACTCTATAGACCCAATTCCACTGAACGTGGTTCCCAATCGAATAACTCTTTTGGGGAAAGCAAACTCTCGTTCCATCCAAGACAAACTACTATTATCTATATTGTTTTCTGTATTTTGTTGAATCATCATTATTCCTTTTCTAATGTAAAGCTTAAGCTTGATTTGTAAATTAATGAAACTTCATTAGACCATACTACATAAAACCAGCTTGTTCAAAATCTAAATCCCCCTCTAGCAAAGAAAGATAATATTGGTATTTTTAAAGCCATATCATTTTTTTTTAATTTTGTTTATTAATAGTTCTGACGCAGTTACTCCTAAAATTTCTGCAATCTGGTGCAAAACCTCCAAACTTGGTTGCTGCCGGTTACAAGCATATGCATTTATAGAACTGAAACTTTTGCCAAGCTTTTCAGCTAACCACGTTTGCTTAATTCCTTTTTCGTCAAGTACTTCTTTTATTCTATTTAGTTCCATTGGATTGTTTTTCAGTGAAACATATAAATTACGCACACAAATATAGCGAAAAATATGCTATAAAAATGACTTCTCTTTTTTGTTTAGACAGATTAGCGTATCTTTGTATACAGAAAATAAGCGGATTATTCCGCAAAGACATATTAACATAGCGTTCACATAAACCTCGAGCTGGAAAACTGGTAATTTGAGAGAAACGAGGAAACTGTGCAATGCTCATGCCGTATAGGCGTGGGCTTGCCTTGTTTCGTTTCTCGGGTATACCAGTACCTCCAGTTCGGACTTGGTGAGTACCACGTCTTCTTTTTGTGGTTTTGTGAATGCACAAAACTGGCAAAATGAAGCAAACATCAAAACAACTCCACCAGGAAAGCATTGACTACATAACTAACAATATCAATGCAAACACCACAGAAATACCCAAACATCTTTTGGAGTATTGGCATACTTCTGAAGACGTTGATGTTTACAGCAAAAGTGATACTAGTATAAGCTTTTTCCTGATTTTTCTACATGCGATAGAAACCTATAACGAAACATTAGGGAAGAAAGTCGAACTTTCCTCTCTTAATGCTGCTGCAATGTTCGGACTGTTTCAAATTCTCATTGGACTTGAACTTGGAGTGGAAACCAAAGCGAAATGTGATCCAATTAATCTATTTGACTTCGAGAGTTATCCAAAGCAAATTCTCAAACTAGCATGGAATGGTTACCTGTAGGCAGGCATGAAGCAAACAGGATTAAAACAGTAAATAAATATATATGGAAAACGAACTGAATCTTCTTGATTTTTTTCAAAAGAGACTATTCTCTTATTTGAACGATTATCAGCCACAAATGCTTAAGGATGATGATGTCAGAGAATTTATCGTTAAACGAGCAAACTTAGCTCATAGTGCTTATTTACAAAGTTCATCCAGAGGCGAACCTCATTACCTGGCGATGGAAGAAGCCAATGTAGTTCTTTATGAAGGACTTGAGTTCTCTCCAGTTTCATTCATTCAAGAGACATACGAAGAAGAAAAAAGAGGAATCCTTGATACAGATAAAGCCTTGGATATCTACTATAAAGCGAAGGGCTTATTTGCTCAATGTAGTGGTAACTTTGAAGAAGTTGAAGATGAAGTCAAATTGAAAGAGAGGTTAGTCTGCTTCTTTGCGTAATTGTTTATATATCAAACTCAATAACATATTCTTATGAAAAGTAAATTTTTAGTTGTAGCAGCATTGTGTATGGCGATTTTGTCCGGTTGTGGCGGTTCGGATGATAACGATCCAGTAGGAACAATTGGAGTACATAAAATCGTGGTCGAAGTGTCCGGGAGTGATGAAGTAGATATTTCTGTCGGTTTTCAGGATGCCAGTAATGCCAAACTTTACGATGGTAACGGGCAGTACAAAGGAACTCTCTATTCTGTAAATGATAAGCTAAAGAATGTAAAGAAAGTTGTTTGCAGTACAGATGCCAAAGGGAATAATTTATTTGTTCTGCTTACTATGATTAGCATCGATGAAGGAACAACATGCAGTTATTCTATCAAAGCATACATCAATGATAAACTCGTTGATGAATTGAAAGGGGAGAAGACTTTTACATCTTCATCTATGTCTGAAATGGTTGAACTGTTTACTAATGAAAGGTGACCATGATTATTCCTATAGAGTTTAGTCAATATATTCGACATTAGGCGTTGCCTTAACTTACACAACTCAAATAAATCCAGCGATATGGAAATAATATCAGCTACACAGTTTGCTCGTAGCATAAATGAATATCTTGATCTTGTTGAATCAGGCAAGACTATTGTCATCAAGAGGAAGAATGGGAAAATGTATACCCTTGTTCTCTATCAGGAAAACAAAGATGCCGGAAATAACAAAATAGCCAGCATTCGTCTATGACTAATAGTTTATTTGCGCAAATACACATCTGCGTATTTATATAAATGCACATTGCCATGTTAGAAACATTACACATTATATTCATCGTTTTTGTGATTGGCTATCTTGCCTACAAGATTATTCGCTTTACTTTTAAGTGGATCAGGAGTATTTACAGGCACTTTGTGTCAGGACAAAGAACAAGGGCTTTCTGGTTGTTGTTGAAAGGATTTATTGTCATAACCGTAATATGTGTTGCTGGCTATTACATCAAGGAAATAGTTATAGGACTGATAGCAATCTTCGTTGTATGTATGCATTGGGCGCAAAAAGATACTATAATTTACACCCATGACGAAAAAACGATAATAAAATAGCAGGACCATAAATACGTATCTGCGCAAATATGTAAATGTGTAGATACGTATTTATACAAATAACTATTTGCTCAAATATCTGTTCTCGACAATCCGTTCTAATTTGCTTATTGTCTTCTGCTGTAGGCAGCAACTGATCCCGAAGGAGAGCGAAATGGCTATAAGAAAAACAATAAAGTAGAATCGTATTCTACTTTTACCAATAGATTTTTCCTCAACTTTTCTATCCGTCTCACATTTTTTCAGCATATTGATTATGATTTTTTGCGAATCATTCGTTACCCGGATTCCTGTGTGTATACTGGCTAATGTCTTCTTTATTTCCGCATGAACTGCGCTCATGTCAAAACTGGGCATAGGTTTTTGTTCCGGATTGTTCTTGTCTTCATTTGCTTTTAATAGCAGCATGATCTCTTCGAGCATTAAAGCGATGGCATTAAATTCTTTATTATTCATATCTGTACTGTTTTAGAAATGTCTTTTTCGTTTCTTTTTATTGGGGTCATCATCGGAGCCTCCACCACCACTAATTCCATAGCCTGCATGCATGATAGAATGGGTATAATTTTGCTTTGGAGGTACTCTCTCATCGCAGGAATAGCTTTGCTGAACTGTTGTTTTCCTTCCATTGAAATACAATTGACTGTCATGATCTGCCAATCGCTGATTTTGTATTGCTTGGTCTAACTTAGAAAAACTAAATTGGCGGTCAATCTTTGAACCGGAGAAACTGAAACCATCTTTCGAGAATGATACTCCCTCTATTGTGGATGATTGCCCCTTGAACTTGAATTGTGTCTTTATTCCCTGTTGTTCCAATTGTTGAATAAATTCTTTCCATGAGCAGCAATGCTCAAGTACGGACTTGATGGCATCATTTATTTCATATTTTGCTTTATCCGCTCCCTTTAATCGATGACGATTTACCTTTTCTTTACCGGAAGAAAAATAAAGCTCATACTCTCGGGTAATAGCTTTACAAACCTTCTCACTCTTATAGCGATCGTTTTTAGTACTGATTAGATTACCGTCATTATCAATTCGATTGATACAAAGATGGATGTGAGGGTGGTTCTTGTCATAATGCCTCACTGCGATAAACTGTGTATTTCTGATTCCCATTCTTTCAAGATAATCACGGGCTATCTCGCTCATTCTCTCGTTAGTGAGTTCGTCCGTATCTTTAGAAGAAAAATCCAATGAGATGTGATAAACAGGCTTAGATATTCCAGGACTCAATCCTTGTTGTGTTGTAAAGCTTGAAATAATACTGTTTATGTCTTTAAGGCGAACACCGACACTATCTATAATTTCTGCTTGCTTGTTTGTATCAATGATGTACTTAACCACACCATTAAAATTGTTGCCGGTTGTTATTTTTGCTATCATTCCTTATAGTATCTATTAAATCGTCAATACTGTCAGCCAGGAAAAGGTATTCTGTGCGAATTGTGTTATATCCTGCCTGATTCGCTTTTTTTGCTATTTGATTAAGATTGTTGGCCATGCCTATGAGTTTCCGTATCAAATCATTCTCTTCAGGTGTTATACGTGGCATCACTGAACTTGATTTTATGCATTGCCTGACATAGTCGTTTATTGGCAATGCTGCACTTTTTGCAAGGGATTTCAAAAAATAATACTCTCCCGTCATCAGCTTTACATTAACCTGGTATTTTCTTTTTTGATTTAATTCTTTGCGGGGTCTTCCGCCCTTATTTTGCTCTTTCATATATTTGATTTTATCGTGAGACCAACGGGATTAGGCAAGTTTCGGCTACCCGAAACATAAACTTGCTACCCGAAAATCATAAATGATTTTCTTTCAACACCCCATCACCCACTATTATGCCATTAAACATTAGGGAAATGATATTTATCACGGACTGGTTCCAACTGGAATGTGTCTATGAGTTGTTGCAACTGTGGATTTTTAGCAACAAATTCATGTAAACTCATTTGTTTGGTCTTCTTCTGTAATAGAAAATCTGCAATATCATATCCTTCCTCTATTTCTTCCTTGGAAGCCCTGCTTTCCAAATAATCGGAGACGATTGAATTAATGCCAAGGTCTAACATTTGTAGACTTTTCGTATTCCAGTACTCTCTTGCCCCCAAGTCAGGAAACAAAACAACTTTGCGATTTTTCAGTACGACCATATTATCTTTAGTGAGACAACCGTTTTTACCTCCGGTAGCAATCCAAAGATATTGCGGAATGTAAATTGAAGCTATTAAAGCTGTCTTTTCACTTTCGACAATTGCTATGGGAGAGCTTTTATTCTCATGCAATAAATGTTCTCCGAAAAAGCATTGTTTCAACTGATAATTCTCCTGTTTTAGCAATGAATGTACCCAAGTGATATGACTGTGAGGGTTCTTAACTCTTTTCCCAGTCAGAGGCTCATACAGCATGATTTTCCCAGTACGAATTCTATCTTGTTGATCGATTTGCCAAAATACGGTTGATCCATTCCAATGATTGGCTGTTCCTACTCGATACTTCCTGAATAGTTGTTCTGACACACCACAACCGAATTTAGATTGAAAGAATAGGAATAGATTATTTGCATCATAATGCTTTAAGCTTTTGTTTAGCAAAGCTTGATCTAAATAATCCGGCTCTACGTTCTCTCTGACTTGTTTTTGAAGAATCGGTAACGCATTCCACTCTTCTTTTTCTGTCGGATTGTCTATGAAATATTGTTTGGGTGTATAATGATAACCACATTTCTGCTCCCTATTACATCTACCAACATAATTAGGGAACTTGATAGAGCCTTCCGAATCAATATAGCGAACAAAAATTCGCTTCTGTCCACATGCCGGACAGGTATGTCTTGAGCTCGGAGTTTTGTATTTTTCTAAGTGAAATCGATAATTCATTTTTCCCTCCTTTGGCACACTGTCAACTTTGTACACACTGGCTGAACGACCATTGATTATCAATTAGTTAACCCCTGAAAAGTGTACCTGAAAAGTGGATTTTTGGATGCACACTTCGACGAAAAAACCCAAAAGTGTGTATTCAGAATTCCAAATTTATGCACAGTTTGTTGATTGATTATCAGTATGATAACTGTTAGAATTGACAGAGTTGACAGTGTGCCACTAGTACAGTTTTCGATAGTATCCGTATTTGAAATTCTCTAGTAGATTTCCATTCCATTTCCCTACTATTTTCTTGAATGTATTTTCGGGAATAGAGAGGCTGGCAGCAACTCTTATACCGTCTTTGGTAGCGAATTCATACGGAAGGGCATCATAGAGTTTTTGTTTCTCCATGTCCATTTTCTCCAGAAGATCGGAGGAACTGATAATATACTGGACCTTTTTTGCCGTTCTTTTGAAGTATTCAATCATCTCAATAGCTCCTTCTACGCTTTTTAAGTCAATGTAATCCTTATCGGCTTCTCCACACAGCCAACGTGCCATTTGTAATATCAAACAGAAACGTATAGCATATATTTCCATTTTGGAGTATATACCCATCATAATCTCGTCTTTTTCTTGGTTGCACTGATCGGTGTTTGTTCGTTGCCACTCATAGATCTTCTTCTTTGCATCCGGCTTGAAACTTAGTTCTCGTGGGATTGGATCGCCTGTTTCATCAGTCACAAAATCAATATCAATCAATTTTTGAACAAGACCGTTCCAGTATGGAATTACATGAGTTGACAACTCATCCTCGCTCCAATAGCGTTTTTCAAGGTTGCTTGGTATGACAAAAAGTATTCGGTCTAAAAAACCATTCTGACTACGCTCTCCTTTTGCCAGTTCCTTTAACACTCCATGTTGAATGGTGCCAATTACATTGATGAAGGAATGTTTTACTGAAACTGAGTTTTTCGCTCCACGTCTATCTAATATGATCGGTTTACAGGAAAATACAGAGAGCCAGAATTGTTCTTCAGATCCCTTGGAATAACGATTGAAATTACGAACCCAGGCTGCTAACTCATCCATATAGAGAGAGATATCTCTCTTGTTGTTCTCATGTAGAAATGCTAACGATTCCGGGGTGATATCCGAAACTACAAACTTTTTCAAGGTTGGTTCTTCCGGCAAATCAAGTCCTCTTTCTTCTCGCTCTTTCCGGGAATAAGATAGGATTTCTTCGTATTCCTTATACTCTTTCTTGAATTTTAGCGCATTATTGGCATCTGAATCGAGTAGTGGGCGCAATGCAAAATATAAAGGATGTGATTTATTCGTTCCCGGGCGACCGAGAAAAGCCAAATAGAGGATGCATCGCTCACTCCATCCTTCTTTCAACTTGGCAACATGGGTATTTCCTGTCAAAGTTGAAATGACATAACAGAGAGCCATTGCTATATAATCCGGTGGATAATTGAGCCGTTCGCTTGTGGCATGGATAATCTCTCGTAGCTGTTTGGGTAATGCATGGATTGGAAACTCCGAGCCGTATAGTTTCTCTCTGCATTGAAGCGCATCATCGATAATGCCTTCTGCCGTGATTTTGTTTTCGTCCATAACCCAATTATTTTTTAGAGTATTTACTTTGATAAGTTGGACGTTTCGAATTAGGAGAATAAAATGCTTGATTGATTTCTTCTTCTATCTCTTCTGTTGTTTTCTTTCGCCCCTGCTCTATATACTTTAGGAGCTCATCTTCATAGAAGTATAGCTTTTTCCCCGATTTATAACACGGCAGGGAACCTGTTCTGACAAGGGCGTAAACGGTTGGTTTCGCTTTTTGAAGGATTTGACATGCATCATCAATTCCGATTGGTGTTCGTTTTTCCATCGGAAGAAGTTTCTCAACTGCTGTTTTAATCTCTGCAACTTGCTCTATAAGCTGATTTACAGCTTTAGGAAGTGTGTCATAGGTAATTGTTTCTACACTCATAAATAATTGATTTTAATTGTTTACAGTGCAAAGGTGATTGGTATTAAGCAGTCTGTCCTTATAGTATAGCTATAGTATAGTGTAAAATGTTATATTTTCTCATTTTTCTTGTTATATAGATTCTCAAATGCATCAGATAGTTTGTCTAGTATTTTCTTTTGAGTCTCTTTGGAGGTGTTATTTCCTGAATTAAGGTTATTCTGATAAGAAGCATAGTCATCTCCAACCAATTCTCCCATTCTTAACATAACATCTTTCTTGTTGTTTTTAAATATTTTAGCTTCGCATAGAATATTCACTAGCCTAATGAACTCAATTTTGTCTATTTTTAGAGTCAAATTACCATGTTCTCTATTATTGTTTTTCATATCACACTTAGCTATGTTTATTTCATCAAGCTGGAGCATGTATAGTTTCTTGTTAACAAAATCGGAAGATACCTTTAACTTGAGTTCTTTTTCTTTCTTTTCTATCCACTTTGCATTCCCCCTATTCTTTTCCAATTCGTTGATAAATTTGGCCCAATGGTCTTCTTTGCTTTTTTGTAGTTTGATATATAGATATTCAACACACAGTATTACAAATCCAATGGCGATTAATATAGGTGTGAACTGGCTATGAGTATAAATGACGTAAACCAACAATGTTACCATAATACCAATTATCGTATATTTCACTAAATGCTTCATTATCAATTGTTTTTATTTATTAAGTTTATAACCACTTTCACTATCGCATCTTTCTCTTCTGTCCGGCTCTCAGCAATCATAAGCGTTAATGCCACCAAGGTATTGTTCTCTATAAGCTTACCTCCGTCCGCTTTATAAAGAATTCCGTTTTTCTCCAGAAACCATAAAAACAAAAATGCTGCAATACGTTTGTTCCCGTCACTAAATGAATGGTTTTTTGTAACGAGATACAGTAGCATCGCTGCTTTCTCTTCCACGCTTGGATATAATTCCTTGCCATCAAACGTCTGATAGATCGTATTGATGGAACTTTTGAAGGATTCATCCTTTTCATTTCCAAACAAAGGACTGCCACCGAATTTGTTATACAGAATTTGAATTGCATCTTTGGCATTGTCGTATGTTGCCCGAAATGATTCTTGTTGAGTTGTTTGTTCTACCGCTAACTCTTGGTAATCATACCTATCTAATGTGTCAAGAGCATAAGTATAGTCCGTTATCACTTGTAGCAATCCTATTGCTTCATCAGCAGACAGTTCTTTATTCTGAATCACATTGGATAACAACTTGACGGTTTGTTTTAGGTCATTATACTGTTGAGATTTAATCTTCTCATTAACAATATAACCCTTTACTAAATACTCTTTCAGTATGTTGTTTGCCCAAATCCGGAACTGGGTTCCTCGTTTCGAGTTAACCCTATATCCGACCGAAATAATCAGATCTAAATTATAGTAAGTGATATTACGAGTTACCTTACGGTTTCCTTCCGTCTGAACTTGTGCAATTTTTGCACAAGTTGCATTCTCTTCCAACTCCTTGGTCTTGTAGATATTCTTAATATGCCGATTTATAGATGTTCTATCTGTTTCAAATAAATCCTCCATTTGGTATTGATTCAGCCAAACCGTATTATCTTCAAGCTTTACTTCGATATTAGCACTTCCATCGGATGTTTTATATAAAATTATTTCTCCTGTTTTCATGATACTTTTTCCTCTCTTTTTAATGAAATTATTTTTGATGCATTTCGTTTATCAATACTGTTTGTCTTAGCATAAATTTCAGTTGTTTGAATTTTGCTGTGTGTCAGCATATCTCGTATTACTGATAATTGTACACCAGATGCTAACAATAAAGTTGCGTTTGTGTGCCGTAGGCTGTGGAATGTAATATTTCTATTTATCCCAGTCGATTTAACCCAAGCTTTAAAGGGCTTGTCCATCCATGCTTTTTTCAATCCTTTGAAAATTAGATCTTCATCACCTTTTCGATCTCCGCAAAAGTCTAATGCTTCAGGATTTAACGGTAAAGTTTCATCTTTATTAACTTTGAGAATGTTTTTTCGAATATCATACCCTCCTTCCTCAAAAGCAGAAGGCTGTATGTGTTTCCATTTTATGGATAGTATATCGCTCCGCCTTAGCC
Source organism: Parabacteroides sp. PM6-13 (assembly GCF_029892605.1). Taxonomy (GTDB): domain Bacteria; phylum Bacteroidota; class Bacteroidia; order Bacteroidales; family Tannerellaceae; genus QVMG01. The sequence goes on from NZ_JARXWF010000014.1 coordinate 23,408, forward strand.
CAGTTAAAGCTGCGAATATTGCTGCGTTTCTTAAGATAGAATGTTTGCATGGAGTCTCTGCTAATTTTCTTAGTTCTTCCAATGTAAGATATTCTCTGTGTGTACTCTTCTCTTTTATACCGTCTATAAAATCATTCAAGTTGGTTTTCAACCACTTTTCCTTATATGCTCGTTTTAACAAAGAACGAAACAGACGATAGTAGGCTGCTGCTGAATTAATTGATAGCTTAGTGTTATTATTTTTTAATTGATAAGTATTAGTTAAATAGTCTCGAAACCTCTCGCACAAATTTTCATCAATTTCTCCGAAGGAACATTTACTGTTCATGAAACGATCAAAATAGAAATATACTGAAGTCCATTTGTCCCCCTTTTCTTTTGCAACACTGTAGAAATAGGATAGGAAGTCTGCTTTAAGTTTAGATTTGTCGTAGATATCGCTGTCTTCACAAAATAAAGCCAGTGAATATTTATCCCTTATAGCTTCTGCATGTGCTCTCGCTTCTTTGTTGAATTCTTTTTCCCGTTCGTTTTTCGGTTTTTTATATAGGTATATTCCTAAAGACTCTCTTCGCTTTATTTTGTTAGTTTTAGGATCACGGATTCCGGGATAAAAATCTAAATAAAGAGATATTCCTTTCTTGGTATCTCTTTCTCGTAAGTGTACTCTGATTCTTCCTGTATTCATAATATAATGTTTTCAAATAGTTTATCCAATTCGTCTTTCTGTATCTTGATATATCTGCCGTCTTTCACTTTTGAAATCTTGTAAGCTTTGATATAGTGATATATCATATCTCTGGTTAGATTGTACCTCTTCATCGCTTCTTGTACGGAATAGTACTCTATTCCGGTTTCTAATCCTTTTGCTTTGTCTACGTCTCTTTGCGAATAAAAGGTATTTCTTCCGATACGCTTCTTAGGGATAGAATTGTCATACACAAATGTGTATACTGCGTTAGTGGTCATATTGAATCTTTCTTGAATATCTGCTACGGAGTACCATTCCGTAATTGATTCATCAACCTTTTTGTAGGCAAAAGCTTTATCTACGTGGTATTTACTGAAATAGCTTTTACCTCTTTTTAGTATCTTCGGGATTACATTGTCTTTTACCACCTTAAAGATCCGTGCTTCTTTCACTTGATATTTTTCTTTGATTTCTTCAATGGTATAAACCTCTGTAATGGGCTTATTTGCTAAAACCGGACGAGCTCTGTATGGAGTAGGAACATCAAATAACCTATCAATATCACTTCTCCGAATCTTGGTTCTACCGGAGAATTGAACACATTTTAGTTCATTATTTTTTAGATACCTATAAATAGTCGATCTGCTTACTCCTAATAATACAGCACATTCGCTTGGAGAAAGAAAAGGTCTAGAAAATATCCTTTCGTCTACAGCCTTATCCTCTCTTATCTGTTTAGTCATAGAAGTGGCTTGCCTTATTCGCTCTTCTCTTTTTCGATGCTTGTAGGCTTTAGCAGCGCAAACCTGAGAACAATAAGCAGTTGTTGTTTTCTGAGCAATAAAGCTATTACCACAGAATGTACAAATCTTTTCTATTTGTATTTTTCTCTCCATAATTTCCGTATCAATGCGTATTATTACGTATCATTATGTATCAATACTCCATTATCTAAATTAATAAAAATGACTACTTTTAAGTATCGGTACATTTACGATACAAAAATAGGAAGAAAATCCAGAAATAAAAATGATTAACGAGAATATAGAAAAGAAAAAATCGACTGATAATCAGTCGATTTAATCAATAATATATGCTTTATAATCGTTGTTAATCAGAACTTACTTCCCCACGCAAAAGTTTGCGAAGATATTTCCCAAGATTTCGTCGTTGCTGATTTGGCCGGTTATTTCGCCGAGGTAGTGGAGGCATTCGCGGATGTCTTGACTGAGGAGGTCGCCGGGAAGGTCGGTTTGGAGGCCTTCGTTGACACGGCGGATGGCTTCCAGGGCGTGGGTGAGGGCTTCGTAGTGGCGGATGTTGGTGACGATGACATCGTTTTGATTGAGGGCGGGAAGGGCGGCGGCTTTGAGGAGCTCTTCCGGGATCAACTCTGTTTGTATGCCTTCCTTGGCAGAGATAAAGAATTGCGGGGCAGGGATGTTTTCCAAGACAGCCTGTTTGATAGCCAATTCTTCCACCGTGAGCCTATCCACTTTGTTCGCCACCAGCATCAGGTGTTTGCATTCGGCACGGGGCAGGATCTGCTCCGCTAAAGCTTGAATCTGTTCAGCTGAAGAGGTCAGATCGATCACCCAAAGCACGATAGACGCCTGATCGAGCTTCCGGTAGGTGCGCTCAATACCCATCGACTCGATGGTGTCGGTGGTCTCACGGATACCGGCGGTATCGATAAAGCGGAAGGTGATGCCGGAGATATTGATGGTGTCTTCAATCACATCACGGGTGGTACCGTGAATATCCGAGACGATTGCTCGTTCTTCGCCTACCAACAGGTTTAAGAGGGTTGATTTCCCGGCGTTGGTCTCACCAATAATAGCGACAGGGATACCATTCTTGATGGCATTCCCAACGCTGAAAGAGTTAGCCAGTTTACTTATCAACTGTTCGATATCAACAGCCAATTGCCTTAGGCGTGCCCGATCGGCGAACTCCACATCCTCTTCCGTAAAGTCAAGCTCCAGTTCGATCAAAGAGGTGAAGTCGAGCAGTTGGGCGCGTAGTTTCATGAGTTCGTTGCTGAATCCTCCCCGCATCTGGTTGAATGCCAGACGATGTTGTCCGGCCGATGTAGAGGCAATCAGATCGGCCACTGCCTCTGCCTGACTGAGGTCCATCTTGCCATTGAGGAAAGCGCGTTGGGTAAATTCTCCCGCGAGGGCTGAACGTGCTCCCTTCTCAATCAATAATTGCAAGATTTGTTGCTGTATATACACCGAGCCGTGACAGGTGATCTCCACGGTGTCTTCTCCGGTATATGAATGTGGCGCGCGAAAGACAGTAACCAAGACCTCATCAATCGAATTCTCTGCCGCGCGAATCTCGCCAAAGTGCACGCTGTTCGGGGTTACATTTACCAGTTTTTTGCCCGTTGAGGAATAGAAAACCTGGTCGGCTAACGCCACAGATCCTTCGCCAGAAAGGCGTATCACAGCAATTCCCCCACAGCCCGGAGGGGTGGAAACGGCACAAATAATTGATTTATCTAAAGTCATTGTCTCTTTTTTGTGCAAAGGTAAGAAAACAACTCACTTTGAACAAAACATTAAAAGAATGTGTTATATAATCAGAAACAGACAAACAAAAAGAATAAGAAACTGTTTTTTTGGGACAATTTATTAATAATAAAATAAAAGTATTATGGGAATTTTATGGTCAATCATTATTGGTATCCTGGCCGGTTTTATTGCCGGTAAGTTGATGAGAGGTAGCGGATTCGGTCTGATTGTGAATCTGATTGTCGGTTTAGTAGGTAGTGTGTTGGGCGGATGGATCTACGGTCTGTTAGGTTTCGCAACCTCCAGCATTATTGGTTCACTGATCATGTCGGTGATTGGTGCCGTGGTATTGCTGTGGATCATTTCCTTTTTCAAAAAGAAAATGTAGTTGTTGATTTGATAGAAAATAGCGAGGGCATACCGAAAGAGAAGTGATCTCTTTTTGTATGCCCTCAATTTGTTTTCTAAGGGATTAGATCAGGTTCCTATCGCTCTGCCTTTTTCAGTTCAATGGTGAAATGGCGCATAATAGGGAGTTCCTTAGTGATTCGGTAGCCGCGGGTGATCTCATCTCGTCGGTCGTACACATTCTTTAAGGCGGCGGCTATCACATCCATATGGTTGTTCGTATAGGCGCGGCGCGGAATGGCCAGGCGGAAGAGTTCCAACGCCGGATAGCGGTTCTCCCGGGTAACGGGATCGCGGTCGGCCAGGATGGCTCCTACCTCTACGCCGCGGATGCCGGCTTCGAGGTAAAGCTCCACACCCAATGTCTGGGCAATAAACTCCTCTTTCGGAACGTTGGGTAACACCTTTTTGGCATCAACAAAGATGGCATGTCCACCGGCCGGACGCTGGTAGGCAATCCCGTATTCATCCAGTTTGGATCCCAGGTAAGCCACCTGACGGATGCGTGTCTCCAGGTAATCAAACTCGGTGCCTTCGTCCAATCCTTGCGCCAAGGCGTTCATATCCCGTCCCGACATACCACCGTAGGTGATAAAGCCTTCGTTCATGATACAGAACATCTGCGCCTTTTGCCACAAAGCCTCTTCTTTGAAGGCCACAAAGCCACCCATATTGACAATCGCATCTTTCTTCGACGACATGGTCATGATGTCGGCATACGAAAACATTTCCCGCACAATCTCCTTGATTGTCTTGTCGGCATAACCCGCTTCCCGTGTTTTGATGAAGTAGGCATTTTCGGCAAAACGGGCGGAGTCGACCAACAGGCGCACGCCATATTTCCGGCAAAGGGCAGACACATCCCGTATATTCTGCATAGAAACAGGCTGCCCGCCGGCGGTATTATTGGTGACGGTCAATACCACACAGGGAATCTTTTCCGCCGGATACTGCTGCAGTACTTTTTCCAGTTTTTCCGGATCAACATTGCCTTTGAAAGGTATTTCCAGTTGGGTGTCGGAGGCCTCATCGATGGTACAGTCTAATGCCACTGCTTTGCGAAACTCGATATGCCCTTTGGTGGTATCGAAATGGGAGTTGCCCGGCAGGATATCGCCCTCTTTGATAAGGGTGGAAAACAGGACATTCTCCGCCGCGCGTCCCTGATGGGTCGGCAGGAAGTAGTCGAATCCGAGAATTTCTTTGATAGCCTCTTTCATGGTGTAATAAGAGCGGGCGCCGGCATAACTTTCATCGCCCAGCATCATGGCTGCCCATTGTTTGTCGCTCATCGCCCCGGTGCCCGAATCGGTAATCAGGTCGATAAACACTTGGTCGCTTTTCAGGTTGAAGAGGTTGTATTTCGCCTCTTTAATCCATTGCTGACGTTCTTCACGTGTACTACGGCGGATTGTTTCCACCATCTTAATCTTGTAGGATTCTGCAAATGGTAATTCCATGGTAAATACGTTTTTATAAATGTTTTAGCGAATAATATAAATATCACATAGGGTTGAACCCGCTTCGGGGTTCAGAGAGAGGGATGATACCTTACCCCGGGTTGCACCCGGGGTTATCAACATTTTACCCCTTTCGGGGTAATGCCTCACAGTTTATAACTCATTCAAAGAAGACTTAGGTTTTGAGCCAGTCCCAGCTTGGGGTACTTTTGAGTCAGCCCAAGCTATAAGAATGTTCAAATAAGTTTACGGATAGGGGAGATCCATGAATCTCAGGAAAGAAATTCATCGCGTTTTTTGATGTTCAAAAACAGTCTGGTGAATATGTTTAAGTTCGATCTCATGCGAAGCAAATATACTCATTTTATTTGCTTTATCTTAAAAAAGGGGTTATGTTTGCCGCTTTTTTAGTCTGTCGTCATGAAAATAGATGTTTGTAAGAAGAAAATCAGGGATATACATGATACGCCGATCGTCCAACAGACCGCGTTCTGGTCGGAGGTGAAGACCTGCCAAGGGTTGGAGACCATGGCTTTCGACTTTAAAGTAAGAAACCGGGATATCTACAGCCAGGTGGGAGGATATGCCTGCACGGATGCCGACTTCCTGGTGTTGCAGCATCCGCTTAACAACAGGCAGAGCCTGGCCTATGTGCCTTATGGCCCGGAGATCGAGCCTTCGGGAGAGAACCAGGGCGTCTTTCTGGAGGAGCTTTCCGAGATTATGCGTTCCTATCTGCCAAAAGGCTGTATCGGCATCCGGTACGACCTGAACTGGCGTTCCCACTGGTGCGACGCAGATCATTTCGATGAACAGGGCATTTGGAACGGAGCACCCGATAAACAATACCAGGAATTTCAGTTGAATTACAATACAATCAATTGGAACCTGCACAAAAGCAATATGGACATTCTGCCCTCGACCACTGTCTTTCTGGACCTCTCCATCGACGAAGAGGCACTGTTGAAGCAGATGAAGCCGAAAACCCGTTACAATATTCTGTTGGCTGAGCGAAAAGGGGTACGTGTTTACCGTACGGGTATCGACAAAATAGAGATTTGGTATAAACTATATCAGGAGACGGCACGACGCAATGGCTTGTTTGTCAACAAACCGGACTACTTCTTATCAGTGCTTTCCGCCCGTGCCGACGACACGGCCTCTCCGGCGACTGTCGAACTGCTGGTAGCCGAACATGACGGCGAGCCATTGGCAGCGATGTTTCTGGTGATGAGCGGACACCGGGGTACCTATCTGTATGGCGCCTCCTCTTCAGAAAAAAGAAACTATATGCCTACCTACGCAATGCAATGGGAGGCGATCAAGACATCCAAGGCTTACGGATGCACGGAATATGATATGTTCGGGGTCTCTCCCGGTCCCGATGCCTCACACCCGATGTATGGGCTTTATCGCTTCAAGACCGGGTTCGGAGGCGAACTATTTCATCACTTAGGCTGCTGGGATTATCCATTGGACAAAGAGAGCTACCGGCTTTTCCAGATCAGCGAGATGAATGCGCAAGGGTATTATCAATGATTCTTCATTTCACTTGGATTAGCTCATACGCCTGTCTTCCCAGTCCGATCTTTTCGGCATATTCCAATCCTTTCTTCCATTCTGTGTCGGGATGGATCAGGCGGAATTTATCTTCTCCTTCGTGCATGTGGTGATCGTGCGGACAAGCATCGGTGACTCTGTTGTTTGATAGTGCCGGAGCCCCCATGACCAGATCAGCGCATGCCTTGTCCAGAGCGACCGGATCGAACGAAGCGGCAATGCCCAGGTCCGGGACGATGGCTGCATCATTATGGTTCCAACAGTCGCATTCCGGCGATACATTCATAATGAAACTGATATGGAAATGCGGTTTGTCTTTCAATACCGCTTTGGTGTATTCCGCTATCTTGTAATTCAGTCGTTCGGAGGTGTCGCCTTCGCCCAATACCGCTGCGTCGTACTGACAGAGAGCTACGCATTGGCCACAACCGACACAGGCATCGTAATCGATTACCGCTTTCCGATTTTGCAGGTGAACCGCGTCGTGCGCGCAATATTTCGCGCATATATTACAACCGATACAGTTCTCCGTATCGATCGCCGGTTGGGAAGCCGCATGCAATTCCAATTTACCACCCACACTGGCACAGCCCATGCCCAGGTTTTTCAATGCACCACCAAAGCCTGCCTGCTCATGTCCTTTAAAGTGATTCATCGAGATGATAATATCCGCATCGGCTATGGCCGCTCCGATTTTCGGTGCTTTGCAATATTCCCCATCGATGGGAATCTCCCGGTAGTCGGTTCCTTTCAATCCGTCCGCAATGATAATATCACATTGGGCAGAGATCGGGTTGTAGCCATTCTCCATGGCACTTCTCAGATGATCCACCGCATTGGAGCGACCACCCGAATAGAGCGTATTGCTGTCGGTCAGGAAAGGCTTCCCCCCCAGGCTGCGTAATAGGTTAGCGATCCGTGCCGCATAGTTCGGACGGAGATAGGCCAGGTTGCCCGGCTCGCCAAAATGTATCTTAATAGCAACGAATTGCTTATTGAAATCGATCGATTCAATGCCCGCCTTCTTCACAAGACGTTCCATCTTCTGCAACAGATTATTAGACGGATTGGTACGCAAATTGGTAAAATAGACTTTGGATGTACTCATGATTATGATATTTTTAAGCAAAAGATTAAAATGCAGAGGCGATATCTCGGATTTTTGTAAGCCGCTCGGCAAAGGATTTGTCTTGCCGGACAATCTGCATATTGTATTTCAACTGCATGCGCATAAGCATATCGGCGTTTATGCCCAGCGCTGCTTCAAATAACATGGCGGTGTTAGCCGTAAGCGGTCTCCTTTGATTTAAGATATCGTTTAACGCGGTGTATGGAATACCCATTTGTTTGGCTAAATGGCTTTGCGTTATATGACGATATTCTATTTCCTCTTTCAGCAGTTCGCCCGGATGAGTCGGGCAGAATCCATATCCAAAATCTCCCATAATGATCTTATCTATAATGATTCGACAATTCTAAAATATGGCAAATGGTGATGATTGTTTCTGACTCTACCTTTTTGGCGGTAAACTCCAAACGGTATTGATCATTTACCCTGATGGAAGAAATACCCGCCTTGTCTCCTTTCAACACTTCGTAATGAAGCGCATTGATTGAAAACAAATCTTCAATACAGTCAGCACTCTCGAGTGTCTCGATGCGAAGTTTGTATCTCTTTATTACTTCCGGTTGGAATCGATATTTTTTACCCGACGCTTTCCCTTTATAATAAAGCTCTGCCAAATACTCTTTTGCAAAAACAATCTCCATACGCCTTATTCATTCCTTACAAAGATAAGGCTATTCTTTGATATACACAAAAAAAGTGTATTTCCTCTTCAACGCATACCATGATACGTATGTTAAGTTAGATAAATGATTATATTTGCGCCATAAACATGAAAGACTTTGCCGCCATTGATTTTGAGACTGCGAACCAACAGCGCACCAGTGTTTGCAGCGTAGGGATTGTGATTGTCCGTGACGGGGTGATTACAGAGAAGTTCTATCGCCTGATTCGTCCTGAGCCTGATTATTATTCGTATTGGAATATGCAAGTGCATGGCATTACGCCGGCTGATACCGAGAATGCCCCGGTCTTTTCCGACGTATGGAAAGAGATCGAAGAGCGAATCGAGGGACTTCCGCTGGTGGCGCATAATAAAGGTTTCGACGAAGGCTGCCTCAAAGCGGTGTTCCGTATGTATCAGATGGATTATCCCGACTATGAATTCCATTGTACCTTGAGTGCCGCGCGCCGACAACTCAAGCATTTGCCCAACCATAAGCTACATACCGTATCGGCCTACTGCGGTTTCGATCTCACCAACCACCATCACGCCCTGGCCGATGCGGAGGCCTGTGCGCACATTGCCCTACAATTATTATAACAGAAGCTTATTCTTCGCGTAGGAATCCCTGGTCTTTCAATACCCCAAGTAATACCTCCGAGAAATATTCGTTATTCTTCTTCGTATAACGGATATCAGTGAATACCTGCGCCAGGGTCTCTTTGTTATTGATGCGGGTGTATTCTTTATTCACTTCCAACTCTTCCTTTGCTTTGTAGAGCGCATCGATGGAAGCCGGCGTATAGTCGGTATAGGCTTCGTGGTGAACAAAAGCCTCCAGCGGCAGACGTTCGGATTGTTCCGGCAGCGGTTCGGCCGGATAGCCCACGGTCACCGTCACGATCGGCACCACCAATTTCGGCAGTTTATATTCGGCAATAAACTTATCTGCATTGTAGGCCGTCGTACCCAGGAAGCAAATGCCTAACCCTTTGGCCTCCGCCGCGTCGCAGAATGCCTGAGCAAACAACATGGCATCGATCGTAGCAGCCAGAAAGGTCTGTAGGTTATCGAATCCCGCCACGGCATTCCGGTTCTCCGCCCAATGCACGAAGCGATTGGCATCCGCACAGAAAGTCAGTACGACGGGCGCCTCGGTTGCCATCTTCTGATTGAAATGAAAAGGAGCCTGGCGCTCTTTGGCGGCTTGGTCGCGGGTGACGATGACACTATAAAGCTGCATATTCCCGGTATTGGAAGCGCGTGCCGCCACCTCAAACAATTCATTCAACAAAGATTCCGGTATCTCCTGATCGCTGTATTTCCGGATGCTTCTCCGGTTTTTCATATTTTCTACTAACATCGTTTTTTGTTCTTTTAGTTTTCACAAAGGTAAGAAAATAAAGCGGCTCATATAGTAAGGTAAAAGCTGAGCCAGCTTTTTTTCACCCGACAATCCGCAGGATCTCCTCCGGTTGATCGACGATATGACGCGGCTGAAACTGTTCGAGTTCCGCGCGCGGACGAAATCCCCAGGTAACGCCACAAGCGGTAACCCCACTGTTGTTGGCTGTTTGCATATCCACGCCCGAATCGCCGACATACAACGTATCCGTGGCCTCTATCTCGGTGGCGGACAGGATATCATGTACGATGGTCGGATCGGGCTTAGGCGTGATGCCTTCGCGTTGACCAAAAACAGCGGCAAAGGGGATATCGGGGAAATAATGTTTAACTAATATACAGGTCGCCTCATGGTATTTGTTGGAGGCGACCGCCAATTGGATCCCTCTCTCATGCAGCGACTGAAGTAAACCGGGGATGCCCTGATAAGGTTCGCTCCGATCCATATTGTGCTCGCTATAGTAGACAAGGAAGGCTTTTCGTATTTTCAGTATGTTCTCAGCCGTTTTTTCACCTTCCGGCAAAGCGCGCTCAAAAAGCTTATTGATGCCGTTTCCCACGAAAAAATGATAGGATTCGGTCGGGTGAGTCGGGAAATGGTGTTGATCCAGAGCGTAATTGGTGCTGTCGGCCAGGTCCGCAATGGTGTTCAGGAGCGTGCCGTCCAGATCGAAGATAACCAGTTGTATCATGTTATTTTTGTTTTTGAAACGCAAAAATAACGAAAAGATGTAGGAAGTTTAAAAGAAATTTGTATCTTTCACACATCCTTGATTGGAAAAAGAAAAAACATGGAAAGGAAGGTTTCCTACAAGCATTGTATAACTTAAAATCACAAGATCATGGGAAAAAGACTAATTCACAGCAACGAGATTCACTTGCTTAGCGAGACAGAGATTAAGGCGGCTGCCCGCAAAATGGTAGAAGACTTGGGCTTGGCAGCCGGTTCAATGGAAGGTTTTAATATTTATAAAGTCGTCATGACTTATTTCAGAGATTTAGAGAAAAGGCACGAAATAAACAAACTGTTGAAAATAGTAGAGGATCCGGAATTTTGCGGAGAAGAAGAACAAGTAAGGGAAACAATAGAAGCTGAAGAATAAAAACACAAAAAAAATACAGATAGCCCTATGGGTCGGCAACGGCTTTAGGGCTATTTTTATGTCTAACATGACACATTATTCTTATGAAAACACTTAAAACGTCATTCGTTATTTTGATTTGTATCTGTTTAGCCGCTTGCAAAAACACAAGTAAAACATCCGACAACACCACTGCTACCGAAATGCAAGAGGTCGTAGCCGACGAGCGAGGCTATACGGTCAGCGTAGGCGACAAAGCGCCTGATTTCGCCATTGAATACCTCGACGGACGTGTCGTCAACCTCTCCGACCTCAAAGGCAAACTGGTGATGATCCAGTTCACCGCCAGCTGGTGTGGCGTATGCCGCAAGGAGATGCCCTATATCGAAACGGAGATCTGGCAAAAACACAAGGATAATCCCAACTTCGCGCTTATCGGGATCGATCTGAAAGAGGATGAGGCGACGACAACGAAATTTGCTGCCGATATGAAGGTGACCTACCCCTTGACATTGGACAGAGACGGAGCGAAGTTCGCGCTTTTCACCGAACCCAAAGCAGGTGTCACCCGCAATATCATCATCGATAAAGAGGGTAAGATTGTTCTGTTGACACGTCTTTTTGAGATGGAAGAATTCAATGCGATGGTTGCCTTTATCGACAACTACCTCGAGACGAACTTCTAAGGAACGAAGCGGTTAGTTTGATTCCTCTTCTTTATAAACTGGCTTCCCGGCCTCTTTCCAGGCCTTGAAGCCTCCTTTCAGTTCGTATATATGCTCGATGCCTGCCTTCTCCATGGTGGCGTAGGCTTTGCGACTTCTTTTGCCTGAGCGGCAATAGATGAAATAGGTTTTGGCGGAATCCCAGCCGCTAACGATTTGCGCGAAGTCGTCTTGTTTTACATCGGCCAGGATGGCTCCTTCTATATAGCCTTCTTTCATTTCTTCTTCCGTGCGAACATCTACAATAACAGCGTTGGAAGTCGTAATCAACAGGGCTTCAAACGTATCGGGGGAAACTATTTCGGCAGGTTTATCCTTGCAGGCAGTGAATAGGGCACACAATATGATGGCGGTACTTGTTATAAATCGTTTCATAGGTAACTATTTTGGCGCAAAGATAGGAAAGAAAAATGACCCGTGCGAGTAATTCGTATTTCTCGCACGGATATTATCATTTTTTACATCTTATCAATCTGCCCCATGAAGAAGATGGTTCCGGTGCTTATTTCCCGTATAAAATAAAGGAAAGGACGGTCGATATAGAACTCCATAATATCTTCCGGACGGGGAGGTCCGGGATCCATCACTTCTCCGCCAACAGCCGTAGATGCCACCGCTTCTGTCCCCTTCTCGTCGACTTCAATATGGGCTTTCTGCATGGCTTTTGTCAGGTAAACATCGTATTGGCTCAACAGGGAGAAGTCTGCCTGCTGCGAATCGAAAGCCGTTTTCATGCCTAAATCCTGTAAGATATCATTTAATTGGAAATCATATCCGGTCTTAAAGCGCGGGAGCTTCAGCTTGACAGTACAATATCCGCCATAGTTATTCATACATTCCTGCCAGGCATCAAAGGTGAGGCCGTCGATCACCTTATCGATATCGACCCCTTCGTTCGGAAGTACAAAAAACATCTCGAAGGCTCCGTTGCCATAAGGCAGAGCAGTCAGGGCATAGTCTTCGTTTTGCGCATAGAATCCGCCACGCGTTTTATGCATCATAGGCACTTTGGTTTCGCTGCCGTCGATGTTATAAAAAGGTTCGTCTTTTGTATCTTTCTTCTCAAAAGGAGTGCTCCATTCGCCTTTGAAATAAAGCGCATTCACCAGGTAAATGATCGAGTTTTGCAGATCCCTCGGTTCAAACATTTTACCGATAATGCCTTTGGTCTGCTGAGAGACCCACCGGTTCATCTGATCCAGGGTTTGCGACTGGCCGAAATCCACGTTCTTGACCTCGGCTTGATAGTACGCTTTGTTTACATCAACAAAAGGCGCAAGTACGGGAAAACCGTTCTGCACCCAGATAGAATTGGCCATGGCCACCTCTACCTGCGGATCAATATCGACGGCCGCTTCCAGGATTTTCTGGTAGAAATCATTGATTTCATCCAACTGCATCCCGTCATACCCCAATACTTCCCGGATTTCATCTTTTGTTTCTCCATCGGCTCCGTTCAACAGCATCGAAAAGGCAACCGTTACGCTTAGTGGAGAAATGAAGGTGTTTTGCTTAGCCTGCTTTTGTTCGGCTACTTTCCGGAACAGATTGAAGGCAAAATCATTGTTGTTTGCCACTAAAACCTCCTCTGATTTACTCAAAGGAATGTCCACCCGCTTTTTCCTTTCAGGCGTCGGCGTGTCATCTCCACAAGAGACAAGGCATACTAATGCCACCATCCAAATCGCAATCTTTTTCATCATGTTTGTATATTAAGTGAATATTTAAAAGAGTCAATACGAAAAGCGTACGCCTACTTGGAGATTAAAGGTCAACGGATTGAGCGTCCGGAACGTCTCGACGAAGCGGTTGCCCGTGTCGAAATAATAGAAAACACCCGGCTCGGCGTAGATAGAAAACGGTTTATAGACGGACAGTTGCAGTCCGATAGCCGCCTGAAGCGAGAACTGCCAGCGGTTGATATCCCACGAGGCGATTCGTCCGTCGGTCTCTTTCTTGAGGTAGGTGGCATATTCAACCATGCCTCCGCCGGAGAGATAGCTCGAGAACGGCCCTCGCTCATAGAAGGTCCAGTTGGCTTTCAGGGGAATTCCGAGGTAGTGTACGTACTGATGTCCTACTGTCATCTCCGACTCCCTTCCTTTTACGATATCCGCATATAATATAGTATAGGAGAGTCCGGTTTCTACAGAGATACGTTTCGTCAAATAACGGCGCACCGACAGGCCAACAGAGACGGGTAGCTTATGCTGATAGTAGGCATCCCCCGGCGAATCCTGGTTGCCCCCTCCGGCAGCAGCTTTGGTTCCCGGTTCGTCTTCGCCGTCTTGGCCATAACCGGGTCCCGGATCTGTCACATAGCTTTCAGCCACTCCACCCAATTCTTCCTTGAGACCGCTTCCGCCTGTCACACCAATAGCCCAGCGAGGCTGCCGCGGTTGTTCGATCGTTCTGTACTGCCGGTACGGATCGGGCTGTCGTTTATTATAGCGGTTGGCCGGGCCAACCGGAGAGGCTTCTTTCTTGGGTTTGTCGATATTATCTTCTTCTGGTTCGCTATTATTAGTCTCCTCTTCGGACTCTTCCGATTCGACCTCTTCTATTTGTTTAATCGTATTTTCTTCTTCTATCGTAGTTGAATCTATTTTCTTCTCTTCTCCCAAAAGAGGTGTGATGATCGGAGAAGGCGTTATCACCTCTTTGGCCGGCTCGATGCGTTCCTCTTGCTGCGGCTCGTTCACAAGGACAGGTTGCTCCTTTTCGGGTAAAAGATAAAAAACGGAAAGGACAAGGCACAACAAAGCGATGGCTGCCGCGGCGTACCAGGCGAATGACAGGCGACGCTTCGGAGTCGGAAACAGCTCCTTCTCCAATTGTTGCCAGCTATCGTTGCGCAGCGGAAGACGGAATTCGTCTTGCCGTTGGCGATACACCTGTACTATGTCGTTCGTATGATCCACCTGTATTATTCGTTTCTTTTTAATTCTTCTCGTATGCGCATGGCCAGCAATTTGCGGGCACGATTCAGTTGTGAGGCCGATGATTTCTCCGCGATATTCAGCTTTTGGGCAATCTCTTTGTGCGACCATTCCTCGAACACATAGAGGTTGAACACCGTGCGGTAGCCGGCCGGCAGTTCTGCGACAAACCGCATCAGGACATCCATCGAAAGCTGATTGGCATCGGGTTCGTCCACTTCCGGTAATTCACCTACCTCATCGATCGACACGCCCGAACGCAATAAATCTTTCTTTCGCAAATACTCCAGAGCCTGGTTGGTGAACAATTTGTTCAGCCAGGCGCGAAGACTCCCTTCGCCTCTGTCGCTGAAAGAAGAGATAGAAGAAAAGACCTTGATAAAACCGTCGTGCAAAAGATCGTGAGCCGTGTCGAGATCGCCCGTATATCGGTAGCAGATCCGCAGCATCTGTTCCGCATAAGACTCATAAAGTCTCTTGCAGGCCAGGTTTTCTCCTTTTTTGCATCGGTGTATCAGCTCTGTTTCACTCATCACTTCCGTAAGCGCTTTGTTCTTTAAATGCAACGATACGCAAAATACTGCGTGGGTAGATCATTTTTTTTCTAAAAAAAGAGGCCTCCCCGATTGGGAAGGCCTCTTTCTATGTGTATAAGAAGATTTACTTGCCTCCTGAAAGTTTTTCTTTCAGGGCAGCCAGTTCTTCGATGTCACCTAAGGTTGTTTTTTCAACCGGACCGGTCACCATCGCTGGTTCTTCTTTTGCTTTCTTGGTAGAAGCTTTCTTTTCGCCTGTTGTTTCTTTCTTGGCAGCTTTTTGTTCATCTTCGTGGATGCGGCTGTGAGAAAGGATGATGCGTTTGGCTTCTTTGTTGAATTCGATTACTTTGAATTCCATCTTTTCATCTACAACAGCCTGTGAGCCGTCTTCTTTCACCAGGTGCTTCGGAGTGGCAAAGCCTTCTACGCCGTAAGGCAAGGAGACAACAGCGCCTTTATCCAATGCTTCGATGATGGTTCCTTCGTGGATTGAACCAACGGTGAAGATTGTTTCAAACACATCCCATGGGTTTTCTTCCAATTGTTTGTGTCCTAAGCTCAGGCGACGGTTTTCTTTGTCGATTTCCAGTACCTGTACTTCGATCTCAGCACCAATCTGAGTGAATTCAGACGGATGTTTGATTTTCTTCGTCCAAGAAAGGTCAGAAATATGGATCAGGCCGTCAACGCCCTCTTCGATTTCAACGAATACACCGAAGTTCGTGAAGTTACGCACTTTGGCAGTGTGTTTAGAAGCAACCGGGAAACGGTTTTCGATATCTTCCCATGGGTCAGCTTTCAGCTGTTTGATACCCAGAGACATCTTGCGTTCGTCGCGATCCAATGTCAATACAACTGCTTCGATTTCGTCGCCTACTTTCATGAAGTCCTGTGCAGAGCGCAGGTGTTGTGTCCATGACATTTCAGATACGTGGATCAAACCTTCTACGCCGGCAGCGATTTCGATGAATGCACCGTAGTCGGCCATCACAACTACTTTACCCTTCACCACGTCACCTACCTTAAGCTCTTCGCTCAAAGCATCCCATGGGTGCGGAGTAAGTTGTTTCAGACCCAATGCGATACGTTTCTTCTCGTCGTCGAAGTCGAGGATAACCACATTGATTTTCTGATCCAGCTGAACGATTTCTTCCGGATGAGATACGCGTCCCCAAGAAAGGTCGGTGATGTGGATCAAGCCGTCTACGCCACCCAGGTCGATGAATACACCGTATGAAGTGATGTTTTTGACTGTTCCTTCCAGTACCTGTCCTTTTTCCAGTTTCGAGATGATATCTTTCTTCTGTTGTTCGAGTTCTGCTTCGATAAGTGCTTTGTGAGAAACAACCACGTTCTTGAATTCCTGGTTGATCTTTACGATCTTGAATTCCATAGTCTTTCCTACAAATACGTCGTAGTCGCGGATCGGTTTTACGTCGATCTGTGATCCCGGCAAGAAAGCTTCGATGCCGAATACGTCTACGATCATACCGCCCTTCGTACGGCATTTGATGAAACCTTTGATGATTTCGTCTTTTTCCAACGCTTCGTTAACACGTTCCCAAGAGCGTGAAGCGCGTGCTTTTTTGTGTGAAAGGATAAGCTGTCCTTTTTTGTCTTCCTGGCTTTCGATGTACACTTCTACTTCGTCGCCGATTTTCAGTTCCGGATTATAACGGAATTCTGACATAGGTACTACGCCGTCCGATTTGAATCCAATGTTTACAACTACTTCACGTTTGTTCATAGCTGTAACTTTACCCATCACAACGTCTTTGTCGTTAATTTTGTTGAGGGTTTCGTCATACGTTTTTACAAGATCGTCCTTGCTTACTTCACCGTAAGATTCGCCTTGTTCGTAGGCATCCCAGTTGAAATCTTCAACCGGCTGAATGTTCTTTAAATTTTCCATTCTCTAAATTGTTAATACTAAGTTACTTTCACTAAAAGTTAGACATTATGTTGTCATCTCTCGAAAATTGCTCGCAAAGGTAATGTTTTTTTCTGATTTACAAATGTTTTTGGGGTGTGGAAATTGTCTTGAACCGGGATTTATCAAATTGTAAGCAAAAATGCCATTTCACTTTGCAATATGATACGTTAAAAAGTGTTACTCGCGGGACTAATTTTAAATACCCCTACGTTTTTGGAAAAATACTCCCGCGATTTTGACAAAATGTCAATCGGCTGTTTTTACAAACTACGACAACAACTGTTTGATCGTAAAAAAACAACTGATTGACAGGAGATTTCCTGGCGTACATAGCTTTCTTAAGGAATAATATAAGTATTATTGCGAAAAAGAAAACCGCTTCAAGTACCAGATTCACACATGGAAGAAACAGATAAAACAACGATCAGTAGGGAGATTCTCCTGGAGATTGTTCGGTATGGGATTATGGCTCCGTCGGGCGATAACGTACAGCCTTGGGAATTCGCGATCGAAAAGGAAGGCATCACACTCTATATCAACCGAGAAGCTGACGATTCTTTCTTTAACACACAACAGGTAGCCTCGCTGATTGCCTGCGGCGCAGCCATACAGAATATGGTCTATATGGCCGAGGTAAAAGGATTCGAAGCGAAGGTAGCCCTATTCCCGCAAGGCGAAGGGAAGAAAGAGGTAGCCCATATACAGCTAACCCCGGCCGACCGGTCGCAGAACGAATCGATCGAAAAGGCCATGCGGGAAAGATGCACCAACCGTCGGATGTATGCCACCCGCCCAATTCCCCGGGAGACCTGGCAGTCCATGGCCACCACCACCGAGAAAGAGCCCGACACTCTCCTATTATATAATAAAGAAAAGGCATGGCGACGCCCGTTGGCTCATGCCGTTTACCTGGCAGATATGGTGCGCGTAGGGCGACAGGACCTGCATGAATACCTGATGAAGATCCTGCATTTCAAACCGATCCCCAAGGGGATTCGGGAAGAGGATCTACCGGATGAGTTCCGCACAGGCATGCCCCTGAAGAACCTACAGGCCGGACTGATGGGAGATATCTATATGCGGTCGATGCGCAAATGGTCGGTCATGCGTGTAGCTCGTTATTTTGGCGCCGGCCTGGCGATGCCCCTCTTTGGTGCGATGAGCGTATATCTGAGTGGCGGGATCGGCATGATTTGCGTCAAATCGTTTACGGAAACAAATATCGTGCGCGCCGGCTCTGCTATCGAGCGCGTATGGTGCGAACTAACCCGGGAAGGATACGCCCTGCAACCCATGGCGGCCTTGCCCCTCCTTACCCTGCGGACCTATCTGGAAGGTACGTCGGCCTTTACCCCGTCACACATAAAGAAACTGGAGAAAGCAAAAAAAATAGCCACCCGCTCCCTGTCTATCCCCGACGGGTTTATTCCGGTCTTCATGTTCCGCGCCGGACAATCCGCCCCCATCACCCAACGTACCTACCGAAAGAAAACAGAGCAATTGTTAGTGTCGTCGGGAGAAATATAAATAGTTGCCCTAAGCGCATCTATTTCCCGAGGGAATATGTATATTTGTACATTATGAAATTGATTTATGTCTTTCATAGTGGTTTTGTGATAGAGGCCACCGGTTTCTCGATCCTGATAGATTATTATAAAGATACGGGAGTCAACCCACGTCACGGATATGTACACGATGAGCTGCTGATGCAGGAAAAACCGTTGTATATCCTCTCGTCGCATGCGCACCCGGATCATTTCAACAAAGAGATCCTTTCCTGGAAAGAGAGAAAGAACAATATAACCTATATCTTCTCGCGCGACATACTGCACCACGGAAAGGCGGCCGAAGAGGAGGCTGTCTATCTATTGAAAGGCGAATCGCATGAAGACGAGCAGTTGACTATTAAGGCTTTCGGTTCGACAGACGCGGGCGTCTCGTTCCTGATTCGTGCCGAAGGGAAAACGATCTTTCACGCGGGAGACCTGAACAACTGGCATTGGAAGGCGGAGTCGACACCCGAAGAGATAGCCGTGATGGAATACGACTACCTGAACGAAGTGGCGCTTTTGCGACAAACAACGACGCGCCTCGACCTGGCGATGTTCCCGGTAGACCCGCGCTTGGGCAATGACTACGCCCTGGGCGCGGAGCAATTTATCGACCGGATCGAGGTTGGCCTGTTTGCTCCCATGCATTTCGCGGAGTCCTACCAGGCGCTTCCGGCTTTTTGTCAGTATGCCCGCGAAAGGAATACTCCCTGCATATGCTGGAAAGAGAAAGGAGAATCTATTGAATTTTAATTAGTAAAGATAAAAAACTATGGAGATTAAAGCACGTTTTGATCATTTCAACATCAATGTGATCGATCTGGAGAAAAGCATCGCTTTCTATCAAAAAGCGTTAGGGCTAAGTGAGCATCACCGGAAAGTAGCGGATGACGGTTCGTTTATCCTGGTCTATATGGGCGACGCGCAAACAGGCTTTCTGTTGGAGCTAACCTGGCTAAGAGACCGCAACGAGCCCTATGAATTGGGCGATAACGAGAGTCACCTCTGTTTTCGTGTCGACGGCGATTACGACAAGATCCGCGCATTCCACAAGGATAACGGCTGGGTATGTTTCGAGAATCACGCCATGGGGCTCTACTTTATCAACGACCCGGATGATTATTGGATAGAGGTACTCCCCTCTCGTTGATGTTTTTCATAAAATATATTATTCACCTAAATAAAAACAACCATGGAAAAGACGTATGTGATAGGCATAGATATTGGTGGTACCAATACCGTTTTTGGCGTAGTAGACGCCAGAGGAACCATCCTGTATAGCGGATCAATCAAAACAGGCAAGCACCTGGATGTGAATGACTACATCACGGAACTGGCACAGGGTCTCAATATTGTGATCGACCAAGTAGGCGGAAAGGATAAGATTAAGGGGATCGGCGTAGGAGCACCTAACGGTAACTATTTCAGCGGATGCATTGAATTCGCCCCCAACCTGCCATGGAAAGGAACCATTCCTTTGGCGCAACTGATCAGCGACGCGTTGGGCGGGATCCCTGTGACATTGACCAACGACGCGAACGCGGCAGCCATTGGCGAAATGACCTACGGGGCAGCTCGTGGCATGAAAGACTTTATCGTGATCACCTTAGGCACCGGCGTGGGCAGTGGCATTGTGATTGGTGGCAACCTGGTGTATGGACACGACGGCTTTGCCGGCGAATTGGGCCATATGATTGTGCGCCGTCATAACGGACGTCTATGTGGTTGCGGACGCCAAGGTTGTTTGGAGACCTATACCTCGGCCACCGGCGTGGCACGTACCGCGCGCGAATACCTGGAGATCCGGAACGATGAAAGTATCCTGCGCGAACTGGATCCGGACGAGATCACCTCGAAAGATGTGTTCGATGCCGCAATGAAGGGCGACACAATTGCGTTGGACATCTTCAAATCGACCGGACAGATGCTGGGTGAAGCCTTTGCGGACTTCATTGCCTTCTCCAGTCCGGAAGCTATCATCCTCTTTGGTGGATTGACAAAAGCGGGCGACCTGATCATGAATCCGATTCGGGAAGCGATGGAAAAGAATGTATTGAAGGTATTCTCAGGCAAGACAAAATTATTGTTCTCTCAACTGAAAGAGAGTGATGCCGCTGTGCTTGGCGCCAGCGCGTTAGGCTGGGAAACAAAAGGGGTGGACGCATGAGTCATCCCTTAGACCTTTTCGCTTATTGCCCGAAATGCGGGAGCGAAGGGTTTGCAGTGCGCAATGAGAAATCAAAAAGCTGCGGATCGTGTGGGTATATCTATTATATCAACCCGTCCGCGGCTGTTGCCTGTTTTATCCGCAACCGAAAGGGAGAATACCTCATCGTGCGTCGCGGGAAAGAGCCCGCCAAAGGCACCCTGGACCTACCCGGAGGATTCACCGACCTCAACGAGACTGCGGAAGAGGCCGCCCGTCGGGAGGTAAAAGAGGAGACCAACCTGGATGTATCGGCCTGCCGATACCTTTTTTCTTTGCCGAATGATTATTTATATTCCGGCCTGACAGTGCCGACGATGGATCTTTTCTTCGAATGCGAAGTGGATACATACGAAACTGCCGCGCCAAATGATGACGCGGCAGAGATTCTTATTCTTCGACCGGAAGAGATCCATCCGGAGGACTTCGGGCTGACTTCCATCAGGGAGGCCGTCAGGAGAATGTTGACTTCTAAGGAGCGAAGCGACTGATAACTTCTTTGACTTCTTTAACTACCGCATGAGGCAGTAAGCCTCATGCCATTACATTCGTTCAGGCACTTCGATACCCAACAAGGCCATACCGGCCTTCACAATCTTCGCCACATTGGCCGACAGGGCCAGACGCAACGCTTTGCTTTCGGTATTCTCTTCGCGAAGGATAGAGAAGTCGTGATAGAACTGATTGTATTCTTTCACCAAGTCGTACACATAGTTGGCAATCAAGGCCGGACTGTATTCTTCGCCTGCCTGCTTCACGGTAGAGGCAAACGAGGCTATCAATTGAATCAAGCCTTCCTCCTTCTCCGCCAACGGCGTGGTGAGTGAAAGAGTCTCCGGAATGACGATGCCTTGTTCTTCGGCTTTGCGCAATACCGAACGGATACGGGCGTAGGTGTATTGGATAAAGGCGCCGGTATTTCCGTTGAAGTCGATCGATTCTTTTGGGTTGAAGGTCATATTTTTGCGCGGATCCACCTTCAAGATAAAGTATTTCAAGGCACCCAACCCCACGATGCGGGCAATATGATCGGCCTCCTCTTTGGTCATCTCATCGAATTTCCCTAACTCCTGAGATATCTCCCGGGCGGTTTGAATCATCTCCGCCATCAGGTCGTCGGCATCAACAACGGTTCCTTCCCGGCTTTTCATCTTGCCTTCGGGCAGTTCCACCATACCGTAAGAGAAATGAACCAGTCCTTTGCCAAAGCCATAACCCAGTTTATCGAGCAGGATGGAGAGCACCTGGAAATGGTAGTTCTGTTCGTTGCCCACCACATAGATCATCTTATCGATGGGATAGTCGTCGAAACGCAGTTTGGCGGTACCGATATCCTGCGTCATATAGACCGAAGTACCATCGGCACGCAACAAGAGTTTCTCGTCCAGGCCTTCGCCCGTCAGGTCGGCCCATACCGAACCGTCCTCACGACGGTAGAAAACACCCTCTTTTTCGCCACGAAGCACTTCACCTTTTCCTTCCAGGTAGGTTTGAGATTCGTAATAGATCTTATCGAAATCGACGCCCATCATTTTATAGGTCTCATCGAACCCGGCATAGACCCAGCTGTTCATGGTTTCCCAAAGGGCATATATCTCAGTATCTCCGGCTTCCCATTTGCGCAACATCTCACGGGCTTCGGCCATCAATGTAGAGGCTGTTTCCGCCTCTTTGGTAGTCATGCCGGAGGCTTCCAACTCTTTCAGTTCCTGTTTGTAGTGTTTGTCAAACAATACATAGAAATCGCCAATCAGGTGATCGCCTTTCTTTCCGGTCGACTCCGGCGTAGCGCCATTGCCCCATTTCTGCCAGGCCAGCATAGATTTGCAGATATGGATACCGCGATCGTTGACAATATTGGTTTTAACCACCCGGTTTCCGTTCGCTTTCAGAATTTCCGCCAAGCTGAATCCCAAAAGATTATTACGGATATGCCCCAGGTGGAGCGGTTTATTTGTATTGGGAGAAGAATACTCTACCATCACCAAAGGAGATGTTTCGGTTGCCTGCTCTATGCCGTAGGCCGACTGATTATGCACCGAGTTCAACAGTTCAATCCAGCATCCCGGAGCGATCGTCAGGTTTAGGAATCCTTTGATCACATTAAAATCGGCAATGGCCGGTTCCTTCTCCTTGAGGTATTCACCGATTTCCTGTGCCGTCAGCTCGGGCGATTTGCGCGATGCTTTCAGAAAAGGGAACACCACCAGCGTTAGATGTCCTTTGAATTCTTTTTTTGTCTTCTGAAGTTGCACCTGGCTGTCGGTAGCCTCCGTGGCGTATAATTCTTTTATTCCGGCCTTGATGGCGGCGGATATCTGTTGTTCGATCTGCATATTAGTAAGATAAAGCGTTCATATTCGGTTTATTTGCGCGCAAAGGTACAAAAAAAGGATACAATCTTCATTGTATCCTTTCCATTTTCAAAGTATCTATTGTTACTTTACAATGTCGCTCAATTCTGAACCGGCCTTAAACTTAACTGTTTTGCGAGCAGGAATATCGATAGGCTGTTTCGTTTTCGGGTTTACACCTTTGCGTGCAGCTTTCTCAGCAACAGAGAAAGAACCAAAGCCTAAAAGAGCTACTTTACCTCCGGCTTTCAATTCATTAGAAACTGTTTCAACAAATGCTTCTACTGCTTTCTTAGCATCTACTTTGCTTAACCCTGCTTTTTCGGATACAGCATTGATAAATTCTGTTTTGTTCATGATGGTTTGATAGTTAATATATTAAACAATATTCTGTTTTCCAAGTTGGCATCAAATGTATCATTATTTTAATATTCCACAAAAAAAATAACTCTTTTTTTTGCTCTAACTCTATGTTTTACCCGCATTTTGGTCTAAAAATATCAAATTTCTTTACCTTTGTGATCAAATCAATATGAAATCTTAGTATGGACCAACATAGTTCCGGCTTTTTAAGCAGCATTCCCCCTGTTACAAAAAATTTGATCATCATCAATTTGCTTCTCTGGCTGGCCAGCATAGCGCTGCCCCGAGTAGGGATTGACCTTGTACAGATCTTAGGTCTTCATTTCCCCGGCGCCAAGGATTTCGGCATCTGGCAAATATTCACCTATATGTTCATGCATGATACCAGCTCCTTTTCGCATGTGCTCTTTAATATGTTTGCCGTTTATATGTTTGGACGGGTATTGGAAAACGTATGGGGTCCCAAGCGATTCATACTCTTTTATCTGGTCACGGGTATTGGCGCGGGGCTTGTGCAGGAATTGGTCTGGTTCATCAATCTGCGCGATGTCGTGTTCAGTGGTCAGGAGATAATCAACCTGAACGGAGTGCGTCTGATAGCAAAAGCCGATTTTCTGAACCTCTTCGTGACCATTGGGGCTTCCGGTTCCGTCTTCGGTATTTTGTTAGCGTTTGGGATGCTATTCCCCAACATTCCTCTATATATTATGTTTGTCCCTATACCCATCAAGGCAAAATGGTTTGTTATCGGGTATGGTGTGATTGAACTGTTCCTCGGCATTGCCAACTTCGGTGGCGACAATGTGGCTCACTTCGCTCATTTAGGCGGTATGATATTCGGTTTCTTTATGATTCGTTACTGGAAAAAGAAAGATCAACAAAATGGACGATATTTTTACTAAAATGAAACAGATGTTTCGTTCGGGTAATATCCTGATGAAACTGATTTATATCAATGTTGGCCTTTTCCTGGTGATCCGCCTGGCCGTTATCTTTTTTATGCTGTTCAATATCGATGGTACTATCCTGTTGAACTACCTGCAGATGCCCTCGTCTTTTGCGCTTTTACTGGTCAGACCTTGGACACTGTTCACCTATATGTTCACCCATTACGACTTTCTGCATATTCTGTTCAATATGCTGTGGCTCTATTGGTTTGGGGTGATCTTCCTGCAGTTCTTCAACGAACGGCAGCTGGGCGGCATGTATGTCTTGGGCGGCATAGCGGGAGCTTTGTTCTTCCTGTTGGCATACAATATATTCCCCTATTTCCGCCCGATGGCAAACAACAGCTTTCTGATGGGAGCCTCCGCCTCGGTGATGGCGATTGTATTTGCCGTGTCGTTCTATCGCAAAGAGTATGAAATAAATCTATTATTAATCGGTCGTGTCAAACTGATCTGGTTGGCGCTCTTCTCACTTATCCTCGACCTATTAGCTATTACCTCGACCAATGCCGGAGGACATATCGCACATATCGGTGGTGCCCTCTTGGGGATATTATTCGCCTCTCAATACGCGAAAGGGAAAGACATGACCGCGCCCATTAATCGATTGATAGACTGGTTTGCCAACCTGGGAAAACGAAAGCCCAAAATGACAGTGACCTACAAACGTACCGAATCCAAATACGACTATAACGCGCGTAAGAATCAAGAATCGAATGAGCTCGATGCGATCCTCGACAAACTGAAACGCTCCGGCTATGAAAGTCTTTCGGCTGATGAAAAAAAGAAATTGTTTGATGCCAGTAAGAAATAGCGTATGAAATCCCTTCGCATCCTGCTTCGCTTCTTGTTTATGGCGGCGAATATCCTCTTTTTGGTCTTATTTATGCTCGCCGCCTTTTCCGATAAGGTATCGCCGGAGAAGAGCCTATTTATGGCCTACCTGGGCTTAGGGTTTCCTATCTTGTTTGTATTAAATTTCTTTTATGCGCTCTATTGGCTCTTCACACGCGATTGGAAGCCGCTTCTTATGACGCTAATCTGCTTCCTGATCTGCTGGGGACCTATCACCCGCTATTTCCCTTTTCATAACAAAACGAATATCCCTCAGGAAAATACGATCAAGGTGCTTTCCTATAACGTGATGAACTTCGCCGGCAAACCGCATACCGCCCAATCGCCCAATCGCATCATCGAATACATTGCCCAATCGGATGCCGACATCGTGTGCCTGCAGGAATATAATGTAGCCACCTCCGGCAAAAACAACCTGACAAAAGAGGCGATCCAGAAAGCCCTGGCGATGTATCCCTACCGGGCAGTGGTCGCCTTCAACAAAAAGCGCCCGAACATCGGCAATGCCCTGTATTCCAAATACCCCATCCGCCAATCGCGCCTGATCGATTACGAGAGCGACTACAATGGTTCTGCCTATCATGAGTTAGAGGTAAACGGGAAAAAGATGGTGGTGATCAACAACCACCTGGAATCGTTTAAGCTTACGCAAAAGGATAAATCGCAATATTCGGGTCTGATCAAATCATTCGACACAGAGAAACTGAATGAGATCCGCGGCACCATCTCCCGCAAGCTGGGACCGGCCTTCCTGCAGCGTGCCCAACAGGCACGAAAAATAGCCGAAGAGATCAACAAAGCCGAAGCCGATTATATCCTGGTCTGCGGCGATTTCAACGACACGCCCCTGTCGTATGCCCACCGAATCATCCAAGGTGATTTAACGGATGCTTTCGTTGCCTCCGGACGTGGCATGGGAAGCACCTACAACCAGAATTTTTTCATTTTCCGGATCGATAATATCCTCCACTCTTCTAATGCGACCTCTTATAACTGCACGGTCGATCATGTCAAATATTCCGATCATTACCCGATGTGGTGCTACCTGGAGTTAGGTGAGTGATTTCTTCCGGAAGATCCTTTTTATAATTCGATTTAGTATTTTATTGGCCCACGAGTCGCGATAACGACGAAGACCCTTGCCGGTTCGCACGTCGAACACCTGCTGGCGACCAGCGAAGCGAGCCGTCGGATCCCCGTATTGTTCGACCAGAAAACGGGCCGCGTTACGGGCCGCGATCACGCCCGAAGCTCCTGCCACCTCACCCGTTTGCGGAACGGAGCGAAACGGATTCCCATCCTGCTGTTTCAGAAACTTAAACGCCACAGGCTCCGCCAAGGTGTTGGTGATGCCACTCGCCAGCATAGCGGTCTGCATAAAAGTCTCCGGACTCGGATCGGCAAAAGCCTTCGCTACCTCTTTATCACTCAGACCATACAACAGCCTGACCCGCCGCTGCTTATCGCCCGGGCTGTTAAAACCGTTGATTCCGCGAGAGCCCACATCCGCCAACTGAATCGTAGGAATATCCCGATCGCGCGCCTTCTCAAGCAAGAGGCGCTTCGTAGGGAAATGATCGATAGCTTCTATCAGTATCGATGTGCGCGGCGTGGTCAACCCCTTCTCCGGATCCGGTTCACCCAACAGAAAGGCATCCAGATTCTCCTCGGTAATGCCCTCCGGATAGATATGAATAAGCTGAAAAGGATCCTGTCCATGAATGCTTCGCGCCAAGGCAATAGCTTTGGAAACCTCCCGATGGGTATCGGGATCTTCCAACAAATCGAACACCGTGTATTGGGTTCGGTTCAGGTTGCTGGCATTAGGGCCTTTGGGATCCGCCAATGTCAAAAGATAAGGCTTGATCAGCCGGGTAGCGAAAAGAGCCGCTTGCGAGGCCACACTGGCCCCGGCTACGGTTATATGTTGATGGTTAAATATAGAGAGACGAGTCTGATACCAGTCGTAGGTTAGTTTCCGGTTGTTGATTAAATGTCCGTTACTCAACGTAATCGCCAATTTCCAAATGGGCATAGCGGGCAGCTTCACCAAAACACGCGGACGAAAACGCCCTCTCCCCTCGCCCACTTCATCAAAATAGAGCACTTCCACGCCATAAGGCTGAGCCTCCTGCCGGTATAACGCGTACTCTTCGTGAATGTATTGATTGACCGGATCCTCCTCCTTGTCTTTCAACGACTCAATCAGCTTTTGGAAGGTTTGTTCGACAATATTCGTGCGGTATAACGCGGCAGCAATCACATAGTCTTCACCCGATTCATCCTGCAGGCGAATCATCTCCTGCCCATTCGTTTCATCTGCAAAGCGGCTAATGCGTCCATCGCTCCACCCCGTGGAAGCGATGATGACCGGACGCCCGGGATAAAACGTCCGGTGGTGTTTTCGTTCTTGCAAGAAGCGACTTAAGCTCCATACGCCGCCATCGCATATTGTTTCCCACCAACTTTGGGCATGTGTACTCTCTTTTGTTTGCATGTATTCACCATATCTTTGGGCAATACCATATTGGCTTTTTCGATATCAAAATCAAAATAGTAAGCCCCCATTAGTTTCGGAATAAAATATTTTGGATATTTCTCACTCTCCTGCCTGAAATAGTCGCTATCCGGATTGACACACGCCCCCTCTATAGGCACCAACGAGAAGCCACTGATCCGCTTCACAAAAAGGACAATATTCCGGGTCATGGTACACAGTATATCAATACTTTTTAGATTTTGAACATGAACCAGAAATCCCTTCATATACATATAACGAATCAAGATGCCCCGGATAAGTGTAGCGCGATGACGCACATGCGGATTAGCGCTGTTCACCCATAAATCGAAAACAGGATGGTAGGCAAAACGACAAAATTCAGCAGAGCCATTCTTTACCGGACTATCGAAGGTAAAAAAACGAGAGATTTCCAAATCATCAGCTTGCGGATTAAAGTCCAAGCGGATGCTCGCCAACACCGTAGGCTGCCCATCTCTCCCTTTGCAGGTGGCGACTACCGTACACTCATGCGGACCATCCGACACCTGCTTAAAGTCAGGGATATCCGCGTCTTCATACGCATAACGCTCTTTGTAGGCGATCGGAAGAATACACCGTAATTGTTCTTTGATGAAATAATCTTCCTCGCCAACCACCTGAATGTCAATATCACCGCAATCAAGGAAAGCGCTACTCATCGGCTTGTCTTCGATCATCCTAGAAAGTGACGAAGAGGCCATCCGGTAGAGCGGATGCTGACTGGACTGTGTCATCTGATAGATCTTTTCCAGATACGCCATCATCTGAGCCCAGTCATTATCCGGATCTCCGTAGAAGGGTGCCAACTGCACTTTTCCTTCCAATATGTCCTTGAAACTACAATGGATAGTTTCGTCTGAAAATTGATTTAATTGATACTTCATAACAATCTGCACATTTTTTGTTTTTCATACTACTTTTTCTTTTTCAATCGAGTTGTTTTGTCACATTGATTTCTCCAGTCACAAAAGGATCAAGCATACACGAAACGGTCTGTTTGCAAAAGTAAATATTTACTTAAGATTTGCAACTTTTTGACACCAATCACCGATTATATATTAACAAAGCGACAGCACAAGTATCAAATCGTAAATATTCTGTCAGAATCCACAAGTTTCAATAACAGATTTGCAACAACAAAAAACCGGTAAAGTCAGATATAGACTTTACCGGTTGATATCGGTAGCATATTAAATTCAATCGCTACAGCAAATTCTGCCATATACTTTTCTTCACCGTAAAAGCAGTTCCGTGACGGGTGCCTTCCGGGAACAGAATCTGATCGGACACATCCTCCCAGCTCACCCCATCCTTCGAACGCACCGCCCCATACTTGCGCTGGGTATATTTATCGAAATAGACATAGATATACTCCCCTACCTGAAGCGGTGAAGCGCCTTCCGCCCAATAGTCACCGGTGATCGGATCAGAAACGGTCGTCGGAAAATCATACGGTTTCCGATTTGTTACCACTCGAATATTCTTCTCCGGAGGATTGGAATTCTCATTCTTCACAAACAGATAATAGGTTCCATCTTTTTCTAACACAGCTCCGTCGATCACGCTGAAATCCGGATTGAAGAAGACCTTTGTCTCGCTGAATGTTTGAAAATCTTTGGTTGTCACATAAAACTGCCGATGATTCAAGCCCTTCTCACTCTCCGACGTAGCGATCTCGGGAAACATGCCCGGAACCGTGGAAGCCCAAAAGATATAAAAAGTCTTGTCCGATTTGTCGTAGAACAGTTCAGGCGCCCAGCTATTGCGCGTCCCTTCATACATCTCCATCACCGGGATGTTACGCTGCTCGGACCAATTCACCAGATCGTCCGACGAGGCATACCCAATACCCTGATCCCACCAACCGGAGGTCCATACCATATGGAACACCCCTTTATCATCCTGCACAATACTCGGATCGCGCATCAATTTATCTTTCCCCACCATCGGCGTCAGAAAAGAAGAATCACCCTTCAGGGTTTGCCACGTCAATCCATCCTCACTGTAAGCGAGATGAAGCCCATCTTCCCCATTCCCCTTGAAATAAGAGAACAGATACACCTCCTCTTCCACGACCGGCCTATTTCCGCCACAGGCCGATAAAAACAATAGGAAAACTCCTAAAAAAAAGAATTGTTTCATGATTGTCATTATGTTTCAATATATAAGTTGCCTTTACACGCCACACGTTATGAATAAACAAAGATAAAACAACTTCTAAAAAAATTCCTTTTCTTTGTAGTGAAACAAATCCATAAAAAGAAACAATATGAAAACATTTGGCATTTCAGTAGCAGTCTCCCTATTTGTATGTATCGTCATTGGTGGTTTGATGTGGGGAATACCACAATACAACGTATGGCAACAGGAAATGAGCGGTAAGGCAGAGATGGCGAGAGCGGAACAAAACAGAAAGATCCTGATCGAAGAAGCCAAAGCCAAATTGGAAGCCGAAAAACTAAACGCGGAAGCGGAAGTCGAACGAGCAAGAGGTATGGCCGAAGCCATGAAAATCGAGAACGGCACCCTGACCAGCACCTACAACCAGTACCTCTTCATCCGCACCCTGGAGAAACTGGCCGACAAAGGCAGCCTGCCCCAAATCATCTACGTCCCCTCCGAAGGCCTCACTCCGGTAATGAATCTTGACAAAAGTCGTTAGGCGCGGAATAAAATGGAATATTCCTATCCATATTTTTGCGTTTTTGTTCTATCAATCGTACAAATATAATAGACTTTTATTTTGTCCATAAAACAAAACAAAAACGCACCGATTTGGTTTTTCCGATCAGCTCAAATCTTGACAAAAGTCGTTAAAGCGAGAGCAGACCGAACGAATTAAACAGCTATTCTTTTGTTGATTCGCAATGTTACACTGATTTGTTTCTCTGTATGAGCCTCCGGACTAACCCGGCTGATTCGAATAGAGAACAGGTCGGTATGTCCTAATTGTAGAAACTTGGATATTTCCTCGTTCTCCCCTCGCGGGATATACCCCAACATCGTATCCTCCAATAAGATCTTTACCGCGTTGGGATCATGACCATTGGTCGGCTCCGCCTCAAGAACAAGTTCCGTACCCACCGTCAGTTCATCAAAAACCTCTAAGCCATCCCAATAAGTGAACCCGGCAATGTGAAATGTAGCATAATGTTGATTTACCATAACTATTCTTTTTTTCTTGTTATGCTACAAAGATGAAATAGAGCTATGCAGTGTATCTGCATAGTCGTAAAGAAAAAGGATTTAGCCGGATGGGTAAGCCTTATGTGCGGACAAATATTCCTCTACGCGGCAGCATTCGCCTCTATCCGACGCAAAACAGAAAGAAGATCCGTGATACTTTCCGCGTCAAAGACTCCCGCGACTCCCTCCATATGGAACGTAGTAAAGGGTTCTTCGAATAACATTCCCGCGTCAACAACGCCTTTCTTACTCAGATAGTCTATAATCATATCCACAAAACGTATCTGATCGGCAGACAGATTGCCGGCACTTAAAAACTCAGCAAAAGCCTCTTTTGCCGCATTCATATCTAATCCCACAATGCTTCGTATGAATTTGCCTAAAGGCTGTTCGCCATACATTTGTACAAATTCTTCTTTGGTTCCACGTTCTTCTCCATCGAATAGAATATTTTCTAACTCATTCAATTCGGATGGAGTGATAGGTATGTTTTGTTTTAGCTTCCGGATGATTTGATGATTCTCATTTTCACGCACATATCTCTCTACACGTTGTTTATAG
Source organism: Parabacteroides sp. PM6-13 (assembly GCF_029892605.1). Lineage (GTDB taxonomy): Bacteria > Bacteroidota > Bacteroidia > Bacteroidales > Tannerellaceae > QVMG01. Next base: position 55,019 of record NZ_JARXWF010000014.1, read on the forward strand.
TTTTCAGAGGTGGTATATGTTGACATTGCAGTCGATGTAGTAGAACTGATTATTTCATCCGTAAAATTTGCATAGACAGCTTTCCGTTTCTCTTTGTCCAATAGCCTGACCAAGTCTCTTATCTCAAGCCTAATCTTTTCCAAACTACTCAGCGAAAAGGATTCTTTCCAAAACACCTCTGAGGCGATTTCTTTCAATAAAGATTCTTTCTGCTTGACAATTGGCAGATTCGTCTTCTTGAGCAGCTCTTTCGCTATCGACTTTACGTGCATGGTATAAAGCGAAACACTGGTAGTGCCGATCAATAAGCCAAGCATAAATTCAAGGATCAACAAATCAAATCGGCGAGCCTCTTCACTGGAGTCATCCGGTTCAGCCAGTGGCACTAACTTGTTAAGTATTTCCGCGATATCTTCATACGAAATCGAATTCCACCTCTCCCGGCAACTAAATTCATCCACTTCACGCAATACCGCCTTAACGACAAAACTATTCTTATTCAGCCTCCGGACTGTATTGTGCAAACTATCGAGTAAACTCTCCCGAAGAACCGCGTTCTTTTCATCTACTATTTCCGGATTTTTATCAAACTCGATCACTATTTTCAAGCGGTCTTCCATGATGCGCTGAGCCACACTCTTGGGTATCTTCGTATCAAAACCATCCGGATTAACATCAAAGAATTCAAAGTTGCCGCAATAATCAAATATCAGAAACTCCGATTTGTCTTTCGAGGTGTCTTCTTCATTCTCCGGAATCCCGAATATACCCGGACAAAGCCGCGTGCCCCGACCGATCATCTGCCAAAACTTCACCGACGATTTTACGACTTTAAAGAATACCAGATTCAATATCTCCGGCACATCAATACCCGTATCAAGCATATCGACAGAGATAGCTATCTGAGGTTGTTTCTTGGGATCGCTAAAATCATCAATCATACTTTGGGCATACGTCTGATAATTATCGATCACCTGTATGAAGTCACCTCCCAAATGAGGATATAATTTATAGAATCGTTCCTGTATAAAGAGAGCATGCTGATGGTTCTTGGCGAAAATAACCGATTTTCCCACCTTGTCGCCCCCCTCTATTTTCAGGCCGTCAGTCATCAGCTGATTTAACACAAGGTCTACCGTATGCGCGTTAAACACAAAACGGTTCAACTCCGAAGAATCGATCTCTTCCGGCATGGAATGTGTCGCGTCGTCAAAGAATTTCTCTTCATACTCCCGTTTTTCTTCTTCCGACAGTTCGTTATACTTAATTCCTTGTTGCAGGAAGCGGGTGGTGACCACCACTTTCTTAGGCGGCACAAGGAATTTATCCGCCACCGCTTTATCTAATTCATACGAATAGGTAGGATTATGATTCTCCAGATCAAAGAACTCATAAGTATTTTTGTCGATATCCGACTTCGGCGTGGCTGTCAAGCCTAACAATAAAGCATCGAAATACTGGAAAATCATCTGGTACTTCCGATAAATAGAACGATGCGCTTCGTCTATTATTATAAGATCGAAATGTCCGGGCGAATACACCAACAGATCATTGATCTTCTCCGAATCTATTTTATTGGCAATAGTAGGATAGGTCGAAAACACCATGCGATGCATATCCAGATTCTCCTTCTCTTTGGTAATATCGGCGCAGGAGAGGTTGGGCAACAGCTTCACAAAATTGTTCTTTGCCTGAATCACCAACGCGTTGCGGTCGGCCAGAAAAAGAATGCGTCGTGCCCAACCTTGTCGCATAGCCATTTCAACGAAGGCAATGGCAGTACGGGTCTTCCCAGTGCCGGTAGCCATCACCAACAAGGCCTTCCGGTGTTTCTTGTCGAAGGTCTCGGCAACACGCTTCAAGGCTTCTTCCTGATAATATCGCCCGGCTATACCTTTGTCGACAGTGGCTTCAGCAAGCACTTTACGGGCACGCTTTGTGATAGCCCACTCCAATTCATCTTTGCTGTAAAACCCCGATACCCTTCGCGGAGGATAGAGCTTGTCATCCCACATCCACGTATCGTAGCCGTTAGTGTAGAAAATAACCGGTCGGCGTCCGAAACGGTTTTCCAAACAATCGGCATATAATTTAGCTTGGTGTTGTCCCTTGCGCGGATCGTGAAGCGTGTTTTTTGCCTCTACAACGGCCAAAGGGAGTCCGTCGTCCCCCCACAACACATAATCGACATACCCGACACCTGTTTTGTTGGGCATACCAGATACTTTGTATTCGGTATCGTTCGCATGATTCAAATTCCAACCGGTTTCGCGCAGCATTACGTCAATCAAAATGCGGCGCGTTTCAGCTTCCGTTACCGGGTTAAGCGTGAAGGCTTCTACCGGTTTCTGTTCATTTTCAGTTTTAATTCGGGCTATCTCATTCCGCAACCGTTCCAGCTCATCCTCTTTTTGCTGTAAAGCCTTCTCGGTTTCAAGTTTAATGGTTTCGAGTTGCGCTTGCGTCGCTTTGGCCGAAGCGATGCTTTCTTCCGCACCCGTAGCTCGCGGAATCAGACTACTATCGAGAGACATCGGTAGTTTTTCTGAGCTATCCACATAGGTGTAATATATCCATTTCGCGAACTCAAACAGATTATTCACCGAGTTATGCGCATAGCGGAGAGCCACTTCGTTTTTGTTGTGAATAGCTTGATTGCCGTTTTTCCGAATCGCGGTCAGTCCGTCTATCATATTCGGAACCGGCGCAATCAGTTCCTTAAACGGATAGTGATACATCAGTCCTTCGAGCGTTTGTTTTTCGGGAGGATTTTGGCTTAATAGCGGATCATACGTGTACATCCACTTCACCAGCTCTTCGAGCGTAAGCCGGGCATACATCACCGACGTGCGCGGAGCCGCGAACATATTACGCTCAGCCTCAATGGCAAGTTTATAATACTCACCGAAACGTTCTTTCAAAAAACTGAAATTGCTCTTCATATCTTTTGCTTTAATCGGGTTTAAATAAATTCTGCATCAAACGTTGAAATAGATCTTCGCTTTCTTGCAAGGCTTTTTTCACTAATGACTTTTGTTGATCTATTTTTTCGATAATGGTGGCGAAGCGGGTTTGGAGGGGGAAGGGAGGCAATGACAATTTATACCTTAAAAGATCTTTTCTGTTTATTTTGGGAATATTAGCTCTTCCCGAGTGTGATATTGCGTATTCCAAAAAATCCGATTGTATCAGAATATAACGCAGAAAAACACGATTGATTTTATCTGATTTTGGAATTAATGGATACATATCAGCACTACAAATTCCCTCTTGTAGTGGCAATGCAACTTTATTTAAGTTAGGACGAATCTTAGAATATAAAACCATAGTTTCATTAAAATAGTACTTTCCACTTATTAAATTCTCTTCTTTAGCCAATTTCACATTCACGATATTTCCAGAGTTACTTTCAATATTAGCTCCTCCAACATGAATCATATTAGAGTATGGTTGTACAGTAGGGTCGACTAGTCCATTCTGCACATCAAGGACTTGCCATAGTTCTTTGATTTCCGTTTTTGCATTCTTAAACATATCATAAAACACCGATTCTGCCAGCGCATCCAATTCTTCCAATTGCTTTTTGCACAAGGCGATTAATTCGGAGGCTTTATCGAGGGTGGCGGCGATTTGGTGTTGCAAACAAATGGACGGTTTGTAAATATTTATTGCTTTGAGCCATTTGAAATGTCTGTTATATCCTGTATCAGGTATATTTTGAGAAGAGAGATAATAATACAAGAATTTGTAATCAAAGTCTTTTGCATAAGTTGACTTTATTTTTAAGAGTTTCACTCCATCTGCTCCAATGAAACATGGCACATCCACATATTTTATTATTCTAGTGTGATCTCCAAAAATGATAGCGGGAGTATTTTCATATAAACCATCTTTATCCTGAGCATATCCTGCAATATTGCTTTTCCCTTGATCGACAATTGGGTACTTTCCAATCGTCAAATAATTCGACTTTTCGATTTTTTTTGCAAGTTTTGTAACATCATCAATAACTGTATTGAATGGTATATAAGCTTTACTCATCCCCACCTCCGCTTTTTAGCATTTCCGTCAATTCTTTCCGAACCTGAACAATTTCCAAATCGAGTTTTTCCAACCGTTCCATTATCACCTCCGGCGCGTCATATTCTTTTTGCTCATAGACCGTCTCTTTGTATTTGTTGATGCTCAGATCGTAGCTATTGGAACGGATCTCCTCAACCGGGACAAAGAAGGACTGATCGAGTCGGGTACGGTTTTTCTCTCCATCCGGATTCTGGTAGCGTACAATAATATCATCGATATCATTATCCACTATGGGTGTCCGTTTGTCGTTCAAGGAGAAGCCATCGGCTTTCATATCGTAAAACCATACCTTATCCGTCCCGCCGCTCTCGGTCTTCGTAAAGATAAGGATGGCGGTGCTCACGCCCGCGTAAGGCTTAAACACACCGCTGGGCATAGAGATAACGGCATCCAATTTATGCTCATCAATAATGGTCCGACGGATGCCTACGGCCGCTTTATCGGCACCAAACAACACACCATCCGGCACAATCACGGCACAACGCCCACCGGTTTTCATGATTCGCAACATTAAGGCCAAAAACAAAAGTTCTGTTTTCTTGGTCTTCACTATACCGCTTAGGCTTTTAGCCACTGTCGATGACTCCAGCGAACCTTTGAATGGCGGATTAGCTAACACCAGCGAGAAGCGATCCGAAACCGTATAGTCCTCTTCCAGCGAGTTTTTATCATACAAATCTGGATTATCCACCCCGTGCAACATCAGGTTCATGGCAGAGATGGAGATCATGGTTTCGTCAAACTCACATCCGTGGAACATCTTGTTTTTATAGAACTCCACAAAATCTTTATCATAAAAGGCTTGTTCATAATGGTCGCGCAGGTATTCAGAAGCAGACACTAAGAAGCCAGCCGATCCACAAGCCGGGTCACAAATGACATCATCGGGCGTCGGCTTCATCAATTCGGCCATCATCTTGGTGATATGCCGCGGCGTGCGAAACTGCCCATTATCGCCCGATGTCTGCAATTTCGAGAGCATATATTCATACACATCCCCTTTGGTGTCTAAGTTATCCATCGGAATGGCTGAAATCATTGAGACTACCTGCTCCAACACTACCGGATTTGGGATGGCCAAATAGGCATTCTTCATATATTTGGCAAAGGCCGATTCTTTTCCTCCCAGCGTTTTTATAAAATCAAACACTTTCGTCCGGATCAGTTCAAACATCACACCCGCCTCCAAATTCTTGAAATTGCTCCAGCGCAACGTCTGTTGGTCTTCACTGAAAATAGGATCAACGACCGCTTTCCCGGTAAAATTGGCTTTTTGTTCTTTGGCAAGTTCCAAATCATCCAACCGCTTAATAAAAAGCAAATAGGTTATCTGTTTGATCACCTCCATCGGATTACTCACTCCTCCTGTATGAAACCTAAGCCAAAGGTTGTCAATACTGCTTTTCATCTCTCCTACTATCATATTCTATATTTATTTCTACAAAAATAATTATAATTCAAAAACAAAGGTATATTCAAACTATGCAACACATCCACATAGCTCATGAATTTCTTGCGATGGCGTCGTTTATTCGTGCCAACATTCTTTCTCGGAAATGGTCGGGGGCGACGATTCTGATCTTGTCGATATAGCCTAAAAGGAGGTTCTCCAATTCGTAGTTGATAATCAGATTCAATTCGATGGTCGTCGTAAGCGGGTCGCGCGTTTTGATTTTTTGCGAGCCATGCAGGGGCTTGGTTTCGATATAGGGGAAAAGCACATTGTCGATCTCCAATAGGACCCGCTCGGTCTCTTTCGCATACACGGTGACACCAATGACATCGTCGAAGTAGTCGTCGAAGTCGATATGATCATTGTCGATATAAGGGATATGCTGGCTTTCAATCCGTTCAATCCGATCCAAGGCCAGGTTGGTTAGTGAAGCGCGCTCTTTGAGTTGTTCGCAGAGCCCAAATAGAAACCAACGGTTGTTGTATTGCTTCAGGAAATAGGGATGAAAAACCTTTTCACTGGAATCGCTTCCGAATTTCCGGTAGATGATTTTCAATACCTGACGGTTGACGATCGCGTTGAACACCTCCGTGAAGAAACCCAATCCGCGCAGGTAGGGATTATGTTCGAAGCCAACCACGCCAGCCCGGCTCCCTTTCAGCTTAAAGGTGTCTTCGAACCGTGCCAATATCTCTTCCATCCAGTCGAACTGTGGCATCCCCTTGAAACGATTCAGCATATAGATGGTCTGTTGGAGCTGATTCAGTTCCGTTTCGTTGAGCGGTTGGTTATTGATAGAATAATGTAAGTCGTCGTAGCGGTAATAGACCCTTCGCCCATCGGGATAGCGTTCGAGCGGAATATCCCAAATGCTCTCCATGGCTTTGATATCTTCCTGCACCTGGCGCATTTTCACACCATCCTCTATGCCAGCCTGATCAAAAAGCGCCTTATTACAGGCCTCCACCAGATCCTCGATGAAATACCTCCGCCCGGGATTTCGAAAACAATTATCCAACGCCTGATAGCGTATGGTCGCGTGTTTATTGGTTGCCATGTTACACTTTTGTTTACTTCAAATACAAATATAGAGAAAGCTGAGTGCAATCAAGCTGGCTTGAAATTGCCAAAGCGCATCCTATATTATACAAATATATAAAAAGATTAATCGCGAAAACAAAAAAAGCAGCGCCCCCTAAAGATAACTACTTGTTATAAAATGATATCAAGAACAAAAGAGGCAGTAATTTAAACTGTGACTGGTTAGTTTTCCGGCTTCCTGAACCCTATCGGATTGCGTGGCTTATTCGCTTGTTTATGTTTTGCTGCCAGTTCAGCTAACGCTATGTAAATAACATCAAACTCTTTTTGAGTATCTTCCGACAGATCGTTTATGGCAGCTAATGTTTCTTCGCTGATCTCTTCCAATGCTTTGATGCGATCTATTAAGGACAGCAATAGGTCATTCCCTTTTATAGCAGCAATGACGGTACGCAAAGCCACAAAAGCATCTATGATAGAAATGCTTACCTGTATTGCGGTAGGGCTGCGAAGCACCGCTGATAGCATTGATACGCCCTGTTCGGTAAAGGCGAAAGGTGGGGTACGTGTACCACCCCAACTTGCTATTCCATTTTGGAAGAGCAAGGAGTGCTAATTCCATAGGTTATGATTTCCTACAAATATAACTGTTCTTTTTTTCTTACATGGCAAGTTCTCTTCATCTTAAGAAAAAAGTGAAGGTAAGTACTACATGAAAGTCAATAGATAAAAACAAAAAAAGCAGCCACCTCGAAAGATAACTGCTTGATTAACAATAGTGATCAGGATGGGATTCGAACCCATGACCCACAGCTTAGAAGGCTGTTGCTCTATCCAGCTGAGCTACCCGACCGGCCTTATTTTGCGGGGCAAAGGTAGGGATTTTATTTTTATATGCAAAAACGAGGGTGGAAATCTTTTCTAAGAGATTGTTTTGTGTTGACGATCTTGTGTTAGGGTCTGTACTTCGCTCCGGAGAGAATCGATTGGGCATCTGTGTTTTGCATCAATGCCGCAGGGGTTGCTTTGGTTTCTTTCATGTATTGCAAAACAATCTGTAATCCAAAGAACGAACCTAAACTACCCGGGGCATTGTCGGAAATAAACGTGGAGGGGCGAGGTTCAAAATACTGTCCGGTGGTGATATAATCCGGCGTGTAGAGATGTTTTCGCTCGATAATCGTACGCCAAACGGTTCCCTCGTGCTGTTTCGCCCAGCGATAATCCTCCTCTGTATAACCCAAAAGCTGCGCCTGCTCCATCATAGAAACGGCCAGACTCACTACATATTTAATCTTTCCCTCATAGATCATCCGATCCAACAGGACATTCTCATTTCCTTGAAAGGGAAACTCACTCATCAGCCATCCTGCCAGGTAGTCCGGGACAATATAATCGGGAGTCATCTTCCGTCGCTGATAATCATAGAAGAAGTCCTCATACAAGGCATAATCTTCGCCCATATACTTATCGATGGAGATAGACAAAAGATTGTCGCCCACCACAACATTCTGTCCAAAACCGGAGACATGCATATAGACCTCCGGCACGGAAAGAGCCGGAAACAACTCTTGCAAACAGGCAAAGCCCACGCCCAACTGCTTTTCGATCTCTTCTATATTATCAAACTTCTGTATCGCCTGACGATACAATCCCTTTAGGGTCGGTTCCGAATAGTAATTAAGTAAACGATCGAAAAAGCCGGGCATATCCGCGCTTTTCATATTCAATACAGCTTTACCTGTAATCTCCAACATCTGCGGATAGGTTTCTTTCAAAGCTGCTTCTCCGGTGGCATTCTCTGTTTCCAACAAATGATACAAAGCCTTATCAAAACGATGAATTGTAACAGGATCAGCCGATGCATAACGGGAAGAAGAGGCAAACGTACAACCGGCTAATGCCAGAAAAAAACATACCGACAACCATATTCTAAGTTTCATAATGACGCGTCAATTTATATACAGACTATTATTCCTACAAATAAACGAAAAAAGCCACCGTATATTGCATCAAAAACAGAAGAAAAGCCAATTATCAAAATGTAAGCAAAAACGCCATTTTGCTTTACAATATGATACGTTAAAAAGTGTTACCCGCAGGACTAATTTTAAATACCCCTGCGTTTTTGGAAATTTTCTCGGGCGTTTCTGACAATTTGTAAATCGCTTAGCGAAGCGTAAAGCAAAATGATATTTCTAAAAAGTGATTTTTGTGATTGATAGGGAGATTTAAATAGGAGAAGATTTGGTTTTCATATAAATCCCAGTGGGATTTCCTATTCGTAACCGCGGGTGTAGCGAAGCAAACCCGTGGTAGGTAGGCAGATAGACAAGACCTACTCTCCAAGCAACCCCGAAGAGGGTTGAACCCATTCCGGGTTCGTTAGTTATTATTAGCGGAATACCCCCGGTCGTTCGCTCCGCTCTCTTACCGAGGGTTACGAATAGGAAATCCCTGCGGGATTTAACTCATTTCAGTGTACCTTGCCACCTTCAAACTTTCCAATATCAGAAGACACCCCTTTCTCCTTTCTCCTTTTTCCTTTTTCCCTTTTCCCTTCTCCCTTCAATATCTTCCCAAATCTGAAGATCCCCACAGCCCCCCCCTAAACCCAAACAGCTATTTAGCGGATGAGCCTATATCGCTATTTCGTTCTCAGCTCCCTTTTCACCCAAAAAAGCAAAAAAAGAGGCTGTTTTGCTTTGGTTTACGAAGAATATATTAACTTTGTACTCCTTATATGAATGGACTAAAATGATGTTAACAACATTGACTGCGATCTCACCCGTTGATGGGCGATACAGAAACAAAACAGAGAGCCTGGCTGCTTATTTTTCAGAATACGCGCTGATAAAGTACAGAACACGTGTGGAGGTTGAATATCTGATTACCTTATCGGAACAACTGCCTCAACTGAGTGCGCTTCGTGAACCCGCGATACAAGAGGGATTACGGAATATTTACGTGCAATTCTCGGAAGCAGACGCCCTGCGGGTAAAAGAGATTGAAAACACGACGAACCACGACGTAAAAGCCGTGGAGTATTTCATCAAAGAAAAAGCGAAAGATTTTCTTTCGGAGGAATATCATGAGTTTATCCATTTCGGGTTGACTTCTCAGGATATCAATAACACATCGGTGCCCCTCTCATTGAAAGAGGCACTCGAAGAGGTGTTTTACCCTTCGCTGCAAGGAGCGATCGACCTATTGAAAGCGAAAGCAGACGAATGGAGCGCTATTCCGATGCTGGCCAAAACACATGGGCAACCCGCTTCACCTACTCGTTTAGGAAAAGAGGTGATGGTATTTGTCTACCGCCTGGAGCAACAGCTGGCGATGCTGAAAGCGATCCCCGTATCGGCTAAATTCGGAGGAGCCACCGGTAACTTCAACGCACATCACGTAGCCTACCCCGAACAGGACTGGCGCGCGTTTGGCAATCATTTCGTGAACGACGTATTGGGCTTGCAACGCGAAGAATGGACGACCCAGATCTCCAACTATGACAACCTGGCAGCGATGTTCGACGGCATGAAACGCATCAACACCATCTTGATCGACCTGAACCGCGACTTCTGGCAATACATCTCGATGGAGTATTTCAAACAAAAAATCAAAGCCGGAGAAGTAGGCTCATCGGCCATGCCGCATAAGGTGAATCCGATCGATTTTGAAAACGCTGAAGGCAACTTAGGCATTGCCAACGCGCTGTTGGAGCATCTCGCAAGCAAATTGCCGGTATCACGCCTGCAACGCGACCTGACCGACTCCACCGTATTGCGTAACATCGGAGTGCCTCTGGCACATATGGAAATTGCCTTGGCCAGCTTAACAAAAGGGCTGGGTAAATTGTTATTAAATGAGAACGCCCTCCGGGAAGATTTAGAGAAGATGTGGGCAGTCGTAGCAGAAGGTATTCAAACTATTTTACGTAGGGAAGGATATCCGAAACCTTATGAAGCGCTCAAAGCGTTGACAAGAACTAACGAGGGTATAACGGAAGAATCTATTAAACAGTTTATTGACACATTGGATGTCACTGCATCCGTAAAAGAAGAATTAAAGGCGATAACGCCGCATAATTATACAGGTATTTAAATATAAAAATCAAAATTTCAGTGTTAGAAAAAAACGGGCAACCGTGAGGTTGCTTTTTTATGATCAATTAAAGCTTTACAAAAATGACTACAGAAGAAAGAGATGAATCTCAACCGCGCCCCAGAAAAGTGATACCAAGTATCCGCAGGGAAAACACAGACCAGGATGGTGAAAGAAGACCTTACAATCAAGGTTACAACAAACCCGAAGGTAACAACTATGAACGGAGACCCTACAACAACCGTCAAAACAATGACCGGGGAGGGTACAGATCCTATGGAGACAACCGCTCTTCATACGGAGACCAACGACAATCCTATGGCGATCGTCCGCAACGTCCGCGTTCGTACGACAACCAGGGAGGGGGCTACAATCGTCCGTCTTATGGCAACAACCGCCCCTCGTACGGCAATGACCGCGGAGGAGGTAACTATGGAAACCGAGACGGAGGAAATTACGGCAACAGCTACGGAGGAAACCGCGACGGAGGCTATGGCAACAACCGCCCGTCGTATGGCAACAATCGCCCCTCATACGGCAATGACCGCGGAGGCTATAACCGCCCACAACGACCCAGCTACGATGACCGGGGAGGACGCGTTTATTCCGCATCGCCGGAAGGCTCTATGCAGGATGATGGTCTGAAGAAAAGAAGACCGCGTGTAGGCGACACCCGTGTCAACTCCTACGACAACCGGGGAGGCATGGGAGGCAATCGTCCTTCATACGGCAACCGCCCGCAGCAAGGAGGCTATCGTCCGCAAGGCGGCGGAGGCTTTGGCAATCGTCGTCCGCAACAACGTCCGGGTGGCGGAGGCTATAACCCGAACGACAAATACAGCGTACAAAAACAATTGAAATACAAAGAGGTATTAGCCGATCCGAACGAACCGATCCGTTTGAACAAATTCTTGTCGAACGCCGGTGTATGTTCACGTCGCGAAGCCGATGAGTTTATCCAGGCAGGCGCCGTAAAGGTAAACGGAGAGGTAGTAACCGAATTGGGTACCAAGATCACGCGCCAGGACGAGGTGTTGTTCAATGAAAAAGCGGTACAGATCGAAAGCAAGCTCTATATCGTACTGAACAAACCGAAGAACTGCGTGACCACATCGGATGATCCTCAGGCTCGCCTGACGGTGATGGATCTGGTGAAGAATGCCTGTACGGAACGTATCTATCCGGTAGGACGTCTGGACCGCAACACGACAGGTGTATTGCTGTTGACGAACGATGGCGACCTGGCATCCAAACTGACACATCCTTCTTACAAGAAAAAGAAGATCTATCACGTCTGGTTGGACAAGAACGTAGCGATCGAAGATATGGAAAAGATAGCCAACGGATTGGAACTGGAAGACGGTGAAATCCATGCCGACGCTATCAGCTACGCCAATGAAATGGATAAGAGCCAGGTGGGTATCGAGATCCACTCCGGCCGTAACCGCATTGTGCGCCGCATATTCGAATCATTGGGTTACCATGTAGTGAAACTGGATCGCGTTTATTTTGCCGGCTTGACCAAGAAAAACCTGGGTCGTGGCAAATGGCGTTATCTGAACGAAAGAGAAGTGAACGCACTTCGCATGGGAGCCTTTGAATAAAAGAACACCTCTCCCCCGGCCCCTCTCCACAAGAGAGGGGGGATGGGAAAGAGATTAGGTGTGTTTTTAATAATACAAGTGGCCTTTACGCCTCCTTGCCTTCCACCCCTCTCTTGTGGAGAGGGGTCGGGGGAGAGGTGGAGTTTGGGGCTTTTTTTAATAATAAAAATATGGAAACAATTAGCAGAACAAGAATTGTAGATGTGCTGAAGAGCGAGGCTTTCGGCACGACCGTTTGTGTGAAAGGATGGGTGCGTACCCGCAGAGGTAGTAAACAAGTCAATTTTATTGCACTGAACGACGGATCTACAATTAATAATGTGCAGATTGTTGTCGATGTGGAACGATTCGGAGAAGAATATCTGAAACCGATTACGACAGGGGCCTGTATCTGTGTGAACGGCACATTGGTTGAATCACAAGGACAGGGACAGGCAGCCGAGATCCAGGCCACGGAGATTGAGATATACGGAACAGCCGATCCGGCCACCTATCCGTTGCAAAAGAAGGGACACTCTATGGAGTTCCTGCGTGAGATCGCTCACCTGCGTCCGCGCACCAACACCTTCAGTGCCGTTTTCCGCTTGCGTCATCATATGGCAATCGCCATCCATCAGTTCTTCCACGAAAGAGGATTCTTCTATTTCCACACCCCGATTATCACGGGATCGGACTGTGAAGGAGCCGGACAGATGTTTCAGGTGACAACGATGAATCTGAACAACCCCGACAGAAACGAAGAGGGGGCTATTGCCTACGAAAACGATTTCTTTGGCAAAGAGACCAGCTTGACGGTTTCCGGCCAATTGGAAGGCGAACTGGCAGCGATGGCGTTAGGAGCTATCTATACCTTTGGACCGACTTTCCGTGCCGAGAACTCCAATACTCCACGCCACCTGGCAGAGTTCTGGATGATCGAACCGGAAGTAGCTTTCAATGAGATCAAAGAGAACATGGATCTGGCGGAAGACTTTATCAAGTATTGCCTGCAATGGGCACTCGATAACTGCATGGATGATATCCAGTTCCTGAACGGTGCCAGAAAGCATCTGTATAAGAACGAAGAGGTTGACGACCTGGTTGAACGCCTGAAGTTTGTCTTGGACAGTAAGTTTATCCGCCTGACCTATACCGAAGGGGTGAAGATCCTGGAAGAGGCCGTAGCCAACGGACATAAATTTGAGTTCCCGATCTTCTGGGGAGCCGATCTGGCATCCGAACACGAGCGCTACCTGGTAGAGGCTCACTTCAAGTGTCCGGTGATCCTGACCGACTACCCGAAAGAGATCAAATCGTTCTATATGAAACAGAATGAGGATGGTAAAACCGTGCGTGCCATGGACGTATTGTTCCCGAAGATCGGAGAGATCATTGGCGGTTCGCAGCGTGAAGAGGACTATGACAAATTGGTGGCTCGCGCCGATGAGATGGGCGTGCCGCACAAAGATATCTGGTGGTATCTCGACACACGTCGTTTCGGAACAGCCCCTCACTCAGGATTTGGGCTGGGATTCGAACGTCTGTTGCTTTTCGTGACCGGCATGGCCAACATTCGCGACGTCATACCGTTCCCACGAACCCCCAAGAATGCGGAGTTTTAATACAAAGAACGAACGATAAAAAGACAGGCCCCGCATTCCTTCCGGAAACGGGGCCTATTTTTATATCATAACCTAAAAAGCAATTAGTCAAAATCAGGTCCGAAATCAATGGGCATGGGGCGCTTAAAGGCCTCTTTGAAAGAGATAAGCGATTCGGTACGCGCCAAGCCCAACGGCTGCAATTTATTGTGGATTACATGGAGAAGATGCTGATTGTTCTTGGCATAAATCTTAATAAAAAGATCATACTGCCCGGTGGTGTAATGACACTCCACCACTTCAGGGATCTGCTGCAGTGCTTCGGTCACGACCGGAAACTGCCCCGGTGACTGTAGGTAAAGGCCCATATAGGCACACGTCTGATAGCCGACCCGGGTATTGTCGACAATATATTCCGCCCCTTTTATCACGCCCGTATTGGTTAACTTCTGAATACGTTGGTGGATAGCGGCTCCCGAGACATTACATTCACGAGCTATTTCCAGGAAGGGCATACGCGCATTGCCGATAATAAGCTTTAGGATCTTCTCGTCCAAATCATCTAATTGATGTTGTGCCATACTGATTGATCGTTTTAATTGCCGTTTTTGTATTATTCTTTCACTTTGACACAAAAATAAGGAATTATTAATTAATCAACCATAAAGAGACTGTTTTTTTCTTTAAATCTATAAGTAACATACAGATGGAACAGATAACATACCAGAAAGTAACCGGAGCGACAGACGTTGTATTGGAAGCGATAGAGAAAACATATACCGAATCTTTTCCGTATGAAGAGCGAAGAGACTTTTCGCTTATTAGACAACTGCTTCGGGAAGAGCCCGACTTTGAGATCATAGCCTTCTATAAAGAAGATGCCTATGTCGGATTTATCAACTATTGGAAGCTGGAGGGTTTCTATTATGTGGAGCATTTTGCCATCGACCCCTCCGCACGCAACGGAGGGATCGGCAAAGAGGTGATGAATAACTTGTTAAATCAGCTGCAGGCACCGGTGGTATTGGAGGTGGAACTGCCCACCGACGAGATCTGCCGTCGTCGGATCGGCTTCTACGAACGTCTGGGCTTTTCGTTCGACCCCACCCCCTACCAACAGCCGCCCTACCGTCCCGGCGAGGATTGGGTCGACCTGCGCCTGATGGCCTATGGCGATATCGATCTGCAAAAGGAATTCGAGCGGGTGCGTAAGGCTATCCATCAGAAAGTGTACGGGGTGAAGCCCGAATCAGGGTCGTCGTTCTAACGGTACCTGGCTTACAAGCATCACTTTTATATAGGCTATCCGGGCAATCCGACGGATATCAGCACCCGGAGTTCTGTCTTTCAACCGTATCCGAACGTAAGCATACGTTCTGGCTATATCCTCATCATCGCCACTCGGCGTTGTCGTAACACCCGGGTTGGCGATACCCTCTTTCGCAACTAAGTAACGGCCGTCGACAAGCTTGAAATAGGGATTAGCATCATCCATATCGTAAAGGAAATTGCCATCCTTATCATAACTGGCTTCCGAATTTTTAGGATCATACTTAACCCTTGGTTTCACAAGGTCAAAATCATATCCCATATTGTAATCCGCTATGGGTATATCTCCACCTTTCGCTATCGGTTGGCGTTTACCTTCTTCGTGCTTGGTGGTCTTAACCATGTGCAACAGGTCGATTCCGGTGGTATTGTTATAGGCTAAAATGGTATCGGTTACGTTAGTACCCCTTACCGCGTCAGATAATTCCATGGCATAGTAATAGTTCATATTATCCGCTTGGCTGTACTTCGCGCTATTTGTTTTTCTTACTTCTCCCGAATAGTACCCTCCCGCTTCATTGTAACGCTGATTATTATACGCTATATTGTAATAAGAGGTTGAATCGACGTAAGCAAGCGAGTAATCGGAAGCGATATAATCTGTATTCCCTTGCCCTTTTAAGCGCGCCCAAAGGCTTATCATATCGAAACTCGTTTCATGGTTAGAGGGAGGATTGAGCGTCAGACGCACCTTCACGCGCAGGTCTTTTCCGCTCCAACCATTGGTAACAAGTTCCGCATCAAGAACCTCCGGAATACCACCTGATTTAATACCGGCGCGGGTAGAAACGGTTTTCGTATCTTTAAGGCGAAAAATAAGGTTATCCAGGTCTATACTTCCCCCTATAGTCGGAGGATTCAGACAATACCTCATCCAAGTGGCTTCGCATGCGAAATACCAGAGAGGAAGCTTAGTAATATCATCAGTTTTTGGTTTTTCAGTAATAGAGTCGAGGCAATAGTAGTGGAGTGCGTTGAATTTGGTTCCCGGCACATTGTCTATGAGCCAATCCGGCATAAAGATCAAACCTAACAGTTTGTCGCCGCTCATATTCAAGGCGATGGGGCTCATCGCTTTTCCATCTTCGCCTTTGACGTTGGAGATATACAATACGCCGTCGATCACCACCGCCGTGATAGCGTCCGCCGGCCAGTAGGACTCTTTCGTGTCCACCCCGTCCGGGTTTTCGTCATTGTATTCAAACCAGGTGCCGGTTTCTACATTCGGCAGGTAATAAGATCCGGCAGATCCGGCGGAACCCGCGTTACCGGCATCCCCCTTGTCGCCTTTATCGCCTTTCGCACCTTGCGACGGCTTACCGCTGTCTTTGCCATTGATCCACCAGTTGCCGTTTTCACCGATCTCCACCACGGCGGCATCACCTTTGGCTCCGGTATCACCTTTATCGCCGGTATCTCCTTTGTCCCCTTTCGCCCCGTCCGTTCCGTTTTTGATCTCGTAGGTCGTCTTGTTGGTCGTCACCCGGATGCCACCGGCAATGGCTTCCACTTTGGTGATAATCTCTCCGTCGTTGATCGCGCTGCGCAACTGGGCGAGTTCATTCTTGGTCTCATCGATCTGTTTCTGCAAATCGTTGATGTCATCCCTGTAGCATCCTGTCAAAACCGAGGATGCCATACAAAGCGAAACAAGGCATATCACCGCGTATCTCACGGATCGCGCTGTTCGCTTTCTTCCGAAAATGTTCTTTGTTGTTTTCATTTTTAGTAGTATTTAGTAGTTATTCATGTAGGCTGTTATCGCTTTCCCACGTGAAAGCCACATAAGAAGTTCACCCCACAAAAATAACCCACCCCTCAAAGCGTGTCAATGAGTAATATTACTCAAATCGCCCTGAGTAATATTACTTATAAAAGGGGTAAGGTTTTGACAAAATATCAAAAGTAGAAGTTCGGCAAAAAGAGGAAAACGAAAGAGCAAAACATTTGGGAAATCTTCAAAAAGGAGGGGATGTGAAGGAGAAAGGAGAAAGGAAAAGGGAGAAAGGAAAAGGGAGAAAGGAGGGAGAAGATTGCGGGGATGCACGCCGCAGGCGTGAGATTATGCATAACCGTATGCAAGCATAGCGCAGCTTACGGTAGTGAATCCTCTATATAAAAAGCCCCGCATGGGGCGGGATTATGACAGATCTCGCACCTGCGGCGCTTGATTGACAGGTAGTCGCTATACCGTAAGCTGCGCTACGCTTGCATACGGTTATGCATAATCTCGCGCTGGCAGCGCGATCCCCACCTTCACATCTTCCCAAATTTGAATCTTTACCCACTCCTATTCTCTTTTCCCTCCCCTCCACATTCTCACAGAAATATCTTCTTAGATTTTGATTTGTAAGAGATATACAGTACTTTAGGCTGCTTGAATAACAAACTACTCTGAGTTTTTGTGTATGATACGTACAATCTTAGTCGATGATCACGCCCTGTTTCGTTTAGGCGTGAAAAGTGCTATTACGAATGGGCATACCGATATCGGTATTGTCGGCGAAGCGGAGGATGGTGCCGCCTTGTTCCGCCTGCTCGAAACCACGACGCCGGATATCATCCTATTGGATATACTATTGCCCGACATGAACGGGACAGTTATTGCCCGCCGCCTCCGGAAGGAGTATCCCGCTATCAAGATCCTGGCGATCTCGGCGGAGAATACGGCTGAGACCGTGCAGGAGATGCTCGAAATAGGCATCGAAGGGTTTATTAGCAAACGACAGGGAGGGGTCGACGAAATCGTAGAGGCCATCCGCACGATCAGGAACGGATATGAGTATTTCGGCCACGATATCGCCGCCATCATCTACAAGATCTATGTATCGAAAAAGCAGACAGCCGACGTCACCCCGGAATTTACCGACCGGGAAAGAGAGGTAATCGGGCTTTGCCGCGACGGCCTACTCAGCAAACAGATTGCCGAGCGACTATGCATCAGTTCGCGCACGGTAGACAACCATAAGAATAATATCTTCCGCAAACTCGGCATCAACAACACAATGGAGATGGTGCAGTATGCCTTGAAGAATGGTATTATCCGCATCGAATAACAAGCTATTATAGTATGAAATACATCATCGCGATCATTACTCTCTGCCTGGCATACCAACTACAGGCACAAACATCGCTTACCGTAACCGAACGCATTCAACTCTATGAACAGGAGATTGCTGAAGGCCAGGTGGATGAACTGAAGATGTTGAAGAATTACATCGACCTGATCACGCTTTGCCGCTCGATCGACATGGGAAAGACCTATCACTATTTCCGGGAAGCGGTGGCCTACGCGCGAGAGAAAGAGCAGTTAGACTGGGAATCGGCCTATTGGAGGCGGATGGCAGAGGTCTATTATGACCTGGGCAAAAGCGACTCTTCTTATTACTGCATTGACAAAGCGATCGCGCTTATTGAAGGGAAAGGGTTTGATTATGAGCAATGTGCCAACTACCAGGTGCAGGGAGGTGCGTTCTTCGCGGGGTATGAATATGAGAAAGCCCTGGAGGCCTATCTGAAAGCATTGGAATTAAACGAAAAAGACAAGACCCAGAAATTAGCGGCGCAGCAAAACATCCTGAATAATCTCGGCATTGAAGCCTCCACCTATTCGATGATCGCTGATATATATGTCAAACTATTGAATTACGACAAAGCGATCGACTACCTGCTTCGCGCGAAGAAGATCATAGAAGACAACCCTACCGAACGGATTGCCTTCGTCTATTTCACGATCGAGTTGAACGGTATGCTTGCCGGCATATATACAACAACGAATCAGCCCGACAAAGCATTGCCTTTGTTGCAGAAGAGTTACGAAATGGCTGTTGAAAAAGAATTAGTACCTGAAATCGTATTAGCCTTATGCCGGTTATCCAGCTTTTACTATACGGAGCGAAAAGACCATCAGCAGGCGTTTGCCTTCGCCCGGGAGGCACAGGACATGGCGAAAGAGACATCGAGACCCGACCTGATCAGCTCCGCCGAAAAAAGCCTGATGAAAGCCTGTTTCGGCCTAAAGGACTACCCAACCGCCTGTCGTTATGCCGAACAGTTGTTGGCGCATGTAGAAGAGGAAGATTGGGAGAACCTATATGATATCTACGGCTATTTGATTATGATGTATGCTCTGTCGGGCGATGTTGGCCAATCGGAAGCCTATCTGACGAAATACAACGAAGCAGTGGCCAACCTATCCGACATCAATCTACACAACTCCCTGCAAGAGATGGAGGTGAAATACGATGTGCAGCAGAAAGAATTGGAGATTATGCGTCAGCAATCGGAACTGGAGCGCGAGCGAACCAAGCAATCTATTTACATCGCTGCCATAGTGATTGCGGTGATACTGCTCTTGTTATTTATCTATATCGCCAGCCTGCGCCATAAACGCAATAAGATCCTGGCTGAAGCCAATGCTACCAAAGATAAATTCTTTAGTCTTATCTCACACGACCTGAAGAACCCGGCGATCGCCCAGCGCGACGCCCTACAGCTATTGATCACCCATGCCGGCGAATGGGACACCGAGTCGCTCTCGCGATACTACGAAGAACTGCTCATTTCGGCCGACGGGCAGGTGGAGTTGCTCTACAATCTATTGAACTGGGCACAGGTACAAACCGGACGTATGCCCTATGCCCCGACCCAATTCGACCTGGTGTTTGAACTCCGTTCCGATATCGCATTAATAAAAAACATGGCGGACCGGAAAGAGATCCGCCTCGAACTCCAAATACCGGAAACAGCAATCGTGACGGGCGACCGCCATATGCTGACCACCGTCGCGCGCAACCTGCTCACCAACGCGGTGAAGTTCACCGACCACGGCGGAGAGGTTCGCCTGGAGATACAACCGGAAGCAAACGGTCGTTACCGGATTACCGTCGCCGACACGGGAACAGGCATGAGTCGGGAACAGCAGGAAAGCCTCTTCCGTATCGACCGCCAACGCTCGCGCGCCGGCACAGCAGGCGAGTCCGGCAGCGGACTGGGGCTTATTGTTTGTCGGGAATTGATCGAGAAGCACGGAAGCAGTCTCCATCTGACAAGCGAAGAGGGCAAAGGAAGCCGGTTCTGGTTTACGCTCTAAGTAATATTACTCACATAGATTGAGTATTTATACTCATTGCCCCACATCTCTTTGCTGTCGACCTTTGTCCATATAATACCACTGACCATGAAGACAAAGATGCCATCCAGGGAGAATATGCTCTTCTTAGCCAAAAAGGCAAAGCGCTATTGTGAATTATTGATTGAGCAAAGCGATCATTGGCTGTCGGAAGAAGAGGGAGCCAGGAATAGGAAAAAGCGATCGAATAAACCGCGGGAGAAGAAAAGAAAGATCCGATGAAAACAATAAGACCTTCCGGGTAGCCAAGATGTTGTTGGCCTATTCCCCGGAAGGTCTCGTCTATTTAAATACTACAATGATTCTTATTGCTGGAGGTTCTCCAGGAAGTCGATCTCGACAACCCGCAACTCATTGTTGGTTTTGTCGCCATCTTTGGCTTTGAAGAGGTCGAGTTCGCCGGCTGCTGGTGCCGCCACTTCGGTGATCTGCCCGAAAGCGTCCGACTCCTCTGCAGCGCCTTTCAAACGCAGAGTAATCGATTTGGTACGAACAGGCTTTACCGCCAGGTGGATATAGCCAAGACTACGTTCGGTATCGCCACTCCAGATCAGTTCGTCGCCCGCATAGATTTCTAACGGATACGAGCGCATGCGCCAACCCGTCAGTTTAATGTCTATCTGATCAACAACGGCATAGCGTTCGAGTTCATACGTAATCCAGGCAGTCGCCAGACGTCCGTCGTTGCTCCATTCACTTAGTTCGTTATCGTCGAAGCTCTGAGATGCTTTTTCCTCGTTGATGCCGGCACGAGCCGATTGGATGCGTACCGATACTTGTTTGTCGGTATACGAAGGTGTCGCCGGTGTCTCGCCCCGGTCGAAACGGCTGGGCAATTGCGCCCCGGCAAAATGCTGGCTCAATCCGTTCTGCACCTCAACTGCCTGGGTAGCGAAGCTTACGGTTTCTGCTCCCAATCCTTCGGCTTTTGCCCGCAGCGTAACCGTGCCCGGCTTGTTCGACGCGCGTATCATCACACGGGTCACACCACACTCAACAGGCAGGCTCTTTGCCAATACATAATTATCAGCGCCCTGTGCGATACCTCCGCGCCATTCGGCAGGCCCTTCCAGGTCAAAGGTGATCATATCGTTAGCCAAGGGGCAACGATTGCCTTGTGCGTCAACCACCTCAACCTGTACCAAGGCCAGGTCGGCACCATCGGCATAGACGCCGTTCGGGCTATGCATCAGGGTTAATTTCAAGCTTTTGGCTTCGCCTGTCGTCTGTTGTTTATAGCGGCTCAATTCTTTGCCCTCCGCATCATAACTAACCGCTTCGAGCGTTCCTTTCTCCCATTGAACTGCGTCGAAAGTAAAGAGGAAACGATAGGTCTGCTTGCCTTCGCCCAACGAGCGGCCATTCAGGAAGAGTTCTACCCGGTCGCCCGTAGAAACTACATAGACAGGTTTTTGGGTTTCCGGTTGATAGTTCCAGTGGCCCATGATGTAGGTGTGATGTTCTTCGGTATCAACCCAACCATCCCACATCACCTGATGAGCAAAATAACCATCCTTCGGGATACGCATCGGATCGGTCACCCCGCTGCGACGATAATTCTCTTCACCCCGGAAATGAGTCTGTGAGTCGGAGAAGATAATTTTGGCACCACCCGAGCTCACCCGGTCACCATGACCCGGACGGATGCGCCAGTAGTCATACCAGCGACGAACCAGCTCAATCGCATGGCTATCCTGATTGTGATTATAAGCACTGGCATCCTGATCGCGATAAAGCGGTCCGGCTCCATTCTTATGATAGGGGAAACTGTATTCGTCCCAGTATTTGCGCAATCCTTCGTCGCGGCAATACTCCGTAGCAAACATCGGATGGTGTTTGCTCTTATTGATATAGAGCATTTCACCGCCCCATTCCGCTTCGCGGATATCCAGCATTTCACGTGAACCTATCGCCCGTCCGCCGTTCGGATCGTATTGGTTGCGAATGGCCACCATCTCCTGCATATGTTCCCGGCTGATCGACTCGTTCCCCGATTCGTAGAAAAGAATACTGGGGTTGTTGCGATAATAGATAATCGCGTCGCGCATCAACTCCCGACGTTGTTCCCACTGACGATCTTTCGCATCTTTCTCGGCATCGCCCGCGGGCATCACCTGGATGATACCGACACGGTCGCACGATTCAACGTCCTGCTTCCAGGGTGTCACGTGCATCCAACGGTAGAAATTACCATTGCCCTCGAGCATCAAGCCATTGGAGTAGTCGCTCAACCAAGCCGGCACTGACATACCAACGCCAGGCCACTCATTGCTCGTACGCTGTGCGTAGCCTTTCATCTGCAATACGCGGTCGTTCAGCCACACCTTGCCTTCGGCAAAACGGGTTTTGCGGAAGCCGGTACGGGTATTGACCTCATCCACCACTTTTCCGTCGACCACCAAACGTGTTTTGACATCATAGAGATAACCGTATCCCCAGCTCCAGAAATGGAGGTTTTCCAGTTCGGCTGCGGCTTTCAGCGTCACCGTCTCACCGGGTTTGATAGCCTGTGATTCGCCCTGAAAAGCGCCTACCTTTTTGCCGTCGTAGTCATACACTTCTACTTCGTAGCCGGCATTCACCGTTTTATTGCGTTCGTTCCGCACTTCCGATTCGGCGTTGATGACCGCCTGACGGCTGGCCACATGGATATCGGAGGCATAGACATACACACCGGTGGTTTGCAGGTTGCTATAAAGCGGCAGCGTTTGATAGAGTCTGTCGGTCACATGCAGCCATACATTCTTCGGGATACCGCCGTAGTTACAATTAAAGTTACGGTTGTTCCACTGATACTTCGTGCCGGTCGCCCGCTCTTCGTAGTCCCAGTTGTTATCAATACGCACGGCTATCACATTCTCTCCCCCATACTTGATATAGGGAGTCAGGTCGAAACCGACAGCCATAACGCCGTTCTCGTGATAGCCCAGATGGTGTCCGTTCAGGTAGAAGTCGGCACCCTGGCGCACGCCTTCAAACTCGACAAATACCTTCTTGCCGCGAGCAGTCTTAGGCAGTTTGAAATGCTTACGATACCAGCTAATGGTATCGGTCAGTTCATGGATCGCCACCCGAAACGCCTCATCTTCATTGAAGGCATAGGGCAGGGTCACGGCCGACCAGTCTTTATCAGAAAAACCCGGTTTCTCGGCACCAGCCACGTCACCGACGTGTATCAACCACTGTGGATTGAAGTTATATTTCTCCCGGTTGTTTGCTCCAAGCGCAAGCGGGAACAATAACAAAAGCAGCCATAGCGCCTTTGCACTATTATTTATTTTCATATTCTTTCTTTTTTTGTAGCGGGTTGAACCCACATCCTTATTCTTACTCTATCATTTTATAGATCTCCGCACCAGCCATCAGGAAAGCGCCCAGACCATAATCATCAAAGTCAGGCTCGCGCTCATAGGTCACCGGCTGCGCCTCTTTAGGCTCTTTACCCGTACCCTGCACATACCCTAGGAAGCCATTGGGGTGAAGACAATCGTTCACCATACCCTTCCAGGCTTTGTAGATCACCGGTTTGAACTCATCGGCAGGCAATAAACCGTTGTTTACACCATAGGCCATACCGTAGGCAAACATTGCCGTACCGGACAGTTCTTTGCCGCCAAAATAATCAGGATCATGCAGGCTAACGTTCCAAAGGCCATCTTTGCGTTGCACCTTTTTCAGGGCGTGACACATATCGACCAACATGGTTTCGTATTCTTTGCGATGCGGTTCGTCCGCCGGCAGAAGGTCGAGCATCCGCGCCATAGCAACCACTATCCAGCCATTACCACGCGACCAGTAACAATCTTCGCCGTTGGGTTCCGTATAAGGAGGATCGAAATCGCCGTCGCGCCACCAGAGTTGATCTGCCGGGTTATAGAGACCAGTCTCGCCATGTTTCAGTTTGGTGTACATATACATCTCATACGCGCGGTCGTAATAGGCCTTGTCACCGGTCAGATTACCCAATTGCGCAAAGATCGGCATCGACATCTGCACAGCATCGATCCAGCTCCAATCATCGATTCTATCCGTTTGCATCATCGAATCGACCGAAAGTTTGATGTTTTTGATATACGGCTCCGGCTTCTGCGGATCGAGGTTGTAGAGGAAGATATAAGCCTGCCCGGCACATTGATTGTCGGCATTGCGTGTCTTCCAACCCTCGCGCGCGTTGCGAAGTCCCCAGTTATGATGATTTCCCCACTCCAGGGCATAATTGATATAGCGCTGTTGCGGATCGACTTTCCACAGTTCCATCAGTCCTACATAGTAGTAAGCACGTGTCCACACGTTCGATTCGTAATTACGGTTACGCGACGGATAGGGAATAGGCTGTCCGGGATCACTCCATTTGTTCATAAAATAGTCGTTCGCCTGCCGCATAGCAGTCAATACCTCCTCTTTCTCCGGTTTGCTTGAAGAGTCAACACACCCGCAAAACAGCGTGATGGAAATAATCGCAAGAATAAATTTAGATAGCTTCATGATCTTGTTCTTTATGATATTTATTTTATAATTTCTATCGGTTCTCCAAAGGGATCGAAGTCGAACAGAAACGCATCATCTTGTTTTCGTGTATCCAACTCTTTGCCACCCTGGCGTACGCTGACCCGTTTGTATCCCTTCACCACACCGGTCAAAGGCTCTGTAAAAAGAGCTTTATCTAAAGAGAGATGAGGAATGATTGTCAAACCATTCTTTTGTTTGATCACCTCAAAGGTTATCTCTTTTTGTTCCTGGGTATAGGCGGCTACCTCCGCGAATGTGCCAACCCAAAGGCTGTCTTCCTTCGCTTTCACCCGATCCAAATGATCCCAGAAAAGAGTCGCATCTCCGAAGTGGTCATACCCATAGGTAATACCATGTGTCATCCCTACTCCCCAATCGTTTGATCGGATCAGATCGTCGACCCATTCGGCTAAGTTCTCTATGGTAGCTTTACCACCGATTGAGCGCTGAAACAGGCGGGTGCCAACCCGGTTTTCAGAAGCAACGACAAAGCCCTCCGCCGTTTTGGTATTATGCGGATAGCAAAAGGTGCGGGGCATGAGGCCAATATGAGCCACAATGACACTATCATTTTTATAGATATCGGTTTTTATCTCCTCCAACGAATGGCGACCAAAGTTTTTATGCGCCCATCCGTGGTTGCCGATCTCATGTCCTTTGTCATGCAACTCCTTCATCATAGGCCACGTCATGCGGGTTGAGTCAATAATTCCTTCCTCATGTGTATTCCCATTCACAAAGAATGTTCCGCGAAAACCATGTTTTTCCAGTTCGGGAGCCGCCAGGGTGTATTGTTCCATCAATCCATCGTCGAAGGTGTAGCTGATAGCTGCCGCCTTATTGTCTTTATAGGTTGCCACACGGAAACCCATATTCGAGAAATCAAGAATTTTATTCAATACATCGAACATCTTCTGCCCCAGATATTCGGCCGATGTGGCGGTGAAATGCAAGCGATCCTTTTGCAATTCGCCATCACGCATATCGATCAGGTAGACATGCATGTCTTCTTCAGCAAGACGCTGCATAGCCACCTCTACCTCCAGGCGGTAATCACGATTCGTATGAGGTATGGAGCCAAAAACAAACGGAAGCTTTGAATAGTCTTTTCCTGTTTTCTCTGTCAAATGATTACGCACGTGAGCAATAACTGCCTTCAGGTTTTTGTAGTAGTCACCGGCAAATTTGCAATCACTTTCCCCCTGATGCCACAGAAACGCGTCGATCTGATAACCCTGTTCCAATTTTGACAATGTCTGATCAATACTGGCATCGATGGCTTCCGTAAACGAAAGCAACAACGACTTGCCTCCGCTTTGCGTAGAGGTGGTGTTCGACAGCCAGGCAGGATCCGCCGACCAATATCGTCCTTGCGTCGTATCGCTCGGGAAACCGATGGAGGTACCTCCGACAGCCCATTTCACCACATAGAACTCCTCCTGAAGCGCTTCGCCAATCTGCCGATAGGTCACCGCATCATAGGTCCAAAGCCCTTCGGTGATTCTTCCCTTTGGCCAGTAAGGAACAAAGAGTCCGTCTACCCGGTTTTGCGAGATCCGGCAAAAAGGATAGGCACCCTCTTTGTATTCGACGGTATCGGTAGCCAGTTCCTGAATGTAGGCGGGCAGCTGTTTGTTATTCACACGCCCATCGGTATTGGATTGTCCGGCAGTAATAAAGACATGAACAGGTCCTTTCTTTTGCGAAGAAGGAACACAAGAAGCCATAGTCAATAGAAAACAGCCTACACATAGGAGTATCAAATTTTTCATCTGTGCGTTCTTTTGTTGCATTATTTTTATCATGGTACCTATTAGGTAATGCAAAAATACAAGGAATAGAGGTATACCCACCCTGTTATTTTGTGTCATTTCATGGATTACTATACAGAATTCACCCGTTTTCATCGCAACTCGTACTAAAAAGCCAGCCGATTCCATACAAAACCGGCTGGCTTAATTAAAATACACCTTAAACTAAACTACCCGATAAAAACCTATCTCACTACAATGATTATTCGCGGATGTAGCTATTACCAACCCGGATTTTGCATCGCTTGCTTCTCTTCCGACGAAAGTGCCTTGCCATCTTTCGTCACGGCATCCAGGAAGCTCTGTGGAAGCGGACGCAGATAATGCTTGTTCGGGTTGAACGCTGCACCCGGGTAGAACTGACCGTCGTTAAAGACCTTGTAGCGTTTTTCCAATTGCTTGGTACGTGCCAGGTCCGGCCAACGGATCAATTCGCCCAACAACTCGCGGGAACGTTCGTTCAGTATGAACACAAGCATCTTTTCCTTATCGCTGTTTGCGCCCAAGACATCATAAAAATCTTTCTTGGAGTTCAGGATATCGCCTACCGAAGCAAACTGAAGCGCCTCTTTGGTGCTGGCTGTCGTCTCTTCGATGTTGTTAGACTCGAAATAGGTATTCAGATCCGAATAGGAAGCACCACCCGCCTGTCCCGAACCGGAAGAGTTATTGCGGTAGGCCTGTCCTCCGTCGATGTTCTTACTGCGGTCTTCTCCGTTGGCATAACCGGCACGTTGACGCAAGGCGTTGATATAAGGGAGTGCTTCTCCATATTGTTCTTTCCGGATATAGGCTTCGGCCACCATCAGGTAGTCTTCGGCAGAGCGCGCGATGATCGCGTCGCGTCTTCCTTTCGCTTCGTTGGTGGTCGGACGGGAGCCATCGCGCCATTTACTGAGCGACACATAACAAATTGTCGCTGAAGCGTCATGGTTACCATAGTTACCATGCACCCCTTCTCCCGGAGAAGAACCGACATTGTTGCCAATATAGGCTTGTTTTTCACCCGCGAAATAACGAACATACATAGATGGAGCATAATAATTCAAGTTCTCTGGCGTATAACGCGTGTCTCCCGCGTCATTTACAATATACTTAACCGCAGGTTCATTGCTACCGAATTTCGGTTCGCCTGCCACCTTTCCTTCCGGCACATATGGAGCCGTCCATTTAGGGGCGGTTTTCGGGTTGTTACAACTATAAACCGTCACGAAGCTTTTCCAGAAACGGGAGTCGTTCACCCGGTCGTAAACATCCAGGGAGTAATTCGTCGTACGTAGTCTTCTGTATTCACGTCCGCCGGCGATATCTCGTGCCATGCCCGGTAAAGTCTGATAACGCGACAGGAAAAAGAGATGCACCTGATTCCCTGTACGTCCGACAGAGAGGTCTGAGAACTGAGCGCTTAATACCACCTCTGACACAGATTCATTCGGTCCATCCGGTTTGGTGTAGTCCCATAAGTCTACAAAATTAGCACACAATGGATGGGCTTCAATGACTTTTTTACCATACTCGATCACATCGTTCAGGTCTTGTTCCTTATACGATCCATTCCAGCTATCATTCAATTCGCTGGCACGGAAAAGACAGGCTTTCGCCACAAAATGCGCAGCGGCATACTTGGTCAAACGACCTACCTCTCCGCCATTCGTCTCCGGCAATAATTTATAAGCCTCTTTGAGGTCGGCAATAAGCTGCGCGTAGGTCTCTTCTGTCGAAGAACGAACAAATTCAGTCTGTGCTCCCGCTACCGGTTCAGTCAATAGAGGCACACCGCCAAATTGCATCACCATGCGGAAATAATTGTATCCGCGCATGAAATAGCCTTCACCCAAACGGGTATTATAGTGCGCGCTATTTTGGTTGTAATACAACGGTACATTTTTGATCAGGATATTAGCCGACCCGATTCCGGCATACATATGATCCCAGTTCTCTGCCGAGCCATATCTGGTAGAAGCATTCAGGTCGTCGCTGTAGTCGTTGAACGCGTTAGGTCCTTCCCCCCCGGTCATTTCATCCGTTCCCAATTGCCAATAAGGGAAACACCAGTCGTAGGTAAAAGGAATACGGAAGTTCGCATACATCCCTACCGAGAGTTGATCCAATCCCTTTTCCGATTCGAATGACTGGGTACTCTCCTGTCTAATCAGATCTTCATTCAGAAAATCTGAGCTGCAAGAGGCCAAGAAGCCGGCTGCCGCCAATAATAATGCTGTTTTCTTTATATATTGTTTCATACGTCTTTTTATTATTAAAATTCAAAGTTCAGACCAAACACAAAGCTTTGGTTGTAAGTAGAAGAACCCGTATCCGGATCCACCCAATCAATGGCTGAATAGATCATACCGGGGTTCATCCATTGCGCGTACAACTTAAGGCGGTTAAGTCCTGTATTCTTCAACATCTTAGAGCTGAAGTTATAACCCAGGGAGATATTACGTATTTTAATAAACGATCCATCACGGTAGCCCATCGAGTTGAAGTAGGTATCCTCTTTACCCGGCGCATAATATTCCGCGTCTTCATTCACATCTTTGATCCAGTAGTCGAGCTTACGCACCGGGAAACGTCCGTTCAATCGTTCCGCTCCTGTGTTCATGGTGAATCCAAACCGGCCATAGATAAAACAAGAGAGTTCGAAGTTCTTATATGAGAAGGTATTGACAAAACCTCCACTCCAGTCCGGACGACGGTGTCCTACGATGATACGGTCTTCGTTCGCATCGATTTTTTCGACGATTTCACCATCCGCGTTCGGTTCGTTCACGATGTCTTTGATACGGATCTCGCCCGGCAGGCGGCCATATTTCGCAGCCTGATCGGCTTCGGCTGTTTTCCAGATGCCATCATACACATAATCATAATAAACACCCAAAGGCTGACCAACAAACCAATTGTTATTGATGTCCTCGTCGCGATTGTTTGCCAATTCCAGGATCTCACTTCTATCCGCCGAGAAGGTAAGCGAAGAGCTCCATTCAAAGCCTGCCGCTTTTACATTGACCGTATTCAGGGTGATGTCGATCCCTTTGTTCGCGGTTTTACCCACATTGGCCCATGTACTCTGATAGCCGGTCAGGGAAGGAATCGATTGCGACATCAACAGGTCGGAGGTTGTCGATTTATAGACATCGACCGAACCGGCGATACGTCCACGGAAGAACGAGAAGTCAACACCCAGGTTATAGGTAGCCGTTTTTTCCCATCCCAACTCCGGATTTGCCATCACCACCGGGCTGGGCACCCAGAAGTCGGAGGTTACCTTCCCGTTCGACACCTGGCTTCCGAAAGAATAATCGGTATCAGCCAGGGCGCCTTTGGTGGCGTAGGCGTCGATCGCCGCGTTACCGGTTACCCCATAACCCAGACGCAGTTTCAACTGTTCTACCCAATGTGCCTGCATAAATTCTTCCTGGTCGATACGCCAGCCCAAAGCAGCCGAGGGGAAGAAGTCCCATTTGTTGCCATCGGCCAACTGGGAAGCGCCGTCCCAACGTCCGGATACGGTCAACAGATACTTATCATTGAAGCCATAGTTCACGCGTACCATATAAGAAGCCAACTGTGTTTCGGTCATGCCTGTGCCGAGTCCCCATTTGGTGCGATCGCTTGTCGAGCCCATATTGTACCATAGCTCTTTTCCGGAGTTCACATTACTGTTCGATACACTGGAGCTTTCCACATGGTAAGCCGAAGCACTTTGCAACAGCGTCAGTCCGATGTTATGCTTTTCAGCAAAAGTCTTATCATAATAGATCAGGTTATCCAGCGTCCAGGAACGACGTGAGTTGGTCGCATAGCTGGCATTGTTCTGTCCGTCGCCTGTTACCGACTCCGCCGGGTTTGCCTGCCCATTGTTATTATAACGGAAGTCCGGTCCGAACTGCATGCGATAGCGCAAGCCTTCCAGTGGCGCCCAGATCTTTCCGAAACCTACCTCCGCATACATACTGGCGAAAGCACGCAAGGTCTGGCGACGGTTATGGCTCAGGTCATTTTCACGAATCGGGTTCACGATGTTGATCTCTCCCCCCGGATTACGGATAAACTCTCCTTCCGGCGTATAGGGAACCGCATAGGGAAGCATGCCTTTCAACGCCGCGTAAAAGCTCTTGGCGCCCGATCCGGAGGCTGAATAACCATACAACTGATCGCTGTATGTACCATTGATCGACACACCCAATTTGAACCATTCGGTGGCTTGCAAATCGATGCTTGTCGTCAGCGTATAGCGCTGGTAGTCTTGTCCGGGTTGTGTTCCTTCCTGATCGAGATATCCGAAAGAGGCATACGCCTGCACTTTGTCCGTACCACCGCTTCCGCTCAGGGTATGTTCGTGCGTGATAGCCGTCTGATGTCCGGCAGAAGCCCAATCGTAATTAGGCACCTTGCTGCCATCCCATGTGCCGCCTGCCCAGCCTTTTTCAATGTTTGCCCAGGCATAGGGATCCTTATTGAACAGGTTATTATCGGCTTCATACGTCGCGATATCCGGATAGCTGCCATAGTTGCGTTGCGCGTTACGCATATACTCCAGCAACTCTTCCGAATTCATCAGGGGCGAACGATCATGAAGCGATTCGATCGAGAGGGTACCGCTATAGCTCAATCGTAGAGCACCCTTGCTACCGCGCTTGGTGCTTACCAATACCACCCCGTTGGCACCTCTTGATCCATAAATAGCTGTTGCCGAAGCATCTTTCAACACATTGATCGATTCGATATCGTTCGGATTCAGGTTTTCGATACCGGTTCCCTGCAAAGGAATCCCATCGACTACATAAAGAGGTGAGTTAGAAGCATTGAGCGAACGCTCACCACGAATACGTATACTTCCTAACTCCCCGGGACGCTCATTGGTCGTGATGTCGACCCCGGCCATTCTACCCTGCATCGCCTGCATGGTATTGGCGACCGGCATCGCTTCCAGTTCTTTTTTGCCGATAACGGCTAAGGATCCGGTGATATCACTCTTCTTGGTTACACCATATCCTATCACCACCACTTCGTCCAATACCTGCGTGTCTTCTTTCAGCAGGACACGGATCATCGTTTGATTTCCAACCGTTATCTCTTGCGTAGCATAACCCAGATAACTGATCACAATCACATGTTGCGGAGCGGCAGTCAGGGAGAAATTCCCATCGATATCCGTAATAACCCCGGTTGTAGTTCCTCGTAGTGATACAGACGCGCCAATCACTCCTTCTCCTGTTTCATCTACTACCGTTCCGGTAATAGTCTTCGTTTGCGCATAAACGAATGTTGACATACACACCAGTAGAACCGCCAGCAGTCCTCTGGCCATAAAAAGCCTCTTCATTCTCTTCTTTTTCATGTTAATATTAAATTTAATGTGAATAAATTGTGCGCTAAAAAATTTTCTCACCCGCATGAGAATTTTTTCTCACCCGCGTGAGAATTTTTTTACCCCTGCATTTTCAGGTTTGACGTGAGCAAAAATAGACGATGCACAAAGGGGAAAAAATGCAAATTCGTCCGTAAGTATAGAAAAAGTGGTGAACGATTATAAGTATTTAGTTTCAAGCAATTTGACAACAAAACAAGCGATTCCCGGAAAACACCTCCCCGAATCGATCCAAACAGCCTAAAAAAAGGGAAATTTGTTCAAAAGCATGGAATTATCATCGTGTATCTCTTCAATAGCAGGAAACATTTGTACATTTGTTTCATAGCGTTATAATTTCTTGTCACAACATCAGATGAAAACACACCTTTGTTTTTTTATAGGATTGTTCCTCAGCGTTTCATTTCTGCGGATGCATGCGGAAGAGTTCAATCTTCAGTTCCATCAGATCAGCACACAAAATGGCTTATCACAAAATACCGTTCGCACGGTTTTAAACGACCGGAAAGGATTTATCTGGGCAGGCACCCTGGATGGGATAAACCGATATGACGGTTACCGAATATCAATCCACAAACCACAGCCCGGCTCGGACAATACCCTGCCGGAGCACCGCATCAGGACATTGCTTGAAGACCGACATGGATATATTTGGGTTAGATCCTATAAGAATGACTTCACCTGTTATGACCCTGTCTCCAATTCTTTTGTGGATTATCTCCCGGCCTCTCTCTTGACCGAAAATCCGGTATACCGCGAATTTCATGAAGCCACAAACGGAGACATCTGGCTGTGGGGGGATAATTTCGGTTGCCTGCAGATCAGCCAAAAAGCGGATGGCCTCTCTTCCGTTCCCTATCTGATGGATTATAAGCGAGCTGTCATCTTCCTCGAAGATGCTCAATCAACCATCTGGCTTGGCACACAAAACAGTCTGCACCGGATCACAGAAGGCACAGAAGAGGTATTCTATCGCGACCAATATGCTTTTATCGACGTAGCAGAAACAGAGAACCATATCTATTTTGCGACAGAGAGCGGAGAAATCATTGCTTACAATAAGAACAAAAAAACATTTGAACCACTCACAAACGAGAAAGAGTCCATACGGATTCGCCATATGGCATCGATCGGACATCAGGAGCTGCTGTTATCGACCACAACCGGTATTTACTATTACAACCTACGCAACAAACAGCTTCATCGCCCCGCGTGGACAAAAGATCCCGACCTGACCGGCAACATCGACTACCTCAAAGACCGAAAAGGAGGACTTTGGCTATACAACCATTCGGGTGTTGTCTGGTACTACAACCCGGCGACCAGTCAGGTCAAGAAAATGACGCTTATCCCCCCGGAGATTATGCAGACGGTCGATTTGGAGAGATACAATATATTCATCGACTCGGAGGGCATTATTTGGATTACCACTTACGGAAACGGCTTTTTTTGTTATGACAGCGAGAAGGATATACTGGAGAATTTCACCCACAAAGCCGACCGAAACAGTCCGGCCTCCAACTACCTCCTATCGATCACGGAAGACAATTACGGCAATATCTGGATCGGCAGTGAATACGCGGGACTCCTAAAAGTAACCAAATCGCCCGGTTACATCCGCGTGATCCGTCCGGAAGAGAACACTGCTTTGGGAATGAATAACAACGTGCGTACGCTCTACAGAGATTCGGAAGACAACATCTGGGTGGGTACCAAAAGCGGACAGCTCTACCTTTACAACAATAACCTGACTGAGACACAGACCATTTTCGACAACCTAATGCCCTATACCATCGCGGAAGACCGTCACCAGAACATGTGGGTAGGCACCAAAGGAAAGGGCATTTACGTCATCGACAGGGCAACCAGGCGCATCAAGCAGCAGTTTCTAACAGGCAACAGCGAGTCATCGGTGAGTAACCTCTCCATTTTCAGCCTGCTGAAAGACGCTAAAGGACGTATGTGGGTTGGCACCTACGGCAGCGGATTGAACCTGGCGGTAGAGACGGCCTCGGGCACTACCTTCAAACATTTCTTCAATACACCAGGCAATAGCCGGTTTATACGCTATATCTATCAAGACTCGAAAGGCCTTATATGGGTATGTAGCGGCGACGGGGTGATTCGATTCGATCCCGATGAATTGATTGAAGATCAGGAAGCCTATACGTTATTCCGCATGGATATCAACAACGAGAACAGCTTGTATGGCAATGATATCAAAACCGTTTTTGAAGATAGCCATCAAAACATCTGGGTCGGCACGGCCGGTGGTGGCCTAAGTAAATACGTGCCGGCTACCCCGGAAAAAGAGGAGCACTTCGTGAACTACCGGAAACAAGACGGGTTGTCAGGCGATTTTGTCTGTGGCATCATGGAAGACCAAAAGCAAAATCTATGGATCAGTACCGAAAGTGGCATCACCAAATTTGATCCGACAAGCAATTCCTTCATCACCTATCACTTCTCCGACAAGACCTATGGCAACCAATTCAATGAAAATGCGAATCTGTTCACGTTGGACGGCATTATGCTGTGGGGAAGCTTAGACGGAATCCTGGCGTTTGATCCCGATCGGTATATTCCGGATCAGGACATGCCGCCGGTATTACTCACCAATTTCTTTATCTACGACCAGCCGGTAGAGGTCGGTCCCGACGCACCCCTCAAGCAAGCCCTCTGCTATGCGAAAGAGATTACGCTCAACTACAAGCAAAACACCTTCACGATTGAGTTTGCCTCGCAGGACATGACCGACCTGACAAAGAATAAATACATGTATCGGCTGGGCAATTATGACAAACAATGGAGTGCGGTCAGTTATTCCAACGCAGCCACCTACAAGAATCTGGCGCCCGGTAAATATGTCTTTCAGGTGAAAGGAACCAATAGCGACGGTATCTGGAACGATGAAAGCACAGCGATTACGATTCTGATCACGCCTCCCTTCTGGCGAACCTGGTATGCCTACTTAGCCTATTTCCTCCTATTCCTGTCGGCTCTCTACCTGGCTTTTCGGTTGGTAATGCAATTCAATACGCTAAACAATAAAATCAAGGTAGAAAAGGAATTGACAAATCATAAACTGCGCTTCTTCACCAATATATCGCATGAATTCCGGACTCCCCTGACACTGATCCGCGGAGCGGTGGATAATATGAACGAGATGCCGGACACATCGCCCGATATGAAACGGCAAATCACGCTCTTGGGGCGTAACTCCGTGATCCTGACCCGGCTGATCGATCAACTATTGGAATTCCGAAAGCTGCAGAACAATGTTTTAACACTCGATCTGGAGGAAACCGATATCATCAGTTTTGCCAAAGAGATTTACATCGGATTCCAGGACTTTGCGCGCCAGAAAAACATAACCTACCGGCTGACAACAGACGTGACATCCTACAGGATGTATATCGACCGCAGGAAGGTGGATAAGATACTCTACAATCTCTTGTCGAACGCGTTCAAGTTTACACCATGGGACTATCGAGATGAAGATCGCCTTCGATCCTGCCCGGCAAACCTGCTGCATCTCCGTGTATGACAACGGCATCGGCATCGATAAGGAGAAGCAGCACCTACTGTTCAGCCGTTTTATGCAAATCAACTTCTCCTCTGCCGGCACGGGCATTGGCTTATCTCTGGTGAAAGAGTTCGTAGAGGTGCATAAAGGGCATATCCGGTATGAAGAAAATGAAGGCGGCGGTTCGATCTTCCATGTAGAGCTATCGACCGACCGGGAATTGTATAAAGGCGAAAACTTTATCGCTCCCCCTCCTGCCGATATCATCACGGAAAGTACAGAAGCAAAAGTATTGTATCCGGCAGAAGCGAATGAAAACATTCAAATCCCTGAGATCGAAGATTCTATCCTGTCGAACTACAAGATGCTGATCATCGACGACAACAACGACATTCTCAATTTCCTGGTCGAGGAGTTCAGCAAATACTTTATGGTGGATGTAGCTGAGAATGGTGAGATCGGGCTGAACAAGGCGAAAGAGAACAACCCGGATCTGATTATCTGCGACGTGATGATGCCCGGAAAAGATGGATTTGAGGTCACCCGCTATTTGAAAGAGGATTTCCAGACATCGCATATCCCGGTGATCTTACTGACAGCCCACTCCTCGGCCGATCACCAACTGGAGGGGATACAAAGCGGTGCCGATGCCTATATCACGAAACCTTTCAGCATGAAATACCTGGTGGCACGGGTGTTTAAGCTGATTGAACAACGGGAACAGCTCAAGAAGCGCTTCTCCAATGAATATGTGGTCGACGGCAACCTGATTACCCATATCGACAAGGATAAAAACTTCTACAACCTGATCAATAAAATCCTGGACGAACACCTGGCGGATCCGAACTTCTCGGTGGAGAAATTTGCCGAGCTCGCCCACCAGCGCCGCACCATCTTCTATAAAAAGGTAAAAGGCATTACCGGTCTCTCGCCTAACGAACTGATCAAGATCAAGCGCATGAAACGAGCGGCCGAACTATTGATGCAAAACGACCTGACCGTAGCCGAAGTAGCCTACAAAGTAGGTTTCGACGACCCGTTCTATTTCAGTAAATGCTTTAAGACGCAATATAACTGCGCCCCCTCCAAATTCGGACAACAAAAAACATCATCATAATGAGAAACTTATTATTCGTATCATGCTGCCTCGTTCTGTTTGCATGCGGCGGCAAAAAACAACCTATCACAGAAAACTTATCGGACGCGCTCTATGGATTCGAGACACCACAGGATAGTACCCGCACCAAGGTGTGGTGGTTTCATGGTGAAACGGAGACAACCAAAGAGGGTATTACCGCCGATTTGGAGGCATATAAAAAAGCGGGAGTCGGAGGCGTTGTCTATTATGATCAGACACACGGGAAGATGGAAAATGCCCTATCCGCTTTTTCCGAAACATGGTGGGAGATGCTACGCTTTGCCGCCGAAGAGGCCGAACGGATCGGTTTGACCTTCGAATTACATATATCCAACGGTTTCGTGGCGGGAGGTCCCTGGATTACTGAAGCACTCGGTATGAAGCGTCTTGCCGCGAGCGAACGAGAGATCTCCGGAGGTGCTTTTTTTGAAGGCGTCTTGGAGGCGCCGACAAACAAATACAACTATTACAAAGATGTGGCTGTCTTAGCCTTTCCTATGCGGGAACAAACCGAGACAGTTCCACTTGCTAACATAAAGGTTTCCTCAAACATTCCTGGCATCGACCTGGACAACCTGTTTCAACCCGACAGGGATTACGCGCAAATACCGGCTCAAGCGGCCAAAGAGAAAGAAAATGTCTATGTGTATATGGCATTCGAAAACGATTTTACGGCGAGAAGTATCACCTATGAGGTGCGTGCGAACGGGAAGGCGACGACCAGTGCTACCAATGTGCCCGCCCCTCCTCAGGAGACCTTTGTAGGAACAGGCTATCGTATCCTGCCCGACCTGGGACAGTTGGAAGTATCAGACGACGGCATCCATTACACAAAGGTATGCGACCTCAAGCCAATCTACCGTGCCCACGAGAGCTGGTGTCAAAAGACCATCTCATTTCCTGCGGCAAAAGGGAGGTATTTCAGATTGAATTTCCACCATTGGTGGGATGAAGAGATGACCCGCCAAGACCTTCATATCCGCGCAATACGATTAGGTTCATCGGCAAAGCTCGATCAATGGGAAGAGAAAGCCGGACTCTTTACCGAATATATAGAGCAGGATCGAACACCGGATTATGCTGCGACAGAGGCTATCCGCTCTGAAAGCATCCTGAACCTGACCGACAAAATGGACGAGAACGGCGTGTTGCGTTGGGAGGTGCCCGAAGGCAACTGGAAGGTCATGCGTTTCGCCTATGTGCCGACAGGCGCACGCATCAAACACGGGAGACCGAATCTGATGGGGCTCGAATGTGATAAGCTATCGGCTGAAGCAGTCAAAGTGCAGTGGGATAACTACGTCGGAAAAATCATTGACTCCCTCGAAACAACCCATAGCGGACATATCTCCGGGATCGTGATGGACAGCCACGAGGCGGGTGCTCAAAACTGGACAGACGATTTCATCGAGCAATTCAAAACGCGCCAAGGCTATGATCCGACCACTTACCTGCCTGTTATGATGGGCTATGTGGTGGACGGTGTAAAAGAGTCCGACGGTTTCCTTTTTGATATACGACGTAATATTGCTGATATGATATCGGACAACTATTATGGTACAGTAGAAGAATTATGCAATGAGAAGGGCATTATCCTTACGGCACAGGCCATTGGCAACGCACTCTGTATCGTAGGTGACCCCATCCAGGCCAAAAGCAAGGTCTCTAAACCGCAAGGAGAGTTCTGGGGCATACATCCCGATGGCAACTACGATATCAAAGAGAGCTCCTCGGCGGCGCATCTGTACGGAAAGCGGATTGCCTCAGCCGAGGCCTATACCGATATCAAATTTCGGGCCTCCCTGGCCGATCTCAAATCGTTGGCCGATTATGCTTACGCCTTTGGTATCAATGAATTTGTCATTTGCGCTTCTGCCTATCAGCCCTGGTTGGATAAGAT
Organism: Parabacteroides sp. PM6-13; assembly: GCF_029892605.1. Lineage (GTDB taxonomy): Bacteria > Bacteroidota > Bacteroidia > Bacteroidales > Tannerellaceae > QVMG01. Next base: position 93,599 of record NZ_JARXWF010000014.1, read on the forward strand.
ACCGGGGAGCACCGGAGGAGGTCGGCATTACGCGATTAACCGGAATAACAGCTTCTGGGAGTATAGCCGTCCGTTTTGGGACTATCAAGCCAGAAACGCTTATATCATGCGACAGGGTAAGTCTTCCATCGACTTATGCGTGTATCTGGGCGAAAATGCGCCGGTAAAAATCCTGACGCATAGGTTGCCCGATATCCCCGGTGGTTTCGATTTCGACGCGTTCACGTCTCACGCTTTACTGACCCGGATGGATGTTGATGATCACAAAATAACACTGCCCGACGGCGTGAATTATAAGCTGATGATCCTCCCTCGAAATGGAGATATCACCTTAGATGCCCTACGCAAAATAGCCTCCATGGTAAGGCAAGGGGCAAAGATTTACGGACCTAAACCCACCCGGTCTCATTCCGGAAAAGATATGAAGGAAGAAGCGGAATATCAAACACTGATCGATGAGTTATGGGGGAAAAGCCCGGAGGCCTCAGGCATGAATCAGGTAAAAAAGGGACAAGTCTATTGGGGAATGCCTTTGGCGAAAGCCATCGAACAGGCAAATATACTTCCCGATATCCAAATGGAGAAAGGAGATACCAAAACGGCTATGATCTATTTTGCACATCGCAAATTATCGGATGCCGACGTGTACTTCTTAGACAATCATAAAGACACGAAAGAGGAGAATCTCTTCACTTTCGCCTCAAAAGGCAAACACATCCAGTTGTGGAATAGCGTTACCGGCGAGCGTTTCTCGCTTCCAGTGGTAAAATCAACTGAAGAAAGCGTAACGACTAAGCTCTATATGCATCCGCGCGAGTCCTACTTTGTCATCATAACCGACAAAGAAGAAGAGCTTCCCGAAATGTACTGGGAGAGCCCGACGGATAAAACCGAAAAATGGGCAGAGAATTGGCAGGTTCACTTTGAAGAACGACTCGGAGGAGCCGGGGATGTTACGTTTGACACGCTTCACGATTGGACATCGAATAGCGATCCAAGAATCAGGTATTACTCCGGAACGGCTGTTTACAAAAAAACGATAGCACTCCAACCGTTCAATAAGAAGATATCGATTGATCTGGGCAATCCGGGATTCATCGCGCGGGTATTTATTAATGCGCATGACGCCGGCGTCGTTTGGTGTTCCCCCTGGAGACTGGATATTACAAACTACCTGGTCAGCGGAGACAACCACCTGGAGATTCACGTCGCCAACTCATTGATGAACCGCATGATTTACGACGCCTCCCTACCGGAAAACGAACAAGTCACCTATGCCTATCCCGTAATCGCCACACCGGCAGACACCTTGGAACCCTCCGGATTGAGACAGGTGAGGTTGATACATCGCTCGGACAGCCTATAACGAAAACAGCTCAATCGCTTGTTAAACAAGTGATTGAGCTGTCTGTAGTCGGGATGAGAAGACTCGAACTTCCGACCTCCACGTCCCGAACGTGGCGCGCTAGCCAACTGTGCTACATCCCGATTTTTCAATACGCTTGCAAAGGTACAACTTTTTTCATATCATCAAATATTTCCGTCTATTTTTATTACTTTTTCTCTCTATCCTGATTATTTTCCGGGAAAAAGAAGGCTTAAAAGAGCTATTCAACAGAAAAATCATCCCATCCCCCTTCTTTTCTTTCCGAATAATTTGGAAGCAACAAAACTTTCCCTATCTTTGCACCCGTATTGAAAAAAACGGTACAAAAACGCGCAAGCATGGTGCCATAGCTCAGTTGGTAGAGCAAAGGACTGAAAATCCTTGTGTCCCCGGTTCGATTCCTGGTGGCACCACTTAAGAAGAGTAGCAAAACGAAGCAAATCCCTGAAACATAGACAGTTTCAGGGATTTTTCTTTTTTGGGTAACCCTGCAAAATGGGCAAAAGATTTTTTATACCCCCAACCGAAAATCAGCAACACTCTTTTGCACCAGGTGGAGTTCTTCAAATGTGCTGCTGCTTCCTTTATCTTTCGGGCATTGGGTGCTGATACCCATCCAGATTTTAGCCGGATAGTTGTTTTGATACAGACGTACCATTTGCCAGTTCTGATTATCAAGAGAATAATAAGAGGCTATTGTGCGCGTATCCGAGGAGATCTTCATATAAACAAAGGGTTGTTCAACAATATCGTGGTTGTTATCATCCGATGTTCCTATTGTTCGTACACTTACTACACGATGTTTGCCGCGCTCATCTTGTTCAAAGCATAACTTCTGCCAGAAGTTATCGTGTACATAAATATAGAGTACACCTGCATTGTATAGGCCTGTTTCGGTAAACTCAGGCGTAACCTTTGCTGTCAGGGTAAATGGTTTGGTATTATCTACTTCCGACAATAAGACAGGGGCTGTTCTGTTCGACAATTTGTTGTCTGGATCAGCAAAATAATCCGTCTTTTCCCCTGTCGTAAATGTCACCTTATTGTTCTCATCCACAGAGATAAGTGAAGCCGCGTTATTTATTGACTTAGTGAAACGAATATCGCTGATAGTCACCTGACAGGCAACACCACTGACTTGTGCCGAATCTGCACTGACCGCTTTTGCGGATTCCGGTTGATTTGTGTTTCCATTCGTACAACTACTGAATAAAACGATTCCCAGTACCGCCAGAGTAATAAGTTTTTTCTTTTTCATTTTTACTATTTTTTTTATGTGTATTAGTAGGAACACAACCATCCGGAGCGCCCCCTTATTTCTTCAGGAAGCAGGTTTTAAGAACGATAGAGCTTCCGTCAATCTTGCAGTCTACCTCTTCCGGCACATCGGTGAGGCGGATACTCTTTACTTTGGTTCCACGCTTAATCACCATGGAAGAGCCTTTCACTTTCAGGTCTTTGATAACGGTAACACTATCCCCATCCATTAATTCGGCGCCATTGCTGTCGCGGGGTATATTATCGCTCGCTTCCGACTGTTCATCGGCCATAAACTCACAGCCACAATCAGGGCATATATACATTGTACCGTCAAAATAGGTATTTTCCGATCCACAAACCGGACACTTTGGAATATCACTCATACGACTTGTCTTTTCAGTTAAGTGCGCAAAGATAGGCTTTATTGACAAAAAATAATCTTATATTTGTGGAGAAGATTACTCCCTTTTTATTAAACAAAAATTATTACGATTATGAAATGTAGCTATTATCTACTCTTGCTCGCATTGTGCCTACCGGTGCAAGCGCAAAAGATTGTTCCCGGCACCTTTTGGAAAGACAACACAGGGACTCATGTGAATGCCCATGGCGGCGGTATCCTGTATCAGGATGGCACCTATTATTGGTTTGGAGAGCATAAGGCGGAACGTACCAGTGCCGCTTTGGTGGGTGTCACCTGCTATTCCTCCCAGGATCTGGTGAATTGGAAAAACGAAGGGGTTGCCCTCAGTGTGATGCCCGACAGCTCTTTCCATGACCTTGAGAAAGGATGCGTATTGGAACGTCCTAAAGTGATCTACAATGAAAAGACCGGAAAGTATGTGATGTGGTTCCACCTGGAGCTGAAAGGGAAGGGCTACTGGGCAGCACGCGCAGCGGTTGCCGTGAGCGACACCCCGACCGGTCCCTATCGCTATCTTTACTCCTGTCGTCCGAATGCCGGCTATTGGCCGGAGAATATGCCGGAGGAAGATAAAACACGAACCATTACCGCCAAAGAGTTGAAAGGCTGGAGCCCCGAATGGTTGGAAGCGGTCAGCCAAGGCCTTTTTGTGCGCGATCATTTCCAAGGTGGACAGATGTCACGCGATATGACGCTGTATGTCGACGATGACGGGAAGGCCTATCATATCTATGCTGCTGAAGATAATCTTACCCTGAATATCGCCGAATTATCGGACGATTACCTCTGGCATACGGGTAAATATATCCGTATCTTCCCTTGTGGGCACAATGAAGCCCCGGCAATCTTCAAGAAAGACGATACCTATTTTATGATCACCTCCGGTTGTACAGGCTGGGCACCCAATGCGGCCCGTATGTTTTCCGCTCCTTCCATCTGGGGGCCCTGGACACAACATGCCAATCCCTGCCAGGGAGAAGATGCCGAATTGACTTTCCATTCACAAAGCACCTACATATTGCCGGTGGCCGGTAAAAAAAACGCCTTCATCTTTATGGGCGACCGATGGACGCCACGCAGCCCTTCGGAAGCGACCTATATCTGGCTACCGATTCAGTTCGAGAAGGGATTGCCGGTACTCAAATGGTACGACGAATGGGATCTGAGTATTTTTGATTCACTTAATAAATAAATAGTATGCGTGTATTCAAACTGTTAACCATTGCTCTATTGAGCATGATCACCCTGCCCTCATTCGCTCAGGTTTCCTTCGGGCAACCGGAGTCGATCAACCAAGGCTGGTTATTTCAATTAGGAGATTTGGAAGATTTCACGAAAGCTGATCGCCAACGTTGGCAAAAAGTCGATCTTCCGCACGACTGGAGTGTGAAAGGACTATTGAGTCCTACCTTGGCCAGCGCTACGGGCTATCTTCCCGGCGGCATTGGCTGGTACCACAAATCGCTAACCATCCCTCAAGAGAAACAGGGAGAGAAGGTGTATCTCTATTTTGAAGGAGTCTATAACCGTAGCGAAGTGTTCCTGAATGGCCATTCATTGGGGAAACGTCCCAATGGATATATCTCCTTTATGTATGATGCAACTCCTTATATTGAATATGGGAAAGAGAATGTGATCGATGTACGGGTGGACCATAGCCAGTCGGCTGACTCGCGCTGGTATACCGGTTCGGGTATCTACCGCAACGTATGGCTGGTCTATGCCAATCCGGTACATATCGGACAATGGGGCGTATTCGCCTATCCGGAGGTAAAGAAAAATCAGGGAACGCTTCATATCGAGGTGGAGATCAATAACGAGACATCGGCCAACGCCAACCTGACGATCGTCAACGAACTCCTCTCTCCCGAAGGCAAGAGTGTAGGAAATAATACGAAGAAACTGAACGCGACAGCCGGTCAGTCGAAAATAACGACCGCCATCAAGGTAAGCCGTCCCGCTTTGTGGAATTTGGAGAACCCGGTGCTTTATACCTTGAAGACAACCGTATTGTCCGACGGGAAAGTGATTGACGAAACATCTACCCGTACCGGTTTACGCACCTTCACGTTCGATCCCGACAAGGGCTTTGCCCTGAATGGCGAGTGGATGAAGATGAAGGGTGTGTGTATTCACCATGATGCTGGTGTCTTGGGTGCGGCCGTACCGCTCGATGTGTGGAAGCGCCGTCTACTCATATTGAAAGAAATCGGATGTAATGCCATACGCACCAGCCACAATCCGCAAGCTCCTGAGCTTTATGACCTATGCGATGAGTTAGGGCTGTTGGTACTGAATGAGGCCTTCGACGAATGGGAGTTCCCGAAACGCAAATGGCTCGAAGGATGGAACGTAGGCACCCCAGGATTCCAAGGCTCCTATGACTTCTTCGAGAAATGGGGCGAGAAAGACCTGGAAGATATGGTACGCCGCGATCGCAACCACGTGTCGGTTTTTGCCTGGAGCATTGGCAATGAGGTGGATTACCCCAACGATCCCTATTCGCATCCAGTGTTGGGAGGCGACCGTGCAGGCTTCACACAGGCTTCGTATGGTGGATACAATCCCGACGCGCCGGATGCGATGCGCCTGGGCGCTATTGCCAAACGCCTGGTTGCCGTCGTGAAGAAGTTTGATCCTTCCCGTGTTACAACAGCCGGACTCGCCGGTGTAGCTATGTCGAACCAAACAGAATATCCCGGCGCCTTGGATATCGCCGGCTATAACTATACGGAAAGCAAATACGCGGAAGATCATAAGACCTATCCGAAGCGCGTTATCTATGGCAGTGAGAACGGTCAGGGCTTTGACGCCTGGAAAGCCGTGAGAGATAATGAATACATCTTCGGGCAGTTCCTTTGGACAGGACTCGACTACCTGGGTGAAGCCGGCCGTTGGCCTTCCCGCGGGTTGAATACCGGGATGGTGAACTTTGCCGGATTTATCAAACCCAGAGGCTATTTCCGCCAATCGCTATGGTCGGATAAACCCATGGCTTACCTGGGCACCTACCTGAATATGCCTCCCCCCTCCCGCCCCGGCTTTGGAGGTGACAGACGGGAGAGACCGCCCTCCATGGATGCGCCATCTGTCTGGAATTATGAAGACGGGCAACCGATTCGCGTGGTTTGTTATACCAATGCCGCCAAGGCACAATTGATGCTGAACGGAAAGAAAATCGGTGCACCAAAAGCATACGACGACAAGACAGGCATTATCTATTGGGATCTCCCCTATGAAAAAGGGAAACTGGAAGTGATTGGACTGAACGAAAGCGATCAGGAGATTTCGCGTTACGCTATTCAATCGTCCGAACAGCCCTATGCCCTCACTGTTGAGAGCGTCTTGAAGAGCGAATGCGAAAACGGCTTGGCACAGGTGATCCTGCAGGTGGTCGATGAGAAAGGAATTCCTGTGGTATTATCCGACAACGAGGTGACCTGCCGCATTGAAGGCCCGGCGAAGTTATTAGGATTGGAAGCAGGCAACAACAGCGATATGAGCAACTATACCGATAACGCGCACCGCGTTTACCAGGGTCGTCTCCTGGCTTATATCCAACCCACCGGCGAAGCGGGCAGCATCAAAGTACGCTTCACCTCTCCCTGGTTGAAACCGGCGGAAGTGGTTATTCGTTAGCTCTCTTTTAGCTGCTGTTTTTTATGACATCAAAGCCCTTAAGTCTTTAAAGAACTTAAGGGCTTTAATCTTTCTTACCGACACGCTTACTCCAAGGTGTCGGTTTTTTATGTATGTTTGCCTAATAACACCAAAAAACAGAAGACAATGGAAAAGACGTATGGCCATGTATTAGCAGGCTTATTTGTAGCTGTAGGGATTATCGTCCTGGGATTCTCGTTGAAATCGGGCATCAAAGGCTTTATTCAAAAAGAAAGAGTGGTCTCGGTAAAAGGACTGGCCGAGAAAGAGGTTGAAGCAGATCGGGTGATCTGGCCCTTGAGTTATAAGGATATTGGCGATAACCTCTCCGTATTGTATAATCATATGGAAAAGAAGAACAATACGATTATCAGCTTCCTGAAGGCAAATGGTATCGAGGAGAGTGAGATCACGGTTGCGGCTCCGGAGATTATCGATATGCAGGCAGAAAGATATGGGAACAACAATGTGCCCTATCGCTATAATGTAACTTCCGTCCTGACAGTCACCTCTTCCAAGGTCAATTTGGTGCGTAAACTAATGACCTCACAAAGTGATCTATTGAAAGAAGGTATCGCCATCAGCGGAGGAGACTACCGCTATACGACCCAGTTCCTCTTCACAAAACTGAACGATGTCAAACCGGGCATGATCGAGGAGGCAACGAAGAACGCGCGGGCAACGGCGCAAAAATTCGCGGAAGACTCGGATAGTAAATTAGGCAAGATACGCTCAGCAACTCAGGGGCAGTTCTCGATCAGCGACCGCGATGCCAACACCCCTTACATCAAAAACATACGGGTAGTCACTACCATCGACTACTACCTAAATGACTGATAATAGTGATTAGTGTATAGTGTATAGTGTATAGTGTATAGTGATTAGTGGTTAGTGATTAGTAGCCATTACTATCCACTAATCACTAATCACTAATCACTAATCACTAACCACTATACACTAACCACTATACACTAATTAATCGCCTTGCGGATCGTATCGACGTAATCCAGTTTTTCCCAAGTAAACAGTTCCACGCGGCGGATAATGGGCTCCGGCAGATAACGGGAGGTGAACACCTTGGTCACTGTTTCCGGCTGGCGTCCCATATGCCCATAGGCGGCTGTTTCCAGGTAGATCGGATTGCGCAGCTGCAGGCGCTCTTCGATAGCTTTCGGACGCATATCGAATATCTCCTGAATCAGGGTAGCAATCTCACCATCGGTCATATTCACCTTCGCACGTCCGTAGGTGTTGACAAAGATATTCATCGGTTGCGCTACGCCAATAGCATAAGAGACCTGTACCAGCATCTCATCGGCCACACCGGCAGCCACCATATTCTTGGCGATATGACGAGCCGCGTATGCAGCCGAACGGTCTACCTTCGAAGGGTCTTTGCCCGAGAAGGCGCCACCGCCGTGAGAGGCTTTTCCACCATAGGTGTCGACAATGATCTTACGGCCAGTCAGTCCGGTGTCGCCATGCGGGCCACCAATCACAAATTTACCGGTCGGGTTCACATAATACTTGATCGAATCATTGAACAACGCCTGTACATGCTCGGGATATAATGCCTTTACACGCGGTACGAGAATCGCTTTCACATCTTCTTCGATCTGCTGCTGCATGGCTTTGTCGGCCTCTTCTTGCGACATATCGATAGCTTCCACAAACTCATCATGCTGCGTAGAGACCACAATGGTATCAATGCGAAGCGGTGTGCCGTTGTCGCTGTACTCGATTGTCACCTGTGCCTTGGCGTCGGGACGCAGATAGGGCATCAGTTCCGGTGTTTTCTTACGGATATCAGCCAACTCTTTTAACAGGCTGTGTGAGAGGTCTAATGCCAGAGGCATGTAGTTTGCCGTTTCAACGGTTGCGTATCCAAACATCATGCCCTGGTCGCCCGCGCCCTGATCCATCGGGTCTTCGCGCTCAACACCCCGGTTGATGTCACCGCTTTGTTCGTGAATGGCCGACAATACACCGCATGATTTGGCTTCAAACTGGTACTCGCTTTTGGTGTAACCAATCTGTTCGATCACCGAACGTACTACATCCTGCACATCCACGTATGCGCTTGATTTTACTTCTCCTGCCACTACAACCTGCCCAGTCGTAACAAGTGTTTCGCAAGCTACTTTCGAGTTCTCGTCATACGCCAAAAACTCGTCAAGCAAAGCATCCGATATCTGATCGGCTACTTTATCGGGGTGTCCTTCAGACACCGATTCGGAGGTAAATAAATAACTCATTACTCTAAATAATTATATGTTTAGTAATGAATTGACCAGAGGAGGGAAAGGATTGCCGAACGGCAGAAAGCGAAAAGGTTGTTTTAGCATTTTTTCCTGTGGTTGCAAGCAATACAAATCTATCCACGTCAATTCAGGGGGCAAAGATACAAAAAAAGAAGTTATAGAAGTTAAAGAAGTTAAAGAAGTTAAAGAAGTTAAAGGTTGACAAACCTCTATGACTTCTTACTTCTTTAACTTCTTACTTCTTTAACTTCTTACTTCTTTAACTTCTTGCTTCTTAACTTCTTGACTTCTATGACTTCTATGACTTCTCAAAAAATCAATACCCAAACAGATCCTCTTTGGTCAGTTTGCGGATCGGGCCGTATGTTGCCAATGATTTCAGATCCAGGTCTTTCTCATCGCCCAAGACACAATAGGTATATTTGCGATCTTTCACCCATTTCTGCTGGAAGGCTTTCACCTGATCCAGGGTCATGGTCTGCGCCTCGTCGTAGAGTTGCTTGCGCCCGTCGTGATCCAGCCCCAGGTCTTCCGAGTAGATATACGACCAGAGGATATCCGATTTGGTTACCCGTTCGGTACGCATACGTGTGATCAGTGATTCTTTCGCCAGCGAGAAGGCTTGTTCTGATTCCGGCATATTATTGATAATATCATCAAAGGCCTTCATCGCATCGATCATCTTATCATTTTGCGTAGCAATAAATGCACGGTAGATATACGAATACTTCTCTTTAGAAGGTGCATTCAGGTAGGCACTAGATGAATAGGCTAATCCGCGGGCTTCACGCATTTCCTGGAAAACAATCGCGTTCATACCACCACTGAAATATTCATTATACATAGTAAGTATGGGGTATATGGTCCAATCAAAGGCCTCTCCCCGGTTTGATATGGCGGAATAATAGATCTGCGACGCGTCATACTGTGCCAGCAGAACCGTGTTATCGGTTATCGTAGCCTGCTTGAATTCTTTCCCTACCGGTATCGGTTCAAAGGTATCAGGCACCTTATGATACTTCTCGATAGTCGCAATCAGCTCTTGGGGTTTCTCCGGGCCATAATAAAGCACTCTATGCTTATATGTATTAATATTATGGATACGATCAACCAACTGTGCCGGATTCATATTCTGCAATTCCGCGTTGCTTAGCACATTCTTCGCAGGAGAATCGGGGCCCCATATAGCATATTGGGTCAACATACTGAAGTTCTGACTCTGATTCAATTTGGCATTGGTTCGACGTTTCTGTATATCGGCCGCCAGATTAGCGTAGGCCTCTTGATTCACCTGCGCATCGGCCAGCAGTTCTTCAAAGAGCTGCATGGCTTCCGGCATCTTTTCTGCCAATCCTTCCAGGGTGACATAGGTACGTTCGCTTCCGGGGCTAACGCCAAAATAGCAGGCCAACTTATAGAATTCTTCATTAATCTGCTGCAGGCTCTTGGTTGAAGTGCCCAGGTATTTCATGTATTCGAAGGCTACTCCCATCGCTTTGTCGTTGTTGTTGCCCATATCGAACACATAAAGCAGGGAGAAGATATCGTTGGTTTCGTTCTGTTTGTAAAGCACTTCGATACCATTCTTTGTTTGCAGTTTCTGCATATCCTTCTCAAAATCGACAAACACCGGTTCGATCGGTTTCACTTCGGAAGCCTGGATCTCCGCCAGGAAAGGGCTGGTTTTATCACGATTAGTTTCGATCGGAGTGATTGATGGCTTTTCAATCTTTGTTTCGTTCGGGTCTTTTCCCTGACGTTTGTAGATCACCACGTAGTTATCACCAAAATATTTATTAGCAAACGCCACAATGTCCTGTTTGGTGATCTTATTTAAACGATCCATGCGTTCCACCTGGTTTTTCCAGGGGGTACCATTGATAAAGGAGCTGACAAACAAGTCAGCACGTGCGCTGTTATACTCCAGGCGCGACATCTCCGTCAGTTTGTAGTTGTTGATGATAGCCTCCAACAGCTCTTCACTAAACTCCCCTTTCTTCAGTTTGTCGATCTCTGCCAGAAGAAGATCTTTCACCTCATCCAGGGTCTGTCCGCTTTTGGGGCGTCCGTTCAATATAAAGGAGGCATGATCCGCCATGGTCCAGCCACTGGCGTATGAGCTCAATACTTTCTGCTGCTGGGTAATGTTGACATCCATCAAGCCCGCTTTTCCGTTATACAGAATACTACGCGTCAATCCCATCAGATCATTTTCAGGGCTTGCAGCTCCCGGCGTACGCCATCCGATATTTACATTTTCAGCATCCAGACCAAATACCTCCCGCACGATCACCTCTTTGATGGGCGATGGGTGGATCGCCGGTTGAGCCGGCAGGCTTTCGTTGGGTTGCATATCGCCGAAGTAGGTATCTATCAGACGGATCATCTCTTCCGGATTGAAGTCACCCGAGAGACAGATCGCCATATTATTAGGCACATACCAGGTCTTATAATAATTCTTGATATTGGTGATCGATGGGTTTTTCAGATGTTCCTGCGTTCCCAATACGGTCTGCAAGCCATAGGGATGATCGGGGAAAAGAGTAGCCAATATAGCTTCGTTCACCTTGCGGCCATCGTTCGTAAGCGACATATTCTTCTCTTCGTAAACCGTTTCCAGTTCGGTATGGAATCCGCGGATCACATTGTTCTTAAAGCGATCGGCCTGTATCTTTGCCCAGTTCTCCACCTGGTTGGCAGGTATATCCTCCTGGTAGACCGTCTCATCAAACGAGGTGTAGGCATTCGTCCCGTCGGCACCAATCGCCGCCATCAGTTTGTCGTATTCATTGGGAATCGACAATTTGGAGGCCTCGTACGAGACACTGTCGATCTGTGCGTAGATCGCTTTGCGTTCCGCCTCATCGGTGGTCTTGCGATAGACTTCAAAAAGGCGTTCGATTTCATTCAACAAAGGCTCTTCCTGTTCGTAGTTTTGTGTTCCGAACTGCTGGGTACCTTTAAACATCAGGTGCTCAAAATAGTGTGCCAATCCGGTTGTTTCTGCCGGGTCGTTCTTCCCTCCCACTCTTACCGCGATGTAGGTCTGGATTCGTGGTGCCTCTTTATTCACTGTCATGTAGACCTTCAAGCCATTATCCAACGTGTAGATACGCGCCTTCATCGGGTCGTTCGGTACTGTCTCGTATTTATACGGTGAGCTCTCCTGGCAAGCCGTCAGCATACCCATGATAACAGCCAGCGCGATTAACAAAAAAGAATTTCGCATAATATTTTAGTATTAGGGATTTATGGGGTCAAATATAGAATTTATTTTACGAAAAGATCGAAAAACCTTTCTGTTTTTCTACTTGCCGAACAGGTGACGCATGAAGTCTACCGGCGCCAGATAGATCATACGCGGCCCGACATAACGCATCACCCGGCGCACCTTTTCCCGCATCACCGGTTTGTAGCAATGAACCGGACAATCCTTACAGGCTGTTTTCTCTTCACCAAACGGGCAGCGGTCGAGCCGTTGGTGGGTATAGGCGATCAGCTCTTCACATCCCGGGCAAAGCGATTCGTTTTTCTCCTTCTTCCGGCAATAGATCCGCACCATTCGTTCAATGGTAACCTTTTCTCTTTCTATGCGTGATTGTTTCATGGAATCACTTGTTTTGTAGCGGACAAAGATACGAAAATGTCAAGAAGTTAAGAAGTTAAAGAAGTTAGAGAAGTTAAAGGAGTTAAGAAGCGTTGGGCAAAGCCGCGTAGCGGCGATCTGTATACAGCCCCGTGTGTAAGCACGGGGGGGGGTAAGAGGTAAAATAAAAAAGGTGCCGCGTAGCGGTACAATATTTAGAATCTGTAATATAGCACCACGACGTGGCGCAGCCCATGTGTCCCTTACAAACCCCGCGCTTACACACGGGGCTGTATACAGATCGCCGCTACGCGGCTTTGCTTCAAACGATTAACAATTTTGACTACCAAGAAGCGAAGCGACTGAACACCTATAAAAAAAGAGTTGCTTCCCTGCGGAAGCAACTCTTTTTTGTAGGTATTCAATCATTCTTGATTTATTCTATAATGATAGGTTTGTATTTCGGAACCAAAGATTTCATCACCATCCAACCGATCAGGTAAGCCACGGCACAAACGCAGAAGATAATGAAATAGCCCGCCGGTTTGCCCTGGAATCCCATAAAGGTCATCTGCACTTCGTCGGCATACACAAACAAGCTACCCGCGCTCTTTTGCATAATCATAGAGCCGATACCACCCGCCATACCGCCGATACCCGTGATAGAAGCAATGGCTGATTTAGGGAACATATCACCTACCGTTGAGAAGATATTGGCAGACCAGGCTTGGTGAGCCGAGCAACCGATGGCAATCAGAATCACCGGAATCCAAGCAGCATGTTTACCCCAATCGGCAAAATACATACCCAATGGCTGTGCAAACAATACCAACAGCGGGAAGAAAGCAAAAATTAACATCGCTTTCATACGAGCCGCATAGGGATTGCTACCGCTACGCTGGATAAAGATTGTAGGCAATTTACCTCCGTAGATAGATAATACGGTCACAATGGCATAAAGCGTAAAGATCAATGCCATACCCAAACCTTCCGAGGTCTTGATATTAAACTGCGTATTCAAATAGGTAGGTGTCCAGAACAGGAAGAACCACCATACCCCGTCGGTCATGAATTTACCGAAAGCAAAAGCCCAGGTTTGTTTGTAAGAGAAACATTTCCAGAAAGGTATCTTTTTCTCTTCTTTCTCTTGAACAGCCTCTTCCGCTGTCAGGTCGTTTTTGTCCTGTTCGATGTATTCGATCTCGGCTTCGTTGACAAACTTGCTCTTGCGAGGCGCGTCATACAGGAATACCCAGAAAGCCATCCAGATGAAACCCAGGGCACCAATCACAATGAATGCCATTTCCCAGCCAAAATGTTTCGCCAGGATAGGAATTGTCAACGGAGCAGCCAATGCGCCGATAGAGGCACCTGAGTTAAAGATAGAAGTCGCGAAAGCGCGGTCTTTCTTCGGGAAATATTCTGCTGTCACCTTAATAGCGGCAGGGAAGTTTCCGGCTTCACCCAACGCCAACACACAACGGGCGGCAATGAAGCAGTACATACTAACGGTTGAGATCACCACGGCCACCTGACCTGTAGCCTGCGCCAGTTCAGCAGCAGAGCTTAGTCCTACATATTGTTCGGTGACAATACCGCAAAGCGCATGCATACAAGCACCTGCCGACCATACGCCGATCGCCCACAAGAAGCCTTTTTTGCTGCCCATCCAGTCAACAAAACGACCGGCAAACAACATACAGATGGCATAGACAATGGAGAAAATCGCGTTAATGTTCCCGAAGTGTTCTTCGTTCCAATGAAACTCGGGCTTGATAAACTCATCCCAAGTCAACGAAAGTACCTGGCGATCCAGGTAGTTGATGGTAGTCGCAAAAAAGAGCATAGCGCAAATGGTCCAACGGAAATTGGTCATCTTGCCTTGTGCGTTTTTAATGTTACTCATGATAAAATATGAATTAAGTTAATAACAGTTTCGCAATTCAGGGGAACAAATATAGACTATTTTTCTACTATTTCACGGATGATCTAACATTTTTTGATAAAATATGTGCGCACACACCACGGATAATCAAGGCGAGCAGCAGTAAATAGCCCCTAAATGTTATTTTATCTTTCGACAAGATGATCCCTATTCGTAGTTTTAGTATCTTGCCCACCGTTAAAAACTAAATCACATGAAAACAGAAAAAGAGAAAATGCTGGCCGGTGAATATTATGATGCCAGCGACGAAACGCTGATGACCCGCTGGCATTTTGCCAAGAAATTGATGAAAGAATTCAACCAGGCCGATACGACCGACAACCGGAAACTCAACAACCTATTAGAGATGTTGCTGGGTTCGAAAGGCGAGAACCTATGGATCTCGGCTCCCTTCTTTGTCGATTATGGCGAGAATATCCATATCGGAAACAACTGCGAGATCAATATGAACTGCGTTTTCCTGGATTGTAACAAGATTACGATCGGTGATAATTGCGGCTTCGGCCCCAATGTGCAGATTTATGCCGTAAGCCATCCGGTCGACCCCGTGGAGCGCCTGGCGGGTCAACGGGGCGGGGTTTTCTCGACCTGGAAAATCATGTCGGCACCGGTCACGATCGGCAACAATGTCTGGGTTGGCGGCGGATCGGTGATCCTGGCAGGCGTAACCATCGGCGATAATACGACCATCGGAGCCGGAAGCGTCGTCACCAAATCCATCCCCGCCAACTGCCTGGCCGTCGGCAATCCCTGTAAGGTGATACGACAGTGGTAACAGACCCTTTTTTTCGAGAAATATCAAAATACAAAGTGTAAGCAAAAACGCCATTTTGCCTTACAATATGATACGTTAAAAAGTGTTACTCGCCTGACTAATTTTAAATACCCCTAC
>NZ_JARXWF010000015.1 GCF_029892605.1 Parabacteroides sp. PM6-13
TCACTACCGTAAGCTGCGCTACGCTTGCATACGGTTATGCATAATCTCACGCCTGCGGCGTGCTTTCCCACAAACCTTCCCATCTTCTCCCTTTCCCCCTTTCTCCTTTCTCTCTCCCTTTCCCCCTTTCTCCTTTCTCCTTTCCCCCCTTTCTCCTTATTTGACATTTTGTCAAATTCGCCCGGCTTTTTTTCCGTAAACGCAGGGGTATTTTAAATTACCCGCAGGAGTAACACTTTTTAACGTATCATATTGTAAAGCAAAATGGGGTTTTTGCTTACACTTTGCTTTTGGGGATTTCGACGTTTTAAATTTTATTACCAGTCGAATAACATTCTTTAGTGGAAAATATTAGGCGGGTGGGATCAAACCCCTTACTTTTGTATCGTGGTTTTTTCATAATAGTATTAGATTTAAGGTTAACAA
The DNA here is from genome assembly GCF_029892605.1 of Parabacteroides sp. PM6-13. Lineage (GTDB taxonomy): Bacteria > Bacteroidota > Bacteroidia > Bacteroidales > Tannerellaceae > QVMG01. Next base: position 427 of record NZ_JARXWF010000015.1, read on the forward strand.
AATTGGTTAGGGGTTGTCGTGAGACAGCCTTTAATTTTTTATATATACCCCTATGAGGGGTAAGCACATAGCTCTCCCCCCGTTTATAACCCAGGATTCTCTTCCTGAATATACCAAGTCCATCCGTTGATATTGATCTGTACGGCGAGCCATTCACCGCCTTCGCCCGGATCGGGGCCGGGTCCGGGATCGGGTGTGTTACCTCCAAAGAGGAAGACGATTTTATATTCATCTTCGCGGTCCAGGTATTCCTGCTTGCCCATGCGGGGCTGTTCCATGGCGGTCCAGAGCAGGAACTGGGTCAGGTTGATATCGAACACCACCTTGCCGGTGTTTTTGTGGGTCACGATAAAACGGGTCTTCCGATCCGCCATCAGTCGCAGGGTGTTCAGTTCCACCATGCCTCCGTTGTCGATCGCCTCCATAAAATAGGGGCGGTAGCTCAGTGTCTCGTCTTCACGCAATGTGTTGTCGTAGTTGAGGTAACCGTTCGATTCGATCAGTTCGTAGGTGTAGTCCGCTACGTTGATCTTCCATTCGGGTGTCACGCCGTTAAACACAAAACGCACCTTATTCGTGTCTTTGATCAGGTTCACCGTATCGGTCTGATGTGCCTTGCCGGTGAAATGGATATCGCGTATCTCGCCATACCATAAGGGCTCCAGTTCTTTGTCGATCACGCGCGAGGCTTCACGTTTCACAAACAATTCCATATCGGTCAGGGTCGACTGCCCCGCCACCATCTCGGGACGGTTGTAGGAGTCGCGTGCCCCTCCCCAGGCCATCACCTTGTAGTCGCCCGGGCGAATAGCCAACGCCATGCGGTAGTCACCGGTTGCCAGTGCCGCCCCCTCGTCGGATTGTTGGAAAAGGAAACGCCCCGCCTCGTCGAACACATAGAGATCGACCTTGTCTACCTGCGTATGAAAAGCATCGGCATACAACATATTATAGTCATAGGTAAACGCCAGGTAGAGCCGGCAGGAGGGCAGATCCTCCTCGATGCAAGAGACCGGCAGGAGAGCCAGTGCCAACAGCGCCGGCAGGAGTTTGGAAAATAAAACAGCTATTTGTCTCATTCATGTATATTTTCATCAGGGAGTGACCCGAAAGCACCTTTGAGTCACCCCTTTGTTATTTTCTATTTCGGTGGATAGTATCCGGCATGCGGATTCCATCAATTATTATCCCGGATGTTAGCGTTCCGGAAACGACTATTTTTTTTGTTTGAAAAAGATGTTGTGGGGGAAAAGAATCCCCCACAACAAAAACCCTTTGGGGCTTATGAAACTAAGAAATAATTAAAGATTTTCTGTCTGGGTGTACCAGGTCCAGGGGTTGATGGTGATCTGAACGGCCAGGTATTTGTCTGATTCTTCATCAGGCGTTTCCGGATCCGGTTTCGGAACAATCGGATATCCCGGGCTATTTATAGAACCAATATGAATATCATACACGGAGTTACGAACCACACCAAATTCTCCTAAAGCATTTACGTTAGAACCTGTTCCTCCGCCTGTGGGAGTGTCATCATCATGCTTGATCATGATTTTGTAATAGCTTACGCCTGCTGCATAGTAGGTCACATTTCCATATGAATCTCCTCCGTGTGCTTTGAGGGCGTTAACAAGAGCAGTAGCATTAAAGGAAGCAGCAACAGTTGCGGCTTTGTCCGCAGCTACATCACCCTCTTCAAATGCGGGAATAGATACTTTCTCAACTCCAGTAACGTTTTTACCTTCTAAATACCCCAGGTAATCATTAAATGCCGTGTAAAGAGCACCAACAGTTCCGTCTGAATAAAAGAGTGTTAGTTCTTTTTTTATCCAATCTCCCAGCGTTGCCATCGTATAATACCCATTGGCGATTTTGATCCAGTCGTATGTAGGATTACTACCAGCTGCTTGATAATAGCTTCCATCTTTGAGCTCGGCTAATTTGAAATGACTTGGATAAACAGTAGCCTTTAATACGGCTTGGGTTGTATAGGCATGATAATTAAATTTAGCAGCCTGGGTGTTTTCTAAGCAATATTCTACATTAGTTTTTATATTTGCTGAAGGAGTTTCAGCGCCTCCAGCACTTCCGCTAGTTACATTTGTCGGACTTTTCCAGTCAATAGCAAAAGAATTACTACTAACAGAGGCATCCACAAAATTATAATTGGCTTTATAGAGATCCGTATATACAAGAGCACCACTATTATACGCAATAACGGACTGATTCGCGTCATCGTAGTTCGGGTCTTTTCTATATGAACCTTGCTTATAAGGCGTAGCGGACCAAATATCAGTATTCAGTTCTGTTTTAGTACGTTCAGACATAGGATAGAATTTCTTATTGGTGATATTCAATCCCCATTGTACGCTATTTTCAACGAATGTGATTTTTATACCACTATCATCTGATGGGGTATCTACATTTTCCGGAGAAGTAGCATTATTATACAATCGTACTTTAGCCACAACGCGGTCTACCACGATGCTTAAGCGTGCATCTGCAGCTTCTGCGGCAGCTGCTGTCGCTTTTGTATTGTCTTGGATATCCCCGTTAGTTACTGTTCCGTCAGAAGCATAGGTGTTCGGCTCCAAGAATCCGGAGGCGTTTGTCATCATAAAGTTGTTTGTTGTTGTCGTCTCATCTTTTGTTTGTTGCGTAACATTAGCAACCGTCGCGGAAATCGCCTGATTCACAGATGAAAAAGTCGATACTCCCGCCGTAATCGTGGGCAGTTTGGAGGACGGGTTTACAATAACCAAAATAGATTTTGCGTTTTTGCTTACCTTAAAGGCATTTGTTTTTGTAAGCCAATCAGTTTCATCCTCCAGTAATGTCAAATCCACCACATTGGTCACAAAAGCAGTAGAGGCGAAATCGTCAAACAGAACCACCTTTATCGAGTTCACTTTTGATTCGTCCGCTTTCCCAATTTCTTGGTCCGGATTGTTAATCGCACGAGTCATGCTCGGGCTGATATTCAACGACAGCCATGCATCTCCTTCCAGGCCGTTACCACCTTCCCCATTCGGAAGATCATCACTACAAGCTGCGAACAACATTGTTGCTGCGGCTAAAGCAAATAAATTTCTCTTTTTCATTTTTTTAATTTAAAATAGTTATACATCGTTCTTATTCTCATTTCTATATTATTTATCTCTTTTTTTACTGCACAAACTCGACCTTGATACGCCGGGTGTATTGGGTATAGACATTCGGACTGGTATATCCCGGGTTTTTCCCGGTCATAAGATATGCCGCGCCTGTTCTCCCGCTCCCATTTGATACATGTATCTGAATCATACCGTCTGATACGCTTATGTTATACTTATCGTTCCGGAGTGATCCCGGAAGAGGAGGTATGGTTGCTGATCCGTCTCCGGTCGGTTTTCCACCATCCGGTGACAATTGGATCCAGTAGTCATCCCCGGTAGGGTTCTCCACCATTCCTCCCACCAGATATTGACCAAAGTTCTGCCAGTTGCCTCCAGCTTTATCCCATTTATAGAGGTAATAGACCTTTTTCCCATCACCGTCTAAGATACCGGAATGAGAAGGAAGAGTATTTCTCATCACAGTGATCTTCTTTTGAAAATTACCATACTTAAGGGTGATCTCACCGGATGTGAAAGATTCCGCGAATTTCACTTTCACACTTCTATTGGCTGAGATACTATTTTCTCCCACAAGGGACAATCCACTGGGCAGCACAATCTGTCTGTTCGTTGGCAGGGTAGCCCCCCCTAAAACGATCGAACAGATCTCATATTCATCCGTAGTATTATTACCAAATCCCATATAGATGGAATTACTGACCGAGAGGTAGTAATCATCGAAAGCGGTTGTTTCATACGCCGAGACATCAGTAACCGTAAGCGTCACATCAACAAGATCATTATTGAATTCCGGCGCGTTGATCGCATCTGTCAAATAGCGATGTCCCGTACCATACACTTTCGTGATCGTAAAGGTATATGCATAGTTACGCAATAAATCAATCTGTGCCGGAGGAGAAGTATTCCCCACAATAGCCATCTTATAATAATAATCATTCCCCTGATAGGTGCCCTTGATAATCAAATGAGTTTTATTCTCTTTGGCCGATTCGAACAGGTAAATTGGCGTAGTCGTTTGGTCGGATGACGAATTCACGTTTGCTATATTACCTGTAGTCGTATAGTGAGTCAGTTTATCCGTTTCTCCGTTCCACGTTGGCAGCGATGCCTGGGCATACCAATAGCCATATCGCGGCGCGTTTCTCACCTGGGTGATGCCATAGAGCTCGAAGTTGGGAGCCTCATTCTCAAGAATCACCTTCGCGGTATTGCGGGTGAGTGATATAGCAGAGCCATCATTATCAATCTTCAGGTCTTTCGTAATCCCGGTTGAAGGTGTAGTAAACTGCGCGCACATCGGCAGATATTTTCCGGCAAAAGGAATAGTCGTCTGCGGACTATTTAGCGGTATACTATACAGATTGCTTTTCGTGAAGCCCAATGATTTGGGAGAAGTTCCACCCAGCCAACTCTTTATATTGGCGGTGGTAAAAGCAACCGTTTCTTCTGTATCTCCCTTATAGAACGACGCTTCGGGATTTGCCAGAATAAGCAACTGACAGGTAGATGTCTGTTTTTCCAATACAACCAGGAAGCGGTTATTGGTAGTTCGTGTTGCCTGTGCCGCTTCTACAAAAACAGCGTTATCGTCACTCCCTTTATAGACTATAACAATGGGTAGGTTCGCATCTGTCTGAATTCCCTCTTCGGCTTTTGTGTGCGGAACCGTATAATCGCTGATACGGGCAAAAAGTTCCACTTGTATCCTTTCAGCAGCTGCTTCTGCCGGTACCAGCTCCTCTTCCACATGACAGGCCGGCAGTAACACAAGAAGCATCACTACGAACGATTGCATGATATGTAGAAATAGGTGTTTCACGTCTTTTTGTTCTTTTTATTCTTTTTATTCTTTGACACAACGGATTGAATATCCGAAATCAGAGTATGAGTTTATGAAAAGGAGATGGTCATACTGTATTTCCATACACCAAGCGCCAGTCGAAATTCGCCTGTCAGCAGTAATAGTCTTATTTTGTGAATTAGTAATTGTTCTCTGATAGTTATCACCATCACGTATCGGACCTACCGATGAACTCCAATAATACCCCGTACTTCCTCTTCCTTGAAAATCTGCCCAGTCGTTAGTGATTCGCCCGGCTGAAGGGAAGAACAGTGACGCTTTTGTAGTTGGATTCACAAACATAAGACCTCTATAGGCTATTTGGGGAGATTTAACATCAACGCCATATCCACTTTGAGTCTTTTGGATTGGTCTGCGATCAAAAAAACCATCGGCATAGAATGTACGATACGTATTATGTATTGCTTTTCTTGCATAGTTACCATTCGTATCACCTGACGGATATGTCCCAGGACCGGAATTTATTACTTCAGTACTGAGGGGATTCCATATTGTAGTAGAATCCGCATTTGAATTGGCATCGCCTGAAAAAGGATAGGTAAAGAGAGATACTCTGTATTCAGAATTTGCAATTTGTGCTCTATAGTCTTGAGTTTCAGAAAGGTCTAAATTGGCTGTAGGAGTCGGTCCATTATATGAAATATCATTTGTAATACCATCCGTTGGACGACGATATCCTTCAGGACAAGTTTCAAAAACATCTTTGTGCTTTTGGGTTGAACCTTCAAGCGAAGCATCCCATCTGACATACCATTTAGCGGGCAAACCGGTTGGTGCCAAAATCCCTTTATTGTACCCTTTGCCACTTATCCATGCAGTCGAATTTTTCACCTCCCCCACCGGGTTAAAAGCACGTCTATAAAAAGGTTCAATGGCAGCGGTGAAAGCCTCGTCATCATATAATCGTAATCCCCACTGGAAAAAAGCACCTCCTTGTGATGGATAGTCAACAAAGTCTCCCCCTTTAACACCTAATTGCACAAAAGCAGGAGGGGTATTTTCTTTAAACCCTGCGGCTGTTAAGTTGTAAGGACTAAACTTCGCTGCCGCTGTTCGAGAATTTCCACTCAATGGCTGATACTTGGCATCAATAGAAGAGAGCGTTCCAATAGTCTCAGTCGGTTCAAACAGATAATCGGGCTCCTCTCCCTGACGTACATATATCGTTTGGGTAATTTGCCTAGGACCATCACCTGAACGCACCCAACACCGCAACGAAACCGTTCCATACCGGGGTTTTCCCTGAGAAGCGCCAGGATTCTCTGAAGTCAATCCTATTCGAAAATAGATTCGCCCCTTTCCTGATACAGAGTTGCCGGGATTAACTGGGTACTTCTCGGCATCTCCGGGATTATTCGTTCCCACTCCGGGATCGTAACTCGGAAGAGAACTAAGAATAATAAAATCATTGTTTGCCGTAGCAGTCCATTCCTTATCCAAATAATGTTGTCCGGTGATGATACGTTCACCTTTTTGGTTATTCCTGTAAAACACACCCAAGTACTGATCTTGTCCTTTCCATTCCGCATTTGCAAAACGTAATCCGTTTTGCGTAAGGTTAACAGTGATTGTTCTCTTAATCTGTGTCCCTGTTGCTCCGGAAGTATCCTCTCCCAATAAAGTTAATGTATAGGTACCTGTTTGTGAAGTACTGTTTTCATAGTCAAGTATCGGATTAGAAAGGGTTTCAGATCTACCTCCATCTGCAAGTATATCCATATATCCGGATCCGGTTTCCGGGTCAAAATGAAATCGAGTAGTCGTATTGGTTCCATCGGCAGTTGCCAAATCATTAAATACCACATTGGTTTCCAATTCTGTTGATCCATTTTTTAAGACAGTAGGCATCACTTTTACGCATGGCATATTGGAGTAAAAAGAGACTCTTACTCCGTTCAAATCGGTCATATTCACCTCGGTATGCGACACATTCAATATTTTATCACCACCGATAGTCCACTCAGCACCGCCTTCGACCCAATCGGAGGCTATGATATTTAATTCGAGTGATTCGCTGATATTACCAATCAGCTCTAAGGCTCCGTTATGAGGGAGCGCGTAGTTGTTGATCTCTGTTTCTGTCTCTTTATCCTTTTGAGGTCGTAGCCAGGTATAGCGGTCGTTATTGGTTATACCTGCCTTATCCATTTTAACCGTTAATCCCACTGCTTTGTCTTTATTTTGATAATCAGCTGATTTAAGTGGATTGGAAGGGATAATGATACGTGTGTTTTCCGCCAATACCGCTTTCCATACGTGTTCGCTCGAAGGAGTCGTTTCCGCAAAAGCCGTTTTCGCAATCGTGTATGAGCTTATCGTTCCCCAACTGATCGAACCGGAGTAAGCTTCCGGATAGAGAGGTACTTTGTCGGGGAGGTTAGTGAGAACCACCCCATTGAAATCGTTTGATAGATCCCGATCGGCTGTAAATGTAAGATCCAACTTAACGGCCATCCGATCTAAGTAAACTTTCAATGGGTTATCTTGCTCCGCTGTGGAGGGAATCGTTATCGTACGATGTATTTCCTTAATCATAGGGATGGCTGTGGTCGCATTGAAAGCGGAAGAAGGGAATGCCTTTGCTTGCAGCTGACCATAGGTAGCGATATCTGCCAATGAGCTGGGCTCGTTGGCGACAAAAACAAACCGGTGATAAGCACCTTTATTGATTTTATGTTTGATGATTCCGTCCGTGTCGCTCGGGCTTATCGCATAAAGCTGATTACTAACACACAAATCCGTTTGATTGAAAACCATCACACGTATGCTTTCAACCGTTGTGTCCAAATTATCTTCTTGATTGATATTCGACTTGGTCAGACTTGCCTGTATTTCGAGATAGGAATCTTCCTCAGCCACTTCATATTCATCTACACAAGAAGTGACCATTGGCAGAAGTGCCAATAGGAATAATAATATATTATTTTTAACGGTCTCTTTGTTTGTTGTTGGCAAATAACGGCACAAAGAAAACACCCCATTGTCTTTCGACAAACAAGTTCTAAACCCCTCTTTATACATACACCCTCTTTCATATCATATGAATCGCCGAGGCGGTCATATGAATGTTATACACACACAGGCTGTTTTTCACAACTAACGCGCGCATCGTTCACGTAATAAAATCTAACTGTTTATGCTGGATTGGATATGTCGAGATAGTAATGGCTACATCAAACGATGTGAATTCTTGACTCTATCTATACGAAGAACTTGGCGCAAATAACAACTAAAAGACAGACTACCATTCTGTCGTGTCTTACCCTTTCTATAGTTGCTTCAAACAGTCGTGGCAAAGATAGGCAAGTTTTGCAAAGAGATCAGCCTAAACCCTGTTTATTATTATTTTTTTTCATGATTTTATTATTTCAGGGCTTATATTTACTTATTTTAACATCTTCCGGTTGTTTTTAAGGCTTTGTTTCTTATTTGCTCCATGAAATTGAAAGGGGAAAGATCAGCCCTCCAACCTCCCCAAGGGGAGGCTAAGGTCGTTTCTTCCAATATTGGAAAGTTGAAGAAATTGAAAGTTGAAAATTGAAAATTGAAAATGGAGGGGAAGGAGGAAGGGGAAGTGTCTTCCAATTTTGGAAGAATTGAAGGTGGGGATCGCGCCGCAGGCGTGAGATAATGCATAACCGTATGCAAGCGTAGCGCAGCTTACGGTATAGCGACTTCCTGTCAATCAAGCGCCGCAGGTGCGAGATCCGCCATAATCCCGCCCCATGCGGGGCTTTTTATAGAGATGATTCACTACCGTAAGCTGCGCTGCGCTTGCATACGGTTATGCATAATCTCACGCCTGCGGCGTGCTTTCCCACAAACCTTCCCATCTTCTCCCTTTCTCCTTTCTCCCTTCTCCTTTCTCCCCCTTCCCCCCCCCCTTCTTTCGGAAATGGGGTGGAGGGATAGCATAATCAAAGTGAAAGTAGTACTTTTGGAGCTTATTACCTGCGTCGCTGAAAAATAAGGGATTCAATATGAAACAAATAGAGAGACTACTATCTTCTTATACGACTACGATTGTGTTGTTGGTGATTTATGCCATTGGTTTGGGTGGGGCTACTTTTATTGAAAAGTATTTCGACACCCTGATGGCTAAGAACCTGGTTTATTATTCTCCGCTGTTTTTTCTGCTTCAGTTCCTCTTGGTGGTGAATTTTGTGGCGGTACTCATTCGTTACAAACTATTTAATCGAAAGAAATGGGGGATGCTTGTGGTGCATTTCTCGTTCGTGGTGATTTTGTTGGGTGCTTTTGTTTCTCATCTGTTTGGTGAAGAGGGGATGATGCATCTGCGGGAAGGGGAGAAGAGCGATCAGCTGATGGTGTACACCTCGGCCGGAACCTACGCCCGTAGTCTGCCTTTTGAGGTGGAATTATTAACGTTTACACTCACCCGTTATCCGGGTTCTACCAGTCCTTCGTCTTATGAGAGCGAGTTACGCCTATATGTAGACGGGGAAACCCGCAAGGCACGTGTCTATATGAATAATGTGTTGGATCTGAAAGGCTATCGTTTCTTTCAGGCTTCATACGATGCCGATGAAAAGGGCACGATCCTGTCGGTCAACCGGGATGTGGCGGGACGTTCGATCACCTATACCGGTTATTGCTGTTTATTGATAGGCTTTGTACTTTGTTTTACCGGCCGGCATTCCCGTTTCAGGCAATTGACCCGTCGATTGAAGGCCTTGCGATCGGAGGCAAGAGTCGTATGCGTCATCCTGTTAACAGGCATAAGCCTGATGGGCGCGGAGGCTAAGAAGATGCCCAATCCGGTACTCGATGCCGTACAGCGTTATGCGATTGATCCCGCCCATGCTGAGAAGTTTGGCGCCTTGCCGGTCCAGTCTTCCAAGGGACGCATACAGCCGATGAATACCTTCTCGTCGGAGATATTGCGGAAGCTGCATAAGTCGGCAACGATCGGTAATATGAATTCGGATCAGTTTCTGATCAGCCTCTGGGCGATGCCGGACAGATGGATGCGTGTGCCTTTTATTGTGGTGTCGAACGATGAGCTGACAGAGATTTACAAACTTAGTAAAGGGGAAATTGCTTATATCGAGGCGTTCGACCATACGGGTAGGTATAAATTTCAGGATCGCCTGGCAGTGGCCTATCATAAGATGCCGGCCGAACGAACCGCTTTTGATAAGGAGCTGATGAAGTTGGACGAGAAGATTAATATTGTCCGTCAGCTTTTGAACCTTCAATTTGTCTCTCTTTTTCCCCGCAGCGATGAACCGGGTCAGACCTGGTATGCTCCCGGCGATGATCTTTCCGGTTGGGTAGGGGAGGACTCGCTGTTTGTTGCCCGGATTATCCCCCATTATATCAGCGAGGTACAGTCGGCTTTGCAGACGGGCGATTGGGCGGGAGCCAATAACGTAGTCGGTCAGGTGACCGCTTATCAGCAGGAGAGGAGTGCGGCGCAGGAGGTGAACCCCCGGCGGATTCAGATGGAGATCAAATACAATCAACTGTCTATTTTTGCGAAAGCGAAAAAGGGCTACCTTGTGTTGGGTGGTTTACTGTTGGTGTTCTCTTTTATCGGTATGTTCCGCCAAAGGAGGTGGCTGACGGGGGTGACGCGGCTGTTGAGCCTGGCGGTTGGCCTTGTGTTTCTGTGTCATTTGGGTGGGATGGCGATGCGCGGGTATATTTCCGGCTATGCTCCCTGGAGTAATTCCTACGAAACGATGGTATATGTGGCCTGGGCCACGGTGTTAGCCGGTATTCTGTTTGCCCGGCGAAGCCCGCTTACCTTTGCCCTGGCGACTCTTTTCGGGGGTATTATCCTGTTTGTCTCCGGCTTGAACTGGATGGATCCCGAGATCAATCCGTTGGTGCCGGTGTTGAAGTCGCCCTGGCTGATGTTTCATGTGGCGGTGATTGTGGCAGCCTATGGTTTCTTTGGTATCAGCTGCCTGATTGGACTGACCAACCAGGGTATGATATTTTGCCTGAAAGAGACGAACAGAGCGTTTTTGTCCTTGCGTATCAAGGAACTGACACTTATCAATGAGATGTCTTTATGGATTGGTTTGGCCTTGATGACGATCGGCACATTCCTCGGCGCTGTCTGGGCGAATGAGTCCTGGGGGCGCTACTGGGGATGGGATCCGAAGGAGACCTGGGCATTGATCACGATGGTGGTCTATGCCGTCACGCTTCATCTTCGGCTTGTGAAGCGGTGGGATAATGCCTGGCTATTCAACCTGATGTCGGTGCTTTCGTTTGCCTCTGTATTGATGACCTATTTCGGCGTCAATTATTTCCTGAGTGGGATGCACTCGTATGGGCAAAACGATAGTGTAAACCACCTGTTTATGTATTTGTATATCGCGGCAGGAGTAGTTCTTTTCCTGGCGATCTTCTCCTATCGTCGCTATAAGAAATGGTTTACTGCCGACTATTCTGCATCAACCAATAATCCAATATAGTCATAGCCGCCATGGCTTCGACGATGGGCACGGCTCTGGGCAGGACGCAAGGGTCGTGGCGACCTCGTGCTTTGAGGAGGGTATCTTCGCCGGTTGTTGTTACGGTCTCCTGCTCCATCAGGATGGTGGCTACCGATTTGAAGGCAACCCGGAAATAGATATCTTCTCCGTTGGAGATGCCTCCCTGGATGCCTCCGGAGTAATTCGTACGGGTGCTGATTGTCCCTTGATTATTAAAGAATAGGTCGTTATGCTCCGAGCCACGATAGAGGCCGGCCTGGAATCCATCACCGTATTCAAAACCTTTCGCGGCGTTGATGCTCAACATAGCGTTGCCTAACGCCGCATGCAGTTTTCCAAATGCCGGCTCTCCCAATCCGGGAGGAACGCCTTGGATCACGCAGGAGATAACGCCACCGATCGTGTCTCCCTGGGCGCGTATTTCGTGGATTAGGGCTTCCATTTCAGCCGCTTTGGCTGGATCGGGGCAGCGAACCGGGTTGGTTTCTATATTATTCAGATCGTAATCCAGGTAGGTTTTATCGAGTTTGATTGAGCCTACCTCTGAGGTGTAGGCCAGGGTGGTGATGCCTTTTAGCTGAAGAATCTGTTTGGCTATGGCACCGGCTACGATGCGCGCAATGGTTTCGCGTGCCGAGGATCGCCCTCCTCCCCGCGGATCGCGCAGTCCGTATTTCTGATCGTAGGTGTAATCGGCATGTGACGGGCGGTATTTCGTCTTCATCTCTTCGTAATCGGAAGAGTGCTGGTTCTCGTTCCATACCAGGAAACCAATCGGCGTACCGGTGGTTTTCCCTTCGTAGAGGCCGGAAAGAAACTGCACCTCATCCGCTTCCTTGCGGGGAGTGGTGATGGACGACTGGCCGGGACGGCGGCGGTTGAGCTCCGCCTGAATGGCTTCCATATTCAATGAAATGCCTGCCGGGCATCCATCAATAACACCTCCTACGGCCGGTCCATGTGACTCGCCGAAGGACGTAAGACGAAAAATTGTACCGAAAGTGTTCACCTTATTCTAATTGAGAATTGAGAATTGAAAATGGATAATTAAGAAACAACGTTTACTTAACAGATTGCTTATCAATTATCCATTCTCAATTATCTATTGTTTTTAGTGGCATCCGCCGCATCCGCAACCATCATTGTGGCCATGGTCGCCACAGTCGCCGCCTTCGCAGTCGCCACAGTTGCAACCACCGGCCGGAGCAGTCAATGCAGCAATCTCTTCGGCTGTCGGCTCATGCACGTCGATCACCTTACCGGTGAAATGCAGCGTTTCGCCAGCCAACGGATGATTGAAGTCCATCACAACCACCTCTTCGCGTACTTCCAACACGGAACCCATCATGCGGTTGCCTTCGTTGTCCATCATAGGCACGGTTTCGCCCTCTTTGATGGCTTCTGAATCGAATTTGCCATCCACCACAAAGATATCTTTGGGCAGCTCGATCACATGATCTTCCTGGTATTCGCCGTAAGCGTCTGCCGCAGGGATCGTGAAATCGAATTCCGCGCCTACTTCCAATCCGCTAAGTGATTTTTCGAAGGCAGGGATCATCATGCCTATTCCGTATATGAATTGTAATGGATTTTCAACGGTAGCCCGTTCCATCAAATCCTGTTCGCCCTCTTCTCCTACGTTCAGGTCATAAGTGACTGCCACGTATTTTCTTGTTGAAATTTTCATTATTCGTTTGTCTTTTTGATGAATATAATACGCAAAGATAATACCAATGAAAGGATTTTGACTCATAAAAAGGGAATTACCAGCTGTTTTAACGTTCAAAAACAGATGCATATCTTACTTTTTAACCAATAAAGTCGATTTTTGAACGGTATCTGTTTCCTATTTTATGCAGATCTTTGCTTCGGTATTAGTAATAACAAATTTGAAAAGAACCTTAGTATGGAACAAACAATCTTAAAAATTAAACCTTGGCATTTGGCAACCGCGTTGATTCTGTTTCTTGCCTGTATCCATGTTGTAGGAGCAACAAGAGAGAACAGTGATTATGTGGTTCCGCAAGCTGAGCAGCTGGAACAGTTGACAGAGGATGAATTCGCGGAAGCGGTCTCGTCCGGTATGAGTTGTGTCCTTTTTTATCACAAAGATAATGATACCTGTCTGGAGGTGGAACAAAACCTGATTCGCGTTCGGGAGGAGTATAAAGACTCGATTCGTTTTTACAAAGTGGATATGGAATCGGTGGACGCCCGCCGCCTTTCCCCGCATGTTAAGGGTATGCCCAGCATACTTATCTTTAAGAATGGCGAAGAAAAGGCCGGTATCATGGGGCATTCTTCAGCAAACAATATTCGGAAAATAATCAATCGCTGCTAAGGAGAGAGGAGGATTTAGGTATGATGAGGTTGATAGGGCAATTTTTCTCTGCCAATCGAAAGGCCCTGATAGGTGTGGTCTTAGGCGGTGTGATAGGTTATTTGTACTGGTACTTCTACGGATGTTACCAGGGGATGTATTATATGTATTCCGAAAATTGGGTGAATATCCTTTTAGGAGGACTCGTCGGTGGCTTGATCGCGACAGCCATAGAGGAGGCGCGTAGCGTGCAAACGGAAAAGGAGGGCGTTCACAACGCGGCATAGGCTTGAGCTACCGCTTCGGCACAGCTCTCGCCATCCATGGCTGCTGAGACGATGCCCCCGGCATATCCGGCTCCCTCTCCGCAGGGGAAGAGTCCTTGTAGGGTGACGTGCTGACAGGTCTCGCGGTCGCGCAGGATACGAACGGGGGAAGAGGTGCGTGTCTCTACCCCGATCATCAACGCCTCGTTGGTCAGGAAACCGGGCGCTTTCCGCCCAAACTGCCGGAAGCCATCCTGCAGGCGTGAGGCGATAAAGGTCGGCATCCAGAAGTGCAAAGGAGAGGCGATCAATCCAGGCGTATAGGAGGAATCCGGTAGGTCGAAAGAGTTCTTTTTCCGGATAAAGTCCTCCATGCGTTGTGCCGGAGCGATCTGTTTCTGTCCTCCGTTCAGCCAGTTAAGCTCTTCCAAGCGCTCCTGGAAAGCCATCAGGGCAAGAGGGGAGTCGGGTGGCACGATCATCTTTTCTCCTTTCATCAGGGCCGGGTAGTCTTCCGGTCGGATCTCGACGACCATGCCCGAGTTGGCCCAGCGCGAACCCCGGTTGGAGGGTGACATACCATTGACTACCACCTGGCGGGGACCACTGGCGGCGGGCACGACAAAACCACCGGGACACATGCAAAAGGAATAGACACCGCGCCCGTCAGCCTGGGCAACGAAGCTGTATTCCGCCGCCGGGAGATAGTCGCCTCGGCCCTCTTTGCGGTGATACTGGATCTGATCGATCAGCTGCTGCGGGTGTTCCAGGCGGACACCGACGGCAATGCCTTTGGCTTCTATGGGGATTTGTTGCTCGTATAGGTAATTATACACATCGCGGGCGGAGTGACCGGTGGCCAAAATCACCGGGCCGTGGAAGGTCTCGCCCCGTTGGGTCTCGATGCCTATCACTTGCTTTTTATCGATCAATAATCGCTCCATGCGTGTCTCAAAATGCACCTCTCCGCCGCTGCGGATGATCTGTTCGCGCATATTCTCGATGACACGCGGCAGTTTGTCTGTGCCGATATGCGGATGAGCATCCGCCAGGATGGAGGTGCTGGCGCCATGCTGGCAGAACACCTGTAATATTTTATCTACCGATCCCCGTTTCTTGCTTCGGGTATAGAGTTTCCCATCCGAAAAAGCCCCGGCGCCCCCTTCGCCGAATGAATAGTTCGATTCGGGGTTTACCTGATGTTCCCGGCTGATCAAAGCAATGTCTTTCCGACGGTTATGCACATCTTTTCCGCGTTCGACCACAATAGGGCGCAAGCCCAGTTCGATCAATCGCAAGGCGGCAAACAGCCCGCCCGGTCCGGCGCCGACCACAACGACCGGCTTTTCTTGCGACACATCCGGATAGGCAACCACCGGATATTCATTCTCCTCGGGTGGTTCGTTGATAAACAGACGCAACTTTATGTTGAGGTAGATCGTACGTTGCCGGGCATCGATAGACCGCTTCAATACACGCACGGCTGTGATGGCAGATAGCTGTTCACCGGTTTCACGCGCAGCCACCTGTTTTAATGCCTGTTCATTGACTGCCTCTTCGGGCAGAAGGCGTAGTTGGAGTTCTTTGATCATGGGTGGATTTGTTGTTTTGATCAACTAAATAATTGTCGGAAGGCATCTTCTACTTTTCTGACCTGGATGATTTTGATTTTGCTCTTTGAGGTATCGAAGCCTTTTAGGTTGTTATGCGGGATAAGAATCCGGTCGAAGCCAAGTTTCTCGGCTTCCAGGATGCGCTGTTCGATGCGGTTCACCGGGCGTATCTCGCCGGATAATCCGACTTCGCCTGCCAGACAGGTGCCAGGTTCTATGGTGATATCCAGGCTGGAAGAGAGGATGGCGCTAATCACTGCCATATCGATGGCCGGGTCGTTTACCCGCAATCCGCCGGCAATATTGAGAAAGACATCTTTTTGCCCCAACTTGAAACCGGCTCGTTTCTCCAATACGGCCAATAGCATGTTCATGCGGCGGATGTCAAAGCCGGTAGCACTACGCTGAGGTGTGCCGTAGACGGCAGAGCTGACCAATGCCTGTGTCTCGATCAGGAAAGGGCGAATGCCTTCGATCGTGGCGGCAATGGCTACTCCGCTCAATCCCTCATGATTCTGTGTCAGTAGGAGTTCGGAGGGGTTACTCACCTGGCGCAGGCCGTTTTGCCGCATTTCGTAGATGCCCAGTTCGGCTGTGCTGCCGAAGCGGTTCTTGATGCTGCGGAGGATGCGGTACATATAGTGTTGGTCGCCTTCAAACTGAAGCACTGTATCGACGATATGTTCTAATACCTTGGGCCCGGCAATGCTGCCTTCTTTGTTGATATGGCCAATAAGCAATACCGGTACGCCGGTCTCTTTGGCATACTTTAGGATAGAGGCGCTACATTCGCGTACTTGGGAGACACTGCCTGGCGATGACTCAACGCTTTCCGTGTAGACAGTCTGAATCGAATCGACAATCATCAGGTCCGGTTGGATATTCTGTGCCTGCACAAAGATCTGCTCCAGTTGTGTCTCGGGAAGAATATAGCAGTCGGTATCGTCGTTGGATAGGCGTTCGGCACGGAGTTTCAATTGCCGTCCGCTCTCTTCGCCCGATACATAGAGTGTCTTTAAGCCCTTCAGTCCTAATACCGTTTGCAATACCAGGGTAGATTTGCCAATGCCCGGTTCGCCGCCGATCAATACCAGGGAGCCTTTCACCAGGCCGCCCCCCAGGACACGGTTTAGTTCCGCATCCCCCAGGTCGATGCGCACCTCTTCTTCCGTCGTAATATCACGGAGTAGGGTAGGGCGGACCTTCCCCTGATCGGTAATGCCCGGAATTGTACGTTTGGCAGCCGATTCTTTGGTTACCAGCTCTTCTACATAGGTGTTCCAGGCTCCGCAAGCGGGACATTTACCAATCCATTTGGGTGAATCGGCACCACAGTCGGAGCATATATATACTGATTTTGTTTTTGCCATAATGCGGGTGGAATTAAACGTCCGGGTTTAGTTAAGCAATAGGCTTTACTATCTCTATTTTCAGACCAAGAGCCTCAATAATCCGGCAAAACGTACTTATGCCTGGTTCTACTATCCCCTTTTCTATTTTTGAAATATAAGATTTGTTGCTACCGATACGATCAGCAAGTTCAGTTTGAGTCATTTTCTCTTTCTTTCTTGCTTCACAGATGATTTGTCCCATGCAATAAGCATACGCTTCTCTCCGAAATTCTTCTCGTTCAGGAGTGCCCACCTTGCCATACAAATTATCTAATACGGCATCCATACTTCCAACGTTAGGGTTTACTTGCATAATATTCATTTTTTAATTTCAGTGCCTGTTCTATTTCGCTATCGGGTGTTTTCTGTGTCTTTTTCTGAAAGCCGTTAAATAGCATTACTATATTGCCATCGTCAAAGATAAAAAACGCACGATAAATATTGCCATTTGATGATGCTCTCAACTCATACAAACCATCACGTATTGACTTTACAAAATTCGCGTTTACCCTTTGCTGAGTTTTAAGTATATCAAGAACATAGGAGATTTTTTTCTTTGCAGCATCATCTAATGACATAAAGAATTCTATAAAGTAGTGTTTATAGTATAAAATCTTCCTCTCGTTATCCATAATGCAAATATAGTAAAAGTTTCTTTATTTGACAACTTTTTTAGACTGTGGAGTATATGGTTACTTCTCCGACTTCCTAAACCCTATCGGATTGCGGGGCTTATTCGCTTGCTTATGTTTTGCCGCCAATTCAGCCAATGCGATATAGATATCGTCAAACTCTTTCTGCGTGTCTTCCGACAAGTCGTTTATGGCCGCTAATGTCTCTTCGCTGATTTCTTCCAATGTTTTGATGCGATCGATTAAGGCTGGTAACATGTTTTCTTCTTTGGCGAAAGTGAGCACATTGCGCATTGCTACAAAAGCACGCATGATCTTAATGTTCATGTCTATGGCAATCTCACTGTTAAGAAGTCCGGACAGCATAGCTAGCCCCTGTTCTGTGAAGGCATAAGGCATAGCCGTTTTGGGCCTTTTATTTGGATATGTCGTCACAAATTGTGATGACATATCTTCCCATTCTTCCGGAGATAACCGAAACATAAAATCTGGAGGGAATCGCCTCATATTACGCTTAACCGCTTGATTAAGCACTCTCGTTTCTACTTGGTACATTTCTGCCAGATCAAAGTCCAGCATCACCCGCTGGCCTCTGATTTCGTATATCTTACTTTGTATAAGTGCTAATTCCATGATATAAATAGTATAACAGTTTTTTTATTCCTCCGGTTTTCTAAACCCGATCGGATTGCGGGGTTTATTCTCCTGCTTGTGTTTTGCCGCCAATTCAGCCAATGCGATATAGATATCGTCAAACTCTTTCTGCGTATCTTCCGACAAGTCGTTTATGGCCGTAAATGTCTCTTCGCTGACTTCTTCCAATGCTTTGATGCGATTGATTAAGGCCGGTAGCATGTTTTCTTCTTTGGTCGTGGTCAATACATTACGCACGGCGACAAATGCACGCATGATGCTTATATTTACCTGAACAGCAACGGGAGAGCGCAATACTCCAGATAGCATAGCCACCCCTTCCTGTGTAAATGCAAATGGTTGACTTGGACTAAACTTAACACCTTCCGGGAGGTTGTCGCAATTTGCGATAACCTCTTGCCACTCCTCTTTAGTCAGTTGAAACATAAAGTCTGAAGGAAACCTCTCGAGATTACGCTTTACCTGCTCCTTTAGTCGCCTTGTCTCCACTCTATACATATCTGCCAGATCAAAATCAAACATTACTTTAGAGCCTCGTATTTCATATATATTATTTTGTGTTGAGATAAGTTTCATAAGGTTATGATTATAACGGTTCTTTCTTTTATTCCTTCCTTCCCTTACCGTATTGGAATAGATAGGGTGCAAAATACAAAAAAAACGATAACCGACCGTCGTCAGTTATCGTTTTTTTGTTGCTTGTACACCCATGGGGAGTCGAACCCCAATCGCTGGAACCGGAATCCAGTATTCTATCCATTGAACTATGGGTGCGGATAAATGATGGGCAAAAGTACATATATTCTCTTAGTTTCGCAAATGAAGAACTGAAATAATCGATTTTGATAAAATGTACATTGCACGCCTATGATTGCTTTCTTTTTGCGTTAAATACGGTGTTTTAGATTGCAAATTTGATATATATCGCTATCTTTGCCAGCCATAAGCACATAGACAAAGCACAATAGAAATGAGCTATTTAATAAAACCTGCCGGATACAAAGCACTGCTTAATCTGTGTCAGACCGAATTGGGGATTAAAAAGATCAAGGATATCTTTCAGCAAAATCTCTCTTCCGAGTTGCGGTTGCGTCGTGTAACTGCGCCTCTTTTTGTTTTAAAAGGATTAGGGATTAACGACGACTTAAACGGTGTCGAACGTGCTGTGAGCTTTCCCATCAAAGACTTAGAAGATGCCCGAGCAGAGATTGTTCACTCATTGGCCAAATGGAAGCGACTGACGCTGGCTGACTATGAGGTGGAGAAAGGGTATGGCATTTATACCGATATGAACGCGATCCGCTCTGACGAAGAATTGGGTAACTTACACTCCTTGTATGTCGATCAATGGGACTGGGAGCGTGTGATGAGCCGGGAAGAACGGACGGTGGACTTTCTGAAAGAAATCGTGCGGCGCATTTATGCGGCGATGGTACGCACCGAATATCTTGTGTATGAGATGTTTCCCCGCATCAAGCCGATCCTTCCGCAGGAGATCTTTTTCATTCATTCCGAAGAATTATATCAAAGATATCCGAACTTCACCCCGAAAGAGCGTGAAGACGCGATCGCGAAAGAGTATGGTGCGGTCTTTATTATCGGGATCGGTTGTCTGTTGAGCAACGGAGAAAAGCATGACGGACGCGCACCTGACTACGACGACTGGTCGACCATCGGTGAGAACGGATTGCCGGGATTAAACGGCGACCTATTGGTCTGGGACGATATCCTGGGACGCTCTATGGAACTCTCTTCGATGGGTATTCGTGTTGACAAAGAGGCATTGCTCCACCAGTTGAAGATCTGTGGAGCAGAAGATCGCAAAGAGCTCTATTTCCATCAACGCCTGTTGAACGATGAACTACCCCTCAGCATCGGTGGTGGTATCGGGCAAAGCCGTTTGTGTATGTTCTATTTGCGCAAGGCGCATGTGGGTGAGATCCAGGCTAGTATCTGGCCGGACGATATGCGAAAGGAGGCCGCTGAGGCAGGAATGCCGTTAATTTAATTGAAAATTGAAAGTTGAAAATTGAAAATGGGAATACGTAGCAACTTTCCATTTTTAACTTTGCTTTACGCTGCGCTAAGCGATTTACAATTCAATTTTCAATTTTCAATTTTCAACTTTCAATTTATATAACTGTGGACGTAAAGATCGAACAGAGCTGGAAAGAACGTTTGGTGCCGGAATTTGAAAAAGATTATTTCCGGCAGCTGACTGCTTTTGTGCGCGAAGAATATCGGCAAACGACGGTATATCCTCCCGGCTCCGCTATCTTCAATGCGTTTGCCCATTGCCCATTCGAGAAGGTAAAGGTGGTCATCCTGGGACAGGATCCCTATCATGAGCCCCGGCAGGCACATGGTCTCTGCTTCTCTGTGCAGGAAGGCGTGAATCCGCCCCCCTCATTAGTAAATATATTTAAGGAACTGCAGGATGATCTCGGCATTGCGCCGCCACCCACCGGAAATCTCATGCGTTGGGCCGATCAAGGTGTGCTTCTGTTGAACGCCACCTTAACCGTACGTGCCCACCAGGCAGGGTCGCACCAGAACAAAGGATGGGAAACCTTTACAGATGCCGTGATTCATCGCCTCACAGAAGAGCGTGAACAGATCGTGTACATTCTTTGGGGCTCTTATGCACAGCGTAAAGGGGCGTTTATCAATACCTCCCGTAACCTGGTACTCAAATCGCCGCACCCATCCCCTCTCTCTTCTTACCGAGGCTTTTTCGGTAGCAAGCCCTTCTCCCGCACCAACGACTACCTGATCGCTACCGGCCAGGAACCTATTCGTTGGTAAACTTCAATCTGTTTGATGGGATCATGGAAAACAGGCTTGCGGATGGTTTTAAGGGGGAGAAGGCGATTGTGACGCCCTACAATGTCAGGGCTTTCCAGGCAGCGAATGAGATCACAAAACAATTGTATGTGACGCATATCGGCTATTACCCGAATGCCCGCTCTCACTATCGCGTGCGGGAAGAGGGTGCCAAGGAGAACCTCTTTATCTATTGTGAGAAAGGGGAGGGTTGGGTCGAATGTGAGGGCGAGCGTTACCGGCTGAAAGAGAACTGTTACTTTATTATCCCCGCCGGTGCGAAGCATGCCTACGGAGCGGATGCCCGGAACCCCTGGAGCATTTATTGGCTACACTTCCTGGGGGAAAACAGCGTGATGTTTTCGTCTATCATGGGCAAACTCATCCATATCGAACAGGCGGAGCGAAGCCGGCAGCAAGACCGCATGGCGCTGTTCAATGAGATGTATCAAAACCTCGACATGGGCTATAATCCGGAGAACCTGGAGTATATCAGTTTTTGCCTGATGCACTTTTTGGCTTCGCTCAAATATGTGTCGCAATACCGGGAGATCAAAAAACCGCAAGAGAGCGATATCATTCAAAAATCCATTCTTTACATGAAAGACCACCTCGAAGAGAAGGTCTCATTGGAAGATATCGCCGAAGCGGTCGGTTACTCCAGTTCGCATCTCAACGCGCTGTTTACGCAGCGCACCTCCTATTCCCCCGTTGAGTATTATAACCAGTTGAGGATTCAGCGCGCCTGTAGCTATTTGCAATTCTCTACCTTAAAAATCAAAGAGATTGCTTTCCGACTAAACTACTATGATCCGTTCCATTTCTCCAACGCGTTTCATAAGGAGATGGGAATCACCCCCAAAGAGTACCGAAAGCGCTATCAGGACACCAATATGCCTAAGATTGGCGAGTAACCCGCGACCGGCTTTCTTTCGAATCGTTATTATTTCCATGTTTTACGGGACAATTTCCATTTTTGTTGTTTCCCGAAGCCCTACTTTTGCCCTGTATAGTTTTACTTAAATCGATCAATCATGTATAAACACAAGAAATCTTATCTCTTATTGATCACTTTTGTCTCCGCTATGGGTGGCTTGCTTTTTGGTTACGACTGGGTGGTTATCGGTGGCGCAAAGATATTTTATGAGCCTTTTTTCAGTCTGGAGGGTTCGGCTGCCCTGCGTGGATGGGCGATGAGCAGTGCGCTGCTCGGCTGCCTGGTGGGCGCTTTATTAGCCGGTCTTTGGAGCGACCGCTACGGACGGAAGAAGATGTTGATCATAGCCGCGGTATTGTTTTCTGTCTCCGCCTACGGTACCGGGGCGGTCGATCAGTTTGTTTGGTTCATCCTTTATCGCATCCTTGGCGGGTTTGGCATCGGCATCGCTTCCAATATATCGCCTATCTATATCGCGGAGGTGTCGCCCGCTTCGGTGCGCGGACGGTTTGTGTCGTTGAATCAGTTGACCATTGTACTGGGCATATTAGCGGCTCAGATTGTCAATTGGCAGATCGGCGACTATTATATGCCGGACAAAACGGCACTCTCGGCAGCGGGCATCGAATGGGCGTGGCGCTGGATGTTCTGGGCGGAATTGGTTCCGGCTCTCCTGTTCTTTCTATTGGCTTTTATCATTCCCGAAAGCCCGCGCTGGCTGGCACTCAACGAAAAGAGGGAGGCTGCCCGAAAGGTATTTGCCCGGATCGGTGGCGAGG
This sequence comes from Parabacteroides sp. PM6-13, assembly GCF_029892605.1. Classification (GTDB taxonomy): domain Bacteria; phylum Bacteroidota; class Bacteroidia; order Bacteroidales; family Tannerellaceae; genus QVMG01. The sequence goes on from NZ_JARXWF010000015.1 coordinate 23,286, forward strand.
CGTATGCGGATAATGAGTTGCAGGAGATAAGTAGATCAACTGATAATCAGGAGAAGACAAATTGGAAAGCCTTGTTTCAACCCAATGTACGCAGGGTATTGGTGATAGGCATAGTCTTGGCTGTCTTCCAGCAGTGGTGCGGTATTAATGTGATCTTCAATTACGCGCATGAGATATTTTCGGCGGCGGGATATGCCGTGTCCGATGTGTTGATGAATATTGTGGTGACCGGTGTGACCAATGTGATATTCACCTTTGTGGCGATCTATACCGTCGACCGTTGGGGGCGTCGCGCATTGATGTTTGTCGGATCGGCCGGATTGGCTATTCTATACCTGGTGTTAGGCGCCGGCTATTACTTCGGCATGACCGGATGGCCTATGCTTTTATTGGTGGTCCTGGCGATTGCCTGTTATGCTATGTCGTTGGCACCGATCGTCTGGGTGGTGTTGTCCGAGATATTCCCCAACCGGATACGGGGTGCCGCAATGGCGGTATCGACCTTCTTTTTGTGGGTTGCCAGTTTTCTGCTTACCTATACCTTCCCGCTGTTGAACGAATGGTTAGGGGCTTCGGGCACATTCTGGATCTATGGCGGTATTTGCCTGGCCGGATTCCTGTTTATCCGCGCGCAGTTGCCGGAGACAAAGGGTAAGTCGTTGGAAGAAATCGAAAAAGAATTAATCAACTAATAATGGAAAAGAGAGTAGATGACCTGACCAGGCCGACCGTAACGGAAAAGGGCCTGGTGCGGGCGTGGCATGAAGAGGTGGTAATCCCTACCTATGAGGTGGGCGAAGCAGAGAAGAATCCCATTTTTCTGGAAAAGCGTGTGTATCAGGGGAGCAGTGGGGTGGTCTATCCCTATCCTGTGATCGAAAGCATTGCCGATGAGAAGTGTGACAAAACATACCAGGCAGTGTTTCTGGAGAATGAATATATCAAGGTGATGATTTTGCCGGAATTGGGCGGGCGCGTGCAGATGGCGTATGACAAACTGAAAGAGCGTCATTTCATCTATTACAATCAGGTGGTGAAGCCTGCCTTGGTAGGGCTTACGGGGCCATGGATTTCAGGCGGTATTGAATTTAACTGGCCGCAACATCACCGCCCGAGTACCTTTATGCCGGTGGATTACTCGATCGAAACGTTCGAAGACGGTAGCGTGACGGTGTGGGTGAGCGAAATGGAACGTATGTTCCACCAAAAGGGAATGGCCGGCTTTACGTTGCGTCCCGGCAAGGCTTACCTGGAGGTGAAAGGGCGATTGTATAACCGTACGGAGGTACCGCAAACCTTTCTGTGGTGGGCTAATCCGGCGGTGGCGGTGAATGATTACTACCAAAGCGTGTTTCCACCGGATGTAAATGCCGTTTTCGATCATGGCAAACGGGCGGTGTCCGACTTCCCTATAGCTACCGGCACCTATTATAAGGTCGATTATTCGGCAGGAGTTGATATCTCTAATTATAAAAATATACCGGTGCCCACCTCCTATATGGCGATCAATTCGCGTTTCAACTTTGTCGGAGGCTATGAGAATGATACGCAGGCAGGTGTGTTGCATGTGGCCAATCATCATATCTCACCGGGCAAGAAACAATGGACCTGGGGTAATGGTGATTTTGGGCGGGCGTGGGACCGCAACCTAACCGACGAGGATGGTCCTTATATTGAATTGATGACCGGGGTGTATACGGATAATCAACCCGATTTCACCTGGTTGCAACCCTACGAAGAAAAGAGTTTTGTGCAATATTTCCTGCCTTACCGGGAACTGGGCGTGGTGAAAAACGCCAGCCGTGATCTGTTGATGAACATAGATCCGACAGCGGATGGCCGCGTTTGTGTGAAGCTGTTTGCCACCTCCCGGCAAAAAGTAACTATTTGCCTGAAGGGCGAAAGCCGGATCTATTTCGATCAATCGGCCACACTCTCTCCGGAGGAGGTGTTTGAGCAGGTGATCGATTGCGCCGGAGAGCCGTTCAACCAACTGCATCTGTCGATATCGGCCGGTGGCAGGGAATTGCTTTCCTGGCATGCCGAGCCGGAGGAGGCGAGACCCATACCGGATGCGGCTGAGGCGGCGCTTCTGCCTCACGAGATCGCTTCGACCGAACAACTCTATCTGACCGGACTGCACCTGGAGCAATATCGCCACGCGACCTATAACCCGGTTGATTATTATGAAGAAGCATTGCGGCGAGAACCTTCTGATGTGCGCAATAATAACGCGCTTGGATTATGGTATTTGCGCAAAGGGCGTTTCGCAAAGGCAGAGCCCTATTTCCGCGCGGCTGTCAAGACCTTGTTGCAACGCAATCCGAATCCCTATGATGGTGAGCCGTTCTATAACCTGGGCTTGGCCTTGAAATACCAGGGGCATTATGACGAAGCATACGAAAAATTCTATAAATCCTGTTGGAACGGAGCCTGGCAGGACGCGGGTTACTTTGCCTGCGCACAGATCTCTACCCGGCAGGGACGCCTCGATGACGCGTTGGAAGAGGTAGATCGCTCGTTGATCCGCAACTGGCATAACCATCAGGCACGCCATCTGAAAACCACCCTGCTGCGGCGAATGGGCAGAACAGAGGAGGCGCTGCAACTGATTGAAGACTCTTTGCGGATCGATCGTTTCAATTTTGGTTGTATCTATGAAAGATATATTATTACTCAGTCTGTCGATGAGCTGTCGGCATTTCATCAGCTGATGCGCAAGGAGGCGCATAATTACCAGGAGATAGCCCTCGATTATGTGGCGGCCGGATGCTGGGAGGAGGCGGTCTCCATCCTGGAAGCAGCCATAGAGGTGGAAGCAGCCGATCCGATGACCTATTATTATATGGGCTATAGCCGGAAACAGGGCGGACTCAAAGGGATGGAAGAGGCCTTTGAACAGGCGTCAAAAGCTGTGCCTGACTATTGTTTCCCAAACCGCCTGGAGGCTATCCTGGCCTTGCAATGCGCGGTAGAGGTGAACCCGGCCGATGCGAAAGCCTATTACTATATCGGGAATCTGTGGTATGACAAGCGTCAATACGATCTGGCGATAGAGGCTTGGGAGGCCTCCCGCCAAGCGGACGACAGCTTCCCCACAGTGTGGCGTAATCTGGCACTGGCCTGTTTTAATAAAAAGCAGGATGCCAAGCGAGCCATCGAGTATATGGAACGTGCCTTCCAACTCAACCCTTCGGACGGACGCCTGTTGATGGAGCTCGATCAGCTCTATAAACGCGTGGGACGTCCGCATACAGAACGGCTGGCTCTCCTGCAACAACACGAAATGCTTCTTATGCAACGTGATGACCTCTACCTGGAACGAATCACCCTATTGAATCAGACCGGCGAATATGCGAAGGCGAAATCCCTCTTGGATGCCCGGATGTTTCACCCATGGGAAGGCGGCGAAGGCAAGGTGCCGGCACAGTATCAGATAGCCCGTGTTGAAATGGCGAAGCAGCAGCTTCAGGCAGCTCGTTATGAAGAGGCCTTGTCGCTGCTCGAGGAGTGCCTGGTTTATCCGCCTCATCTGGGCGAAGGCAAGCTGTTTGGCGCGCAGGAGAATGATTTTTATTACCTGATGGGATGCGCTTATGAAGGAGTAGGCGAGGCGGAAAAGGCGACCCGCTGTTGGGAAAAGGCGGTGGTCGGCTCAACGGAACCGGCGGCAGCTATCTATTATAATGACCAGAAACCCGATAAGATCTTCTACCAGGGTCTTGCCTTGCTGAAATTGCACCGTCCGGAAGAGGCCGAAACGCGCTTCCGGAAACTGATTGCCTATGGCGAGAAGCACCTGGCTGACCAGATCCGGATCGATTATTTTGCCGTGTCGCTGCCGGATTTGCTTATCTGGGAAGACGATCTTAACCTACGCAATGTGATTCATTGCCGGTATATGATGTCGTTGGGTTATGGGGGCTTGGGCGAAATGGATAAGGCACTACCTCTCTTGGAAGAGGTCGAGAAGCTGGATATCAATCACCAGGGTATTCAGGCATTCAGGAGCCTGATCCCTTTACTTATTACCCATTCATTCACGAATAAACAATTGTAATCCGTATGAAAAAGCTTTTGTTTTCTTCTATAGCCTTGCTGTTAGGGCAGTGGGCTTTCGCACAAGCGGAATATAGCATCACTATTCCGCAAACCCCGCACGAGATCACCACGGGGCATCTGAACCTGGGCGGTGTCAACCCGGCGGGAACACCAATCGATTTCAATAGCTTTTATATGCGTCTGGGCAATAAGCCCTTCATCCCGGTGATGGGAGAGATGCACTATAGCCGTTTGCCGCATGTCTATTGGGAAGAGCAGATACTGAAAATGAAATCGGGAGGAATCAATATCATTGCCACCTATGTGTTCTGGAACATACACGAAACGGAGGAGGGCGTGTTCGACTGGTCGGGCGATAAAGACCTGCGCCAATTCCTTCAATTATGCCGTAAGCATGAGATGTTTACCGTTGTGCGTGTAGGGCCTTTCTGTCATGGCGAGATACGCAATGGTGGATTGCCCGACTGGCTCTACGGTCGTCCTTTCGAAGTGCGCTCCAATGATGAAGGCTATATCCATTATGTCAAGCGCTTGTATCATAATATTGCCAAACAGTTAGAGGGGCTCTATTATAAAGATGGCGGAACGATCGTCGGCATACAGCTCGAAAATGAATTACAACACTCCGCGGCTCCCTGGGCTTTCTCCTATACAGGGCAGCCGAAAGAGTCGACTGTCGCCAATTATGACGCGGCGATCACAAAGATTGGTGTAAGCGTGCAGGATCAGCGCATTGCTTATGCTGACCTGGGCACCGAACACCTGAAGAAACTGAAAGAGATAGCCGTTAGCGAGGGCATGATTGTGCCCATGTACACCGTGACCGGCTGGGGTATGGCAGCCGTTTTGGAGCATGAGGCGATTCCGGTAACGGCCGCCTATCCCTATCCCTTCTGGGCGCAACCCTCCATGTCGCCCTTCTTCCTCTTCAAAGATATTCAGCGCCATCCCGACTATTCACCCGTGCGCTACGACGGATCACAATATCCCTCTTTCTGCGCGGAGATGGGTGTCGGCATACAGATCACCTACGCGCGTCGTCCCCGCGTGGTGGCCGAAGCCTCTGAGGCGTTGATGCTCCGCACATTGGGCTCGGGTGCCAACGGGATCGGTTATTATATGTATCATGGCGGCCTTACGCCACGCTATGCCGGAGGAGGTTTCTTCAGCGACCAGCCGATGGGCGTGCCTAAGATATCGTATGACTTCCAGGCACCGATCGGTGAGTATGGAAAAACCAAAGACTCGTATAGCTACCTACGTATCATTCATCTGTTTACGGATAATTTCGGAGACCGGCTTGCCCCGATGGGCGTGGTTCTGCCGGAAACCAACGAACGCATCAAACCCGAAGACAGGGAAACACTCCGTTACGCGGTGCGCTCGGATGGCAAAGCGGGTTTTGTGTTCCTCAATAACTTCCAGGATCATGATGAGCGGATCGATCAATCCGTGGACGGTTTAGATATCAAGTTGAGCGATGAAACGATCCATTTCCCGGCCTTCACCCTGCGAAAAGGGGTAAGTGCTATCCTGCCGTTTAATATGCCGATCGGTCGTTTGTTGCTGAAGCACGCCACCGCGCAGCCACTCGCCAAGACACAAACCGGCGGTAAGCCCCACTATTTCTTCTATGCACACGAAGGCATAACACCGGAATATCAGTTCGACAAAAAGAAAGTGCGCAAGGTGGTGCCCGGCCTGAAGAGTTCGTTTACGGTCAGAGATACCGACGGCACCGAGATTATCATTACGACATTGACCCGCGAACAGGCATTGACCTTCACTCAGTGGGGCGACAACTTCTGCCTGACCGCCGCCACGCTTATGCAGGATGGTGCCGATATCACCTTACAGTCGCGTGAGAACCGATTCACCTGTGTGCTTCCGGCCACGGCGAAGCCTGCTTTCGACAAGTATACGCCTACGGTCAAAAAGCAGGGACTGTTTACGGAATACACCCTGGCGGTGCCTGCCGTGCAGATTGATTTTGAAGTGAAAGAGGTGAGTAAGCAGCGGTATACCTTCGATATGAAGAAATCCGCCTTTACCGAAGACCTGAGCGATATCATCCTGGATATCGACTATGTAGGCGACAACGCGGTGGCCTTTATCGACGGAGAGATGATAAACGACCATTTATACTACGGCAATACCTGGCAGATCGGCCTGAAGCTCTATGCCGATAAGATCGACCGAAAAGGAATGTATTTCTATTTCCGCCCGATGTACAAAGATGCCTCGTACCTGATTGATTTTGAAAAAGAGAAGGTGCCTGTGTTCGAAGGCAAGACGGTATGCAACGTCCATGGTCTGCGGGTTATTCCGGAGTATAAAACGCGTTTTAGATTGGACTAAATAAGCTCCAATAAAATTCAAAACAACTTCTAATATCAATAGGTAATAAGGTTAGGTTACCGAAAAAGGAAGGAGGGCGCGGTTAAACCACCCGCGCCTGCATCCTTCTGTATTCAATCGGGGAGATGCCGTGGTGTTTCTTGAAGAACTTTCCGAAGGTCGACTGGTCGGAGAAGTTGAGTTCGTCGGCTATCTGCTGCACGGTGGCTCCGGTTGTTTTCAACAGCTTCCGGGCCTCCAAGATCAGGTTCTCGTCGATCCAGCGGTTGACGGTCTTGCCTGTCAATTCCTTAATGATCAATGTGAGGTATTGCGAGGTGATGAATAGGCGGTTGGCATAGAAGGCTACCTCATGCTGTTCCTTGTAGTTTTCCATCAACAGGTTCAGGAATTTGTTGAATATCTCCTCTTTGCGTGTCGACGGGTGCAGGAAGGTATTTTTTGACCTGTTGTCTAAACTATGGAACAGATCCAACAATAAGGAGAAGAAACTAACAGACACCTGCTCTTTGTAGTAGGAGTGGGTAGGCGACTCTATTTTCTTTTTCAGATTGACGAAGTCCATGTCCAACAGGGTGATATCTTCCGTGGTTAGGCGGACTTGTAACGCGCGTTTGATCAACAGCTGATAGAAGAAAGAGAGGATCTGCTTGTTGCTGATACATTCATCCAGGTAATTCTTCTCTGCGATAATCATCTGCGCCTTGAAATCGGGACTGACCGATAAAAAACGAATGGCATCTCCCGAGAGCATCAAAAGGAAATCCCTACTCTCGAGCGAATAGGTAACGCCTTCCGTCTGTATTGTGCATTCACCTGCCAATACCCATAACATCATCCGCTTGTCGGAGTCGATCGGAAAGCGGTAAGCCGCCTCTTCTATTTGTCCGTTTATGCTGGAGGCATCCAGGGAACCCAGCCCCAACACATTGTTGTAGAGGGTAAACAGACCATTGAATCTGTCAAGGTCGCGAATCTCTTCCATATTGTTCCATTCCATATCCGTAGCGTTTTTAATGTTTGTCAGTTGTTCTGATAAATAGGTCTTTCAGGTATTCACGGAAACGAAAGAGTAATTCATCCGGATATTGCTCCGGACAAAATACATATTGCACAGAAAAGCCTTTTATGACCGCCATCAGGTGAATCATGACAAGCTGTGTGTTTCCCGGGAATTTGTGTGAGAAATAATGGGTGTACATCCCTAAAATATGCTCTGTCTGCGGCAGATGAAATTCCTGTAACGATTGCATCACCTCCGGCTGCAAAGAGAGTTGATAATATAATTTCATCTCTTCTTTCCGGGTGTGGAAAAATTCGAAAATATAGTCGATAAAATGCAATAACTCATCGTCTTCCAGCATCCCGTCATGATTCGGATCAAGCGCGTTCAGCATCTCTTCGATCAGACGTGTCATGATGATGCGAAGCAACGTCTCTTTGCTGTCGAAGTAGTTGTACATTAACCCTTTGGATATGCCGGCTTTCTCCGCGATCACTTTGATCGACGTGGCAGCGTATCCCTGATTGGCAAACAGCTCCAGGGCGGTATCCAGGATTATTTTCTTCTTTTCTTCGCGTATCTTTTCGAATTGTTCCGGGGTACGTGGCATCGTATTGCTTTTAACGTTTTGAGGGGGTCGACAGTCTGTTTGTCTGTTTTTTGACTGAACGATCGGTCAAATGTAGATATTCTATTTTATTCCACCAAATAATCGTGTGATATTTTTATGTTTTGCGAGCAGTAAGGCGTCCGGCGACAGGCATTCGCCGCGTTGTTAAACAATTTAGGCCGCTGTGTTGTTGAATCTTATAGGGAGAGATAGTATTAACACCATATAAAAATCTGGAAATGAAAACTCTTACAAATGAGAAATTAACAATCGTTGGAGCGGCCGGTATGATCGGTTCCAATATGGCTCAGTCAGCTATCCTTATGGGGCTGTCATCTGAGATTTGCCTGTATGATCCGTATGCCAAAGGCTTGGAGGGGGTAGCGGAAGAATTGTTGCAATGCGGATTCAAGGGGGTGAACATCACCTATACCGACAAGATTGAAGAGGCGTTGAAAGACAGCCGCTATATCATCACTTCAGGAGGTGCTGCCCGGAAAGAGGGGATGACACGCGAAGACCTGTTGAAAGGAAACGCGGAGATTGCGATTCGGTTTGGGAAAGATGTGCGCCAATACTGTCCGGAGGTGAAGCACATCGTGGTCATCTTCAACCCGGCGGACATCACCGGATTGTTGGTATTGCTCTATGCGGGATTAAAGCCTTCGCAGGTAACGACATTGGCCGCCTTAGACAGTACGCGGTTGCGTAACGAATTATCCAAACATTTCCAGATTCACCCTGATAAGATCACCGGTTGTCGCACCTATGGCGGACATGGCGAGCAGATGGCTGTCTTCTCCTCGACGGCACGTGTGAATGGCAAACCGTTGGACGATCTGATTGGAACCTCCGTTCTCACCCACGCGGAATGGGAAGCGATCAAAGAAAGAGTGGTGCAGGGCGGTAAAAACATCATCACCTTGCGGGGACGCTCCTCTTTCCAAAGCCCGGCTTACCTGTCATTGGAGATGATAGAAGCGGCGATGGGCGGCAAGAAGTTCGACTGGCCGGTAGGTGCTTATGTCTCCAACGGTCATTTCTCGCATATTATGATGGCGATGGAAACAACTTTGGACAAGAACGGTGTGCATTGCCAGGCCGTAAAAGGAACCCCCGAAGAACATCAAGCGTTGCAACAGAGCTATAACCATTTGTGCGCTTTGAGAGACGAATTGATCCAATCGCAGGTTATCCCTTCGTTGGATGACTGGAAGCAGATCAATCCGAATCTGTAGGGAGATTATTTCGACTTTTGGTAGTCGGCCACAAAGCCGGCATAAAGCCAGTTGGCCAAGGCGTCGCGGTTGTTCACTGATACGATGCGCTCCTGGTCGGCGCTGTTTTGAATGTTTCCCAACTCCACGTACAAGGCGACGGGCGTCGCCTCTTTCAGTACGTATAGATTACGTTGTTCTACGGTACCCGAGAAGCCTCTTTGCGGCTGAAACCGGCGGTATTTGTCGGAAAAGGTTTGACGCATGGTCTGTGCCAATTGTTTGCTGGCCTCGGAAGGTGAGTGATAGAAGAAAACATCCAATTGTTTGTGAACCGAGCGGCTATCGATATGAATAAAGATGGCCCGGGCATACGCGGGCTTCTCCTTTTGATAGAGCTCATTGATTTTCACGCAACGCTGCTTGAGTCGTTCGACCTGCCGAAGTGGGATCGGGTCACCCATGCAGGTTTCTGTTTTATTGTTTTTCAGGATCGTTTCATTGCGTATGCCGTCTTGAGCGTCCTGAATAATGATGTGTACCTTGGCGCCCCGCGTCATCAGGTTGCGAGCCAGGCGCAAGGCGATGTCATAGGCATACTCATCCTCATGCAACTCCTGTTTGCCCTTCTTGCCGATCGCGCCCGGGTCGGGGCCTCCATGGCCGGAAACGACATAATAGGTAGCCCCTTTTAATTCGTCGGATATCACCTCGTATTCTTCCAGCCCCTTTCCAAACAGAGGCTCACGCAGTTTAGTCTTCGTGGCGGTCGGTTGTGCTGTCGCGTCTTTTTTGAGGGGAGGCAACGTGTATACGACGCCCCGCAAGAGGGATTGGTTTTTGCCGAATTTCCCTTTGTTGAGCTCCAGGAACTCTTTCTGATAGTCCGCCCCCGCCCTGTTGTTGCGTCGAAGGAAAGCATACATACCCTCTCCTTCACGCGGCCGGTCTTTCTCCTGAGCCAAAAGGGTGAATGTTCCTAAAAAGAGAAATAGGAGTAACGTATATATTTTCTGATTAAACCGATATGTATCCGGCAGGTTTACCATCTTCCCAGTCTCCGGTAAACCTCTTTGGTCAGTTCAATGTCGTAGGAGGCATCGTGCAGGCGATCCACATCAGGTTCGATGCCCAGCTTGCGGGCGACGGTCTCCAGTTTGAAATCAGGCATCAGCCTTCGCTCCTCCATGAGGTGGTGTGTGGCAAGTACCATCACATCGATAGCGTTTACCCAAAACCAGGAGTAGAAGAACTGATCGTCATTCTGCACAAAGAAGGCCTTCAGGAAGTAATTGTCGAAAGAGACGTTGTTGTAGCCCACCAAGTAGAATTTATCTTGCCGGTCGTATTTATCTACATACTTGCCCAACAGCGTGATCAGTTGCGCATAGACTTCGCGCATGGGCGGGTAGGCCATGATCTGTTCGCGCGTTACGTTGCACACCCGAAGGGCATCCTCCTCAATCTCGCATTTCGGATGGGGTTGCACGTTGAAGTTGAAAGATTCTTTTGTCTCTCCGTCGATAACCACTTCGCCGCTTATCTGATGTATCCCGTTACGCCAGTATTTAATTCCGGTCGTTTCTAAGTCAAAGAAGAATAGCTTCATCTGTCGTTTTTGTTTTTCTGTTCTTTCACTACAAATATAATATGATCCGAGAGAATAGACGTATTCTTCAGAGGGTTTTTGGTCCCATCTTCATTTAAGACGCACACCCTGTGGTCTTGTCTTTAGATAAAATAGACTATTCTTTTGTGGAATCACTTTCTTCGGGATCATCTATTAGGTAAAGGCAACAATAAAGCGCGCGTTTGTCTTTCATAAGTTGAATCCTATAAGAAGAAATGGTATGGAAAAGAAGAAAACAGAAAGAGCAAATTTAGAAAAAGGGAAATCAGTGAACCTTTTGATGGGTATTGTCGTTGCCATGGCGATCTTGTTTGTGAGCTTTGAATGGGGCACGACAGAGGTGACTATAAGTTTGGCAGACAGGCTGGGCGATGTGGAATGGACGGATGAGATACCGATTACGATTACGGAGCCAACTCCTCCGCCCCCTCCACCTCCTCCTACGGCAGTGGCAGAGATCCTGACGGTGGTCGAGGATGATGCCATAGTCGACAGTACGCCTATCATAACATCGGAAGACACGCAGGAGAATCCGCAGGAAGAGGTTTACCTGCCACCTGTGATCGAGGAAAAAGAGGAGGAGGATGCCAATCAGATCCACACCATTGTGGAAGAGATGCCTGCCTTCCCGGGCGGCAACGCCGCCTTGATGAAGTTTATCTCCCAGGCGATCAACTACCCGGTTGTTGCGCAGGAGAACGGTGTATTCGGCCGGGTGACCTGTTCTTTTGTGATCAATACCGACGGGAGCATTGTCGATATAGAGGTGCTTCGTGGTGTGGATCCCTCGCTGGACAAAGAGGCTGTGCGGGTGATCGGCACGATGCCTAAATGGAAACCGGGCATGCAGCGTGACAAACCGGTACGTGTACGCTACACGCTGCCGATTGTCTTCCGACTGCAATAGCTGGCCTCCGACTGCACATTCCCCTTAATTATGTGCAAAAAACGCTTTGAGTCTTCCTAAAATGGGGTATCTTTGCAGCTGATTAATAAAAGGGTTTAACGTTTAAATTGGAAACTATGCTTGAAATTAACAGCTACAAAGAGTTTGAGTCTTATTTAGGACAAGAAATAGGGGTGTCTGATTATATGACTATTACGCAGGAACAAATCAACCTGTTTGCTGATGCAACCCTGGATCATCAGTGGATCCATGTTGATGTAGAGAAGGCAAAAGCGGAGAGTCCTTTCCAGCATACCATCGCTCACGGATACCTCACCCTGTCGGTCTTGCCTCATTTATGGGCACAAATCGCGAAGGTCAATAATGTGAAATCATTGATTAACTACGGCATTGAGAAACTGAAATTCAATCAACCGGTCATTGTTGGCAGTGAGATACGCCTAAAGGTAAAACTACAATCGATTGTCAACCTGCGTGGCGTTGCTAAGGTAGAAATGAAGGCGACTATGGAAATCAAAGACAGTAAGAAGAGTGCCTTTGATGCCATAGTCGTTTTCCTTTATAATTTTGAAGAGGGGTACGCGGAGTAATTACCGCGATGCCCTTTTGCGTTCGGTCTCATCGAGGATGATCTTACGCATACGCATATAGTTAGGCGTAATCTCCACGTATTCATCCGCTTTGATATATTCCAGTGCATCTTCCAGACTGAAGACAATCGGTGGGGCCAACGCTACTTTATCGTCCGAACCGGATGCACGCATATTGGTCAGTTTCTTCGATTTGGTCACATTCACCACCAGGTCGCCCTCTTTGGTATGTTCACCTACTACCTCGCCGGCATACACCTCCTCACCGGGAGGAATAAAGAATCTTCCGCGCGATTGCAGGTTGTTCAGCGCATAAGCAAAGGCGGTGCCTGTCTCCATCGCAATGATAGATCCATTCATGCGGCGCTCGATATCACCTTTCCAAGGTTGATATTCCAGGAAGCGGTGAGCAATGATTGCTTCGCCGGCCGAGGCGGTGAGTAGTGAGTTGTTCAATCCGATAATACCGCGCGACGGAATCATAAATTCCAGATACATACGTCCGTTTTTGCTCTCCATCATGGTCATCTCCCCTTTGCGCTTGGTCACCAGGTCGATGATGCGGCTCGATGATTCTTCGGGCAGGTTGATGGTGAGATGTTCTACCGGTTCGCATTTCACGCCATCGATCTCTTTGATGATCACCTGGGGTTGTCCGACCTGCAGTTCATATCCTTCGCGACGCATCGTTTCTACCAGTACCGACAGATGCAGTACGCCACGTCCATACACCAGCCAGGCATCGGCCGAATCAGTCGGCTCCACGCGCAGGGCCAGGTTCTTATCCAGTTCCTTCTGTAGCCGTTCGTATATATGGCGGGAAGTAACAAATTTACCATCTTTCCCGAAGAAAGGCGAGTTGTTGATCGTAAAGAGCATCGACATCGTCGGTTCGTCGATGGCGATGGTAGGCAGCGGATCCGGATCGTTCACGTCACAAACGGTTTCACCAATCTCGAACCCTTCGATCCCAATCAAGGCGCAGATATCGCCCGAAGAGACCGAGTCGACCTTGGTGCGTCCCAGCCCTTCAAACACATTGACCTCTTTGATTTTCGACTTCACCTGTGTGCCATCACGTTTGCACAGCATGATATCCTGCCCTTCGTGAAGCTCTCCGCGATGCACGCGCCCTACGGCGATACGTCCCACATAACGCGAGAAGTCCAGCGATGTGATCAGCAATTGTGAAGTACCTTCCAACACCTCCGGTTCCGGAATATGTTCGATGATAGCATCCAATAAAGGGTAAATATCTTCGCGCGGAGTCTTCCAGTCGTCCGACATCCATCCCTGCTTGGCCGATCCATAGATCGTTGGGAAGTCTAACTGCTCCTCGGTGGCATCCAGGCTGAACATCAGATCGAATACCATCTCCTGCACCTCCGATGGACGGCAGTTGGGTTTGTCTACCTTATTAATAACAACGATGGGTTTTAAACCGATCTGAAGCGCTTTCTGCAATACGAAGCGCGTCTGCGGCATCGGCCCTTCGAAGGCATCTACCAACAGTAGGCAACCGTCGGCCATATTCAGTACGCGTTCCACCTCCCCACCGAAGTCGGCGTGTCCCGGGGTATCAATAATATTGATTTTGCAATCTTTATAATTAATGGATACATTCTTGGCCAGGATCGTAATCCCACGCTCTCGTTCAAGATCGTTGTTGTCAAGGAATTGGTCGGGTTCTGCCTGTCCTTCGCGGAAAAGCTTGCCTGCTAATAACATTTTGTCTACCAGGGTCGTTTTGCCGTGGTCTACGTGTGCGATAATCGCAATGTTCCTAATGTTTTGCATTGAAGACTAAAATTTTGTGGGCGCAAAGGTACGACTAATTTGCGAGTTTAGACTTATATACAGGCCGCTCTTTTCGTTATGCCTATCAATAAAATGACTATGCAACGATAGACGTTAATCTCCAAATCATTCCATCCTTAAGAAAAAAAGAACAAATAAATCCGATGGGCTGTTTCGCGGAGGGATTTTAGGGCTTTGCTCATTTGGTTTTCAACGGTTTTGATGGAGATGTGCAGTTCGTCGGCTATTTCCTGGTATTTCAGGCCGTCGCGTTTGGAGAGGAGGAAGATGCGGCGGCGTTCGGTGGGCAGGTCATCGATGGCTTGCCAGAGGCGGGCATCGCGTTCGGCGCGCAGGATATCTTCGTCGACGGTCGGGTCTTCCCGGTCGGGCAGGGCATCGGCCGATTCGAGTTCGGGCGATTGCTGGAGAAGCGTCAGGCTACGGTTGCGCACCGCCTGATAGAGATAGGCCTTCAGGTTCAGGATAGCTGCTCCTTCGGCGTTCTTCTCCCAGACATCTGCAAACGCCTGTTGCACCACATCCTCCGCGTCTTCCATACGCTCCAAATAGCGCATGGCAAAAAGACATAACGGACGATACAGGGCTTTAAACTGTCGTTCGAATTCTATTACGCTTATTTTCCCCATAGACAGACAAGAAAACTCGCCGGTTATTGATCATGTTCATCCAGTTTTCCTGCCCAAAGATACTTATTTGTTTCCTTTATCAATACCCCGGAAAGAAGCAACAGCGAGATAAGGTTGGGAATAGCCATCAACGCGTTCATACAGTCGGAGAAGTTCCAGACAAGCGCCAGGTTCGTGACCGAGCCAACAAAAATGACGATAATCCAGAGCAACCGATAAAACTTAATCCATTTTCTTCCGCCCAAAAACTCGATCGCCTTTTCTCCGTAGTACGACCAGCCCAAGATGGTAGAGAAGGCAAAGGTGACAATCCCCACGGAAAGAACGATCGGTCCCACGATCGGGATCTTATCGAAGGCAGCCTTCGTGAGTGCCGCCCCTTGTGTATAGTCGATATCCGGATGTGCCAGGATGCTACTAACCAAGACAATACCCGTTATCGCGCAAATAACGACGGTATCCCAAAACGTACCACTGGCCGATACCAACGCCTGCCGAACCGGATTGCGTGTTTGCGCGGCAGCCGCCACAATCGGTGCCGACCCCATACCTGACTCATTCGAAAACAGCCCCCTGGCTATCCCATAGCGGGCAGCCATCAAAACCGTGGCACCCACAAATCCTCCTCCGGCAGCCTGGGGCGTAAAGGCAGACTTGAAGATCAACGAAAGCGCCTCGCCCAGATAGGCGGAGTTGAGGTAAAGAATAAAGAGGCAACCGCCAACATAGAAGATAGCCATAAAAGGGACAAAGGCCGTACATACCTTGGCAATGCCTTTCACACCAAACAGAATCACCAAGGCGACACCTATACTCAACACCAGTCCAGTCGCGTAAAACGGTATATCCCAGGTCTCATTCAGCAACATAGAGATGGAGTTCGCCTGCACACTATTGCCGATGCCAAAGGCAGCCAGGGCAGTGAAGATACAAAACAACACAGCCAGCCACTTCATCTTCAGCCCGGTAGACAGGGCATACATCGGTCCACCAATCATTTCGCCATTTTCGCCCTTCACCCTGTATTTCACCGCGAGCAGCCCTTCCGCATATTTGGTGGCAATACCAAACACCCCGGTGATCCAGCACCAAAACACAGCGCCCGGCCCACCCAGGCTGACGGCGGTCGCCACCCCGATGATATTTCCCGTACCGATGGTGGCCGCCAGGGAGGTGACCAACGCACCAAACTGACTAACATCCCCTTCGGCCTGTTTATCGCGCGACACCGAAAGACGAATGGCGGTAAATATCTTCCGTTGAGGAAACTTCAGAAGAACCGTGAGGTATAAATGTGTGCCTAACAGCAAAATAATCATGGGCCATCCCCATAAGAACGAACTAAACTCGCTAAAGAAACGGTCTATGCCTTCCATTTTTTATTGTTTATCGTTTGCTAATAAAACAAAAATAGAGAAAACAAATAGAAAAGCAAGAAACGGGGAAAAATATACCCGTTTTTTTTATTCTCACCCGCATGAGAATTTTTTCTCACGCGGGTGAGAATTTTTTTTGCCGCTTTTTTAGGGCGTGAAAAAATCCTGTTTTTCTGCCTCTCGTTGCCGATTTTGGTCGATGAAACCGGCAAAACGGGAGTCGCCATACTCCTCCCGGGTCAAAGCGATCATTTCCGCCACGGTGTATACCTCTTTTTTTACGGTGAGCCTGTTCTTTATAAAGTCACGCGTACCGAAGGCACAAGCGCCGGTGATGGTTCGATAGGCCACAACGGCCTCCTCCAGCGTCAACTCGGTCTCCGGTGTCAGATATTCGTAGTCACTCTTATCACGTTCGCTCATCTTGAAGAAGAGGTCTTCTTTAGCCTCCTTCAAGGTGTCGCCATGTGCCCAATGGCCTTTGCCATCGGTCACCAAGTAGGTTTCCTGCTCTTCATTCAGCCTTTTCACTTTGTAGACATGCCCCTTTTGGGCGACCACCTCCGTGAATAATCCATCAACTAAGATATATTTCCCGTCTTGCCATGTCATAGCCTCGTTTTTCGATCGATCCCCTACCAATGACAACAGACTGACATAGTCGGGTGATTGTATGTGACCTATACTTAACGAACTCATCTCTGGACGAAAGTCATCAGATAGCGAAGTGATACCCTCTAAGGATAAGTGTCTGCCTACTACAGGAGCAAAGTCGGCAGGCAGGGAGCTTAAGCCATTGAGATACAATGACCTGCCTACCTTCAGATTGAAATGATCAGGCAACTCCGTAAGGGATGACAGACACAAGTCGCCGCCGACAATGGGATTAAAGCCTTCCGAAATAGTTGTGCAACCGGATAAACCGAGTGAACCTCCTACGATGGGACAAAAGTCACGTGGGACTGTTTTCAACGCATACAGCTCCAAATCCCCTTGAACAATAAGATTGAATCCTTCCGGGATGGAGGTGACAGCGTCTAACGAAAGGTCTACCGTATGGGGATTAAAGCCCTCTGGAATCTGAGTGATACCTAAAGACATACGTCCGCCCACAGTGGGATTGAACCCTTCGGGCAATTCGGTGAGCTTGTTCAGATATAGGTCGTCCGGCACCTTCAGAGCGAAGCCTTTCGGCAAAGTTACCACATTACAAAGATCCAAATAGCTGCCTACCGTCGGGTTGAACCCTTCAGGCACAGTCGTGAGCGCGGATAGAGATAAGCCACCTCCCACAATAAGATGGAAGTCTTGGGGTATATGGGTCAAACCATTCAATTGCAAATTCCCCTTCACCGTCGGATTGAATCCTTCGGGCAGGGTAGTCAGGCTGTCTAAACACAGACTTTTTTCAATGACAGGACTGAACCCTTCGGGTAACTTGGTTGCCCTCGCCAGGCAGAGGTATCCCTCCACACGGGGATTAAAGCCTTCGGGTAATTCGGTCACCTCATTCATATACAGATCACCCTTTACATGCGGACTAAAGCCTTCGGGTACAAAAACCAACCCATACAAGTCGAGGTTTCCGTTTACCATCTCTTCCCCCCTAAACTGCTCTTCAGTAATACCTACTAATGCACAAAACTGCTCACTTGTCATTTTCATATTCTTTTGTTTTTTAATTCTTTCTATTCCAAGAAAGATGATTCACTGAAGCTAATTATACACAGGAGGGGAGGGGGATTTCTTGTTTTGAAAAAAAAATGCGCAGCGATAGTAAAAAAGAGAAATAATTGAAAAAAATATGCAGCAACGGAAATTTGGAGCGAGATGTGTATATAATTACCCCTATCACATTAAAAACAAAAGAATTTATGAAGAAAATGATCTACATCCACGGACTCTCTTCTTCGGGCAGTTCACAAACGGTGAAAACACTGAGAACGCTGTTGCCTCAACATGAAGTAATAGCCCCCGACTTACCACTCAATCCGCAAGAAGCATTGAGTTTACTTGTTTCCCTCTGTGAGAAGGAGAAACCCAACCTGATCATGGGCACATCCATGGGCGGTATGTTTGCGCAGCAGCTACATGGATTTGAGAAGATACTTATCAACCCTGCATTTCATGTTTCCGAAACGATGCGAAAACGAATAGGAATCAACCCATTCCTAAACAAACGAAAAGATGGCAGCAGTTCGTATGAAATAACGGAAGCATTGTGTGATGCCTACTTAGAGATGGAGCAACAACAATTCACGAATATAACCCCTTTCGACAAAGAGAATACGTATGCTTTCTTTGGGAATGAGGACGATGAGGTTTGCTGTTATGAAGAGTATCACCAATACTACCAGCACTGCGTTTGGTATTTGGGCAAACACCGCTTGACATTTGAAACAATTCAAGAAAATGTATTGCCAGTCATTGATTATTTATTGAATCAAACGGATTAAGGGCTATATCGCCATGCACCAGCTTTCTCTAACGAGCATTATTTGCTGCCCGGGTGGCTATTTTCTTGCACTTTCGGTCGTAGGTGTGAATCCAATTGCCTTTTTGGGCGGTGAAGGAGTTGCCGGCTGCGCCTTTTACTTCGTATCCGGAAGCCGACATGGAAGCGATTCGCTTACATTTTATGTCGTACGTGTAGATCCAGTTTCCGCTGAGGACAACAAAAAAATCGGATGCTATGCCGACTACTTTTCGATTCGAGGCGGACATAGAAGAACACTTTTTCCCCTTTCCATCGTAGACATGGATCCAATTGCCGACGTTCTGCACATCGGAAATCACCTCTTTGTCAGGGTCCGATGCCATACACGGAGAGACAATTAAACTAATAAAGGCTAATAGGATGAAGATTCGTTTCATATGCATAAATTAATTATTCGGTTGCAATTTATAATTCAACCAATGCTATTTACTTCAACAAAAGTAAGCTATATCTATGCCAAATCAACGCGCAGGTTTTTAGCCATTGCGAGTTCCTCGTTTCCTATGGAGGTTTTTATTAATCTGATCTAATTCTGCCATGGTGGAATAGCGTGGTTCAGACAATAACAAATTTAATTCATCTACATAGCCTAATGCTTTTGCTAAAGAGACAAAAGAGGCTAAAGAAATGGCATACTGAGTTTCAAACTTAGTAATTGTTGGTACCGGCACTCTACTTAACTCAGACAGGGCATTGCGAGACAAGCCCTTTTCCAACCGCCGCTTCTGAAGTTTCTGGGCAAGCCCCTTCATGATATCGTCAGTTGTATTTACTTCGAATGTGTATAACAAATTATTCATACGATAGTATCCCTAACTATAGACAATTAATATTATTATAGTAATTACAAATGTAAAAAGAATTTTTCCATTTTCAAAACGAATCCGGAATCCGCGGATGGTATGCAAGGAAAACGGAGAAAACGATAGCCTAATCGCCTACAACAGCACTCAGTTTTTCAAGGATAGCGATAAGGGCACTATGGATTTTGTAATAGTCAGTTTGTAGTGTTAGGCCTTTGTTTAAGTAGATACGTTTATTGACCTCAATCATGACGGAGTCGTGTTCTGTATTGTCTACAACCAAAGAGCCGCTATAGGGGAAATTCAATGCCACCGAATAGTTCCGAAACTCCAACGTCTCTTTCATGATGAGGCATATTTCCTTTCCCTTTTCATCGTTGTATCCCAAACAAAAGTCGGGCAACTCGCCCGTTTTGAAATCCTCATCACACGCATATGGTTCGTTGCTAAAAGAGTGGCAATCGATCAATAAGGGCTTGATATCGTTATCGTTCAGTCTTTTGACCGCATGATATAGGTTGGCATGATGCTCCCAATACACTTTGTTGACCTCTGCCAAATTGATACGATCGACATCTCTAATCCCCTTCAAGTTGACACCACGCGTATAGCAATAGCCCATCCCCCTTCCGAACATAGGCTCCTTTGAGTTATCGAAATACCTTTCCACATCACAATAAATCCGGGAATACCCAAATTTAACCACCTCTACATGTTGCATAGAATTGTGAAACAGCTTATCCACAAAATGATCCGTCAGGCAATCAATCGACTGAGCCACCTCTTCCCTATCAGTAAACTCATCCCAATTCGGAATATAAGTCGACGCGTGGGGGATATGTAAAATAAGATTGGGGTACTTCATATTGTTTTTTTCGTAAAAGTAGAACAAATAACGATACGTCCCTCCAAATGGATGATATGGACGAAATGGATCTTTTACCCATGCCTCTGGAAGGAGTTAAAGGGGCGCAAGCAACAGCTGTCTGCGTTTATATAGCACGTATAGGAACGTCTAAAGAGCAGATAAAAGCGTATATAGAGAATACTTTTGGTTATGATCTTCAACGCACTTGCGATCAGATACGACCAACTTATCGCTTTAACGAGAGCTGCCAGGGAACAGTTCCGGAAGCAATCATTGCCTTTCTGGGAAGCAATGACTTTGAGCACGCTATTCGCTTAGGAATCTCTTTAGGAGGAGACAGCGATACGTTGGCTGCAATTACCGGTGGTATAGCAGAAGCTTATTACAAAGTCATGCCAGAACATATTCAACAAGAGGTAATTGCACGTCTGCCAGATGAATTTATAGAAGTCCTACGACAGTTTTACCTTAGATTTATTGCGAATAGGTAAGATGTTTTTGAATTTTCCCCAATGCGGATCATTTTTATAAGTCTCGATAGAGACTGATGGTACATATAATTTGCAAACGTCATAATCGATATCCCAAAGCTCATAAACAGAGCAAGGAGATTCGTTGCCGATTGTTATTTTCTTTAGGTTAGAGCAACCCCAGAAGCAATCTTTCTCTATTGTTGTGATATTTTTTGACAGATAGATTTCGGATAAACTTTCACAACACAAAAATGCTCCTTCACCGATTGAAGTGACCGAATCTCCAAGAGAGGCTTTTGTTAAGTATTTATTGTAGGCAAATAGATATTTGCTAATCGATGATATCGAGTTAGGAATACGAATGCTTTGTATTCCACATAGAGAGAAGGCTCCTGTTCTAATCTGCGAAACTGATTCAGGAATGATTATCTTGCTTAAATATTCACATCCCCAAAAGGCAAAACGATTAATACTCTTTACCGTATTCGGAATACGGTATGTCCCCCCTACACATCTTGCAGAACAAATCAAAGTATTCTTCTTTTTGTCAAATAATACGCCATTCCTTGACGCATAGTGTTCATTATCTTTATCGACAGAAATAGCATATAACAAAGGAGAGATTGGACGCTTACTAACTATTTTCACAAAAGAGGCAGGCAAATGGATATCCACAAGCATTTCAATATCTTCAACATCCTCGATCTCAGTAAATTTCCCTTCAAGGACTGAAAAATTAAAACTCTTTATGCCTTCACAAACGACTATCTTTTTTACTCCTTTAAGTAATTGCCGCCATTTCTTCATACATCCTCTCACATTCATCATACCCTTTCCTCCCAAGTAGAGGGCACTTTCTTTTTTCTGCCAAGAAAATGTGTTGATTGTTCCGCTTGTTTCTATTTGGATATAGCAAGGTTGTGTCACATCGGTGACAGGTAAAACATTTTTTAGACACTCCCAACGCTGATCTTTCCTGTAGGTCTCTATAAACTCAGAATGAACAAACAATGTACAAGCATAAGTGTTAATCCCTAAGGCCTTAAAATTTTCATAAGAGAATTTATTAGGAATTACTATTTTCTTTAGGCTATGACAACCCCAAAAACAGTCATTAAACACCTTTTGGATATTTTTCGAGATATAGACTTCGGAGAGATTTTCACAATCCTTAAACGCATTCCATCCTATTGAAGTTACAGAATCGGGAATGTAAATATTATTCAAATTCAGACATTCTTCAAAAGCGCTGAATCCTATCCCTGTTATTGTTATTGGAAGATGAATTTTCTTTAGATTATGACAGCCCTGAAAAGCAAAATCAGCAATATAACGCATACCTTCTGAGATATATACCTCCTCTAATTTACAACATCCGCTAAAAGCATAAATATCCGCCCAAACCACTGATTCAGGTATGAATAGTTTTGTTAAATTAGAACAGCAACTAAAGGCACAACTTCCAATCGAAGTTACTGTATCTGGGATGTGGTATGTTCCTTGTAGTTGATTTGAACAGCAAACTATGTGTGTTTTATTTTTGTTAAATAGTACATTATCTTCTACTGTATAATGATTATTATCTTTATGTACAGATACAGATTGTAGTCTACTGCAATCTGTGAGATTTAGTTTTTCTACTGAAGCTGGTAGGTAAAGTTCTTCTAATCCGTGAAAATTATTTTGTACTGTATCAATGCCAAGAACCCCTTCTCCAATAACAAGTTTTCTTACACCTATACTTATTTTATCCCATATATCTATATATCCTCTGCTTGTCAGCAATCCTTTCCCATCCAAATACAAGATATCTTTATCCTCTCTTCGCCAGGAGAATGCGCCAAATGTGCCACTTCCGTTCATATACAGAATACCTTTTTCTCTCCACCAATGGTATGTGGCGGTAGTATCCTTTGTTTCCGTTCGCATTAATTCAATAGGTGTCTTATGCCTTCGCGATAGTTACTCCACTTTTATGACTGTCATTGCCGTAATACCAGATATCTTTCCGGCAATGAGATCTCCTATATTTTCATTATTCCGCATCACATTGTAAATATACAAAGGACGATCTCGTAGGAAGATCTCAATCTCAACGCTATCGCCAATTTGCAATTTGGAATTTATGCTTTCAACAACTGTGAAGAGCCATTCTTCTTGATGTTCCACTACAACCACTCGTCCAGGTGAATATTCAAAACGTACCTTCTCTCCCTTTTTCAACGTTCTACTCCTAATCATTTCATTACGGCGAATGTATTTTGACGATATGATTGGTTCTGATATATGTTGCAAAAGCATATCCCAATCATCAAAGCCAATGTAGTTCGCTATAATATCTAACGTACTCAGGCGAGGAGTCTGGACACCATCCTTAATAAAACCGAGCAAACGTTTAAGCGTATTGGAACTGACGCTTTCTTTCAATGTGTCCGCTATTTCTCTGGATATATTCTCACAATCAGAAGGGTATCTGATTTTCTTCCCATACTTATTCTCTAACAGGTTGACTATATAAGGTGACAGCATATCGTTTTTTTACAAACGTACAATAAAAAAGCATACTATTCCCCCGTAGTGGACAAAATAGATACGATTAGACGTTGATCCATAGAATAATCTTGCCGTTTCTTTCTCAAATTATTCCCTCTTCTCTCAACTCTTTATAGGTGGGGATTCCTCCGCCTTGTATCTCAAACGGGACTATTCCATTTAATACGTTATTGTCGAATCTGAAGTTTTTGAACTCTAACAAGATCAGGTCCTTTTCCTTTTGATACTCCTTAACCCATACCGTTCCGCTATAATCCAATGGATCGATTTCAGAGGGATATAGGATCGGCAACGGAAACTTCCCGTAACGAAGACAAGCAAGATCCGATTTGCTATGATCACACAAGATGTCTCCCGTTTTCAAATCTTTATAGATCGACCAATTGAAAGACATCTCCTTTACCATATCTTCCTCTATTAGGTAGAGATCAAAATACAAGGTTAAAATATCATACTCCAGACCAGCGCTACATGAGGCTCCACTTCCCTTTATCTCTGTTGCGTTCAATTCGATATCAAAAGGATTACCCCTGAGCAGAGCATTTTTGACCAGTTTCTCACAAGATACGAAGAATACTGCACTAAACAAGATAAAGATAATACTCTTTTTCATACCTTAAAATCTATAGCCAATTGAAATCAATCCATCGAAAATTGAACCAGGTCCCGTTGTCGCCCAAATGCCTTTCTCAAAAGCACCCACAACTCCACCAGTCACATACTCCTCCGGTGTAGGCATGCTACTTACAAATTTCAATCCGAGGTTCGCATCGATAGACCAACGCTCGTTTTTGCCCCAAAATAGTTGATAACCAGCAGCCACACCGGCACCGAAACTGGTGAACGATTGCGTTTGTTCTTCCCATTCTCCATAGCTGTAATCGTGCTTAAAGAAACCCGCTACCACTTTAGCCTGTGCATAAAATCCTTCAGGAGCATTTTTCTTAAAATAAAACCGGGCGATAGGAGCTACCTGAACACCGGGATAACTCGCATAATACAAGGTAGTAATAGCCCCGTAGGTTAACTTTTCATTGTGCACTCTTTCATACTTCACTCTTAACCCATTCCAAATTCTGAAGGGAGAGACCGAGACAATGTTTTTTTGATCATCACTTTGTGCATACCCATTCAACACCGTTGCACACACCAATACAATAACACAAATGACTTTTTTCATAACTTTTCTTTTTATTTGCTGTTTATAATTTGATAAATATTCTCTTTGTTCTCTTGCGACTGCAAATATAAACAACTCATTACGAATATGTTAAATCCATTTTGTCCAATACATCCATTCCGTCCATAGCAGGGTGGGGAAAGGAAGATAGTCTATACATCTAATTAGGTGGGAAGATTGTGCTCAGAATTGAAAAACGGCAGACTTCAACTATGAAAAAGCCTGCCGCCGGTTATGATGTTTGTAGAATTCCAGATTATTGTAGCTATTACTTGTAATCTTACTTCATAGCGTAGTTTGTACCCCTTCCGCTTCCATGTTTTTCTATTAATCCTTTTTCAACCAGCTCTGAAAGAATCCGCTTTACCGTTGGATTTGGTATTGAAAGTCTTTCGGCAATATCCCCAGATTTACTTCCTGGATGATTTGATATAATTGTTATGATTGCCTTTTCTCTTGGCGAAAGTTGTGACTCTGTTCCACTTTGTTCCAATTTTATCATCAATTGTGTTTGAATATTTTTTAATGCATCAAGGAAGAAGAATACCCAATCCGTAATATCTTCATTCGGTCTTTGAGTCTGACAACTCCGTAAGACTCTGTAATACTCTGTCTTGCGACTTTCTATTTCGTGTTCAAAACTAACATACTGAATCCAACTATAACTGTTTTTCATCAACAGAAGGGTAGATAACAGACGGCTCAATCGCCCATTGCCATCCTGAAAGGGGTGGATACTCAGAAACTCATACGTGAAAACAGCACTTTTAATCAAAGCGTGAACCTCCTTTTCTGTATTATACCAAACAATTAATTTTCTGATTGCATCTTCAGTTGCATATCCCGCTTCAGAGGTTTGAAAAATGATTTGCTTTTCGCCATTAGGAAATGTAGCTTCAACAGCATTGTTATGAATCTTGTAATTTCCTTTATGCCAATCATCCTTTTTGCTGTATCGCATCAGGATGTTATGCAGGTTTTTTAAATCATTTTCTGAAATGGTAATCTCAGCATACGATTCCGAAATTGTATCAAGCGTTTCAAAATACCCTACTACTTCTTGGGAATCACGATCTTCCAGTTTTGTTATGTCTATTTCTTGTAGTAAAACATTGATTTCTTCATCGCTCATTTTAGAGCCTTCAATTCTTGTCGAGGCACCAACGCTTCTAACAGTCGCAATACTTTTTAGTTGTTTGAGGCTTTGACCCTCCTTCCTCTCAATTGCACTCCATTGTGAGTCAAAACGGTCGATTTGGCTGATTAGATTAATTAGTTTCCAATCAATATTGAGTTTGAAGTCATATACATTATTTTCCATATTCTCTTTTTATGATACGTTTCGATACGCAAATATACAAATATAATACGAATAAACACATGTTTCGTGATACGATTCGATACGTATTTATTCGATTGTGATACGATAATCCGATACTGCTCCGTTTTATGAAATTGTAGTTAATATACTAAATACAAGACAAATCACTCAAATATACATATGTAAGATTCTGTGACGACATAGTGTTGGCTAATACTTCACTTGTTAGCCACCTCCGAAAAAAGTAGCCCTCACCCGTTTAGCACGCTGGTATAATGTTATCGAAGAGTCAGGCTTTGAGCATTTGGAACAGTGATGCGCTCTGTGCAAGCACACTACAAAGCCATATTAAACTTCTTTGATAGAAGAGCAACCAATGCCTCGGCTGAATCCTTTAATGCCAAGATCAAAGCTTTTAGGTCTGTGCTTAGGGGAGTAAACCATATCCCATATTTTTTATTTAGACTCAAATAATAGGGGGGGGGATCCGCGCGCGCCGCCCGCTTTACGCGGATTTAGACACACAAAAAAAGCCGCTCATCGAGCGGCTTTCATGGTGATTTGCCTGGGGTTCGAACCCAGGACCCCATCCTTAAAAGGGATGTGCTCTACCTGCTGAGCTAGCAAATCTCCGGATGCGTTATGTTGTGAACGCGGGTGCAAAGGTAGGAGTATTTTTTTATTCTGCAAGTTTTTGCACGGTTTTTTATTCTGTTTTTTTTATTTCTTCTTCCTCGTCGGGCTCCGGAGTGACTATTTTGGCGTACTCTTCGCCCTCCATTAGGATGAATCGCCGGTAATAAGAGAGGCATAGGGTGGTGAGGGGTAATGCGACAATAAACCCAATAAATCCTAATAGGGTTCCCCATATAGAGAGGGATAATAGGATGAATGCCGGATTGAGTCCCATCGCCTGCCCCATGATCTTCGGGACAAGAATCAGGTCCTGTATCACCTGCACAATGCCCAACACCAACAAAGAGAGGCCAAAGATAAGCCAGAAGCTCTGACCGGTCTCAGCCGACCGGAGAAGGCTAAGCAGTATCATGGGAATAATACCGATCGTTTGCAGGTAAGGAATCAGGTTAAGCAGCCCGATAAAAAGCCCTAACGTCACCCCCAGGGGGAAGTTGATGATCCGGAATCCGATAGCCAATAACACGCCTACGCAGAGTGCCACGAGGGATTGCCCGCGGAAGTAGCGGTTCATGCTATATTTCACATCATCTGCCAGCCCTTCCACAAAGGGACGGTATTTGTCGGGCACCAACAGTCGCCAGCTATTGGCAATCTTCTCGTAATCCAACAGGATAAAGATGAAATAGAGCAATATCACAAAAATAATGGTGATACTAAACAGGACGGAGAAGGTATTGGATAATAGGTACCAGAGCTTCGGTGCCAACTGTTTGATCGCGTTCAGGATGTTATCCCGACTCAACAGAGTCATCCATTCATCGATATTGATATGCTCCTGGAGATAGTGTAGCCAGGCCTCCGGAATAAACGGAATGGTTCGCCCCTCCAGGTTGTAATTACGAAAAAGCTCCAAGGTCTTCTCTGTCTCTTGAGCAATAGAGGGCACCACCAAGACCGTCAACAACGCCAATAATCCCGCCATCAGGAGAAGCACCACGGCGATCGACAGGATCCGGCTTTTGAAACGCAGCTTATATTGGATAAACTTCACGATGGGTTGTAATAGATAGGCAAAAAGCCAGGCCACCAGAAAAGGCAACAGGGCATTCTTCAATACGGACAACAGATAGATCACAGCACCTATAATAACAAGACTAAAGACGATGCGTACTACCCGGTCGAATGTGTAGGGTTTGTTGAATATTGGATTCATATATTATTTCACTATCTTCGCTTTTGACAAAGATAAAATAAAGTGGAAAAGAAACACTCATGCGAAAGAAAATTATTACACTCTCCTATCTGATTCTCTCTTTCTCCGCGCTGGTCGCACAAACGCCTTTGCCTATTCGCCAATTATTGCAGGCCGATTATATGCAGGGCGCCTCTTTTTCGTTGAAAGCGGTAGAGGTAAAAACAGGCACCACGCTCTATCAATACGAAGAAGAGCGTGAGCTTATTCCGGCTTCGGTGATGAAGCTCGTAACGACTGCCACTGCCCTGGAACTATTGGGTGAAGAATACCGCTTCCCGACTTCGCTTTCATACGACGGTGAGCTGCGTGATGGCATCCTCCATGGTAATCTATACATCGAAGGAAGTGGTGACCCCACGCTGGGATCCACCCATTTCTCTTCCGACCGCACTCGCTTCACCGCCGATCAGCTCGCCTTCCTCTCCCCTTGGGTGGAGGCTATCCGCCAGGCCGGGATACGTGAGATCCGTGGCGCGGTGGTGGCCGACGAGAGCTATTTCGACCTGGAGGGTATATCGCCCAGGTGGCTTTGGGAAGATCTGGGCAACTACTACGGAGCGGGCAGCTACGGCCTGAATGTGTTCGACAACCTCTTTTACCTCACGCTATCGACGGGAAACGTCGGGAGCCGCGCCACGGTTCTCTCAGAGGAGCCGGTCATGCATCTACATTATCGGAACGCATTGACCGCGGCAGCCATCACGACCGACAGCGCGTTTATACAAGGAGCGCCCTTCTCGCAGGAGCGTTCGCTGACGGGCCTATTACCCGCCAACCGTTCGCGTTATGTCCTGAAAGGCGACATACCCGATCCGCCCCATTTTCTGGCACAGCTGTTCGCCGACCGCCTTCGAGGAGAGGGCATCACCATAAGCGAAGCGGCCTCCTCCTGGCGGCTACTCACCCAATCCGGTCGATGGAATGGGCAAAAACGGACACCGCTGACCACCACCTACTCCCCGATGTTGCGGGAAATCATCCGGGTTATAAACCACAGAAGCCATAATCTCTACGCCGATGCTTGCCTGAAAGCCGTAGGGGTATCGGACAGCTCCCACCAACCCCGCTCCTCTTTTGAAAAGGGGATCCACCGCACCCAACAGTTCCTCCGGGAAAAAGGGATCGACGACCACGCCTTATGGATGCACGACGGAAGCGGGCTCTCGCCCTTCGATAAGCTCTCCGCCACGTTTCTGACCGACCTGCTCTGTTATATGGCCACCCAATCGCCCGTGTCCGACACCTATATCCACTCCCTACCCACCGCCGGACGGGAAGGAAGCGTCGCCAATTTCCTGCGCGGCACTCCCTTAGAAAACAAAACACGCCTAAAAAGCGGCAGTATGAGTCGCGTCAAAGCCTATGCCGGCTACATACAAAAAGATGGCAAACAATATGCCATCGCCCTCTTTGTCAACAACTACAGCTGCGAAGGTCGCGACATGACCCGCGCTTTAGAAAAGATGTTGGTGGGGTTGTTTGCTTTTTGAGGGGGAAGGGGGGAGGAGACTTCTTTAGGTTTGGGAAGATTTGAAAGGAGAAAGGGGAAAGGGGAAAGGAGAAAGGGGAAAGGGCGTCTTCAGATATTGTAAGGTTGGAATATACTGAAGTCCGGAAGGACTTATACTTGGATAACCCCGTGCAAGCCGTTAAGGCGAAGCTCGGGGTTGATAGTGTCGTAGGAATGAGCTCCGTAGGGGCTCAACAGTTGACCTCCTACGGAGCTCATTATATATATATATTACGTCGACCCCGAGCTTCGCCTTAACGGCTTGCACGGGGTTATCCAGGTTGAAGCCCTTTCGGGCTTTCTAATACCTTCCCATCCCCTCCGATTTGAAGAAAAAGCCCGATACCATCTGTGCCAACCTTTCCTATATCCTATTTCCTTTCTCCCTTCTCCCTTCTCCTTCCACTTTCCTCCTACATGAAGATCCGCATCCATCAGAGTAATCATATTAAATCAAACCAATCACATCCGGAAAATCCCAAAATCAGCGTATTGCTCCCTTCGGAAGCGAACGTTGTTTCCTGGTTCAAGACGTATTATCATTTTGCTTTACGCTTCGCTAAGCGATTTACAAATTGTCAAAATCGACCGACTATTTTTCCGAAAACGTAGGGGTTTTTAAAATTAGTCCCGCGAGTAACACTTTTTAACGTATCATATTGTAAAGCAAAATGGCGATTTTGCTTACATTTTGTATTTTAACATTTCGTCTACTAGTAGGTTCCATCTTTGAATCGTTTTATATAAAACAGAGAAAAAATATGGATCCAAATAAAATACAACAATACATCGAGGGAAAGGCCTCACAGGAGGAGCGGGAGGACATTGCCCGCTGGATAGATCGCGACGAAAAGAATCACGAGGAGTTTCGTCTGCTTCGCAACCTGTACGATGCCACCTTGTGGAACGATACGGAGGCTCCGGCAGCTAAACTTCCGACACACAAAAGAGGACTATCAATCGTGCGCGAATTATTGAAAGTGGCAGCCGTAT
Source organism: Parabacteroides sp. PM6-13 (assembly GCF_029892605.1). Taxonomy (GTDB): domain Bacteria; phylum Bacteroidota; class Bacteroidia; order Bacteroidales; family Tannerellaceae; genus QVMG01. The sequence continues at coordinate 53,578 of NZ_JARXWF010000015.1, forward strand.
TCCTGATTGCTTTCGGCTTGTACACCTGGCTACTTCCTGTGAGAAAGACGGCAGAGGAAGAATCGCTTGCCATGAAAAGCCTCTATGTGCCGGAGGGACAACGGGCCGAGATCACCCTGACCGACGGCACCCACGTATGGCTGAATGCCCAGACGCACCTCTCGTTTCCGGAGCGCTTTACGGGCGATACACGACAGGTTGTTTTAGACGGCGAGGCCTATTTTGACGTTACACCCAACAAAGAGAAGGCATTTATCGTGCATACCAACCAATACGATGTAACGGTGCTTGGCACGGAATTCAACGTAAAGGCCTACACCCATACCGGCTATTTTGAGACCTCGCTGATCGAAGGATCGGTAGAGGTGAGCTCTTCCGCCACGAAAGAGTCGCTTTTGCTCACGCCCGACACCCGCGCTTATACGCAAGACGGCCGTTTGGAACAGGCACACAACCTCAACCACGATCTCTTCCTTTGGCGAGAAGGGATTATTGCTTTCGAAAACGAGTTGGTGAAAGACCTGTTCAAGCAATTGGAGCTCTATTACGATATTGAGATCGAAGTCAGAAACACCTCGATCCTAAACTATCTCTATACCGGTAAGTTCCGCACGAAAGACGGGGTAGAACATGTGCTCCGGGTGTTGCAGCTACGCCATAAGTTCACTTATGAGAAAGACAGTGATGCCAATAAAATTATCATCTACTAATTATTCACCTCAAAATAATATTGCCTATGAGAAATACCTGATCAAAAAAAAGATAACCGGAAAGTGTTCGCACCACTCCCCGGTTAGGTAAAAAATCGACACCGAAAATTCATTAAATTATTTAGTATCAACTTTATTACATGACAAATGTATGGAAAAAAAAGAAACTTTTAAAATCCATTTACTATTTAAGCCACCTTTTAAACGAGTCATACGAAAAATGAAAGCTACAGCCATTTTACTACTCCTTGTCGCTTCAAGCATTTGGGCTACGGAAACCCATTCGCAAACTACAAAGGTCACGCTTCATGCCGAGAACGCAGCCGTACGTGATGTGCTTAAAGAAATCGAAAAACAAACCGATTATCTCTTTATTTACAACCCGCAGGAGGTGGTTCTTTCCGGATCGACCTCGCTGGTGGCAGAAGGGAAGATCGTCGCCGAGGTATTGAATGATCTTTTTGCCGGCACAGACATCTTCTACGCGATGGAAGGCGCCAACATCATGCTGATGAAACGCCCCAAAATGTCGATCCTGCAAGCCGAGAATAAAAAACAAATCACCGGGAGTGTTGTTGATGAATATGGCGAACCGGTCATCGGTGCCAATGTGGTGGAAAAAGGCACCACCAACGGCACGACCACCGATATCGACGGCAACTTCTCGCTACTGATCACAGAGCATGCCATTTTGCAGATCAGCTACATCGGATATATCGCCCAGGAGGTAGCCGTAGGAGGAAAAAATAAAATCGATATCACCCTACGAGAAGATGCCCAGACATTGGATGAGGTGGTGGTGATCGGCTATGGAACCATACGCAAGAAAGACCTGACAGGTTCCGTATCGCAAATCCGCCCGGACGCGCTGGCCAATGAGGCACCTAAAACGGTACAGGATGTATTGCGAGGAACAGCCGGTCTGAACATCGGTTTCAGCAACTCTGCCAAAGGGGGTGGATCGATGAGCATCCGCGGACAACGATCGGTCTATACCGATGGTGGTCACAACGACCCGCTCATCATCCTGGATGGTATGATGTTCTATGGAGAACTCTCTGAAATCAACCCCAACGATATTGCCCAGATCGACGTATTGAAAGACGCCTCATCGGCCGCCGTATATGGAGCCAAGGCTGCCAACGGGGTCGTGATCGTCACCACCAAGAAAGGGAAATCGGAAAAACCGGTCATAAACTTCAGTGCCAACGTAGGATGGACCGCTATGGCCGATAGCCGAAAAGTATACGATCCGGAGGGCTACCTGAACTACCGCACCGATTTTTATACAACCGATACCTATGGCGTCAATCCGTCGACCGGTAAATACGAAGCCTACCAGACAGGAAACAGACCCGCGGGTTATTATGATCGTCCGACGAATAACAACCTCAATAAATATGGACTGACCCTGGATGCCTGGAGAAACCAGACCACACAAGCCGACGGAATGAGTATCGACGAGGTATGGGGACGACGCATCGGACTAAATGCCAGCGAGGTTACCCTGGCTAATTTCCTGGCAGGGAAAACATTCGATTGGTATGACCATTCGTTCCAGACAGGATTCAATCAGGATTATAACGTCAGCGTTAGCGGCATGAGCGAAAGAGTCAACTACTACTTCTCACTGGGTTATATCTCCAACGAAGGTGTAGTGCGTGGCAATGAATATAGCGCCATACGCTCTAACCTGAAGCTCGATACCAAGATAACCGACTGGTTTAGTGTAGGTGCCAACGTTAACTTCCAGAACCGTTCGGACGGTGATATAGCCACCGACTGGTACAATCAGATCACAAGCAACAGCCCATTTGCCACTCCCTACAACGAAGAGGGCGAACTGGTGCCACATCCACAGGGAGAAAATGCTTACTGGAAAGGGTATAACTTCGACTACGACCGTCAGTATTTAGACCTGGAAAAGGGATTTACCGTATTAAACTCCATCCTGACAGCCAAACTGACGCTGCCGCTCGGCTTCACCTATTCGTTTAATGTTGCCCCTCGTTTCCAGTATTTCTACGATCGTTACTTCAGATCGTCTGAGCATCCCGACTGGCAGGCAGAGACACAAGACCGGGTGATTCGCGAACAAAGCAAGCGCTTCGACTGGTCGTTGAACAACACCGTTACATGGGACTATACCTTCGCGCAGAAGCATCACACCATCCTCACCTTAGTGCAAGAGGCGGAAGAACGCGAATCGTGGGCAGACCGCGTCATCGCCCGTAATATCCTGCCTTCCGAAGCGCTCGGCATACATGCCAATGCCAATGCCGACAAAAACCTAAGCGAGTTCAAAGCCACCGACACCCGCGAGACAGCAACCGGTTATCTGGCACGCCTGTTCTATTCCTACGACGACAAATACATGGGGACCTTCTCTTTCCGTCGCGATGGTTATTCGGCATTCGGCACAACGAATCCGTATGCGAACTTCCTCTCGGGCGCTCTGGCATGGACATTCACCAACGAAAATTTCTGGCAATGGGATCATGTGTTAGACTCCGGTAAATTGCGTGTTTCGTTTGGGCAAAACGGTAACCGAAGCCTCTCCGATCCCTATATCGCGTTAGCCAATCTGGCCTTAGGCAATTATGCGCAAGGGTATATCAACGCCTCTAACAACACCTTGATGGACATGAAATACCTCTTTGTTAACCGCCTGCCTAATACCGGCCTGCAATGGGAGAAGACCACCTCGTGGAACGCCGGGTTAGACCTTAGTTTTCTGCGCGGGCGCATCAATGCCAGCATGGAATACTACATCATGCCCACAACAGACATGATTATGAATCAGTCGCTGCCTAACTTCACCGGATTCAGCTCCATCACGACCAATCTGGGGCGGGTTGAAAACCGGGGCGTTGAGCTTTCGATCAACACGCGCAATATCGAGAATGAGAACTTCAACTGGACAACCTCTTTCTCCTTCTCCTTCAATAAGAACGAGATCAAAAAGCTGTATGGAGAATATGAAACCAGTATAGACGCTGCCGGCAATGTCATCACCAAGGAACGGGATGATATCAGCAATAAATGGTTTATCGGACACCCTATCAATGTAATCTGGGACTATGAGGTCACCGGTATCTGGCAGAAAGATGAAATAGAAGAAGCCGCCAAATACGGACAAAAACCGGGTGATCCGAAAGTAGCCAACCACTACACAGCCGACGACCGGGTAAACGCCGACGGAACCACCACGCCTGTTTACAACAACGAAGACAAGCAGTTCCTGGGCGAAACAGTTCCTCCTATTCATTGGGCCATGCGTAACAGCTTCACCCTCTTTAAGAACTGGAATTTCTCTTTCAATCTCTACTCCTATATGGGGCACAAGAGCCAGGATGGCAACTACCTGAATAACGACAACGGGTATTCACAGATCACCAATTGCCAGAATCTCTACAGCAAGGAGTATTGGACAGTCGATAACCCCACGAACAAATATGCCCGCCTCTCGGCACAAGGTCCCACAGGACTTACCGCTCCGAACCGGGTGATCAACCGTTCGTTTATTCGTCTGGAAAACATCTCACTGGCCTACAATGTTCCGGCCACACTCCTGTCTAAGATACATATCCAGAATGCCAAGATCTTTGCTACCGTACGCAATGTCGCTACCTGGAGCAAAGAATGGGAATACGGAGACCCGGAAACAGGCAATATCGCACCGAGAACTTATTCTTTAGGTTTAAATGTAACTTTTTAAAAAGAACAAATCATGAAATATACTAGAAGCTTATTCAAACTATTGACGGGAGTCGCTTGTATATCCGCGCTTCTTACGGGATGTTCCGATGATTTTCTGAAACCGGATCCCCTCTCTTTGTATGAACCGACAGCCACATTCAGCACGGTAAAAGGGTTAGATGCCGCCCTGGCCTCAGCCGACAAGGCGTTACGCGCTTACTGGACCAATACCGATCCGATCGACCTCATGTTGCCTCTGATGAGTGAATACCTATTCTCCGATCTGACCGTAGCGGGCAAGACCGACGATGCGGCCGCCTTCTGCGACATCAACGAACGTTTCACACCGACCGATGGCTGGTACAATTTCGACCAAAATCGCCTGGTTATTTTCTGGGGAGAGACCTATAACGGTATTAAGTATGCCAATACGGTCATCAGCTATATCGACAAGGTAGAGGGATTGAATGAGAGCACCAAGAACGAATACCTTGGTCGCGCCTATTTTCATCGTGCCTATCGCTATATGAACCTCTGCTTCCAATTTGGCGATGTTCCTTTCGTATCCAAAATCATCGAATCACCTAAGCAAGATTATAAGAGCACCAAACGGGAAGCGATCATCAAGCGACTGGTACAGGATATGGAGTTTGCCGTACAATATGTGCCCGATCAAAAAGATATGACCTATATCGGTATGATCAATAAAGGCGCTTGCCGTCAATTATTGATTAAGTGTTATTTGGCCAACGGAGATTTTCAGAAAGCCAAAGAGCAGGCGGATATCCTGATCGGACAATCCGGCTATAGCTTGATGGAAAACACCTTTGGCACCTTCTCGAACCCTTACCCCAAGACCTGGAACATCACCAACAACGTGATCTGGAACTTGCATCAGGGAGGCAACAAGGCGATCGCTGCCAACAAAGAAGCGATTCTCGTTATGCCTAACCGCTACGGAACAGAGTCCGGTATCCGCACCCGTACCATGCGCAACCTGGTACCGCGCTGGAATGCCGACGAGATCAAAACACCCGACAACGTAAGAGCCGTGGATAATTTCGCCTTGAACAATGTGAATTACAAAGAGGACCTCGACTTCAATCATACCTTCGGACGTGGACAGGCAGTTGTTCGTCCTACCTACTTCGCTGAGAACACCCTGTGGTATGTGAATGGCATCAACGACGAGGGAGACCTGCGCCACAGCCACACCGTAGGCAACTGGGCACGTATGGAAGACTTGCGCTATAACCGTCCGGATACCAAATACCATGGCGAGAATGTACGCTATAGCTGGACAGACGAAAACGGTAACACCAAGATTCTTTGTTCCGACACCATTCGTTGCTGGTTCGACTGGCCGCACTATAAACTATGGTCTGAATCACCCGAAGACGATGCACCTTCGGCTAACCAATACAACGGAGGCGGATACGCCGACTTCTACTGCTATCGCCTGGCAGAGACCTACCTGCTTCGTGCCGAAGCTAAGTATTACCTGGGTGATGCCTCGGCTGTCGACGATGTCAATGCCGTTCGCCGCCGTGCTAAATGCCAGCAGCTCTATACCACGGTGACGATTGATGACATCGCAGATGAGCGTGCTCGCGAACTCTATATGGAAGAGTGGCGTTTCACTGAGTTGAGCCGCATCTCCTACTGTCTCGCTCTTAGTGGCAAGCCCGACAACGAAGGGAAAACCTACGATAAAAACCGCCTGCACGAAGATAGCTTCTGGTTCCATCGTATCACCAACTACAACAACTATTACAACAAGGATACCGGTGCTAACATCAGGGGTCGCAAATACACCATGGGCAGACACAACATCAACTGGCCTATTCCGCAATCGGCCATCGATGCCAATCGTCTGGGACAGCTTAGCCAGAATCCCGGCTACAGCGGCTATGATCCGAATGTAGAGAAGTGGGAGACTTGGGAAGAGGCGGTAGCTGACGAGAATTAATCCATTTAATACATATAGAATAACACATGAGAAAAAAGATGATTCTTTTCCTGTTTCTTTGCCTAATAGGTAGCATCACACAGGCACAGGAAACGAAAAAACAGACACTGCCCCATTCTTTGGCAGCAAGTACAGAGAAAATGATGCTATCCGGCTCTTGTCCTGACGACAATGTCACGTGGGATTTCTTCTGTACCGCTGGCCGAAAAAGTGGGGAATGGACGACGATTCGAGTGCCCTCCTGCTGGGAATTGGAAGGCTTCGGTGAGTACAACTACGGACACGATAGGAATAAAGCCTCTGAAAAGGGGCTCTATCGCACCTCTTTCACCCTGCCTGCCGACTGGAAAGGCAAGCGGATCTTCATCGTTTTCGAGGGATCGATGACCGACACGAAGGTGCGCGTCAACGGCAAGCAGGCGGGCGATATCCATCAGGGATCGTTCTACCGCTTCAAACGGGAGATCACCCACCTGGTATCCCATAAGTCGGAAAACCGCCTGGAGGTGGAGGTAAGTAAAATGTCGTCGAACGCCAGCGTGAACAGTGCGGAGCGCGAGGCGGACTTCTGGATCTTCGGCGGTATCTTCCGCCCGGTCTACCTGGAGGCACAGCCCAACACCTTTGTGGAATACACCGCCATCGATGCCCAGCAAGACGGGGAGATACGCCTGGAGGCCTTCCTGAATCGCGAGGTGGCCAACGCGGAGATACAGGTCGATCTGTTCGATGCCCAATCGGGTAAGAAGGTGGGCGATTTCCAAGCGGCCTACCCCACAAAGACGAAACAGCTCATCGCCTCATCGCAGATCGCCGGGGTGACGCCCTGGTCGGCCGAAGACCCGCATCTCTATCACGCGGTGATCACCGTCAGCCAAAAAGGGAAAGCCCTTCACACCCTCCGCGAACGCTTCGGATTCCGCACCGTTGAGGTGAAGGAGCGCGATGGTGTCTATGTGAACGGGCAGAAGATCCGTTTCAAGGGTATCAACCGCCACTCGCACTGGCCTACCACCGGACGCAGCGTAAGCCCGGAGCAGAACCTCAACGACGTGAAGCTGATCAAGGAGATGAATATGAACGCGGTACGTATGTCGCATTACCCACCCGACAAAAACTTCCTGGAGGTATGCGACTCATTGGGACTCTATGTGATCGACGAATTATGCGCCTGGCAAAGCCCTCCCTACGATACGGGTGTAGGCACCATCCTATTACACGAGATGCTGAAAAGGGACATCAACCATCCCTCTATCATCTTTTGGGCAAACGGTAACGAAGGGGGATTCAACTTCGACCTGGATCCGATCTTCCCACAGCTCGATATTCAGAAACGTCCGGTATTACACCCCTGGGCGCTCTTCTCGGGCATCAATACGATACACTATATCACCTATCACTCGGGCATCCGGGATATGTTCAACGGACGGGAGATCTTTATGCCGACAGAGCTGATCCATGGGCTCTACGATGGCGGACATGGCGCGGGACTGGATGATTTCTGGAACCTGATGCTCTCCAATCCGCTCTCTGCCGGGATGTTCCTGTGGGACTTCGCCGATCAGGCCGTGGTGCGCACCGACAAAAACGGTCTGTTGGATACCGACAAAGACCATGGGGCGGACGGTATTGTGGGACCCTACCGCGAGAAAGAGGGCAGCTTCTATACGGTCAAAGAGATCTGGTCGCCCATCTTTGTGGAGAAGAAATATATCACCCCCGCCTGGGATGGCACGTTGCGGATCGAGAACCGCTATGACTTCACCAATACCCGCGATTGCTCCTTTAGCTATCGCCTCGTGCGCATCAATTCGTTGGAAGGAGAGAAGGAAGAGAAGAGGGGCACAATCGACGCTCCCGCCATCGATCCCTGGCATAAGGGTGACCTCAAGATTGCCCTGCCTGACGACTGGAAGAGATACGATGTACTGTACCTAACAGCCAAGGGACCTAAAGGAGAAGAACTGTACACCTGGAGCTTCGAGTTGACCTCGCCGGCCTTCTTTGCAGAAAGGATACTGGAGACGATACCGGCCGGAGCGTCGAAGGCTACAGCCACAGAAGAGGATTCCTATTATCTCCTCTCGGCAGCAGGCATCCGGGTGAAAATCGACAAGAAGAGCGGGTTATTGAAAGAGGTCGTAAACGGAAAAGGGCTTATTCCGCTGACCGACGGACCGGTCTATATCACCGAAAGGGATGTCGTATGCAAGGAGGTTGCTTTGACCACGGCAGACGGCTTGCCACGAATCGATGTGGTGTATAACTACCAGCGGGGTGGCGAAGCCTATCGTTTTTTCTGGGTGATGCAAGACAATGGGGTGCTTCAGCTCGACTACGGCTACCGTCCGCAAGACGATATTGAGATGATTGGTATCACCTTCCGCTTCCCGGAAGAGGGAGTAAGCGGAGCGAAACTGATGGCCAACGGTCCCTATCGGGTCTATAACAACCGATTGAAAGGAGGTATCTTGGATGTTTGGGAGAAAGAATACAACGATGCCATCACCGGCGAGCGATGGATCTATCCCGAGTTCAAGGGCTATTACTCCCTGTTCTATGGCATGAGGCTACTTTGTCCTACCCCGTTCGAGGTCTACTGCGCTTCGGAAGACATTTCGCTCCACCTGTTTACACCTGCCATACAGCAACAGTACAGTGTGGAAAGAAACTTCACCTTCCCCAAGTACCCGGAAGGGAATATCTCCTTTATGGATGCCATTCCGGCAGTAGGCACCAAGTTCGGCAAGGCAGAGAACTTCGGGCCACAGTCGCAAAATCATCGGTTTAAGATCTACGGATCACCCAACCTGAAAAATAAGATCTATTTCAAGTTTCATTGATTTCAAAAAAACCGGGCGGGATGTATCATCGCCCGGTTTTTTTCTTTGCTAAATAATTTTATCTTTGTAAGCTATTGTTCCAAATCTAATTACTGCCAAAGAAATTATTTTCAGCATGGAGAGAGTTGATGCAACGGGATTCCGAAAATTCTATCATCTGTATTACAACAGATGCTTTCTCTTTGCCAAATCCTATGTGTTCGACGATTGGGTGGCGGAAGATATTGCTTCGGAGGCACTGATCAAGATTTGGGAAATAACCAAAACCAAAGAGATCGAAAACCCTAAGGTGCTCCTGTTCACCATCGTAAAACACAAATCGCTGGACTACCTGAGGCATGAATCCGTCAAACAAAATACCTTAGCCAACCTATCCGAATACGGCAAAAGAGAACTCGACATTCGAATATCCACCTTGGAAGCCTCTGATCCCGAGAAGATCTTTGCCAGCGATATCCAGCAGATCATCCGGCAATCACTGGATCGCCTTCCGGAACAAACGCGGCAGATCTTCGAAATGAACCGCTTTCAAAACCTATCCAAAAAAGAGATTGCCGACAGCTTTGGTATCACCATAAAAGGGGTTGATTACCATCTCTCCAAAGCATTGAAAGTGTTGCGGGAAAATCTCAAAGATTATTTGCCTATCTTATTATTTTTCGCGCAGGAACCCATGAGCCGTTTGTAAGGATAGATAAGGAGTATTGCCTCTTTTCCCAAATAAATTGTTTTTCTTTGCAGCTGAAAAGAGACAAACGTATATGAAAAGATATATCCTGTTGATTTTGCTGTGTGTGAACGCGTCGTTGGGCTGGAGTCAGACCAACAGCGAACAGGCCGTGCCGGTCGACTCCGTGCCAGTGCGGATGCCGATTGCTGAATACACCTTCAAGCCAAAGCAACTGATCCTGCCCGCGGCACTTATCGGCGTAGGGGCAGCCGGGCATCTGATCGATGGTATGGAAGATTATCACCTCTTCAAGCGGGGAACGCGCGACAAGCAGATACGGGTTGATGACTACCTGGAATGGGGTATGCTCGGTTGGGTATTTGTATGCGATCTGATGGGAAAAGAGAAACACAACTGGGTAGACCAATTGATGGTGGTAGGGCTGGCTGAGGTATTGAATGCCGGCATGGTGCAGGGATTGAAAGAGGTGGTCGATGTCAAACGTCCGGACGGCAAGTCTCACAGCTTTCCATCGGGACATACCTCAAACGCCTTTCTGGGTGCGCATATCGCTTATAAGGAGTTTCGTCATAGCTCGCCGGTATTGGCTTATTCGGGTTATGCGATTGCCACTTTTGTCGCTGCCTCGCGCATCTACAACAACCGTCATTGGATGGCCGACGTGGTGGCCGGTGCCGGGTTCGGTATTCTCTCTGCTGAATTGTCTTATCTGATCTACTTCCCGGTGCGCAATGCCATTGCCCGGAACATCAACAAAAAGGCGGCTGACAATTGGGTGATTGCCCCTACGATGCAGTCGAATAATGTCGGATTATACCTGTCGTTTCGCTTCTGATCGCGATCAGGCCAGTGAGGCCGAACGGTTGATCTCAAGCAGCTCTTCCAATAGTTCGCGGCTGTTGCTCAGGCGAGGGATCTTATGTTGCCCGCCCAGTTTTCCCCTTCGGGCTAACCATTCATAAAAAACACCTTCACGGGCTTCGACAATCTCCAGCGGTTGGAGCGAGATATTTTTGTAGCGTTTTGCCTCGTAGTCGGAGTTGAGATGCTGTAGGTTTTCATCCAACAGACGGGCATATTCTTCGATGGATTCGGGCTTTTTCACAAATTCGATGATCCACTGATGACAACCTCTTGCTTTGTTGAGCATAAAAAGAGGAGCCGCAGTATATTCTTTTACTTCGGCGCCAGTTTGTTGATTGGTCAGCGCAATGGCTTTATCGGCATTGTCGACCATTAACTCTTCGCCAAAGGCATTGATATAATGTTTGGTGCGCCCGGAGATAACAAATTTATGAGGGAATAACGAGGTAAAACGAACCGTGTCGCCTATCTGATAGCGCCACAGGCCGCCCAGGGTGCTGATAATCATCGCGTAGTTGATATCTTTCTTCACCTCATGCAATGGCAGGACGGTCGGATTATCGCTATCGAGCTCATCCAACGGGATAAATTCATAGAAAACGCCATAATCCTGCATCAACAACAGGCTACGATCGCTCAGATCGCTTTGGATACCAAAGAATCCTTCGGAAGCATTATAGGTTTCCATATAGTGCATATTATCGGAAGGGATCAACGCCTTATAGCGGTCGCGGTAGGGCTCAAAACTAATGCCTCCATGGAAGAAAACCTCCATATTCGGCCAGACCTCGGTCAGATATTCTTTGCCCGTTTTGGCCAGTATAGCACGAATCAACACCAGCATCCAGGAGGGAACCCCTGAAAGGCTGTTCACATCTTTGTTCCAGGTGCTTTCGACAATCGCTTTGATCTTGCTCTCCCACTCATCCATCAGGATGATCTTTTTCTTGGGCACACGCACCAGATTGACCAACGGATTGAGGTTTTGCAGCAATACCGCCGAAAGGTCGCCCTGGTGAGCCTGAGCATTCAGGGCAGAAGGGCTGTGGCTTCCGCCGAGTATCAACCCTTTTTTCGAAAAAAAGCAACTTTTGGGATTGTTTTCCAGATAGAGCGCCACGCAATCGACCCCGCCTTTGTAATGACAGCGCCAGAGGATCTCATCGGTCACAGGAATAAATTTGCTCTTATCGTTTGTCGTGCCGCTGCTACGGGCATACCAACGCACAACAGATGGCCACAACACATTCTTTTCGCCATTCACCATGCGGGTGATATAGGGCTTCAGATCGTCGTAGGTCTGGATAGGGAAACGCTCCTTGTAGTCCTGGTAAGAACGGATACTTTTGTAATCGTACTTCTTCCCCCATTCAGTATGTCGCGCCTTATCCAGCAACTTCTTCAGCTGTTTCTGCTGAATAAGATCACTGTATTCCGCAAACTTCTCGATATTGCCCCGGCGATGCTGGAAAAAAGGAGAAATAAGACTTGTTAATATATCCATCCCAATCTGTTTATTATATAAACCGCAAATGTAGCGATATTGTTTATTAATCAGCCATTCAGGCCAGAGAAATTAAACGTTCTCGCCCCATTTTGCTTTCATCGGGATATCGGCTATAAAAAGGGAGGAAATGAAAAACCGAAGTGTAAGCAACCGGGGGAAACAATTCTTTTCATTATAAAAAATGTGCTATCACATGATTGTTGGAAATATAGCGGATTAAATAGACTAAATCTTCTTTGTCCTGGTAAATCGTAAAGAACACTACCCATTGTGTTGTTTTGTTTTTCCGGAAAGTAGCATAATACATTCCATCTCCAAATTGCTCAAAGTAAGCGGGAGCTTTTCTTTTCGGCCTATTGGGCAATGTTGTTTTTATATCATACAGCAATTCATCTACATACCTCAACGCACTATCTTCCATGCCAAAATAGTCCTTTTCAAATAGGATAGTAGTCAATTCATTAAAATAGTCTAAGGCCTCCGGTAAAAAGACAATCCTCATTTCTTGTCGTGCTTGTATAGTTCCCTAATATGAGTTTTTGCTGCTGCAGCAAATTCTTCCATACTAACTGCCCGATAGAAATCCTCATCCGGTTTCTTAATACGTTTCAGACAAGCTGCGTCCTCAGCTAAAGGCTCCTCCGCTTGATAAACAGATGCAGGATCATGGAGGTTTTCCTTTTTGCCGGCCTCGTCATTTATGTTGTAGATTCGTTTCATAGCTATTTGTTTTATACAAATATACTATTTTTCTCTGAGATCACGAAGGAATGACGCATTTGATGTATAACTACTTTGTAATTCGTTTTCCTTACTTTTGCTGCTTAAATAAACAGGTTATTCAACCTATTTCCTGTTTTCGTCTTCCCTTTCCCCGCTTTTGTCTACTTTCGCTGTCGGAGGAAGAAACGACCTATATCTTTGCGGCATATTAATTTTGAACAGAACAAATTTATGAAAATGAAAAAAGTAATGATACTCCTGGCATTGGCTTGTCTGCCGGCAGGATTTATCTTTTCACAGACTGACAATGAGAAAAAAGCGGCTTTCCAACTCAGCTTTATACCGCCCTTAAGCACACAGGGAACAGAGGCGCCTATCTATACCAATGCCGTATCGTTTAATATCCTGGCGGGTGTGTCCAGGAGTGTGACTACATTTTCTGTAAGCGGTTTGGGTATGTATGTGAAGCAGGACCTCGGGGGATTCCACCTCGCCGGTTTAGGTACCTATGCGGGTGGCAGTGGGCAGGGCACAATGATTGCCGGCCTGTTGAACCGGACCAGCGATTACAGCGGCTTCCAACTGTCAGGGCTTGTGAACAAAACCCATGAGATGAATGGCATACAGATAACAGGTCTGGCCAATGTGGCGACCGGGACGATGAATGGGTTTCAGCTTGCCGGACTGGTAAACGTAGCCAACGATGTCAATGGGTTTCAAATCGGCGGATTAATGAATAAAGCAAAAAAGGTCAGTGGGTTCCAATTGGCCGCTATACTCAACATAGCCGACGAGAGCGATTATCCCATCGGGCTGGTCAACCTGATCAAAAACGGGGAGAAGAGCATCGGTATCACCTATGATGAGATCGGCTCCACCATGGTGGCCTTCCGCTCGGGGGGACGCATATTGTATGGTATACTGGGTGTCGGCTACAATCACAAAGCGAAAGAGGAGAAATATGTTGCGGAAGGAGGGCTTGGCGCACATATCCCGATCTCTTCCCGTTTCCGGATCAATAACGAACTACGGTCGCAATTCCTGACAGATTTCAGCGAGGACAACCAGGTAGACCACAATAGCTTTGCCATTATGCCTGCTTTTCGTTTCACTCCCCATTTGGAACTATTCGGTGGGCCGAGCCTCAACTATATGTCGACCAACAATACCGACAACCTGAGTATGTTCCCCAGCCATAGTCTCTGGAAAAAACATACCGACACGAAACTGAAACAGTTGTATCTCGGATTCAGCGTAGGGGTTCAGTATATTTTCTAAAGATGAATCTTTCCCTGCCTCATAGAGATTCTCACCAGGAGTCATTTTTCTATAAATTGCTCATGGATAGGCGCACCGGTTACCGTATCGGGCGCCATACCTTATTGATCCTGGCGGTCATGGCCGTCGCCTTCAACCAGATCTATATGGGATTCCTTGAGTACCATGAGCTGTTTGGCAATTCTATCTATCTATTCTCGCTGTTTATTCTCGTCACTTACCTGTTGTTAGGCTATTTCAATATCTATATACTGGTTCCCCGCTTGTTATTAAAAGAAAGATACCCAGCCTATTTCACGCTCTTTTTCTTTCTGATCATGCTTTTTCTTCTCGTCCATTATGGATTTGAATATGCCGTATTGAAATACTACCGGCTCGATCCCGGCCAATATTCTTACTTCAATAACACGGGAAATCCTCTATGGTTGGAGTTACTCTCCTCTTTCCTGATCGACAGTATGGCCATTCTGGGTGTTAGTTTTATGATCATTTTCAAACACTGGCTGATCAACGACATGCAGGTACACGAACTGGAAACCCTTCATATGCAGTCGGAGGTCGAAAAGCTGAAGGAGCAGATCAATCCTGTTTTCTTGCTTTCCATCCTTCATAACGTAGGCGATATAGTGGAGGAGAACCAGGAGAAAGCCTCTGATATGCTGATGGATCTGAGTGAGATTTTACGTTATCAGTTATACGATTGCAACCGTCAGGAGGTTTTGTTGCATGCCGAAATCAGCTTCATCCGCAACTACCTTCAATTGGAACGATGCCATTCCGGGATGTTGAGTTTTGAGGTAGCTACCGAAGGGGATGTCCACAGTGTATTTATTCCTCCGCTCCTGTTTCTTCCTATCGTGCAGTATGCCGTTAAAAAACAGGAAAAGAGAGGATGTGCCTACCGGATAGATCTTTGTTTCCGGGTCGACAACGATTCCTTTTCACTTTTCTGTTCCTGCGCGGAAGCCGATCTGTATGACGAGGGATTAAAGAATATCCGGTTGCGCCTGAATAGGTTATATCCCGAACGCTATGAGTTGCAGATCAGGGAAGAGGACAGCCGCTTCCTGCACCTGAAAATAAATTTTTAACCCCATGGAGTATTTCAATAAAGATGTCATATCTGATCTATTGGTCGACAGGCGCTATCGTACTGCCCGCTACCTGATTATCGTACTGGCACTCACGATTATTACCATCAGCATGGTACTGGGCAACCTCACCTATTTGGGAAGCTCCGAATATGAATTGTTTGAATGGGCGTCCTACATCTTTTCCGTATTCGGATTGATCTTGTTTAATGTCTGTTTCTTAGTGCCTCGCTATCTATTGAAAAACCGCCTCACCCATTACTTTTTTTATGCCGGACTGCTTATTATAATCATCTTAGCTATGCTGGCCGTTCTGCAGACCCAGCTATTTTCTTCAAAAACAATCATCGAAAAGATGGGAATGGGTGCATTGTACCTGAACCTTACATCCTCTTTTGTTTCCATGGGACTATTGCTTGCCGGGTCGTCTGCTATCATGCTGTTTCGCTACTGGATAAAAAACAACCGCCGCATCAATGAATTAAAATCCGCCACCCTGCAGTCGGAGCTCGACCTGTTGAAGCAGCAGATCAATCCCCATTTTCTTTTTAATATGCTCAACAATGCCAATGTACTGATATGGAAAAACAAAGAGGAGGCGCGTAATATCCTGTTCAAGCTGGAAGATCTGTTGCGTTATCAATTGCATGAGGAGAACAAAGACCAGGTTTTACTTACCTCCGACATTCAATTCTTACGCGATTATCTTAATCTGGAAAAAGTGCGCAGAGACAAATTCGAATTCAAGATAGAAGAGGAGGGCGAGATGGAAGAGATACGGGTTCCCTCTTTTCTCTTTATCCCATTTGTTGAGAATGCAGTCAAACACAATCAGGACAGCAAACATGAGTCCTACGTGCACATTTATTTCCGTTTACATACTAATCAATTGACTTTTCGTTGCGAAAACTCCAAACCGATCAGGGAAACAGTGAAAAAAGGGGTTGGCGGCATCGGTCTGAAAAATATACAGCGTCGTTTAACGTTATTATATCCAAAGCAGCATACATTGCTTATCAACAATAACGAAACGACCTACGAGGTCATCTTAACACTCGAATTATGAATTGCATTGTCGTAGACGATGAACCTTTAGCACGGGAAGCGGTGGAGATATTGATCCGGCGGAGTGGCAAACTCAACCTCTTAGGATCGTTCAACAGTGCTGAAACGGCTTCGGAATTTATGGAAGACCACCCGGTCGATTTACTCTTCCTCGATATACAAATGCCCCATATCAACGGCTTGGAGTTTGCTCGTACTATTCCTAAAAACACGTTGATTATCTTTACTACCGCATACGGAGAATATGCTTTGGACAGCTATGAGGTAGAGGCCATCGATTACCTGATTAAACCCATCAAATTTGAACGTTTTCAGAAGGCGGTGAATAAAGCGATTGTGTATCATTCGCTGCTCAACACCGAAGAGAAAGAGAATGTTGGCGATATAGAAGCAGACTTTATCCTTGTCAAGTCCGAACGGAAATACTGTAAAGTATGTTTTTCGGATATTCTTTTTATCGAAGGGTTGAAGGATTATGTGATTATCCACAGTGAAAAAGAGAGAATAATCACCAAAATGAACCTGAAAAACATCCATGAGAAGCTACCCGGAAAGCAATTCTTCCGGATCAACAAATCATACATTGTCAATCTGCAACACATCGATTCGTTCGACAACAACGATGCATACATCAAAAATCATGTTGTAGCCATAGGAAACATTTACCGGGAAGCCTTTTTCGATAAGTTTATACACAAAAGACTATAAGACAGGCCAATATTTGTGGATTATTCCACTTCCATATTTTTTCTCACCCGCATGAGAATTTTTTCTCACGCGGGTGAGAATTTTTTTACCGGCTCTTTTGCGGCGTTCTTGCCATCAATATTTGAACGTTCCCCCACCCAGGAACTCACGCAATAGCGAGGTGCCCGGCAGGTCGGCCTCGTTGATGTAATTGAAATAGCGCAAGAAACGCAATAGGCGGTAGGCCTCCGCGTTCTCCTTATCGCATTCGCGCACCTCCCGGAGGATGGGCTCGGCAAACTTGCGCAAGGCGGCCAGTTCGTAGAGCATCGCGCTATTAAACATCGCGTCGGCATTTTCTTGGAATGGGAAGATCCATTTATCTTCACCCCGGCGCACGCTGGGCCAGCGCGAGATAGTCTCCTGTGCCGAATAACCCCGGAAGCGGTAGTCGCGGATGATGCGTCGCAACAGGCGGTTGTCGGTCGTCGGGATCCAGTTGTGGTTGTCGAGCGAGATAGAGGTCAGCGCCGACACATACACCCGGTATTTGAAATGATCATCGATGAAAGCGGTCAACTCCGGATTCAGGGCGTGGATGCCTTCGATCATCAGGATGGAATTTTCCTGTAGCTTCAATTTTTTTCCTTTGTACTGACGCGTGCCTGTCTCGAAATCGAAGCTGGGCAGATCGATCTCTTCGCCTTTCAACAATCGCTCGAGGTCGTGGTTGAAATAGGGTAGGTCGAGCGCGTATAGGGACTCAAAATCATATTCGCCATGTTCATCCAACGGGGTATCCACGCGATTCAGGAAATAATCGTCGAGGGAGATGCTCACGGGATGGATCAGGTTGGTGATCAACTGGATGCCCAACCGCTTGCTGAAGGTCGTTTTTCCCGAAGAGGAGGGACCGGAGATCAAGACGATACGTACGCCCGTCTGATGGAAGCCTTTGGCAATCTTCACGGCGATATGGGCAACCTGTTTCTCCTGCATGGCTTCCGACACCATGATAATCTCGCGGCTATGTCCGGCAGCAAGCTCCATGTTGAGGTCGCCGACGTTATCGATTCCGACCGTGCGTTGCAGGGTCAGGTGTTGTTTATAAGCCTCGAACATCTGTGGCTGAGGAACGATCTCTTCCAGTTGGCTCATATCGTCGCCGCGGGGTATACGCAATAGAACCCCATCTTCATAAGGCGCTAAATCGAAGAGATGGATATAACCCGTCGAAGGGGTCAGGCAGCCGTAGAAATAATTGATATATCCATCGAGCTCGTAATAGGAGGTATACGCCATGCCCGCCGATTCGATCAGGCGTGCTTTGTCTTCCATGCCTCGCTCGCGAAACAATACAGCAGCATCCTCCGTCCGGATGGTGCGGGGAATGAAGGGCAGGTCGGCATCGATGATCTCCTGCATGCGGATTTTGATCTTGTCGATTGTTTCCGCGTCGAGTTCTTTCCCGTTGTGGATCACACAGTAGTAACCCTTCGACACCGGATGTTCGAGGTAGAGAGTAGCCGTGGGCAGGATATCGTTTACCGCCTTGGAGAATATATGACAGAGGGAACGCACATAGGTGCGCAGGCCGGACGACCGTGTGTAGTCGATATACTCAACGTCTCTCGGGTGCCAGCAACGGAAAGTCAAGGCTTCCGTCTTACTGTTGACCTGCGCGTTCATAGGACGGTGCGGGAGCGGCTCTCCTAATCTTTTGTAAATATCGAGTAATGAAGATCCTATGGGCACATCTAAATAAGTCTTGTTGTTTTTGCAGAAAATTGTAATGGTATCAGGCATAATAATCTATTTAATTTTGTAATTTCGTCCCCCAAAGTAAAGAATATTAATCAGATATACAATCGTATAAACCTAATTTAAATGGACTACTCATTTTTTGACTTTTTGACCCTGGTAGGATCGTTAGGGATGTTCCTGTATGGGATGAAAGTCATGAGCGAAGGTTTGCAGAAAGTGGCAGGGGAGAGATTAAGGGGCATCCTGTCGGCCATGACCACCAACCGCTTCACCGGCGTATTAACCGGTATCCTGATCACCGCTCTTATTCAATCTTCCAGCGCGACGACCGTTATGGTGGTCAGCTTTGTAAATGCCGGACTCCTTTCATTAGCTCAATCCATCAGTGTTATTATGGGAGCCAACGTAGGAACGACGGTGACTGCCTGGATCATTTCACTATTTGGCTTCAAAGTAGACATCAGCCTGTTCGCGCTTCCGCTTATCGGTATTTGTCTGCCGCTGATATTCTCAAAGAAAAGCAAGCGAAAATCATGGGGTGAATTCCTAATGGGTTTCGCTTTCTTGTTTATGGGGCTTGCCTTCCTGAAAGATTCCGTGCCCGATTTGCAAAGCAATCCGGAGGTATTAGCCTTCCTGCAAGGGTACACCCAGATGGGCTATGGCTCTATCCTGCTTTTTCTTGCCTTGGGGAGTATCCTGACGGTGATCGTACAATCATCGAGCGCGACGGTAGCCATTACGCTTATCATGTGTACCAAAGGATGGATACCTTTCGAGATGGCGGCGGCGATGGTGTTGGGAGAGAATATCGGAACCACGATCACGGCTAACCTGGCGGCTTTTTCGGCGAATGTATCGGCCAAGCGCGCGGCGTTGGCACACCTGATGTTTAATATTTTTGGCGTATGCTGGATATTGGCTCTGTTCTATCCTTTTACGAATATGATCTCCTGGATCGTGACCAACTACGGACCGGGCGACCCCAAGGCGATGATGGAGTTTCTGAGTACATTATCCCCGGAAACCATCTCGGCGATTACCTCCGGGCAAACATTGACCGATCCGCATCTGATCGATCTGCAGAAACAGTTGATGTCGCTGCAGGTATCAGTATCGTATGGCCTTTCGCTCTTCCATACGTTGTTTAATATCGCCAATGTATTGATCATGGTTTGGTTTGTCAATGGCTATGTCTTTGTATGCTCCAAACTGATCAAATCGAAAGAGAGCGAAGAGGAAGAGTTCCAGTTGAAATATATCTCTTCGGGTATGCTGTCGACCTCCGAACTGTCGTTGATGCAGGCGCATAAAGAGATCGCGGTCTACGGAGAACGCACCAACCGTATGTTCGGCATGATCCATGATCTGATGAAAGAGACCAACGAGGACGACTTCATGCAGAACTACAACCGGATAGAGAAATACGAAAGCATAAGCGACCGGATGGAGGTAGAGATTGCCAACTACCTGACCTACGTTTCCGAAGGACGCTTAAGCTCGGAAGGGAAAGAAGAGACCCGTATCATGCTGCGCACCGTGACGGAGATCGAGAGCATCGCGGACTCCTGCTACAACCTGGCTCGTTCCGTTAAACGCCGGAATGAGGGCAAATCGGCATTCACCGACGAACAGAACGAGAACATCGAAAAGATGATGCAGCTGTTGACGAAAGCGATGGATCGGATGAACGTCATCCTGAAGAAACAGGATGTGGTGATCGACGATATCAATCCGTCTTACAACCTGGAAAACCAGATCAATAACCTGCGTAATCAGTTGAAGACAAAGAATATTGAAGATGTAGACAACAAGAAATACGACTACCAGGATGGTGTCTACTATATGGATATTATCGCCGAGTTCGAGAAGATGGGCGACTATATTCTGAATGTTGTGCAGGCCATTGTGGAAAAGAAAATATAATTTTCACTACCTTTACTATAATCAATTAATTAAAAGGAGTAACATCATGAACAAACATATGTTATGGCTTGCGGCTATATGCCTGTCTCTGTTCGCCTTTGCGGCTTGTAGCGACGGAGAAGACACGCCGGATCCTAACCCGGGTCCGACAGAGAAAACAACCAATGACTGGATCTATGAAACCATGTTGGAGAATTACCTCTGGTATGACGAGATTGAGAAAAAAGGGAAAGAGGGATATAACTTCAACCTGGAACCGGACGAATTCTTTGAATCGCTCCTCTCGAAAAAGGATGGGCTTTGGCAAGGCACCGGAGGGTATAATTTTTATTTCTCCTATATCGAAAAGAAACGGACCAAGAGTAAATCGATCTCCGATCTGGACCCGACCTATGGGTTCGACTATATCGTTTACAGCGTGACCGATAATAGTGGGAAATATTTAGGCTATGACTGGGCTCGTATCCTCTATGTGTTGCCCAATTCACCTGCTTCGGAGGCGGGGATCAAACGAGGCGATTTCATCTTAGGCTTCGATGGGAAAGATAATAACCTGACGGATTACACCCTGTTGGAAGAGGGAAATGGGGCTACCTTCACCATAGGTGGCTTAAAATGGAGCGAACAGACTAAAGCCTACCAGATAGCCATCACAGGCACTACCGCTATCTCCAAGGCTCGCCTTACGGCAAACAACCCGCTCTTCTTAGATAGCGTATATCATATCAATGGCAATAAAATAGGCTATCTGGTGTACAACCACTTCTCTTCTGGGCCGGAAGATTCCAACGATGGTTCTTACGATAAAGAGATGAAAACCATTTTCACCAACTTCAAAGCGGAAGGGGTGAATGAGTTTGTCCTGGACCTGCGCTATAACGGAGGAGGCCTGGTGTCTTGCGCCCGGACGTTAGCCTCTTGCCTGGCTCCGGCAAACGATCTGACAAGCGGAAAGACATTCTGTAAGATGATGCATAATAGTAAAAAGAGCAAGGAGGATTACACCTATCCCTTTGATAAATCCCTCACCTCTTCGAATCTTGATCTGAAACGTGTTTACGTGCTTACCGGCCGATGGACAGCTTCTTCATCAGAGGCGGTGATCAATGCCCTGAAGCCTTTTATGGAAGTCGTTTTAATTGGTAGTCAAACCATCGGAAAAGCGGTAGGCTCTGTCACCTACGGCGAAAAAGAAGATAAATATGATTGGCTGATGCACCCCATTATCTTGCGGATTTGCAATGCGAATGACGACGCTAATTATAGCCAGGTAGGCTTCAAGCCGGATATAGCTAAAGAAGAGATCAAACCTCCTTTTATTCTGTATTACGACCTGGGCGATACCAACGAAGCCTTATTAGCCACCGCTCTTGCTAAGATCAACGGCACGAGCAAAGCCTCTGCCCCGGAATTGCGCACAGCAGAGTCTATGCCTACCCTGGAACCCGTTTACAGCTCTGTTGGACGCCATGTTCCTCAAGGGTTGATTTTCGACGAAAAAATGTTGGAAACAGCCAAATAAAACAGCGTTTTATTCAAAACTTTCTATATTCCCTTCTTGTTCAATTAGAAACAAGAAGGGTTTTTTTATGAATTTGAAAGAACAATATTGGCGCATCTCCTTAGTCGCCCTGATTATTTTATTAGGTTATGTCCTGTTTCAGTATATGCAGCCGTTTATGGGAGGAATCCTGGGTGCATTCACTATCTATGTGCTTGTGCGCAAGCAAATGCTTTACCTCACAGAGAAAAAGCATGTCCGTCCCAGTTGGGCGGCGCTTCTTTTGTTGGGAGAGGTTATTCTGGTTGTTCTTGTGCCGCTTTCGTTAGTCCTTTGGCTGATTATCAACAAATGGCAACACTTCAACCTCGACACCGCCATGATTGTCTCGGCGGCTCAGCACGTGGCCGACTTGGTACAGGAGAAGATTGGTTATAACATATTGAATACCGACAACCTGATCTCCGCCGTCTCCGTATTGCCGAAGATCGGGCAGTCGCTGGTGGGCAGCATAAGCGGCTTTTCCATCAATATGATCGCGTTGATCTTTGTCTTGTACTTCATGCTGGTGAGTATCCGTCCTTTCGAAACCTATATTATGTCACTGCTTCCCTTCAGCAATCGGAACAAACGACGGGTGGTGAATGAGATCTACCTATTGGTGAAATCCAATGCGATCGGTATTCCGCTGTTGGCGGTTATTCAGGGAGGTATCGCCTTGATAGGATATTATATCTTCGGGGTACCCGAACCGATTATATTTGGTGTGATCACCTGTGTGGCTACCGTCATTCCCATTGTCGGCACCGGGTTGGTATGGGGACCGTTAGCTATCTACCTGGCGCTTACCGGCGAGTGGTTCAATGCGATCGGGCTGTTGGCTTTTGGGCTGTTGGTGGTATCTAATGTAGACAATATGATTCGTTTCGTACTTCAGAAACGGTTGGCAGACACCCATCCATTGATCACCATATTCGGGGTGATTATAGGGCTTTCCATGTTTGGCTTTATAGGCATCATCTTTGGTCCGATCCTGATTGCTATCTTCCTGCTTTGTGTAAATATCTTTAAGGAGGAATTCTTGGACAGTAAAAAAAGTGATTAGTGGTTAGTGGTTAGTGGTTAGTGATTAGTGGTTAGTGGTTAGTAAATTTCTTTACTACTAAACACTAATCACTAACCACTAATCACTAACTCAATACCACTGCTGTGCATCGCGATAGTTGCTGCTCTGATTGTATTTCAAGTCTTTCAACAGAGAGGAGCTAACGGCGATCGAGAAGGAATAGGATTTATAAGGTCCGACCGGCATAAAGCTGGCCGACATCTGGAAGCAGTGCAGGTCGCGTGTGATATTACAACTCAGGTTGGTGATCTTCTTCGCGTCGAAATTGTAGGTAGCGTTGAAGTTAAAGCGCCAGTTCTTCGTCGGCTGGATATTCCCGTTGAAGGTCAGGTTATGCGTCAACCCATATTTGTATTCCAAGCGTTTCTCATCGATCTTCTGCGTATCGTAGCCCAGGTTCATGGAGTAGTTGATCGTAAAGCTCCAGGGTATCTGGGTAATCAGGTAGCCATCGGCATCCCGTTCGCCCACCTCCTGCTTCTTGCCTAAGAGACGTCCGCCGCCCTGTTGATCGCCACCCTCCATACCAGGCTCGCCTCCCAGCTGATCAGGCGATGTCATACCATCGCCCTGTTGGGAGTCGCCGCCGCTTTCGCCTTTAGAGGAGTCTTTCTTGCCGCCAAACAACTTTTTGAATGTATCGTTATTGAAGGTATAATTGAAGGAGGTACCTGTGCGTTGCAAGCGTCCCAGGCCGCGTCCGTTCATCACGCGCAGTTTATCCACCTTGCGCAAGCCGGTGACATTCCCTTCCGAGTCTCTGATCGCTTCGTTCATGTAGGTGTCGAAGGTCATATTCAGGTTGAGGGTATAGGCCTTCCCGAATTTAATACGCAGGTTGGCATTGAAAGACTGGCTCCACTTAAAGGAGTCCACCGCCATATTATAGCCAAATCCTGTCAAGGAGAATTTATCAATCAGGCTGACTTTCTTTTCCGCGATCGAATCGTTCTTCGAGGCTACCTTCATCTCCAGGTTGTTGTCGAGCGAGAAGCTCACCATGCCCGACTTACCGGTCGGCGGCACCCCGTAGATCCCATGGCGGAAAGGCGAGTATTCGTAGATCTGCTCTTCGCCCTGGTTATTGACATAGGAGTAGCGCTCCATAAACCCAAAGAGCGGATCACCGAAGTCGGGGCGATAGGATACACTCACAGAGGGCTCCAGGCGATGACGTATCATCTGGATACCGGTCAGCTTCTTCAGGAAAGCCACCGGCGTGAAATCCCCGTATATCGTGGTCGATGCTGAGAGCGATGCGTTGAAGTCATACAAGCGATAGAAGCCCATCGTCGTATCGGCCGGCGCCATCTTCTGTGCAATCGGATCGTAAGTCTCTGTGATCTTGCTGGTGTACCAACGCTCCGTATAGTTAAATGAAGGGCTGATATTGATATAATTGAACACATTGAAATTGGCGCTCACCGGAATATTATGCTTCATCCCGTTCTTCCAGTCTTTCAACAGGCTCGATTCCATCAACAGGTATTCTTTGGTATTGATCGTGTTACGCATATACCCCGAATAACTCATCGAGATCTTTTCATACCATCGTTCCTTGCCCACCGCGTTTTTCCGTTTGAAAGGATAGATACGCGACATGGTGATCGAGATATCCGGCAGGGTAACCGCCAACATCGAGTCGCGCGTTTGCTGGTTGACGCTGAATGTGGCCGCAACCGTGAACGGGCTGTTCGGGAAGCGTTGTGTCAGGTTGATCGTCGACCCTTTATTATTCTGCGAAGCATCCGAATAGCCATTGCTGCCGGGATAAAAACTACCGATCTCATTGCGGTGATAAGAAGAAGTGGCAAAATTCACACTGGCGGAGAACGAACGGAACGGGTTCATCTTCGCATCCTGTGTGTGGCTCCATTTTATCGAGAAATCCTTACTCTTCGTATAATCGGGCATGCCTTTGTCGCCTTCCACATTGACGGCGTACGATAGGTCGAAATTACCCGAGAACTTATAGCGCTTGCGGTAGGTCGAACGGGCATTGACGCGCCACGATCCTTTGGTATAGATATCCCCCGTCAGCGCCAGGTCGACATAATCGCTCAGCGCGAAATAGTATCCCCCGTCGTGCAGGTTGAAACCACGTTTCGATTCATCCCCATACGAGGGCATAATGATACCCGAGGAATATTCGCTGGTGAAGGGGAAAAAGGCAAAAGGTAGAGCCACCGGCAGCGGCACATCTTCGATCACCAGATAAACCGGCCCGGTTACAATATCTTTATTCGGGCGCACCTTTGCCTTGGTCATCTGAATATAGAAGTGAGGATGGTCGTGGTGGTCGCAGGTGGTATATTTCCCCCCGACCATATTGAGGGCGTCGGTCTCTGTCTTCTTGGTACGGTCGGCAATCACATAGCCTTCGCCCTGCTGGGTCACCACATGGGTGATATATCCTTTGCGCGTCTTGAAGTTATAGCGCATTGTCTTGCCTTCGTATTGTTGATCGCCCTGCGAGAAAAGAGGATAGCCGAACTCATCACCGATGGAGTCGACCGCGAATTTGGCATACACCTGGCTGCTGTCCATATCGATATCGATCGCTTCCGATTGCAGTTCGATATTCTGGTATTTCACATTTGCCTCGCCGAACAGGTAAGCCATATTGCCGGCTGTCATCACGATGGAGTCCTTCGCCGAATAGATCACCGGCGCTTCCAGCGGACTTTTGCGAGCCGGAATCGTATCGGCAGCAATCGTATCGCCCACCGTGACATAGACCGAGTCGTCCGGCAACACCGTTCCCTCCGGGGATATCACCTCCTGAGCCCGGGCAAACAGCGTCCCGGCAAGGAATATACACAGGTATGTTACTAATCTCCTCTTCAAATTGTCAATCTCTTCGGTCTGCAAAGGTATAATAATTTTCACGACCCCCTTTGTAGAATTAGCCTAAAAAGAGTTTACACCAGTACTTAAAACGCTCCACGCCATCTTGTCCGTATCGTTCCAGACTCCGTATAGCCTTATCGACGGAACGTTCTTTATCGAGTTTTGTCTTGCTGAAGAACTTATCGGCAAAGCAGATCAACTGCTCCTCCAGGCTAATAGGCTGCATATCGCGGTGCGGAATGGGCAGGTTGCGCCCGATGATGGTCTCCAAGGTGAGTCCGGTACCTGTATGCCGCTCACACACCAATGCGTGACGCGGATAACCGGCCTTCTCTACCAATTCAGCTCCCAGGTAACCATGGCAAATATACTCCGCGTCACCAAAACAACCCACCTCAGGCGCGTTGCATCGGAATATGCCTATGTCATGAAGCATCGCTGCCTCTTCTATAAAATCGGTATCTAACGCCATCTCCGGATGATTGCGGGCTATCGCCAGCGCTTTGTCGGCCACGCTCCGGCTATGTGTCACCAGTATACGGTAACCTTCGGAGTCAATCGGATAATATTGGGTAATCAGTTCAAACGGATCCATCTCGCTGTTATTATTGTACGCAAATATAGGAGTTTTAATTGTGATCCGCCTATGGAATCATTCGGAAATCAGCCCCTGTTTTTCGAAGGCGTAGAAGCAAATGTTAAAAACCAGTTTTTAAGCAAAAAGGCCGTTTTGCTTACAATCTCGTACGTTAAAAAGTGTTACTCGCAGGACTAATTTAAAATACCCCTACGTTTTTGCGCGAAAAGTCGGGCGGAAGTTTTAAATCGTAAGTTGAGGGGGTTGGCTATTTAGGGTGGGATTAACTTATTTTAAGAATATATGGTCTGAACCGGGATTTTGCTGATTTTTGGATTTACGGGATGTGATTTTTTGATTTGAAGTGATTATAAGAATCGCCCGTTTTGCCTTGGTAGAATCAATCATGAAAATCAACAAAATCAAGAATAATCACATCCCGGAAATTCCAAAATCAGCAAAACCCCGGTTCAAGACAATCCCCTGACAAACAGCCAAATAAACCAACCAAGGACACCCTATCCATCTAGTCGTCAATCACATTGTCTATCCCGTTTAGGCGATTGTGGTTATTTCGCCAAGATGTTTTGACGTACTGACCACTTAACGGAAATATTCTTGCTTAGCTTTGAATATCGGTACGAAAAAACAAATACACCCTCAATAACCTATGATTTACACCTGCCTTTCACACTTGTCCAGTTTACTGAATGAATACCTGGATAGCTACTACGAAACCATGGAAAACCAGGCGGAAGTAGGAGCGGTTCGATCGTTCTCGACGGTCGAGATCCCCAATAAGATCATTCTTTCGCTTATTAATATGGAACGCGAGACAGGCATCGGAAAGGCGGTGTCGTATCGATCGGCAGGTGACAACCAAGTGGTGCAGAACGCTACTTCCTGGTTTTTCAACCTGACCTTTCTGATGGCGGCGGTCTTTGATGAGAAGAGGTATGTCGAATCGCTGGAGAAATTGGCGACTTCAGTCGCTTTCCTACAGCAGAACAGTACGATCCGCCTCCAGAACAATTTCCGCTTCACCATCGAGCCGATCACCCTGAACATACAGGAATTGAGCAACCTCTGGGGCATTATGGGCGGACACCATTACCCGGCTTTCTTCGGGCGCATACGCCTGATCTCCTTCGACAGTGACCAGATCGACCGGGTGGCAGCCCGCATCCTTCAACCGGATACGCAAACGACACCAAACAAGGAATAGACGATGGAAAACTACCAGATCATACTAAAGGTGGTCATCACCCACAGCTATTTCCCGGATGGAGTCTGCCGATCGCTCGATCTCTACCCGACACCGGAGAGCAAGCAGTTGTTCCTGCGTCGCCAGATGGTATGTAAAAAGATCAAACCCAACGAATGGGTCTTCCTGCAGGCGGCCAGCTCCGACGGATCGTTCCGCGATACGGACGAGCAACTCTCCCTCTGTCTGGAATCGACCGACCCTTCCTTCTCGCTCTACACCCGGTTGGAAGAGGCATTTGAGACAGGCCGTGTTATCAAACAGCTGGATGTCACCCTGCCTGCTGTTCAGAAAGCACCGGTCGAGATAAACCATGTCTTCGAGGCGAAGAAGATGTTTTGGGTATATGCCCTGCTCCCACGCGTCGAAACAGGTCGGAAGCGGAATATCAAACTGATAGAGCTATCCGACAAAGTGGCGTTCGACAAAAAGGAATATGTCGTCTTATATGAGCGGACCGCGACGACGTTTCGCAGTAAGAAACAGATCCCACTATCCAATAGCTACCCGTTTCAGCTTCGCCTGTACGAAGAAAAGGAACATGGCGACAAATTATTGAGTCAATACATCCCCTTCCCACAACCGGAAGACACCAATAAAAACAATGAAATCATTACATACATTTATTACTAACTAAAAGAACAACCTATGGCAATCATGAAGACCCCAGGCGTTTATATCGTTGAGAAAAACGCTTTTCCCAATTCGGTGGTAGACGTTCCGACGGCAGTACCGGCATTTGTCGGTTACACTGAAAAAGCAGTGCAGGGCAATGAATCCCTGTTGAACAAACCTTTCCGCATCAGCTCGATGGCGGAATTCCACTCACACTTCGGAGGCGCTCCGACACCCGTATTCAAAGTAGCTAGGAAAGCGACCGACACACCGTCGGAAGTGGTGATCAGTGACACGGACTATATGCTGGTGGCTCCCACGAAACAATATACCTTCTATTACAACCTGCTTTTCTTCTTTGCGAACGGAGGAGGCCCGTGTTACATTGTTTCCGTAGGCAGCTACAAAGACAACGTAAGTGCCGACGCCTTCCTGGGTGGTATCGAGGCGTTGAAACGTGAACAGGAACCTACCATGCTGGTGATACCCGAAGCGGTCAACCTGCCGATCGACAAATGCACCTTGGTGCAACAGACCATGTTGATGCATTGCGGTTATGAGATGAGAAACCGGATAGCGATCCTCGACCTGAAGAACGAGAAAGACCCGGTGAAAACATTCCGCGAAGGCATTGGTAACAACCAGTTGGGATTCGGCGCCGCCTATTATCCTTGGCTGAAGACTTCGATCATTGGCGATAGCTACATCAGCGTATGCAACCTTGAATACGATGATATGCTGAAAGAAGCGCTGAAAACCGAGATCCAATACTGGGACGACGAAGAGGTGCTGGTGTTGGTAGATCGCATGGGATCAGCGAAGGCCGCTGCTCCGGCAAAAGCGACTCCGGCAGCCAAAGAGGGGGATGAGAAAGAAAAAGAAAAAATCACTCCGGCAGCCAAACCAGCCGACAACAAGAAGATCACAGAGGAAGAAAAATATTACCTCCATATGATCCTGTTGCAAAACTCAGCCATCTACAAAAACATCTTCGCTATTATCAGTAAGCAACTCAATTTCCTTCCTCCCTCCGCAGCGATGGCGGGTCTCTACACCATGACCGACAATACACGCGGTGTATGGAAAGCCCCGGCGAATATTTCGATCAACGGAGTAGTGGCTCCGGCTGTCAATATCTCTCACGCCGAGCAGGAAGACCTGAATGTGCCGCTATCGGGTAAAGCCGTGAACGCCATTCGCACCTTCACCGGCGAAGGTCTTAAAGTATGGGGTGCCCGTACCCTGGATGGCAACTCGTTGGATTGGCGCTATATCAACGTACGCCGTACGATGATCTACCTGGAAGAATCGGTGAAGAACGCCGCGCGCGCTTACGTATTCGACCCCAACACCGCCAATACCTGGGTGAACATCAAGAGCATGATCGGCAACTTCCTGAACAGCGTATGGAAACGCGGAGGACTGGCAGGCGCCACACCGGACGATGCCTATAGCGTACATGTTGGTCTGGGCGAAACCATGACAGCGGAAGATATCCTGGAAGGCATCCTGCGGGTAACGGTATTGGTAGCCATCTCCCGTCCGGCCGAATTTATCGAGATCACCTTCCAGCAACAAATGCAAAAGAGCTGAGCAAGAAAACAGAATTATATACATTAAAAAATAACAACTATGGCAGAAAAAGATAATAGCAATCAATGGCCCATGCCGGCTTTCTATTTCAAAGTAGAGATTGGCAGTATTGGCGAAATAGCCTTCAAAGAGGTTTCCGGACTGGGAACAGAGGCACAGGTCATCGAATACCGTCATGGCAACAGCCCCCAGTTCTCAACCGTTAAAATGCCTGGGCTCAAAAAGTCGGGCAATGTAACCTTCAAGAAAGGAGTGTTTAAAAAGGACAACAAATTGTTCAAATGGTTCGATTCCATTAAATTGAATACGGTAGAACGCCATCCGGTGACCATCAGCCTGCTTGACGAAGAGGGCAACCCGACCATGGTGTGGAAGCTCAACAATGCCTGGCCCGCGAAAATCACCGGGGTAAACCTCAAGTCAGATGGCAACGAGGCGGCTATCGAAGGCATGGAAGTGGTACACGAAGGCTTGACGATCGAAAACGCATAAAGCATGTCGGTAGATTCATCCGCAAATGACGTGGCATGGGCTCCTGCGGTGGCTTTCTATTTCAGAGTCACATTTCATGGGAAACCATCTATTTCCGATACCAACTTCAAGGAGGTATCGGGGCTAACAGTCGATATGGATGTAGAAACGGTAAAGGAGGGTGGAGAAAACAACTTCACCCACCAACTGCCGCTTCGGTTGAAGCATAACCGCTTGGTGCTCAAACGAGCCTTGGCGAAGATGGATAACGACTTGGAAAAATGGGTGAAAGACAACCTGGAAAACGGATTCTCCATCGGATTTACACCGCGTAACATCACCATCACCCTGTTGGACAGCGACGGTAAACCCTTTAGCCAGTGGTTGTGCAGCAATGCCTATCCCGCCAAATGGGATCTGAGTGTGTTGGATGCCGAGAAGAACGCGTTGGTCATTGAGACCTTGGAACTGAACTATAATCTCTTAAGTCGAACGCAATAATGGCCATTGTAATCAAAGAAATCCGGGTGGTGACCCATATAGAAAAGCGAAGAATCGAAGAGGAGACACTTTCTCCTGATTGGATGAAAAAGGTTCAACGCATGATTGAGGAAGAGAACCGGCGGCTTATCCGAAAAAATAACGAACAACAACGGGAACGATGATAGCAAAACTCAACATAGAGGTATATAAAAAATCGGATTATAGCAAGAAAAAGCATACGATCGAGCTTCAGATCAATCCGGAGGATTTCAAAGAGAGTAAATCCATCAGCTATGAGAAGAAAGACAATATGTCACCTGTCTATCAGCATCACGAACGCAATACGCTGTCGATCTCTTTTACCATCGATGGGACGGGCGTGGTTCCTTCGGCAGAACCGGTCGTTGTCAGTAAGAAAGTCAAAGAGCTGGAGGAGTATCTTTATGTGCCGTTCCTTGATGACGATACCATACAGACCTACTTTGTCCTCTTGAAATGGGGAGATCTGCATTTCAAAGGAAGACTGACGAAGATGGATGTGCATTATACCCTGTTTAAGCCCGACGGAGAGCCCTTGCGAGCCAAGGTGACACTCGAGTTTGTACAGACAGGAACCTTGGCTACGGTTGTTGTGAAAAAGAAAAACAAGCCGCCAAAGAAAAAACAGGTAAAGCCGCAGGAAGATGATACACTGATCTGCATCTGTTATCGCGAAACAGGAGAGACCACCAACGACACTAAGGTGGCCCGCGAAAACAATATGACCAGCATACGAGGACCCTTGGAATCCAGTCAAAATGTGAGTATACCCCAATAATAAAAACAAATGACAAACGACAACATATCCACCTGCGCGATCTATAGCAACGGAACGAAAATACCCGATTCATTCCAGCTTTCCCGCATCTCCATACACACGGAGGTGAACCATATCGGGAAAGCAACCCTTCGGCTGTACTCCGGCGAATCGGAAGTAAGCCCGTTTGTGATGAGCGACGCGGACACATTCAAACAAGGAACCGACATCCGGATCGGCATACAACGCGAGGAGAAAGAGGAGATTCTTTTTGAAGGGTTTGTCCTGTCCACGGAGATACAAGTCAGCCGGGAACAGGGGCATATACTGACGGTCGAATGCCGCCATTATGCTTACCTGACTACGCTCGGTCGCAAAAACGCGATCTTTGAGAACAGCAAAGACAGCGATATCATTAAACGTATATTCGCCAACTACAGCGATATCACACTAAAAGCAGCCAATACACAGATAAAACATATAGCCCTTACGCAGTATTATTGCACGGATTGGGACTTTGTGCTCTCACGGGCAGATGCGAATGGGCTGATCGTAATCACCTCCGGCAAAGAGGTGGTCGTGGAAGAGCCTAACATAACCGACAAACCGGTATTGGAAGTGTCACACGACACGGACTTCTTCGATTTCAACGCGACACTCTCCCTTTCCGATCAATATGCGGAGGTGAACACCGTTGCGTGGAACCATACCGAACAAAAGGTCATTCAGGAGAAGGCGAAACCGGCAGAATCGAACAAACAGGGTGACCTGTCGCCCCAAATGCTTTCTGCCCTCAACAAGAACAAGCTCACCTATCAGACCAACGCGAGCGTAGAAAAGGAATCACTCAAAACCTGGGCGGATGCCCTGGCACTGAAGGCAAGCCTGTCGCGCTACAAAGGACATTTCACCATCAGCGGAAACGCGGAGGTGAAGCCGGGCAAATTGATCACTATAAACGGCCTGGGCAAACGCTTTGACGGAGATGTCTTTATCGGTTCGGTGGAGCATATCCTCGATGAGCATCACTGGACAACCAGCGTTGGCATCGGGCTTTCCCGCTATCAGATCACCGAGCAACCCGACGTGATCGCCCCGATGGCTTCCGGCTTCCTGCCGGGCATTCAGGGGTTGCATATCGGAAAGGTGAAGCAGCTGATCAAAGACCCGACGCAAGAGTTTCGCCTATTGATCGAGATTCCGCTCCTCAACGGGGAGAAGAACGAGATATGGGCACGGTTTGCCTCTCCCTATGCCGGCAAAGAACGGGGCATCTTGTTTGTTCCGGAGATCGAAGACGAGGTGTTGATCGGTTTTTTGAATAATGATCCCTGTTATCCGGTGGTATTAGGCAGTTTGTATAGCAGCAAAAACCTGCCACCAGTGGAGTTGACGGAGAAGAACGATCTGAAAACAATCGTTACCCGCGAGAAGCTGACCATCGAAATGAACGATAAAGACAAGATCATTACCGTGCATACGCCGGCGGGCAATAAGATAGAGATCAACGATAAGGATAAGTTTATTCAGATCGCGGATCAAAACAAAAACTGCCTGTTGATGGACAGCAACGGCATCAAGATGCAATCGGAAAAAGACATCATCCTCAAAGCCAAAGGCAATATCCAGGTAGATGCCGTTTCCAAAATAGATATAAAATCATCCTCTTCGGATATCGCGATGGATGGGACGAACGTAAAAGCCAATGCCAAAGTAAACCTGACACTGAAAGGAAATATGGCAGAGCTTTCCGGTTCCCTCAAGACCACGGTGAAGGGGGGGATGGTGATGATTAATTGATAATGGATAATGGATAATTGATAACAAATAACAGATGATGGATAGTGGATAGTAAATAATTATCCATTATCCATTATCAACTAACAATTAAAGAAGTGCCTCCAGCAGCCAGAATAACAGATATGCATGTATGCCCGATGCAAACACCGGGTGTACCTCCCGTCCCCCATGTGGGCGGGCCGTTAGTAGGTCCCGGTGTGACCAATGTCATTATAGGGGGGCTGCCCGCTGCCGTAGTGGGTGATTCCTGTATATGCACAGGCCCTCCCGATACGATTGTGAAAGGGTCGGCCACCGTGATGATCGGAGGTAAGCCGGCAGCCCGTTTAGGCGATATGACGGCACATGGAGGCAGTATTGTTCTCGGTTGCCCAACGGTGATGATCGGAGGTTAAAAACGAATAAACAGCACGCATGGAGAAGAATAAGAATACATTCACGGAGAAAAGCTGGGGCTTTCCGCCCGAATTTGTCAAAGGGGAGAACCCGACCCGTATGGTGACTGGCGACGAAAATATAAAGCAAAGCCTTTATATTCTCTTCTCTACTCTTCCCATGGAAAGGGTACACCGTCCGGACTATGGCTTTTCTTTCAAAGAGATGCTGTTCGAACCCGCTTCGCTCACCACCCGGGTGCATATGGAAAAGAATATCGAAGAGGCGATCCTCCTGTATGAACCCCGGATCGAACTGGAACGGGTCGTCATCCGGGAAGCGGAGATCCTCGATGGGATCTGGCAGATACAAATCGATTACCGGGTATTGGAAACCAATACGGCGGATAGCTTTATCTATTCATTGAACGTGTAAATGAAGAATAAATTATACTACATAGACAGTCCCGGACGGGAAGCGTATATCGACAAGGCCTGCGCGCCGGAACCTGTTGAGGTACTGGATAGCGACTATTCCCGGTTGTTCGCCTCCCTGATGGAACAGGCAGAGACGGTTCTTTTCCCGCTGACGAATGGCGAAACGGCTACGTTCCCCGAACTGATGCGCTATCAGGCACTGTTTATTCTCGAGCAGATCAAGGCAGAACCTTCAACCGGCGATCCCGAAGAGATCGCGCGAAAGCTGTATGATTGGTATAAATGCCTTCGCCATAACCCGGACCTGAAACTCTATCAGGTGCTCGCCCATTTGCAGAAAAGCCATCAGCCGCCTGCCGAATCACTGAGCATCCTGCAGTCGGGCTATGCGGAGTTTCGCTATGAGATCGAACAGGCAGGCATCACCGATCCGGCATTAGCCACACTGGATCTTTTTATCCGCCATTACAGCCAGGTTGTCTCCCGGTTCAACCCGATTTGGAAAAGGCTTTCCGAGTTTTATGTCTGGAACATCCTGCACAAAAGACCTTATTCCGCTATCCCGGATCAGACCTGGGTGGTGGTGAACAAACGGGAAGAGGCCGACGATATCATGATCCCCGAACAGACTCCTTTTGTGGCGGGCAAGAACGACGATGGAACCGATTTCTGCTATTATAGTACGGAAGAGGTGGCCGTTACCCGACTGAAGCTGGAATCGGTCTCTTCGATCCTCTTTAAGCAGGAAGAGATGTATGTCGACAATAAAAAGCTTCGCTTTGTCAACACAATCCTGAAGAAAAGTATTCATACCGATGCCTACCAGGAGCCGGAGACCCTCTTCGATCTTCATGCCAAAAGGGGGGAGAAGCATTTCTTTGTCACCTCGGGACTGCGAATCGAATCGCCTATGTTCCAGTTGCAGGAGGGCTACCGTACCGTATCTCTCCATCTCTACCTGACACCCGACTCGGTTCAGTTCTTCCGCCGGTACGCGACCGACTTCTCCGGTGATATCGAGCGAGAGAGGAATATCTATTACCGCCTGCTCAATAAAGCTTTCTATTTAGAGATCAGCACCGAAGAGGGCTGGCGTAACATACCCTCCTACGAGGTCAAATACGTGTCCGAAGAACTGGAAGACTACTTGGCGCTCTCCTTTGTGTTGGATTATGATTTCCCTGTCCCGCAGCCGTGTGTGGAACAACGGCACGGGGTCGATAGCTGTATGCCCGCCTTGAACATCCTGATCAACCGGGACGCACCGATATTCCCCTATTCCTGGGCCAGCAAACTCTATTTCTCCCGCCTCTGCATACAAAACGATGTCAAAGGAATCACCTCCCTGGAGGTGTACAACGAGAATGGACAACAAAACACCCACTCCTCCTTCTTCCCCTTTGGCGTACAGGCGGAGCGGAGCTCCTGGATGATAGCCGGATACAAAGAGGCATTCTGCAAACCGCTGACCGAGGTGGCTATCACCTGCAAATGGCAACAGCTGCCTGATATCGACGGCGGATTTGAGAGTTATTACGCGGATTATGGCAAGCGCATCACCAACGAATCGTTTCGTGTGCGCACCGAATACCTGAAAAATAAAAACTGGACGCCTACCTCTTCGGAGAACACCCCCCTGTTTGCTACCTCCTCCCGGCAAAGATATCTCCTACCCGAGAGTCGGATCTCTTGGCCTCTGAATAAGAATATGCCCGTATTGACCGGAGTAGCTGCCGATAACTACCGATATGGAAGTGTGAACACCGGCTTTATCCGTATGGTACTGGACGAGCCCGATTGCGGGTTTGGCGCTACGCTCTATCAGAACCTGTTTGTCAATAACCTGATCAAACGGGGAAACAAAGAAGAGATTACGCTGTTGCAACAACCGTTCGTCCCGACAATCGACAATATGGAAATGCAATACCAGGCGGAAGAGTCAATCACGCTCTCCTCCCGGGAGATGGCAGGCAATACACGGATATACCATATCAGCCCGATCGCTACCAAAAACAACCGGCCGATCAAAGGAGACTCTTTTGTCTTGGTCGATGGTCCCCAGGAAGAGGGATTCCTGCAATTCGCCTTCTCTCAGGCAACGGGGTATGACACGATCCGCATCTTCGCCGAATTGATCCCTTCCAAGGAGGAATTCGATAAACAAAGCCTCTCATCTATCTGTTGGTTCTTCCATGATGGGAGTCAGTGGGTGCCATTGAATGAGGAGGCGGTCGTGCGCGACTCGACCGGCAATTTCCTGAATAGCGGTATCATCGAATTGCGCCTGCCGACAAGGATACAATCCTCTTACCTGGATGAAGAGGGACTTTTCTGGCTATATGCCGCTTTCCCGAAGAATCATTTGAACTACCCTACCATATATGGAATCTTTCTGCATGTGATCCCTCTCCGGGCTGAACTGAATAATCTGCCGGGCAATCCGTCGGGAACGGAAAGCCTTCCTGCCGGCACCATCCAAAATACGCAGCGTGCCATTCCGGGCATTAATAGCATTATGCAACTGAGAAGTAGCCTGGGCGGAACGGAAAAGGAGTCCCTGAACGGGATGCTGTTTCGTTCGTCTAACCAGGCACTGTTCCGGAAAAAACCGGCTACGGCGGAGGATTATGAGCGCTTTGCGTTGGAATTATTTCCTTTCCTCAGCAAGGTGAAATGCTTCCCGGCATGTGACACAAAAAACAACGACAGAAAAGGGGTGGTCACCTTAGTCGTCATGCAGGAACAACCCGATGGCAGGCTCCCTTTATGCCCCTACAACCAGTTGTTCGATATCGAAGATAAGCTTCAACAATATGTGAATCCTTTCGTGATCATCGACGTGATCAATCCGGTTTTCGAGGAGGTCATCGTCCGCAGTAATATCACCCTGCGCCCCGGAACCTACCAGAGTCCCTTCTTGAAGAGGCTGCGCGGTATGCTCAATAGCTATATCGCTCCCTGGTTGGAAAGCGGGACATTGCCGGTGTTTGGGCATACCATTACGGTGAACGAAGTGAGAGAACTCCTGGAAGATCAACCGGAGATCGAGACCGTGCACCAGCTTTCGCTGATTGTCGTCATGAACTCCATCATAACGAATGGCCTGGAGGGCTCCGAAAACAGGAAAATCCTCGAATTCACCGAAGAAAAAGGAGATGTTCCGATCCGGGCATCCCACCCCTGGTACATACAGGTGCCATCGAAAGAACACCTGTTGTTTACCTGCTCGCCCGAAGACTACACCAAGGAGTTTGGAACCGGCGAATTAGAAATAGATAATACATTCATCATTAAAACATAAATTCAACTACAATGAAAGATTTTACCAAACAAAAAACGCGCGACGAACTGAAGAAATACTTCGGAGCCGGCCAGAAGCCAACCTCGGAAGACTTCGCGGATCTGATCGATTCGATGGTCAATATTGTTGACGACCATATCGCGGGAAAATTAGAATTAGCTACGGAACAAGAAAACGATGCCGCCATTGAGTTCAAGAAAAGAGTCATCGACAAACAGCCGGTCTGGAAGATTGCCATGGACAAAAACGAATGTCTGATCATCCGGGGCGGACAGGACGATACGAAAATACTCACCCTCCATCCCGACAAAAAGATCGAGTTGGGCGCGGGGAATGACGTGATTGTCAGCGGAAGCCTCTGCGCCAACTCCCTGCTCGGAAGAGCGGCAGGCTCGGGGAAGTTCGCGGCCGATGGACAGTGGCACGATCTCATCGCCGGCTCGAAAGGACCGAAAGCCTATGAGATTATTGCCGGATGCGAGACCTTCAACAACTATAACTTTGCCTTAACGAAGGTGGTCGCTACGCAGTTCGATAACAGCCCCATTCGGGTGCGCAAAAGAAATTTCAGCTGGAAAACGATCGGAGCCTCCAAGATTCAGATCAAATGGTTCCCGAAAGAAGATGGATGCGTGTTGCGCATACGTTCACACAAGAACCTGGGGAGCAACATTATGATGGACGTTTACGTCAACGAAATCTATTAAAAAGCGAGAAACCTATTTTAACAGTATGATAGACATCCGACAGGAAGAAAATACCGAGCATTTGTTTCCTATTCTGCAAAAGGATACTGGGGAGAGACTGCAAGAGCTTTCGGGGAAGATATGGACTGATTTTCATGCCCACGACCCGGGTGTGACGCTGAATGATGTCCTGAATTATGTATTAACCGATGTCGATTACAAGCTCCACTACAACCTGGAGGACTATCTCAACACGGAGCAGCAGCCCTTTTCGCCCGAAGAAATAGGCCTGTTAAGCTCCACCGCCATTTCCGATTCCGAGCCCATCACACCCGCGGAATACACGCAACTATTCCTCGCGCAGATACAGGAATTGAAGACACTGAAAATGTCCCCTGCCCGATCCGGCCGCCTGGGAGTATATGATATCCATGCGCAGGCGCATCCGTCAGTTCCTCCCGGCGACTATGAAAGCATCCGGGAGAAGATAAAAGAACTGTATTACAACCACCGGAATCTATGCGAAGAGCTGGATGAGGTTGAATTGTCGGTGGCAACCCGAACCAATGGGCGTCAACACCTACCGGACATCAATGCCTATCTCGACAATCATCTCTCGGATTATCCGCAAGGCTCCTACCGGGCTATTTTCAATCATTACCCGGCGCGGCATGACCTGCCTCGGATCTATGGCGTAAACGACTGGGGCATCTCCAAAGACAGTCCGCCCGAGCGCGTACGACAGGCGGAACAACTGAAGGCATACCTCGGTTTGTTCGATGAATTGGTGGAAATGGGCCTGCGAGAGTTGCAAGATGCGCCCCGTTGGTTTCGGCTGGACACGCAGCTTCCCCATAAAAGAGGGGTCGAGCTCAAGAAGAAATTATTGAATAACCTGGATAAGTTATACGGGGTGAATAGCCATCCCGACTTTCTTTTGACACCGGAAGGCGAACCGGAAGAGCCCGAGAAAGCGCTGACGCGCCGGACTGAGTTCCTGAAACAGGTACCCCACTGGGGCAAAGACAAACACAAGGCCTCTTTCCTGAACGCCGGCGAATATTGGGGATTAGAACGATACATCCGCACATTGCTCGGCTTGACCAATCGGGAAGAACTTACTGTGGTGGAACATATCTTCTTCCGCCACCTAACAGAGCCTATCCGTAGCGAGAATTATGTGCCGCCGGTGTTCCCTATAGAACTAAGCCTGACAGTTTTGGTTTATGGAGAAACGCCACGCATGAAGGACAACCGCTTCCGGGAAGGATTGGAGACATTGATTTACCAACGCATCCCGGCACACCTGGATGTCACCGTGCAATGGCTTGACAAGGAGGAATCCGCTCGGTTTAAGACCTTGTATGAGGCCTGTAAAACCGGCTTTGCCGAATGCGACGCGGAGCATTTAAAAGAATTTATCATACAAATGCGGGAACGGAAATGATTACGATCGACACACTTTCTATGGATTTTCGGATGGAAAACCTATCCTTCGCCCATGAACTGTATGGGGGATGGGATTCTTTTTGCCGACATTCCGTGGAAAAGGTGATCGATGATATCTTGGACAGGTACGACAGAGAGAATGAGGTGATAGAGATAAACGGCCTCGATCTGGAGATCGGGCCGATTGCCGAAGAGGAGTTTTACGAGAAATTCCCAATCCTTTTGGCTCGCGCCTTACAAGAGAAATTCACAGCTCTTCTCCACAAACAACAGGATCCTTTTCAGCAGGAGATACGCGTCATTCCACAAAGCTTTCATGAAAAGGAACTCTTCCTGTTTTTTCTTTTG
Source organism: Parabacteroides sp. PM6-13 (assembly GCF_029892605.1). Lineage (GTDB taxonomy): Bacteria > Bacteroidota > Bacteroidia > Bacteroidales > Tannerellaceae > QVMG01. Next base: position 94,067 of record NZ_JARXWF010000015.1, read on the forward strand.
AATGGTTATTTTCCTTCGGGCATGGTAGTCACAGCCAATGAAAACCGGTCGTCGACACTTCTACGATCCATCTTGCAAACCCAAGAGAAGCCGGGCATACGGGAGATCCTTGCCGAACAATGGCATCACAGCACCCTCTTCCGGAAGCGCTTTGTGATGCAATATGTCGATCAGGAATTGGAGGAGGTCACCGAACAGCTTCTGCCAAGCGAGAGTTCTTTCGTTGTTGCATACACCCGGACGGTGATTCAGACGCAACCCACGTCGGAATATCATCAGATAGCGCAAAGCGATTACCGGACGGTTGTTTGGCTGTTCGTGCTGTCTTACCTCTTGTATGATGGGAGTAGCGCTTTCTCGCGCAAACAGTTCATACATAAAACGCTTTCCGATCTGGCGGCTCATTACAACCTCGACAAAGAGATGTTATTGCGCTCCCTCAGTCTTTACCTAAAGAAGGCAAGTGATACGGAAAGCCATCAAACCTTATTGACGCTCTTATCCGATATCGGGGAAGAATTAGCTGTCGGAGAAACTCCATTTTCCCCGAATTCACCGGACGAAAAGGCTATTTTCGATCAAGAAAAAGAGAATCAGAAAGAGTTGTCTTTGCAACGAATAAAGCAACAGAAAGAACAACTGGAAGAGAAACAGAAAGAACAACAGAAAGAGCAACAACAACAACAACAACAACAGGAAGAAAAGAGGCTTCTCGAGCAAGAAAGACTAACTCCCTCACTCGGAAAACAGCATAGCGGAAACGCTTCGGCAACTGTTTCTGCGTCGGATTCAATGGAAGAAGGCAGAATACAAAAGGATCGGACTCCGGATAGTCAAGCCATAGAGAGAGCAAATAAGATGGGCGGAGAGAAGGATACGGAAGATATCATACAAAAACAAAAGAATAAAGAGACGCCTTTCGCAGCGAAGGATCTTATGAATACGGACGATCCCGACGAGGAGAAAGAAAAGAATATCGGGGTGGATAGCCTATGTAAAGAAGAGATTGAAGAGAAAGAGGCTATCAATCTCAAGGAAATAGAAGGAATAGAAGGAGAGAATTATCCTGTCAACTCCCCATCTTCAAAAGAAGAAGACGACGGTGAAGAAGAAGAAAAAGAAGGGAAATACGAAAAATACGAAAAAGAGACTGCTGCCAAACAAGCGAACGCGAATGCGAATGCGAACGCTAACACGAATGCGAACGCTAACACGAACGCTAACACAAACACAAACAACAATGTAAAGAAAAACCGCCTGGCCTTTAGTCGGGAGGATATACAGGATAAAGAGGCGTTCAAATGGATATCTTCCCCTTCGTTGAATGCGAAAGAGGCCAATCAATCGGTTGAAACCGACAGGCGTATCCATATTGAAAATGCCGGATTGGTATTGCTTTCCCCTTTTATCTCTCCCCTGTTTAAGCGGTTGAGCTATATCGAAGAGGGGCAATTCGTCCACATAGAAAAGCAGATACAGGCGATCTTCCTGTTGCAACACTTGCTCTATCCAAACGAAGAGAAATGGGCGGAGTATGCCTTGCCGCTCAATAAACTATTGACCGGCTTCCCACTTACGGAGGAGAGCCTGCCCGTATCGGTGGAGATTTCCCAACACGAAGCGGAGACCTGCGAATCATTGCTTACCGCATGCGGGCAGCAATGGGAGAAGATGAAAAACACCTCTTTGCAGTCTTTGCGCGAGGCGTTTCTGATACGCGACGGCATATTAGAGCAAAAAGAGAACGGATGGCATCTGACAGTCGAAGAAAAGGCGTACGATCTGCTGTTGGATACAATCCCCTGGAGTTATACGCCCATCCGCTTTCGCTGGATGGAAGCACCATTATTTGTGAAATGGAGACAATAAATAGATTGATTAATAAATTAAAATTTAACACGATGAAAAAGGTAAGTATTCTATTAAGTATGTTGTTCCTGACGCTGTCGTTGGCAGCACAAAACAACGCGGAGACAAACAAGCAGCCAGCTCCGAAGGTTCTTAGTCACAAGGCTACGGTCGTTTATGCCAAAAACTCTACGGAACAATGGTCCGCGTCAAGACTGTTCTCAGGTGAAACCGCCGAACTGATCGAAGATCATTGGGCAGAGAAAGGACCAAACCCCGAGTTTATTATCGACCTGGGGAGGATGTGTATGATTTCCGAATTCCGGATTATCGACTCCAAGGCTTTGCGTAAGAACTTTCCCAATATCTCCGATTATTTCATTTATGTATCTGAAACCATCGACAAAAAGGATCCCTTGCAAACGACCTGGACCCAGGTGGTAAACGCTGTGGGGCAGGATGAGGACTATAAACGTAACTCCATCACGCCGACCAAAGGGCGTTATGTTCGTTTTATGGCTAAACTACCTGCCAAAGATACTGTCCGTTTGTATCGTTTCGAGGTGTGGGGCGATGATAATGTTGTCCCAGGAGTGGTTGAAAAGATAAAAAACAATAACAACTGGATATGGATAAGCCTTCTGGTACTGATCGTACTTGCCGGAGGTGCCTTCTTCTTTTTCAAGCGGAAAGAATTCCGTATCTAAAACCATCGCCTTATGAAAACCCAGGAGAAAAAGCCTGAAGCGGTTTCACATACGTTGCAGGCCAAGAGCGGAAAAACCCATCAACCGCCTGCAACCGCTGTGTTGCAGGCCTACAAAGAGGGTGTTATCCAGCGTGAAGCAAACGAGGAGGAAGAACCTCTGCAGATGAAAAATAACCAGACCGGCCTGCCCGACAACCTGAAGTCGGGCGTAGAGGCGCTCTCAGGATATAGTATGGACGACGTGCGTGTGCATTTCAACTCTTCGCAACCCGCCCAATTCCAGGCCCTGGCATACACCCAGGGCACAAATATCCATGTAGCGCCCGGTCAGGAACAACACCTGGCCCACGAAGCCTGGCACGTTGTCCAGCAAAAGCAGGGCCGCGTCCAGCCGACGATGCAAATGAAAGGCATCAACGTCAACGACGACGAAGGACTGGAACGCGAGGCGGATGAGATGGGTATGGAGGCGATGAGCGGAGGATTCAGTGGCTCTTTGCAAAGGAAAGCGGTAGGGAATCAGGCGGGCTGTATGCAGCGAAGGCCGATTCCTCAGGGACCTCGGAACAGAAATGTTAGTAATTTTATAAAACAAAAATATTCTAAAAACTACAATAATGGCTTAGGGCACTTTAATGCTCTTTATAATCCTAAAGCGAAAACATTAAACATTACTCTTCCGGTTCATTTTCCAGTGACACCCGGTGTTCAAATAGCCACAGAAGAAGGGCGAGCAATTTTTGACGGAGCCATGCCGCCAACTTATAAAGCAAAATTCAAAGAAGCTGTTCGAGACAAATGGAGTAGAAAACACCTTATTACAACAACAGCCGAACGCAATTCTGCAGAAACTGGGAGCAATCTTTGGCAATCGAAATTAAATCCGGTTACTGTGTACGTTACAGTTGAAGAAAAAGCGAATCCCGGTGAATCATATTTTTCAATTAAACATAACAACTCTATAGGTTTTAGCAATGTTAGCCAAAGTGATTCAGGAGAAGGTACAGTACATTTAGCAGAAGGAGCTTATCATCAAACACTCATAAGCCAAAATCCTCAAGATCCAAGAGTCAATCCTTATATGATAAAATTAGGAGATAAATTCAATACCTACGCACATGAAGCAGGGCACATGTTCGGACTCGATGATGAATATCAGGTAAGAGAAGATAATTTTAGTTGGAAATTGAGCGATGGAGGCTTTAAGGCTTACGATGAGATTGCGCGAAGAACTGTTGAACAGCCAAATACAAATAAATATATCCGCTTCAATTTTAGAGAGAGTGAATTTATGTTGATCGATCTCGATATCTTTAAAGAAACTGGCTTTTGGGAAAACACTTCCCCAAGACAAGCACTCATAGCACCTCCTCTACCCATTCCTTCTATTTTAGGGAATACACCTCTATATTACTCATTAAATAATACATATTATAGAGAACACTCTAGATTTCACAGAGAAAAACTCAATAGTAGTCAAACTGAGTGGCAGCATCCGGTTACGGATCAAAATATATCTCTAATTGAAAGAAATAGAGGATTTATCAACGGGAATATACAATCTCCTATTACTATATTAAATACAACAGACGGTCTGCTTTACTGTAACAGTACTAATGTCCCATTAATGTTATGGAAAAAAGAAGGCAACCTTTGGTCTCGATATAATGACCCTGTTGAAAACAAACAAGGTGATTATTCCGCTATAAGAGGGTTCCATACCACACATCATGCCCTAACAAGTCAAATTATTGGAGAAAATTATGCTAATTTGTTGGCGGTTATGGATAATGAACTTTTGTGGAATGACTCCTTAATGGCCGCAGGAGAGTATATAAGGAGGCGTCACTACGTCACCTTTGTCGACGCTCTTGTTCAAGGTATTCAGATTGTTTACAAAGTAGCGGAAGATCAAGATCCCAATGCCCCAAATCAAGTAGAAGACTGGACTATCGGATAACCCCCTATGCACCCCCACACCCTCTACCTCCACCGTGTCTTACACACTCTCCTGTCCCTTTACTTGGGGCAGGAGAGTGAGTATGCCTCTATGCGTGATATACCTTTGCCGGAGAGTCGGTGGTTGGAGGAGGTGTTGCCGGGGCAGGAGGTAAACTTTGAGGAGCGGGTGGTGTTGCTACTTGCCTTGATGCCGCATATTCATCCGCAGACATTGGATCTGTTTTTTATTCAGAATAAAAACTTCGATCGCCCCTTTACTGAGTTTGGCGGATGGAAGGGACTCTCGCATGGCGGCTTCCTTCCGACCGGTGAAACCGCGGTTTTTCTGCTTTCCGGGCAGGAGGCGGAGAGGCGCGGGGAGGTGATACGCTTGTTTGATAAGGATCATTGGTTTTACACCCGCGACATCCTGCGCCTGGAAGGGCATGCGTCGGGCGAACCGCTACTGAGCGGGCGGTTGGTCGTTTCGGACGATTTCCTCTCGCGCATACTCTACGGACGGGAGTTTCATCCCGATTACAGCACGAACTTCCCCGCCAAACGCATCACTACCCGGCTGGCCTGGGACGATCTGGTGCTTCCGTATAATCTTTGCGAAGAGTTGAATAACATATCCACCTGGCTAAAGAACGAAGAATCTATCCGCCAGCGGTGGCAACTCGACCGTATTATCAAACCCGGTTTCCGCTGCCTCTTCTACGGCCCTTCGGGAACGGGAAAGACCCTGACCGCTACCCTGTTGGGCAAGCGCAACGCGATGGAGGTCTACCGCATCGATCTCTCGATGGTTGTCTCCAAATATATCGGTGAAACCGAGAAAAACCTTGCTGGCATATTCGACCGGGCGGAACATCGCAACTGGATTCTTTTCTTCGATGAGGCCGACGCCCTGTTCGGCAAACGCACCCAGACACAATCATCGAACGACCGCCATGCCAACCAGGAGGTAGCCTACCTCTTGCAGCGGGTGGAAGATTTCCCGGGCATGGTGATTCTGGCCAGCAATATGAAAGAGAATATCGACGACGCCTTCCTGCGCCGTTTCCAGTCGGTGCTCTATTTCCCCGTGCCCGACGAACGCCTGCGCCTGCAGCTTTGGCAAAAGATGATACCGGCGGAATGGATCGGAAAGAACGAAGATTTGCTTTCTTACGCCGCCTCTTTCACACTTTCCGGCGGCAGCATGGTCAATGTCATTCAACACTGTGCCATCAAACTCAGCCAACAACCCACCCCGCTCCTTACGTCGGAGATACTACGCGCGGCGATCGTCAAAGAACAGGCGAAAGAGGGGAAGAATATACCTAAAAATCCAACGTCAACTGCTCCGGTAATAAGGTGAATGTTTTCCGGTGAAATGGGGAAATTCCGATGCGTCGGATCGCTTCGCGGTGGGCGCGGGTAGGGTATCCATTGTTCTTCTCCCACTCATACCCGGGGTATTGCCGCGCCAGTTCATCCATATAATCATCGCGATAGGTCTTGGCAAGAATGGAAGCAGCCGCGATCGGCAGGTATTTGCCATCGCCTTTGACCACCGTGGTATGTCCGATGCCCGGATAGGGTGTGAAGCGGTTGCCATCGATCAAGAGGTGATCCGGCTGTAGCTTTAACTGTTCGATCGCCCGGTGCATCGCCAGGAAAGAGGCATTCAGAATATTGATGCGATCGATCTCCTCCGGCGTGACCACCCCGACAGCCCATGCCAATGCCTGCTCTTCGATGATTGGTCGCAGGGCATACCGTTTCTTCTCGCTCAGCTGCTTGCTGTCGTTCAGTTCCTCGCAGGCAAAATCCTTCGGCAAAATCACCGCGGCGGCAAACACCGCGCCTGCCAGGCATCCACGTCCGGCCTCATCACAACCGGCTTCAATTCTCAGGGGGTCTATGTATGGTAAAAGCATTCTTAATTCTTCATTAAAAGCGGCCTTAAAATGTACCAGGCAATGGCTGTCGCCGTAAGCACTCCCGCACTGTTTGCCAGGAAATCGAGCCATTCGCCACCCCGGTAATGGGTGAGGTATTCCTGACCAATCTCCACCAGCCCGCTAAAGAGGATAGGGCAGAGGGTTGCTCCGATCAGTCCTCGGCGAAAGCGCACTTTCTCCTTCCGGTGGTTCCAAAGAAACTCCAGCCATAAAACGCCCGATAGTCCGCCATACATACAAAAATGCACCAGTTTATCGATCCCCGCGAAAAGAGGAATCGTGAGGCTGGGCGGCTTAAAGAAGGAGAGGTAGACCACTACCAGAAGCACCGCCAGCGAGAAAGGATACGTACGGATATAATACCACATCGCAGGAGGGGAGATTAAAACATCTTACGCACACGTTCAATTCCTTCCGCCAGGATGTCTATCTCCTCTTTCGTATTGTAGAACGCGAAAGAGGCCCGCACCGTACCCTCAATGCCGAAACGTTGCATCAGCGGCTGCGCGCAATGATGGCCCGTACGCACGGCAATGCCCAATCGGTCGAGCAACATGCCCATATCGTAATGATGAATATCGCCAACTAAGAACGAAATCACACCACTCTTCTGCTCCGCTTCGCCGAATATACGCATGCCGTCGATCTCTTTCAGGCGTTGGGTCGCGTAGGTCAACAACTCATGTTCGTAGGCCGCGATCTTGTCGATCCCGATGGCCGACACATAATCGAGCGCTTCCGCCAGTGCCGTGCTGCCGATATAATCGGGTGTTCCGGCTTCAAATTTATAGGGTAGTTCATTGAATACCGTCTTCTCGAATGTCACCGTCGCGATCATTTCTCCTCCTCCCTGATAGGGGGGGATGCGGTCGAGCCATTCCTCTTTGCCATATAATACACCCATGCCTGTCGGGCCGTAGATCTTATGGGCGGAGAAGGTATAAAAGTCAGCATCCAGCTCCTGCACATCCACCGCTATATGAGGCACCGACTGGGCACCGTCGATCAGGACAGGCACCTCCCGACCATGCGCCTCCGCGATGATCTCTTTCACCGGATTGATCGTGCCCAATACGTTGGAGACATGAGTGACCGATACCAGACGGGTGCGCTCGGAGAACAACGCGCGGTAGGCGTCCATATCCAGTTCGCCCCGGTCGTTGACAGGTATCACCTTGATAGCAATCCCCTTGCGAGCCGCTTCCAACTGCCAGGGAACGATATTGGAATGATGCTCCATGACGGAGACAATCACCTCATCGCCCGCCTGCATACATCCTTCGGTAAAGCCGGAAGCCACCAGATTGATTGCCTCGGTTGTTCCCCGGGTGAAGATAATCTCGTTGGAAGAACGAGCATTCAGAAAACGCTGTACCGTGCGGCGCGCCCCCTCATGGGCTTCCGTCGCCTCCTGGCTCAGAAAATGCACGCCTCGGTGCACGTTGGCATTGACATTGTAATAACCGTTTTCGATCTTCTCCACCACCTGCCGGGGTTTCTGCGTTGTCGCCGCATTATCCAGATAGACAAGTTGTTTATCATAGACCTTCTTGGAAAGGATCGGGAAGTCTTCCCGTATTTTGTTTATATTCAACATATTTCCTTCATTTTACCATGGCAAAGATAGCTATTTAAGCGCAAGTGAAGGAATCTGATGGGAGATTTTGCCGAAATCCGGCTTTGAAAGGGCTAAAATCAGTCCATATTTTGATGAATAGACAATCGTTTTCCGAAGGATGTAGAGGTAAATGTTAAAATACAAAATGTAAGCAAAAAACGCATTTTGCTTTACAATATGATACGTTAAAAAGTGTTACTCGCCTGACTAATTTTAAATACCCCTACGTTTTTGGAAAAATAGTCGGGCGTTTTTGACAAAATGTCAATCGCAGATCGCTTAGCCGAAGGCGTAAAGCAAAATGACTTTAAGGGCTTTGAGGTCTTTGAGGCCCTCAAAGACTTTAACGCCTCCCAAATTAGGAATCTTCCAATTTTGGAAAGATTGAAGATTTTTAAGTGAGGATTTTAGCGACAAAGACTCTCCTCCTTGGTCTCCCTCCACCCCGCCCTACGGGCACCCCTCCTCAGGCAGAAGGGGAAAGAGTACCTGAACGAAGTGAGGGGGAGGTGGTTGGTATATTATATGTCATTGGATGTCAATAAATAGAAAAAGGATCCAACCACCTCCCGGCTCGTACCTCGCCGTACTCCTCCTTCTCAAAGGAGGAGAGTCTTTGTCGCTATGTTTGTGTATCTCTTTATCTTCCAATTTTGGAAAATTTGAAGGAACGGAGATAAAATGGCTGAAAGCCACAATGGGCCTGAAGGGCCGAGTCCCGGAGGGACGAAGACTTAGCCCACGGGTAAGCAGACT
>NZ_JARXWF010000016.1 GCF_029892605.1 Parabacteroides sp. PM6-13
GCTTCGGGGTTGCTTGTATAGTAGGTCTTGTCTATCTGCCTACCTACCACGGGTTTGCTTCGCTACACCCGCGGTTACGAATAGGAAATCCCTGCAGGATTTATATGAAAACCTTCCAATTTTGTAAGATTTGGGAAGATTTCTTAGTGATAAAGTAGTATCAAAATTTCTCCTCCTTTGCTAAGGAGGAGAAATTTTGTCACTACTTTTATATTCTTTATGATTGTAAAATCTTCAATTTTTCTCCGATTTGAAGAAAAAGCCCGATACCATCTGTGCCAACCTTTCCTATTTCCTTTCTTCTTTCTTCTTTCTCCCTTCTCCCTTCTCCTTTTTCCTATTTCCTCTCAATTCCGGCCTATTGCTGTCAGTAATTGTGTGACGGCTTCTTGAGGGGTGTTGTTGTCTTTCAACAGGCGTACGAATTTGCTGCCAATGATTGCGCCGGACGAATGGGCTGCGGCGCTGTCGAATGTCGTCTTGTTGCTGATGCCAAAACCTACTAAGCGTGGATTACGCAGTTGCATGGCGTTGATGCGGCGGAAATAGGCTTGCTTTTGTTCGTTGAAATCGGCTTGCGCTCCGGTGGTGGAGGCACTCGAAACCATATAGATAAAGCCATCCGTGTTTGCATCGATTTGTCGTATTCTCTCTTCCGATGTTTCGGGAGTGATCAGCATAACTATCTTTAGGTCATACTTTTCAGCGATAGGCTTGTAGTCCTTTATATAATCTTCGTAGGGCAGATCCGGGATGATCACGCCATCGACCCCCACTGCCTGGCAGTTTTGACAGAAGGCGTCAAAGCCATATTGCATAATGGGATTCAGGTATCCCATAAAGAGGATCGGTATGGTGATCTCGCGGCGGACGTTGGCGAGCTGTTCGAATAATAGCTTTAGCGACATACCGTTGCGAAGCGCCTGCGTGGAGGATTGTTGAATCACTTCGCCATCGGCCATCGGATCGGAAAAGGGAATGCCGATCTCAACCATATCAATGCCTCCTGCTTGTAGGGCATGTAATACCGGGATTGTATCGTTCAGATGAGGGAAACCGGCTGTGTAATAGACCGACAGTATGTCGCGTCCTTTTGTTTGCAATAGATGTGTAATGCGATTCATGTTTACTTATTTTTATTTGTTTGAATAGATTGAATAAACTTATTGAGTTTGTGGGGCTCTTTGAGTCCCGGAGCGGTTTCGAAACCACTATTCAGATCGATACCGGCCCAAGCGGGGTGGTGGAATCGTTGTATGTGTTCCGTGTCTTCCGGCCCAATGCCCCCGCTTAACAGGAATGGGGTAGCTCCTTTGTAATGGGCTAAGAGCGACCAGTCGAACTGTTTGCCGGAGCCTCCATAGTATTTGCTTTTGGTGTCGAAGAGAAAATAGTCCGCATGATCTTCATAGACGGCCGTTTGTTGCAGATCGTCTGCCGTTTCGATGGAAAAGGCTTTGATGACAGCGATGCCCAGCTCTTGCAGGTGGCGGCAAAAGGCTGCCGACTCATTCCCGTGAAGCTGTACATAGTCCAGCCGAAACGCTGCGACTCTCTCCCTGATCTCTTGAAGCGAGGGATTCACAAAAACACCAACCCGTTTTGGTTCCTTACCCGCAAGGGATGTGGGGAGGACAGGCACTTCGGAGAGATACCTGGGCGATTTCTTATAAAAGATAAAACCCATCCAGTGGATGTTCAAGGCTGCCACCGCCCGGATATTTTCCGGATCCGTCATGCCACATACTTTGATAATCATGATAGTTCACTTATAAAGTTCGACAAAGCGATTCCCGGATCGGGCCTTTTCATAAAGGTCTCTCCGATTAGGAATCCTTGGAATCCCACCTTTTTCAGGGCTTTTACATCGGCGGGCGAAGAGATTCCACTCTCCGCGATCAGTAGCGGGACCTTGCCGCTATCGAAGGTGCTACCGGCCTGCTGCATCTTCTCTGCCAGACGAAACGAGTTATCGATTCGGGTGTCGAAGGTGCCCAGGTTGCGGTTGTTGACGCCGAGCATATCGACGTAGGGGTTCAGGTAGGTCAGTTCGCTTTCCCGGTGAATCTCCAGTAATACCTCCAGTTGCAAGGTGTGAGCTGTTTCCGCCAGGGTGAAACACTCCTCTGTGGTGAGGCATGAGGCGATCAGCAACACGGCGTCCGCTCCCATGATACGGGCCTGAAAAAGCTGGTAGGGATCGACGATGAAGTCTTTCCGCAATAGGGGCAGTTTTACCTGCTTGCGCGCCTTTTGCAGATCGCCTAAGGAGCCTCCGAAAAACTTTCCGTCGGTAAGCACGGAGCAGGCAGAGGCGCCTTGTTGTTCATAGAGAGGGACGACATGGTTCACCTCCGCGCCAGGATGTATCCAGCCTTTGGAGGGGCTTTTGCGTTTGAACTCGGCAATGATCCCAAAGGGGGAGGCAGCTAACGACTGCCGCATCGATCGGGTAGGGCGGTCGAGGCGATCGCTACCCATAATAAGCAATGCATTTAAGGGGATGGCCTCTTTCTGTCGTGCCACCTCGATGCGCTTATTGGCTATGATTTGGTCTAAAATGTCCACGTTTTGAATGATGAATGATGAATTGGAGCGAAGCGGAAATCGCTTAGCGAAGCGTAAAGCAATGAAGAATATCAATTATCAACTATCAATTATTAATTAATAAGAATCTATAAAATGTCTCTTGTGCTTTTCCGCTTTCCAGGGATTCCCGGGCTTCGGCGAGGCAGTCTTCGAGGCTCTTTTCAGGGCAGATCACCCGGATGGCAAAAGCTGAGTTGGCTATGACGCAGTTCTTTTGCGCTTCGGTTGCCTGGTTGTGGAGCACCTGATGGAATATTTTCGCAGCCGCTTCCGGCGTATCGCCTCCTTCCAGATCCTTTTCCGTGCAACGCTTGAATCCCAGCTCTTCGGGTGTGTAGATCTTTTCTTTTTCCGGTGTGGCAATCTTAAACGGAGCAGTGAGCGATATCTCGTCGTACCCATCCAGGCTATGCACGACCGTGAAGCGGGTGCCGCTCTCCTGGTAGGTGTAGTTGTAAAGCCGGAGAAGTGATAGGTTGTAGACGCCTAATAACTGATAGGTGGGGATGACCGGATTGACCAATGGCCCCAGCATATTGAAGAAGCTGCGCACGCCGAGATTCTTTCGCACACCCGCGACAGCCTTCAGGGCCGGGTTGAAGAGGGGGGCGTGCAGGTAGGCTATGTTGCAGGCCTCCATGGAACGATGTAGTTGGCCGATGTCGGTGGTGAATCTGACGCCGTGCTGCTCCATCACGTTGCTGGCACCGCTCACGGAGGTAGCACCGTAGCTGCCATGTTTTACTACCTGATAGCCTGCTCCGGCAACCGTGAAACAGGATGCGGTGCTGATGTTGAAGGTGTTTTTGCCATCACCTCCCGTACCGACGATATCGATGGGCCGATAGGCAGAGAAATCGACCGGAACGCGCATCTCCAATAAGGCTTCCCGGAATCCGGTTAACTCCTCGACGGATATGTTACGCATCAGAAAGACGGTGATCAGACTGGCGATCTGTGTGTCGTTGTATTTGCCGGAGGCGATGTTTTCGAGGATATCGCGTGCCTCTTCGCGGCCTAAGTACTGGTGTTCAAATAACCGATATAATAACTGTTTCATTTGCTGGTGTCTCCTATCCAATTTTTGATGATTTGTTTTCCTTGCGGGGTCAGTACCGATTCGGGGTGAAACTGAATCCCTCTCACGTCATATACCTTATGGCGTAAGGCCATGATTTGTTTGTTTTCGTCTTCGGCGGTCACCTCGAGGCAGTCCGGCAGGTTCTTTTGGGAGACGACCCAGGAGTGGTAGCGTCCGGCACGAAAACCGTTTTCCAATCCCCTGAAAATCAGTTCGTCTTTTCGGGTCACCCGTATGTCGGAGCATACGCCGTGGTAGACCGGATCCAGGTTTTCCAAGGTGGCGCCGAAAGCCTCGCCAATGGCTTGCTCGCCCAGACAAACGCCCAGGATGCTTTTGGTGGGTGCGTAATGGCGGATGAGTGGGAGCAGGATGCCTGCTTCGGCGGGAATGCCCGGACCGGGGGAGAGAAGGATTTTATCGTATGCGTCAATCTTCTCTAAGGATATCTTGTCGTTTCGGTACACATCAGCTTCTACACCCAGCTCTTTCAATAGGTGAAGCAGGTTGTAGGTGAACGAATCGTAGTTGTCGATCAATATTGTTTTCATCTCTTTTCTGTATGTATTTTATAAATATCAAAACCGCTATTAATTCTGAAGCTCTTCTGCCAGGCTGATGGCTCTTTTCAGGGCACCCAATTTGCTGTTCACCTCTTCGAGCTCGCGCTCTTCCCGACTCTGGGCCACGATGCCTGCTCCTGCCTGGTAATAGAGCACATTGCCCCGGCTCACAAAGGAGCGGATGGTGATGGCTTGATTGAGGTTGCCATCGAGACCGATCACACCGATGCAGCCGCCATAGGCACCGCGGTTGTGGCGCTCGATTTCACTAATCAGCTGCATGGCACGCACCTTGGGGGCGCCACTTAGGGTACCGGCCGGGAAGGTGTCGATATAGCTTTTGATGGGGTTGCTGCCGGGATTGATCTCGCCGCTGACGCGCGACACCAGATGGATCACATGGCTGTAGTATTGCACCTCTTTGTAGAAATCGACCTGTACGTGGTGTGCGTTGCGGCTTAGGTCATTGCGGGCGAGGTCTACCAGCATCACATGCTCCGCATTCTCTTTCGGATCGGCCAGCAGCTGCTCCGTGCGTTGCTTGTCGATAAGCGTATTACCCGTGCGAAAGGCCGTTCCGGCAATGGGATCGATGGATACTTTGCCCTCTTTCACCTTACAATGTGTTTCGGGCGATGAACCGAATATACGAAATCCGCCGAAGTCGAAATAGAAGAGGTAAGGCGAGGGGTTGATACGCCGTAAGGCGCGGTATACCTTAAAGTCATCCCCTCGGAAGGGCTGCTCAAAGCGGCGGCTTAATACGATCTGGAACACGTCGCCCCGCAGGCAATGTTTGATACCCTGGCGTACCATCTCTTTATACTCCTCATCGGTGATGGGCGATGTCTCCTTGCCTTCGGTCTGAAAATTATAGGAAGAGAAATTCCGGTTTTCTATCAGTGTCTCTATCTCTTTCAGGTTGCTTTTCTCATCGGCGGATAGTAGTTCGACGATGGTGAGTTCGTTTTTGAAGTGATTGAATACCAAGACGTATTTGTAAAGGATGTAGAGCATATCGGGCGCGTCGTTCTCCTCCTGATGCGTCTCTTTTACGGGGATAGGCTCGAAATAGCGTACGGAGTCGAATGCTGTGTACCCAAAGAGGGAACAAACCTCTTTGCCTTTGCCCTCTATCCGGATGCTGGCGATAAAATCGTTGATGGCATCGATGGTGGAGTGTTGTTCGTTTAACTCTCTGACCACCTGCTTTCCGTCGGGAAAGGTCAGGGTGCTTTCGCCGTTGTTTACACTGACGCTGCCTATCGGACAAAGGGCTATATAGGAATGGCTATTCTCATTGCCATGAAAATCGGAACTCTCCAATAGGGCCGACTCCGGATAGATATCTCTAACCTTCAGGTAGAGACTGACCGGGGTATGCATGTCGGACATAACGCATTTGCAACGCGTCGTGTAGGAAAATGGACTATCTATTACTTTCTTCATCTTAAGTATCAATTATCAATTATCAATTATCAATTATCAATTATCAATTGCCGAATCCATATAGGTCTGTATATCCTTATCGCCTCTTCCAGATAGCGTAAGCACGATGATCTCGTCGGGATTAAACCGCAGTTTGGGTAATGCACCCAAGGCATGCGCGCTTTCCAAAGCAGGGATAATACCTTCCAATCGGGTGAGCTCGTAGGCCGCCTGAAGTGCTTCGTCATCGTCAACGGCCAATACCTGGGTGCGTTTGGATGTGTACAGATGCGCGTGGATGGGACCAATACCTGGATAGTCCAGACCGGCTGAAACGGAATAGGGCTCTTCGATCTGTCCGTCTTCGGTTTGCATAATCAACGTACGGGCGCCGTGCAGGATGCCCTCTTTTCCCAAATGGATCGTGGCTGCGCTCATGCCCGAATGGATGCCTTTGCCTGCGGCTTCCGCCAGGATGATCTTTACCCGTTCGTCGTCCACATAGTGATAGATCGTGCCGGCGGCGTTGCTGCCACCGCCTACGCAGGCCAGCAGATAGTCGGGGTAGTCGCGTCCCTCTTTTTCCATCAGTTGCTTTTTGATCTCTTGGCTAATGACCGATTGCAGGCGAGCCACCATGTCCGGATAGGGATGGGGACCGACGGTAGAGCCTATGATGTAGTAAGTGTCTGAGGGGTTACAGCACCAGTCGCGGATGGCTTCGTTCGTGGCATCTTTCAGTGTCATATTACCGGAGGTGACCGGGCGTACCTCCGCTCCCAGCATCTGCATACGCTCCACGTTGATATGCTGGCGTTCTACATCGGTTTTTCCCATATACACCACACAGGGCATATTCATCAGGGCACAGACCGTCGCGGTGGCTACGCCGTGTTGCCCGGCACCGGTTTCGGCGATGATACGGGTTTTCCCCATACGACGAGCCAGCAGGATTTGTCCGATCGTATTGTTGATCTTGTGTGCTCCCGTATGATTCAGGTCCTCCCGTTTCAGGTAGATGCGTCCGCCATAGCGTTCGCTCAGCCGTTTGGCCAGGTAGAGTGGGGAAGGGCGCCCTACATAATCGCGAAGCAATTGGTCGAATTCCTCCCGAAAGCTCTTGCTTTCTAATACTTCCAGGTAGGTGTTTTGCAACTCTTCAACACATCGGTGTAGTATTTCCGGGATGTAAGCTCCACCGAATTGTCCATAAAATCCATTTTTGTCTACTTGATACGTTTTCATTTTCTTATCATTTGATTGAATTGTTTTGATATGCGCACAAAAAAAGAGGTCTGCCGCAGTTGCGACAGACCTCTTCGAATCCTATATTCCTATTTTTAGTATATATACATACGGCCCTCGTTCCCTACGACTCTTTGAGTAGTTTGAAACGCCACCACCAACATGTATTTACTAAATTTGTTCTCATCTGTTTTTTGATATTCTGGCGACAAATATACGGCGTCTTTGATAAAATGCAAACAAATGAGCGATATTTTTTACTTTTTTTCTAAAAGTGACTGTTTCTGAAATCAAATTTACAGTTCGTTTGTTATTAATGTGTATGTTTGTTAGAAACTTTATATTATTCACTTAAATGGAAATTGTCATAATTCTTGGCCTTATCTTATTAAACGGAGTCCTTTCCATGTCAGAAATCGCTTTAGTGTCCGCCCGCAAGGCCCGGTTGGAAATCGATGCAAAAAAAGGAAACAAATCAGCCAAAACAGCCCTGGATCTGGCCAACGAACCGGATCGTTTTCTGTCCACCGTACAGATTGGTATTACCCTGGTTGGCATCTTGACCGGTCTCTATTCGGGTGAGGCGTTTGCTGCCGACTTTGCGGAGGTGATTGCCGGTGTGCCCGCGTTGCAACCCTATGCGCTGGGCATTGCGAAGACAACCATTGTGGTGGTGGTTACCTATCTTACGTTGATTCTCGGCGAGCTGGTGCCGAAGCGTATTGGCCTGCGTTTCGCGGAAGCGGTTTCGAAGCTGATTGCCAAACCGATGAATATACTCTCGAAGATCTCGGCTCCTTTGGTGTGGTTGCTTTCTGTGAGCACTAACTTTGTTGTGCGTCTGTTTGGTCTGAAGCATGTGGAAGAAAATAAAGTGACCGAAGAGGAGATCAAAGCGATCGTGCAGGAAGGCTTGGATGACGGTGAGATTCAAGAGGTGGAGCAGGATATTGTTGAACGTGTCTTCAACCTGGGCGACCGCAATGTCGGTTCGATTATGACGCATCGGAGCGAACTGGTTTGGCTGGATACGGACGATAGCGTGGCGGAGATACGTGAAAAGGTGCAGGAAAACTTATATAATATTTACCCGGTCGCCTCCGGAAAGTTAGACGATCTGCAAGGAGTTGTCTTCCTGAAGGATCTGTTTTTATACCTGGAGAAGCCTGGCTTTGCGTTGAAAGAGATTATTCGGCCGGCCACTTATCTGCCGGAGAATCAAAGCGTGTATAATGCTTTGGCGCAATTCAAGCAGGCATGTGTCAAATACGGTATTGTGACCGATGAGTTTGGCGGAATACAAGGGATCGTGACCATGAAGGATATCCTGGAAGGGCTGATCGGGCAGATGCCCGAAGCCGGTGAGGAGATGGAGATTGTGGAACGTGAAGATGGCTCCTGGCTGGTCGACGGACAGCTTTCTTTCTATGACTTCCTGGCCTATTTCGATTTGGAAGATCTTTATGCCGACCATGATTATAATACCCTAAGTGGTTTGATTCTGGAAATATTGGAGCATGTGCCTCATACCGGTGAGCGACTCGAATGGCTTACCTTCCGCCTGGAAATTGTCGATATGGATGGTGCGCGCATCGACAAGGTATTGGTTTCGAAGAAAGAATAGGTCGCTGCCGGGACGTATCAGGTATTTTTTTTATTCAATTGCAGTAGGACGAAAATCAATCCCGGAATAAAGAATACAGCCGCCGACACCAATAGGGCGGCCCGGAGTGAGTACATATCGTTCAGCCATCCGATGAATGGTGTTACGGCTGCAAATATCAGGCGGATCACGAAGTTGCGGATCGAGAGCACCGTGGCGCGCATTTCCGAGAAGGTCATCTGGTTGATATATCCTTTCAGGATAGGGGTGGCGAATCCGCGGAACAGGTAAAAGATGAACAGTACAGCCAATCCCCAATAACTCAGGTTGTAAGCCAATGCGACATATCCCCCGATAATAAAGAAAAGAATGAGTAGGCTTGTTTTCTGTATCCCGAAATAGCGTTCGATCCGATCGGAATAGAGCGCTGCAATGCCGACGGTCAGATTCAGTACCGTCCAGATAATGCCGAAATACTCCGTCGGTGTTTCCAGATCGATCAGGAAGGGTTGCACAAACCAGGCCATCGTCAGCGTGGCTGCACCGATCACGCCCGAAAACAGAATGTTATAACAAAGCTTCTTGTTCGTGATAAGCGCGTATTTGATAATGCGAAGTATCTCGTTGACCGGGTTCTGTACCTGCGTCTTTCCCGTATATTCTTTGAGAGAAAAAGCCGCCGGAATGCCGATAAAGGCGATCACTACTTGCCCGTAGAAGGGATAGCGAAGCGAAGAAACCGCCAACAGTCCGCCAAGGATACCCGCCACCGCTTCGGCGAAATTGCCGATCATGGTGATGCGTCCTTCATAACGCATATAGAGGTTCTCTTTTTTATAATGTGCCGTGGTGTCGTAGAGCAGGGCGGAGTCGGCACCGTTGACCAGCGTTTGTCCGATACCGAGCAGTAGTTCGGCCAGGATAAAGGCCTCGAATGTATTGGTGCAGGAATAACAAAGGTATCCGCCAAAGAAAAGAAAACATCCGCTTACCAGGCATTTCTTACGTCCCCAGACATCGGCCAGGTAGCCGGAAGGTATTTCCAACGCAACGGCAGCGACGGAATAAACACTCTTCAGGATAAACACATCCTGAAGACCCAGCCCGTGATCTTCGTAAAAGAGTACGATGATCGGCATCACCAGGCTGAACCATTTGGAGAGCTTAATCAGGTAAAGCGCTATGATATTTTTTTGCATCTGTTTTTGAAATCAGACGCGAAGATAGTCAACATTTACTATTTCTGTATTGCATTGGAGTCATCCCCGCGTATTGTTTGAAGTATCGTCCGAAGAACGAAGGGTTGGAAAAGTTATACTCTTCGGAAATCTGCAGGATGGTTTGTTGCGTGGCACGCAGAGAGGTTTTGATGGCGATGATCACTATTTCGTTGATCCAGTCGAGGATGTAACGGCCGGTTACCTGGTGGATTACCGTCGACAGGTATTTAGGCGTAAGACAGAGTTTAGCAGCATAGAAAGCAACGCTCCGTTCTTTTTTATAATGTTCAAAAAGGAGTTTGAAGAAACGATCCGTCAGTTCCTCCTGGCGCGTTTTTGTTTGGGTGAAACTACCTTTGTATTCGGTTTCATAAACGGAAAAAACCATGATCAATAAGGAGAAAATAAGGCTTTTTACCAGTTCTTCCTGGTAAGGATGGTTCGTAAGGTTATGGTGTTTGACTATGAGCGTATGGATATCAAGAATAGATTGCATGGCCTCCTCTTGCACCGTAATACAAGGGTTTTCGTTGAGTTTGAGGATGAAGTCATAATCGGTAGGCGACGGGTAATCGGCGATAAAATCTAACGGGAACAATAAAATTTCACAGAAAAAATTGTCACTCTGCTCTAATCCGCAGATGATCTGTCTGGGGATGATCGTTAGAATCTGCCCCTTTTCTATCTTCATTTCCCGGTGATTCAGGCGGAAACGGGCACCCCCTTTCAGGCAGGCAAGCATCACTACACCATCGAATATAAAAGGCTTTTCGATGGATATTTCTCCGGGGATCAGGGTGGTTGTGTCGAACAATACAAAGTTGGTTACGGCAAATATATTTTCCGTAGAACTGTTTTTTTCCAGTGCAGAGATCGACTTTGCCATAGCGGTGTTATTTAGGCATAATAGTGAATACTATACAATGATACAATATTTCCCTCAAAAAAAGAAATATAGGACATTTCTTTGTCTGCTTCTGTTATCATAGTCCGGCTCAAACTGCCGATTTTTGCTTCGTATTAATCATTAAAAGAGAAATAGTCATGGCAGAAGATAAAAAAATGCAGAACAACTCGTATTATGCTGTCACAATTATGCTGTTAGTATTATTGCTGATGAATATTTTTCTGTTTCCGAAGATCCTGGAGAGACAGATTATAGAAACCGACTACGGTACCTTTATCGGGATGGTTGAAGCGGGAAAGGTGAAGCAGGTGAAGATAGAAGACAATAGGATCTACTTCTTGAGTCTGAACGAAGAAGGTGAAGAGAAGGTTTACCAGACAGGGGTAATCCAGGATCCCAACTTAGTAGAACGGTTGCTTTTGGCAGACAGTGTGAATGAAAATGGGAAAATCATTTTTACCCGGAGTATTCCGCGTGAGAATTCTCCATTATTGAGCTTTCTGATGATGTGGGTGTTGCCCGCTTTGTTATTCTGGATCATCTGGCGTTCGGTCAGCCGGACAATGCAAAACAGGATGGGAGGTGATAATGTGATGTCGTTTGGCAAAAGCGGTGCGAAGATCTATGCCGAATCTGAGGTAAAAACAAGCTTTGATGATGTGGCCGGGCAGGATGAAGCGAAAGAGGCATTAAATGAAATTGTCGACTTCCTGCATAATCCGAAAAGATATGCCGAGATAGGCGCCTCATTGCCTAAGGGCGCTTTGTTGGTAGGTCCTCCGGGAACAGGGAAAACCCTGATTGCCCGTGCGGTTGCCGGTGAAGCCAAGGTGCCGTTCTTTTCGATCTCCGGTTCTGAATTTGTACAGATGTTTGTCGGAATGGGTGCAGCCAAGGTGCGCGATCTTTTTAAACAGGCCAATGAAAAAGCGCCCTGTATCATCTTCATCGATGAGATCGATGCGATCGGCAAGAAGCGGGATACCGGCCTGGGAGGTAACGATGAGCGGGAACAAACCCTGAATCAGCTTCTGACAGAGATGGATGGTTTTGACGGCAAAAAAGGGGTAGTCATCCTGGGTGCAACCAACCGTCCGGAGTCATTGGATAAGGCCTTGTTGCGTCCGGGGCGTTTCGATCGCCGTATCCAGATGGAACTGCCCGATTTGGAAGGGCGTAAAGCTATTTTGGCTGTTCATTTGAAAAAGGTGAAACATGAGGAGGTCAATCTGGAATTGGTAGCCCGCGCTACTGCCGGATCGTCGGGGGCAGAGATTGCCAACATTGTCAATGAAGCAGCCTTGCGTGCTATTCGTCTGGAGCGTAATAGTGTGACGACCGAAGATCTGGAGGAATGTGTGGAGGTGGTGATTGCAGGTGCCCAACGGAAAGGGAAAGTATTATCCGACCAGGAAAAGAAATTGGTGGCATATCATGAAATCGGACATGCCATAGTAGCGGCTAAACAGACCGAATCAGCTCCGGTGCATAAGATTACTATTATTCCACGCACCTCCGGTGCCCTGGGATATACGATGCAGGTGGATGCCGGAGAACAAAATCTACTGAGCAAAACGGAACTGGAGAACCGGATCGCCACCCTCACCGGAGGGCGTGCCGCTGAAGAGGTGATATTCAATACTATTACGACCGGGGCTTCGAACGATATCGAACAGGCAACCAAATTGGCACGTGCCATGGTGACCCGTTTCGGGATGAGTGATGAACATGACATGATGGCGCTCGAGACAGTCAATAATCCCTATCTGGGCAGTGATACGACACTGGCCTGTTCAGCAGATACGGCGGCACAGGTCGACAAAGAGGTATTGCAGATCATTAAAACGGCTCACAAAAAGGCAACGGAGATCATCCGGGACAATATGGACAAGATGCACGCATTGTCCTCTTTCCTAATCGAAAAGGAAACGATTACCGGCGATGAGTTTATGGAAATACTGAACAAGTAAATGCTCGATCGATGCGATTCGCTATTTTTCTGGATAATATCAACCTTGAACATGCTGCCGGTAATGCCAAGCGGGTATATCTGTTCGATCTGTTTGACGACCTGATCGTTGCCGCGGGGAATGAATTGTTATTTATGCGGAACGCGAACTATGTACTTTTGTGGCTATTGAGTAGAAAAGTAATATGTATATATATAGATGGTTTGGATGAGAGCCTGCGAATGTTGTACACGCAGGCCGGAATAGAAGTGAAAACGTTGAGCGAAATAAAAGATAATCCGTTGTTGGAGGCTATTTTATTTGCTGAAGGTGGCAGCCCTTAAGAGCTGACCCAAAAGTTCGGAATTTGAATTAAAACACAGAGACACGGAGAACACGGAGTTTTTATTAGTAAAAAATCAATACTCTGTGCTCTCTGTGTCTCCGTGTTAAATCGCTATATACGTTGTTATCGTCACTTTTGGGGTAGCTACGCCTTCGCTATCGCTTGGGCAAAATCAGCCTTCAGCCTGTCGACAACCTCTTTCACACTGCTGATCTTTTCAGCCAGGTAGGCGTTCTTGCCAGCAAAAGCATATCCTTTGCGCATATTCCCTTTGGCGGCATTATAGAGCGCCAAAATGATGCAGTAGGGGCTTTTGGTGTAGTCGCAGGTGCGGATACAGTTGAAAGGACATTTTTTCGGTTTCTCTTTGCCTTCGGCTACACGTTGGATAAATTCTCCGTCTAACGCGCGGCCAGGCATGCCCACCGGGCTTTGGATAATACGGATATCCTCTTCATGCGCGTCGACGTACACCTTTTTGAAGGCGTCCGCCGCGTCACATTCCTCTGTTGGCACGAAAATCGATCCCATCTGTACGCCGGCTGCGCCCATTTTTATAAAGCGGGCAATGTCTTCACCGGTGGCGATACCTCCGGCAGCAATGACCGGAATATTTTTTTCCTCCTGATAGGAGTTGGCTACTTCCAATACTTCAGGAATGATTTGTTCGAGCGAGAAGTGTTCGTCCTCGATCTGGTTGTTCTTAAAACCGAGATGACCTCCGGCTTTAGGTCCTTCCACTACGATCGCATCCGGCAGGTAGTTGAAGTTATTTTTCCATTTATCGCAAATAAGACGTGCAGCGCGCGATGATGATACGATCGGTACCAGCATGGTTTTGCTGTCTTTTTGCAGGTAGGAGGGAAGGTCGAGCGGCAATCCGGCTCCGGCAAAAATGACATCGGTCTTTTCTGCAATGGCCGTACGCACCATGTCTGAGAAGTTTGAAAGGGCCACCATGATGTTGACACCGATCACCCCTCTTGTTTTTTCGCGTGTCTTGCGGATCTCTTCGCGAAGTCCCTGGATACACTTCTCCATGTAGCTGCCTGCAACATTCGGATAGAGAAGGCCCAGACCGGCTGCGGATATAACACCCACGCCCCCTTCGTTGGCAACAGCCGAAGCTAATCCCGACAGAGAGACACCAACACCCATGCCCCCCTGAATAATTGGCAATTTTATTTCATACTTGCCGATAAAAAATGATTTCATACAATACTTTTTGAGGATAAGATAATACCTGTGCCGATTTGCTTATTGCATACGGCTTTGTGAAAAATAAAGAAGTTTCGTAGTTCCATGTATAAACTAACTTGTTTACGGGGGCAAAGGTAACTATTTCTGCGAACTCCGGGTTATAAATAAACTTAAAGCATTCAGCCTGCCACATATCTTTATATTATGGATAAGTGGAAAAAAGGAATAAAGGCTCTCGGATTCAGGGAAAAGTTTTTATCTTCGCAGGTAATAATTAATAAACGTGTAAATTATGAAAAAAAGAAGTTTGATCTCTTTGGTTGCAGTAGGGTTAGCTTGCAACATGTTGTTTTCTTCCTGTATCGGTTCGTTTGGTTTGTTTAATAAATTATTGGATTGGAACCGTAGCCTCGACAGTAAATTGGTGAATGAGTTGGTCTTTGTCGCTTTCTGTATTGTGCCTGTTTATGGTATTGCGTACGCGGCAGATATTCTGGTGTTGAATTCGATTGAATTCTGGTCGGGAACAAACCCGGTGGCAGATGTTGGCACTGTGAAAAACATTGAGACAGACAAAGGTCTTTATGCTGTGGAAACCAAAGAAAACGGCTACCAGATCCAGAAAGAGGGCGAAGAAGTGATTGACTTGGTTTACAATCAGGAGAATAAAACCTGGAGCGTGGAGGCAAATGGTGAAAGCACCGACCTGCTTCGTTTCGAAAGTGATGACGAAGTGGTGATGTTTCTGCCCGACGGAACAGAGATGCCGGTGGAACTAAACCAGGCAGGCGTATTGGCTTTCAAACAAGCGGTTGAACATTCAACCTATTATGCCGCGCGTTAATAAAACGATCTAACGATTTTAGCTATACAATCCCTGGAAGACCTATTCTTTCAGGGATTTTCTTTGCAACAAATGGCCGGAAAGGAGTGTTCTAACCATATAGAACCGTTTTACACAAAGAAGATATACCCTATGGAAATCTTACAAACCTTCCTTTTGCCAAGCGCCTGGCTGGCCTTGTTGACACTCACTTTTCTGGAGATCGTATTGGGCATCGACAATATCGTCTTTCTCTCCATTATGTCGTCGAAGCTTCCGCTCCATCAGCAGCCACGTGCCCGGGCGATAGGGCTTGGCCTGGCTATGTTGGCTCGGATCGCCCTCCTGTTTGGTATCTCTCTGTTGATGCAATTGACGCAGCCATTGTTTCACTTCCAGACCTCCTGGATTGAAGGGGCGGTGACGGGACAAAGCCTTATTATCTTGGCGGGCGGTCTGTTTTTGTTATACAAGAGTGTGACCGAGGTACACGACAAACTGGAAGGAGGCCAGGAGGAGAGCGGTAGGCCAGGCTCCCGAAGTGGCTTCTGGGCCATCATTCTTCAGATTGTCGCTTTGGATATTGTCTTTTCTTTTGATAGTGTATTGACGGCGGTCGGCATGGTGAGCTTCAGGGATTTTGGTTATGCAGGTGCTATGACCATTATGATAACAGCTATTGTTATTGCGGTTGCTTTGATGCTGTTTTTCTCCGGTCCTATCAGTCGTTTCGTTAATCAGCACCCTACCATACAGATGCTGGCGCTTTCGTTTCTGATACTTATCGGTGTGATGCTGTTGGTCGAAGCTGCCCATCTGTCGCAGTTGGTGGTGTTTGGTCGTGAGGTTAATGAGATACCGAAGGGATATATCTATTTCGCTATCGCTTTCTCATTGGGCGTAGAGGTGCTCAATATGAAATTAAGTAAGAAGTCTAAGCCGGTACAACTGCATGATTCCCGGATAAAACGAAAGAAGACGTAATCAGGAGGAGATGGCCTTTGCCTTAATATCCGGATGGTGGTAGCGCCCTTTCTTGAGTGATACCTTCCCGTATTCGATCGCCCTTTCCGGGCAATAATGAATGCAGGCTACGCATTGCACGCAGCTCTCTTTCGCCCATTGGGGACGACCGGAATCGCCGATTGTGATGGTCGATGTGGGACAAACCTGCTCGCATATGCCGCAGGAGATACAGTTGTCCGTGGCATAAAACTCATTCTGTTTCACGGCAAATCGCTTAAACAGCGGATAAATCAACCGGCTTTTGACAAACGGAAGGCTGCCTTGCTTATAGAGAAGAGCATCGCTGGGATTAGCCTTATTGATCGCTTCCACGATCTTGCGGATCTGCCTGGGCGCTTCCTGCAACTTGCTTTGCTCGATTTCTTTGGAATCTACATCGAATCCGGGCATCAACACATAATTGTTGGGCATGACGATCGAATAGGCGGCGTGTAGTGGAATCCTTCTTTCTTTCAATTCCTTCCGTAACATATCGCCCGTATAGCCACACTCATCTCCGCAAGTCGAAACGGAATAAATCCGCTGATCGGTGTAGTTCTCCAGCTGCAAGCGTGAAACAAACGCAGAAACAAGCAGTGCCGGTCCCCATGAATGAACGGGATAGACAAAGATTATCTTCTCATCCTTTCGCAAAGTGTAGGAGAGGAGAGGAGCCTCTTTCTTCTGTTCATCGGAGATGGAGATCAATGGCTCGCCAAAAGCTTTTGCAAGTTCCCGGGCGACCCATAGGGAATTGCCTGTTCCTGAGAAGTAAAATATCATGTGTTATCTTTTAAGATGAGTAGGTATCTATTTATTTTTTGTTGCTACCAATCCAGGTTGCCTTTCTCCATACCCATTCCGCCGGGCCGTGCGTATGATTTTTTAACCACCAGCGGCAGAAGAGAATTTGGAAAATCAATAACAAGATGCCGACGCCCAGGCTGGCGGTGTCGTTCAATACGCTATACAAGCCTAAGCCGGGACCAAAATAAATCAGCGATCCCATAATCGATTGCATCAGGTAATTGGTCAGACTCATGCGACCGAGCGGCGTGAGTCTCCGCAATATCTTTTGCAGGTTTACGGTTTGCCATGCTATCATGATCACGGATACCCATACCCACATAAAAGCAAAGTTACGCAAGGAGGAGACGATCGTATTCATTGGAGTCAACAGGGCTTTTCTCTCAATGAATCCAGGCAATGCATCGGTCAGGAAATAAAGAGGCACTACGCAAATCAGAGCTACACACAAGCTGGTAATCCAGAAATTACGATTCTTTTCCCAATGCTCGAAAAGTTGTTTGCGTCCCATGACATACCCCAACATAAAGAGGGCAGCCGTCTGGAAGAAACGTCCGTATCCCCAGGCCCAAAGCAGGCTGAATAATTGACCGTTCCACAGATTCGATTTGATCATCTCCCAGAAATTACTTCCTTCCAGGTAGGGATACATGGCCGTGGCATAGGCACCATATGCTGGTCTGCCCGCTTCAAGTGCCGGATTCATCAAAGCATAGATATATTTTCCCCACTCCATCGGTTGAAGCATCAGGATACAAGCAATAATCAGGATCGTCTTGTCTTTTAGTTTACATACGGGTATTAAGGTGAATCCGACAATCGAATAAAGCACCAATACCTCACCGGGAAAGAAGGCCGCGTTGACCTGTCCGATCAGGAAAAGCAAGACCATGCGCCAGGCAAAACGTCCTCGGAAGTCTTTTCCTCGCTTCTCCTGGTTGTTGAACATGATGTAAAAGCTAAAGCCGAACAATAAAGCAAAGATAGCGTACGCTTTTCCGGCAAACAGGAAAAACAGCATGTCCCAGATCGTATTGTCCAATGTCTGCATAAAAGTGGATTCCGGAGTCGGGAAACCATATAGGTTGAAATGCTCTATGTTATGCAATAGCATAATGGCCATCACGGCAAATCCGCGCAAAGCATCGGCAACCTCAATGCGAGGCTTGGAAGATAAAAGTGTGTCGTTCATGTGATTTTTAGATTTTAGAGTAATAGTCTTAAAACTATAATTTATACTGTTTCATTTTATTATAAAGTGTTTTCCGGTCTATACCGAGCAGCTTTGCCGCTTTGGTCCGGTTGTTATCCGATTCTTTCAATGCCTGTTGAATCAGTTCTCGCTCATGATCTTCATTGCGCAGAGAGATGATGGGTGAACTGTTTTTTGTCGGAATGGTCACCTCCTCCGGTAACTCCATGGGGGTGATATAGGGACCGGTCGCCAACAGGGTGGCATAACGGATCACATTCTTCAGCTGTCGCAAATTGCCCGGCCAGGAATAGTCTTCCAGTATACGCATCGCCTGCGTATCGAAGCCGATGATCTCTTTCTGCAATTCCCGGTTAGCCTGTTGTAGGAAGCTATCGGCAAAGAGGTAAAAATCTTTTTGTCGCTCGCGCAGCCCCGGAATACGAAGCGTGAACTCATTGATGCGATGATAGAGGTCTTCGCGGAAGTCTCCTTTGGCGATCGCTTTTTGCAAATCCTCGTTGGTGGCCGAAAGCAGGCGCACATTGATCGATATCTCTTTGTTGCTCCCTACCGGTTTGATCTTCCGCTCCTGCAAAGCGCGCAAGAGCTGCACTTGTATTTCGTATGTCAGGTTTCCGATCTCATCCAAAAAAATGGTTCCGCCATCGGCAGCCACAAAGGCACCGGTTTTGTTTTCGATAGCTCCAGTAAAAGATCCCTTTACGTGTCCGAAAAACTCAGAAGCAGCCAGTTCGCGGGGAATGGCACCACAGTCTACGGCTACGAATGGTTTGTTTTTTCGTTTGCCATGTTCGTGAATATAACGAGCCACATATTCTTTTCCCGTACCACTTGCCCCGGTGATCAGAACCGACATATCAGTGGGTGCTACCAGGCGGGCATGTTCATGCATTAAGATCGATTCGCTGCTCTCGCCAACCACGTAGTTGGCCAGCGGAGAAGAGGATGTGTCTATGGGTTTCTTGGCTGTTTGAGCTGTTTTGGGGGTGTCTTCTTTCAATAGATCATTGATCTTGACCAATAGATCAGTCGGATTGATGGGCTTTTCGATGTAATCGGAAGCGCCCAGTTTGATCGACTTAACGGCGGTTTGGATTTCCGCGTAATTGGTCATCATGATAAAAGGAAGCATGAAAGGAAGCTCGTTTTTCCATTGTAGTAATTCTATTCCATCTCCGTCAGGCAAACGCAGATCAGAGATGACAAGGTCGAAACGCTCGCCTTTAATCTTCAGTTTGGCATCGGCTACCGAGAGAGCTGTGCTTATTCGGAATCCTTTTTTCCCCAACCAGGTTGCCAGCATTAAGGAAAAAGTTACATCATCTTCAACTATTAATATATAAGGCATATTTTTTTATTCCTACAGTTCCCAAAACTACAGCAACAAAGATAAGTCAAAAAGTATAAAAACAAAAAAGAACATCTCGCTAGATGTTCTTTTTTTTTGTGTTCAGTCAGTCGAAAGTCAAACTTTCGCATTTACGGGGATAAATGTAGAAACGTATTTCACTTAATAATATAGAAAATAGCGTGCCAGAAAATAATTGAGAGGAAAATATATGTCTAATCCGTTGTGTGTGAGTCGTTACAAATTTTTCTCCACCAAAAGCTAATTTTGGCATCTTTGAGGTGGGGTGTGGAATAATTCCCCACTACGGGGAAATGTTCCCCGTTTTTTACCCGTAAAACACCTTGATCTATCTCAAGATTACCTTCCGCTTTTTGAGACCTGGTGTATTTTTGTCATGCTCTTTGGGAGGGACTAAAAAAATTCTCACCCGCGTGAGAAAAAATTCTCATGCGGGTGAGAATAAAAAAGACACTATCTTTGCTCCCAAAAAATAGAACTCATGATCACTTATATACTTATTGGTATTACGCTTTTGATTTCTTTCAATTGCTTTTCGAACCGGAACCTGTTTTTGAAACTGGCTTTTGTGCCCTATCGGGCGGTGAAGAATCATGAGTGGTATCGCTTGGTTACGCATGGTTTTGTGCATGCAGACTCGATGCATCTATTGGTTAATATGTTTACATTCTGGTCGTTTGGTACCTATATCGAAAAGTATTTCAACTATATGGGCATGGGGTCTATGGCCTATCTCGGATTGTATTTTGGTGGGATGATTGTGGCTTCGCTCTTCGATGTGGTGAAACAATATAATAATCCCTATTATATTTCGGTAGGAGCTTCGGGGGCTGTGTCTGCTGTGCTCTTTTCATCTATTCTGTTTAATCCCTGGGGGAAAATACTTTTGTTTGCCATTCTGCCGATTCCGGGCATTCTGTTCGGTGTACTCTATCTTGTTTATTGTCAGTATATGGCCAAAAAAGGAGGCGATAATATCAACCATAACGCACATTTTTATGGGGCTGTTTTCGGCTTTGTTTATCCGATCCTGCTCAATCCGATGTTGCTGAAAGGATTTCTATCGCACTTCGGACTGTGATTGATTATTTCCTTTTTCTACCTATCTTTGCACCCTCGTAAAGAAAACGCGCATGAAGAATAATAATTATATGGGGCGATTGCTGGCTTTGTTGGCATTAACAACAGCTATGTGTATAGCTCTATATGGTTTACCCGGAGAAATAGGAGGATTTAAGATTCGGAAGGTAGACCTCCTTTCCGATATCCGCGTGAAACAACAGCAGACCTCTTCGCTGGATTCAATCAAACAACTATTAACGCAACAACCCGATACCCTTGTGGCAGAGGTGGTCGCGGAGCCTGTAGAAGACAAGGCTCAGGCAGATTCCAGTGTTTTGCAACGCCGGGACTCTTTGTATAAAGCCTCACGCCAGGCTGCCAAGAAGTCCTCTGCTGTTTATATCGAGGACTATTCGCCGGAGCATATCGGCCTAAAACGCTTCTATCGCGCTTTGAAAAACTGTCGTAACATGGGGCGTCCGGCGCGTGTTGCCTTTATGGGCGACTCCTTTATTGAAGGTGATATTATGGTGGGCGATTTCCGTGCCGCCATGCAAGAGGAATTTGGTGGACGTGGGGTCGGATTTGTGCCTGTCACCTCGGTGACCGCTCAGTTTCGTCCGACGGTAGAGCATAAAGCCAACGGATGGAAAACCATCTCGATGTTGAAAAACAAGAAGCAGCCTTTTGTATTGCCCGGAACCATTTTCCTGCCGGAAAAAGAGGGTGCTTCGATCTCGCTAAAGAATGTGCGAAACAACGCATTATTACAGGAGGTGGAATCGGTTGGATTGATTTATGAAGAGAATCAGCAAACCACGATGAAGCTGACATGGACCGATGGAGGCGCGCCCGACACCATCGTTGCCCAGCTTCCCTATACGGAGAAGATCGCCTTAAACCAGATAAAAGGGAATATTACCCAGGCCTCGTATAGCTTCACCGACACGAAAGGCTTTCGTGCTTTGGGCGTTGCTCTCGAAGACTTTTCGGGGGTGGTAGTTGATAACTTCTCTTTGCGAGGCAATTCGGGGATGATACTCGATCGCCTGAATAAGGAGAGATGCCTGGAGTTTGCCGAGATACGTCCTTACGACCTGATTGTGTTGCAATATGGATTGAATGTGCTTAGCTCGGAGGTGCTCGATTATGGTTGGTATCGTCAGCGTATGATCAACGTAGTGGAACACTTGAAGGAGTGCTTCCCGGATGCCGATATTCTTTTGCTTGGCGTGACCGACCGCAGCCATCAGGTCGACGGGGAATACGAAACCATGCCGGAGGTATTGACGCTCTTGCATGCCCAACGGCAGATAGCCCAACGCACCGGCATCGCTTTCTGGAATATGTTCGAGGCGATGGGTGGCGAAAACAGTATGGTGCAATATGTGGAGAAAAACTGGGCGAGTAAAGATTACACCCACTTTGGCTTTCGCGGAGGGCGTGAGCTGGCCAATGCTCTTATGAAAGCAATACTTTTTGAAAAGAAATTCTATGATGAGGCAGATACGACACCGAATTAATCCGTTTTTCCTGTTTTGCCTGGGAGGAGCGGCTTTTTTATTGCCTTTTCTATCGATGGCCAGTAAAAACAGCTCCTTTCTGCGATGGATGGAAGGGGAGGAGTTGGCTCCTGTCTTGCCGATATCGCTTGAATCGTTTCCTCCGGTAACGATTCCTGTTGTGGACTCCTTGTGTCGATTGGATGATCAGGCTCATTCGTTGGATGCCTTCTTTAGGGAGTTGGATTTGTTGTCGGGACGAAAAGATACGGTGGTGAATATCGTTCATTTAGGTGATTCGCATATCCAGGCGGGCTACTATAGCGGACGTATCATGAGACGCTTGCACGAAGTGTTCGGCAATGCCGGCAGAGGATGGGTGGCTCCCTTTAAGTTGGGTAAATCTAACGAGCCCGATGATTATTTTATTAAATCGGTCGTACAAGGTTGGGATGTCGGACGTATTATCCAGGATAATCCGAAGGTGCCGGTTGGCCCGGGAGGAGTCGGTATTCAGGTGGTATCCCCGTCGATCAATCTGGATCTTATTATCGGGCCTGTCAACGGAGCCGGTTACGCTTTCAACCAGGCCGTTCTCTATCGCAGTGAAGATTCCATGCCTATGTTGCCGGCAGGAACCTGGAAAGACTCGGTGCGCGTGTCGTTTTCCGATACGACTGTTCGGCATACGATCCTGGCAGATACCTTTCGTCTTTCCTGCCTGACGGATACCCTATTTGTGCAGAGCACGCGCCGCAAACAGGGAACAGATACGCTGCTTCCTGCATCGGCCTTTTCCAATACCTATTATGGTTTCAATATGATGAATGGAGGAGCAGGGCTTCTTTACCATTCCATCGGGGTGAACAGCGCGATGTTTACCCATTACACCCGTTTGGATTACCTACGCCAGTTGTCGATGCTCAAACCCTCCCTGTTGATTGTTTCGTTGGGGACGAATGAGTGCTACGGCAGGCGCTTTAATAGTGCGGAGTTTACGGCACAGGTACGCGACTTTATCCGCCTGGTGAAACAGGAATTGCCTCATACGGCTCTTCTGTTGACAACGCCGGCAGAATCCTATAAGCGGGTGACAATAAATAAGAAACGCACCTATGTACGCAATGAAAATATCGAACGGGTGGCGAAAGCCCTTGTGGATGTAGCCCACGATGAGGGGCTCTCCTGCTGGGATCTGTTCGCGGCAACGGGAGGTAAAAATTCCTGTCGTACCTGGTATAATAAGAGGCTTTTTGGTCGCGACCGCATTCATTTTACCAAAGAGGGGTATTATGAACAGGGCGAATTGTTTTTCAGAGCATTTATCAATAGTTATAATGAGTATATAAATCGTACGCATGTTACATCCTAATTGGTTTCCATCCTTTTTCTCGCCGGATAACTTCCATTTTTCTTCCGAGAAGCTGGTGGATTTGCTTGTATACAACCGGGAGGCTCCCCTGCTATTTAGCAGTGGGTTGTTCTTTTTCCTTTTTATAGGATTCCTGATTATTTATATGTCGTTACGCAACAACCGGACAGCCCGCATTGCCTATGTGGTCTTGTTCTCGCTCTATTTCTATTATAAGAGCAGTGGGTTTTGGTTTATCCTGTTGTTGATCACCGCTACGTCCGATTTCTATATTGCGCAGGGCATAACGAACTTTACTTCCATTACCAAGAAGAAAATGCTGGTAGCGCTCAGTCTGATTATCAACTTAGGCATGTTGGCCTACTTCAAATACTTCAACTTCCTGTATGATATAGGGGTTTCACTGGTGCATCAAATAGGGGCGCTTATCGGAAATGAGGCTTATCAGGCTGTCCCGGTGAAGCGTTTTGATATTTTCCTGCCGGTTGGTATCTCCTTTTTTACTTTTCAGAGTCTTAGCTATGTGATCGATACCTATCGCGGAAAGCTACAACCGCTGAGAAAATGGATGGATTATCTTTTCTATGTATCCTTCTTTCCGCAGCTGGTGGCCGGACCGATTGTGCGTGCCCGTGACTTTATACCTCAAATGTTCAAGCCGCTGAAGGTGACCAAAGCAGAGTATGGTGAAGGCTTGTTTCTGGTATTTTGCGGACTGTTTAAGAAGGTGATCATTTCTGATTATATCAGCATCAACTTTGTGGATCGTATTTTTGATGCGCCCTTGCTCTACACCGGGTTGGAGAACCTGATGGGGGTCTATGGGTATGCCTTGCAGATCTATTGTGACTTTTCCGGTTATTCCGATATGGCCATCGGGATAGCGTTGTTGCTGGGCTTCCGCTTCAATATCAACTTCGATTCGCCTTATCAATCGGCCACCATCACGGAGTTTTGGCGGCGTTGGCATATTTCCCTTTCCTCCTGGCTGAAGGATTACCTCTATATCTCCTTGGGGGGAAATCGGAAGGGGAAGGTGCGTACCTATTTGAATCTGATGGTGACGATGATCTTGGGAGGGTTATGGCATGGCGCCTCGATGAATTTCATCATCTGGGGCGGATTGCATGGCGTTTCCCTGGCTATTCATAAATTTGTGATCGCGCGCTTTAGTAGCTTTAAGAAGGTAGGCGAGGAGATGTCGCCGCTTCGTCGGGTGTTAGCGACGGTGTTTACGTTTCATTTGGTTTGCTTGGGCTGGATCCTGTTTCGAGCCGATTCCTTGCAAACGGCCGGACAGGTGTTGAATCAGATCTTCCATCACTTCCACCCGGAGATAATCGGGCAGTTTATTGTTGGATACAAAGGCGTAACCTTTTTGATGGCTTTAGGCTTTATCCTTCATTTTACGCCGAAGCGGTGGGATATGAAAGCCCGAACTTTTGTGACCAATGCTTCGCTCTTTGTACAGGCATTGATACTGGTGATCTTGATCTTTATCATTATTCAGGTGAAGAGTGCCGGGGTGCAGCCTTTTATCTATTTCCAGTTTTAGTTTATTGCGAGTTGAACAAAATAAAAGGGCTACCCGTTTTCGGATAGCCCTTTGCATTATTTCTTAGTATCTTTCTTCTACTTTCTTCCAGTCGACAATCTTCCAGAGGTTTTTCAAGTGATCGATACGGCGGTTCTGGAAATCCAGGTAATAAGCATGCTCCCAAACGTCGAAGCCTAATAGCGGTTTGAGACCTTTCGTTACCGGATTACCTGCGTTTGATTCTTTTACGATCGACAGTTTGCCATCTTTATCCGCAGCCAACCATACCCAACCCGAACCGAATTGAGCAACTCCTTCGGCTTCGAATTTCTGCTGGAATGCTTCAAACGAACCCCATTCTTTCTGAATAGCCTCTGCTAATTTGCCGGAAGGTTTGCCGCCGCCTTTGGGTGAAAACTGGCTGAAATATAATTCATGATTCAATACTTGCCCTGCGTTGTTGAAGATAGCTCCGTCGGAACCTTGCACGATCTCTACCAACGAGGCGTTTTCAAACTTGGTTCCCGGAATCAACTCATTCAGCTTAGTCACGTAAGCATTCAGGTGCTTCCCATGATGGAAATCGATTGTTTCTTTACTGATAATAGGAGCCAGTGCGTCGGCTTCATACGGTAATTGCATTAATTCAAATTTCATAACTTCTTGATTTTTATTTATTATTTCACTTGTTGTTGACAACGTTAATAACACACTCAAACATATACTTATCATAGCCGGATTGTTTTAATTAAATTTGTTCCTTTGTAAGTAGAACAGAAAAGGAATTCAAATTGTTTAATCCTAAAAGAAGTTCTTATTTTTATGTTTTCAAACCTATTCAAAATAAACTGAAATGAAGTATATCGGTGCACATGTGAGTGCTACAGGGGGTGTAGAGAACGCCCCGGTGAATGCTCAGGAGATTGGGGCGAAGGCTTTTGCCCTGTTTACGCGTAACCAACGGCAATGGAAATCCGCCCCGCTGACCAAGAAGAGTATCGAATTGTTCAAGGAGCGTTGCGCAGAATATGGCTTTCAGTCCAAGCATATTCTACCGCACGACAGCTATTTGATCAACCTCGGACATCCGGAGCAGGAGGGATTGCAAAAGTCGCGTGAAGCCTTTCTGGATGAGATGCAACGATGTGAACAGTTAGGACTCGACCGCCTGAATTTTCATCCCGGCAGTCACCTCAAGCAGATGAGCGAAGAGGCCTGCCTGACGCGGATCGCCGAGTCGGTCAATTGGGTATTGGATCAGACCGAAGGCGTGGCGGCGGTGATCGAAAATACGGCGGGGCAGGGCTCGAATCTCGGATACACATTCGAGCATCTGGCCTATATTATTGACAAAGTAGAAGACAAAAGCCGTATAGGCATTTGCATCGATACGGCGCATACCCTGGCTGCCGGCTATGAGATCCGGACGAAAGAGGCGTTCGAGGATACGTTCCGTAAGCTGGATGAGATCGTGGGCTTTAAGTATCTGATGGGTATTCACCTGAATGATTCCAAGAAGGAATTCAATACGCATGTCGATCGTCATGACAGTATCGGAAAAGGGGTGATGGGGAATGATTTCTTTGCCTTTATTATGCGGGACGAACGCTTTGATGACCTGCCTATTATACTTGAAACACCGGATGAATCCTTGTGGAAAGAGGAAATAGCGTATCTCTATAGTCTATAAAAAAATGAAGGGACGGCTTTCACAAGTCACCCCCTCTACATTTAACCAAAACCTTAACTATGAAAGTACAAATATAAACACAAATCCGGATATTTGCAAGAAGTAGAGGCCTTCTTATGTTTTTTAACAAAAAACTTTTTGAGCGGTGATTTGTTTTTACTTTTGTATTCATGTAATTCAAAAAGCGAAGAACGATGTATGTATTGATGCCTATCATTTTTGTCCTGGGAATTGTGGCAATTGCCCTGGAAGATAAGATCCGGGTGAATAAAGCGGCGACCGCCTTGTTTATGGCGATTTCGATGTGGTTAATCCTGATGTTTGATGCGTATAATATTTTTATCGTTCAGGCGAGTCCGATCTTTCAAGGGTTCCTGGCCGACAATCCGGATATGGCCTTACTACCGGTTCATGAGCAACTGGTGCATTTTATATCCGATAATAATATCGTTTATCATCTGGGGAATGTGGCAGAGACGCTGTTCTTTGTGATGTGCTCCATGTTGATCGTTGAGATTATCGATAAGCATGGCGGCTTCCGTTCGATGACCGGCTATATTGCAACGACCAACAAGCGACGGCTGTTGTGGTATATCTGTTTTGCTACTTTCTTCTTTTCCGCATTGTTGGACAACCTGGCGGCGGCCATTGTGATTATGGCGGTTCTCCGTAAGCTTGTGCCCGACAGGACAGACCGTTTGAAATATGCCTGTATGGTGATTATTTCCGCCAATGCGGGTGGGAGCTGGTCGCCGATTGGCGATGTGACGACCATTCTATTGTGGGTGGGTAAGAACCTGACGGCCTGGCATCAGATCAGCCATTTGTTTATCCCTGCTTTGATCAATATGCTGGTTCCGCTTACGATCGCTCATTTCTGGCTTTTCAAGAAGGGAGCCAAACTGCGTCAACCGGGCGAAGAAGATCCGGAGGATGAGTCTGTTCCGGCGATCCCTCACCATGCCCGGCGGACTATCTTCTGGATAGGTATCCTCTCCCTGGCGTTGGTTCCTGTTTTCCAGATTGTGACCGGCTTGCCTCCTTTTCTTGGCGTATTGACCGGACTGACGATTCTCTGGATCTATACGGATGTGATGTATAGTCGCCTACGTATGCGGGAGGCACATAAATTGCGTATATCCCGGTTGCTTCCGAATGTCGATCTGGCGACCGTCTTCTTTTTCCTGGGCATACTGATGTCGGTCAGTGCTTTGGAAACCTCAGGCCATTTGGCCTTGATGTCGGGATTCTTAGACGAACATATACATCAGCCTTATCTGATCAGCTTCCTGATTGGGATTCTCTCTTCCTGTGTGGACAACGTTGCCTTGGTAGCTGCGACGATCGGTATGTATCCGATAGCCGATGTGACGGCGGAGTTGTCGGCCTATACCCAGTTTTTTGTGACCGATGGTGGCTTTTGGACATTCCTGGCCTATTGCGGTGTGACAGGGGGTAGCATCCTGATTATCGGTTCGGCAACGGGTGTTACCGTGATGGGGATCGAGAAAATTAGTTTTATGTATTATTTCAAACGCTTCACAGGTTTAGCATTATTAGGTTATCTTTGTGGGGCAGGAGTATTTATGCTCTTATTTGCTTAAACGTTATATATTATGAAAAAGAAATGGACAACATGTGGGATTACCTTGTTAATCCTTTTATTTGCAAGTGTTAAAACAGAAGCGTGTACCGGACTATTGGTCGGTAAAAAGGCTTCGGTAGACGGATCGGTGATGATTAGCTATTCGGCTGACTCCCATTCCCTGTATGGAGAACTGTATCGCTGGCCGGCAGCCGTATGGCCTAAAGGCAGCATGCTGAAAGTAACGGAATGGGATACTGGTAAGCCGCTCGGAGAGATCCCTCAAGTGGAACAGACCTATTCGGTGATTGGCAATATGAATGAATACCAGGTGGCCATTACGGAGAGTACCTGGGGTGGGAGAGAAGAGCTGGTGGATCCTAATGGTCTGATCGACTACGGTAGCCTGATCTATATAGCTCTGCAACGTTCCAAAACGGCACGTGAAGCCATCGAGGTGATGACCGGCCTGGTACGCGATTATGGCTACCACAGCAGCGGCGAAAGCTTCTCGATTGCCGACAAAAACGAAGCCTGGGTGATGGAACTCATCGGAAAAGGACCGGGAAAGAAAGGCGCGGTTTGGGTAGCGATCCGCATTCCGGACGATTGCATCTCGGCACATGCCAATCAGGCGCGTATCCAACAAATTCCTTTCAATGATAAAGAAAACTGCCTCTATGCACCGGATGTGGTATCCCTGGCGCGTGAGATGGGTTTTTACAAAGGAAGCGATAAGGATTTTAGCTTTGCGAAAGCCTATAACCCATACGATTTCAGTGGACTGCGTGGTTGTGAAGCCCGCGTATGGTCTTTCTTCCGTAAGTACGATAAAACGATGGACAAGTACGCGGACTTTGTGAAAGGTGATCCGACTAAAGAACCGATGCCGCTTTATATCAAGCCCGACCGTAAACTGTCGGTACGCGATGTGCAGGATGGCATGCGTGATCATTACGAAGGAACAGACTTGGATATGACGAAAGATGCCGGAGCAGGTCCTTATAAGGTGCCTTACCGTTGGCGGCCGATGAACTTCACCGTGGATGGTGAAACTTATGTAAACGAACGCGCTATTGCTACGCAGCAGACAGGTTTTGTGATTGTTCCCCAGATGCGCGACTGGCTGCCCGATCCGATCGGTGGTGTATTGTGGTTTGGCGTAGACGACGCGGATATGGCTGTTTTTGCTCCGCTTTATTGCGGCATCCTGGATTCTCCGGAGTGCTACCGCGTAGGCAATGGCGATATGATGAACTTCTCCTGGACCTCTGCGTTCTGGATCCATAACTGGGTGGCCAATATGGCGTATCATAAGTATAGCTTTATGATTGAAGATATCCGTAAGGTACAACGCGAACTGGAAGACAATTTTGAAACGGTGCTTCCGTCTATCGACCAGGCAGCGAAGGAACTGTACGCGAAAGATCCGATGCAAGCCCGTATGTTCCTAACCTGGTTCAGCACGACGACGGCCGACAACGCTACCGAGCGCTGGAAGAAACTGGGCGAATACCTGGTGGTGAAATACATCGACGGCAATGTAAAGAAAGAAAAAGAGGGTAAATTCCTTGATAATGGACATGGTCTTTCGGCCTATCCCGATTTCCCGGGCTACGATGAAGAGTATTATCGCAGCATCGTACGTTCGGCAGGCGATCGTTTGAAGGTGAAAGAGATTAAATAGGATATTATTATTTACTAAAAATGTTTAGGTATGAAAAAATGGATGGTATTAGTTTTAATGTTGGTTAGCGCAAGTGTTTTTGCCCAAACGGAGAAAGGGCAGTCGTCTGTAGGCGCTAATGTGGGGTATACGTTCGATAGCGAACAAGTTTCCCTGGGAATTGATTATCGTTATTCCATCACGGACGAAGTGCGCATCGCGCCTTCTATTACTCACTTTGTGAAGAATAACCATCTGAGTACGTGGAATTTTGATGTGAACGCGCATTACCTGGTGCAACTAAGTGATGTGTTTGGCTTTTATCCGTTGGCAGGCCTTAGTCTTTCGTTATGGAATGCAAAAGACATCACGCTTTTTGGGAAAAAGGATGCTAACTTTAATCGTTTTGGCATGAATGTCGGTCTGGGTGCCGAGGTCTATGCCACGCAGAACATCACGGTAGGCCTTGAAGTGAAGTATCATATCATAAAAGACTTCGACCAGGCATTGATTGCTGTGCGTGCGGCCTATGTTTTCTAAGAGTCGATAATCTTCCATATAAGAAGCGCGGGTAGTTGTTATCCGCGCTTTTTTGTTCCCTTTTGTCAAATAATTATACACCACTGTCCATTTTTTGGACATCGTTAAAAGTGGTCTTTTGTTTATATTGTTGAATGACAGCGGTTTGGTTGTTTTGGCACGCTGTTTGAATGTAATAGGTAAAAGAGAATAAATAAAACATTAAACTATACAGTCATGATTAAAATTGAGAACTTAAGCAAGTTATTCCGTACCGAAGAAGTGGAAACAATCGCGTTGAACAATGTATCCATCGAAGTGAAAGATGGCGAGTTTGTGGCTATTATGGGACCTTCGGGTTGCGGTAAATCAACCCTGTTGAATATCCTGGGATTGTTAGACAATCCGACTTCGGGCAACTATTACCTGGGCGATCTGGAAGTAGGCCATCTGAAAGAGAAAGAACGTACGCAGGTGCGCAAAGGGAATATCGGCTTTGTCTTCCAGAGTTTTAACCTGATTGACGAACTGAACGTATTCGAAAACGTAGAGCTTCCG
This sequence comes from Parabacteroides sp. PM6-13, assembly GCF_029892605.1. Lineage (GTDB taxonomy): Bacteria > Bacteroidota > Bacteroidia > Bacteroidales > Tannerellaceae > QVMG01. Next base: position 30,843 of record NZ_JARXWF010000016.1, read on the forward strand.
CTTACCTATCTGAAGATCAAAGCGTCGGAACGCAAGCAGATGGTGAACGATATCCTCAAACGAATGAATATCAGTCACCGTTCGCATCACTTCCCCCAGCAGCTCTCCGGTGGTCAGCAACAGCGTGTGGCCATTGCCCGTGCGGTGGTTTCTAATCCGAAGATGATCCTGGCGGATGAGCCGACCGGTAACCTCGACTCGAAGAATGGGCTGGAGGTGATGGACCTCTTGACCGAACTCAACAAAGAGGGAACCACCATTATCATGGTGACTCACTCCAAACACGATGCCAGCTATGCCCACCGGGTGATCAACCTGTTCGACGGTAGCATCGTCTCTTCCGTGAGTGAATTTATCTAAACACAAGAGTAGTTAAGTAATTATAAATGCACAATATACATCCTGCCTGTGAAGGTCGGATGTATTCTCTTCAAAACAGGAAAACACCATGTTGTTGCATGGTACAGGCTCTTTATACTCTGATGTGTAGTGATCATTCAACTAAAAAACAAGTTTATGAAAACGATTATCCGCAATTTCCTCAGTGTGATCCGCCGCTTCAAAATGGCGACACTGCTCAATATATTAGGTCTTTCCGTTGCTTTTACGGCTGTGATCATCATCATCATGCAGGTTTTATGGGATCTGAGATTTGATACCCATGACCCGAATGCCGATAATATCTACCGGGTAGAAGCTCTTTTCAATGGACGTCAGATAGCTATCGTACCCCGCCCGTTGATAGAGGAGCTGAAGACTTTTTCGCCATACGTTGAAGCCTCTGCCATCAGTATGGGGATGGAGGCTGTATCTGATTGGCCCTTTACCGTAGAAACTGCAGGGACAAGAAATACATTCAAGAGCCATATAAAGGGTGTCACATTCGATTATATGCGTGTCTTTCAGTTTGATATGATAGAAGGAAGTATTGATAAACTCCACGAACCCGATTATGTCCTGATCCCACAAAGCCTGGCCAATATAGTGTTTGGAGAGGAACCGGCTATCGACAAGCAACTGATCAATGAAGGATACAAATGGATTGTCGGAGGCGTATACAAAGACTTTCCGACCAATAGCAGCGTGCGCAATGTGATTCTCCGGAAATTACATGATAAGGAAAACCTGGAAAGCTGGGGCAACCTGAATTATGCCGGTTATGTACGTGTGACGCCCGGTGCCTCTCTCGAACAAATCTTGGAGGAATATTGGACGGAAAAGACGAAAGAGACCGATGGAGAGATGGGAGGCATGCCCGTTACCTATAAAGTAGTCCCTTTGAGGGATATACATTTTAATACCTATACCGAATATGATGAGGTGGCGGATAAGACAAGCTTTTCAACCGTGGCCATACTCCTGGGGATTGCTTTTGTGATTCTTTTGATCGCGGTGATCAATTTCACCAATTACAGTATTGCCCTGACCCCCTTACGTATCAAGAGTATAAATACCCAGAAGGTGCTTGGGGCGGCAGACGACCGATTGCGGACCTCGTTAGTGGCTGAGGCAGTGCTAACCTGCCTGTTTGCCTGGGGTATAGCTCTTTTCATAACACATCAGCTGGCGTCGACCTCCGTCGCACAGCTAATAAATACGGATATGGCACTCGCTCAGCATCCGGATATCATTCTGGGAATGGGGGGGATCGCCCTGTTGGTGGGACTTATTGCAGGTATCTATCCCGCCTTTTATATGACCTCTTTCGCGCCGGCATTAGTATTGAAGGGCTCTTTTGGTCTTTCTCCTAAAGGACGTCAGTTGCGCAACGGGCTGGTAGGTGTTCAGTTTGTTGCTTCGTTTGCCCTGATCGTTGTCGCTTTGTTTATGTATTTACAGATTCATTTCATGAAAAATAGCTCATTAGGCTATGATAAAGATCAGGTGATTGTAGCAAATTTAAGCAACGATGTGCGCAATTCTTTGCCGACTTTTACCAATATTCTCAAAGAATCTCCCGCGGTTGAGAGTGTTAGTTACGCAGGCACCCTCCTGTCGGGAACCGATATCCATAACACTTGGTTGCGCGAAAATGAAGGAAAGAAATTCATGTTTCAAGCCATTGCCGTGAATACGGATTTCTTGGAGACAATGAATATTCCCTTACTCGATGGGCGCGATTTCCTGCCAGCCGATAAGAAATCAGAGGACTTTGTGTATATCTTCAATGAGAGAGCCCGGAAAGAGCTTGAATTGTCGTTGGGCGATAATGTAAGCGACGGGGAGGTGATCGGTTTTATTCCCGACCTGCATGTGGCCACTTTGCGCAAAGAGCTTGAACCGATGGCTTTCTACCTGATAAACGACCATAACCTCTGGCAAACTGAATGGGCTTACATCAAGATAAAAGCAGGCTCGGATCTGTTTAAAGAGATGAAGCTGATAGAGGAGGCTTTGGAGAAGATGTCGCCCGATTATCTTTTTAATGTGACCTTCTACGATGATCTGATAAACTTTGCCTACATGAAAGAGCAGCATATGACCTCACTGATCTCCTGGTTCAGCCTGATCGCTGTCTTAATATCTATGGTAGGTGTATTTGGTTTGGTGGTGTTCGAAAGCGAATACAAACGCAAAGAGATCGGTGTACGCAAGGTGTTGGGCTCGACTACCGGGCAGATCCTGGCGATGTTCAACAGGCGATATGTTAAGATCCTGGTGATCTGTTTTCTTATTGCCACACCAATTGCCTGGTATGCCGTGGCGCGCTGGCTGGAGAGTTTTGCTTACCGTACACCTATCTATGTGTGGGTGTTCCTATTCGCTTTCCTATTGATTACTGCCATTACCATTGTTACGGTTACTTTCCAGAGCTGGCGGGTGGCTTCGTCTAATCCGGTGGACTCGCTGAAGAGGGAATGATTTTAGTGATTAGTGGTTAGTGATCAGTGATCAGTGATCAGTGATCAGTGATCAGTGATCAGTGATTAATAACTAACCACTAATAACTAACCACTAATAACTAATAACTAATCATTAAACACTAATAACTGATTACATGAAAAGTATTATACAAAACTTCTTTGTTATCCTGCGGCGTTTTCGGGCTGCCACGTTGTTGAACCTTTTAGGGTTGTCGGTTGCGTTCGCTGCGTTTATCATGATCCTGATACAGGTGAATTACGAACAGAGTTTTGATACCTGCCACCCGGAGTCCGATCGTATTTTTCTGGCTACGATCAAACATGACGGATCCGAGTCGGCGTATGAGAACAATATACAATCACGGGGTTTTGTCGATGAATTCATTGCTTCATCGCCTACAATAGAGGCAGCAACCCTGTATAACCCGTTTATACCCGATATCTACATTGCGGTGGGGGAAGGGAGCGACCGGAAAGGTTTTCAGGAAAAGCTGGTGACCTGTTATCCGGACATCACCCGGATTTTCGGTTTTGTCTTTACGGAAGGAAGCGGTGAAAGCCTCCACGATCCGGAGAAAGTGATTATTCCGGAATCGATGGCACGCCGTTTTTATGGAGATGCTCCGGCCGTTGGGCAAATGATCCATATAAATGAACTGGTCTGGACCAAAACATTGAAGAACTATACCGTAGGCGGTGTCTATAAAGATTTTCCCGGAAACACCCAACTCGACAATGTGATCTACGGAACGATCGACAACACGATGAAGGGTGACTGGATGTCGGGTAATTTTCTTTGTTATGTGCTTCTAAGCGATAAAAATGCGGCAGGTCCTTTTATGGAAGAGTTTAATAAATCGTTTGATTTCTCTCCCGTTTGGAATCCGAACGGGGATAAACTGAGCCTTGCGTTAATGCCTCTTACGGATATTCATTACATGTCGAATGATAGTAGCTTGTTTAAGTTGAACAACAAAAACACGGTACGATTGCTGTTTACCATAGCCCTTTTAATCATCATCATCGCGGCGATCAACTTCACCAATTTCAGTATTGCCCTGGCACCTTTGCGTATCAAAAGTGTGAATACCCGGAAGGTGTTCGGTAGCTCGACTGCGGAACAGCAACGCCTCCTGTTGACAGAGGCCATCGGCATCACCTTTTTTTCCTGGCTATTGTCGCTGGCTATCGTTTGGCTGTTGAACAAGAATCACTGGGTGTATTTCTTGGATGCCGACCTGAGTCTGTCGCAGAATCTGCCTTTGATTCTTATCTCTGCCGGTATAGCTCTGTTGATCGGCTTTGTAGCAGGCTACTATCCGGCCCATTATATGACCTCTTTTCAACCAGCCGTCGCCCTGAAGGGCAACTTCGGCACCTCGCCCTCGGGCCGTATATTACGAAAAGGATTGGTTGGTTTTCAATATATCATCTCCATCGGACTGATCATCGCTGCGCTATTTATTCAGTTGCAGAATCACTTTATGCGCTCGTATGACTACGGCTTTGACAGAGACCACCTGGCGGTAGTGGAACTGAACGGTGCTTTTTATGCAAACAACCGGGACACCTACGTGAACCGATTGAAGCAACATCCGGGTATTGACGATGTGGCATTCTCTAAACAGAAGTTAGGCGCGCGCGATGGGTATACCACCTATGGCTTGGAATATAATGACCAGTCTTTCTACGGATATGCCTTGGAGGTATCTGCCTCTTTCCCTCGTGTGATGGGGATTCCGATAGTCGAAGGGCGTGATTTCCTCCCGACGGATGAACAGATCGGCGAGCTTCGGTTTATTTTCAGCAAGCCTATCCAGCAAGCCATAGGCATGCATCCGGGTAGCAACCTGAAAATGACCTCTTGGGGCGCTTCCGGTTCGACCATTGGTATAACCGAGGATATCAAATTCACCTCTTTGCGGCAGGGCGAAGACCCGATCTACTTTATGCTCAATACCGGTGTGGCGCTTCCGGTTTCGTATATTCGGATACATGCCGGCGCGAACATACCGGAAACGGTCGATCATATCCGGCAGGTTGTTGCCGAAATAGATCCTACCTTCCCGTTTGAACTGGAGTTCTACGATACGATATTCAACCAGCTCTATCAGGCGGAGCTCTCGATGACCAATGCCGTTACCCTTTTCAGTATCCTGGCTATTTTGATCTCTGTTGTCGGGGTGTTCGGACTGATTCTTTTTGAGACTGAGTTCCGGAAGAAAGAGATAGGTATTCGTAAGGTGATGGGTGCGCGGGTTCGGGATATTCTTCTGATGTTCAATAAGTCCTATATGACCATTGTTTGTGTTAGCTTTATCGTGGCCGCGCCTATTGGCTACTATTTTGTAGACAGGTGGCTGGAAAACTTCTCTTATAAGACACCTCTTTATTGGTGGGTATTCCCGTTGGCATTCCTATTGGTCGCGCTTATTACAATCGGTACAATCACTTTTCAGAACCTCCAGTCGGCTCATGCCAATCCGGTCGATTCGATTAAGGCGGAATAGGGATTACCGTTTGTTTATGTTTCAATTTGATAGTACCCTTTGTTTTTACACAAAAACAAATTAGCATTTTGTCAAAAACGCCTGACTATTTTTCCGTATCCCTAGGGGTATCTAAAATTAGTCAGGCGAGTAACACTTTTTAACGTATCATATTGTACAGCAAAATCGCCTTTTTGCTTACATATTGATTTTTAAGTAAGTTTGAAACGCAGTCGCAGGCGTCCCTCTTGGAAATCCCAATTGAGCAGCTTGAACTGGCCTATTTCGGAGGTATTATAGACATGTGCTCCTATGCAGGCGCATACATCATAATCGCCCACACGGACAATGCGCAATGTCTGGCTGACATCTTCGGGTAGTTTGCGCAAATCGACCAATTCGGCCGCTTCCTGTAGAGGCATAAATTCAGTGGTTATCGGTAGGTGGCGATCGATCACTTCATTCACACGGTTTTCCACTTCCGCCATCTGCTCCGCTGTCGGTATTTGTTCCAAATAGTAATCACACTTGCTTTTCTTACGTTCTATATGTGTATTCATAGAACGCTGACAACCGAACATACGTACCATTGTCTGATTCAGGATGTGTTCTGCGGTATGCATACCTGGATTTTGATATTCTTTGTTGCTTTTGTTGATATCTGTTGTATCGATCATAGGAATTGGATGTTTAATTAGCATTTTGAAAAGCGAAATTATCAAATAAAAAGGATATTCAGAGGAAAATCTGAAAATAAAGCATCCCTCCGACAGGGTTGCCTATCAGATTGAAAGAGGGGAGGTGTTAACCTGTTAGAAAATAAAAACAAACTGAAAGCTTTACTTGTTATTATTAAAAAGCATAGAAATAATATATAAACAAAAGAATTATGACACCAAAAAGAACTTACAAGGCGACTGCTAAACAGGAACCTATACGATTAGTTAAAAGGTATTTGAAACATTTGTCTTTTGATGAGTTGGAGACCGTGATTGGCTGGGCCGAACGTTATCGAAAAGAGAAATTAGGTAATGAAGAATTGCAACTGATTAAACAAAAAGAACAGTTGGAATTAAAGCTCAGAGAGCTGAAGGGAATAGATGAAAAGATAAATGAGTTTTGATGCGTAAGGAAATGCAAACGTGTTAGGCAGGCTGTTTTTCGTGACAGTCTGCCTAATCTTTTTTTATGGAAACGGTTTCTGATTGATTATTTCTTTACCTTTGCCCGCTGTAGCTATAACTTAAATAATAGATTATGTCAGTTGCAAAAAGAGATTCAGAAAACAGAAAGGTGACAACACATCGCCTATTCGAGATGAAACAGCGGGGAGAAAAAATTTCCATGCTGACAGCTTATGATTACTCCATGGCTCGTATTATTGACGAGGCAGGGATGGATGTTATTTTAGTGGGCGACTCCGCCTCAAACGTAATGGTTGGCAATGTGACCACATTACCGATTACGTTGGATCAGATGATTTACCACGGTAAGTCGGTAGTCAACGCTACTAAAAGAGCGTTGGTTATTGTTGATATGCCGTTTGGTACCTGTTCGGGCAATCCGTTGAAATCACTGGACGCTGCTATTCGAATCATGCAGGAGACAGGAGCCGATGCTCTGAAGATTGAGGGTGGAAAAGAAATCGTAGAAGATGTAAAAAAGATAATAGACGCGGGTATTCCGGTGATGTCGCATTTAGGATTAATGCCGCAATCGATCAATAAGTATGGTACCTACACGGTGCGTGCGAAAGAAGATCAAGAGGCTGAAAAATTGATAGCAGATGCCCATATGATGGAAGAGATAGGATGCTTCGGTCTTACCTTGGAGAAAATACCGGCTGCGCTGGCAACCCGTATCGCATCCGAACTGAGTATCCCGGTGATTGGCATCGGAGCCGGAGGGGGTGTCGATGGGCAGGTGTTGGTGATGCACGATATGCTGGGACTGACCAAAGGCTTCTCACCACGATTCCTGCGCCGTTATGCCAACCTGGAAGAGGTGATCACCGGTGCCGTACAAAACTATATCGAAGATATAAAACGGCAGGATTTCCCGAACGAAAAAGAACAATATTAAAATATGGAATGAAGAAAACATATTTTACTCTTATGATGTTGACCAGTACGCTGTTATTAAACGCGCAAACACCCGAATCTTTGCAAGTAAAAGAATACACCTTACAGAATGGGCTTACCGTTTGGTTGAATGAAGACCATAGCCAGCCCAAGGTGTTTGGTGCCGTATTGGTAAAAGCAGGGGCAAAAGACTCTCCTGATACAGGGATTCCGCACTATTTCGAACATATCATGTTCAAAGGAACGGAAAAGATCGGCACATTGAATTATGCCGAAGAGAAGCTCTTATTGGATTCCATCGAAGTAAAATATGAAACGTTAGCCCGGACGACAGATCCGGCGGAGAGAGCGCAGATACAGCAGGAGATTAATGCCTTAAGCGTAAAAGCCGCTGAGTATGTGGTGCCGAATGAGTTCGACCGGTTGATCACGCGTTATGGCGGATCCGGATTGAATGCCGGCACTTCGTATGACTATACGGTCTACTTCAATACCTTTTCTCCGCAATACTTTGCTCAATGGGCAGAGATCAATAGCGAACGGTTGCTGTCGCCGGTTTTCCGTCTTTTCCAGAGTGAACTGGAAACGGTTTATGAAGAGAAGAATATGTATAGCGATATGATGGGCAGCCAGGCGATCGAGCGGTTGACGGAACGTTATTTCCGCCCGCATCCCTATGCCTATCCAATATTGGGAAATACCGAAAACCTGAAGAATCCAAGCCTGAAGGAGATGCGGAAGTTCTTCGAAACCTATTATGTAGCGTCTAATATGGGACTCATTCTCTCCGGCGATTTCGATGCGGAAGAGGTGATGCCGATCCTTGAGAAAACCTTTTCACGTATTCGCCCGGGCAATATCCCCCAAAAGGAGCCGGTTGAATTGCCCGATTTCAACGGAAAGGAATCGGTCGAGATAAAATTTCCCGTTCCGGTCGTAAAAGCGGTGGGACTGGGATTTCGTGGCGTTCCGGCGAATCATAGCGATCAGGTGGCGCTGAATATAGCCGTAGGCCTGTTGAACAACTCCAATGGCACAGGTTTTCTGGACAAACTCATGGTCGACGGCCAGGTTTTATCAACCATGGCGTTGAATGAAAGCATGAATGAAGCAGGGATACTGGGTGTCATTGTTATCCCGAAACTACTTTTCCAAAGCAATAAAAAAGCGGAGAAGCTGGTGTGGGAGGCTATCGATAAGATTAAAAACGGCGACTTTAGTGAGGAAACATTCCAAAGCCTCAAATTGGAACAGAAGCGAGAGTATATTTCCAGCCTGGAAGATATCAATTCGCGCGCACAGATGATGATGCGCATCTATTCACAGGGCAAGAGCTGGCACGACTATATGGAAAGCCTGACGGCCATCGACCAACTGACACGGGAAGATATCAGTGCGATTGCTCGTAAGTATTTCTCCGAAAACCATCTGCATGTCACGAAGAAGACAGGGAAATACCCGAAAGAGTATCTGCCGAAGCCTAAGTTTGCACCGGTTACTCCGCCGCACAGGGACTCTTCTTCCGTGTATGCCCGGGAATTGGAGAAGCTTCCGGTGAAAGAGATACAACCGCGCTTTATTGATTTTGAGAACGATGTAGAGCAAATCAAACTGCAGGAGCAGGCAACCCTGTTTGCCACTGCCAATCCGGTTAATAACATCTTCACCTTGAACCTTTCGTATGGTGTAGGTACGCTCGAACGTCCGGTATTGCCCTATCTGGCGAGTTACCTGAATTACATCGGAACAGAACAGAAAACATTCAATGAGTTTCGCGAACGCTTGCAGGTATTGGGTAGTACCCTCTCGTATGAAGCAACCGACCATGACTTTATCGTGAAGGTAACAGGCTTCGACGATCATTTTAAAGAGACCGTAACCATGGTTTCCGAATTCCTTACGTCACCTAAAGCGGATGAAAAGAAAATCAAGCAGGTGATCGATGAAGCGAAAATAATGGAGAAGGGCTTTGTGAAATCGAATGAGAACCTGGCCAAAGCCTTGCTTGAGAAGGTGAAATACGGGGAGCACTCACGCTATCTGAAGAAGTTGCCTCTTTCCGAAGTGAAGAAACTGAAAGGAGCGGATTTGTTGAAAGAGTTTGCCTCCGTACAGCAAGTAGCTTGTCATTTCCATTACACCGGTACACTTGCGGCAACCGAGGTGGCCGATGTATTGAAAGCAACCATGCCCCTTACCATGCAAACCGCGAGCCAATCGCCCATATACCGCGAGTCGTTGGCATACGATAAACCAACAGTCTTCTTCCTGAATATGCCGGATCTCTCGCAATCCATTATCTATGGATATACCAAAGGGGATCAGATAACCGATATGCACTTGCGCCACGCATCCAGACTTTTTGCCGGTTATTTCGGTGGCGATATGTCTTCTATCATGTTTCAGGAGATCCGCGAGTTTCGTTCGTTTGCCTATCGTGTATCGGCCTCTTATGTTGTTCCTCCGTTTAAACAGGCCGGACAGCCTGGTGAGTTCCTTACCTTGTTATCTACACAGGGCGATAAGACCCTGGATGCCCTGACTGTATTGGATGAATTGATCAAAAATATGCCGGAGAGACCGGAGCGATTGGATGCCTTCAAGCAGACATTGAACAACTATATCAGCAACGATTATCCCTCTTTCCGACGCATATCCTCCAAACTGGCCTCTTACCTGCGTGAAGGATACAAAGAGGATCCGAACAAAGCCTACCTGGCCGATATTCAGCAGATGCAAATGGATGATATCATCCGTTTCTATGAATTGAATGTAAAGGATAACCCAATGGTTTATATGATTGTGGGGAACTCCAAGCATATTGATATGAAGCGCTTGGCACAGTTTGGTACCATTGTAGAACTGAAGAAGAAAGATATCTATCGCTGATGTATAGCCGCGACGAACTGAAGCAGTTGAAAGTAGAGTTCTGGGAGGGTTTTGCCGCCTATTGTGAGGTGCAGCCCTATCTGCGTGGGCGAAAGAAGATGTGGCGACTCTACGATACAAAGGTGAAAGGGGTGGAGATGAAGTTTGATGCCAACCGCCGGGGTGCCTATGTTATTCTTGAAGTGAATCACGCTACGGAAGACAGCCGGCTTGAGATGTTTGAAAAGCTGACCTGGTATAAAGAGGCATTGGAGAAGGGCATGGAAGAATTGATCTGGGATATCTGTTTTGTGCGCGAATCAGGTGAACAGGTTGCCCGGATTTATACCGCTCACGAAGGAATAGACATACATCGGCGTACGCATTGGGGAGATTTCTATCGCTTTATGGCAACGCAGATGTATCAATTAGAGAAAAACTTTCTGGCAATAGCCGACTATCTCAGAGACTGAAAAGAGAGAGTCCCGGCTTCCCGGAAAGACAACATAGTTTAATTCGTAAATCTAATCGGTATGATAAAGACAAAGAGCTTTTTAGGCCTGTTATTGATGTGTGTATTGATCTCTTGCCAACCATCTGAAAAAGAGGATAAATACGGTCATTTATTAAACCAAGGCGTTAGCGCAGAACTGGCAGAGTTTAGAAAAGAGAACTACCGGGAAATAGCCTATTCCCTACACTTTGATATTCCCGATTCACTCGAACAACAACTCCAGGGCAATGCAAATATTTCGCTTACTGTAGCCAACAACCAACCGCTTATTCTTGATTTCTTTACAAAAGAAGAGTGGATAAAAGAAGTTGTTTTGAATGGCGAGTCGATTGATTACCGGTTAAAAAACGGACATATATTTATCTATCCGCCGGAAGGCCGGGAAGTGTCCAAGCATACGTTATGTGTCCGCTTTGCCGTCAACAGCCACTCCCTAAACCGTGAGAATGAGTTTCTGTACACCTTACTTGTCCCCAATAAAGCCCACACGCTGTTCCCCTGCTTCGATCAACCGGATCTAAAAGCAAATTATACCCTTTCCCTGCATCTGCCCAACGGATGGGAAGCCGTTAGCAACAGCCCGGTAGAGTCTGAAAAAGACGGAGTGATCCGTTTCCGGGAGACAGAACCGCTTAGCACCTATCTCTTTGCCTTTGTTGCCGGAAAGTTCGATACCGAAAAGCAGGAACGCAACGGTCGTGAAATAACCCTTTACCATCGGGAAACCGATCCCAAGAAGGTCGCCCAATGTCCTGACATTGCTAAAGAGGTCTTTGATGCTCTGGAGTGGATGGAAGAATACACTACGATCCCTTACCCATTTGCCAAATATGACCTGATTATTCTTCCCGGCTTTCAATTTTCAGGTATGGAACACACTGGGGCTACTTTATACGCAGATCGCCGTATGTTCCTAAACGAGCAACCTACATTAAACGAACGGCTTAGCCGGAGTTCCCTGATCGCTCATGAGACGGCACATATGTGGTTTGGCGATTATGTCACCATGAAATGGTTTGATGACGTATGGACCAAAGAGGTCTTTGCCAATTACTTTGCGGCACGCATGGTTGAGCCATTGTATCCGACTGTCAACCACGACCTGAACTTCCTACGCAGCTATTACCCGGCCGCCTATTCGGAAGACCGAACCGCCGGTACCACCTCTATCAAGCAGGAGCTCGATAACCTAACAAACGCAAGCCTTATCTACGGACAGATCATCTACAACAAATCGCCGATAGTCATGGAAAAGCTGCTCGGCAGGCTGGGGGAGGAGTCTTTCCGTAAAGGCATTCAGGAGTATCTTCATACCTATGCCTATGACAACGCTACCTGGGAGGAATTGGTAGCTATTTTTGATAAATACACGGAGGAAGACCTGGAAGAATGGAGTCATGTGTGGATACATGAAAAAGGTATGCCGGAGATCGAGGCACATATCGAAAACAAACAGTTGGTTGTTACTCAATCCGATCCCCTGAATCGGGGACTCATCTGGCCACAGGAAATAAGCTATACCCTGGTGGATGGGAACAGCCGGAAAACCATCCCCATTGTCTTTCAAATAGATTCACCCTCCATACGCATCGATCTTCCAGAGGCAAACAACCCCATTATCCTGCCTAATAGCGACGGAAAGGGATATGGCTATTTCCCACTCAGCGAAGCCGATGCCCGTCATGTCATGGTGGAGTTAAAGAGAAGCCGGGATGATGTCTTCAGTGGTTCTCTGTTGATCATCCTGTATGAAAATGTGATCCGAAAAAACATAGATCCTCAATGGTATGTGCAAGAGATATTGAGTTATATCTCCCAAAAGAACAACCCTTTACTAAATGCCATGGCACTAAGTAATATGGCTCGTTGTGTACAGCTATTCTCCATCGATACCCCTCCGGTCGAAAAGGCTTTGTGGCAGATGGTACATACGCATCCCGACCGCTCATTCCGCCTGCAGGCATTCCGTACCTATGCCTCCCTGGCCGATAGCAACGCGGCCATCGACCGCCTCTATACGGTATGGAAAAACAAAGAGCAACCGGGTGCTTGCCTGTTAAGCGAGAATGATTATACCGACCTTTCTTATAAGATGATGATGTATAAGCCCGACCTCTTGTCGGATATTTATCAGGAACAAACTAATCGGATTACTAATCCTGACCGCCGGGAACAATATGCCTTTGTTTCGTCGTTTATAAAGCCCAATGATAATGATCGCCTCGCTCATTCTGTTGTATTGTCGTTGACCGTAGGGAAATATAGTGAACCTTGGATCATCAGTGCGTTGAACTATCTCCATCATCCTAAATTTCAAAGAAAAGAGGGAGTTGCTGTGGCTGACTTTGTGGGTATGGGATTAGTGAAATTAGACGATATACAAAGAGAAGGCGATATTTTCCTGCCCACCAATTGGGCACGTGCGATATTATCCAATTATACTTCGGAAGAGGCTCGCCAAGGCGTTGAACAAGTCTTGAGCGAAAAAGAGTTCCATCCCCTGTTAAAGAACAAAATCCTGCAACAGGCAGATCATTTGTATAGATAAAAAAGGGGAAAGGAGAAAGGAGAAAGGAGAAAGGGGCGTCTTCAGATATAGTAAGATGTGAAGGTGTACGGTCGCAGATGCCGCATAGCGGCAGTCTGTAAACAGCCCCGTGCGGAAGCGCGGGGAAAAGGATAAATAAAAAAAGCGCCGCGTAGCGGTGCTATGTAACAGTCGTCAAAACAGACACATAGCACCGCTACGCGGCGCTGTTGATTGTGCGATTCATTACCCCGCGCTTCCGCACGGGGCTGTATACAGATCGCCGCTATGCGGCGTTTGGGCACCCTTAAAAATCATCCAATCTTGGAAAATTAAAAGGTGTTTATTGTACGGAAACAGTCAATGGGTTATTCACCTTTTCGGTGAATTCACGCATATAGGTAAACCAGGCTTCGGGTGATTCAAAGCCATAATTGCTCCATCCACCACCAAAATAGTAGGTATAGGCACTGCCCGGCTTGTAATCGCTGATAGCTAAAACGTGTCCATGGGCAAGAGTCGCCTCTTTCAGCGGTTGCGTGCGGGGCACAACAGCACCTACATAGATTTGTCCGTTTACCGGGTCGATAGGATCTGCATAGGCTATATATCCTTTTTCGGCATTGGCTTCGTACACTTCACTCGGTGCATGCACGACAATACCAGAGGCCAATGGGGTAGTTTCTGTCAGGTTGTCGAAACGAATGACCGCTTTGTTGAGCTGCGAACCCGCGTCGAGCGAAATGATGCGGTTCTCAATCACATTTTCGTTTTCGCCTACCGTTAATGGGTTGTAGGTCAAAGAGACTGTGAAGCGCAAAGGACCATTATCCAATAGTTTATACTCTTTGTACGCATAGGGCATGATGAGTCCGTCGGCATTCATCAATGCTGAGGCACCGGCGCCTAAAGTCGGTCCTACCGAATAATAATCGAGTCCATCACCATGGTCCACATGATAAGAAACCGATTGGTAAAGTTCCTGCGCGGCTTTCGGGTCTGTCTTCCGCAATTCGGCAATTTTAGTCAGTGTCTCCGGATTCAGCTCTTTCGCGTAGCGAGCTTCTACCACCGGGTGGGAAACCTTCTTCGTCCAGATGTCATAACCAAAAGCACGCTCGCCTGTTGCTTGAAGTGCCGGTCCGTAGGCACGAAAAGCCACCCGGTCGTTTTCCCAGGCGATGTCGTCTACGCGTTCCGGATAATGCTTACCGGTTGCCAGGGTTGCTACGGCTTGGGGTGTTCCCTCTTTAATGGTATAAACACTTTTGCCGTCAGCCTTTGCACAGGCCTGGAAGATCAATTTGTTGTCATGGGTGATCTGGTAGGGTGTTTCAAGACCACTCTCGCTCACGATGATAAAGCCATTGGCATATTTCGTTTGAATCGTGGCTGTTTGGTCGGCAGGGATCTCTACCATCTCCTGGTGTCTCTCCAAAGCAAGGGGGTTAGAAACTGTGATCTGCAGATCTTTTTTCTCGTTACAAGCAATGAACATGGTCATTGCAAGGAGCAAAATCATTTTTTTCATGTGTGAATGTTGTTTTAAAGGTAATATTCTTGGGGACAAAGATAATGAAAGTCGAACGCAGCGCCAAACCAAGAATTAACCGATAAACTAAAAGAAAAGGGTGGGGGATATGAAAGAATTGTCTAATTTTGCTATTCAGACAAATCCTAATATAAGATAGATGATTATGGACAAGAGATTATTTTATGTGGTTATGGCCTGCTCTCTTCTGATGGGCTCTTCGGTGTATGCTCAATTTGATCCTTCCGCCACGCGGGCAGGGACCACCTCTGAGTGGGTGGTGGAGTTTTTCCGGGTAAACAATCCGAACTCGTTTCTGTATGAAGATGCCAATAGTAACTATTCAAAAGAGAAAGGCATGAATTACCTGGGCGTGGAAGGTAAAGGCGATGATAACAATAACGCCATGCTTATTAAATATACACGGGGAAAGATCATGCCGCAGTATCTGGTGATGTTGGGGAAATCAATCGAATATGAAACAGAGATGTTATGCCCTCTCTGTCATGATCCGGCTTGTATCCATTCCAAAGAAGAGGTGAGTTATACCTCTGCCCGTTTCTTAGTCAGCCTGAAAGACTCGGTAGCTCATTACCAGGACAATAAAGCGATGTTGGAGAAGTTCGTTTGGAACGGTTATCCGCGCCTGGCTTTTGTCGAGGGCAAACTCTATGGCGATTCGGTACTGGTGATACAAAACTCCTCCTTGTCGGCGGAAGCCAACCGGATCAATGTGGTTGATGTCGACGAGCAGGGGGAGGGCAAACATACGCCTGTGTTGTTCTCTTTCCGATTGCTCACAAACGAAAATGAGGATGGTGAATTTATGATTGAGTCGTATGCCGATCGGTTGGGTGCTCATCAAGCGGAGTGGATCAAGATACAGAACGGGGTTCCTGTAGTTGTAGAAACCACCTTTGGCGCGAACCGGTTGAGCGAAGGCGAAGTGTTTGATTTGGCCTATTCACAACATGACCCTGTTGCCAATTTGGAGGTGCCTGAGGTGAATGTGAAAGTGATCTCCGGGTATGGCTCGGTGACCATCAAAGGAGCAGCCGGCAAACGGGCAACGTTGGTGAATACGGCAGGACAGCTGATTATAAGCCGTCGCCTCTCGTCCGATGAAACCGTTATCACGGCACCGGCAGGTGTTGTGATTGTGTCGATCGACGATCAGATCTCTACGAAGGTATTAGTGAAATAAGAACGCATAGACAGATCTTTATATAAAAAAAGAATCTTCGGCTTAAGGATAAGTCGAAGATTCTTTTTTTATAGAGGCTATTAGCTGTTTGTTTTTTAATAGGTCAATTTACATCCCAAGAAGAAACTTCTCGGAAGCGATGGACCGTAGATATACCCGGCATCGCGATCGGGACCTTTGTCGTGGTCGCTTTGGAAAGCGTTGAATAGATTCTGTACTCCGCCGTTCAGTTGGAAGGTGGTTGTCTTGAATAGGGGGATATCATATGTCAGCTTAACGTTCATATCAAAGAAATCGGGTGTTGTCTCTTCGCGATCTTCGGCAATGGCTCCTTTGAAGTGTTGCACCAGCATGCTGCCCGTATAGGTTCCCGTCAATGAGATGCCCAGGTTCTTTACCGGCGTAAGGGTCGAGGTGAAGTAACCATACAGATCGGGAGAACGAAACATTTTCTTCTGTGGCACGACGTTTTCGTTTTCGCTCCACGATTCCGGCTCTTTATAACGGCTTTGCTGAATGGTGGCTCCAGCCTGGATTTGCAACCAGGAATAGGCCATTTTGGCTTCCAGGTTAATACCCATGACGCGGGCACCGGAACCGTTCTGCCGTTCCAAGAGGAGATTGCCCTGGGTGTCGTGGCCGTTCTCTTTCAGGATAAACACATTGCGCAGGTCGGTGTAGAATCCTTCCACTAAGAAGTTGGTCTGCACCATGCCGAAACGGCGATAGAAATCGACCGAAGCACTTAGGCTTTGTGAGTTTTCTTCTTTCAGATCGTCAGCCAGGCTAATCAATGCTACGTCGCCTCCAACGGCTGTGATATGCAGGTCTTCGTCGAATGCCTGAGGTGCGCGGAAGCCGCTTGAATACGACAGGCGCAGGTTGATATCTGCTGTCGGATTAAAACGCAGATTAGCCCGTGGGCTGAAGATGGCATGGTTGATCAGGTTATGTTTATCCAGACGGCCACCAATTAAGATACTCCAGCGGGCATTCTTCCATTCGTTCTGTACAAACGCACTTTCGATATGTGTTGTCTGCTCGATCGTGCGGTTGTATCCCAACATACGATCTTGTAGGTCATCGTAATGATATTCCAACCCTCCGGTGAACTGTGCCGGCATAAAAAACAAATGATCCATATCCAGTGAGTACTGTGCGCCTCCGACAAAGGTCAGGTCGGTCGTGTTGCCATAGGCCTTGTCGTTGTATCCGGCACCATAGTAGCTATTGCGTTTGGTGTGTTGTGCCGAGGTGTATAGGTTGAGTCTATGCTTGTAGTCTTTCGAGAAAAGGTCGAATTTCAAGCCTCCTCCGTTGATATCGTGGTCGGTCT
Source organism: Parabacteroides sp. PM6-13 (assembly GCF_029892605.1). Taxonomy (GTDB): domain Bacteria; phylum Bacteroidota; class Bacteroidia; order Bacteroidales; family Tannerellaceae; genus QVMG01. The sequence continues at coordinate 48,257 of NZ_JARXWF010000016.1, forward strand.
GTTCCGTGATATCTGTTTCGTGGGGTTGCAGATCGAGCTTGTTTCCGCCCCGGCGAAATTCGGCAATGTTATGGTATTCGAATGTTAGTTTTGAATAGGTACTTGTTTTTAGGTAAGAACGGAATCCCAAGGTGCGGGCATTCAGCATACCCAGCTCGGTGAAGCCATCGCCGTCGTGGTCGTAAGCCGAACGATACCGCTTTTGTCCGAACACATAGATGCCTGCCTTATGGTCGTCGGTGACCAGCGAGACGTTGAAGGTGGTGTTGTTATCCGGTCGTTCACCATCGATCATGGTGAGAGAATGAGCCACCTGTGCCGAATTGCGCAGAGGCTCTTTGGTGATAATATTGATTGTGCCGGCGATGGCCGATGAACCAAATAGGGCGGAGCCACCTCCACGCATCACCTCCACGCGTTCGATCATATTTGCCGGAATCTGTTCCAATCCGTACACCCCGGTCAACGCACTGAAGATAGGGCGGCTATCGACTAAGATCTGTGTATAAGGTCCTTCCAATCCATTGATACGCACCTGTTGAAAACCACAATTCTGGCAGTTGTTTTCGACACGAATACCCGGCTGAAAATTCAGTCCGTCTGCCAGTGTGGTGGAATGGGTGGTCTCAAAGGTTTTCGAATCGAGCACATTGACCAGCGAAGGAGCCAGGCGCCGGGTTGTTTCGTTGCGATTGGCCGATACGACCACTCCATCCAGTGAGATGGCGTCCTCTGCAGCTTCAAAATTCACCTCTAAGGTATTGCCTTTTTTTAGTACCACCTCGATCGTCTGTGTGATGTATCCCAACGACTTCATGGATAGTTTGAATTTTCCCTCCGGAAGATTTTTTAGGTAGTAATGTCCGGTGGCGTCGGTCATCGTGCCGATGGTGGTGCCTTCGATGAATATATTAATAAAGGAGAGGTGTTCGCCTGTTTTTTTGTCGACTACGTGTCCGATAATATTGGCATCCGACGGGTTTAATACTACTTCATCATCGTTGGCGAAAAGCGTGAATGAGGGTATGAATAACAATAATAGCAATAGGGATATAATCTTTTTCATCGTTTAATATAATTCATGTAAATAATTAGGGTACGCATCAAAGAAAGAGTCCTTTGATACATACTTTTTTTAAGAAACGACCTGCGAACAGGTATTATGTATGAAATGTAGTTAAACGATAGGGGGAGCCCTAAGCGAAAGACCTTTCAGACAGGAACTGCTGAAAGAAGAGGATTCTTTGTGAAGAAATACAAAGAGTATAGATTGTTTTACCTTTTCGATTTGTAAAGAATGAACAGCACCGTCTCCTGCTGTAATGGAGGATAGTGTGTGCAGAAAGAGTGTTTCGGCTAACGAATTGTGGGAGTGCGCTGTTTTAAATGGGTGGGAGTGGGCAATGGGTGTGCCGTTTTCCATGTGAACGTGTACGTTGTACGAGGTGCTTCCGTAGTAAACCAGGAATAGAACCAATAGCAGCCATTTACACCAAGTATATCGTTTTTGTTTCACCCGATAAAATCTATATTTTTAATCGATCGCAAAAGTACAATAAACTATTCATATAGCAATGGCTTAGCCCCGGAACAAACAGGGATACAACCGATCGAACGCTGAACAAAAGATTATTTTAGTTGTTTTATTAACAGATAAAACATAGATGTATAATTTAAAGAAAAAAAGAAAGATGAAACGTTTAGTATGGGTGTTGGTGGTAGTTTTTTCTGTTACAACCGTTTATGCGCAAGATGATCAGGGTTATAAGGATGGCGAATGGGTATTGTCGGGCGTGACGGGTGTGAATCTGTCGCAGACGGCAATGACCAATTGGTCGGCCGGGGGAGAGAATTCCGTTGCCGGGAATGCTTATTTGAATGGCTCGTTGTTGCGTAAGAGCGGGAACTGGCTTTGGCAAAATGCGTTAGTGTTGGATTATGGCTTGTCGCAGAATAAATCGGACGGAACGCGGAAAACCAATGATAATATCAATTTCACGACTCAATTGGGTTATTCAACCAATAACAAATGGTTCTATACGCTGATGGGTGACTTCAAGACTCAATTTGCGCGTGGTTATAAATACCCTGATCGCGAGAATTATATTTCAACCTTTATGGCTCCGGCCTATGCCAATCTCTCTTTGGGGATGGAGTTTCGTCCGAAAGCGAATTATTCGATCTATCTCTCTCCGGTTTCCGGGAAAATGACTTTTGTCAGCGATAAGACCCTGTCGGATTCGGGAGCGTTTGGCGTGGATCCGGGGAAGCGTTTCAAGGCGGAGTTTGGGGCTTATCTGAAAGCGCGTGCCGAACAAGCGGTGATGGAGAATGTGAATCTGGTGACTACGCTCGATTTTTTCACACCCTATAGTGATCAGTTGGGTAATATCGATGTCAACTGGGATGTTTTGATTAGTATGAAGGTCAATAAATTCCTTTCGGCTACACTAAACACTACCCTGAAATATGACAACGATGTAAAGACCGTCGATGGCGAAGGCAATCGCAAAGGAGCGAAAGTGCAATTTAAGGAGGTCTTAGGGGTTGGGATTGCTTATCATTTTTGAGAAGGCAGTGCGCAACTTTTTCATCCCTTGATTGTATTGATTTGTAAGAAAAACGAATTGATACAGTCAATTTTATCTCCTGAAATGAAAAGAATTTGTTCGATTACCTCTATCTTTGTGGGAAACAAAAAACCTCTGTAGATATGAAGATCCATTTGTTGACGCTTTCTTTGGTCATGACCATTTTTATGGCGAGAGCACAAAATGCCGAACAGGACATTGTGATGGTGGGTGATGTTATGCCATCTTTTACGATAAAGCTCGATGATGGGAAAGAGATCAAATCTGCTGCTTATGCGGGTAAAGTTATTCTAATCAATTTTTTTGCCACCTGGTGTCCTCCTTGCCAGAAAGAATTGGCAGAAGTGCAAGAAAGCTTATGGCCTAAATATCAAAACAATAAAGATTTTGTTCTTTTGACGATCGGACGTGAGCATTCGGAGGCAGACCTGCTTACCTACAATGAAAAGAAAGGATTTACCTTTCCATTGTATCCGGATAAGGACCGGGCGATTTATGGTGCATTTGCAAAAAGTCTGATTCCCCGTACCTATTTGGTCGACAAAAAAGGAAAAGTAGTGATGGGTATAATTGGATTTAACCAGGAAGAATATCAGAAACTGTTAGCTAAAATTGAGGAATTGCTAAAATAAAAAGGGAGAGTCATCTCCCTTATTTTGTTTATTTATGAAATATAACAGGAACATACAACGATTGTTCTTTTATATTCTATGCTGTTTTATGCCCAGTGTTTTACCGGCACAAACAGAAACGATAGAATTAAAGTTCATAGAGACCAGCGATATACATGGGCATTATTTCCCATTTGATTACATAGAACAACAAGAGTCTAAGGGCGGATTGTCGCGTATCTATACTTATGTGAAGCAACAACGTGAACTGTTTGCTGAAAATCTCCTTCTGTTTGATAATGGCGATATCCTTGACGGTCAGCCCTCTTCTTATTATTATAATTATATAGATACGGTTTCGGCGCATTTGTGTGCTGAGATGATGAATGAGATGCGTTATGATGCCGCCACTTTCGGGAATCATGATATTGAAACAGGCGAAGATGTCTTAAACCGGTGGATACGACAGTGTAACTTTCCATTAGTTTGTGCGAATCTCTTAGGTCGCTCGGATAGAAGCGTCTATACGCAGCCTTATGCCGTTTTTGAACGGGAGGGAGTCCGTATTGTTGTCTTGGGATTGACCACGGCGGCTACTCCGCTTTGGCTATGTAAGAGTCTTTGGGAAAATTTATGTTTCTATGATATAGAAAAGGCGGCTCAACACTGGATGCAGGTTATTCGTGAAAAGGAAAGCCCTGATATTGTAATAGGTCTTTTCCATTCGGGGAAGGAGACGCGTATCCTGTCTGATCGTTATAAGGACGACTTCTCCATGCAAATAGCCCGGCAGGTGCCCGGGTTCGACATTGTGATGATGGGGCATGATCATATACCCTATTGTGAAAAAATTGTCAATGTGGCAGGCGATAGCGTCTTGCTGGTTAACCCTGGATATGGTGGGATGCAAGTGGCAGATGTTACCGTAAGGGTTCATCGAACCGATGGACTGATTACCGGTAAAAAACTGCATGGAGAGTTGGTCGATATGGAATATGTCGTGCCGGATAGCTCTTTTCTGGAAAAGTTTAACTACGCACACCAGGTTACCAGGCAGTTTGTCTCTGAGAAAATAGGGGTCTTTACGGAGACGATAACAACACGTCCTGCCTATTTTGGCTCTTCCGCCTTTGTGGATTTTATTCATGAATTACAATTGGAGATAAGCGGGGCTGATATTTCATTTGCCTCTCCTTTATCTTTTGATACGCAAATCGAAAGAGGGAATGTCCGTATTGGAGATATGTTCAAACTTTATAGGTATAAGAATCTCATCTATACTATGGAGCTGACAGGCCAAGAAATTAAGAATTACCTGGAAGAGTCTTACGGCATATGGACACAACAAATGACATCTCCCGATGATCACATGTTGCTATTGAAAAACAGTAAGTGTGGCGGAAAAGAAATGTTTGCCAATATGTATTATTCTTTCGATTCGGCAGCCGGTATTGTCTATACGGTGGATGTGACGAAGAAAAAAGGAGAGAAGGTCCATATATTATGCATGAGCGACGGAAGGCCGTTTTATGAAGAAAAGTTTTATAATGTAGCCTTGACCTCTTATCGGGGGAATGGTGGTGGAGATCTTCTGACAAAGGGTGCCGGTCTTTCAATCGATGAGCTGGATAGTCGCTTGAAGGCGATCACGAAGCATGATTTTCGCTATTACCTGATTGAGTATATAAAATTACATAAAGTCATACATCCCCACGAATTAAATCATTGGAAGTTCATACCGGAGGAATGGGTCACCATAGCTACGGGAAGAGATTATCAGTATTTATTTGGTGAAGAGGAGTAACCCCCATCTGTTATGGCACATTATATTTATTCGGATTTAGGACGTATCGATTACGCGGACGCATTGGAACGTCAGACAGCCACGTTCGATCAGCTGTTGGATGCAAAGAAAAGAGGCGAGCCGGGTGAACCGGTGCTCTATTTTTGTGAACATAATCCTGTGTTTACCTTAGGGAAAAGCGGAAAGAAAGAGAACTTGTTGATTCCGGAAGGGGTATTGAAAGAACGGGGCGCTTCGCTCTATTATATCAACCGGGGAGGAGATATCACCTACCACGGTCCCGGACAGATTACCGGATACCCGGTGTTTGACCTGGAGAGATGGCCTATCGGACTGAGGGAGTATATCCACCGCCTAGAACAGGTGATCATCGATTTCCTGGCCTTGTATGGTTTGAAAGGGGAGCGGCTGGAGAATGCGACCGGGGTTTGGATCGATCCGGAGGTGAAAGGAAGAGCACGTAAGATCTGCGCTATCGGTGTGAAGAGCAGCCGTTTTGTGACCATGCATGGCTTTGCGCTGAATATAAATACCGACTTATCCTATTTTTCCCTAATAAACCCTTGCGGATTTATCGATAAAGGAGTGACTTCCTTAGAGCAAGAACTGGGCGAAAAACAGGACTTTGAAAAGGCTAAAGAGGAGTTGCAGAAGTGTTTCTCTATCTATTTCCCGTAATTAAAACAGAGGAGTTTGTACTGAAAACCATCCGTTTTGTTGTGAAAACCCGGGTAAAAGGGACAAATAGACCACTTTCAGGAAGAAATAATTTGTTCGGATGAAATAGTTTTCTTTAATTTGTGTTCGAAATAATCTATGTTTAACTAATAAAACGAATTGCCTATAGCTTATACATTACTCTATAAATCAAATTATATAAGTAATGAATACATTGAAATCAATGACCGACGAGCAGTTGGTTGTTTTGTATGCTAAAGGTGAAAACGCAGCTTTTGACGTATTACTCAATCGTTATAAGAAAAGCATCCACTCCTATATTTATTACATCGTACACAACAGAGACCTGACGGAAGATATCTTTCAGGAAACTTTCGTGAAGGTAATCATGACCATCAAGCAGGGACGTTATACGGAAAACGGCAAGTTTAAAGCCTGGATCACCCGTATTGCGCACAACCTGATTATTGACCATTTCCGCCAGGAACGCAGTGAAAATACCCTTTCCAATGATGACGTAGAGGTAGACTTGTTCAACAATATCAAATTATGCGACCGCACGATAGAGGACAAGATGGTACGTTCACAGGTGCTTTCGGATGTAAAGAAATTGATTCGTTTCTTGCCGGAGAGCCAGCGTGAAGTGTTGGAGATGCGCTATTACCAGGATTTAAGCTTCAAAGAAATTGCAGATCTGACCGGTGTCAGCATTAATACAGCGTTAGGACGCATGCGCTACGCCATCTTGAATATGCGTCGCATGGCGGAAGAGAACCGAATGGAACTCTCTTGGGCATAATAACTTAAGAAATTATGATTTTCATACAATAAAGTTGAGGCGTTGTCGTTTTATAGGTAAACAACAATAAAAAAAGGTTTGCCTATGAAGAGAATATCTACTCAGCGTATGTTTGAAAATAGTAACATAAGAAAAAGCAGCCGTAAAAAGGCAACAGGCACTCCGCGTCAGCAGACGTTGGATTTTTTAGCTCAATTTGCACGGGTTTACAGAGTTGAACCTGCCTTACGACAGGATCTCTGTTCGTTCGTTTTGAACTAAGAAGCTGCAAAAAGAGGATACCCCCGGGGGATATCCTTTTTTTGTATATATTTGCAAAAAACTTTAATGAAATGAAACATTTGGTAGCTCCGTCTCTGCTTGCCGCAGATTTCCTTCGTTTACGGGAGGAGATAGAAATGATTAATAAAAGTGAGGCCGACTGGCTTCATATGGATATTATGGACGGGGTGTTTGTTCCCAATATCTCGTTTGGTTTCCCTATTCTTCAGGCGGTGAAAGAGGTTTGCACCAAACCGGTCGATGTGCATCTGATGATCGTTGAGCCCCATAAGTATGTCAAGGAGGTAGCTGCCTCGGGTGCCTATATGATGAATGTGCATTATGAAGCCTGCACGCATCTTCACCGAACAATTGGAGCTATCAAAGAGGCTGGTATGAAAGCGGGGGTTACCTTGAATCCGCATACGCCCGTGCACCTATTGGATGATATCTTGCAGGACTTGGATATGGTTCTGTTGATGTCTGTCGATCCCGGATTCGGTGGACAAGCCTTTATTGAGCGTTCTTTAGAAAAGACAGCCACCTTGAAATCGATGATTCGGGAGAGAGGATTAGAGACGCTGATCGAGGTAGATGGCGGCGTTACGCTGACGACCGGAAAGCAGCTTGTTGAGGCGGGTGCCGATGTGTTGGTTGCCGGTAGTTTTGTATTTAAAGCAACGGATCCGATCCAATCTATTAAAGAGCTGAAAGACTTATAATAACGGGACGATCAGGCCCGGGAAACTTGACACTTAACTATGATTGCAGAGATACAAAAGCGGCCTTTTGTACGATTACTGCTTTTCTGGACAATAGGCATTCTATTTGCGATGAATCTTCGCTCTGATCTCCTTGTGGGCGGATTGTTATTGATTCCCTTTGCTTTGTTTATTTCTGCTATATTTTTTTCCCTGTTTGACAAACCTCTCCTTTCCTATGCCCACCGCTGGATGTGGGGATGTGTGATCGCCTTTTTAGTCATGGCTTTGGCCGCTTTATATACCGTTTCCCGTGACGATACACCTCCTTTACACGCTTCCCCGGTGAAAGAAAAAGCGATCCTGTTTCGCCAGAGTCTTGTTGAATCGATCGATGAACTCTCGTTGTCGGATGAAGAAAAATCTTTTCTGGCAACGATTCTTTTAGGCTATCGGGAATCGTTACAGCGGGAGACACGCGAGAAATTTGCCGCAACGGGCATCTCTCATATTCTTGCCGTAAGCGGTTTTCATGTGGCCATTGTCTGTGGTTTTATTAGTACCATTTTTGCTTGGCTGCCGAGATCAAAGATAGGTGTATGGCTGCGTTATCTGTTAACCATGACGCTGTTGTGGGGATTTGTCGTGACTACGGGTATGGCTCCCTCCGCCATACGCGCCGGTACTATGCTTTCGTTCTATCTGACGGGACGTGTTCTCCGGCGCGAGTCCGATTCGTATAATACATTGGCCGCCGCCGCTTTTTGTATGCTAGTGTATAATCCTCATTATCTTTTCGATATTGGTTTTCAATTGAGCTATACAGCGGTCTTCTTTATTTTGTATCTGCGTCCCTTTTTCGACCAAATCGGCCCATTACGCAATCCAATTATCAGGACGTTATGGCAATGGCTCGCCGTTTGCCTCTCGGCACAGATCGGAACGATGTTTCTTTCGCTCTATTATTTCAAACGCTTTTCGCTGGTGTTTGTTCTGGCTAACCTGCCCGTTATGTTGTTTTCTACCCTGTTGATACCCATGGGATTGTTATGGCTGCTTTTTCCTGGTTTTATCCCATTGCAAATTGGCGTAGAGAAACTAACTCATTGGACGATAGCGTTTGTCTATCTCTTGTATGAATTGCCGGGTGCTTCCCTTATGATTTCTTTTGATATATACTCTTTGATCACAGGCTATGCGGCTCTTATAGCCGGCTTAGTCTATCTCTTCAAACGACGCCCCTGGCAATTGATTTTGTGTCTCTCGCTTTTTGCAATCCTCTTAATCGAGCGGCTTGTCATATAGGAAACAAAAAAAGATGTACATTTGCTCTCTAAATAAATTTTGCATTATGATTACCAAAATTCTACCTGAAGAGAAAGTTCAAAAAGCCCATAAATACATTGAGAAAGGAAACAGCTTTGTGATTGTTTCCCATGTCTCGCCGGATGGTGATTCGCTGGGATCCTCGCTTGCGTTGTATCATTTCCTGTTGAATTACGGAAAAGACAATGTTTCGGTTATTGTTCCCAATGCGTTTCCCTCGTTCTATAACTGGATGCCCGGTCGGAAAGAGATTGTTATTTATGAGAAATATACTGAATTTGCCGATCAGTTGATTCGAGATGCGGACGTGATATTCTGCCTCGACTTCAACGAGCCCAAGCGCATGGATAAGATGGCGCCGGCGGTATTGGCGTCAGAGGCCCGCAAGGTGATGATCGATCATCATCTGAATCCGGCTGATTTCTGCCGCGTGGAGATCTCGCATCCGGAGATGTCGTCGACCAGTGAGATGATCTTTCGTTTTATCACTCGGATGGCTTATGTGGAATTGATCGATAAGAAAATTGCCGAATGCATATATACCGGCATGATGACCGATACCGGTTCGTTTACCTACAACTCCAACCACCCGGAGGTCTATGTGATCGTTGGTGAACTCATCAAAAAAGGTATCGATAAAGATAAGATCTACCGGAATGTGAACCACGTCTATTCCGAGTGCCGCCTTCGCCTGATGGGCTATGTGTTGTATGAAAAGATGAAGGTCTATCCCGAACAGCATGCTGCACTTATCACCCTGACTGAAGAGGAACTGTCGCGTTTCGATTATCAGGTAGGCGATACGGAAGGTTTTGTGAATCTTCCTTTGAGCATGGATGGCGTGCATTTCACGGTGTTCCTGCGTGAAGACAAGGAATATATCAAAGTGTCTCTTCGCTCGGTAGGCAGCTTTCCTGCCAATCAGTTTGCCAGCGAATATTTCAATGGAGGTGGTCACCTGAATGCTTCCGGAGGGGAATTTTATGGCAGTTTGCAAGAAGCCATCGCTGTTTTTGAAAAAGGATTAAAGGAATTTAAACCTAATAATTCGGAAGAAATGGCTAATCGTGACTGAGATGTGATAGATAATAATTACATTTGCAGTCAATTACTTCTAATTAGTTATACTTAAAAGAATAGGGTACAGATGAAAAAAGGTTTTAATATCTTGTTGATGATGTGTGCAGTACTGTTTGTATTGTCGTGTAGTAACCAGAAATCATTCACGGATATGTTGAATGCGGAGAAGAAAGCTGTTAAACATCTACTGGAAGATAGTGGTTTCGTGGTATTGAAAGATTACCCGAAGGATGGCAAGTTCAAAGCGAATGAGTTCTACAAGCGTGAAGATGAAATTTATATCCAGGTAGTTGATTCGGGCAATGGTGAACGGGCGGAAGCGCGGCAAACTATTTTGGCTCGTTTTAGTGCCAATCGTTTTACCCTGGATTCCACTGAATATCTGACACGTATATCCAACTATCGGGTAGGGGGGACATACCCGGTTGAGTTCTTTTATGGTTATACCACCGTAAACGCCCAAAAAGCTCCCACCTCTTACCAGTCAGCGCTTGAATCGTTTATGAGCGAAGGCTTGGCTGTCGGTTTGGAGTATGTTGGAAACGGGGGTGTCGTGAAGATGATTGTTCCGTTTAAGAAAGGTTCAGAATATGATATGAACCAAGGAAATCCGGTCTTTTTTGAAATAATAGAATACAAATTCGATTAAACAAACCTTATGACGCTGATTAAATCTATTTCCGGTATCAGGGGTACTATCGGCGGAACCTCCGATGACGGCCTGAACCCCTTAGCTATTGTTAAATTTGTGGCGGCTTATGCCACTTTTATCCGAAAGCAAACCAACGTAACAACCAACAAAATCGTCGTAGGACGGGATGCCCGCATCTCCGGTCCTATGGTGAAACAGATCGTACTGGGGACCTTGACCGGTATGGGCTTCGATGTGGTCGATATCGACCTGGCAACGACGCCTACCACCGAACTGGCTGTTGTTTGGGAGAATGCCTGCGGCGGGATCATCCTGACCGCCAGTCATAACCCGAAACAATGGAATGCCCTGAAACTATTAAACGAGAAGGGTGAGTTTCTTAACGCGGCGGAAGGTGCTGAAATATTGGCGATTGCCGAAAAAGAAGAGTTCATCTTTGCCGATGTCGATCACCTGGGCACGGTCATAACAAACAGCACTTACAAGGATAAACACATCCAGAGCATTCTGGATATGGAGCTGGTCGATGTAGAAGCCATCAAAGCGGCTAATTTCCGCGTGGCTATCGATGCGGTGAACTCGGTAGGAGGGCTGATCTTACCTGATCTTCTACACGCGTTAGGTGTGGGAGAGATCTTCAAACTCCACTGCGCGCCTCATGGCAATTTTGCGCATAACCCGGAACCGCTTCCTGAAAACCTGACGGAGATCTCCCGGTTGATGACGCAATCCAAAGCGCATGTCGGTTTTGTGGTCGACCCGGATGTGGATCGTTTGGCTATTGTTTGCGAGAATGGCGATATGTTTGGCGAGGAATACACCCTAGTGGCTGTGGCCGATTATGTATTAAGCCATACGCCTGGTAATACGGTGAGCAACCTGAGTTCCAGCCGCGCATTGCGCGATGTAACGAAACAGCATGGCGGTGAGTATACCGCAGCGGCCGTAGGAGAGGTGAATGTAGTTGCCAAGATGAAAGAGACGCATGCAGTGATAGGCGGAGAAGGCAATGGTGGCATTATTTATCCGGCAAGCCATTACGGTCGTGATGCCTTGGTGGGTATCGCCCTATTCCTGACTCACCTGGCCAAGAAAGGCATGAAAACAAGCGAACTGCGAGCCACTTATCCTCCCTATTTCATCTCGAAACAGAAGGTAGAACTGACACCCGACATCGATGTGGATGCCATTCTACTCCGAATAAAAGAGAAATTCGCGCAGTATGATATTACCGATATCGACGGTGTGAAGATCGATCTGCCCGACAAATGGGCGCATTTGCGCAAAAGCAATACGGAACCGATCATCCGTATCTATTCCGAAGCCCCTACGATGGCGGAAGCGGAAGCCTTTGGCGGAGAAATTATTCAGATCATCCGTGAACTGAGCAAGTAAGTCATTCCGGTATCTTAATTATAACAACAATCCCGCAGGACAAACGTCTTGCGGGATTGTTGTTTTATAGCCTATTAAAACTTGATTTACTTCTGGTTTAAGATTAGTGTAGACGGCATGGTTTGTAATGCCTCCTTCCGGTTTTCCGAAATAAGGTTCCATGTTTCATAACTAACCAGCATAAAATTGTAGTTATCCAATAGATCCTCCGTAATATCTTTTTCGGAAAGGAGTTTCGTATTGTTCTTTTCAGACACAAAGGATTGGATCTTTTGATCGATCAATTCGCGACCGGGCGTAGCAGCCGTCGTTCGGTCGAGAACCACCGCCTGCCCATGCGTCGACTTCAACAGGGTTAGGGCATAGTCGAAGAGAAACAAGTCTTCGAGCCTGTCGATAATAACGATCACTTCTGTTGCCTTTACGAAATTACGATTGACGAATACCCCCACCGGACAATAGGCTCCTTCGATGAAATATTTCGTTTTGTCTTTCAGTAAAGCGCCCGGAAAGAACCATGACTCCGCCTTCAGACGCCGGAGATAACGCCCTTGTTTTTCCCGGTATTCCGTAGCAGCTATATCATCGGGCAGGTCGCTCCAGGTGATACCGGCACCGACCAACAGAAAGTCATAACCCTCCTGGTTGACAATATTACAAATATCCTGACTGGCATTGTTGGAGATCTCATAGCGCGTTTCAATCTGCATATTCAATTTCTTAGCCCCATACAGGATAGGCCCAAAGCTCACCTCTTCGAAATTATCGGTATGCAACGGATTTACATCGGGACCAATCGTCAGGTGGAGCGCCGTTACATCGAGTTTGTTTTCTCCTTTTGAAAACATCTGATGGGCGACATCAAGCATCACCTGCCCGTTGCTGGCTCGTCCGAAGGATATCAACACCCGGAAAATACCCGCCAGGTGTTCCAGTCGTTTTTGTTCCACAAACTTATCGTGCGTGCGGAAGCAAAACTTAATAAACGAGATCAAAGGCGTTGTCATAAAGGTAGTTACCAGTGTCATCAATACCAGCATCACAAAGATGGTCGGGGAGAGGATGCCCATATCCAGCCCAATGGTCAGGATAATCAATTCCATCAAACCGCGCGTATTCATCAAAGCACCGATATACAGGCTGTTTTTCCAACTTTCACCCACCACACGCGCAGAGATCGTTGCGCCACCGAATTTGCCCACGATCGCTACCAGAATAAACACAAGACACATGCCCCACAAGGCCGGTGTATTCAGAAGTCCTATCTGAGTGCGCAGGCCGGAAGAAGCAAAGAAGAGAGGAAGGAACAAGGAAAGCGAAACATCTTCGACCTTCTCTGTCATGATCTTACGGAATTTGATATTGCTCGGCATGATCACCCCGGCCATAAAGGCGCCAAACAGGGCATGCAATCCGAGTATCTCCGTTAGGTAAGAAGAGGCCAACAGGATAAGAAACATAAAAGCAACCAGCCCTTTGTCGATTACCTCTTTGTTGTGGTAGATCTGTCCGATCATGCGCAGGAAAGGACGTACCACGAAAAACATCACTGCCATGTAGACCCCGGAGAAGAAGATATTATAGACCGCACTCAGCATGCTTCCGGCTTGCGCGATAGAGATCACGACAGCCAACAGACACCAGGCGGTGATATCGCCATTGGCGGCACTGGCCAGCGAGATGGTTCCCAGATGTGTTTTGGTAAGCCCCCTTTCCTGAATGATACGCGCCAGTACAGGAAAGGCCGTAATGCTCATAGCAATACCGATAAACAAAGCGAAAGAGAGGAAAGGTGTGCCCGGATCGGCGTATTTATCGTACACAAAATAGGCGGTCAGCATACCCAGGAAGAAAGGAACCACCGTGCTGGTGTGGCTTATCAATATTGTCTCTTTGAGCTTTTTGCGCACCTCATCCAGGTCTAACTCCATACCAATGGCATACATAAACAGGATGAGTCCAAACTGGCTGAGTAGCGTGATATTGGCAAGCGACTCTTCGGGGAACAGAAATCCGTTTATCTCCGGAAACCAATGCCCCAGGATAGAAGGCCCTAAGATAATACCCGCCAGGATTTCCCCGATAACCGTGGGCTGTCCGATCTTTTTGAATAGCCAGCCAAACAGGCGACAGGTAAGAAGAATAACGATGATTTGCAGTAGGAGGAGTCCGAAATCGGATTGTATATGTTCGAGAATAATATGGCGGAAAACGGCAAAGCCATCCGTAAGTGTAGTCGGCGTGTTTTCATTAAAAATCATCAGATCGTCCATCTGCTGGCTTTCCCCTTTGACTGCAATAAAATACATCAGGGATCCAAAGACAATGATCATCACCAGATAAAATGTTAAGCCCTTTGTTCCTTTACTCATATACCCACGTCACTTTTCGCAAATATATAAAAAAATCACTATTTTTCTCTAAAATAATGCAAAAACTCTTCTTTGTAAGTGGGTGAAATTTCTATTTCGGTATTGTCTTCCAGTACGACATAGCCGCCTGAGTTCTTATGATAGGAACGTATACTGTGCAGGTTTATGATATGCGATTTGTGCACACGGACGAATGGAAAAGGCAGTATTTCACTGAAATACTTCAGGAAACGACAAACCATTTTCTTTTTCTTATCGCGCAGGTAGATATCCGTGAAGTTTCCGTTTCCTTGCAGGCGAATGATATCTTCTATTCTGACCACTTCGAATCCCTCCAGCGTGGGAAGGATAATCTGACGCTTTTCAGGCAATGACTCCCGCATATTATCCACCAATATCTGGTTGCGGTTGAATATCTCTTCTTTTATGATCTGCTGGTGCACTTTGTTGACTGCCAGGATAAGCTCCTCTATATTGATCGGTTTCAATAAATAATAGGCAGCGCTTTGGTTTAACGCCTGTAGGGAGTAGGTGGAAAATGCGGTGACGAAAATGGTTTCGAAATAGAGATCCCGGCAACCGTCTAATACATCAAAAGCGTTCCCATAAGGCATTTCGACATCCAGAAACACCAGTTGGGGCTTTTCTTCATGCAAGAGTGTGATGGCAGAGCGGCAACAAGTGGCTTCGCCAACAAGCTCGACCATGGGGCAATACTTTGCCAGGTAGTTCTTTAATGCGGTGCGTGCAGCCTCTTCATCTTCTACGATCACGCTGCGTATTTTGGGTAGACTCATCATCGTTATTCAACTGTTTTTAAGGGGAAACATAAGGTGACGACCACGCCTGTGCCTTCATCCGGGGTTTTATCGCGTATATCCAGTGTGATATGTGTATGGTAAAGGCTGTTGAGCAATAGGATACGTTCCCGCGTATTACTGATTCCCCGCGAATTATATTTGCGCTGGTTCTCTGTTTTCAGTTCTTTGCTTTGCCGGAGTCCGATGCCATTGTCTTCCACAACTACACACAAACGGTTTCTCTGCTGCCTGACCGACAGGCGTAAATGCCCATCTTTTTCTTTATAACGCAACCCGTGCCAGATAGCATTCTCCAACTGAGGTTGAATAAGCATGCCGGGGATCAGTGTGCGTTCCGCGTCAAGGTGTTCGTCTATCGTGATCTCATATTGGAATTTGTCCGGAAAGCGCATATGTTCAAGCTCGAGGTATTCGCGCAATTGCTCCATTTCGGTGTCCAGCGAGGTAAAGTCTTTGTTCGAGTTTTCCATCATATTACGCATCAAACGGGAGTAAGAGGAGAGATAGCGGTTGGCCTCCAACTCTTTGTTTTGCGCGATAAACTGATTGACGCTGTTAAGGCTGTTGAATATGAAATGCGGATTCATTTCTCTTCTCAGCGATTGAAGCGCAATGCGCTTGTTGCGTTGCCGGATCGAATACCAGGCCCTTAACATGAAAAGCATGAAGATGGCAATCAAAACAATAAACACAAACAGGGCGGTGTTGATCGTGTTTTGTTTCTTAATCAACTGATCCTTCAGTACACGCTCTTTCTCAAGTTGGGCGATACGCGCTTCATGCACTTCAAAAAAGCGCTTGTCGATCAACGTGCTGTCGGCTTTCACCAGCGTTTCCAGGCGACCGACGAAATCGGCGTATGCCTTCAAGGCCTCGGTTGTTTTCCTGGATTTCAGTTGTTGCTCGACCAGCATTTCCAGCGATTGCTTTGCTTCCAGCGTATGTCCCTGGCTGATGGCCAGGTCGTAGGCCTGCTTCAACGACTCCGTCGCCTTTTCGTATTGACTGTCGGCAGCATATACATGAGCGATGTTGCGTTGCGCCTTTCCTACGATCTGTGGTTGGTCCGGAGCAACTTCAATGGCTTGTTGCAGATTACTGATCGCCTCTTCTTTCTGATTCATTTCGAGATTGATTTCTGCCATCTGCTGGAAAGCGACAGCCTGCTCCTCCGGCTGTTGCAAGATCTCCAGGTTGCGCTTCAGAAAAGTAGCTTGTTTGGCAGGGTTCGAAACGTTTTGCAGGCGCTGATAGTCGTTCTGGTTTACCTCTTTGAATAGTTCGTTTTTGGAGAGCTGCCCGGCGGTGGTGAAGTTGACTTTTGCTTCCGAAAATTTGTTTTGTGCCTCCTGCACTTTGGCTATTTCTCGGGCAACAAGGGCTACCTGTTCCTTGTCTTTCAGACGATTGAATAGCAAAAGAGCATTTTGGAGGTAGTTTTCCGCCTTCTCGTATTCTCCCTGAGAGGCCAGCTCTTTCCCCAGTATCAGATAGTTCTGTGCCACTTTTTCATCCGAATCCTCCTCCAGCGACTGCGTCAGGTCGATAACGGCCCTTTGTACTCCCGTTTTCTTTACGGGGAGATCCTGTGCGCCGGAGATGACCGGAATAACGATGCATATAAGTACCAAAATATACCTCATGTCGGATTTGCCTTTTTGCGGGAGTAAAGTAAATACAATTAACCCATTTATACCCTACGTTTCACCCATTCAAACCATTGGTTGACCCATTCTCCCCGTTTAGTCATTTTTTTAGCCACTACATTTGAGATCATAAACCTATTAAAAATAATTTAGATATGAAACGATTCATCTTACTTACCGTGTTGTTTGTTTCTTTGTTGATCTCTGTTCAGGCAACAAAAAGCGAAGTGACAGGTATACCTGTCCGGTCCGAGTCGGCAGCCAAAGCTCCCAAGATTCAGGTGGCTATATTATTGGACACCTCCGGTAGTATGCAAGGACTTATAGAGCAAGCCAAATCGCGCCTCTGGCATATCGTAAATACATTGACCACCCTGAAATACAAAGGGAAAACACCTCATGTGGAGATTGCCCTTTATGAATATGGCAGCTACCATCGCTATAACGGCGATTTTATCCGCCAGATTACTCCGTTGACCACCGACCTGGATCTGATCTCCCGGGAGCTGTTTGCCCTGACAACCGGCGGGAGCGATGAATACTGCGGAACGGTGATCTCCCGGGCTGTCAAGGAACTGGAATGGGGCCGCGACGAAGCCGATATGAAGCTGATCTACATTGCGGGTAACGAGGTATTCGAACAGGGAAGTATCTCTTACAAAGTGGCCATCCCTGATGCCGTTGAAAAGAATATCTATACCAATACGATCCATTGTGGCGACCGCTCTACCGGCATCCGTGATCTGTGGAAAAAGGCGGCAGACCTGGGAGAAGGGATGTTTTTCAATATCGACGCCAACCGTATGGTACGCTATTTTGAAACGCCTTACGACGACCGTATCGATCATTTGAACCAATTATTGAATGATACCTATATTGGATACGGTCGGATGGGAGCGGAGCGAAAGATGCTTCAGGCGGAACAGGATCAGAATGCCAAATCGATCTCTGTCGCCAATTATGCCGAACGGGCTGTCAGCAAAAGCAAAGCCATTTATAATAATAGCAGTTGGGATCTGATCGACAAAGTGAGCCAGGATAAAAATGCGCTGAAAGAGATAAAGAAGGAGGAATTACCCCAGGAACTACAGGCCTTATCCACCTCTGAACTACAGGCCTATGTACAGGATAAATCGGCAAAACGCGATTCGCTTCAAAGTAAGATTGCCGACCTTGCCGTTCAGCGACAGGAGTATATCGATAAGCGCCTAAAAAAAGAGGGAGAACCGGGCGACGACCTCGGCCATGCCATCACCCAATCCCTGATCGGTTTCGCACAACAAAAAGGGTACGAAATCCCGGCTATCTCAAAATGACAAAATGAAAGCAAAAAGAGGGTTTTGCTTTACAATATGATACGTTAAAAAGTGTTACTCGCGGGACTAATTTTAAATACCCCTACGTTTTTGGAAAAATAGTCGGTCGATTTTGACAAAATGTCAAATTGGGAATCTTCCCATTTCCTTCAATTTGAATATAAAACTCCCTGCATTCTGTCTCAACATCGTAAAAGGCTTCCGTACGAAAAAATCGCTTCAAATCCTTTTGTAGTAAAGAGAAAAGCCTTACCTTAGTGCGATTTTTCAGTGATGAAATTGTGCGTATATTAAATAAATAGCTAAATGATTGATCAAGACAGAATTATAAAGATCAACATCGAGGATGAGATGAAATCGGCTTACATTGACTATTCTATGTCGGTTATCGTTTCGAGAGCTCTTCCTGATGTAAGGGATGGTTTTAAACCGGTTCACCGTCGTGTATTATTTGGGATGAATGAACTGGGCAATACATCCGACAAACCGTATAAAAAATCTGCCAGAATTGTAGGAGACGTTTTAGGTAAATATCACCCACATGGTGATAGCTCCGTTTATTTTGCCATGGTACGTTTGGCTCAACCGTGGTCATTGCGTTACCCGTTGGTTGACGGCCAGGGAAACTTCGGTTCCGTCGATGGTGATAGCCCTGCAGCTATGCGTTATACTGAGGCCCGTTTGAGTAAATTGGCTGAAGAAATGTTGCGGGATATCGAAAAAGATACGATTGATTTCCAGTTAAACTTCGATGATACATTAAAAGAACCAACCGTTCTGCCTACACGCATACCGAATCTATTGATTAATGGTGCTTCGGGTATTGCGGTAGGGATGGCTACCAATATGCCGCCTCACAATATGACAGAGGTGTTGAATGGCTGTATGGCTTACATCGATAACCGCGGTGAGATCGAGATCGACGAATTGATGGAATACATCAAAGCGCCCGACTTCCCGACCGGTGCTACGATCTATGGCTACCAGGGCGTGAAAGACGCTTTTGAAACGGGTAGAGGACGTATCATCCTGCGTGGTAAGGCAGAGATTGAAGTCGAAAACAATCACGAGAAGATTGTTATTACGGAAATCCCTTACCTTGTTAATAAGGCGGAGTTGATTAAACACATTGCCGACCTGGTGAATGAAAAACGCCTGGAGGGTATATCGAATGTCAACGATGAGTCTGACCGCCACGGTATGCGCATTGTCGTAGATGTGAAGCGCGATGCCAACTCCAGTGTGATTCTGAATAAACTGTATAAACTGACTGCGCTCCAATCCTCTTTCAGTGTGAATAACATCGCATTGGTCAACGGCCGTCCACGGCAATTGAACCTGAAGGATATGATCAAGGCATTCGTAGATCATCGCCAGGAGGTGGTGATCAGACGTACACGCTACGATCTGAGAAAGGCAGAAGAACGCGCGCATATCCTGGAAGGATTATTGATTGCCTCCGATAATATCGACGAGGTGATTGCTATCATCCGCTCATCATCCAGCCCGCAGGAAGCGATCGAACGTTTGATCGAGCGTTTCGGACTGACCGATATACAGGCCAGAGCGATTGTGGAAATGCGTCTTCGTCAGCTCACCGGACTGGAACAGAATAAACTACGCGCCGAATATGAAGAGATAGAACGCTTAATCGCCTCCTACAAAGAGATTCTGGAAAATGAAGACCGTTGTATGGAAGTGGTGAAAGAAGAATTACAGGAGATCAATGATAAGTATGGTGATGATCGCAAAACGGACATTATCTATGCTTCGGAAGAATTGAATCCGGAAGACTTCTATGCCGACGACGAGATGATTATCACCATCTCACATATGGGTTATATCAAACGTACGCCGCTGTCTGAGTTCCGTGCCCAGGGACGTGGCGGAGTAGGAGCGAAGGGCTCCGAAACCCGCGACGAAGACTTTGTGGAGTATATCTATCCGGCATCGATGCATGCCACCCTGTTGATCTTCACGGCCAAAGGTAAGTGCTACTGGCTGAAGGTATATGAAATTCCGGAAGGAGCGAAGAATGCCAAGGGACGTGCTATTCAGAACCTCTTGAATATCGAAGCCGACGACAAGATCCAGGCCTTTATCCGCGTGAAGAAACTGACCACCGATACGGAATTCATCAATTCACATTACCTGTTGTTCTGTACGAAGAGCGGGGTGATCAAGAAAACATTGCTTGAAGCCTACTCACGTCCTCGTCAGAATGGTGTAAACGCCATTACGCTGCGGGAAGGTGATGGGTTAATACAAGTTAAAATGACCAATGGCGATAACGAAGTATTAATCGCCAATCGCAACGGTCGCGCAATTCGTTTCCACGAAAGTGCAGTGCGCACCATGGGACGTACGGCGTCGGGCGTACGCGGTATGACCCTGGATGGCCCTGATGATGAGGTGGTTGGAATGATCACCATCAAGGATATGGAAAACGAGACCGTACTGGTTGTTTCCGAACAGGGCTATGGCAAGCGCTCGCATATTGAAGATTACCGAATTACTAATAGAGGTGGAAAAGGTGTAAAAACTATTAATGTCACCGAGAAGACGGGTAAACTTGTGGCCATAAAAAGTGTCACAGAAGAGAACGACTTGATGATTATCAACAAATCGGGTATAACAATCCGTATGAAAGTGGCCGATCTGTCGGTTATCGGACGCGCAACTCAGGGAGTGCGGTTGATCAATCTGGAGAAACGTCATGATGAAATTGCTTCGGTTTGTAAGGTGTTGTCTGAAACGGATGAGCAGATTGCGGAAGAAAAAGCAGAACGCGATGCCCGACTGGAAAGCCCCATCTTCGAAGTATCCGAGAATGTGGATGTGACAGATGAACAAATAGAAGAAAACAATGAGTTGCCGGAAGAGGGTGAGTCAGAAGAATAAAGAAATTTAATAAATTGAATATTAATCTCAAATTAGAATCGTATGAAACGAGTATTGTTATTATCAATGGCATTATGTGTAGCAGCATCAGCCGCTTTTGCTCAAAAGAAAGCAGTAAGCCAGGCTCAAAGCATTGCTAAAGGAAATAATGCAGATTTTGCAGAAGCACGGACACTGATAAAAGGGGCATTGGAAAATGCTGAAACCAAAGATGATCCTAAGACCTGGTATGTGGCCGGATTTGTAGAAGATCAACAATTCAGTGCGGAGAGAATGAAAGAAATGTTGGGTCAGCAGCCTAACCAATCTGTGATGTATACGGCTTTATTGAATGTGTATCCTTATCTGAAAAAATCCTATGAACTGGATCAGGCACCGGATGCCAAAGGGAAAATAAAACCGAAATACACCAAAGACATCAAAGGTATTATGACAGCTAACCATGTGTATTATGTAAATGGTGGTGCTTTCTACTTTGATGAAAGAGATTACAAAAAAGCATATGATTGTTTTGAACAATACCTGGCGGTTGCCAATGATCCGATGTTTGCCGGTGAAGCGATTGCTGTGAGAGATACGATGTATCAGACAGTTCAATACTATTCAGCTTTGGCTGCTTTGCAAATGAACGATCACGACCTTGCCTTAGCTGCTTTGGAACGTGCGAAAGACAATGAATACAAGCAAAGCGAGATCTATCAGTATATGCATTTTGAATACGAACAGCTGAAAGATACTGTGAGCATGGAGAAAGTATTGAAAGAAGGTATGGAAAAAATGCCGGAAGACGAGTACTTCTTGCTTCACCTGATCAATCTTTATATCTATTCTAACAGAAACGAAGAAGCGATCTATTATCTGGAGAAAGCTATCGCTGACAAACCGAACAGCGCTCAGCTTTATGATGTATTAGGTAGCGTGTATGAAACAGGTACAAAAGAGATGGATAAAGCAGAACAGGCTTATTCGAAAGCGTTGGAATTCGATCCTGAATTCGTGAGCGCACTCTCTAACCTGGGACGTGTTTACTACAACCAGGCGATCAACATTCAGGCAGATGCGAATATGATCAGCGACAACAAACTGTATCAGGAAGAATTGGCCAAAGCAAAGGATATGTTCCGTAAAGCACTTCCTTACTTTGAAAAAGCCTATTCGTTGAAACCCGATCAAACAGAATATATGATCGCTTTGCGTGGTATCTATTACAACCTCAGCATGAGCAAAGAATTCGACGAAATCGAAGCTAAATTAGGTGCTGAATAATTAGCGTTTTATTAGCTAAACCATAAAAAAGAGAGGCTGCCCCGATCCGGGACAGCCTCTCTTTTTATCTTAACTCATCATTCCATTACTCGTCCACCGCCCATTGCTTCATCTCATACATGTCGAGGTATTCTTCCCATTCGGGATCTACTTCGGTATATATTGAAATGGGAAGCAGCTCGAAAGGTGCCAATACCTCGTTGAGCCGTTCGCCGAATACACGGGTGGTACGGGTGTAATAGACCCATATCTTTTCGCCTCCTCCAGTGTATACGCTGGTCAGAATGGAGAGCTTATCTTTCTCCATGGCTTTCTTTAGCGCCAGTTCTACCTCTTCCATTTTTTCGGCTACCTCTTCCGAAGGCATGCCATGAGGATCGCCTTCATATTTCCAGGTGATCTCGACCCGTTCTTTGAACTTCCCTGATTCGATGAATTGGCTGAGCTCGTCGCGGCCATACACGGTGATGATATTGCCTGCTTCTCCTTCCGATAAGGCTGTAAACCATACGTTACTTAATCTCATAATGCTGTCGATTTATCTTGTTGATTGATTTGTTTTCGTTCGCGGTTTGCTTTCAGCCAAAGCTGATAGCTGTTGATGATGTTTTGCCACAGGACATAGGCCGCCGGTGCCACCGATGAGATCGGATTCAGGTAGGTCTGTGCCATCCAGATGGCCAGGATCGTGTTTTTCTGTCCCAGTCCTTGTCCCGATGAGACGGGGTCGTTGTATCGCCATCCAATCCGTCTGCCTACCAGAAACTGAAGCACGCAAATAACAAGGGCCACGATAGCCAGGCTGATCTCTACGGCATAATTGGGATCTTCCTGCTCAACGAGAAACTTAACAGTGGTTCCCGTTACCAGAGCCAATGAAAAGGCCCAGAGATAGAAGGTGAAGCCATTGAGGCGAACAAACACCTGATGGAGCTTCGGGGTGTATTTACGCATACCCCAGGCGGCGAATAGGGGTAATAACAGCATAGGCGCTATCTGCTTGCATATATAGAAGAAAGCCGAAAGGAAGGTGGTGTCCGAATGAGGCTCGATCAGTGGGAACAGGGCTGGGGCGATCAAGGCGACTGCCATATTGCAAAGCAAGGTATAACTTGTCAGAAAAGGAACACTACCTCCCAACATGCCCGTGATCACAACGGCCGCGGTAGCTGTTGGCGCCAGTACGCAGATCATGGCTCCTTGCGCGACAATAGGGTCAAACGGATAGATCGCCGCGTAAACCACCACACATCCCACCAGCTGTATCAATAATAGCCATATATGCGCTTTGTGAAAGTGAATATCGCGTGGAGAGAGCTTGCAGAAGGTGAGTAATAACATCGCAAAGATAAGGTAGGGAGTCAGGACGATCAGCCGGCTTATCCAGGGATAAGTGAGTACCCCGGTGATCATCGCCAGCGGAAGCATCCAGTCCTTTAGGAATTTCAACATAAATGGATTCTTTAATATACGGCGTAAAGGTAGTGATTTCGTCCCAAGTGGCGACCATGATTTGCCGGTTAAGCACTATATTTGTCGGATAGAAGTATGTGTCATAATAAACGATAGATAGCCATGAATAATAGTATCAATCAAAAGCTCCGGGCTTTGGCTGAGAGCGATTACAAGCAGTTTAACGAAAGACTTATTCCTACCCAATATGAAATAATAGGTATCCGCATGCCCGCGTTGAAAAAACTGGCTAAGGAGATCGCGACAAGTCCGGATGTGGAGACCTACCTCCGGCAGGCGGAATTTACTACCTACGACCATATTCTATTATACGGACTGGTGATTGCCAACCTCAAAAAGCCTTCCCTGGAAACAGTTTTCCGTTACCTGGATCCGCTCATCCTGAAATTTGATAACTGGGCACATGTGGATACGATTATATCATCGTTGAAGGTGTTTAAACTATATCCCGACGAGGTATTGGCTCATTTTCTGCCGCTTAAACAGGATGAAGGAGAGTTTACGAAACGTGTTTTCGTGATTGTCTTGATGGACTTTTTCCTGAACGATACCTATATAGACGTGGCGTTGAAACATTTCCAAGAGGTACCTCAGGGGCAATATTATGTGGATATGGCAATCGCTTGGGCGCTTAGTGTGGGGTTAATCAAATACTACGACAAGACACTTCCGCTTTTGGAGCAACAGCGATTCTCCCGTTTCGTACACAATAAATCCATTCAGAAAGCCCGTGAGAGTTACCGCATCAGTCCGGAAACAAAGGCGTTTCTGAATACGTTGAAAGTGAAGTAGTCAGCGATTAAACTCCTCAAAAGCAGTATCGATCTCCCGGTCTTCGGCATACGAACCGGTTTTGATCAGGATTTTATGCCTGAAGGTTACCGACTCACCCGGCAATAGGGTCAGGGAGGCAGCGGGGGTTTCCGCATGGAAGCTTTTGCTGCCTAAATTATTCACGGCAAACAGGCCATATCCGCGGGTATGCCAATGAGCCGGGAAGCCGGGGTTCTCTTTGTGGTCGAGTATGGCAACTGTTGTCTTATCGCCCTCTTTCTCGGCCGAGACGCTGGCCCATCCGGCTCTTTTCCCCCAGGTACCACTCTCTTTCTCGTCGCCCAAGCTGTTGCGGTAGAGGCCGTTTACGCCGTCGTTGTTGACCGTCCGTTCCGCCATCGGCAGTTTGTCGTCACCTATGCGCAGGACGGGAGCCTCCGATACCTCTTCAAATGCTTTGTCCATGCGTATGCCTAATAACCCCTCTTTGCTGTCGGAAAAGACAACTGTATCGGCTTGTGCCGTCAGGGTGATGATATGCTCAATAGTACGCATCTCCTTTTCTGCTCCGAAAATATAACGGGTCTCTGCCTTTAGGAGCGTTTTGCCCGTAGGATCGTTCCAGTCCGACTGAGCTGTTAATGTTGCCTGCTTCGCTCCGTTGGTTTTCTCCGTTATGCCCTTATGCAGAATGCTTCCGTATCGTGGTTTGTTGGCCTCCGGTATATTGTACGAATTATTCCAGAAGTCTAATCTGTTTACATTTCCGTAATTGAACCACAAGCCGAGATGGTGCGGATGATCGACCCGCTCTCCCGGTTGGGGATTGGCGGGGAAACCGCGTGTCAGATCAACCCCATGGGCGTTATAGATTGGGTATAAGATAGGCTTTTCCATCGTTTCAGGCCAGGCGTAGGAGGTGAAGAGGTGGCCGTCGTAGAAGATGTCCACCCGCTTTTCTGATAGCTGTTCGATCAGTTCAAATCCTTTTTCTTTTTGCCCACACGAGGTCAATATAACCGCACATACGACGGCTTGCCAAATACTTCTTCTCATAATGATTCTATGTATTACAGATGAAACACTTTGCCTCCCGCCAATACTTCTTGCCGGGCGGTATCGAATGTCGCCTTTTCACCGGTGCGAAGAGCCGCCGTGCACATGATATTGGCAATGGAATGATTATAACCTGCTTCCACCGATGCATTGGGTTGTTTGCGGCTTCGGATACACTCCATCCAGTTGCGCATATGCAGGTTGGTCATCGGGTCGGAACCGGTATTCGAGTCGGTCGCCACCTGTACCGAAGGTAGATCATACGTTTCTAACAGGTTGGCCTCCATGCCCATATCGGCGGCATAGCGTCCGGTCAATCCGCCGTCGGGCGTAATCTTATTGGTGTCCAGGTTGAGCGTTCCGCCATTGGAGAAATAGAGCTCTTTCACGCCTCCTGCGCTGTTGTGCATACGGGAAGAGTAAACCACCTGGAAGGCGTTTGTTCCATCGTCGTTTCCATAATCGAACACCGCCGTCATGGTGTCGTAGTTGCTGCGTCCGTCTTTCCATTGGTAAATGCCACCGTTGGCTCCCACAGAGCGCGGGTGGGCGTGGCCGGTAAACCAATGTACCGTATCGATCTGATGCGCCATCCACTGTCCGGGTATGCCGGAAGAGTAGGGCCAGAACAGACGATACTCCAAGTATTTGCGGGCATCCCATGCTTCGTAGGGGCGGTTCATCAGGTAACGCTTCCAATCGGTGTCCTTTTCAAAGCATTGAGCCACCAGCGCCGGCCGACGCCAACGTCCCGGTTGGTTTACATTCCAGCTCATCTCCACCATGGTGACCTGTCCGAAACGGCCTGAGCGTATGAAATCATTGGCTGCATGGTAGTTAGGAGCTGATCGGCGCTGGGAGCCTATCTGCACGATTCGTCCGGTCTCTTCGACTGCTTTCCGGGCTACGCGCGCGTCGGCCATGGTCTCGGCAAAAGGCTTTTCAACGTAGGCGTCGCATCCTGCCCTGACAGCCTCTGCGCAATGAAGCGCATGTTGGAAATCGGCCGTGGCAATAATCACCGCGTCACAAATCCGGGCGTCATACATCTCTTCATTATTGCGAAACAGACGCACCTTCTTACCCCATTTTTCCTGGAAGTATTTCCCGGCCTCTTCCCGGCGACGACTCCAAAGATCGGATACCGCTACGATCTCGAATCCCAGTTCATCAGCATACGCCTGAAAAGAGGGAATTAAGGAGTTGCGGGAACGGTCTGAGAAACCGACGATGCCAACTCGTATCTTATCATTTGCCCCGTGGATGCGGGCATAACTTTCGTGACTGAAGGCCAGCCCGCCTAATGTCAGGCTCGCTGTACCCAAAATGCTTTGTTTCAGAAAATCTCTGCGTGTTGTCATGGCTCATTTATAATAAGTGATAAATAGACACTCTTTTGTTTCACGGGTAAAAGTAGCTTTTTCGAATGATCATTTTGCTAAAATGACAAGATTTTTTTGCTGGTATTTGCTGTTTGGGAATCAGAGCTCTCTTGTTTTACTTCAAATCGACATAAAGTTGGCTTGGTTTGAAACTTTTTGTTCGTTTTATTGCAGTAATAAAGAAAAAGTGTAACTTTGCGTCCAAAATAAGTGTAAAAATGAAATATTCAGTACTACATCATCATCACCATTATTACAACGGGCAGTAGTTCGGTGGGCTGAGGGTGTGTATTGTATTACATATGAAGAGAAAGGAAAAGAGGCTTGCCGTAATAGGGTGAGCCTTTTTTTGTTAATGGATAGTTGATAATTGATAAATTAGAAATAACATGCTACGAATTGCGGTACAATCAAAAGGTCGTTTATACGATGAAACAATGCTCCTGCTTCAGGAGGCAGGTATTAAACTAAACAGAGGAAAACGTATTCTTCTGCTCTCGGCGAAAGGTTTTCCGGTGGAATTGCTCTTTTTGCGCGACGATGATATTCCTCAGTCGGTAGCCAATGGCGTGGCCGATGTCGGTATCGTGGGGGAAAACGAATATGTAGAGAAAGGAGCCGAGGCGAAACTTGTCAAACGCTTGGGATTCAGTCGCTGTCGCTTGGCTTTAGCTATTCCCAAGAACGAGGAGTATCCCGGCGTATCCTGGTTTGAAGGGAAAACCATTGCCACCTCGTATCCGGAGATCCTGAAGGAGTTTTTGAAGAAGAATAAGATCAATGCCCATCTGCATGTGATCAGCGGATCGGTGGAGATAGCTCCGGGCATTGGCTTGGCGGATGCGATTTTTGATATTGTCAGTTCCGGAAGCACATTGGTCAGCAACCGCCTGAAAGAGGTGGAGGTGGTATTGCCCTGCGAAGCCCTCTTAATTGCGAATAATGATCTGGATGATGAAAAGCAAGCCATATTAGATGAATTATTATTTCGTTTTGAAGCGATCCAGCTTGCGGAAGGTAAAAAATATGTACTTTTGAATGCGCCTAAGAATAAATTGGACGATATTATCGAATTATTGCCGGGCATGCGAAGTCCTACGGTGACTCCGTTGGCGGAGAAAGATTGGGTATCGGTGCAGTCGGTGATAGCCGAGAGTCATTTTTGGGATATAATAAGCAAACTCAAGGCGTTAGGCGCTGAAGGTATTTTAGTGATACCGATTGAAAAAATGATCGTATAACAATGGAAGTCATAACTTATCCTCCCCGGGAACAATGGGCAGAACTAACACGCCGTCCTTCGTTGGATGTGACAGGGCTGTTTGACAAGGTGCGCGAAGTGCTCGAGGCCGTCCGGATCGAGGGCGACAAAGCGGTGTCTCGTTTTGGGGAGCAGTTCGACAAAGTGAAACTATCCACTTTGCTTGTGACCGATGAAGAACTACGCGAGGCGGAAGCGCTTGTGTCTGACGAGCTGAAACAGGCTATCCGCCAGGCGAAAGCAAATATCGAAACATTCCATAAGGCACAACAATTCGCCGGCGTCAAGGTAGAAACCATGCCGGGCGTCAGCTGTTGGCAGAAAGCGGTGCCTATCGAAAAGGTCGGACTCTATGTGCCGGGCGGAACGGCGCCTTTGTTTTCCACCGTATTGATGTTGGCTGTACCGGCGCGTATTGCCGGATGCCGGGAGATTGTGCTTTGTTCGCCTCCCAACCGGGAAGGGAAGATACATCCGGCCATTCTCTTTGCTGCCAAAGAGGCCGGAGTGAACCTGATTTGCAAAGCCGGAGGTATTCAGGCGATAGCCGCTATGGCTTATGGCACGGAGTCTGTTCCGAAAGTGTATAAGATATTTGGACCGGGCAATCAGTATGTCACCGCTGCCAAGCAATGGGTGAGCCTGAAGGATGTTGCTATCGATATGCCGGCGGGGCCGTCGGAGGTGCAGGTGATTGGTGATGCGACGTCGAACCCTCACTTTATTGCTTCCGATTTTCTTTCGCAAGCTGAACATGGAGTGGACAGCCAGGCACTATTGGTTACGACCTCGGCAGCCCTGATCGATCCGGTGGTCGAGGCCATAAAAGAGCAGGTGGAAATGCTTCCCCGCAAAGAGATTACGGAGAAAGCATTGCAAAACAGCCGTATCATCCTGTTGAAAGACCAGCAGGAGGTGATCGACTTTACAAATGCCTACGCACCGGAGCATCTGATAATCCAAACAGCCGACTATGCTGAACTGGCGGAAAAGGTAGAAAACGCCGGAAGCGTATTCCTGGGTCCCTATACACCGGAAAGTGCCGGCGACTATGCTTCGGGAACCAATCACACCTTGCCGACTAACGGATATGCTAAAGCATATAGTGGTGTGAACCTGGACAGCTTTATCCGGAAGATCACCTTTCAGGAGATTACCCAAGAGGGCATTCAAAACCTGGGTGAAACCATTCGCGTCATGGCGCGCAATGAGGAGCTGGAGGGGCATCGGTATGCGGTCACTTTACGAATGAAGAATGAGGAATGAGGAATGAAGAATTCGAACAACGTGAGAATCGCTTAGCCGAAGGCGTAAAGCAATGAATAATTAAAAGAATCAGTATGAAAATCGATATAAATAAAATACTAAGACCAAATATACGGGATCTAAAACCCTATTCATCGGCACGCAATGAGTTTCATGGAGAAGCATCTGTCTTTCTGGATGCCAATGAGAACCCTTGGAACCCGCCATACAACCGTTATCCGGATCCTTTGCAACGGGCATTGAAGGAGAAGATCTCGATGTTGAAAGACATCGATCCTGCCTATATCTTTCTTGGAAACGGAAGTGATGAACCGATCGACCTGCTTATCCGTGCCTTTTGTGAGCCGGGGATAGACAGGATTGCCTCTATTACCCCTTCCTATGGCATGTATGAGGTATCGGCTGACACGAATAATATACCATGTATAAAAGTGCCGTTGAAAGAGGATTTTCAACTGGATGCGGCCGCTTTACTGGATGCGGTCGATGAGCATACGAAGATTATTTTCCTTTGTTCGCCCAACAATCCTTCCGGCAATCTGCTCGATCGGGCAGAGGTGTATAAGGTATTGAAATACTTCCCCGGCATAGTGGTTATTGATGAAGCCTATATCGACTTTGCCTCTTCTTATTCCTATTTGCGGGAGCTTGTCAGTCATACGAATCTGGTGGTGTTGCAAACCCTGTCGAAAGCCTGGGGAGTAGCAGCTATCCGTATGGGTATGGCATTTGCTTCGCCGGAGATTATTGGCGTATTGAACAAGATTAAATACCCTTATAATATCAATCAACTGACGCAGGAGTATGCCTTAAAAGTGCTTGATAATGTATCTGTTATGCAAGAACAATTAAAGTGGATACTTCAAGAGCGGGAAAGGCTTGCAAAGACATTGACGGAAGCACCTTATCACTTCAAGGTCTATCCCTCGGACGCCAATTTCCTGTTGGTGGAAGTGGGTGATGCGAATGGGATCTATAAGGCATTGACAGGCGATGGGGTAGTGGTGCGTAATCGCCATAACGTGGCGTTGTGTGCCGGTTGCCTGCGCATCACGATTGGTACACCCGAAGAGAATAATAAATTGCTTAATTCATTGAACACAATACTATCATGAAGAAACGAGTCTTATTTATCGATCGCGACGGTACACTGGTGAAAGAACCGGCCGGGGATTATCAGTTGGATAGCCTGGAGAAGCTGGAGTTTATTCCACGGGTGATCCGTAATCTGTATTTTATCCGTAAGAACCTGGATTTTGAATTGGTTATGGTCACCAATCAGGATGGTTTGGGCACCTCCTCTTTCCCGGAAGAGACCTTCTGGCCACCACATAATATGATGTTACAGACCTTTGCCAATGAAGGTATTGCCTTTGATGATATATTGATTGACGATTCGTTTCCGGAGGATAATTCACCCAACCGCAAGCCCCGAACCGGCATGTTGAAGAAGTATATGACCGATGAATACGACCTGGAAAACAGTTATGTGATTGGTGATCGATTGACCGATATGGAACTGGCTCTTAATCTGGAAGCAAAAGGCATATGGCTGCATGGCAAAGAGGGAGCCGACGAGGAGCTGATGGCTTATCATTGCAACCTCTGGCCGGTATTGACGACCGATAACTGGGATAAGATTACCGAATATCTTTTTGCCGGTGAACGCACCGCCACGATTGATCGTGTCACCAAAGAGACAAATATTCATCTTGAACTGAATCTGGATGGCACCGGTAAGTCGGATATATCTACCGGACTCGCCTTCTTTGATCATATGCTGGAGCAGATTAGTCGCCATTCGGGCATGGACCTGACCATTCGGGCGAAAGGCGATCTGCGTGTAGATGAACATCATACCATAGAAGATACGGCTTTGGTTTTAGGCGAAGCCTTGGCGAAGGCATTAGGAGATAAACGTGGCACGGAGCGCTACGGCTTTTCTCTTCCGATGGACGATTGCCAGGCAAGTGTGGTGCTCGATTTTGGCGGTCGCCCCTGGCTGGTGTGGGACGCACCCTTTTTCCGGGAACGAATTGGGGATGTGTCGACGGAGATGTTCTTTCATTTCTTCAAAAGCCTAAGCGACGCGGCAAAGATGAATTTGAATATCAAAGCCGAAGGAACGAATGAGCACCATAAAATAGAGAGTATCTTCAAAGCGTTAGCACGTGCCATCAGGATGGCCATCAAGCGTAATATCTATAAATACGAATTGCCAAGTACCAAAGGATCACTTTAATATCGATAATTGTATGCATAGTCCCTTTAAGCAATCAGTCTTAGCCTTAAGGCTTCTTATGGTATTATTTACTGTCGGTTTGTTGTTTTCCTGCAAGCAGGATATAGAAACCGAATTAGATGGTAAGTGGCTGCTGCGAGAGGTGGTAACGGTGGATGGATCTGTTCAGAAGGTGGACACCGTTTGGTATAATTTTCAGAACACCTTGTTCATGTATCAGCTGTATGATGCGGCAAGTGACAGCCATTCCCATTTCTATGGCTTTAAGAACAAGGGCGATGAGAAACATTTTCAGCTGGAAATGAAACCTTACGTGTATACGGTAGACGACTTTTTGCAGCAATCAGACTGGGAAAATGGCACGCGTGCGTTTACCGTTGATAAAAAGACCCATAACAGCCTTATCCTGCATAGCGAAGGAAAAGAGTATCGCTTTGATAAGTATTGATCGATAGCCGTCTCATGCGAATGAAGGCGTGAAATTCAAAAACGATCACTCTGAATAGCGCTGCGTAATACCGTTACGTAGCGCTTCTTTTTTACACCGTTTTTTTATTCTCACCCGCATGAGAATTTTTTCTCACCCGGGTGAGAATTTTTTCTCACGGTTTTTAAAGGGCTGAGAAAAAATTCTCAGCGGTATACGCTGCTCGGGAGAGTATAACAACCGCTATAGATTAGTGGTAAGAATGGTATTTCTACGAGGGGTAATACAAAAATCATTCTTATCCAAATGGGAAAAAGTATTCATGGATATGAGATTGGCTTACCTATTCTAAATAGTTGAAAAGTGCAAAATGATAAGTTTGAAAAAAATATTTAAAATAATTTCTATTTTGTTTGGATATTAATTTGTAATTAGCTTATATTTGTGATGTTTCTTATTGGTACGTAGTTGTGCTTTGTGTAAAATGCTATTGTTAATCTTCTAAGTCGGTAAAAGTATGAAAAGTAAATAGCTTTTTTGTTTATTTGAAAACTGCTATACTTATGAAATGTTAGTGTAGTTTGCAAAAATGTAAATTCTTCAATGAGTAAAAATAAAATAGTTTCTAAGCCATAAATAATACCACACCATTTAATTCTGTAGAAATATGAAACGAATGATAATGCAAACAAGTTTTGTATGCTGTTTGGTCGCTATGTTCTCTATAGCTGCCTACGGACAAGAAAGAAATAGCACTAGTTCCTCTGATACGGAGACGTCGGGAAAGGAGGATACCACCTTTGTGCAGCCGATTCAAACAGCCACCTCCACTCACTCCTTGTTTCCGGTTATTCCCACTTCGCCACAGGCGGAAGCTATCGGTCGTTATGGGGAATATGGTGTTAATTATTCTACCGGTACTCCTGATATCTCAATACCTCTACACGAGATAAATCATTATGGTTATAAAATACCCGTTTCTTTGCGCTATTATCCTCATGTCTTGAAGCCTGGATATAACTATGATGTTTTTGGATTGGGATGGGGGTTGTCGGTCAATAGCTGTATATCGCGTACGATTGAATTTGTGCCTGATGAAAAAAACGGATTTCAATTGCAAACAAATAAACTAAACGATTACCTGACGGCTAGTATGACTATAGATGGCTATCAAAAATACGAC
Source organism: Parabacteroides sp. PM6-13 (assembly GCF_029892605.1). Classification (GTDB taxonomy): domain Bacteria; phylum Bacteroidota; class Bacteroidia; order Bacteroidales; family Tannerellaceae; genus QVMG01. The sequence continues at coordinate 81,541 of NZ_JARXWF010000016.1, forward strand.
TATAACTATGATAAATTCACCGCAACCCTTCCCGACGGTTCTTCTTTCGATTTTGTCATTCAGAAAGAGGGGAGTGGTCTGACTTATATGGTTTCCGATGATCGGCAGGTTAAAATAAGCTGCAGCTATAATACATCAAATATTCAATCTTTTACGGTGATTGATGAATCCGGAATAACATATACCTTTGCCGGAGGAGACGCTCCCTATTGGATGGGATTCCTTTATAACGATAGTTATGTATCCTGGCGGCTGACACAGATCGATCTGCCACATTCTACAGAACCGATCGTTTTCAATTATGCTTATACCATCCAAAGCGTAGCTCATGGTACTTTCTACGAAAATGCCCTTTTGTTCCAGAGTGGATATAATTTCTCTCCACCACCATATGAAACCGCTTCTACCGTTCAGGTACGGAATGTGGCGGAGACACCCCTTACGGCTTATAAAATGAAACTACTCTCTTCCATTAGTTATGGAAGAAGCCAGCTCTTGCTGACCTATTCCAATACGAATGCCACTTCTAGCCATAATTATGTAACCCGGATAGAGGTGAAGGATAACTCACAACTTGTCCGGCGGATCGACCTGGGCATGACAACAATGCCTTTCTATATTCCTGGGGCTCCCACAGAAGGCTATTCATTAGCGAAACTAACTTCGCTTACGATCAAGGGTTCTAATGAAACAACCCCTTCTCTTGTTTATGGTTTTTCCTACCAAAGTAATGCCAGTGTGTTCAATAGTCTTGACCACTGGGGGTACTTGAAAACCGGAAGTACTTCGAATGGCGTAGCAAACCTGAATATGTTTGTGGAATTTGATTGCAACGACGCGACTTCTCAGTTAATGAGTTCGGTGGCGCAGAAGATTACCAAACTTTCCACAGACCTGACTCCTTTCGATAAGGTGAAACTCTCCCGGACTACAGCCAATATCCGGGAACCGGCAACCCCGCAGCAACACGGCGTGCTTTCGCGTATCACCTATCCTACCGGAGGCTATACCCTGTTTGAGTTTGAGAACCACCGCTTTCTCTCTTCTACAGATGCAAATGGTAATTACATCCATGATTCCTATAAAAAAGTAGTGGCCACGGCCGCCGGTTTCCGGATCCGGAAGATTACCAATTACAGTGCAGCCGGTGAGATGGCAGGTCTGAAACTTTTCCGTTACGGAAAGCCTTATTCACAGGCCGCCAACGATAATATTCATTTTACTACTCCCTATATTACAAATGCAAATTTCCATACGGGGGTAGGTGAAGCGGTGGTTGATCCCAATATTCTTACCTATTGTAAAAGTGCAGGGGTCTACTGTTATGATATCCCGGATTTTTTCCCTCTTCGGAACATGATACTCGGATTGAATGCAAATGGAGTATCGGCCTCTTTCTCTAATCCCTTCCGATTACTTCCTTATACAAATGTATCCTGGATCTGGGAAACTGTTTTCAGCGCCTCCAATTTTCGTCGACTGGTAGATGGGCGGAATCCGGTGCTCTATCCTTATGTAACCGTTTATTATGGGGAAGTGGAGGATAATCTCAGCTATGTACCCGGAAATACAACGGGGAAAACCAGTTATGAATACGATGTCTATGAAGATTCCCCTTATGGTTATAGTTTTTTTGAACGCCTCTATCAATCAAGTGATGGGCATTACATGTATTATGAACCTAAGAAATATCACTATGGCAGGTTGAAAACGAAAAGCGACTATATTGTAAACGAAAACCGTTTTTATATGTTGCAAAGTGAGACATACAGCTGGAATTATTCTTTCAGTTACCTGTTCGATTATTTCTTTTATAATCCTTATGTTGATAATCTGTATCCCGGACAGAGTATCTGGGTTGGTACCTATTTCAAAACGAAGCGTTATTATCTGGGAAGAGCCCGACTTGCTTCTAAAAGACAAGACACTTACCAGATTGGCGCAAGCCCTGTTACGATACAGGAAAGCTATGGCTACAACAACCGGAACCAGCTTTCGAATAAATATGTGACCAACAGCAAAGGAACAACATATGTTACCTCCTATGAGTATCCGCAGAGCAACAGTGCAAATAGTGTATTCCAAGAGATGGCTACTGCAAATATTATTTCTCCTGTTGTGGCAGAAACGGTCTCGCTCTCCTCTACCACAGGCACAAAGGTGTCCGGCCATAAGATTGATTACGGCACCTTCCCTCCCAATGGTATCTACATGCCCTCCCAATTGCACGAATTGCGGACGGCTACATCCAGCTATATGCCGAAGGAACAGGTGCTTAGTTATACCAAATACGGAAAACCAGAAGAGGTGTTGGGAGTGGATGGCGTATACACTACTTATCTTTGGTCGTATAACCAACGCTATCTGGTAGCCGAAATAAAAAACGCCCGATACAGCCAGGTAAGCAATCTCTCGGGGGTATCTTCTGTATTGGCTTCCTCTGGTCCTACGGATGCAAGTATCGTATCCATGGGGAATACCCTCCGAAACAATCTGAAGAATGCTATGGTGACGATCTTTACCCATAAACCGCTTGTCGGAGTAACCTCCATGACTGATCCCAAAGGATTGACAATCTATTACGAATACGATCCTTTGGGGCGGCTGATCCGTACGTATGAAGCGGCGGGAACCATCCAGTCTTTCCAGTATAATTACAAACAATAATCTCCCTGATCGATATGAAAACAGCTAATTTGACATACACAACAATCAAGAAACGGCTTCTTGTTCTATTTTTTTGCCTGATGCCTCTGTTTGCGGCGGCGCAGGTCACCCGTCAGCACCATGCTGCCCGGGCGGGCGATAAGATCGTGAAGCAACAGGTACGCTTTATGGATCCGGGCGGAGCGGGCGAAGACCAGCTTTGGGATCTCAGCGGGCTGAAGGCTGAAGGGAAAGAATATATTGTGGAGTATTTTACCCCTCCTTCCCATAAGGATAGCGCCTATATCGTTATGGGGTGCGACACCTTCCCCAAAAAAGATATACAGGCGGGAGAGCTGCTTGTGGGGCTGGAGCATTATACAGCCTACTATTACCGCATCCTGAACGACCGGGTGATGTTGTTGGGGTTTGAAAACCCGGTCAACCTGATGCACTATGAAGAACCGATGCTTGTTATGAGCTATCCTTTGACTCGTGGCGGTAAGGTCAATAAAGACTACCGGGGACAGGTGATCTATTCAGGCCAGCATCCGTTGGATATTTATGGCACTCAGACGGTCGAAGCGGACGCGTCGGGCCAGATGATTCTTCCTTCAGGCGATACGTTGCAGCATGTGGTGCGTGTACGCACTGTGCAGACCATTGCCGATAATGCCCTTACCCGCAAGCAGGCATCGCAGGCGCTGTCCACCGTGATGGAGACCTGCCGGTGGTTTGTCCAAGGCTACCGTTATCCGGTGTTCGAGACAATCCGTTCGCTCGATGCGTCAAAGAGCCAAAAAGAAACGACTTTTCAGACCGCCTTTTTCTACGAGCCCGAAGCTCACTATTACTTAGAAGAAGATCCTCAAAACCAGTTGGTACAGGCCTCTTTCAAGATACAAACCCGGAGCGGTGGTGGAGCGGATGGTATCCGGTTGCCCGATAACTGGCCACTGAAGGGAACACACTGGGGGGCCAACTTCTATCCCAATCCGGTGGAGAGCCGGTTGTATGTCGATTATATGATCGATACGGAAAAAGAGGTAGCCCTGATGCTCTACGACACGGCTGGTCGCTTGTTGAAACATGTCCCTGCCGGCGATAAGAGGGCAGGAAGTTATGAGGAAATCATCGATTGCCACTCTTTGCCGACGGGTAGTTATATCCTCCGGATACAGGTGGGCAATGAGGGGAAAAGCAAAATAATTATCAAAAAGTAAACGAACTGTCCTATGAAAAATAACAATATCTTTTTAAATAGCCTGTTCATCATCGGTTTTTCTTGTCTGGTACATTTTGCCACGGCTCAGACCTCTACGCAGAACTATGTGCGTACACGGACGATGACTAACAGCGCCGGTACCTCTTATTTGGAGCAGGTGGAGTATTACGACGGCTTGGGTCGTCCCTCTCAGGTGGTCGAAGCCAAAATGGGCGGGGCAAGCCAAGACTTGGTTTCCCTTATCGAGTACGATGGTGCCGGTCGTCGTGAGAAGGTATGGCTACCGGCTGTCCGGTCAGGCAATAACAGTGCCTATGTGTCACCCTCTACGCTTAGAACCTCCTCGTCCAGTTCGAATAAGGGCGACAATAAGCCCTATTCACTGACTGTCTACGAACCATCCCCCTTGAATCGTGTGACGAAAGAGTTTGGGCCGGGTAATGACTGGCATACAAACGACCGTGCTGTGCATACCGCCTATAAGGTAAATGTCGTTGAGGCCGGTCCCTACCGGTGCCTCCGGCATATCTTCTTCGGCAGCCTCAATTCTATAATGGTGTCGCTTGCATCCGACGGCTACTATGCTGCGGGTCTGCTCTATGTCACGGAAACGAAAGATGAAGACAATAACCCTCTCTATACCTTTACGGATAAAGAGGGACATGTGATATTGACCCGTCAGATTTC
>NZ_JARXWF010000017.1 GCF_029892605.1 Parabacteroides sp. PM6-13
GCATACAAACCGATAATTCGGTCAGCAACATTATCAGCTAAGATGGTTTCACGTTTCTTGATAAACTGAGGATCAAAGGTGGAGTTGCGATCACGAGGAGTGGATACAGTAACTTCACCTAAAGGTGTTTGAACCTGCTTGTGCATTTTGCCGTTGCGCCGATTTCCTGACTCACGCTCATCAGGATCTAAATGAGCATCCATTTCTCCTTCCAAGGCAGCATTTAAGATACTTTCCAATAATGGAGCAAACGCTCCGTCTTTCCCCAACAAGGATTTGCCAGACCTTAGCTGTTCCAATGCCTTGTTTTTAATCTCTTCAAAATTAAAATCTTCCATAAAAAAAACTGTGTTAGCAAAGTTAATACTTTTATTACGCTTTGCTGACACAGTTCAAATTACAGCCTCGAAATCTTCTTTCTCCTTTCTCCCTTCTCCTTTCTCCTTCCACCTCTCCCCTTTCTCCTCTTAAGAGAATTTTTCTTTCTCCCTTCTCCTTGTTCCTTTCTCCTTACTCTCTGCTCCTTTCCCGTCTGCCTTCGATATGCCTTCGATATGCCTTCGATGTGGGTAGCATCTAAGCACAAAAAAGGCTTACGGTTTATAGTGCTTTAATTGAGAAAGATAAGAAATTGCCGTTTATACCCCGCCGCTAATCCCGAGTAACAAAATGATAATATATTAGCGAAAATGAGTGCATTTTGTTTGTCGTCAAAGCATCAGCTTCTCAAACGTCGGCCGGTTCCTTTCGCCCCAGTCGTCCATACTATCTATAATCGGCAGCAAGCTTTTCCCCAATTCAGTCAGAGCGTATTCGCTATGGGGAGGAAGCTCGGCAAAGATCTTCTTCTCAACGATGCCATGCTCCTCCAATTCCCTTAGGTTTTGGTTCAGCACCCGTGAGACGGCGTCGGGTATCTCGCGGTGAAGCTCACTCGGACGCTTGGGCGACTCCCTCAGCGCATCGATCAGGCAGGGTTTCCACTTTGATCCGATAATACTCATTACGATACGGATGCCGCAGGACAAATCTAACGGAAGTTTACGCTTATACATAGACGAATCATTTTGTACGGCAAAGATAGTCATCTATTAGGCATTGATAATCAGTATAGGAACAAATTAGTCAGTATATGATTATTTTTTCATATATTGCCCAGGCGTATTATGTATTCTATCTTTGCAAGGAGATAAAACAGTCGCAAAGCAATCGACACAACAAATTAATGAATAGTATGGAATATCGAGTTTTAGGTAAAACGGGATTTAAGGTAAGCGAGGTTTCGCTTGGTACTTGGCAATTGGGCTCAAAGTGGGGCGATGCCTTTGATGAACAAACAGCGCAGGATACCCTGGAAGCGGCTTACGAGCAGGGCGTTAACTTCTTCGACACGGCCGACATCTATCAGAACGGAATGAGCGAGAAAAGTATTGGCAAGTTCCTGAAAACAAAGAAGGATAAGATCTATGTCGTAACCAAATGCGGGCGCAAACTGAACCCCCACGTAGCGGAAGGCTATACCGAGGAAAACATCACCCGCTTTGTATCCGAATCGATCCAGAACATGGGGGTGGAGAGCCTCGACCTGGTGCTCCTGCATTGCCCTCCCACCGAGGTCTATCACAAGCCGGAGGTCTTCAAGGCATTAGACAAGCTGAAGCAGCAGGGTGCTATCCGACACTATGGCGTGAGTGTGGAACGCGTCGACGAAGCCTTAGCCGCCCTGGCCTATGACATTTCTGCTATCGAGATCATCTTTAACATGTTCCGCCTGAAACCTGCCGAGGAATTATTCGCCAAAGCACGGGAAGCCAACGTAGGCATCATCGTGCGCGTGCCCTTAGCCAGCGGACTCCTGACTGGGAAATATACCGAAAACACCGCTTTCGGTAAGGACGACCACCGCTCCTTCAACCGCAACGGCGACTTCTTCGATAAAGGAGAGACCTTCTCCGGCATAGACTACCTGACCGGCATTAAGGCGGCGCAAGAGCTAAAAGCATCCTTAGGCGTTGAAAACCTATCAGCCAAAGCCCTGCGCTACATCCTGATGTTCCCCGAAGTGAGTACCGTCATCCCCGGAGCCAGTTCGCCCAGGCAAATCATCGAGAACGCAGCCGCCTCTTCCCTCCCACCCTTCACCAACGAAGAAATGGCAACCGTCCAAGCGGTCTACGACAACAACATCCGCCGTCAGATTCACCAACTTTGGTAATTGTCAAATAATCGGGGCGCCAATCCCACGGACGCCCCTCATCGCCATCCGCGCCTCGTTGCGCGGCTATAATCGCCGGTTTGCCCCAAAGCAGAACCGGCGATTCCTGTTGGCCGTTTTGTAAGGAGAAAGGGACAGGGATACTGCTTTGTGAAAAATCTGCTGACCCAAAGTTAGGACTTGATCGGGCCAAATTTTGTAGGTTTAAAGATTCACTCTTTTTTGCTAACCGCCCTAAAAGAAAAAGCACCGTAATCGTTTGATTTACGGTGCTTTGTTTGATTTTGCCTTTCAGCTTGGCGGAGAGAGAGGGATTCGAACCCCCGGAACCTCTCAGTTCAACGGTTTTCAAGACCGCCGCAATCGACCACTCTGCCATCTCTCCAGTCGTTTCAGTATGTTTGCGCTTGGGTTTTGTTTCAAACGCGGTGCAAATGTAGGCATTTTTTTGATACTTCCTACGGGTTGGGGAAGATTTTTTTCTTTTTCTCTTTATTATTTTCTTTTAGGGAATCGGACATCTGTGGATAAGTTATTTATTTCTACCTTTGTAGGGTAATTATATAGGATGAATAATTTATGAATAATGTAAAGAGTTTATTTTTTGTGATGGTGTTGCTGATTTCTGTTAGCTGCACTTTGTCGGCTAAGACGGGTGACAACTCGGCAGAAAAGGCTAAGACCGGAGAGGTGATCGTATTAAATAAGGCAGATTTTATCGCGAAGGTATTTAACTTTGAGAAGAATACCGACAACTGGGTGTACGAAGGAGACAAGCCTTGTATCATCGATTTCTATGCCGACTGGTGCCCTCCCTGCAAAAAAATCGCCCCTATCCTGGCGGAACTGGCAGCTGAATACAAAGAGGATATCATCATCTATAAAATAAACGTAGACAACGAAAAAGAGCTGGCGGCTCTCTTTGGTATTCAAAGCATACCTTCGCTATTGTTTGTTCCGGTAAGCGGACAACCCATGATGGCGCAGGGAGCATTGCCCAAAGATAAGTTTATCGAACAAATAGATAGCTTCTTATTGAATAAATAAGCTACTTTACAGATACAAAAAAGCCCGGAAATCATTTTGTTTCCGGGCTTTTTTGTATGTATCCGATCAAAACGTCACATCGATTCCTCCTAATACCACCACGCCCGGCATGGGGTAGCCATACATATTCTGGTACGAGGTGTCCGTCAGATTCTCCCCATTCAGGAAAAGATTCATCCAGGGTGTCGGCTTGTAAGCCAGTTTGCAGTTGAGCAAGGCGTACGATTCCATCATATCCTGTCCGTTATTTTTGCCCACATACAATCCATCCACATACTGCATGCCCGGCGAAAGGGTAAACTTCTTCACCCGCCAGTGCAGCCCCAGGTAAGCCTTATGCTTCGGAGCTGCTTCCACCCGGATGTCGGAGTCGAGGAAGCTATAGTTACCCGACAATTTCAGGTTGGGTCGTATCTGGTAGTTGACTCCCACGTCAAATCCTCTGTTTCGGAAAGCGCCGGAGTTATAACTCATCTGTTTATCGCCAACCTTTCCCGGTACAATCTGGTTTTTCCCTTTGGCAAAATAGGCTGTTACCTCTACATGCAAGCGGTTATTCAACAAGGATTGCATATAGGAGATATCATAATTGAGCATGGATTCCGGGCGCAGATCCGGATTGGGCGACAAGCCCCACATATAGAGCTCACGGATATTAGGACTTCTAAAGCCTTTTGAGAGGGATGCTTTCAGGGTTGCCTGATCATTCAGTTGATAGGAGATCCCTGCTTGGGGCACCCATTCGTTACCGAATATTTCATTATTTTCCAAACGCACCCCGGCGTTCAATACCAGCTTGTCGAACAAGGTCTGCTGAGCCACCACATAGGCGGCAAACTCATTCACCTTTTTGTCGACATGTTGCACGAGTTCGTTTCCATCAAAATCCTCATTCCACGCCTTTCCGCCCCATTGTTTGGCATCCAATCCGATCGTGAACACATTGCCATCCAAGAGCCGGAACGATTCGTAGAGCGCCATACCCATATTGTAGTCATCCGACCGGAAATAAGAGGTCTGCGGTGATTCCTCCGCCGTATGCCCATCATTTATTTTATGTTGCCCGCTATTGTAATAGGCCTGCAGCGAACCGCTCATCTTTTCATATACATTATTCACCGTCACCGAATAGGTGGTGCGCAATGCCTTCGCCCAGTTTTCATACATAAGCGCCTGAACAGGCCCCGGGTTGTGTACCTTGAAATCGGCCAGTACAGCGCTTCCATTCATATTCCAGTTGTTCGAGAAGTGATAGCCCAACCGCAGATACCCATTGTTAATATAGAACGAAGAATTATCCCTTTGCCCGTCGGTCTGATCCCTATTCAACGACAGGTAGGCATTGAATTTATTTTTCTTATAACCAGCATTGCCCATGAATTTCCAGGTGTCGTACGATCCATACATCACCCGTCCCTGTCCGTGCAAGCCATCTTCTTTGGCCTTTCGGGTAATCACGTTGATCACTCCACCCATCGCATTCGAGCCATACAACAACGAGCCCGGTCCACGAATCACCTCCACCTTCTCGGCATCAGAGGCCACATAGACATCCGGCACATGGTGTCCAAAAACACCGGCCCACATCGGTTGCCCATCAAACAGCATCAACACTTTATTGCCCCCTCCTACTCCATGAATACTAACGGAACCGGCCGATCCGGAGCTAATACCATAGCCCGTGACACCTCTTTCGGTGACAAAAACTCCCGGCACCTGCTCCGAAAGAATAGATAGAACCCCCGTTTCCGTACTCTCCTGCAACGCCGGACGATCGACCACCGAAATACTCAAAGGTATCTGGTTGCGAGTGACCTCCGTTTTAGTCGCGGAAACTACAACCTCCTGCAAAAGGATTGAATCTTGCGCTGTGTAGGAATCTTGTGCGGATAGCTTTGTAAAACAACCCGACATGACCAATAGAATAGAACAAAGGTATTGTTGTGATTTCATACTTATATGACTTCCTTTTTTGATTTATTACCGCCACAAAAGTAACACAATTCACACACGTTGTGTTACTATGGTGACATAATATTTACAAATAGTGCCACGAATAGTGTATAAAAAAGCAACAAACCAGATCAATCAGCCCGGCTCATAACCAATTTGCCGTGCTTAATCCCTTTGATTGTGGTCAGATGATCAGAGAGTTCAGTCAGCCGATAGGCCTCACCCATAACCGTTACGATGTGAAGACAGAAGTTTTGGTTGATATAATATTGGGAGGACGACAGGATCACATCTTTGTAGTCTTGTTGAATATTGGTAATCCGCGAAACGATCTCTTTCTTTTTCTGGTCATACATAACGATGATCGTCCCGGCTACAATATGGTTGCACTGCCATTTCTGTTCGGCCACATTCTTTTCTACCAGGAAACGAATCGCCTGCGAGCGGTTCGAAAAACCATTCCCCTTCACGTACGCATCCAATGATTCCAACAATTCGTCTTCCAAAGAGACGCCGAAACGTTTTATAGCCATCTTGTTCCTCCTTTTTAGGTTTCTGTCGGTAAATGTACAAACAATTTGGATTTACTGACGAATGAATTGTCTACCTTTGCGCCGTTTTTAAACGTTACTGCTATGATAAAAGGGCTTTTCAATATTCTCCTGTTCTACTTCCTCGGTGAAGTATGCAGCCTGTTTATCAACGGGTTTATTCCCGGAAGCGTGATCGGTATGATCCTGCTTTTCCTCAGCCTGTATTTCAAACTGGTGAAACCCGAATATGTCAGGGACGCCGCCACAGTCATTACCAAAAACATGGCTGTCTTTTTTATTCCGCCGGCAGTAGGACTGATGGCCTACGCGGAATACATCTCCCGATCCATCTGGACCATTTCCCTGGCGATTATCATAAGTACGATACTCACACTTATTGTCGTCGCCGTTGTGCAGGACAACTTTGAAAAAAGGAGGACCAAGAAATGAATGAACAGCTGATAGAAAAACTCAAAGGCTTGCTTTCCGGCGAGGTATTTCTGCTTTGCCTGGTTTTCGGCACCTTCCTATTCGGCGTTTATATCTACAAGCGACTCCGGTTTTCGCTGCTTCAGCCGTTGTTGATCTCGGTGGTGATCATTATCCCTTTTCTGAAAATCACCGGTATAGAATACAGCACCTTTTATGAGCAAACCAAGGTGTTGAATTTTATGCTTGGCCCCAGTGTGGTAGCGTTGGGTTATGTTCTGTACGAGCAGATCGAATATATCAAAGGCAATGTCCTGTCTATGCTTACAGCTGTGTTTGCCGGCAGCATTGTCGGCATAGCCAGTGTGGTATTAATCGCGAAGGCCTTTGGCGCCGACAAAGCGTTGGTTGCCTCGTTAGCGCCCAAATCGGTCACCACACCAATTGCCATCAGCCTTGCCGAAAATGCCGGCGGCATACCCGAACTGGCGGTTGCCTTCGTCGTTATATGCGGTATATTCGGCGGTCTCATCGGCCCCATCCTACTTCGCGCGATCGGCATTAAAAGTAAAATTGCCAAAGGGTTAGCCATCGGCTCAGCCTCTCATGCTCTGGGCACTACCCGTGCCATGGAAATGGGAGCCCTGGAAGGCGCCATCAGCGGTCTGGCCATCGGCATCATGGGCATCATGACCGCCCTGATCATTCCGTTTGTGGATAGGTTCTTTTTGTAGTATTTCCTGCGGATATATTCTCAACTCCTTTTGTTATTATCTCTTCCATATTTGCAGACCGTTGATTTTTGAATTGGGGGAGGTTTGAAGGAGGAAATAGGAAATAGGAGATAGGAAATGGGCCAAACGCCGCATAGCGGCGACCTGTATCCAGCCCTGTGCGTAAGCGCAGGGTCAAGTATTTGTCCATCAGTCAGCGCCGCGTAGCGGTGCTATATACACGACATGAGAGCGCATCCACATAGCACCGCTACGCGGCGCATTGTTATTTATCATTCTCTCCCCTGCGCTTACGCACAGGGCTGGATACAGGTCGCCGCTACGCGGCGTTTGACTCACTCCTATCTCCTTCAATTATCCCAAAATCCGAAAATTCCAATTTGACATTTTGTCAAAATCGCGGGAGAAATTTTTCGAAAACGTAGGGGTATTTTAAATTACCCGCAGGAGTAACACTTTTTAACGTATCATATTGTAAAGCAAAATGGGGTTTTTGCTATCAATTTGACAATTACCCAATAGGTAAAATACAAATCAAAATAACGTTTCACACCCACCCTCCCAATCGTCCACCTCAACCCCCAATCGGGACGGTTCACGGACAGGGCGATATGCATGGAGAGCATTCAGCCCTACCTTTACCTAAAAATTAGTAAAGGCTATTGTTATGTTTGATAAAATAATACGTTTTTCGGTCAAACGGAAACTCTTGATCGGATTTATGACGCTGATACTCCTGGTAGCGGGTATTTATGCCATGCTGACCCTTCCTGTAGATGCTGTTCCGGATATTACCAACAACCAGGTGCAAATCGTGACTGTTTCGCCTACGCTTGCTCCGCAGGAGGTGGAACAATTGATTACGTTCCCCATCGAGGTGGCGATGAGTAACATTATGAATGTGGTGGAGATACGTTCTGTGTCCCGCTTTGGACTTTCGCTGGTGACGGTGGTGTTCAAAGAGAATGTGCCCACATTGGATGCCCGGCAACTGATCAATGAACAGATTCAAACCGTTTCGGGTGAGATACCTGCTGAACTGGGTGTGCCCGAACTGATGCCTATCACTACCGGATTGGGTGAGATCTATCAATATGTGTTGGAGGTGGCGCCGGGGTATGAAGACCGCTATGATGCTATGGAACTGCGAACGATACAGGACTGGATTGTCAAACGGCAGCTTTCGGGTATTCCCGGCATTGTGGAGATAAACAGCTTTGGCGGATACCTGAAGCAATATGAGGTGGCGGTTGATCCCGATGCGCTTTATTCCTTGAATATCACCATTGGCGAAGTGTTCGAAGCCCTGCATAAAAACAACCAGAACACCGGCGGAAGTTATATCGAAAAAGAGGGCAAAGCCTATTATATACGTTCCGAAGGGATGATAAAAAGCCTGGCGGATATAGAACAGGTCGTTATCACCAACCGTGGCGGCATCCCTATTCATATCGATGATATCGGCGTTGTGCGTTACGGTTCCCCTAAACGTTTTGGGGCGATGACCAAAGATGGGCAGGGCGAATGTGTGGGTGGTATTGCGATGATGCTGAAAGGTGCTAATGCCAATGTGGTAACTGCCGAACTGGAGAAAAGGGTGGAGCTCGTGCAGAAGATGTTGCCCGAGGGAGTGAGTATAGAGCCTTACCTGAATCGTTCCGAACTGGTCGATCGCAATATATCTACCGTGATCCGCAACCTGGTGGAGGGTGCATTGATTGTTTTTCTGGTGTTGATAATCTTCCTGGGTAATGTCAGGGCGGGATTGATCGTAGCCTCCGTCATTCCATTGTCGATGCTTTTCGGTTTTATTATGATGCGCCTGTTTGGTGTATCGGCCAACCTGATGAGCCTTGGCGCAATCGACTTCGGTATTGTGGTCGACGGTTCCATTGTGATTGTCGAAGGTATACTGGCTCACCTCTATACGAAACAATTCTACGGGCAGAAACTCTCGCCCCAATCTATGGATAATGAAATTGTGAACGGCACGAAAGGCGTGGTGCATTCCGCTACTTTCGCCGTGTTAATAATCCTGTTGGTATTCTTCCCGATTCTGATGTTGCAAGGCATCGAAGGAAAATACTTCACGCCGATGGCACAGACATTGGTGTTCTGTATTATCGGTGCATTGATCTTGTCGCTCACCTACGTGCCTATGATGGCATCTCTCTTTCTGAAGAAAACGATCAGGCAAACACGTACCTTCGCCGATCGCTTTTTCGACGGTTTGAACAAACTATACCGCAGGCTGTTGCAGCGATGCCTGCGTTTCAGCCTGACAACTCTGGTTATCGCCTTCCTGGCGTTGGGAGGTAGCCTATTGCTGTTCACTAAACTGGGAGCCGAATTTATCCCGACGCTCGACGAGGGCGACTTTGCCATGCAGATGACTCTGCCGGCCGGTAGCTCGCTCACCCGCAGTATCGAAGCGTCCGACCAGGCGGAAAAGATACTGATAAATCAGTTTCCCGAAATCAAACATGTGGTGGCAAAGATCGGTACGGCAGAGGTGCCTACCGACCCGATGGCGATCGAAGATGCCGACATAATGATTGTGATGAAACCTTTTAAAGAATGGACAAGTGCCGATTCACGCGCTGAGATGGTGGAGAAGATGAAAGCCGCATTGGATACGATTGCAGATGTCGAGTTCAACTTCAGCCAACCCATTCAGCTTCGTTTCAACGAACTGATGACGGGTGCCAAAGCCGATATCGCCATCAAATTGTATGGCGAAGATATGGAAGAACTTTACGCTAAAGCCCGCGAAGCATCCCAATATATCAAACAGGTGCCGGGTGCCGACGATGTGTTGGTGGAGCAAACGATGGGTCTGCCGCAGTTAGTAGTCAACTACGACCGCAGCAAGTTAGCGCGCTACGGCGTGGATGTGGAAGAACTCAATAACATTATCCGCACGGCTTATGCCGGAGAGGTTGCCGGAACCGTTTTTGAAAACGAACGCCGCTTCGACCTGGTTGTCCGCCTCGACCACGAGAAAGTGGAGGATTTCAACCTCAATAAATTCTTTGTCCGCACAGCCGATGGCATACAAATCCCCGTGACCGAACTGGCAGAAGTGGAACTTATCAGCGGTCCTTTACAGATTAACCGCGATGCTACCAAACGGCGTATCGTGATTGGCGTGAATGTGCGCGATGCCGATATTCAACAGGTGGTAGGAAAGATACAAACCATACTCGATGAAAACATAAAACTACAACCCGGTTACTATTTCGAGTATGGCGGACAGTTCGAGAATCTGCAGAATGCGATCGACACCCTGTTGGTTGTTATCCCAATCGCCTTGTTGCTTATCCTGTTGTTATTGTTCTTTGCCTTCCGCAGCCTCACCTATACGTTGGTGGTATTCAGCACCGTGCCCCTGTCGATGATCGGTGGTGTATTGGCTCTTTGGATCAGAGGATTACCTTTCAGCATCTCGGCGGGCGTAGGATTTATTGCCTTGTTTGGCGTCTCGGTGCTTAACGGCATCCTTATGCTGAACCATTTCAAGGCATTATCGAAAGGAACTACTTATAAAATGGCAACAGATAAAATCATAAAAAAAGGAACCCCGCATCTATTGCGCCCCGTATTCCTTACTGGCTTGGTTGCTTCGCTCGGTTTTGTGCCGATGGCGATAGCCACTTCGGCAGGGGCTGAGGTACAACGTCCGTTGGCAACGGTTGTTATCGGCGGATTATTGGTGTCGACATTCCTTACGCTTATTATCATTCCGGTGTTTTACCGGCTTATCGGCGTGTTCAATGTGTGTATGCGTAAATGGAAGAAAAGAAAAACTCTGCCCGTTGCGGGTCTGATTATTCTTCTGTTGATGCTATCTGGAGGCATGCAGGCACAACAGACAGTCACCCTGGAGGAGGTGATCAGTATGGCGAAACAAAACAATCCCCGCCTGAAAGCGGCGACGATGGATATTGAACGTAACAAAGCCGCCCGGGGTGAATCATGGGATTTGGGGGCTACCTCGTTCGACTACTCCTGGGGACAGCTCAACGGCACCAACCGCAACGACCGCGAACTGGGCATCTCGCAATCGATCGGTTCGCTTGTCACTCCTTTCTATAAGAACTCGCTTGTAAAACATCAGGTAAACAGCGCTACTTTTTACCGCAATATGGTAGAAAAAGAGGTAACAGCCGAAGCGAAACGTGCCTGGGCTTACTACCAGTATGCCTACCACAAAAAGCAAATGTTGGGCGAACAAAACCAACTGGCGGAACTGCTTCTGCGTACCGGCGACCTGCGTTATCAGCAAGGGGAAATCACCCTGTTGGAAAAGAATATGACTGCGGCACAGGCTGCCTCGATGAAGAACAGGGTTTTCCAGGCGGAAGAGGAGTGTAAGGTGGCTGCAGCCCGCCTGCAATGGGTTTGTTTTTCCGATGTTCCGGTTGTTCCGGCTGATACCCTATTAAAGAAATATGAGGCGGATATCATGTGTGCGGAGCTCTCTTATGACCATCTCTCTTACTTCAACAGCAAACAATCCGAATCTGCAGCACAAGTTCGCATCGAAAGGAGTCGCTTCTTCCCTGAGTTTTCGGTGGGTTATCAGCGACAGAATATCTTGCCCGATAAAGGATTACACTCCTGGACGGTGGGAGTTTCTCTTCCACTTGTATTCAACGCGCAGTCGAGCCGGGTGAAACAGGCCAAGCTGGAAGCCCGTATTGCAGGGTATGAGGCGGAGGATAATGTGCGTCAACTGAATAACAAAGTATATGAACTGAAAGCAGAATTGCGTAAGTATGACGAGAGCATCCGTTTCTTCGAAACCTCCGCCCTGCCCGAAGCAGAAGCAATGATACGCGCTGCCGAACTGCAACTGAAATATAATGAGACGGATATCAGCGATTTTATACAGAGCATGAACAGTGCCTTGGAGATAAAGCAGTCGTATATAGAGATGATTTATCAATACAATGTATCAGCGTTGGAATATGAATTATATAATAACTAATTGAATAAGTGATGAAAACGATTTATATACCTGTAATCGCCACCCTGTTATTGACCGTGGGATGCAGTAGTACCGGAAACAAAAAAGCCGAAGAGGTAAACGAAGTAAGAACGGAAGCCATTGCGATTGAACCCGAAGTGAACGATGCAGTGATAACAGATGCAACCACATCCGCTACATCATTGGCAAAGGATGTTACATTCAATGGCACCTTTGTACTTTCGCCACAACGTCATGCCTCCGTTACCCTGTCGCTCGACGGCATCGTAAAGAATACCTCCCTGTTACCCGGCCAATATGTACGCAAAGGCGAACTGTTGGCTACGCTTGAAAACCCGGAATTTATTGACTTGCAGCATAACTACCTCGATGCGGCCGCTCAATGCGACTATCTGGAGGCGGAATACAAACGACAGGAGCTGCTCTCCCGCGAAGCAGCTGCCTCACAAAAGAAATTCCAGCAAAGCAAAGCCGATTACCTGTCGATGAAAAGCCGGAAAGAGGCAGCAGCGGCGCAACTGAGTATATTTGGCGTATCGACGCAGGCGTTGCAGGCAAACGGCATATTGCCTCTACTTGAAGTACATGCCCCCATAAGCGGTTATATCTCCAACCTGCAGATGAATCTCGGCAAACATATCGCGGCCGGAGAACCCCTCTGTGAGATCATCGACAAGAACAATACGTTGATCAAACTGATAGCATACGAAAAAGACTTAGGCAAAATAAAGACAGGCCACCGCATTGAGTTCCGCGTGAACGGCATGGGCGATGAGATATTTGAAGGCGAGATTATCTCTGTCGGACAGGCTGTCGATAACGTCAACCGCTCGCTCGAAGTGTATGCCAAAGTAATGGAAAACAACGAACTGTTTCGTCCAGGTATGTATATTAACGCAAGGATTGTGCAAAAATAACTACTTTTGTCACATATGGTCGATACCGGAAAGAAATACGGGAGTAAATACAGGTGGTCGCTGGTTATCATATCGGTGGCAGTAAGCTTCCTGATTCATATTCCTGAGATTATCAATCTATTGGGTGATCTCGAGAACCATAATGTTTTCCCGGGCATTCAAACACTGGAAGTGGTCAATGAGATCTTCTATTCCTTCGTGTCGCTTCTTTTCCTGTTCTGGTTGACAACGGTTGTTTTCCGGTTCAACGAAACAACGGCAAAGATCAGTTGGCAAAAACTCATATTTTCTTTTCTACTCTGTTGGCTGGCGAGCACGATATTAAGCAATTTATTCTACCATTTGCATGAATCGTTTAATATTCTGGCTGTGCAGTCTACGGCGCACCACTATCTGCACCCTATCCGCGATTTTATTATTTCGGGCGTAGTGACCGGTTGCTGTTATATCATTTATATCACCCGCCGCCAGCAAAAAATCCTGTTGGAAAACCAGCAACTGAAACTTGAGAACATCCTTAGTCAGTATGAATCGCTCAAAAGTCAGTTAAACCCGCACATGCTTTTTAACTCGCTCAATACCCTGCGGTCGCTTATACGCGAAGAGCCTGTGAAGGCACAAAACTATACCCAGGAGCTTTCCAATGTACTTCGGTATATGCTCCAAGAGAACGACTCAAAGCATACCACGCTTGCCCGAGAACTTGAATTTACTGAAGGCTACACCTTCCTGTTGGAAATGCGTTACGAAGATAACCTTGTCTTTGAGATAGAGACCGATAAACGCTTTAACAGTTACCTGCTTCCGCCGATGTCGTTGCAGGTATTGATAGAAAATGCCGTCAAGCACAATGAGATCAGCAACCGGCATCCATTGAAAGTAAGTATATACACCACCGACGACGGCCTGTTATATGTCTGCAATCCCAGACAACCCAAGCTGACCGACAGTTCGGGCACGGGCATCGGATTGGATAACCTGGTGAAACGCTACCGCCTGCTTTTTGATAAAGAGATAACGATTGATAGGAATGAAAACAAGTTTTGCGTCAGCATTCCTTTAATACATCCGGGAAACCTATGAGAACACTGATTATTGAAGATGAAAAGGCGGCGGTAAACAACCTGAAAGCCTTGTTAAGCGATGTGGCTCCTCAGTGCCATATCGTGGGCACCACCGATTCGATCGTTGAAAGTATAAAATGGCTACAGGCGAACCCTATGCCGGAGCTTATTTTTATGGACATTCACCTGGCTGATGGTTCCGCTTTCGAGATATTCGAACATGTCAAAATCAGCTGTCCGATCATCTTCACCACCGCTTACGACGAATATGCGCTCCGTGCTTTCAAGGTGAACAGCATCGACTACCTATTAAAACCCATTGGCGAGAAAGAGATGATGCGCGCTTTCGATAAATTACGTTTACTCACGGAAACCAATCCGCCGGAGAGTCACTCGTTATCGGAACTGATCCAATCGATGAACCGGCAAAAGCAATACAAAAACTACTTTCTTATCCCCAATAAAGGGAGTAAACTCCTGCCACTGTCGACCGCTTCTATTGCCTGCTTCTATATCGACAACGGAGTGGTGAAGGCGCTTAGCAAAAAGAACGACACCTACACGATTCCCCATACCCTCGAAGAATTGACAGACAGCCTGGATCCCACCCATTTCTTCCGTGCCAACAGACAATACATCATCGCTAAAGAGGCGGTGAAAGATATGGATTACTGGTTCAACGGACGACTGGCGATCAATCTTATCATACCCACAAAAGATAAAATCCTGGTCACCAAATCACGGGTAAGCGAGTTTAAGGAATGGTTCGGAAGGTGATCATTTCAGATATCACACTCTTTCTTCAATCGTTACATGAACTATATCGCCGGGCTGCTTATTGATTTGTCGGCGTATCTCCTTCCGTATACCGATAATATGACAGGGTGTACCCATTCTGACAACACTCCCCTGGTAAGGAACACCATCAAAAGTGGCATGAACAGGCACCCGTCCTTTCCCGAATTCCGCTTTCACATCGAAAGGAATTTCCACATAAGCCCCGTCGATATCCGGCACTTTCTTGATCTCGGCGTCAAATGCGTATTTTTTATTCATCTTTCCGGAATCCATGAAATCACATAGGGCAATGTCTCATTCTTCGGAAATTCCTTAAGGATCTCATAATGACCAGCGATGCCCAATTCCCGACAGCTAAGTTCAAAGTGGCAAAGGGCAATACCGAGGTCGATGGAGTCGAAGGAGAGGTAAGGCTTTTTGTAAAAGTGCAAGGTCTGGTCATCAAGCAAGACACGCCATTCCTGTTTATTGTTAGCCGAAGGTGCCAAGCGAACCATTTCAAGCGGTTGAGCGAAAGGTCCGGCCTGGGCGGCAGTCAACGGATGATTGAAATTTTTCTCAAAGAAAAGTTCCCCAAAAGGCTTGCGGGAGTTATGATTCTTATCTGCTCGGACGATATATTTTTCCAGAAACCGTTTCGCGTCAGCCGGGTAACCAACGGGTGAGACAATCCTAAGCTTTTCATTCGGCCCGAGCTCTACCTGCTTTTTGAAGTCTCCCCGACTGAAAGAACCACCCAGCCAACAGGTGCCTAATCCCAGATCGGTGCAAAACAGAACCGCCTCTTCAAACATATAAGCTGCCGCAGTCTCGGCAAAAGGCGCCTCTTCATAGATCAACACCAAATAGTCGCACGCCCCTTTCACCCATCCGTAGGTGCCTAATTTGATAGGCTCCACATCGGGATTTGTATGTATCAACTCGATCCTCGCCTTCACGCCAAACGGGGCTTGCAATTGATCGATATATTGTCGGATCAGGGTCAGATGCTCCTCCCGCAAAGGCTCACCGGTGTACGTGCGAACGGAACGTCGCTTCTGAATGGTTTCTATAATACGCATATTTTACTTGTTGCGACCGCCGGCATTCCCCAACTCTGAAAGCACATACCGCAGCCATTGTTTCATTTTATGAACCAAAGATAAGAATAAGAAAGATATTTCTTTTGAAAGTCACATTAAATCGCTTGATACTCTTGCATTAGCCACAATATCCTCCTATATTTGTCGTTCTGAATGTAATCAAACGACTACTACACTGCGCTAATGAGCATATCAATTAAGGGGTTAAACAAAATTTATCCTAACGGCAATCATGCATTGAAAGATATAAACCTGGAAATACCAACCGGTATGTTTGGGCTATTGGGCCCTAACGGAGCCGGAAAATCCACGTTGATGCGAATTCTTGTTGCCCTGATGGAACCCAGTTCGGGAGAGGTTAATGTGTTCGGGCATGACTTGTTGAAAGAGCGCCAGGAGGTTCGAAGTCTATTGGGCTACCTGCCACAGGATTTCCGTTTCTTCGCCAAATATAAAACCTACGAGTTTCTGGATTATGCCGCCCGCCTTTCGGGCATGAGTAACCGCCGCAAACGCAAAGAGGCGGTCGATGCCATGTTGGAAAGCGTCGGTTTGTTTGATGTGCGTGAGCGTTATGCCAATAAACTATCTGGGGGGATGAAACGTCGCCTGGGTATTGCGCAGGCATTGATCCATAATCCCAAAGTTATTATCGTGGATGAGCCTACCACCGGATTGGACCCGGAGGAACGTATCCGTTTCCGCAACCTATTGACAGCCGTCAGCGAACAGGATGTAACGATCATCCTATCGACCCATATTGTGGGGGATATCTCGAGTAGTTGTAAATGTATGGCATTGATGAACAAAGGAGAGGTGTCTTACTACGGTTCTCCGGAAGATATGCTCAAGCAGGCCGAGGGCAAGGTATGGCGCATCCAGATCAATGGCGACCAATTGCACGATGTGGACAAAAAATATCCGGTCATCTCCACCATCCCCTCCGGTACAGGCTGGGAGGTACAGGTAGTAGCCGATGAAATAAAAGGCTATGATGCTGAACCCTTTCCGCCCAATCTGGAGCATGCCTATGTCTATTATATGGAAAGTAAATTAAACCGGTGGACGAATGACTAATTTCATACATAACATAGGATCCGTATCGAAATATGAAAGCAAACTGCTGCTTAGGAGTTGGTTTTTTAAGATATTCACGATACTGGTACTCTTTATTCTTACCATCCTGAACCTGGCAGTCTTTGTGATTCCCGACAGCGGTGGCATGTGGCCGATAAAATCCATTGCTTCCAATATTCCTTATTTCAACCTGATCATTCTCAATATGGGACAGGCGGTGATCGCGATCTTCCTGGCGTCTGACTTCTTGAAGAGAGACAAGAAGCTCGATACTTCGGAGGTCTTTTATGTACGCCCACTCAGCAACGCGGAATATGTGATCGGTAAGATATGGGGCAACCTACGGGTGTTCCTATTTCTCAACCTCCTTGTTATGGGAGTGTCAATCCTGTTCTCTTTTATCGGAGGGGTCACGCCCGATTGGGGTGCTTACCTTACCTACCTCCTTTTCATCAGTATCCCCACCTTAATCTATATCATCGGTCTATCGATCTTTCTGATGTTGATCTTAGGGAATCAAGCGTTGACCTTTATTCTGCTCTTGGGATATGTAGGACTAACGCTTTTCTATATCAACGATAAGTTCTATTATCTCTTTGATTACATGACCTTTTATCTGCCACTCGTAAAATCATCGTTTGTCGGATTCACCAACCTGGAGGCCATTCTTACGCACCGTGCCATCTACCTGTTTGCCGGTCTGGGATTTATCAGTATTACCATTTCCCTGTTTCGCCGGTTGCCAAGCTCCTCCCGAAGCCATTATCCCTGGTTGATACTGGCTATCTGTTTATTAGGAGGCACCGGATATTTTGGCTACAGCCATGTATATTCGATTATGCAGCAAAGCGATATCCGGAAGGTCTATGTAGAGATCAACAACCGGTATGTCAACAACCCTAAAATGGTGATCGACGAATACCATATTGACGTAGAGCAACATCCGCAAACCATCTCCTCGACAGTCACCATGCAGGCTGTTGCCTTGGAAGAGTCTTCGGTTTTCACCTTCTGCCTGAACCCCGGTCTTCAAGTCAAAGAGATCAGCGCCCATGGCAAATCGCTTTCCTATGAGCGCGAAAAACAGATCCTATCGATAGACTTCGGACGCACACTTTCCACGGGAGAAAAAATTTCTTTACAGATCACTTATGAAGGAACGGTAGATAACTCTTTCTGTTACCTGGATATACCGGAAGAAGATTTGCAAAAAGAAAACCGCGCTTTTCTTTTCAGTGCCGACAAAAAATATACTTTCCAGACACCCTCTTACCTGTTGTTTACGCCGGAATCCTATTGGTATCCCCGTCCAGGCACGGCTTATAGTGATCAGAATCCCAACTGGCAACAAAACTATTTCAGTCGTTTTCAATTGCACGTTAAACCCCTGCCCGGTCTCACGCCTTTATCCCAAGGTGAAGGAGTTGCCGAAGAGGATGGCAGCTATACCTTTCATCCCGAATACCCTGTGCAGGCTATCTCTTTGCTTGCCGGTCGTTATGAGCAAAAAAGCGTAGTGGCTCCCGACAGCATCGAATACAGCATCTGGCATTTGGAAAAACAGGACTATTTTGTCGCCGTGTTCGATTCTATTCGTGATACCATTCCACATCTATTGATGAACTTCAAAGAGAACATGGAGCGGCAATACAAACTACAATACCCCTTCTCGCGTTTCTCCCTGATTGAAGTGCCGGCTCAATTTTACACCTATCCGCATGCCTGGTCGGAAGCTCAGGAGACCATTCATCCGGAGATGATCCTCATGGTGGAAAACAACTGGAAAGATGAAAACTTCGATCTCAAAAAGCGGGCAGACCGACAGAAACAATGGGCAAAAAGACGTGGTCAGGAGATCAACGACGAAGAGGCACAGATACGTACACTGAATGATGTACTTTACTCTTTTTCGCGGGCAGAAGGCAATTACAACTACCAATCCAGCGGACGAGGTGAGATGAATATTACCTCGGAAGCCAATCCCTATTTCATCTTCCCATTGTTATATAACTTCCGGTATAATATCTATTCACCGGAATGGCCGATTGCCAACCGCCTGGTGGAGCTTTACCTACAAAACAAATCCGACAATTCGGGATGGGAGCGTGAAGTGAATGGTATCAGCAACAATGAGAAGGCCAATCTATTGATGGAAAAGTTATCGTTTCGCGAATTGCTTTCCGACAAAGAGCACCGTGATCTGATGAGTAGCGTGATCGGCTTAAAGGCAAACCGACTGTTTGCCCCGGCAGAAATCAACATCGGGATAGCCGCATTCCGAGACTCGCTCTATGCCTTCCTCGACAGGAACAACTTCAATAACATCCAGTTTGAATCCATGCTCGATACGTTGGAGCAGATAAGCGGGGCCTCTATTTCGCCGCATATCGCGACCTGGGACAAACCCACTTCGCTCCCAGTGTTTACGATTGTGCCGGCCGATATTGCCAAATATACTCACCGTGGACAAGAGACCTTTGTGATGAACATACTCGTCAGCAACAACTCCGACCAGGAAGGGATTATCCACCTCGACATACAGGACAACAGCCGTATGATGGAAAATCGGGATCCGCGGACTAACCGGAAAGTATGGCTTGCCCCCCGACAGACCAAAGAATTGGTATCGGTCTGGGAAGAGGCACCCCGCAATGTAACGATCCATACGATGATATCCGGGAATCTGCCGAACAGCATGACGCAACCGATCAATAATATCCGTCAGGAACGAGGCGTCTCAATGGCACAAGAGGGCGATTACATCCTGGAAGGCGGCATCCCCGAGACATGGGGCGAAGTGATTGTCGACAATGAAGATAGTACGTTGTTCAGCCTATCGGAACCTGAACGGGTTGGTTGGCTCACCCAATGGCTCGACAAGCAAGAGGAGACCTCCTTCAAATATGTAGGTGTCTCCTGGTGGCGCCCGGCTTATCAATGGACTGCTACAACGAATGCCGGCTATTACGGAAAATATATCCGATCGGCTTATGTTATAAAAAATGGTAATGGAAGTCAGACAGCCACGTGGAAAGTACCCGTTCCGTCGGAAGGACATTACGAGCTCTATTACTATGTGTATCGAAATGAGGATGTACGTCGTGGCCGTGGTGGCGACGGAGAATATCACTTCAAGATCGATTACGACGGAGAGATGGAAGATGCCTACCTCAACCTGCGACGTGCAAACGATGGATGGGAACAGATTGGCACCTATTATATTGCCTCCGACACATTGCGTGTCACCTTGACAAACGAAAGTCGCTTGCGTAGCGTAGCGGCCGATGCAGTAAAAATTGTAAAACGATAATTTAATTAACTGATTCTATTATGAATAGAAAGTTTTCATATAAGGTAGTCCTACTGTCGCTTTTTCTGATAGGATTTGCATGGGAAGGAAAAAGCCAGTTTATGCTAACGATTGAGGATGCCTTAAATCTGGCAGAAGAACAGAATCCATCCTTGCGAGATTCACGCATGGAGCTGGAGCGATACCAGCAAAACCTGATTGCGCAACGCGCCTCGTTGAAGTCACGCTTTTCGTTGAATCTCAATCCGGTCAACTACCAACGGAACCGTCAGTTCGAAACACGTCTTTCCCAATGGTACACCAATGAATCCTTTTCTACCGGAGGAACTTTCCAGGTCGATCAACCGATTCTTCTGACCGACGGGGTGATCTCGCTGGTGAATAGCTTCGAGTGGAGAGACAGTAAGTCGACTAACCTGGAAGGGCTGGAGACCAGCAACCGTGCTTTCCAGAACTACCTGTATCTGCAATTAGCTCAACCCATTTTCACCTACAACACGCGTAAGATGGCGTTGAAAGAGATTGAATTGTCGTATGAGAACGCGCATATCAATTACGCATTGGAGAGATTAAGAGCGGAGCTGAGCATCACACGCCAATTCTATAGCGTCTATTCAGCTCAGAGTAACCTGGAGATAAGCCGGGATGAAATGGAAAATGCACAGCAGAGTTTTGACCACATAAAAAATAAGGTAGAAGCGGATCTATCGGCACGCGATGAGCTGTTTCAGGCCGAACTGAACCTGGCCACGGCTAAGTCAAATGTAGAATCCCAAATCACCACGTTGGAAAACGAAAGGGATCAATTGAAAAAGATCTTAGGCATTCCATTGCATGAGAATGTGATTGTGGTAACAGAGGTCACCATACATCCGGTTGACATCAACCTGGATCAGGCCATACAAAGCGGGCTCTCCTCGCGCCTGGAATTGCGCCAGCGGGAGATGGAATCCGAAAGATTGGATTTTGAAATGATACGCACCAAAGCGGACAATGAGTTCAAAGGAGACATCCGCCTGTCCATTGGTTTGACAGGAGATAATCCAGCCTTCAAAAACATATACGACAATCCGACACAGAGCCCACGGGTATCGGTATCTTTTTCGGTTCCAATCTTTGACTGGGGCGAAAAGAAAGCACGTATAAAAGCGCAGAAGATCGCACAACAAATACACGAATATCAAACGCAAGATCAAGAGATCGATATTGAGTTAGAAATTCGTCAGGCCTGGCGTCAGTTGGAAAACTACCGTACCCAGATCAGCATTGCCGAGCAGAATGTAAAAAACGCGCAGCTGACCTATGACCTCAACCTCACACGCTACCGCGAAGGGGATATCACCGGGATGGAGATGAATCAATTCCAGACACAGCTTTCCAACAAAAAGAGTTCACACACACAAGCATTGATCAATTATAAAGTACAACTGCTCAATATGAAGATATTATCACTGTATGACTTCGAAAAGCG
This sequence comes from Parabacteroides sp. PM6-13, assembly GCF_029892605.1. Classification (GTDB taxonomy): domain Bacteria; phylum Bacteroidota; class Bacteroidia; order Bacteroidales; family Tannerellaceae; genus QVMG01. The sequence continues at coordinate 21,621 of NZ_JARXWF010000017.1, forward strand.
TACACCGATAGTTCCTCTAAATGATTCAAACGAAAAATAATAGAAGCCATGAAATATAACAAACAAACCATTGCAGCTTTTTCCCTGACGCTTCTGATGCTGACGACAGGATGTGGTAATCAACAGCCAAGTTCACAAAGCGATATAGCCACCCCTGTATCGGTGACGGAATTGAAAAAAGGCTCTATCAGTAAGTTGATCAATACCACCGGGACAGCCTTGCCAACCTACGGGGTTGAATTGAATTCGGAGATGAGCGGAGCTTACCAGCTGATGAATAACCCGCGCACCGGACGCCCTCTTAAACTGGGAGATCGTGTAACGAAAGGACAGACTATTATCCGATTATCCGATCAGGAATATGAGAACGGCATCGCGCTCGACTCAAAAGAGTTAAGCCTGGAAATCGCCGTACAGGAACAAAGTAAGCAAACAGCCTTATATGAAAAAGGAGGCGTAACACTAAGTGAAATGCGCAATACGGAGGTGCGGGTAACCAATGCGCGCTACGACGTAGAGAACGCCAAATTGAGCCTTGCCAAGATGGAGATCAAAGCACCTTTTGACGGGGTGATCGTGAACCTGCCACATTATACACCCAATGTCAAGGTAGATCAGGGACAACCCATGGTGGGCATCATGTCCTACGACAAAATGTATATGGACATCAACCTGCCGGAAAGCGCCATCAGCTATGTTGAGCCCAACCAGCCGGTGTTTATCACCCACTATACCCTTCCGGAAGATACGCTAAAAGGGGTAATCAGTGAACTATCACCGGCTATCAGCACCGAAACGCGTACCTTCAAAGGTAAACTGTTGATAGAGAACAAAGACCTCTTGTTGCGTCCGGGTATGTTCGTGAAGGCGGATATCGTGGTTGACAAGGCAGAGAGCTCGATCATCATACCAAAAGAGGTGATACAGAGCAACCGTCGTCGTAAATATGTCTATATCGTGGAAAGAAACACCGCCATTCTGCGGAATATAACCACCGGGCTGGAAGACGAAAACAACGTAGAGGTACTTGAAGGATTGAACGAAAACGACAATCTGGTCATCCGTGGCTACGAGACATTGAGAGAAAACAGCAAAGTGAAAGTACAACGATAAGGGCAATGCCTTACCGAACAACTATCTGATATGAGAAACATTGTCAAATTCGCAGTCAACAATCCGGTGACGATCACCATGGTCGTCTTGGCGGTCTTGCTGCTCGGTAAGATATCTTACGACCAGCTGAGTGTTGACCTGCTACCCGACCTGAACAACCCGCGTCTCTTTATCGAGATAAAAGCGGGCGAAAGACCTCCGGAAGAGATCGAAAAGCAATTTGTGCGCAACATAGAATCGATGGCTATCCGGCAGAGCGATGTGACGGAGGTATCGTCGGTGATCAAAGCCGGCTCGGCACGCATTACCGTGGAATATTCCTGGTCGAAAGATATGGACGAAGCCTTCCTGGATCTGCAAAAGGCCATGAACCCGTTTGCGCAAAACAGAGATATCGAAGAGTTGAAGATCACGCAACACGACCCGAACCAGTCACCGGTGATTCTGATAGGCATGTCACACCAGAGCATTACCGACATGGCAGAGCTGCGGAAAGTGGCCGAAAGCTATATCCGTAACGAGCTTATCCGCCTGGAAGGAGTGGCCGAAGTATCTTTGTCGGGTGAAGAGATTAATACGCTTACCATCGAAACGGATCCCTACCGTCTGGCAGCCTTTAACCTGACGATTGATGATATTGCCTCACGCATAGAGACCAATAATCAAAGTGTTTCAGGAGGACGAGTAAGCGAATTGGGATTACAATACTTGGTAAAAAGTGCCAGTATGTTTACCTCCGAAGCAGACTTCGAGAACCTCATCGTAGGATATCGTCCGACCACGGCACAACAAAACGCTACTGCAACTACCACCAACAGTGTGGGAAATGCCCCGATCTACCTGCGGGAAGTGGCCAGTGTCCGCTTTCAGAATGCTCGTCCGGAAAACATCGTTCGCATCAATGGCGAACGCAGCATCGGACTCTCTATCTACAAAGAGATGCGTTTCAATACGGTGCGCGTGGTAGATCAGGTAACCAAACAGCTGGCTGTTATCGAACATGCGTTGCCGGGTTATCAGTTCCGTGTGATCACCAATCAGGGAACGTTCATCAAACAGGCGATCGACGAGGTAAAAGAGAGTGCGATCCTTGGTGTTATATTGGCGGTTATTGTGCTTTTTGTGTTCCTGCGTCGCGTGGGCACAACACTGATTGTGAGTATCGCCATACCTATTTCTATTGTTGCCACCTTCAATCTGATGTTCTTCAACGGGCTTACGCTCAACATCATGACATTGGGAGGATTGGCCTTGGGGGCAGGGATGTTGATTGATAATGCCATTGTCGTCATCGAAAGTATATTCCGAAACCAGGAAAAAGGTGTCGACAGCAAAGAGGCTGCCATTACCGGCACCTCGGAAGTGGCTGGAGCTGTTTTTGCCTCTACATTGACCACCATCGTTGTGTTCCTGCCTATTGTCTATCTGCAAGGAGCAACAGGTGAGCTATTCAAGGATCAGGCTTGGACCGTTTCTTTCTCACTATTGTCATCGCTACTGGTCGCCGTCCTGGTGATCCCTATGCTTTACTACTGGACAGCCAAACGCAAAAAAGAAAGTGTACAAGAGGTGAAAGCCATTGGTATGAAGTGGTACTCTCCTCTCCTACGCAACTTATTGGGACATCGCTGGCTGGTGGTAGGCATCGCCGCTTTGATCATTGTGGGCACCGGACTGCTTCTGCCTTTTATCGGCACGGAATTTATGCCACGCGCAGAGAGCAAAGCCTTTACCATCAACATAAAAATGGCGGAAGGCACCCAACTGGAGCGTACCTCAGCCGCTGTGGCAAACCTGGAAGAGCTGTTGCAAACCATTACAGAAGACCCGGGGTTAGCACTTTATAGCCATATCGGAACGGGAAGCGGCTCAGAGAATGCCGTGTTTGAAGGTGAGAATACGGCCATGATAAAGGTTATTTTGTCGCCTGAATGCAAATTCTCAACCGAAACAATCATTGCCCAGTTTATACAAACAGCAGAGAATCCCGACGGATTGGAGCTGACGATCGGACAGGACGAGAACTCACTCAGCAGCTTATTAGGCGGCGAAAGTGCCCCTATCGTCGTGGAGGTGAAGGGAGAGGAATTGGAAGAAATAGCCGACATCACCGAAGAGGTAAAAGAACGTATGCTTCAGGTAGACGGGCTTTACAACGTTATGTCGTCGATCGAAGACGGTGCTCCGGAGATCACGATCTCTATCGATCGTACGATTGCGGGGATCTACAACCTGAGTGTATCAACCGTGATCGAACAAATACGTCAACAACTCAGTGGGCGGGAAGCAGGACAAATGGAATACCGCGGTGAGATGCGCGATATCGTCATCAAACTGCCGGATATAGGCCTGCGTGAGTTAAGCAACCTGCTTGTAAAAAACGGTGACAGAGAGTTCCGTTTGCAGGAGATTGCCACGTTGGAACAGACACAGGCTCCCAAAGAGATATTCCGTCGCAACCAGCATCGCATCAGCAAAGTAACAGCGAATATGGAAAGTGCCTATTCCCTGGATAAGATGGCGCAAAACATCAGAAGCAACTTAAGCGATATTGAACTGCCACTGAACTACACCGTCACCGTCACCGGTGAGGAAGAGAAACGCCAGGAATCTATGCGAAGCCTGCTGTTTGCTCTTATCCTGTCGGTTATCCTGGTGTATATGGTATTGGCCTCTCAGTTTGAGTCCTTGCTCCATCCGTTCACCATTCTGTTGACTATTCCCCTGGCAGTGGTAGGTGCTATCCTATTGTTCTTCCTGACCGGAACAACAATCAATATGATGGGCTTTATCGGTATTGTGATGTTGGTGGGTATAGCCGTAAACAACTCCATTATCCTTGTCGACCGAATCAACCAATTGAAACTGCAGGGCATGGAGCTGACAGAAGCCATCGTGGAAGCCGGGCAACAACGTATACGTCCTATCATCATGACCAGTCTGACCACGATTCTGGCTTTGCTGCCGATGACCTTCAGCTTTGGTGAGGGCAGCTCACTGCGTACGCCGATGGCTATCGCCGTGGTAGGCGGTCTGATCACATCCACCCTCATGAGCTTAATGGTCATACCGTGCGTATATTATCTGTTGGAGAAGATGAAAAGAAGCCTATTAAAGAAAGACTAAGCATGAATTTTGTACTACATAGAAGGATAACTATTTGTATGTTGTTTATCGCGCTTACCCTCTTGGGGTATGTGTCGTATAAGCAATTACCTGTTGAGTTGTTGCCTAATGCCGAACTGCCGATGCTGTTCGTGCAAGTTTCTTCTCAACAAGACAATGACCCTTCGTATGTCGAATCGGAAATAATCATCCCATTAGAGGGGGCTATCAGCTCTATCGGTGGCGTAGAGAAAATCGAATCAACGGTCGATAGCCGTCAGTCTTATATCCAGGTTGACTTCAAGAAGAATATCAACTTCAAGATGACCTCCCTTCGCCTGGAAGAAAAGATCAACGAGGTAGCTGCCGGTTTCCCCGATGGCATCAACGTGTCGGTGCAGAAGGTCGACATGCAACAGTTGGCCAACAACTTCATGGTGTTGCAAGTGCGTGGCTCGGGAGGAACCGACCGGGTACGTAATGTAGTCGACAACGAGGTGCTTCCTCGCCTGGAAAACATCGATGGAGTAGCGGCTGTGAATGTGTATGGAGGGCGCGAACGAGCCATCGAGATACAGTTGGATCCTGATGCCTGCAAGGCGCTCAACCTGACGCCTTCGCAAATCAGCAACCTATTATCACAGAATACACGCGAGAAAGAGTTTGTGGGTTACGTAAACGAGCCTTATGGCAAATTCTTTGTGCATGTAAACTCGCTCTACACCCACGTGTCGGAGCTCGAGAATATTGTGGTAGCTCCCGGCCCTATCCTATTGAAAGACATCGCCACCATCTTCTTTGACCTCAAAGAGGAAACGACCTACAGCCGTGTTGACGGGAAAGAGGCGGTATCGGTGTCGCTGACCAACGACTCACAAACGAATCTCATCCAATTATCCCACCGGACGCTTGAGGTGATCGAACAACTGAATGAGGATCTGATCTCATGGGATGTCGAGGTGGTCGTACAAGAGAATACGGCGGAGACCATGGAGAACAATATCGACCAGATCATTGAACTGGCGCTGGTGGGCGGACTGCTTGCCGTACTCATTCTCTGGCTCTTCTTGAAAAACCTGCGTCTGGTTTTCTTTATTGCCCTATCCATTCCTATTTCCGTCTATACGGCATTTAACTTTTTCTATGCTTTTGGCATCAGTATCAACAGTTTGACGCTGGTAGGTATGGCCTTGGCTGTGGGCATGTTGCTCGACAACAGCGTCGTCGTCCTGGAGAATATATACCGACTCTCAGGAGCCGGTGTGCCGCCCGACCGTGCCGTCACACAAGGAACCAAAGAGGTATGGCGATCGATCCTGGCTGCCACGCTGACTACGGTCACGGTCTTCCTGCCTTTTGTCTTCTCCGACAATTTCCTGATCAAAATGATCGGCCACAACATTGGGGTCTCGATCATATCGACCCTGACCATATCCCTTTTTGTTGCCCTGCTCTTTATTCCGATGGCTACCTACGTCATCCTCAAGCGAAAGAAGGGGAAAAGTGTTTTCTATGAAAAGGTATCGATCACCCAACGAGCGGTTCAGATCTATCTTGTCTTCCTTAAAACATGCATGCGCAATCCGGGCGTAACCATATTGGGTGCCATCGTCGTACTTTTTGTCACCCTGATCCTTTCGATCACGCTCAACATCCAGCAAATGCGCGATGTCGACTCCGACCGTTTCAGTGTCTATGTCACCATGCAAACAGGAAGCACCCTGGAGAGCACCGACCAGGCTGTACGGGTCATGGAAGACCGCCTGAGCGATCTGCCTGAGAAAGAGGAATTGGTATGCCGCATCCAAGAGAAAGAGGCCGTGCTTACCCTTATCTTGAAAGAAGACTACCAGAAGATCGGTAAACGAAAGATTGCCGACATCAAAGCAGATGTGCAACGCCTGCTCACTAACATCAACGGGGCAGAGATATCTGTTTCCGACGCGACAGGAGGAAACAGCGGAGGTGGTGGCGGAGGAGGTTCCGCCATGGGTGGCATGGGTGGTTTCATGCGTCTTTTAGGCATTGGCGACAACCAGGAGCGTATCGTCATCAAAGGAGCCGACTTCGAGATGATGCAGTTGGTAGCCGAAGATATTCGCTACTATGTCAACGAACAGGACTTTATCCGTAACTCCCGCGTCTCTTACAGTCGTCGTCAGCCGGAAGTGCTGCTAAACCTCGACCCAATCCTGCTTACCTCCTACGATATTTCTCGGGCCAATATCTCTTCCGGACTGATGTCGCTCAACTCCGACTTCTCTTCCGGAAGCACATTCAAGGTGGGCGATGAGAGTTACGACATTATTATCCGCAATATGATCCCGCTCGAAGAGGAAGAGCAGGAAGAAAAACGCCGCGATAAAACCGTCGATGACCTGCGCGTTATTCAAGTGCAAAGCAGCTCGGGCGGCCTGCATCGGTTAGAAGATATCTCCACCATCGAATATGGACGGGGACGTACGCAGATCAAGCGTGTCAACCAAGACAAACAGATCGAGGTGTTCTATAGCTTTTCCCGCGATGTAGAATCCTCCAAATCACTATTGGAAGGCTACCGGGCAGATATCGATCAACTGATAGCCGATTATAACCTTCCTTCGGGTGTAGCTGTAGAGGTATTCCACGAAGAAGACGAATTTGCCGATTTCAAATTCCTGCTCTTTGCCGCCTTTATCCTGATCTTTATGATTCTGGCTTCGGTATTCGAGTCGCTGAGTACCCCTTTCGTACTGCTGTTTGCCATTCCACTGGCTGCCATCGGTTCGTTATTGGCCTTGTTATTAACCAACAACAGCCTGTTGAATGCCAATACCCTGACCGGATTCCTCATCCTATTAGGGGTGGTAGTGAACAATAGTATTATCCTCATCGACTACACCAATATCCTGCGCAAACGCGGATTCCGTCGCAGCCGCGCCCTGATGACAGCCGGACTGTCGCGTATCCGCCCGATTCTGATCACCTCCATCACGACGATTGTGGCCATGATACCCCTTGCCATGGGTGATTCGGAATATGCCGGAGCGATAGGGGCACCTTTTGCCATTACAGTGATCGGCGGATTAGCCTTCTCGGCGCTGCTTACATTGGTATTGGTACCTACCGCCTATATGGGCATGGAGAATACCCTGCAATGGTATCGCACCCTGTCAAAAAAGCTATGGATCACCCACCTGATCCTCTTCGTGGGCGGCACCTTCTGTATCTTTTTCTATGCCGAAGGGGTGTTGTGGCAGATCATTTACCTGGTAGCCCTTATTATCGCTATTCCGGGTATGACCTATTTTGCCCAGAACAGCTTGCGCCGGGCACAAGCCAAGGTGATCGATCCCGATGCGGAGATTGAAATCACCATCCGTAACCTGGTGAAGATCTACGACTGGCCGGGACGCTTCTCCCGTCAATGGAACAGTGGGCTGGCAATACGCAAACGCTTAGGATTGAGCAATGAATACCATTCCCTGAAAGACTTCATCCCTGCCCTGTGGCAGTTTGCGCTATTCGGATTCGGTATCTATTTCACCTATTTCTTTATCGAGAGCCGCCTGTGGCTGTTCCTCTTGTCGTTTGCTATCTATTTTGCCGCCATGAACCTATGGCGCAAGATCCGTCAATACCTGTTCTACCGCTTCCCTAACAGCCGCCTGGTGAAGATGGTCAACCGAGTCGTCTTCTGGAGTATTCCTCCGCTCATCCTGTTCGGTATGTTTCAAAAGATGGACAGCCCGAACCTGGTGTCTGTCATCGGAGTCCTTTGGGCTATTGGCATTGCGATCTACGTAACGTCACACTATCTATACGATAACAACGTCAATATCGAACGAGTGAAAGGCCGCTTTGCCGGTATAAAACGTTCCTGGTTCCGCCTGGTAAAGAGTATTCCGCTGATTGGCAAACAACGCAAACCTTTCAAGGCATTGCGGGGTGTCTCCTTTACGATCAAGACCGGTATGTTTGGACTGTTGGGACCGAATGGCGCCGGCAAATCCACCCTGATGCGTATCGTATGCGGTATCCTGGAACAGAGTTACGGTAGCATCTGGATCAACGGGCTCGACACACGTATCTATCGCGAGGAATTGCAGAGTCTGATCGGTTTCCTCCCACAGGAATTCGGCACCTACGAGAATATGTCGTCCTGGGAGTTCCTCGACTACCAGGCGATCCTCAAAGGACTTACCGACGACACAGTGCGCAACGAACGCATCGAGTATGTCTTGAAAGCCGTGCATATGTACGACCGCAAAGACGACAAGATCGGTTCCTTCTCCGGCGGGATGAAACAGCGTATCGGGATTGCCCTGATCCTCCTGCACCTGCCACGTATTCTGATTGTGGACGAACCAACTGCCGGACTCGACCCGCGCGAACGTATTCGTTTCCGTAACCTTTTGGTGGAATTGAGCAAGGAGCGTATCGTGATCTTCTCGACGCATATCATCGAAGATATATCGAGCTCCTGTAACCAGGTGGTTGTCATCAACAAAGGGGATCTGAAATACTTTGGCGATCCGACCGACATGGTAGGTATGGCAGAAGGCAAAATCTGGAAATTCCCTATTGCCAAAGAGGATTTTGAAACGAAGTTAGATCCCTCGTTAGTCATCCATCATATGCAGGACGATGATATCATCCAGGTACGCTATCTCTCCGAAAAACAACCGTTCGAGAATGCCGTACTGGCAGAACCGAACCTGGAGGATGCCTATTTGTGCCTATTAAAAATGAAGAATGAAAAATGAAGAATGAAGAATGGAGAACTCAGACAGTAATTCTTCATTCATCATTCCTCATTCTAAATTAAAAATTTATGACTCTGAAACAATTCATATCGCTTGCACCGAAGGTAGCCAAATACAATCTGAAGGTGATTTTTGCCGGGAAATTCATTTGGTTCTTCCTGGCCGCGCTCGGATTCTTTTGTCTTTTCATGTTCCAATTAGCCTGGAACCGATCGGAAGTGAATGAGGGTGTCTTGTATGAGCTATTGACTTTCCCGGCCGTTCTATTGATATTCTACCCGGCCGTATTCGGCATCCAGAACGATGAAGACTCCCGCATCCTGGAGCTTCTCTTCGGGATTCCGGACTATAAATACAAGGTATGGGGCATACGCCTGGTGATGATCTATATTGCCATCTTTTTTATCCTGGTACTCTTCGGGTATCTGGCCGTCATCCTGATCTATCCGATCAATCCTTTTGAAATGGCCATACAACTGATGTGCCCTCTCCTATTTTATGGCAACCTGGCCTTTATGTTCTCTACAATCACGCGCAGCGGCAACGGAACGGCTGTCGTGATGATCGTGATCAGTATTCTAATTCTTTTCAGTTCAGATATAAATCTCATCCAACGTACCTTCTGGAATATACTGCTCAATCCGTTTACTGTGCCAAACAACTTCTTGCCCGTTATCTGGGAAGGTATCATTATCAAAAGCCGCATCTTCCTATTGGTCGGCAGCATCATCTGGATGATGATCGGACTGCTCAACCTACAAAAACGGGAAAAATTTATTGGCTAATCCACTCCCTCTCCCGTAATCACTTTTTCAGATGTTTCTCGAAGAAGGCATCCATGGCGGGCTTGGTTACTGCCAACCCTAAATTATAAGCCACATCATGCCCACCTTTGATCCTAACATATTCAAGATCGGCACCTGTAGCACGCATTTTATCGACATAATCATCCGTCAACTCCACCTTAACAATAGGATCTTCTATACCCTGGCAAAGCAATAAAGGAGAAACCTTTGCCGATATATAACCGATAGGCCACCATTCGGGGTGTTCTGACCAGGGATTATTCGGGTTACCTATCTCAGTAGGAGGAGCGCCTCCTACGGCACAAGCCACTTTGCTCGAATATTCTTTCCAAGGACCATCGCCCTCCAAGTCTGCATTATCGGAAGATACCCCTAACATCATCGCCAAATGACCGCCGGCCGAGTGGCCATAGGTGCCAATACGTTCCGGATCCACCCGAAGCTCTTTCGCGTGAGCCTTCAGCCAGCGTACCGCACACTTCACATCCTCGATACATGCCGGGAAAGCAGCTTCCTGGTCAAAACGGTATCCTACGGACAGGGTTACATATCCTTGCAAGGCATAGTCAATCAATAGATTCCTAAACACTATATCCTGCTTGGAACCAGCTCTCCATCCGCCACCATGAACAAGAACAATCGCCGGTCGCAATCCTTCGTCATCAAAGTTCATGGGTTCAGCCAGGTCGAGTACCCATGATTTACTACCACCCTCGCGGTAAGAAATATCACTTGTCAAAGCCACAAAAGGTCTTTCCTGCTGTTTTTGAGTCTGATTACCATTACAGCTTGAACATACTGCTATAATAGAAAAAAATAAGAGTACACACATGTTTTTCATAATATATAGATTTAAATGAACCATACAAAAATAATAGGTTTCTTCTAATATGAAAAGGAATACCCGTATAGGTTGACTAAAAAAGTTTACACAGAATGATTCAACAATAGCCTCAAACGCCGATTACCTGCTCAAAAAACCTAAAAGTGTGCAGATTCGGATTAAATCCTATTTTGATTCTTGGAATGTTTGATTACTTTTGCATCCGAACTAAATATAAAATGAATCATCATAACCAATAGGTGAAAAACACGTGATGACAACTACTTTAAAATAAACATAATATGAGTTTAAAAATTATTGTACTTGCGAAACAGGTTCCGGATACACGCAATGTGGGGAAGGATGCGATGAAAGCCGACGGTACGGTAAACCGTGCTGCTTTGCCTGCTATCTTCAACCCGGAAGACCTGAATGCATTGGAGCAGGCTTTACGCTTGAAAGATGCTTATCCTGGAACAACGATCACTTTGCTGACCATGGGACCAGGACGTGCAGCAGAAATCATACGAGAAGGTCTGTACCGCGGAGCAGACGGCGGCTATTTGTTGACAGACCGTGCTTTTGCCGGTGCTGACACCCTGGCTACCTCTTATGCGATCTCTACAGCCATCCGTAAGATTGGGGAATACGACCTAATCATCTGTGGCCGCCAGGCTATCGACGGCGACACCGCCCAGGTAGGCCCTCAAGTGGCAGAAAAGCTGGGATTGACACAGATAACATACGCAGAAGAAATACAGAAGGCAGAAAATGGTAAGATCACCATCAAGCGTCGTTTGGAACGTGGCGTGGAGATTGTGGAAGGTAAACTGCCGCTGGTAGTGACCGTAAACGCTTCGGCTCCTGATTGCCGCCCGCGTAATGCCAAATTCGTACAGCAATATAAGCATGCGAAAACAGTAACTGAGAAACAGGAAGCCGATTCCGACTACCTGAACCTGTACGACAGCCGTCCCTACCTGAATCTCACAGAATGGGGTGTGGCCGATGTGAATGCGGATGTTGCGCTTTGTGGTCTGTCCGGATCTCCGACGAAGGTGAAGAAAATCGAGAGTGTTGTTTTCCAGGCAAAAGAAAACATGACGCTTGAACCTACCGACGAGGCTATCGACGGATTGATGAGAGAATTAATATTGAACCACACAATTGGATAATAATATGAATAATTTATTTGTTTATTGTGAAATAGAAGACGGCATCGTTGCCGATGTGAGTTTGGAATTATTGACCAAAGGACGTGGTTTAGCAACGACACTAGGCTGCCAGCTGGAAGCGGTAGCCGTAGGCCATCAATTGGATGGAATAGCCTCACAGGTATTCCCTTACGGTGTGGATACGTTACATCTGTTTGATGATGCGCGCCTGGCACCCTATACTTCTCTGCCGCATACCTCCGTATTGGTTAATCTTTTCAAAGAAGAAAAGCCGCAAATAGCCCTGATGGGCGCAACCAGCATCGGTCGCGACCTCGGCCCACGCGTCTCTTCTGCCCTGGGTAGCGGATTGACAGCCGACTGTACCTCACTTGAGATCGGCGATCACGAAGAGAAGAAAGAGAACAAAGTGTATAAAGACCTCTTATATCAGATACGTCCTGCTTTCGGCGGGAATATCGTAGCAACGATTATCAACCCGGAATGCCGCCCGCAAATGGCAACCGTGCGCGAAGGAGTGATGAAGAAAGAAATCGTTAGCGCGGACTACAAAGGTGAAGTAAAGAAACACGAAGTATCTAACTATGTAAGCGATACGGACTTTGTCGTGGCAGTGATCGATCGTCAGATGGAGAAAAGTAAGACAAACATCAAAGGTTCTCCAATCATTGTAGCCGGAGGATATGGTGTTGGTTCGAAAGAAAACTTCCAGTTGCTCTACGACCTGGCAGCGACTATCGGTGGCGAAGTAGGTGCTTCGCGTGCGGCTGTCGATGCCGGATACTCGGAACATGAGCGTCAGATCGGACAGACAGGGGTAACCGTACGTCCGAAACTCTATATCGCCTGTGGTATCTCAGGCCAGATTCAACACATTGCAGGAATGCAGGAAAGCTCGATCATTATCTCAGTAAACAATGACCCGAACGCTCCGATCAACACCATTGCCGATTATGTAATCACCGGTACGGTAGAAGAAGTACTTCCTAAGATGATTAAGTATTACAAGAAAAATACAAAATAAAAATGGCAAATTATTTTCAAGATACTCCAGGATATAAGCATCACCTTCATCACCCGTTGATGAAGCGGATTGTAGAGTTGAAAGAACGCAACTATACGGATAAAGATAAGTTTGACTATGCTCCTTTCGATTTCGAGGATGCGATGGACAGCTACGAAAAGGTATTGGAGATTGTCGGAGAGATCTGCGACGAGATTGTTGCTCCTAACGCAGAAGGTGTTGACCACGAAGGGCCTACGGTAAGCGATGGGCGCGTAACCTATGCCTCCGGCACACAGCGCAACCTGGATGCCGTACGCAAAGCCGGCCTGATGGGTATGGCTATGCCTCGCCGTTATGGCGGTTTGAACTTCCCGATCGTTCCTTACATCATGGCAGCCGATATGGTTTCCCGAGCGGATGCCGGGTTCGAAAACCTCTGGGGTTTGCAGGATTGTGCCGAAACGCTGTATGAATTCGGTAACGACGACCAGCGCGAACGTTATATCCCCCGTATCTGCGGTGGCGAAACGATGTCGATGGACCTGACCGAACCGGATGCCGGTTCAGACCTCCAGTCGGTGATGCTGAAAGCTACTTACAGCGAAAAGGATCAATGCTGGTACCTGAACGGCGTGAAACGCTTTATCACCAACGGCGATGCCGATGTACATCTGGTACTGGCTCGTTCGGAAGATGGCACACGCGACGGCCGTGGCCTTTCTATGTTTATCTATGACAAACGCAATGGCGGCGTGAACGTACGTCGTATCGAGAACAAGATGGGGATCAAAGGATCGCCTACCTGTGAGCTTGTCTACAAGAATGCGAAAGCAGAGCTTTGCGGCGAACGCAAATTGGGGCTTATCAAATATGTAATGGCCTTGATGAACGGTGCCCGTTTGGGTATCATGGCACAGTCGGTAGGTCTTTGCGAAGCAGCTTACCGCGAAGGATACAACTACGCGATCGAACGCAAACAGTTCGGCAAAGCAATTATCGAATTCCCGGCTGTTTATGAAATGGTCGCCTTGATGCGTGCGAAAGCCGATGCTTCCCGCTCTATGCTGTACGAGACTGCCCGTTTCGTGGATGTATACAAAGCATTGGAAGATATTGCCCGCGAACGCAAACTGGAACCGGAAGAGCGTCAGGAGCTGAAGAAATACAGCAAACTGGCGGATGCTTTCACTCCGATGGGAAAAGGTATGACTTCGGAATATGCCAACCAGAATGCCTACGATGCCATCCAGATACATGGTGGTTCCGGCTTCATGAAAGACTATGCCTGCGAACGCTTATACCGTGATGCACGTATCACCAATATATACGAAGGAACGACCCAGTTGCAGGTGGTAGCGGCTATTCGCTATGTGACAACAGGTCTTTACCTACAGCAACTTCGCGAATACGAAGGGTTGGAATACAAGCCTGAACTGGAAATGATGCGTCAGAAGCTGATCGACATGACCAACAAATACGAAGAACTGGTGAAGATAGTGACCGAACTGAAAGACCAGGAGGTATTAGATTTCCACGCGCGTCGTCTGGTTGAAACGGCTGCACATTGTGTATTTGGCTATTTGTTATTGCAAGACACGCAGAAAGACGAATCATTCCGCCGCTCGGCCGAAGTGTATATCACCTATGGACAGGCAGAAGTGAATAAGGCTTATTCGTATATTACCAACTTCGATTGCGGTAGCTTAGGCTATTTCAAGCCAAGTATGTAAAAGTCTTTAAGGACTTTAAAGATCTTAAGGAGCTTAAAGTCCTCATAAAAAATCCCCAAAGAGCTCAGACTCTTTGGGGATTTTTCTTTTTCCACATAAGGGTCTGCATGATTCCCCGGAGAGAAAGGTAGACAAGGAAGGCCAGCCAAAGTGCATGATTGCCCATCTGCGGTGCAAAGCAATAGTATAAAAGGAAGAAACTCAGCGACGCAATCAGCATAGCATAGAGCATCAACCGCGATTCTGTCGCGCCGATCAGTATGCCATCCCACAGGAAAGCGGCAAAGCCGGCCAGCGGAACCGCCAATACCCAATAGAAATAATGCATGGAAGCATCGATCACCTCCTTTTCATTGGTGAGCAATCCAAGGAAGCTTCTGCCCCCTACTCCATACAACAAGGTGAACAAGAGCGACAACGAGATACCCCAGACAAACAGGTAACGGATCATTCTCCGTAACGCCTCCCTGTTCTTCGCGCCGATATAAAGCCCCGTAAGCGCCTCGCCTGCATAGGCAAAGCCATCCATAAAATAGGAGAAGAGCGTGAACAACTGCATCAATAACGTATTCACCGCCAATACCACATCTCCCTGTCGAGCACCCGTCGAGGTGAAGAAAGTCGTTACAGCAACCAGACAAAGCGTACGGAAAAAGATATCACTGTTGAGTTTGAAGAATTGTTTCATCGCGGCTTTTCGCCAGATTTCGCGCCACTGTACACGCGAACGCAATCGTTTATAAGAACGAAACCATAAGCTGATTGCCATGAAAAAACCGCTGTATTGGGCAATCAACGTACCCAAAGCTACCCCTTCGATCTTCATCCCCAGATGAAAAACAAGCCAAAGGCTCACCAGGATATTCACCACATTCTGCGTAATGGCAATGATCATTGGAAAACGCGCGTTTTGCATACCGATAAACCAACCGGAAAAACCATATAACCCCAAGACAGCCGGCGCGCCCCACACACAGATACGGAAATAGAGCGAAGCCATCTGCTCCACCTCCTCACTGGTGGTCAACAAAACAAAAGCCACCTTTTGGATCGGGTATTGCAACAGAATCAAGGCAAGGGCAATAAACATCCCTACGCCAACCGCACGCAGAAGCACACGAACCACCTCATCCAAGTCTCGCCTTCCCAAAGCCTGCGAAGTCAGTCCGCTCGTTCCCATCCGCAGAAAACCAAACAACCAGTAGACGATATTAAACAGCATCCCTCCCACGGCAATAGCACCGATGTAGGAGGCTGCACCCAGATGACCAACGATAGCCACATCGATCAGTCCCAGAAGCGGAACCGTAATGTTCGAAACAATGGCCGGAAGTGCCAGATTTAGTATTTTTTTGTTCATCTTTTTTTTGCGTTCTTTTTGAATAAAAATAGCAAAGGTCGCCGGATTCACATCCAACGACCTTTTAAACACTAACCCTTAACTTTAACCAATGAAAAACAATAATTTTTATTTTCAATTTTACGAAAATTCAATTAGTCTAAATAGACGACGCAAACATAAGTATTCTTTTGAAAATATCCAAAAACCCTTATAACAAAGCATAAGATTTAACTAATTTTAATACGATCAAAGCCATACAAAACCCCTATCTTTACCGGCAAAACAGACTACTCATGGATGGCTTGATTATCGGGATACTGACCTTAATTGTTATTCTTCTTTTCATTTTAATTTTCAGGTCTTTCAGATCCAACCGTAAAGAGATGGACCAGCTATTCCGGGAAATCCAACTTTCTTTCGACCGCATCGAAAAAAATTTCCGCGAAGATTTCAGGCTGAACCGCGAGGAGAGCCGCCTCTCCAGTAAAGAGAACCGGGAGGAACTGGCTCGTTCATTGAAAGAATTTCAAGAAACATTCGAGAAAGGCATCGCCTCTTTCAACAACCTGCAACGGGAGAAATTCGGTTCATTGGACGAACGCCAACGGCAATTGATAGAGAACACAGAAAAACGCCTGGAAGAGATACGCGTCACGGTGGATGAGAAACTGCAGAAGACCCTGAACGAACGTATCACCCAATCCTTCCAACTGGTCACCGAACAGCTCGAAAGCGTACAGAAAGGGCTCGGCGAAATGCAGACACTGGCGCAGGATGTCGGCGGATTAAAACGGGTGCTCAGCAATGTCAAGACCCGCGGCAATATCGGAGAGATACAGCTCAGTATGTTGCTCGAGCAGCTTCTCGCACCCGAGCAATACGAAGCCAATGTGCGCACACGCAAAGGATCGGACGCCGTAGTCGAATTTGCCGTGAAGCTCCCCGGCCGCGACGACGGGCAATCGTTCGTTTACCTTCCGATCGACGCAAAGTTTCCGAAAGAGGTGTACGAGCAACTGCAGGACGCCTACGACCTGGGCGACGCGAAAGCCATCGAAACAGCCGGGAAACAATTGGAGACAACCATCAAGAAGATGGCCAAAGACATATCGGAGAAATACCTGGCCCCACCGGTCACCACCGACTTCGGCATCATGTTTCTCCCGTTTGAAGGCATCTATGCCGAAGTGATCCGTCGCTCTTCCCTTATGGAAGAGCTGCAACGCAAATATAAGATTGTTGTGACAGGCCCAACAACGCTGGCCGCCATCCTCAACAGCCTGCAGATGGGCTTCCGCACCCTGGCCATCGAACGCCATTCGGGAGAGGTATGGCGCATACTGGGTGCCGTGAAGGCAGAATTTGAAAATTTTGAGGGTATGCTGCAAAGCGCTCAAAAAAAGATTACCTCCGCCAGCGGCGACCTGGAAAAGGTATTGGGTGTACGCACCCGGGCAATCCGAAAAAAGCTACGCGATGTCGATACCTTAAGCGCACAGGAAGCTCGCCTTATCCTTCCGGACATAAACACACTCGACAACGAAGAGGAGGAGGAATTTCCCGAAACAGAACCAGGCAGATAACTACTAACAAATGATTATGATATGAAACAGATTCTGACAACCCTCCTGTTTTTTTGCTTCCTTGGCGGATTGCAGGCACAGGAGCAATCGAATAAAGAGATCACCGCCTTGGAGCAACGAGTAGCCTCTTTGGAAAAAGAGGTAGCCCGAAAGAAAAAACTATCGGTCTCAGGGTATATCCAGGGGCAGTTCCAATGGGGCGAAGAGGCTGCTTCGCTGAAGGTCGGTTCGGCCAACGAGAACAAGGAGGAATCGTTCAACCGGATTGGTATCCGTCGTGGACGCGTAAAACTGACCTATACGGAAGGCATTGTCTCCGGTGTTTTCCATATCGACGTAACAGAGAAGGGCTTTTCGTTTAAGGATCTATACCTAAACCTAAAAGACCCCTGGTGGCAGAGCAATCAATTACGCGTCGGAGTGTTCGACCAACCATTCGGTTATGAAATCGGCTATTCATCGTCGCGTCGGGAATCACCCGAACGCGCCACGGTGTTTCAACGCCTGTTCCCCGACGCACGCGATCTGGGGGTTATGCTTTCATTGCAACCGGAGAAAACATCCCCTCTCGCGTTTCTGAAGCTCGACGCCGGATTGTTTGCCGGCAACGGTGTCAAACTGGATACCGACAGCCGGAAAGACTTCATTGCCCACCTGTCGGCCTATCAATACATCACGATGAACCTCTCGGTCGGTTTGGGAGTATCACTCTATGAAGGCTCCGTTTATCAGGGAACGGAGCATGTTTACACCATGGAAGAGGATGCATTCATATTGTCTACCGACCCATCCAACAAAGGAAAATATGCCCGCCGCGAATATTTCGGGCTAGATGCGCAACTGGCCCTATTGACCACCTTGGGAACCAGCTCCCTACGAGCAGAATATCTCTGGGGGAAACAGCCGGGAACCGAGGTTAGTTCAAAGAGTCCTAATGCCTCTTCTCTACCTCAAACCGACACCTATATCCGTCCGTTCAGCGGATGGTACCTGATGTTCGTGCAAAAGATCGGGCTCTCACCTTTCTCTTTCGTCCTGAAATACGATGCTTATGACCCGAATACTCGAATATCGGGAGACGCCATCGGACAACATTATACCGGGGTAGCCGACCTAAAGCAAACAACATGGGGCCTCGGCGGGATTTGGGATATCACCTCCGCTTTGCGCCTGCAGGCCTATCATGAATTCAACCGCAACGAAACCTCTTCGCAGTTGACAGGTTGGCGCGAACAGGTAGCCGACGATGTGTTTACGCTTCGCTTACAATATAAATTTTAAATTCTCACCCGCGTGAGAAAAAATTCTCATGCGGGTGAGAATTTAAAAACCTACTCTTCGAAGTTTATTTCTAACTGCAGCGGATCCTCTTTCTCGGGGTCTTCTATATTGCTAACGGAAAGACCCATCAGGCGGATCTTCTTCTCGCCTACATCGGTCTGGTTCAGGATTTCTTTGGCGCTATCCAGAAAGAAGCGAAAGTTGTTGATGCGCTGTGGAAAGGTACGGCTGCGGGTGATAATCTCGAAATCCGCAAATTTGATTTTCAAGGTAATAGTACGACCAAAGAACTCTTTGGCTTCGATACGTTCCCACACACGACGGGCAATATGATACAATTCGATCGTCAGGCGAGTTGATTTGCCCAGATCTGTTTCAAATGTGTTCTCGGCTCCGACCGATTTGCGTATGCGGTCGGGCGTAACCGGCCGCTCATCAATCGCTCGTGCATTCAGGTAATAAAAACTGCCGGCCTTTCCGAAGTGACGGATCAGTTCGGCTTCGGAATGTCGTTTCAGGTCGGCTCCCGTATGAATGCCTAAGCGATGCATCTTGTCTGCCGTGATACGGCCTACGCCGAAGAAACGTTCGACATTGAGCTTCTCTACAAAATTTTCCGCCTCTGCCGGGGTGATAACAAACAAACCATCCGGCTTATTGTAGTCGGAAGCGATCTTGGCCAGAAACTTATTGAAAGAAACACCGGCTGAGGCTGTCAGTCCGGTGGTTTCTTTTATTTTTTGTTTGATATCTTTTGCGATAAGTGTGGCGGAGGGGATAAGCGGATGATCGGTCACATCCAGGAAGGCCTCGTCTAAGGAGAGCGGTTCGACCAGATCGGTATAGGTCAGAAACACCTCCATGATCTGTTGGGAGACCTCTTTGTAGGTCTCAAAATGAGGCTCAACGAAAATCAGATCGGGGCATTTGCGTTTGGCTGTGACCGAAGGCATAGCGGAACGGACACCGAAAACACGCGCTTCATAACTAGCGGCGGCCACTACACCACGCGCCTCCGCATGCCCTACCGCAATAGGTCTCCCCCTGAGCGAAGGGTTATCCCGTTGTTCTATGGAGGCATAAAATGCATCCATATCAATATGGATAATCTTCCGGATCACAAAAGGGATTTACATTTCATCGGCAAACATCGGATCCCAGGCAGGCAGGCGAACCGGCTTCTGGCGCATCACCTCTTTTACCTTTTCAGTGATGTATTTCTTGTCGACCACCAGGCGGAACATATATTCGTCGAACCATTCGTCGGTCATGATCACATGACCGTTGTTGGCACCCGGTCCCCAACTGTTTTCCACCATCCATTTGCGGGGAACATCGTTTTCATCCAGATCGACAGCCATCAGGGTCATCGCGTGCGACGAGCCGCTGGCAAAGGTTTGGATGCGTTGTTTCTTATCCATACCGAAGGTGGTTCCCATCAAAGAGCCATAGTCGAAATAGTTCACATCCAACAAGCCCCGGTCGCGGTCGAAGAACTTACCCACATCGCAAGAGAAGTACATCATGGTGCTGTCTTTGATCGACGCGATCGCCATCTGTTTGATATCTTCGATCGGCAGGTTCACATAGGTCCAGTTCTTGCCATCGTAGCGGTGACGGTCGTAATCTATTTCATACAGCTTGTAGAACTCCCGCGTCGGATCGTTCATCAGCATCACATATTTATCGGCGATATCATTGCCAATGTATTCCTGAAAGAAAGAGAGCGGTGTGTACTTCTTCGTCTCCACCGGTTCCCCTTTCGCATTGCGGCGTGTCCAGGTGAATTCCGTTGGTGGTTCACCCAGGTTCAGAGCAAGCATACGGTAGATCGTCTTCAACATCCCGGTTTTCTCTTTTTCCAGGGCAGCCTCTTTGGCTCCTTTGGCAGACTGGTCGCGCAGTTGCAGCCCGAACTCTTTCAGTTTCAAACCAATCAGGTTCGACATGCGGCTGGTGCTTTCGCTGCTGTTGGTCTCAACCATCACCTCCTGGGGCACCGCGCCATATTTGGTCAGGATATCGAATACGCCGGTGAATTGCCCGCCGTCGCTGAGCACGTTTTTAAACAACCACTCCACCTTGCGGTCGTCCATCGGAAGCGTACGCGTATCGATCACGCCTTGCAGGAAGAGGTTCGATTTCTCCAACTGATCCCAGAAGAAAGAGTAGTTCGTTGAGAAGGTGAAAGCACCCATATTGTACTTAGCGATCATCTCGGCACGAAACACATTCAATCCGGTAAACAGCCAGCAGCGTCCGGATGATTTCTGGTTCGTGATGCCTTTGCTGTTCACGCGATGCGAGAAATAGGTGTCGAAATTATTTTTACTGTCGTTGTTGATAGCCAGCCGGTTGATGTCGTTATTGCTGATCGCATTGCGAATCGCTTTGTCGGAAGGTGTCTCCACATACGACTGCTGAATCTCTTTCAGCATATCCGGTGTGATCGCTCCTTTGGTGTTCTGGGCAGAAGCGGTTGCCCCCATTGTTAAAGCCAGGAAAAGCATCCCGGCATTTCTTACAGTTTTGTTCATTTGTTTAATAACGTTTGGTGAGTTTTATTCCTTTATAATAATGTTTTAAGATCTTGTCATACGTAAATCCCTGCGTGCTCATCATCGCTGCCCCGATCTGACAAAGCCCCACGCCATGCCCCCAACCGGCTCCTTTCAGACGGAATCGTCCGGGAACGCCATCGGTCACCTCCAGGCGGTCGACCACAAAGGCGGAGCTATACAAATGGCTTGCGGACAATACACGGCGGATCTCCAATTCTTTTCCGATCACAACACTTCGGTCGCTGCCAACGATTTGCAGTTCCTCTATCCGTCCCGACGGTCCTCGCTTCAGCGGAACCAGATCGAGTATGGCGCCTAATTGAAACTCTTTATAATTGTCAGCCAATAATCGGCTTATTTCTGCTTGCGTATAGGTCACCTCCCAACGGTAAAAGTCGGAGGTTTCCTGATCGTAATGGTTGAGCACCTCTTGCAGGATCTGTTTGTCCGTCGTATGGCAGAACGCCTCCGGACTGCTTTCGATCCACCGGCGAGCCGTCTCTTCGGAGCGAAGATCGGGTAGTTCTCCTTCCGGCATGGTGTCGCGCACAGCCGCCAGATAGGGATAAGAGGTCGGCTCCCAACAGGTTTCAAACACTTCAGTCACCCCACCGCAACACTTGGAGAAGCGGGCATCGCAGATTTCACCCTGGCAGGAAAGCACCTCACCACGAGTCTCCCGTACGGCGGCTTCGACCAAAGGAGTCGATGCGCGGGTAATCCCCTGATAGCGCTGGCAATGATCGTCGGCACAAACGTCGAACAGGAGATGATCCTCCCGGTCATACCAACGGATAAGACGATCCTGATCCTGATGAGTGCTTTGATAAAGAGCTTCGGTTTCCTGCAAAGAGGCATTCTTTTGCAGTTGCGCCAACAGCCAGCTGCGCGAGATAACGGCATGCGCCTTCAATAATTCTTTGGAGCTGGTCGCACTCATCTCCGAAGAGATCACGCTGACAAGGTATTCTTCGACATTGATCTCGTTGATCACTACGATCCCCTCATCCGTGGCAACCAAATCCAACCCACCACGGAAGCGCTGGTTTTCACTGCGTTCCCAATGGAAGTCTTTGCCGATAACCACATCGTTCAGTTCAAAATAGGCATCCGACGAAGCCGGTTCAAAGTAAATATCTGTATGCTTTTTGCCCTGATAAAAGATGCGGTTGTCGATAAACAACACCCGTTGCTCTCCGGTTAGGAACTCACCCGTCACCGTATTGATATAAGAAGAATGGAAAGAAAAGGAGATCTCTTTTCCGGTGAGTATTCCCACATTGATACTTGGCGCTTTCATTTCTCAGTTTTTTATGGTTCTTTTCGTTGCTACACCTGTTATAAGTATCAAAATGTCAGTTCAACCCCGTCTTTTCTCCACGCAAACCGTATAGCGAACGACAAACTTACACAAGAAAATCGAAAAAAACAACATAAATGACAATATGCTTCAAAGAGCAGATTTTCTCCGTAATAATTTATATATTTGTCGCATATTAAATAAAAAAAGAAATGAAACAGATTATTTTTATTTTTATGGCCCTTCTTTTGGCAACTGGTGCTGCGAATGCACAGGCTGTCATCTCTACGGAAAGTGCTAATTTCGACTTCGGAGAAGTCAAAGAAGCAGATGGAAAAGTGGAACATGCATTTGTTATCAAAAACACCGGTGACCAACCGCTGGTGATCACCCGTGTCATCCCCTCTTGCGGATGTACAACACCCGATTGGACAAAAGAACCGATCGCAGCAGGCAAAACAGGAACAATCAAGATAACATTCGACCCGGCAAACCGTCCCGGCCCTTTCGCCAAAACGATTTCTGTTTACAGCAACGGAAAAACGGGTAGTTTTATATTGACCATCCGGGGGGATGTGAAATAATCCCCCGATTAAGATGATAAACCACAAGATATGACGTGTCACTTAAAACGTATTATGTTGATCGTGCTTGGGATCGTGTGTTTCACGATAGCCGGCGCTCAAAGCAATGCGCAATTAAAAGTAGAGGAGACCACCTTTAACTTTGGTAACATCAATGAGGTCGACGGCCCGGTGAATCATGTTTTTACGATTCGTAATACCGGAAAGAAGCCTTTGGTGATTACACGCGTGACCGCCTCTTGTGGATGCACCCGACCGGAATGGTCGAAAGAACCGATTGCCGCGGGCAAAACCGGTGAACTGAAAATCACCTTTGATCCGAAAGGACGACCGGGACCGTTTCTGAAAACCATTTCGATCTACAGTAATGGGAACAAAGGAAGTTATATCTTGACGATCAAAGGGAATGTGAAACCGAAGTCATTTCAACCGGTATTCACCTATCCCTATTCGATCGGAGAGCTTAAACTTCACACCAAAACGATTTTATATAGCACGATTCGTCCGGAAGAGACAATCGTTGAACGCATCAATCTGTTGAATGACACGCAACAGCCTCTAACGGTTGTACTGGGAAAAGTAGCCAATTGCTTTGCCACTTCGGTCAGTCCGGAAGTATTGAAACCGGGAGAAACTGGGGAGATCACCGTGCAATTGGACGCGAAGGCGGTGAAACGCATGGGACGCATTACAGCCGAGTTGCCCGTAGCCGTTGTCAGCATCGACCAGAAAGAGACGGTGGGTTCTATTCAGATCGCGGCAAATATCATCGACAACTTCAACAAACTGACAGCGGCGGAAAAGGCACAAGCCCCTGTGGCACATCTTTCCGGTACGCTTTTGGAATTCGGTCAGTTGCCGACAAAAGGCAGCATTATCCCGCTTATTGGCGGACGCGCGACCATCTCTTTTGACATAACAAACACAGGAAAAACGCCGTTACAGATTTATAGTGTTACAAGTGACGATGAACGTCTGGACATCTCAGGCGGACGACGGGAACTGAAGCCGGGCGCTACGGCGACCTTCAAAGTATCTGTCCGTCCGAAAGAGGTCAAGACAAAACTGGAATCGCTGATCAATGTGGTATGCAATGATCCGAATGGTCCGGTCAGACTGATAAAGGTAACGGCCTATAAATAGACAAGATTCATGAATCACCCTGAAAATGACGATCAATATAAGGGGTTGAAGGTCAATAAGGGCATATCAGATGTTCCTACCATCAACCCTTACCTAAAGCAACGCGTTCAGCGTCGCCGCTTCACACCCAGCGAATTTGTAGAAGGCATCCTCAAAGGAGACATCAGTATTCTCAGCCAGGCAGTGACGCTTGTAGAGAGTTCCTTGCATGAACATCAGCAGGTGGCTCAGGAGATTATAGAGAAGTGCCTCCCCCATTCGGGTCAGTCGGTACGCGTAGGCATTACCGGCGTTCCGGGAGCCGGCAAGAGCACCTCGATCGATGTGTTCGGTATGCATCTATTGGAAAAGGGACGTAAATTGGCTGTCTTGGCTATCGACCCAAGCAGCGAACGCACCAAAGGGAGTATCCTGGGCGACAAAACCCGCATGGAAGATCTGTCGCGTCAGAAAAACGCTTTCATCCGCCCCTCCCCATCAGCCGGTTCCTTAGGTGGTGTTGCCCGGAAGACAAGGGAAACCATCATTCTCTGCGAAGCAGCCGGCTTCGATAGTATTTTCGTTGAGACGGTCGGAGTCGGACAAAGCGAAACGGCAGTCCATTCGATGGTCGACTTCTTCCTGTTGATTCAGCTGGCAGGTACGGGAGATGAATTACAGGGTATCAAACGTGGTATTATGGAAATGGCCGATGGCATAGTGATCAACAAAGCCGATGGTGACAATATCGACAAAGCCAAGTTGGCGGCGTCCCAGTTCCGCAACGCACTCCACCTGTTTCCGCCATCCGAATCGGGATGGAACCCGCAGGTGCTTACCTATTCAGGCTATTACAACCTCGGCATCAAAGAGATATGGGAGATGATCGATGCCTATATCGTGTTCACCAAAGAGAATGGTTTCTTTGAACACAAACGTAACGAACAGGCTAAGTACTGGATGTATGAAAGCATCAACGAAACATTGCGGCAGACATTCTACCACAATCCGGCGGTAGAGAAAATCCTCTCTTCCACCGAACAACAGGTATTGCACAATGAAATCAGTTCGTTTATCGCTGCCAAACAAATGATGGACACCTTCCTCGAAGATATTCGTAAATAGGCATTCCCCAGAAATAGATTGTGACTACAATTCGCCTCTGACCTGTTTGATATAGTCCGAGGGTGAGCAGCCTGTGGTTTCACGAAACTGCTTATAGAAGACGCTACGCGATTTGAAGCCTGAGTCAGCAATCAACTGAGTCGTTTCCGGTTTCTTCGGCTGTTTTTTGATCAGGTCGATCGCGTATTGCATGCGGTATTGGTTTACGAACGTATAAAAATTAATCTCAAACTCACCATTGATCAACTGAGACAGGTAGGTCTTATTGGTTTGCAAAGCCTGCGCTACATCCCCTAAGCTCAATTCCGGATCCAGATAGGGTTTCTCTTTCTCAAAATACTCTGTCAAAGCATGTTTCATCCGCTCCATCGGATAGCGCACCGCTAACTCCTCCGGCGATTCCGGGGAAGCCTCCTTGGCAGCCTCTTCCGTTTGCGCCTCCTTGGTCTCCGGCAGAGACTCCTCCGTAGGCACCTCTTCCTGGCGAAATCCCAACCAGAAAATTGCCACGATGGAAATGGTACAAAGCACGCCAAACATCACTTTGGCAACAACGGAGGATTGACTCATCCAAAGCAGATCACTAAAGGCAAAGACCGCGAACAGCGCAAGGCTCCAACCGATCCAGTTCAGATTGATATCTTCCTCATAAGAATAGGTTTCACGGATAAATTTCTTATGCCGGAAATACATAGAAAGCGAACGGAGCGCAATATAACATTCAAAGAAAACCAAACCCGCCAAAGCCAATAAACGGACAATAACAGCCGGGTGGGTGGTCTGCTCGACAATCATTTGCCAACTAACCGTGTGCGTGGTATCGCCATAAAAAACCTCCAATAGAACAAAAACAGCAGAGAACAAGGCGCCACCCGACAAAAACATCCATATATATTTGCGTGTCAATATTTTGGGTTGCATCAACGAGGTCATGTAAAACAATACAAACATGGAACAAAAGATACTGACCAACGGATTCAGTACCCGCAGGATCTCTGTTTTATACTCCGCCGTATATCGGTCGTAATAGAAACTAAAAATCATACCAAACCCTAATGCAATCAGGTAGGCCGCCAAGTATTTTTGTGAATGCGAATGTTGTTTGTTTGCCAATAAGGCAAAGCCCGCCCAAAAGGCACTTATGATAGGGATTAAATAAAGATAGATACCAAGATCGTGGTAGTAGTCATTGAATAATGTAGAGTTTTCCATATCAGCTTATTTTGAGGGTACACAAAAATAGTGGGAATAAATGAAACGGATATGTTATTAAACAGTTTTTAAATGAAACAGACACAAATTAAACAAAACGGACAGACTTTCTTGCAGAACCGATTAGATTTGTACATGTTTTAGGCGATTATGTAGACACTACCCCTCTATATAATACACACACTAAAATCTTTAAGCTTTAAACGCAAA
Organism: Parabacteroides sp. PM6-13; assembly: GCF_029892605.1. GTDB lineage: Bacteria > Bacteroidota > Bacteroidia > Bacteroidales > Tannerellaceae > QVMG01. The sequence goes on from NZ_JARXWF010000017.1 coordinate 48,444, forward strand.
ACCCCTTGGTGTTTCACCCCTCGAAACATCAAGGGTTCTTTATTTATAGCTCACAGGATATTTTCTACCTCTTTCAGGGAAGAGACAGTAAAGGTGGGTTGAAAGCCATGAGGTGAAAGTCCCCCAGGATTCAGCCAAAGCTGATCGATCCGGGCATTATGCGCGCCTACGATATCCGCCTCCCAGCTGTCGCCGATCATCAGACTCTCCTGTCGACGCGAATTGGTATTACGCAAAGCAAAATCGAATATTTCTTTATGAGGTTTTTGTATCCCCGCGTCTTCAGACAGGATCATCCGCTCGATATAGGGAGCCAGACCGGAATTTTCCAACTTCTTGAATTGCACCTCCCGGAATCCATTCGACAGGATAAACAGGCGATAAGCCGGGCGGAGATACTCCAGGAGTTCTATCGATCCCGGAATAAGCCGTGTACGGGTGGTGGTTCGCTCCAGAAAATCCCGGTTAATGGTCAACACTTGTTCCCGGTCGTCAATGCCCATCGGCTGAAGCACATAATGAAAGCGTTCGTAAATAAGGGTTTGGCGATCGATCTTATGTTCCCGGTAAAGCGCCCAGAGGTTTTCATTATTGGGCATATAGGAGGCATAGAAAGCCTCGAAGGAGGCATAATGCCGATCCCAATGGTAATCGACATATAGCTCTTCGAGGCACTCTTTATTGTTATGGTACGTATCCCAAAGGGTATCGTCCAGATCAATGAATAGGCTTTTGTATCTCATCAACTCACCTGAATCACCAAATACTTGCCCAGACTCCAGAACAATTCTTCATTCGTAATAACAAATGTCAGGTTACCCTCTTCGTCTTTCTGTAATTCCCATGTTCCATCCGGATGATTGGAGCGCAATTTGGCTTTTCCGGCAAACAGCGGAATCTGTTTCACCTCACGGATATCAATGGAGATAAAATAATCGCGGTTGAAATCTTCTTCCAGCGCTTTCGATTTGGAGAAGAGTCCACCACCGGTCAGGATGTTCTGATCTTTCAGTTCTTTGGATGTTCCGAAGCAATAATAAGCCGTATGGAGCTCACGATCCTGCTGATTCAAGGCTTCTGTCTGCAAAGCGGTCGTAGTGGCCAACACCTCCACGTCTTCATTCAACGCGGCAACCATCTCATCCAGTTCCTGGATGCGCACATTCTTTTTCGCCAGGTCTTCCTGCAATGAGGTGATCATGATTGTTTTCTGATCCATTTCGGCATTCAGGCGTTCGATCGAACGACGCAATGAGGCTGAGTTCACGTTGCTGTTCTTCAGCTTTGCCTCCAGTTCACTGATCTGCTGTTTGTTTTTCTTCAGCGTTTCAGTGATCATCTGCATATTTTGCTTTATCTGCTCCCGTTTGCTTTGAGTCATTTCCGTATCCGATTGGCTTTGCACCGTCAGGTAGTTTTCGGCTTCACGAATAGATAGAATATCCTCTTCCACGTCGTTAAGGATGGCCAGCATTTCATTCAATTCTGTCGCATTACGCGTGCTTTCGATCTTCAACGAATCGTTCTCTGCTTTCATTTGTTTGTACTCCTTAGAGTTTTGAACACATGAAGCCATAAAGATCAGTGTACTGAAACAAATTACAAAAACTTTTTTCATATGATTACAATTTAGTTTGCGCCTTGTAACAGGCGTTTTGATTAATTATTCATCTTGTTTTTCTTTCTTCGGATCGTGTCCGCTCACTATAAGAACAAATTCTCCCCTTGGTTCGTTCACAGAAAAGTGAGCAATCAGCTCTTGCAGGCTTCCCCGAACTGTTTCTTCAAACTTTTTGGTCAGCTCCCGAGAGACAGAGGCTCTTCGCTCCTCGCCCATCACTTCCGCCAGCTGGGTCAGGGTTTTCACAATGCGGTAAGGCGATTCGTAGAACACCAACGTACGCGGCTCGGTTGCCAGCGACTTCAACAGGGTCTGGCGTCCCTTCTTAACCGGCAGGAAGCCAATGAATGTGAAAGCGTCGCACGGTAGTCCGCTATTCACCAGCGCCGGCACAAAAGCCGTAGGGCCAGGCAAACATTCCACGTCGACCCCCTGTTGCACACAGGCGCGCACCAACAGAAAGCCCGGATCAGAAATAGCCGGTGTACCGGCATCCGACACAAGCGCGACCATCTCTCCTCCCCGGATGCGCTCAGCGATCATCTCTACCGTTTTATGTTCGTTGAATTTATGGTGAGACATCATTTTGTTCTCAATCTCATAATGCTTCAGGAGAAAAGCCGTCGTGCGCGTATCTTCCGCCAGGATAAGATCCGCCTCACGAAGCACCCGGATAGCCCGGAATGTCATATCTTCCAGGTTCCCGATCGGGGTAGGTACAATAATTAGTTTAGACACCTTTGTTGTTGTGCTTATTAATATATCTGGTTCATCGTCGGGTTATAAAAACCGCTTCTCAATAAAAGAAAGAAACTCTGCTACCACCGGAGCGTCTACATCCCACATGAGCTGTTCCTGCAGATAAACGACAGAATCCTCATAAGTCTGTAGATTGTTTAGATCAGCAATAGCCTGGTTCATTTTCAACTCGTCACTACCAAAAAGCTCACGACGAAAACGAAAATGATCATTCAAACTGAATGCCTTCTTCAGGTCTGCCAGATTCTTTTTCCCCAATAAATCGTTTAGCGAAACAGCCGCACGCTCTTTTTCCGCCTCTTCATGTTTGTCCACCGGCGTGACTTCCTCATCATGCATCACTTCCTCATCAGAAGGGAAAACATAGGGTTCTGCCACCGCCTCCGGCTCATGTAGCTCTTCCGCTGCTTCTTCTACGACCGGAGCTTCCTCTTCGGGCTGCGCGGTTGGCGTAAGGATAGATTGCATACGCGAACGATGCACCTCCATCTGGTGGCTAAGCATTTCGAGCTGTTCCGCCTCCAGATTATGCAAGTCGTTTAGTATCTTATGAGCTATTTCGAAAGACTGGCTGAAAAAAGAGACAGGATAGACCTCCGCTTCACGCATCCCTGCTACTTTTTTTTCTAATTCACGAATATCCAACAGCAGATAATCAATTCTTACCTTATTTGCCATACCTAATTGTTTTTATAGACTGTATAAAATTAGTTATCTCTGGTCTTCGCAACAAAAGTACATTATTTCTCCTTATGATATCTTAATTAACCATTTTTTTGGCGGTGTTATCTGTTAGCCTTATATTTGTTTTTCAACAAAGATTCAACCCTGTGCGAGAGGTGTACTTACTTGAACAATTAAAACGAGGTGATAAGCAAGCGTTTACCGACCTATTTCAACGCTACTACAAAGACCTGGTACTGTTTGGAGGAGAAATCCTGCATGACCGGGTTGCTTGTGAAGATATTGTTCAATCCATCTTCTTAAAACTATGGAACGAAAGAGAAAACCTTTCCATAGAAACTTCCCTGAAAGCTTTTTTATTGCGATCCGTCCGCAACGCCTGCATCGATGAGATACGTCATGGGCAGGTAAAATATGAGCATGCGGATTATGTGCTCAACCACCATGCGCTCTTCGAAATGGATACGGAACATTATATATTGTATTCCGACCTGCAGCAGCACCTGGCGGAGGCCCTGGAGAAAATGCCTAAAGAATACCGGGAAGCATTCGAGATGCATCGTTTTGAATCGTTAAAATACAAAGAGATTGCAGGACGTCTTCAGGTCTCGGAACGAACGGTCGAAGTACGTATAAGCAAAGCTATTCAGTTCCTGAAAGGCGAATTGAAAGACTTTTTGTTTCTATTGTTATTATTGGGAATTGATTAAAATATGTTATTCCGGATGTGGTAAACCACCCGGAAAACGTCATGTATATAGATGAAAACAGGCAGGATGGAAAAAGATCAAATAGATATACTTATTCTGAGGTTTCTGGAAAAGAAAGCAACCCCGGAAGAGTGTGGCATACTGGAAAGCTGGATTGAAGAAAATGCGGACAACCGTCGTTATTTTCAACAAACCAGTAATCTATGGCATGCCTATAATCCGGCATTGGATCCGGATCTGATCGACCCTGCCCGAGCGGAAGCAAAAGTAATCCGGCAAATCCATAAAACAGGCTCCTCTAAAAATATATGGTTCTACTGGCAGCGCATAGCCGCCATATTGTTTATTCCTTTATTATTCTTGTCGGCCTATCTGTTTTATGACAAATGGAATGATCCGCTGTATGAATCTTTCCAGGAGGTAACCGCTCCTTACGGCATGATTTCGCAGGTGAATCTGCCGGACGATTCAAAGGTGTGGCTCAACGGAGGGAGTACACTGAAATATCCGCTTCGTTTCCGGGCAGGCAAGAGAAATGTATCGCTCACGGGAGAGGGCTATTTTGAAGTAGAAGCCGACAGGAATAAACCTTTTACGGTAGAGACGCCCTATAATAAAGTGGTTGCCACCGGAACAGCATTCAATGTCAACGCCTATGAAAGCGATCAGTTTACGTCGATTACTCTGGCAAATGGGAAGGTCGATGTATGGCTGGAAGGCAAACCAGCGATTGCAATGAAGCCGGGCGATCAATTCAGCCTCAACAAAGAAAACAACCAATACACCGTTACGCAAACCGATCCCTATAAATGGTATGCCTGGAAAGACGGATTGATGATCTTCCGCGATGATCCGTTAGGGTATGTATTCAAACGGCTTGAGCAAACCTTCAACGTAGAGATCGTTGTCAAGGAATCGGGAATTGAGGAGGCACCCTATCGCGCCACGTTTGAAGAGGAATCACTCAATGAGATCCTGCGTTTGTTGGAACTGTCGGCTCCAATCCGCTTTTTCTACCTGGAGAGGGAGAAGAACGATGATGGCTTGTTTGGAAAACAACAAATTGAAGTAGGAAGAAAAGAGGCCAAAAAAGCAGGGAAATAGTCGGCTATATAACCTGTTTTCATCTAATAAAAGAAAAAAAATCACATTTTCGATGTGGTTTTTTTTTGCCGAAACGTCATTTATATAGTAACGAGATTCTAATACATGTATAAACTTTAAATCATGATGCCTATGAAGTAAACCGGTTCGTATCACTACTATCAGTACCCGTTTACCGCCAATCTCCATATAACGAAAAAGGAAAGGTGTGCGAGACCTTCCCTTTTTAATGTTTAGCGGTAAAAAGTTTTCAGTAAACCTTATTGTCTTACTAAACAAACAAATGTATGAATTTTCATAAGTATAAAAAAATACAACGACATTATTTTGTCACAAAAGTGTTTCATATTATGCGCTTATCCATTCTTTTTCTAATACTGGGAATCACCATAGCTACGGGATCGAATATGTATTCCCAAACAACAACGCTAAATCTTCGCTTGGAAAATGTATCCATCGAAGAAGTGATCAACAACATTGAAGAACAAAGCGATTTTCGTTTTCTCTACAACAAACGGATGGTCGACGTGGAGCGTAAAGTCTCCATCGCCGCGGAAGGCGAAACCATCTCGGCTATTCTCGACAACCTCGTCGAACAGGCCGATATCTCCTACACAGTCAGCGACCGGCATATTGTATTGAATAAGAAAGGGGCGTTCGCTCCCGATCTTTCATTCCCACAACAGGGGCAGACAAGAGTTACCGGCGTCATTGTCGACAGAATGGGCGAACCTGTTATCGGAGCCAATGTCGTAGAGAAAGGCACTTCAAACGGTGTAGTGACCGACATAGATGGGAATTTCTCTATCCTGGTTCCCGATGAGACGACCCTGCTTATCTCCTATATTGGTTTTAAGAACCTGGAAATCAAAGCCAACCCGAATGCTCCGATGAAGATCGTATTGGAAGAAGACAACCAAATGCTCGACGAGGTAGTGATCGTAGGGTTTGGTACGCAGAAGAAGGTAAACCTGACAGGAGCCGTTGGCGTATTGACCGGCGAAGAGATTATGGAACGTCCCGTATCGAATGCGACACAGGCTTTGCAGGGATTGGTGCCGGGTCTTAACATCGACGTAACCAACGGTAGCTTAGAGAGCCGCCCAAGCATCAATGTACGTGGAACAACCACCATCGGAGAAGGCACCAGTGGCGACCCACTGATCCTGATCGACGGCATGGAAGGTGAGCTGCATAGCATCAATCCGCAGGACATTGCCAATATCTCTATCCTGAAAGATGCTGCTGCCTCCTCTATTTACGGATCACGCGCTCCATTCGGGGTGATCTTAATTACCACCAAAAGCGGGGGTACGGATGGAAAAACAACCATCAACTACAACAACAGCTTCCGCACAGGAAATCCGATCAACAAGAAACACATGATGAATTCCGTACAGTTTGCCACTTGGATCAATGATGCCCTAACTAATCGTGGGAAAGCAGTGCGTTTCAACGAAAGCTATATGGATCGGTTGATCACCTGGCAAAACGCAACACCTTACGCACCGGGACAACGTATCACCTCCGACGGAACCATCGTCTATTCACTGGAAGCACAACCCAGCGGACAGTGGCTCGGCGGATTCTCGACCGGTGCGGACGATGTGGACTATTATGATGAAGTCTACAAAGACTGGACCTTCTCACAGGAACATAATGTAAGCGCCAGCGGAGGAAACAAGAAATTCAACTACTATGCCTCAGGTAGCTTCTTTGGTCAGGACGGACTTATCCGTTTGGGTGAAGAGTCATTGCAGCGCTTTACCGCCACGACCAAGATCAGCTCCGAATTAACCAACTGGTTGCGCATGAATATGAACGTACGTTTTACACGCGAAGACTATGTTCGTCCCTCTGCCCTGACCGATAATTTATATAACGTCCTGGCTTCGAAAGCCTGGCCGATCCTGCCTCTATACGACCGTAACGGACATTATTATTATAGTGATGATACGCAGGTAGCAGCCCTTGCCGAAGGTGGTTCCGACAAAAAACAGACCGACCATATTTATTTTCAGACAGGCTTTGTGATCGAACCGGTGAAGAACTGGCTGACCCATGTTGACTTCAACTACCGCATCAAATCGGCAAACCGCCACTGGGATAGTCATATGCTTATGAACCACGATATCAACGAGAGTCCTTATATCCGTAAGACCAGCTCAAACGTGCATGAGGACTTCCTGAGAGAAAACTATTACAATTTCAATGTACGTACCGAATACTCCTTGACATTGGCAGACAACCATAACCTGCACGCCTTGGGAGGTTTTCAGGCAGAAAACCTGAAACAGACAGCGTTCGGCTTGCAACGCAATGGCATTATGATCACATCCAAACCGGAGGTGGACTTAACAAACGGATTGGATATTAACGGCAACCCGATCACTCCGTCTGTAAATGGCGCACGCAACGAATGGGCTACCGCCGGATTCTTCGGACGACTCAACTACGATTACATGGGTAAGTATCTGTTGGAAGTAAATGTGCGCGCGGACGGTTCGTCCCGTTTCCGCAAAGGGAACCAATGGAAAACATTCCCTTCGGCCTCTATCGGTTGGAACATCGCCCGCGAAAGCTTCTTTGAATCGCTGCAAGGAACGGTTGACCAGTTGAAACTTCGTGCCTCTTACGGTACGTTAGGCAACCAGAATACCACCAACTGGTATCAAACATTCCAGACACTGACAGCCACTTCGGCTAATGGTTCCTGGTTGCAAGGAGGACAGAAGACCAACACGGCCTATGCACCGGGACTCGTTTCCGAATCGCTCACCTGGGAGACCATCGAAAGTTATAATATCGGGCTCGATTGGGGTTTGTTCCGTAATCGCCTCTCCGGTTCTTTCGATTACTATGTACGTAATACGAACAATATGGTGGGAGCGGCTCCTGCACTACCCGCTCTATTGGGAACAGATGTGCCTAAAACCAACAATACCGACTTGCAAACGAAAGGTTGGGAGTTAACGCTTCAGTGGAAAGATGCTTTGAAAAACGGACTTTCTTACTCAGCTAAGTTATTGCTTTCCGACTCTCAATCTAAGATTGTGCGCTATCCGAACAACCCGACCAACTATATCTGGACCTATCTCGAAGGACGTCCGATGAACGAGATCTGGGGTTTTGAAACATTAGGTCTGGCAAGAACCGACGAAGAGATGCAGGCTCATTTAGCCACCTTGCCGAATGGCGGACAGGATGCCTACGGCTCGGACTGGAAGGCTGGTGACATCATGTATAAAGACCTGAACGGAGATGGAAAGATTTCAAAAGGGAGTGAAACATTGAACGACCCAGGCGACCGCACCGTTATCGGGAACAGCACACCGCGTTACCGCTTTGGTATCGACCTGAATGCCTCGTGGAAAGGATTTGATATGCGTATCTTCTTCCAGGGTGTGATGAAACGCGACTTCTGGCAGGGTAGTGTCTATATGTTTGGTTTTACCGACAGTGGATTATGGAGCGCCGCCGGTATTACCGGAGTCGACGATTACTTCCGTAACGAAGACACCTGGTCGGTTCAGGAGGGCTATCGCCAGGCTAACCTCGATGCTTACCTGCCCCGTCCGATGGAGGCGAACAAGAACACACAGGCGCAGTCGCGCTATCTGCAGGATGCCTCCTATATCCGTCTGAAGAATCTGCAGATCGGTTACACCCTACCCTCCTCTCTTACCACCAAGTTTGCCATGCAGAAGGTGCGCCTCTTCGTGTCGGGAGAAAACCTCTGGACAGGCACAAAACTTGTGAAACAGTTCGACCCGGAAACAATCGGAACCCGTAACGGGAACGGATACCCCTTATCGATGACTTTATCCGGTGGTTTAAGTATAACCTTTTAATACGACGAAACGATGAAATTGAATATGAATATAATTAAGACGGCATTGGCTGTCATGATAATGAGTGGCACATTCATTTCCTGCGATGACTTTTTGGACAAAGAACCCCCTTCCTATATCGTACCGGAAGACTATTACCGTTCGGAAGACCAGGTGCAAGCCTGTGTGAATGCTCTTTATACCGATGTGTTGCCATCCCACGGAGGAAGCTATGGCACGTTCCAAACGGATGGACATACCGATAACCAGGCTTTCACAGGAGCCAGCACCCGCTACGCTTCCGGACAATGGAAGGTAGGTATCGACAATGGTAACTGGTCTTGGGGAACTATCCGCAATATTAATTATCAGTTGAATACGATTCTGGGGCGTTACGAAAACAAAGAGATCACAGGGTCGGATAAGAACATCCGCCATTATATCGGTGAATTGTATTTCCTACGCGCCTATCGTTACTTCACATTGTTGCAACAATGGGGCGACCTGCCGATTGTGAAAGAGGCGTATCCCGATAATGAAGAGATATTGATTGCTGCCAATAAGCGTATGCCCCGCAACGAAGTGGCCCGCTTTATCCTGGAGGATCTCGATACGGCGATCAGCTATATGAGTGATAACTTCGACGCACGCCGTACCCGGATATCTCCGGATGCTGCTCAGTTGGTGAAGTCGCGCGTGGCTTTGTTCGAAGGATCCTGGCTGACCAATTTCAAAGGCACTCCTTTTGTACCGAATGGCGAAGGATGGCCGGGAAAAGCAAAAGAGTATAATGCCAATTATCAATACCCATCGGGCGATATCGACAATGAAGCGAAATACTTCTTCACCGTGGCTGTAGAAGCAGCTGAGAAGGTAGCGGAAAAATACAAAGGCGACCTGGTGAAAAATACCGGTACGATTCCTCAATCGGCTTCCGATCCGGAGAACCCTTATTTCAAACTGTTCGGTAACATCGACATGTCGGGCTTCAAAGAGGTGCTTCTGTGGAGAGAATATGACCGTGGACTGGGTATTCAGAACCATGTGGAGACTTCGGTCAACCGGGGTAATATGGGTATCGGGGTGACGCGTAGCTTGGTGGAAGGATTCCTGATGGCCGACGGCAAACCGGTTTATGCAGCGCACGATGGCTTTAGCTACAACGACGAAACATTGACCACTGTTCGCACCAACCGGGATCCGCGCTTGACGATCTTCCTGAAAGAACCCGGACAGGTGAATGTTTACAAGAACATGGACGACCGCATTGGGGATATGTTCGTGGAGATCGAACCGACACCGGATATTACCAACGGAGCAAGCGACCGTGTCTACACCACCGGATATACCCTGCGCAAAGGAGGTACATTCGACAAAGCCTTGGCCGGAAATCATAAAGGATATACCGCTTCCATTACCTTCCGGGCGACAGAGGCCTTATTGAACTATATGGAGGCACAGTATATGCTCTCCGGAAACATAGGCGCCGGAAAAATCCTGGAATATTGGAAGATCATTCGCGCATGCGCCGGATTTAGCGGAACAGCCCTGGATCCGAACGTGACCATCGCCGCGACGGAAATAGAAAAAGAGAAGCTGGACTGGGGTGCCTACACCGCCGGACGTTTATTGACCGACCCGGTATTGTATAATATTCGTCGCGAGCGCCGCTCGGAACTGATGGCAGAAGGACTGCGCTGGATGGATTTGATTCGCTGGCGTTCCTTGGATCAGATGACTACCGTGCGTTATCATATTGAAGGATTCCACCTGTGGAATACCCCTATGCAGGATTGGTATAAATTCACGGCGACAGATTACAATGGTAGTTCATCAGCTAAAGTATCCAGCCCGGAACTGAGCGAATACCTACGTCCGTATGAAAAGAATATGACCTCGGGTAATTTATACAAAGACGGGTATACCTGGTCGATGGCGCATTACCTGGAACCGATGCCAATCAGACAGTTCCTGTTGACCTCTTCGGATCATGAAACAATCGAATTGTCACCATTGTACCAAAACCCCTACTGGCCGACAACAGCCGACCAGGCAGCGGAGAAATAAGTAACTCTAAAATCACGTTTGTAAAAGGCCATTCCCGCTTGTTGGGGATGGCCTTTTTATATTTCTATTATTCTTCCAACAGCTGCCGAATGGCAGCCCGTTCATCGTCGGTGGTGGCTTTTTCCAGGACGATTTGTAGGGCTTCACGGGCGGCTTCACGGGCAAGGGGTTGTCCGTTTTGGTAGGCGGTGGTGAGTAAAGGGAGGGCGTCGGGCGCTCCGGTGGTTGCCAAGGCAGTGTAGTAGAGGTGTTTTTTATTTTCTCCGGCCAGGATCATGCGCCGAGTTACTGCGTCAAAGCGGGTGGCAGGATCCTGTACATCCAATGAGGCCATAACCGCCTGCTGCAAATAGGGAATAGCATCCTCTTCGGCTGATTCCAGCATGCCAGCAAGCAGGGTGAAGTCTTTTGCTGAAACAACATCTTTCAAAGCGACGAGAGCCGCCTTCCGCACGGCCGGGGAGGCAGACTTAAGCTGATCGAACACCGTATGCACATTGGCATTTGCCCTGCGCTCAGCCAGGAGCTCCAGGCCGGCTATCTTCCCGGCGTCAGCTGCTTGTGGGATCGCACGCGCTACTGCCCGGTCGATATCTCCCGGAAAGGTAGATAGTGCCTTTTGTGCAATGGTTACCTCTTCATTGTCGGGACTACTGAGCATACCACTCAACACACCTATGAAATCGGGATGGCCGATCGCAGTCATCGCTTGGGCAGCAGCCTCTTTCACGTGGTTATCGGGTGTTTTCAACTGATTGGCCAAGACCTGCGTGCCCGGTAGGTCGAACTTGATCTCCAGGCGCTGCAGTTTCTCTTTTTTCTCCAGATCGGCGGCTTCTTGGGTTATCCATTGTAGAATATCCGTTTTCACCTCCGGTTTGGCTTTTATCATGGCTTTATAGACATCGATATACATCGGTGTGTCCGCATAAGGCGATGCCGCTTCGAATGCGGTCGCACGCTGCGTGCGATCCGGACTCTTCAAGGCAGCGAGCAATTGCTTGGTAGCCGCTGCCTCAGCCTTATTCTGTGCATATACGCTTGCGAAAGTTCCCGGCAACAACAGAAACAACAACAAATAGAAATAACGGATATTCATAATGCCTGATTACTTCTTACCGCCAAAGATGCCTCCCAATACCCCACGCACGATTTCGCGTCCGAGCTGGTTGCCTATATTGCGGGTCACACTTCGCTGGGTCTGTTTGGCTATGTTGCCAAAGATCTCTCCGAAAATGCTGGTTTCTGCCGGCTGTGCCTTTTTGCTCTTTGAGGCTTTCTGAGCCATCTTCACCTCTTCTTCTTGTTGTTGCTCTGCCATTCGTTGAGAGGCTTGCTGCCGGAGCACTTCGTAGGCCGATTCGCGGTCGATCAGATTTTCATACTTCCCATAGAAGATAGAACTCTGAATCATCGACGTCCGCTCCTGAGCAGTTAACGGACCGATCTGGCTTTGCGGAGGTAAGACAAAAGCCCTTTCAACAGGCATAGGACTCCCTTTAGGATCTAAGAAAGAGACCAAGGCTTCGCCTACCGCCAATTCGGTAATCACCTTTTCGGTATTTAGAGCAGGATTGATACGGAAGGTCTGTGCAGCTACCTTAACAGCCTTTTGATCTGCCGGAGTAAAGGCCCTCAGCGCATGCTGCACCCTGTTTCCTAATTGACCAAGAATCGTATCCGGTATATCACTCGGACTCTGCGTAACAAAATAGAGCCCCACCCCTTTCGATCGGATCAGTCGGGCTATCTGCGTTATCTTTTCAACCACCACCTTAGGCGTGTCTGTGAATAAGAGATGCGCCTCATCGAAAAAGAGGACGAGCTTAGGTCGGTCGAGATCGCCCACTTCCGGGAGCGATTCATATAATTCGGAAAGCAACCAAAGTAAAAGAGAAGAGTAGATCTTAGGCGAGTTGATCAGGCGATCAGCCGTGAGGATATTCAACACGCCTTTCCCTGAGAAATCTCGCTGAAAGAGGTTATTGATATCAAAAGCGGGTTCCCCGAATAGTTTGTCCGCACCTTCGTCTTCGAGCTGTAAGAGCGCGCGTTGTATCGCTCCGATGGAAGCGGTAGAGATGTTTCCGTAATCCGGCGTAAAGGTGGCCCTGTTCTCACCTACGAACTTTATCATCTCCTTGAGGTCTTTCAAATCGACTAACAAAAGCCCGTTGGTATCCGCAATCTTAAAAACGATCGACAGTACACCAGTCTGAATATCGTTCAGCCCCAACAGGCGGGATAATAAGACCGGCCCCATTTCGGAGATAGTCGTGCGGAATGGATGGCCGCTTTCACCGTAAAGGTCCCAAAAACAAACTGGGAATCCCTGGTACTGGAAACCTTTCTCGCCAAGCGAGAACTCTTCGACCCGCTTGGATACATGTTTATTGTCTGGTGTGCCCGCCTTGGAGATGCCTGAAACATCCCCTTTGATGTCGGTAATAAAGACCGGTATGCCCAATTGGCTGAATGTCTCGGATAACACCTGGAGAGAAACGGTTTTCCCTGTTCCGGTAGCTCCCGCGATTAACCCATGGCGATTAGCCATTTTAGGGATTAAAAATAGTGAATCACTCTCCGCCTGGGCAATATATGCCAAATTATCAAGATCTTTCATATTTGTATATTCTATAGGGCAAAGATAGTGAAAGTTGAAAGCAGAGCCAAACTTGTTTGAGCTTTGCTGAGACGCATCCTATCTTATGGAAAGATAATGATAAACACAAAAGAGCCAAGAGCATCAAGCGATTCATTTATCGCAATAGACTTAGGGGCTTAGAAGGCAATCGATATTTCCGCACCTACCTGCAGGGGTTTGCCCAATTGCATAAAAGCGCTGTTTTGGTTGTTGGTGCTTTTCGATTCCACATAGAAGGTGGCGTAGTCGGTATCCAACAGGTTGCGTCCCCAGAGGCTGAGATTGACAATGCCTTTGCGCACGCCCACCTTGGCATTCAACAAGCCATAGAATGTCTGTGTCACATCGTTCTGCTCAGTCCAGAAAATTTTTCCCGCGCCATTGTATTGAGCCGATGCGGTCAACTGATCGATCCAGCTATTGCGAAGCAACTTGTTGTACTGCAGGCCAAGGCTGAGGGTATGACGCGGCGTATAGGGAATAAACTTGCCAGCGTAGTCATTTATGCCGTCGTTGTAGTCTTTGAAGGTCGCGTGGGTGTATCCATAGTTGACATCAGCAGAGAGATCTTCAAAGAGCTGGGCGCGAAGCGACAATTCCACCCCATAGCTTTCCGCCTTTCCGGCGTTGGTCAGGACACGGCCGCTACCACTTTCAACGAATTTGGTCAGTTGAAGATCCTTGATATCCATATAGAAAAGGGTAGCTTCGGCATGAAGGCGGTTTTCTATCAGTTCGCTGCGAATACCTAATTCATAGTTCCAACTCTTCTCCGGCTTATAAGACATCACCTCTTCCAACGGAGCAGGCGTTTCCACCGGCAAGGTAATATTCATGTGCATCTCTTGAAACTTCTGATTGAAGGCATTCATCATATCATACTTCATGTGATCCTTCATGATATCGGCTGACATCTGCACATTATAGCCTCCGGTTTTATATCCTTTGGCCACAGAGAGGTAGGTAAAGGTAGAGGGGGTGCATTCGTATTTCAGCGATACCTTGGGCAATACCTGCCAGAAATCCTGCGATACCTGCTCGTCGATCACCGTCTCGTCGTACCAACTGCTGAGATCGATTGCCGGACTGGGACCGGGCATCTTTCCCGACAGCATCATCTTACCGTTGCTACGGTAGGTCATTTCCTGCTTTTCATAATCGAGACGCAGACCGGCAGTCAATGAAAGGCCGGGCGTAAACAGGTTATTGATCGTAGATTGGTGGAACAAAGCGGTTCCGTAAGAGGGTGTCTCAAAGCTTCCGGGGATATATAATTCATCGCCGGTCACGTTTAACGCGATGGGCGCTTTGATTTCATCAAATATGCTCTGAAACATTTGCATACCATCCTTCTTAAAGGTGACAGGCCCTTCGGTATTCAATTGGTTATAGAAGCCATACAGTCCGAATGACCATTGCCAATTGCCGGTATGATTGCTCTTAATCGCGATCTCTTCGCTCCAGGCACGTTGCAGTTGTCGTTGGTTGAGGGTAAATACAGAGGTGGTGTCGTAGTCCTGATCCATGCGCATATCATCTTTCATCCATTGGAATCCGGTGGTGCTTGTCAGTAATATCCGGTCGGTTTTGTATTCCAGTTGCAGGTGGTTAGCCAATGTATTGCGCTTGTATGAGCTTGGATCATTCAACATAACGGGGGCAGTCTTCCCGGTTTCTTTGTTGTATTTTCCATACGGGAAGGCGCCCTGATCGGCATAGTCGTAGGAAAAGGTATAGGCAGCGGTCAGACGGGGCGTGATGCGCCAGTCAAATTTTAGTCGGCCACCTGCCGATTCTTCTCCATCGGCCTTCTTGCCGGTGTATTCATTGGTGAAGAATCCATCGTTGCGGTCGTAGTAAGCGCTGACCGAGAGGCCGGTTGTTTCGCTTAGTTTGTTGTAATGCGATGCTTTTACCTTCAGTTGACCATAGTTGCCGGCAGAAACCGACAACTTCGTGCCCTGGAAATCGAAAGGCGATAGGGTGTAGATATTGACAATCCCCCCCATCGCGTTTCTTCCGTAGAGCGTACCCTGTGGACCGCGCATTACTTCGATACGTTGGATATCGGCAAATTCAAAGTCAAACGTGCTCTTGTCCAGGTAAGGAATATTATCGACATACAATCCAACCGACTGTCCACTGCTGCGCGCACCGATGCCTCGGATGTAGATAGCAGAGGTCATTTTGGAACCATAGTCGGGAATATATAGATTGGGTACGAACGCGCTGATATCTTTCAAGGCGTCGATCTGTCGTCCGTTGATCAGTTGCGGAGAAAGAATAGAAACCGAACCGGGCAGTTTGCGTAGGTTATTCGTCTCTTTGGTCGACGAGGTAACTACGATGGCATCCAGGTTGTATGTCTTGATGGTGTCATTCTCGTGAGGAATCTCTTTCTCCGCACGCAAAAACGGGGTGGCCAGTAAGGCCAGGCATAGGAGCATGCCAGCTTTTCTCTTTCTCATTGCAGTATTTATTTTTCGCCTGCAAAGGAAAGGAAAAAGAGCCGAACGGGCAATCACTACATCTAGTGATTTTGTATGTCGATATAACTCTTCAATGCTTCGATGTATTTCTCGAAAGCATGTATGCCTTTGAACGTTACTTTGCAGATGGTCTGCGGTCGTTTCCCTTTGAAAGTTTTCCGGACATCGATATATCCCGCCTGTTGCAATTTATCGATCTGCACGCTCAGGTTCCCGGCCGTCGCGTTTGTCTTCTCTTTCAAGTAGACAAAGTCGGCCTCTTCCGCAGAGATCAGAATAGACATAACCGCCAGTCGGAGCTCCGAAAGCAATAAGGGATCTAATTCTTTAAACATTTCTTTTGCGGGATTTATAGTTTAGATAATGCCCGGGAATAATCATCATAACCAGAAAGATAAGGGAGAAAATAAGCATCTGCAGCGTATAGGGCATCCGTACCACCAGAATGGAAGAAAGCAGCATGCCCAACACACCGGCAATCACCAACGGACGGAAATTGATCACCAGCCCGGTCAGTGTCGTTCCGATTCCCATAATCAACACAATGAAAAAGAGGATCGGCAACCGGTATACAATCGAAATAACCGACAATAAAAAACCGGTGATGCCTAATACAGTCCAGATATAATTGATCACCTTATCGACATAGGTAATGACCCGTGGCTTTTTACTTCTTTTTTTGAGGTGAATCATTGTCATGATACTTCCGCAAACGGGCAACAGAAACCAAAGCCATTGCCATTGATAACTCCCCGTTCTCATCAACATTTCCCGTACCAACATCGTCACAATCACGGTCGTGTATCCCCATATCAGAAACATGGTGCCACTCCCCTCTTCCATCCGCTCCTGCGTGTTGCGGATCATGCGGGATATCAACTCTAAGCTCTCTTTCTCGTTTAACTGTCTGTCTTGCATCTCTTCCATAATGTGCTGAATTTGTGTATAAAAATACTGGTTTATTATTGATTTGTCTTATTATTATCTCTTATTTCATTTCCGAAGCCTTCTCCATGCGGCTTTTCTCGGTGTCTGAGGCTCCTTCTACTGTCCGTTTCCGGAATGTTTTCCCCGATTGAAAATTGTATTGCAGGGATAGTTTCACCGCCCGGGCATTATAAGCATCCAACACCCTGCTTTCCGAAGAATAATTCTCCATACGCGCGAAATAGGCGCCGCGGGTGTCGAACAGGTTCTGTACGCCCAGTGAGACATTCAACCGGTTGCCGAACAATTTCTTTTTTACCTGCGCGTGCACCAGATGCCGCGGTTCAATGCCGGAATTGGCCGAATACAAACGGCTGGTGCCGCTATAGATCAGTTCCAGATAGAAGGCGGCCGGCAGGGTGAGTGTACTCGTCGCGTTGATGAAATAGAGGTAGTGGCTCATGGTCTTATCTGTTTTTACACCTCGTATATCCTGCTTTACGCCGACCAGGTTCGCATTTACCGACAACCAATCGGTGAAACGAAACGGACAACTCACCGCCACAAAGTAGTGATTCTCCATATAATGATTCTCCGGGATCACATATTTCACTTTCGGA
This sequence comes from Parabacteroides sp. PM6-13, assembly GCF_029892605.1. Lineage (GTDB taxonomy): Bacteria > Bacteroidota > Bacteroidia > Bacteroidales > Tannerellaceae > QVMG01. The sequence goes on from NZ_JARXWF010000017.1 coordinate 65,899, forward strand.
TCAACCGGGTCGCTCTTCGTCACCTCGCGGATCAGGCCGCGGTGCATATTGCCTCCGACGGTCAACGTGTAGCGATACTGATAGACCGCTGTCAGGCTGAAGCGGTTGATATAGGTGGGACGCAATAATGGATTACCGATGATATAGGAATAATCGGAATACTGGATCCGGTTGGAGTTCAGGTGCCAGAAATTAGGGCGTTCTATATTGCGTGCATATTGCCCGACCAGGAGGAATGCCTGCATGGCATTGAAGGCGTAGGTCAGGTTCAGGTTCGGGAAAATATCGATATAGGTCTTGTCGAATGTTCCCTTGCCTGTCGTATGCGTGTACTCGCCACGCAATCCGGCCAAGGCACTCAGACGCCCGATCTTGAAGGCGAATGTACCATAAACCGCCCCTATGTTTTCCACATAATCCAGGGCGTAGTTATAGTTGTCGAGTGGTCGCCACTGCCCGTTGTACTGCCCTTCGTAGAACGCCCGGTTGGTGATCCGGTTGCGGGTGTACCTGGCACCTGTGGTGAACCGCATCCCCTTTCGCAATTCTTTCTGGAACAGGAGATCGGTGGTGAATATGCGGTAGTCGGAGGATGACTGGTTGCGGTAGAGTGAATCGAGCGTTCCGTAAGGGGTGTCATACACGGAATGGAAATGATTCTCCCCAGTGACTTTCCGGTTTGTGTAGTCGGCTATGAATTTCAAGACTGAGCCAATCGTGTCGATCTTATGGATATAATTGAACGTCGCCGAGAGATTTCGGTTCTTGTCCTCTTGTCGATTCTGGCTGGTGCTATGAATGGGAATCCCTTCTATCCGGCCTGTCGTTTCGGAATAAGAGGGTGTCTTCTCCCGGCCCGATCCATATTCCACTTCTGCTCCGAGGCTGTTGCGGTGGCCTATCTCATAGATACTGCCCAGGCGCCCCATCACCCGGGAGGGTTTCCCATCCATATGAGATTCGGATCGGAAGAAGGGGGCTTCGCTTTCCGGAGTGAAACGCTCATCGATCATCTCTCCTTTGTTTTTGGAGGTGATAAGCCCTGTGGCCGAAGCGTGGAGTGTCCATTTCCCTACCAACGCATTCACGGTGGCCGAAGGGCGATAATTCCCGTAGTATTTCCCCTGGGTTGTTTGCATCATCGCATTACCGGTTACCCCATTCTCCAACTGGCGGCGCAGGATAATCCGGATCACGCCGCCTTTAGAATCGGCGCTGTATTCCGCCCCCGCTTGGGGAATCACCTCGACACGAGCGATATCCGACGAGCGGTAGTTGCGCAGGTAGTCGGCCAGTTCGGCGGAGGTCAGTTTTAGTTCCCGTTCGTTGATAAACACCTTGGTGCCCGCCGATCCGTTGATGGAGATGCCTTTGTCGTCCACCCATACGCCGGGCGCCTGTTGCAACACTTCGGCAGCATCTTTATTCATAAATGAGGGAACGTGGTCGCCCACCAGCATCACAAACCGGTCGGCTTCGCGGGTGATGGGCGAAGCGGTCACCACAACGGCATTCAGGTTGAAATGCGCCTCTTCCATGCGGAAAGAGCCCAGGTCTGCATCGCCTGACGCCAGCTTGATCTCTCGTTCAAGCGGCTGGTAGGCGATGTTTTGCACCTTCATCATGTACAATCCCTCTTCGACCGTCAGGGTGAAGCGTCCCAGGGTGTCTGTGATCGTGGCTGCTTTCTGGTAGCCATCCTGAAGGAATACGACTGTCGCGTAATCGACTGGTTCGCCATTTCCGTTTACGATCACCCCCGAACGCTCTTGCGCGGAGGCAAACAGCGCGAAGCAAGACAATATACCTATATATAAATAAGTAGGTCTCATCGTCGTATCGGGTTAGAGCCCCATCATTTCTTTGACGTTGATAAGCTTGATCGTCAGTTTGTTTTCGCCTTCCCGAATCAGGTGTTTCTCTTTGGAGTAGCATGGTTCGACAGGCACTTTGTGTTCCTCGTCCATTTCTAATTGAAAATTCCCATTCAAATCCTGGAAAGCGGAAATGTCGACTTTGCCTACAGGCACATTTTTCAAGACGCAGGTTACCGCTTCTTTGTCGCTAACCGCCACCATCTCATACGTGCTCTTTTGAGGATCTTCCGAGCTCTTGATAGCGATCAACACCTGCCCTTTTGCCTCTTTTATTCCTTTCACTTCCACCGTCAGGGTGGTTGTCTCTTCCGCGTTCTGTGCCTGGGCTGCAAGGCCTACCAACAGGACACACACCATAGAGATTCCTTTGATTATCAGATTTTTCATTTGTTTAATTCTTTTAAGATGATACACTCTTTTATTGTTTCAAATCGATTTGATGATGCAAATATAAATTTGTTTATGTTATAAACCTAACTATATTATAAATTTTTCTGCAAAATAATTCATCATACTCCAAACAGCCTATGAGAGCGCCCCTATAGGGCACCCCTACCGAAACGGTATCATTCACTCAAAAAACATCAAAAATCAAGGGAACCCAATTTGACAATTTGTCAAAAACGACCGAGAAATTTTCCGAAAACGTAGGGGTATTTAAAATTAGTCCCGCGAGTAACACTTTTTAACGTATCATATTGCGAAACAAAATAGCCTTTTTGCTTACATTTTGTCAAAATGGTGTTTAACGATATGAAAGACGCAAAAGAGGGTTCATCCGGTTATGCATATTTTTACAATAGAATCAAATCGAAACAGATTGAGAAGGTGGGCGGGTCTTCGAATTGGAGAAAAGTGGAAGGAGAAAGGAGAAAGAAGAAAGGAAATAGGAATCGAAGATCGCTTAGCCGAAGGCGCAGAGCAAATAGGAAAGGTTGGCACAGATGCTATCGGGCTTTTTCTTCAAATCGGAGAAGATGTGAAGATTTTAGAAAGCCCGAAAGGGCTTCAACTTGGATAACCCCGTGCAAACCGTAGGTGCAGCTCGGGGTTGAAGTAATACCTATATAATGAGCTCCGTAGGAGGTCAACTATTGAGCCCCTACGGAGCTCGTTTTTATTCTACTCTCGTCCCCCGAGCTGCGCCTGGCGGCTTGCACGGGGTTGTACTAAATCCCGCCGAAGCGGGATCGTTTGTTATTTCATATATTGCGTTGAAATAAACACCACTTCAAATCAACGCG
>NZ_JARXWF010000018.1 GCF_029892605.1 Parabacteroides sp. PM6-13
CGATGTCATCGACAATGGAGATGCGGTAGGGATAACGAAAAAGAGCCGTATCCAACGTAATCACCTCCGCCTGTAGGTGGATCTCTTCGGGGAAAATGATCTCTTCCCCGGAATGGCGACCTCCTCCGGAGGCGCAACTGCCCAAAAAGGCCAAAAATAGCAGGAATAAAATGGGTTGTTTCATAGGGTGATTAAGAAGCTGTTTTGAATTTTATGAAATAATTTATTATTGGGCAAAGGTAAATGTGATTTGACAAATTGTCAAAAACGCGGGAGTATTTTTCCAAAAACGTAGGGGTATTTAAAATTAGTCCCGCGAGTAACACTTTTTAACGTATCATATTGTAAGGCAAAAGGGCGGTTTTGCTTACATTTTGTATTTGGGTGTTTTTGGGGGAAAGGAGAAGGGAGAAGGGAGAAAGGAAGAAAGGGAGAAAGGGTTGGCACAGGTGGCGCTGGGGTTATATTCAAATTGGAGGAAAATTGAAGATTTTACAACCATAAAGAATATAAAAGTAGTGACAAAATTTCTCCTCCTTAGCAAAGGAGGAGTACGGCGAGGTACGAGCCGGGAGGTGGTTTGATCTTATGTATATATGTCTATTTGCCAACAACATACCATACACAAAAAGTTACGCCAAACCACCTCCCCCTCTCTGCGTTCGGGTACTCCTCCTTTGCTAAGGAGGAGAAATTTTGATACTATTTTATCACTAAGAAACCTCCCTATCTTCCAAAATTTGATTTCAAAAGCGAGCGCAGTGAGCGGCCGCAGGCCTCTCTTTTGCCGGCAGTTTCAACTGCCGGTTGATGAAATTCCGACCTGTCCGGATACCGCTCTGGGTTTTAACCTGCTTAAAAGCAGTATGGCAGGGGTTGAAACCCACAGAGGTAAAGGCTTTGCCTACATCTTAAAACCGTTCGATAAATCGAACGGCAAAAGAGAGGCCTATGGCCACTCGCTGCGCTCGCTTTGGAAAATCTTCCCATCTTACAAAATCTGAAGACGCCCCCTTCTCCCTTCTCCTTTTTCCTTTCTCCTCGTTCCTTTCTCCTCGTTCCCTCGTAAATCTTCCGCCAAAAGCTGCTCGCCATCTTGTCGGCAAAAAGGATGAGATAACCGAATAATTTATATAAATTTGCCGTAAAATAAAAGTCAATGAGTATAGAGGTTAAAGAAGTCACTACACGGAAGGAACTAAAAGACTTTGTGAAATTTAATATCGATTTGTATAAAGACAACGCCTATGCGGTGCCTGAGTTGATATCGGATGAAATGGAAATTCTGGACAGGAAGAAAAATCCGGCATTCGAAGTGTGTGATGCTATTTGTTTTCTGGCCTATAAAGAGGGCAAAATCGTTGGGCGAATCGCGGGCATCATCAACCATCCCAGCAATGAGGTGTGGAAAGAGAAAAACGCGCGTTTTGGCTTTGTTGATTTTATCGATGACCCGGAAGTATCAGCCGCATTGTTTGCTGCCGTTGAGAAGTGGGCGCTATCGAAAGGCATGGAGGCGTTGCATGGCCCGTTGGGCTTCACCGATATGGACAACGAAGGCATGTTGGTGGAGGGTTTCGACCAGTTGAGCACCATGGCTACGATCTACAACTATCCCTATTATCCCGAGCACATCGAGCGCCTGGGCTTTGTGAAAGACCAGGACTGGCATGAGTTCAAGATCTATATCCCGGAGGAGGTACCCGAAAAGCATCTGCGCATTGGGGAGCTGGTGAAAAAGAAATATGGGCTCCAGGTAAAGAAATTCAAGAATGCCAAAGAGGTGATGCCTTATGCGCAAAAGATATTCAAGGCATTGAATGCTGCCTTTGCACCGCTCTACGGGTTTGCACCGCTGACCCAGAAGCAGATCGATTATTATGTCGCTAAATATATCCCCCTGCTTCGCTTCGAGTTGGTCACGGTTATTCTCCGTGAAGAGGATGATGAGGTGGTCGGGTTCGGTATTTCGCTGCCCAATATGTCGAAGGCCTTGCAAAAAGCGAATGGGCGTATGCTGCCGTTTGGCTGGTTTTATCTGTTGAGAGCATTGATGTCGAAGCCTAAACTGGTCGACCTCTACCTGGCCGGTGTGTTGCCCGAATACCAGAACAAAGGGGTGAATGCCTTGTTGTTTAATGACCTGATCCCGATTTATAAACGCTTAGGCGTGCCCTATGCCGAAAGCAATCCGGAACTGGAGACCAATAGCGCCGTACAGGCACAATGGGACTATTTCCGCAAAGAACACCATAAGACGCGGCGGGCATATATAAAGAGAATGAAGAATAAAGAATGAAGAATCAAAGATCGCTTAACCGAAGGCGTAAAAGCAATTAAGAGTGAATATTTTTTATGAATGAATTGAATGACATGTTGCAGAACGAAACTGCGTACAATGATGAAGATATAAAAACCTTAGACTGGATGGAGCATATCCGCCGGCGCCCCGGTATGTATATCGGTAAACTGGGCGATGGCAGTTATGCGGACGATGGCATCTATGTCTTATTGAAAGAGGTGCTCGATAACTCCATCGACGAATACATGATGGGCTACGGGAAGACGATCGAGGTGACCATAGAAGAGGGCACCGTTGCCGTGCGCGACTATGGGCGCGGTGTGCCCTTGGGCAAGGTGATCGACGTATCCAGCAAAATGAATACAGGCGCCAAATACGATAGCAAAGCATTCAAGAAATCGGTCGGTCTGAACGGGGTGGGTATCAAGGCGGTCAACGCGTTGAGCAGCTATTTCCAGATCACCAGCTACCGCGATGGCGAAGGGAAGCAGGCGGAGTTTAGCCGGGCGATCCTGACCGAAGAAAAAGATATTAAGCATACCGAAGAGAGTAATGGCACGATGACCTACTTCGTGCCCGACAAAGAGATCTTCCGCGACTACCAATACAAAGAGGAATTCATTGAGAATCTATTGAAAAACTATGTATTCCTCAATTCCGGCTTGACAATCCTCTTCAATGGGAAGAAGTTTTATTCGCGCAATGGGTTGGTGGATCTGTTGAACGAGAATATGACCACCGATGCCCTCTATCCGATTATTCACCTGAAGGGGGAAGACATCGAGGTGGTGATCACGCATAGCAACCAGTACGGAGAGGAGTATTATTCGTTTGTCAACGGGCAACATACCACGCAGGGCGGGACACACCTTTCGGCCTTCCGCGAGTCGTTGGGACGCGTTATCAAGGAGTATTACACAAAAAACTTTGAATATTCGGATATCCGCGCGGGTATCGTGGCGGCTATCAGCGTGAAAGTGGAAGAACCGGTCTTCGAGAGCCAGACGAAAACCAAATTGGGTTCCAAAGATATGGGGCCGCAAGGGCCGACGGTGGCTAAGTTTATCGGCGACTTTATCAAGAAAGAGCTTGACAACTACCTGCATAAAAACCCGGATACCTCGGAAGCGATGCTGAAGAAGATCACGGAATCGGAGAAGGAGCGCAAAGCGATTGCGGGTGTCACCAAACTGGCGCGTGAACGAGCCAAGAAGGCAAGCCTGCACAACCGGAAGCTGCGCGATTGCCGTTTGCACCTGAACGATGCGAAGGGCGACAAGAAAGAGGAGACCTGCATCTTTATCACCGAGGGTGACTCGGCCAGCGGATCGATCACCAAAAGCCGTGATCCGAACCTGCAGGCGGTGTTCAGCTTGCGTGGGAAGCCGCTTAATAGCTTCGGACTGACCAAGAAGATCGTCTACGAAAACGAAGAGTTCAACCTGCTTCAGGCAGCACTCAATATCGAAGAGGGCCTGGAAGGGCTGCGCTACAATAAGGTGATCATTGCCACGGATGCCGACGTGGATGGGATGCATATCCGCCTGTTGTTGATCACCTTCTTCCTGCAATTCTTCCCCGACCTGATCAAAGGGGGGCATGTGTATATCCTGCAAACACCTTTGTTCCGCGTGCGCAATCGCCAGAAGACCTGGTATTGCTATTCGGAAGAGGAACGCCAGGCGGCGATCAAGGCAGCGGGCAAGAATCCGGAGATCACCCGATTCAAAGGGTTGGGTGAGATATCACCGGATGAGTTCCGCAACTTTATCGGACCCGATATGCGCCTCGACCCCGTTACCATGAAGAAAGAGGACTCCGTAAAAGATATGCTTGAGTTCTATATGGGCAAAAACACCATGGAACGCCAGGTGTTTATCATCGATAACCTGGTTGTAGAAGAAGATATAGCATGATTAAACGTATCGCGCTTTTCCCCGGCACATTCGACCCGTTCACCGTTGGACATCAATCCCTGGTGAGACGGGGGCTGGAACTGATGGATGAGATCATCATCGCCATTGGCATCAATGAGAAGAAGCAGACCTACTTTCCGTTGGAAAAGCGGTTGGAGGGTATCGAAAACTTATACCGGGAGGAACCGCGTGTCCGGGTGATGTCATATGATTCGCTGACGGTCGACTTTGCCGAACAGGTGGGCGCCCGCTTTATCCTGCGCGGAATACGGACGGTAAACGATTTTGAATACGAAGAAAGTATAGCCGATGTGAACCGGAAACTCAGCGGAATCGAAACATTCCTGCTTTTCACCGAACCGGAACATACCCATATCAGTTCGAGTATCGTGCGCGAACTGTTGCATTACGGAAAAGACATATCCATGTTCGTCCCGAAAGAGACCGGACTTTATTGACCATTTAGGAATAAGAAAAATGAAGAGAATCGTATGTATGTGCCTATTGGGCGCCATGGCTTTTTCGGCCTTGGCCCAGAACCAGAATAATATGAATGCGCGTAAGCTGCAACTGGCCCTCTACGCTATTTCCAATCTATACGTCGATCCGGCGGATGAGAAGAAATTGGTAGAGGATGCCATCGTGGGCATGCTGGAGAAACTGGATCCCCATTCCAACTACATGGATCCGGAAGAGACCAAAGAGATGACGGAACCTTTGCAGGGCAATTTCGATGGCATCGGCATTCAGTTCAATATGTTGACCGACACGCTGTATGTGATACAGGTGATTCCCGGCGGACCGTCGGAGAAGGTAGGGCTGATAGCGGGCGACCGGATCATTCTGGTTAACGACACCTTGGTGGCCGGTGTGAATATGAAAACCAACGATATCATGAAGCGCCTGCGGGGAAAGAAAGGCACGGAGGTGACGGTCGACGTACAACGTGGACGTGATAGTGAATTGTTGAAGTTCCGCATTATCCGCGATAAGATTCCGGTGTACAGCCTGGATGCTGCCTATATGGTCGATAAGACCACCGGGTATATCAAGTTGAACCGCTTTGCTCTTTCATCGATGGAGGAATACAAAGAGGCTTTCGCTAAACTGCAGAAGAAAGGCATGAAGGATTTGATCCTGGACTTGCAGGGCAATGGCGGGGGATACCTGAATGTGGCGATCGACCTGGCTGATGAATACCTGGATAAAGGTAAACTGATTGTCTATACCGAAGGCAACCAACAGCCCCGTGAAGAGGGAAAAGCAACCCCTCGTGGCGACTTTGAGCAAGGGAAACTGGTTGTTCTGGTCGACGAGGGATCGGCATCTGCCAGCGAAATCGTAGCCGGTGCGATCCAGGACTGGGACCGTGGTGTGATTGTGGGGCGTCGTACGTTCGGCAAAGGATTGGTGCAAAAACCTATCCCGCTGCCCGATGGTTCGATGATACGCCTGACCGTATCCCGCTATTTCACGCCGGCCGGTCGTTCGATTCAGAAACCCTATGAGAATGGCAAGGGCGAAGACTATGCCCACGACCTGATCGACCGCTATAACCGGGGCGAGCTGATGAGTGCCGACAGCATTCATTTCCCGGACTCGATGAAGTTTACCACCTTGGTAACCGACCGCGTGGTGTATGGCGGCGGTGGCATTATGCCCGATATCTTCGTGCCGGTCGATACGACCAAGTCATCACTCTATCACCGCAAGGTGGTGGCTGCCGGCCTCGTCAACCGGGTGGCTATGAACTACCTGGATGAGAACCGCAAGGAGATGACGCGTAAATACAAAGACTTCAGTGTGTACAAAAAGGAGTTTGTCGTGCCGCAGCGTATGATCGACGAATTGATCCGGCTGGCCACAGAAGCAGATATCGAGTACGACGAGGAGCAATTCAACCTGGCCAAGGAATTGATCACCCTGCAGCTAAAAGCCTTGGTTGCCCGCGATATGTATGAGATGAACGAATATTTCCAGATCATCAACGACGAAAACGATAGTCTCCAGGCTGCCCTCCGACTTATTCATGAGGAAGGGGCGTATCAAAAAACGCTTGGCAATGATTAATTGTTAATTATTAATTATGAATTGGAACGAAGTGGAAATCGCTTAGCCGAAGGGAAAGATCAAATATCTATTTCTGCTCCTCTCCCCTCCTTTTGAGCAGTTCCAAAACGTAAACAAATAATTAATCATTAACCATTAACAATTAATAATTAAGATGTTCACTCTCTTCCTTACTTTCGCCAAAATTGGCCTGTTTACGATCGGTGGAGGCTACGCGATGCTTCCATTGATCGAGCGTGAGGTGGTGCGCCGCGGGTGGATCACACAGGAGGAGTTTATCGATCTTTTCTCGGTGGCCCAGTCGCTCCCGGGCGTTTTTGCTGTCAATATATCCATCTTTGTGGGGTATAAGATACGGCGGTTGCCGGGCGCTATGGTCTGTGCCCTGGGTACCATTTTGCCCTCTTTCCTGATTATATTATTCATCGCGCTCTTCTTCACACGCGTAGCCGACAATGAGATCGTCGAGCGAGTGTTTAAAGGCATACGTCCGGCGGTGGTGGCGTTGATTGCCGTGCCGGTGATTACCACGGCTCGCACGCTTGGATTGAAGGGGTGGATATTGCTTATTCCGGTGATTGCCGCGTCACTGATCTGGCTGGCAGGCTTCTCGCCTGTCTGGATTGTTTTGGCTGCCATACTGGGTGGTCTGGGGTATACCTTCCTCATCGGGGAGAAAATAAAGAAACATTGATATGATCTGGTTGGAACTCCTATATGTCTATTTGAAGATCGGCCTCTTTGGTTTTGGCGGGGGCTATGCGATGCTCTCGCTTATCCAGGCGGAGGTGGTCGATAAATATGGCTGGATCAGTCTGCAGGAGTTTACCGATATTGTCGCCATCTCCCAGATGACACCCGGCCCGATTGGCATCAACAGCGCCACCTATATCGGTTATACGGCGATCCATAACGCGGGTTATTCCATGTCGGTCAGCGTGCTGGGCTCGGCATTGGCCACCTTTGCCGTATGCCTTCCTTCGTTTATCCTCGTATTGGTGATCTCCTATTATTTTGTGCGCGTGAAGAACAACAAATATGTGGAAGCGGCTTTTGTCGGATTGCGCCCGGCTACGGTCGGCCTGATAGCGGCTGCCGCCCTGATGCTGATGAATCACGAGAACTTTATCGACTACAAGAGCTATATTATCTTCGCTGCCGCCTTTGGAATGACCTGGAAATTAAAGATTCATCCGATCCTGATGATCCTATTGGCTGGGGTGGCTGGACTGGTTTTATATAGTTAAGAATTAAGAGAAGCGTACACATGCAAGAAAAAATAGATCTCCCTGCCGATTTCGTGAAACGGATGAAAGAGCTGTTGTCGGATGAGTTTCCGGCTTTTGAAGAGGCATTGAATGATGCCTCGCCTGTCAGTATCCGGATCAATCCGGACAAACAAGCTCAAATGCCTGATATGAAACGGATTCCCTGGACAGAAACGGGGTATTACCTGCCTGAGCGGCTCTCGTTCACCTTTGATCCCTTGTTTCATGCCGGGACCTACTATGTGCAGGAGCCCTCTTCGATGTTTCTGGAGCAGGCGATCCGCCAATGGGTCGACAGGCCGGTCTGCTGCCTCGATCTTTGTGCCGCGCCGGGCGGAAAATCGACACACCTGGCAGCAGTCCTACCCGAAGACAGCCTGTTGGTCAGCAACGAGGTGATCCGTAGTCGCAGCCATATCCTGGCGGAGAATATAGCCAAGTGGGGGAATCCAAACTCCATCGTCACCAACAACGACCCCGAAGAGATTGCACGGTTGGGCGCCTTGTTTGATGTGATCGTAGCCGATGTGCCCTGTTCGGGCGAAGGCATGTTTCGCAAAGATCCGGCCAGCATAGCAGAATGGAGCGTGGCAAACGTGGCCCTTTGCGCTGCCCGGCAACGACGTATCGTAGGAGATATATGGGAGGCGTTGAAGCCGGGGGGACTGTTAATATACAGCACCTGCACATACAACACGGAAGAGAACGAAGAGAATATCCATTTCTTTGCGGAAGAGCTGGGCGCCGAATGTCTGTCGCTTACTATTCCTGAGGCGTGGCAGGTGACAGGTGCCTTGATCCACGACCATCCGGTCTACCGTTTTCTGCCGCACAAAACCCAAGGAGAGGGATTCTTCCTGGCCGTTATGCGTAAGCCGGAAGGCGATCTTCCTGCCCGTCGCCCGGCCAAAGGGAAAGAAAAAAGAGAGAAAAACAATGCCCGTCAAGCCATTCCTCCCCAGGTGCGGGAATGGATAAACGATATTGAAGCGTTTGAACTGCATATAAATGGAGACATTATCCGGGCTGTTCCGACGGCTTATAAAGAAGAGATTCAATTACTAACGTCCAAACTACGAACGATCTCCGCCGGCATAACCCTCGGAGAGGTGAAAGGGAAAGATATTATTCCGGCGCATGCCCTGGCACTAAGCGTCAGACAAAACAAAAACCTCTTCCCGATCACGGAGGTGAGTTGGGAAGAGGCTATCGCTTATTTAAAAAAGGAAATACTTGTATTGCCACCCGAGGCGGCGAAAGGTTATCACCTGATCAGCTACAAAGGCCATCCGTTGGGTTTTGTAAAGAACATCGGCAACCGGGCCAATAATCTCTATCCCCAGGAATGGCGCATCCGTAGCGGGTATATACCCGAAGAGATCAGACTCTTTCCAGCGTAGCTTTGAGGAAATCCCACACTTTGGCTACACTCGGGATATTCACACGTTCATCGGGTGAATGCGGGAATTCCAGATCAGGACCGATCGACACCATATCCATCGTAGGATAAGCCCCCTGGATAATACCACATTCCAGGCCGGCGTGCATCACCTTCACGGCAGGTTTCCGACCGTACAGCGCTTCGTAGGTCGCTTGCATGGCCTGCAGGATGGGTGAATTGATGTTGGGTTGCCAGCCATTGTAAGCACCGCCCTCTTCTACGCGGGCACCTGCCAGGGCAAAGACACTCTCCAGGCTGGAGCATACGGCGGCTTTTCTTGTTTCGGAAGAGCTGCGTACCAATATTTTTACTTCGATCAAACCTTCGGACGACTTCACGATGGCCAGGTTGGAAGAGGATTCTACCGTTCCCGGGAAATCGCTCAACATGCTCAAGACGCCGTTGCGGCATCCTACAATCGCGTTGATCAACGCATCCTGTATCTCTTCAGGGATAAGCGTCGTCGGCAATTCCACCTTCTCAGCGGCAAAAGAAACACCGTCTTCTACGCCTGCAAATTCCGAACGATAAAGATCCTGGTAGTCGGAAACCAGTTCCCAGAACACATCCGCCTCGTCTTCAGGCAGGGTCACAATAGCAAAGGCCTCGCGTGGGATCGCATTGCGCAGCGAACCACCATCGACCGAAGCCAGACGAACACCGTAGTCCATCACCGCCTCTTTGAGAAAACGGAACAACAGCTTATTGGCATTGGCTCTGCCCAGGTGGATATCCACGCCAGAGTGTCCGCCTTTCAAACCGGTCAGGCTCAGCTTCACAGCGACATCACCTTCCGGGATATATGGATCGTCTTTGTATTGGAATGATATATTCAAGTCGGCGCCACCGGCACATCCGACAAACAGTTCGCCCTCTTTTTCCGAGTCGCAGTTGATCATCGTTTCACCCTTCAGGAATCCGGGTTTCAATCCGAATGCGCCATCCATGCCTACCTCTTCATCGACGGTAAACAAAGCCTCTACCGGACCATGCGTCAACGAGTTGTCAGAGAGTACCGCCATCGCATAAGCGGCACCGATGCCATTGTCGGCACCCAACGTTGTATCGCGGGCGGTTACCCAATCGCCATCCACATAGGCGTCGATCGGATCTTTGCTGAAATCATGTGCCACCGAAGAGTTTTTTTGAGGCACCATGTCTAAGTGCGATTGCAAGATAACGGTTTTACGCCCCTCCATACCCGGAGTGGCCGGTTTACGAATCAATACATTACCGACTTCGTCCTGCAGCGTTTCCAAGCCAAGGCTCTTACCGAAGTCAACAACATAACGGGTTACAGCCTCCATTTGTCCTGTCGGACGAGGGATTTGTGTTAAGTCATAGAAGTAACCCCATACATGTTCGGGGGATAGATTTTTGATTTCAGCTGACATAAAAGTTCTCTTTAATGGTTTATATTGAACAGAGAGAAACTCTGTTACGCTTGTGTTTTATCATTATTCTTAATCAGAGGCAGAAACAGTATAGCTGCCAAGCCACATAAGCCGGTCCAGGCGGTCTGGATCGTATGCACCACCGCAGCAAAAGCAGCGGCATCGGTCTCTGCTACATTAAACAATACCAGGGTGGAGATGACCATAAAGTGCCAGGGGCCGATTCCGCCCTGCACAGGAATCGCCACGGCAATGCTGCTCATCGTAAAAGCAATCAATCCTTTGTGGAATCCCAGGTCGCGCGTAAAGTCAAACGCATAGAAGGTCACATAGAAATAAAGGAAATAGCAGGCCCAGATAATCACTGTCTGCACAAGAAATTTCGATTTATCCTCCAATAACCAAATGCTCTTTACGCCCTGCCATACGTTTTTCAGCATATCTTTCGCACGGCGTACCAGCGAGAAATTGCTCATATATTTGAACACAAACCAAACGGCGGCAATCACGATTAACAGGCAAACATATACCCAGAGCGAGGTAAAGATGGAATGGAAACTATCGAGTAGTTCCGGATTGCGTGCAGAGAAGTTCGTAAAGAAACTCAGGTTTGAAAAGAAAAGAATAAACGTAATCAGCCCTACTACCACGACATCACTAATGCGGTCGATCAACAGGGTTCCGAACAGCTTCGTAAAAGGGATCTTATCGTATTTGGTGACCACGCCACAACGCCACACCTCGCCCATACGCGGCAAGACAAGATTGACAGCATAGGTACCCAAGACAGCCACGACAGCACGCTTCTTACTATGAGGCGCCTTCAGGGAATCGATCAATAAACTCCAGCGCAAACCACGAAAAACATTGGCAAGCAAACCAAAGAGAAGAGAAAAGGCGATCACTTCATAACGAACACCACGGCGTATCACTTCCCAAATTGCTTTGATATCCATATTGCGGTAAATCAACCATAACAAAAGGCCCCCAAATACCAAGGGTATAACAATCTTTAGTGAAGTGCGCAATGTACTCTTTAAATTCATTCGAGCAAGGTTGTTATTAGATTTTGTTGTACTTTTGTACGCCCGCAAAGATAAACATTATATTTGAATACAAACATTTTACTCCCAAAAGAGCAATGAGAACGGTCAAACCCAAAAAGTCACTCGGACAACATTTTCTCAAAGATATGCAGATTGCCCGTCGCATTGCAGAGACACTGGAGAACTATAAAGAACAGCCTGTTTTGGAGATCGGACCGGGCATGGGCGTACTCACTCAATTCCTGTTGGAAGAGGGACACGATCTGACAGTGGTGGAGCTCGACTGGGAATCGGTCGACTACCTGCGGGAACATTTCCCGGCACTCGAAGGAAAGATTCTGGCAGACGATTTCCTGCAATTGGATTTAAGCCGCCTTTTCGATCGTCCTTTTTGCGTGATTGGCAATTACCCCTATAACATCTCCAGCCAGATATTCTTTAAGGTACTCGATTACAAAGACATTATTCCCTGCTGTTCGGGTATGATCCAGAAGGAGGTAGCCGAACGGCTGGCCGCCGGCCCGGGAAGCAAAACATATGGCATTCTGAGCGTACTGATACAAGCCTGGTACGATGTGGAATATCTATTTACGGTAAGCGAGCAGGTGTTCGACCCACCCCCAAAGGTAAAAAGCGCCGTCATTCGTATGACGCGCAACGAACGAACCAGCCTGGGTTGCGACGAGAAACTCTTTAAGACAGTGGTGAAAACCTCTTTCAATCAACGAAGAAAAACCCTTCGCAACTCTATGAAACCACTGTTGGGAAAAGATTGTCCGGATTACGCGTTGCCTATTTTCGACAAACGCCCCGAGCAACTATCCTTTGAACAATTTATCGAACTAACAAAAATAGCGGCAGCACACCTTGCTACCACACGCGATGAGCAATAGCTGTCTCTTCTAAATTTACGTAAAGCGATGATTGAACTAACAAAAGAATTCCTCGAAAACGTTGAACGGCTGATAGCCGATAAAGACGAGAAGCAGATCAAAGCGATTCTGGAAGAATTGCACCCTGCGGATATCGCCGAAATATATGAAGAATTGAATCTTCAGGAAGGTGCTTACCTCTATCCGTTGATGGAAGAGGATACGGCAGCCGAGGTATTGATGGAGCTCGACGAGGATGCCCGTCATCGCCTTTTGCGCGAACTGCCACCCGAACTGATCGCGCGTCGGTTTGTGGACAACCTGGAGACCGACGACGCCGTAGATCTTATCCGCGAACTGCCGGAAGAGAAACAGGAAGAGGTGCTCTCGCATATTGAAGACGTGGAGCAGGCAGGTGATATTGTCGATCTGTTGAAGTATGATGAAGACACTGCCGGGGGGTTGATGGGTACGGAGATGATCGTGGTGAACGAGAACTGGAGCATGCCCAAATGTATCGAAGAGATGCGCCTGCAAGCGGAAGAGATGGATGAGATCTATTATGTCTATGTGATCGACGATGATGAGCGCCTTCGCGGTGTCCTTCCGTTGCAGCGACTGATCACCAACCCTTCGGTTTCGAAGATCAAGCATGTGATGAAAAAAGATCCGATTGCCGTACACGATAACGACAGCATCGAAGAGGTGGCGCAGGCTATTGAAAAGTATGACCTGGTAGCTCTGCCGGTTATTGATAGCATCGGGCGGCTGGTTGGACGCATCACCATCGACGACGTGATGGATGAGATACGCGAACAACACGAGCGTGACTACCAGTTGGCGTCCGGTATCTCGCAGGATGTGGAGACCTCCGATAATATATTCCAGCAAACAGCTGCGCGTCTTCCCTGGCTTCTGATCGGTATGATTGGCGGACTGGGCAACTCGGTTATCCTCGGCGGGTTTACAAACAGCATCGCTTCGAATCCGAAGGTAGCTCTCTTTATTCCGCTGATCGGGGGAACGGGGGGGAATGTCGGTATACAATCGTCGGCTATCGTGGTGCAAGGTCTTGCTAACAAATCGCTCCGGCCGGAGAATATCTGGACACAGGTACTGAAGGAATCGGTCGTTTCACTGATCAACGCCAGCATTATCAGCCTGGTGGTTTTCATCTATAACTTCTTCACACTGGGCGACCGCGTCATCACGACCTCCGTATCGCTTAGCCTTTTTGCCGTCGTGATGTTTGCCAGTTTGTTTGGTACGCTGGTTCCTATGACGCTCGAAAAATTGAAGATTGATCCCGCCTTAGCGACCGGACCGTTTATCACCATTACGAATGACATTATCGGTATGATGATCTATATGTTTATCGTCGCCTCGCTGACAGGTGTCATTTAAGAGGTACCCATCTATCTACAAATTATAACCACCAACCGCTTTTTAGTAACAAAAATGAAGTAAATTAACAAAATAAACGATACATTTGCAACTGAAATTCAAGATTTGCTCACAAGATAACAAAAAATAGCATGAATTACTGGCAAAAAGATATCGAGACCATGGATCGCGATAGCCTGGACAAGCTGCAAGTGGAACGTTTGAAAAAGACCATCGCCCAAGCAGCTAATTCTCCTTTCTACAAAAAGCGGTTTGCGGAGAAAGGGATAACACCCGATTCTATTCAGTCATTGGAAGACCTGAAGAAACTACCTTTCACCACCAAAGACGATCTGCGCAACAATTACCCCTTTGGCTTGGCGGCTATTCCCCTGAAGGAATGCGTCCGCCTGCATTCATCCAGTGGAACGACCGGCAACCCGACCGTGGTGCTTCATTCCGCCAAAGACCTGGAGGAATGGGCTAATCAGGTGGCTCGTTGTATGTATATGGTAGGCTTGCGCGATACGGATGTGTTTCAGAACACCTCGGGCTACGGTATGTTTACCGGAGGATTGGGCTTCCAGTATGGCGCCGAGAAACTGGGAGCGCTGACCGTTCCTGCGGCAGCCGGAAACTCCAAACGCCAGATAAAATTCATCAAAGATTTCGGAACGACCTGCCTGCATATTATCCCCAGCTATGCCTCGCGCCTGGCGGAGATCATGTATGAAGAGGGGATCGATCCCAAACGTGACACCCAACTGAAAACGATCTGCATCGGAGCCGAACCACATTCGGAAGAACAACGCTTGCGCATCGAACAGTTATTGGGCGTCAAGGCGTACAATTGCTTCGGTATGTCGGAAATGAACGGGCCGGGCGTTGCTTTTGAATGTCAGGAGCAGAAAGGTCTGCATATATGGGAAGACTACGTGATTGTGGAACTGGTAAATCCGGAGACCTTGGAACCCGTTGCGGAAGGCGAAACCGGCGAATTGGTATTGACAACAATCAACCGGGAGGCGATGCCGCTTATCCGCTATCGCACGCGCGACCTTACCTCGCTGATCCCGGGCGCTTGTGCCTGCGGACGTACTCACAAACGCATCACCCGCTTCAAAGGACGTAGCGATGATATGATCATTCTCAAAGGGGTGAACCTCTTCCCGATCCAGATCGAAACGATCCTGATGCAATTCCCCGAGTTAGGAGGTAATTATCTGATCACACTGGAAACAATCAAAAACAGTGACGAGATGCTTATCGAAGTAGAACTGAGCGATCTCTTCACCGATGATTATAGCGTATTGCAACGTCTGACCAAGACGATCACCCGTCAATTGAAAGACGAGCTACTTCTCACACCACGTCTGAAGCTGGTAGCCAAAGGCTCTCTCCCTGTACAGGAAGGCAAAGCGGTACGAGTGAAAGACTTGCGTAAGTTAAACTAAACAACAATTATGAATTATGAATTATGAGAAAGAGCTCAGGAATGCATAATTTATAATTCATAATTCATAATTCATAATTCATAATTAACATGACAGTCCATCAGATCTCCATCTTCTTAGAAAACAAATACGGGAAACTAACAGAGGCGCTTGCCCTGTTGGGTAAGGACAATATCCGTATTATTGCCTCCACCATTGCCGACACAACGGAGTATGGCATCATGCGTATGATCGTGAGTGATCCGCAAAAGGCCTACACGATCTTCAAAGAAAACAATGTATCGGCCAACCTGACAGATGTATTGGCCATTGCGACCGATTCACACGCGGGCAGCTTTGCCGAAACGATTTGCCATTTCACACAGGCGGGCTTAAGCATCGAATATATGTATAGCTTCTCAGTGAAAGAGAAAGCGATACTGGTGTTGCGCACCAACAACCGGGAGACGGCACGTGAAGTGATCCGTCGGCAGAACCTCGGTTATATCTGTGAAAGCGATTTGATTAACCTTTAACACAAGTAAAATATGTTTGGCATAAATGATCCGGGCATTTGGATCGCCTACCTGATGGCGATCGGTTGCGTGGTGTTTTCCGTTTGGTTCGGAATAACCCATTGGAATAAAGAGAGTGATGACAATGATAACCCTGAAGAACCGGAAGCATGAGTAATTTAGTATTAGGCATTATTGTCATCATCTATATGTTCCTGATCGCCTTGTTTGGCTATATCGGGTATAAACGCACCAAAGACGCGAGCGATTTCCTATTGGGAGGCCGCAAAACCAATCCGATCGTTATGGCTTTGTCCTACGGGGCTACCTTTATCTCCGCTTCCGCTATTGTCGGGTTCGGGGGTTATTCGGCCACCTTCGGGATGGGTATACAATGGTTATGTATGCTGAACATGCTGATGGGGGTGATTGTCGCCTTCATCTTCTTCGGACGCCGCACCCGGAAGCTGGGTGCGAAGCATGGTGCCCGTACCTTCGCGCAGTTATTGGGATTGCATTATAAGTCGCGCACCATACAGGTATTTATCGCGGCGATCATCTTTATCGGTATGCCGCTCTATGCCGCCGTGGTAATGAAAGGGGGCGCTGTCTTTATCGAACAGATCTTCCAGATCGACTTGGATCTAGCATTGCTTATATTTACCCTGATTGTAGCCGCTTATGTGATTACCGGCGGTTTGAAGGGAGTGATGTACACCGATGCGATGCAGGCGTTGATTATGTTTTCCTGCATGGCCTTTATGCTCTTCTGGTTCTACCAGACATTGGATATGGGCTTCACCGAAGCCAACCGTGAACTGACCGCCCTGGCGCCTCACGTGCCGGAGCGCTTCAAAGCATTGGGACATCAGGGATGGACAGCCATGCCGATGGCGGGATCTCCGCAATGGTACACCTTGGTTAGCTCATTGATCCTGGGGGTTGGTATCGGATGTCTGGCACAGCCGCAATTGGTGGTTCGCTTTATGACGGTAGAAAGCACCAAGCAATTGAACCGCGGCGTGATGATCGGCTGCCTGTTTATCTTCTTCGTCGTAGGTGTTATCTATCATATCGGGCCTCTTTCCAACCTTTATTTCTGGGAACACGACGGCAAGGTGGCGGCAGATATGGTGAACGATATGGACAAGATCATCCCGTTGTTTATCGACCGAGCCATGCCCGACTGGTTTGGAGCGGTCTTTATGCTCTGCATCCTGTCGGCAAGTATGTCGACCCTGAGCGCGCAATTCCATACGATGGGAGGTGCTTTCGGTGCCGATATATTCCCGAAACTGGGACGCCGCAAAGGGGAGAATTCCTCGATCGGCGTACGTACCGGTGTGCTTTTCGCCATCCTATTGAGTTATATCATCTGTTATGTGCTTAGCGCAAACATCATTGCCCGTGGGACAGCGCTCTTTATGGGTGTCTGCGCGGCTACCTTCCTGCCGGCCTACTTCTCGGCCCTCTATTGGAAAAAAGCTACCCGCCAGGGGGCTTTAGCCAGTTTAGGTGTCGGAGCGTTTGCCAGTATCTTCTGCATGGTCTTCCTGCATAAGGCGGAAGCAGCACCGATCGGCTTGTGCAACTGGCTGTTTGGCAAAGAGGTATTGATCGATGTCTACCCTTGGTTCGCCATCGACCCGATCGTTTTCGCCCTGCCTCTATCGGTTCTTACGATTATTATCGTTAGCCTCACAACACAAAGAAAATGATGAATTATGAATTATGAATTATGATTTGACCTGTCATCTCATAATTCATAATTCATAATTCATAATTTATTTAAGGAAGTTGTCCATCACTTCCGCATGCTCTTCCAAGCTCTGAAGCAGCTTGAATTGTGCTTTGGTGCGCACCAGGTTATGCTCCGGATAATGAATTTTGTAATAGGTATCGCCGTTGATGTAGTCGGTCAGGAAACGAACTGTCTGCATATAGGTGAGCAAACGTCCGCCATAAGCCAATAAGGATATTTCCAACGGAGTCAGGAATGATCTTGCTTTCTCCAGATATCCTTTCGCGTATGCCTCAAAAACAGGCAGGTTCACCCCTACCCGATCCAGATCCTTGTCGTCTTCCGCCCCGGTATTCGCACCCGTACGGATGAAATCCCCAATATCAGAAAGCACGAATCCCGGCATCACGGTATCCAGATCGATCACGCAAAGCACTTTCCCATCCTCGTCGAACAGGATATTATTCACCTTCGTATCGCAATGGTTCACCCGTTTCTTCAATTTACCCTCGCGATAAAGTTCTTCCTGGATGCACATCGCCTTGGCACGTTTCTCGATCTCTCCGATCAACTCCTGCACATCCGCCACACGACCGGCCGCATCTACCGCAACAGCCTCGCGGAATTGCTGCAGGCGAAACTCCATATTGTGGAAATTGGGAATGGTTTCCCCTAAAGCGCCTTCCGGGATATCGGCCAACATCGACTGGAAATCGCCGAAAGCCAGCCCTGCCTCGTACGACTTCTCCGGTGTTACCTCTTCGTAGCTCTTGCTATTGGCAATCAACAGACAGACACGCCAGTAGCTATCACCATCGAAATAATACAGTTTATCGTCTTTGGTCGGCAGGAAGGTCAATACCTTACGATCGATATCCATCTCCCCTCTCCCCTCCAGCTTCCGGCGGATATGGGTCGTCACGATATGGATATTCTGTTGCAACATATCCACATTCGTAAAGATCTGATGATTGATCCGCTGCAGGATATACTTCGTTTGCCCGTCGTCGGTAGTTACTTTCAAGGTGTCATTGATATGTCCGTTTCCAAACGGTTCGGCATTCACCGCCTTCCCCTCCAGCGGAAACTGGTCGAGGATCTGTAAGAGTTCTTCTTTTGTTTTCATGTATTTTAGTCTTTAGCATTTGGTCGAATAACAATGACAAAGATAGTTTTTTTAGTCGAGAGAGAATACCGTTAAGTGTTTTTTGGGAACGATAGCCCAAATAAAACATTACCCCCAAAGAGCCGAATTGCTGTTTAAATCGTCCGCAATGGTGGTGAATGCTGTAATCAGCTTATAATCTTTCTCCAACGAAGCCACTAATTTCTTTGTAGAGCTATAATAATTCAGATAGGGCTTTGAGACGGTTATCATAAACTGATGTCCATATAATTCAATGCGTAAACGTCTCGTTATATCTTCCGGCAAAGAGATCAACACGTTTCTTATCGGTTCTGTTATAACCTCCCAGACTTCGGCAAACTCATCATCCGGCACCGGCGTATCAGAGGGCTCCTTTGCGGATTCCAGCAGTTGATCCTCATTCTTTTTCACCAATGCAGGAACCCAGACTGTTATCCGCGTATCATAACGCTTGGCAATATTTGCGACAAACATAACCCCCAGGAAAACCACATCATCAGGATCCTCCATATCTTTCGCTTTTTTCGTTGCTCTAATATTCGCAATAGAATAAAACGCTTTCCCGACAGATCCCTCTATTAATTCAAAGCTATTGTATTTGTCGTAATCGGTCAGGGAGGTATTCTGATTGGCTACATTTTCGGGGATTCCTTTACGCGCTTTATAGGCTCCTTCCCCCAGCAAGCCATTTAAGATCGTCGGAATGACCGTACCCGATATTGCCCCGTCCGTTTTCCGAAAAAAATAACTCAGAAAAACTTCGGTGATAACGAACACACCTCCTAATATAATAGAATTGAATGCCTGATCAGCCAAACACCCAATGATTACACAAATAAGCATCAGCGAATATAAAATACTTCTGCGGATTAATCTTCTCCGTTTCTTTTTATCCTGTCGAGCTTCAAATTCTTGTAAGGGTTGCTGTACTAAGAGCATCAGCTCGTCAAAAGTCGGTTTCGTTTTCATGATTTTATTGTTTTCAGTTAGTAAGTCAGAGTTTGTTGAAAGCAAATGTAAAAAAATATCACAAAAAAAAGAGGTTTTGGCCAATAAAACCAAAACCTCTTTTTTATTGTATGTTACCGACTGTTATGCCGGCAAAGACAAATCAATCAATTATTTCTTGTTGCGGTTGCCATAACGGCTCATGAACTTATCAACACGTCCGGCGGTGTCAACCAATTTAGCTTTACCGGTATAGAACGGGTGAGAAGTATTGGAGATTTCTATTTTTACCAATGGGTAAGTAACGCCATCGATTTCAATAGATTCCTTTGCATTGATCGTTGAACGAGTGATGAATACATCTTCGTTTGACATGTCCTTAAATGCAACCGGACGATAGTTTTCAGGATGAATACCTTTTTTCATTGCTTTATATCTGTTTAATTTATACTTCTGTTTTTAGCAGTCTGGTAACCGGTAAATTGGGTTGCAAAGGTATCGATTCCATTTGAACAAACAAAGAAAAGCGATTTATTTTTTCTTTACTTCCTGATTTTGTGTTATTTTAATGGTTTATTTTATGTTATATGACATGTTTTTAGCGTGATTCTTCTTATCTTTGTTCCAGTTTTTAAATCACCAACATAATAATCATACTACAATGGTAAGTTACAAAGATTTAGGTCTTGTGAACACAAAAGAAATGTTCAAAAAGGCTATGGAAGGCAAATACGCTATTCCTGCTTTCAATTTCAACAACCTGGAGCAAATGCAAGCAATTGTTCAGGCGGCAGTAGAAACCAAATCTCCCGTGATCCTTCAGGTATCAAGCGGCGCGCGTAAGTATGCCAACCAGACTCTTCTCCGTTACCTGGCTGAAGGAGCTGTTGCCTATGCAAAAGAATTGGGATGTGAACAACCGCAAATCTGTCTGCACCTGGACCATGGCGACTCTTTTGAACTTTGCAAAAGCTGTATCGATACCGGTTTCTCTTCTGTGATGATCGACGGTTCTCATCTTTCTTATGATGAAAACGTTGCCCTGACCAAGAAGGTAGTTGAATATGCTCACCAATTCGATGTAACAGTAGAAGGCGAATTAGGCGTATTGGCTGGCGTGGAAGACGAAGTAAGCTCTGACCACCACACCTACACCGAACCGGACGACGTGGTTGACTTCGTTACCAAAACCGGTTGCGACTCTTTGGCTATCTCTATCGGTACCTCTCATGGAGCTAATAAATTCACGCCGGAACAGTGTACCAAAGACGAGAACGGCAACCTGGTTCCTCCTCCATTGCGTTTCGACATCCTCGAAGAGATCGAAAAGAGAATTCCTGGATTCCCTATCGTATTGCACGGTGCTTCTTCTGTTCCACAGGAAGAGGTAGCTACCATCAACCAATATGGCGGTGCTATGAAAGACGCGATCGGTATTCCGGAAGAACAACTGCGCAAAGCAGCCGCTTCTGCCGTATGTAAGATCAATATCGACTCTGACAGCCGCTTGGCTATGACTGCTGCTGTTCGTGAAGTATTAGCAACCAAACCGGGTGAGTTCGACCCACGTAAATACTTGGGTGCAGCTCGCGACAACGCGAAGAAGCTCTACAAGCACAAAATCGAAAACGTGCTTGGCTCAGGCAGCAAATGCTCTTGCCAGGGTTAATCCGAATCAGGATATAAACGTTATTAAGATAAAAGCCCGTGAGCGATCTCACGGGCTTTTTTATGTTTTGGCGTTGTTTATTTCTCGATACGGATACGGGCATCCACCGCAAACAATCCTTTTTCGGTTGAAAGCAACGGATTGATATCCATCTCCTTAATCTCTGTCGCAAAACGAAGCATTGTAGAAAGGCGCACAATAATGTCGGCATACTGCTGCTCATCGACCCCTTTCTGCCCGCGTGTTCCTTTGATAATATCGTATCCACGTAAAGAACGAATCATCGAGAAGGTCTCTTCATAGGAAAGCGGAGCCAAACCATAAGAGACATCTTTCAATACCTCTACGAAAATACCTCCCAAACCGCAAAGCACCACATGCCCGAAGCGCTCTTCATATTTCGCTCCCAGGAACAATTCCTGCCCTTTCAGCATCGGCTGGATAAGAATACCTGTTACCTCCGGCAGTTTCATCATCCGATCGATCTCTAACAACAGATGCTCTTCACTTCGAATGTCCAAAGCCACCCCGCCGATATCGCTCTTATGCACAGGGCCTACCACCTTGGCAACCACCGGATAACCCACCGTTTTCGCAAAAGCAGTCAATTCTTCCCGATCCGACGAAGTAAACTCTTCCGCTAAAGGGATATTGGCAGCTTTCAATAATACGCGCACATTCTCAGGGCTCAAATAGCCATTCGGCAGCGTGTCGATAATGCGACGTATCTCCGGTATATCCACGCCATACAGCTGAATATCCGCGCCTGCCGGCTTGGGCGTATTGATAATCCGGGAAAGCGCCGCTCCCAGGGTCACCTCATCCGAGAAGTTCACATGTCCCTTCTTCACAAAGGCTTTCGTTTCGGGACCTGCCGTAACGATAGAAGGAAGAACCGGTAAGATCGGTTTTTTACATTCTTCCATCTTCTTATGCAACACTTCATAGGCGTCATACACCTTCACCAGTCCCGGGTTACCGAAGATAACCATCATCTGATCGATCTGATCGAGCCTATGTTCGCAAAAATCGATGGCTGCTGCCAGGTGTTCCGGTGTTCCCGTTCCGACAATATCGATCGGGTTGCCCACGGCCGCTCCGGGGAAAAGCTGTGATTTGAGTTCAGCTGCCAATTTTCCTTCGATAGGAGGCACGTTCAGATCACCTTTCGACAAGGCGTCGGCCAGCATCACCGCCGGTCCGCCGGCATGCGTAATGATCGCGCAATTCTTGCCCTTCACCTCTTTCAGGGTAAAGATACTGGCGACCGTGGTCAACTCCTCACGGCTGTAACAGCGCACAATACCCGCCTTACGGAACAAGGCCTCCACCGCTGAGTCCGAACTGGCAATCGCTCCGGTATGCGACGAAGCGGCACGCTGTCCGCTATCGGTGCTTCCCGACTTGATAGCTGCGATCTTACATCCTTTGCGTATCAACGAAGAGGCATGGAACAACAATTTATCAGGATCTTTCACCTGCTCGATATAAAGCATCTTTATTTTGGAGGAGAGAACCGGATCAAAGGTCTTGTCCATATGGGCCAATACCTCTTCCACCCCAATCTGTTTGGAGTTACCCACCGTCCATACGGAAGCGAAACGCAAGCCTTTGGGCAACGCCGATTCCATAATAAAGAGAGCCGTTCCGCCCGAACTGGAGATAAAATCAACTCCTTCAGGGTGAAACTCCGGAACAGGCCGGGTGAACACCCCATGGTAGTTCACATTCATCACACCGATACAGTTGGGACCAATCAGCGAGGCTCCTCCCCTATTGGCAGCTTCCAACATCTGGTTTTCAAGCACAGCCCCCTCTTTGGTCTCTTCACCGAATCCGGCAGAGATCACAATGATGGATTTCACATTTTTCTGGTTTACCAATACATCGACTGTTTCCGGACAGGCTGATGCCGGAATAGCCACGATAGCCAGATCGGCTTCCGGCACTTCGTTGACCGACGGATAAGCTTTGATGCCCTGTACATCCGCCTCTTTCGCGTTCACCGCGTAGATCGTTCCTTTATACTTCCCGTCTAATAAGTTGCGCATCAGACGGCCACCCGGCTTATGCACATTGTTGGATGCCCCAACGACAATAATGCTTTGCGGGTTAATTAATCCTTGGTTAATCATATCATTTTGCTCGTTTAGATAGTTCGATATGGGACAAATATACTATTTTCTTTGTCAAAAGAAGCGTTTTTAACCCGTTTTATATCCATTCTGTCAGATGTTAAAAAACACAGATGATAATCACCAAGCAAAAGGCAGTCTTGATTTTCATTTTGTAAGTAAAAAGCCTATTTTCTTTACAAAACAATATAGTCAAAAGAGAGATCGATCGATTGAACCGCTACATAAACAGAATCAGAATCAGCTGGGCGGTGATCACCCGCGTAAACATCGAGAGGGGGTAGACCGTGGCATAGGAGACAGCGGGTTCATCGCCTTCGACGGTGGAATTGGCAAAGGTGAGCGCCATCGGGTTGGCCATACTTCCGCAAAGCATGCCCACATTCTGCGCGTAATCGAGACGGAACAGGCGGGAAGCGGCTATGCCGACCAGCATCACAGGCACCACGGTCAAGGCAAACCCCAGGGCAATCCAAAGAAGTCCTTCCGGGCGAAAAACGGTTTCAAAGAAATGCGCTCCCGAGTCGATACCCAAGCCCGCCAGGTAGATCACAATGCCCAACTGCCGCAACATCAGGTTGGCACTCATGGTGGTGTAGGTTGCCAGATGCAAACGCGGTCCGAAGGCTCCCATCAGAATACCCACGATGATCGGCCCACCGGCAATACCGAGCTTCACCGGCATACTGATGCCCGGCAGGCTAATCGGAATGGCTCCCAATACGACACCCAACGTAATACCGATAAAAACAGCCAAGAGGTTGGGACTATCCAACCGTTTGACCTCATCGCCCAGTATCTTCCCCACGTTCGCCACTGCTGCCGCTTCACCGACAATGGTCAGGCGGTCGCCAATCTGCAAACGCAAATCGCGGGAGGCCAACAGATCGATACCGGCACGGTTCACCCGGGTGATATTGATACCATATAGATTGCGTAGGCGCAATGTGCCGAGCTTCACCCCGTTTACCTTCTCCTGGGTCACCACGATGCGCCGCGACACCAGCTTGCGATCCACCGCGTCCCAGTCGATATCCTCCCGGTTCCAATCCGCGCTCTCCTGCCCGCCAAACAGGGCACGTATGATATCCAGATCCTCTTTGGAAGAGATCACGAGCAAATGATCACCTTCGTGCAGTTGGGTCTCCGAGGTCGGAATGCTGACACTGCCATCGCGCCAGATACGGGAGATCACAAATTTCAGCTTACCCGAACGCATCACCTCCTGAATACTCTTCTCGTAAATCGCCGGGTTAGACACATTAAACTCCGTCACCGTCGCTTTGGGTGCTTTTTTCATTTTATTTTTTTCCGCCTCCTCTTCAGAGAAAAACATTTTTTTCAGAAAGACAATCGCCAAGATAACCCCTACGACTCCCAGCGGATAGGCCACCGCACAGCCCAATGCCATCTCGGTCACACCCCGCGCATTCTCCGGCTCCAGCTGATAGAGCGTTTGCTGGGCAGCCCCCAGTACAGGCGTATTGGTCACCGCCCCGGACAGAATACCAACCATAGTCGGCAGCGAAACAGAGGTGATTTTACTAAAAAGAATAGTCAATAACAATCCAAGGAAGATAACACTCAATGCCATCAGATTGAGTTGCATACCCCCCTTCTTGAGCGAGCCGAAGAAACCCGGCCCGACCTGTAAGCCTAAGGAATAAACAAAAAGAATGAGTCCGAAGCTCTGAGCGAAATAGAGCATATTCTTGTCGACCGTCACCCCGAAATGCCCGGCAATGATCCCCGCGAAAAAGACAAAGGTAATGCCCAGCGAAATACCAAATATCTTCACCCGAGCAAACAACAACCCTACCGCCGAAACCAACGACAAGGCCACAACCGCCTGCAACATAGGCGAATCAAACAGCGAAGCCAATATATTCTCCATCCTTAGTGTTCTGTGTTAGAGGGTGTAAAGATACGCAAAAAGGGCTATCCTTTCGGATAGCCCTTTTAAATTATATTGATAAATGCCTATTACCAACCCGGGTTTTGAGCATTTTTCAAATTCGGATTCAATTGAATATCAATACTCGGAATAGCCCATACGAACTTATCAGCTCCCGCAGCTACCTGTTTGTCTTTGTTGCCGGGAATAACAGCATCGTCTTTTTGCGCTGCCCCTCTACTCAGAGGCATATTCCAACGTTTCAGGTCAGACAAGCGAACACCTTCTCCCATTAACTCTTTGGTACGCTCCTCTTTCACAGCGTCCAAACTTAATGCACTTATTTCTTCCAACCCACGTGCTACTCTCAGTTCATTTAAACGTTTCAAGCCTGCTGCGTTTGAATTATGAACGGCGGCTTCTGCTACGATCAGGTATAATTCAGCCGATCTGAATAACATCGGATAATGTCTGGTATCACCGGATGCTGAGAAACGAGTGGTCCGGGGGTATTTATTGAACACATAAAGATCTGTATATACGGCAGCCTCAATTTGCACATCGGCATTCAATAAATAAGCAGCTTTACGGTGGTCTCCATCACCATACAGATCAACAACCCATTGTTCCGGCAGATAATCAGGCATATATGTCTTTTCACTATTAGAATAAGAGGTATAGTTTCCATTTGTATTCATACCTTCTTTTACCTCATCACCATATAGATGCATGATGATTTCCGTTCCTTGATCGTCTACCCACAAGGCAACAAAATCTTCCTCTGTTGTTGTTAACGGATATTTGCTCGAAGAAATCACTGACTCGGCAGCAGTTATCGCCTTATCCCATTGGTGGGTATAGAGGTACATTCTGGCTTCAAAAGCGGTTGCTGCATCGGGAGTAAAACGCATATTCGATCCACCGGCCAATGCGGTGGCAGTCGCTTTATCCCAGTCTACTTTAGCAAACTGAGCTTTTGCAGCAGCTATGTCGGCAAAGATTTGATCATATACCTCTTGAACAGAAGAGCGAGGCGGTTTATTATCAATATCAAATTCTAATAAGACGGGCACACCCGGATCGCTGGCAGCTGATGCCGGTTCGTAATCTTTCGCAAATCTTTCAATCAATCTGGAATAAGCAATAGCCCTCATCATGTATGCTTCTCCTAAATACTGCGCCATCAAATTTTCTTCACTTTCATTTTCAAGGGTGACCGTTTCGTGATTGGCAATGATATTATTGACATTGGTTATAAGCAGATAGGCAAATTCCCATTGAGCTTCCAGGTCATAGTCAGTGGAATTGAAGTTATCCCAGCTATAAGGAAGTCCATATCGGTTACCATACGAGAGTGTCGCGTGGAAAATATCTGATTGTATATCCTGGGTCATCATGTGGCGGCCATACGTTCCAGCTCTAAGTATAGAATAGGATCCGTCAGTCAGTTTTCTAACGTCAGACACCGTTTGCATCCCCTGTGACAATTCTATTTCAGAATAAGGGAAGCGATCCAGATCACAGGAATTAAATCCCAATGATACAGCTGCAGCCGTTAGTGTAATTAATATAATCTTTTTCATATTTGTCAATGTGTTTAGTAATTAAAATGTTAACTCCACTCCTATAGAGAATTGTTTCGTATTCGGATTTACTCCTAATGTCAGGTTGTTATCCACCTCAGGGTCTGGTCCGGTGTAGTTTGTAATGGTAAACAAGTTACGAGCAACACCATAAATCCGGGCTCCACGAATAATACCTGTTTTATTCAACAGGGATTTCGGCAGGTCATAAGCCAGCGTTAAATTCTTCAAGCGCATAAAAGATGCATCTTCAATCAGTCTGGAGTCAAACTGTGTAAATTGGTATTGCGTACTTGGGAATCTTGTCTGATCTCCTGGTTGTTGCCAGAAATCATTCACCACTCTTGATTGATTGAAACCATTGAAAGACTGCGGGTTTTCGAAGAAATATTTATCATTATTAATCAAATATTTACCTAACTGATACGTAAAGTCTGCTTGCAATGATAAACCTTTGTAACCTACATTGAAACCGATACTACCCTGTACAGGAGCGTAATATTTCTTGCCTGTATTCTGAATAGTAGCGTCGCTCATCGATGTTGAGACCCTATTCGGATCTTTAGTCGGCACCGTTGGGTCTTCTCCCGCCAGATACCATTGAGGCTGTCCTGTTTCTGAATTTACACCAGCCCAGATAGGATAAGCAAAAGATACCGGATTGCCTACTGACCAATAAACACCATAGTTTGGCATATACCAATATTGTCCATCATTGGTTGCTTCCGGGAATAATTGGGTAATTTCCTGTTTGTTATAACCAATTCGGAAATAGGGGCTAAAATTAAAGTCGCTTGTCTTCACTACATCGGCATCAATAGAAACTTCAATCCCTTTATTGTTCAATTTAGCCGTATTTTTCATTACTTCCGATACCCCAGAGGTATAAGGATAAGGTACAGCTACCAACACATCTGAGTTGTTTTTGTTATAGAACTCCACTTCGACTTTTAAACGTTCATCAAACAGACCGGCATCAACAGCAACAGTAAATAATGCCTGTTTTTCCCAACCCATATACGGATTACCTACTTTAGAAATGGCCCAACCGCTGCTTTTCATATAGTCGGCATTGAATGAAGCATTCGCATAATAGTTTTCATAACTAGTGCCAAGCAAGGAATAATAGGCATAGTTATCACCGATATCGGAAATACCCTGTGTACCGTATGAACCCTTAATATCAAGATGTGATAAGAAATCTACACCATCCATAAAAGCTTCTTCTTTCATTTTCCACATAGCTCCGACGCTCCAGAACATACCGCTACGATTATCCTTCGGGAAGCGCGATGTTTGGTCATTACGCAAAGAGAAATCCAAGAAATACCTATTGTTGTAATTGTATTCTGCGCGTCCGAAGAAAGATAAATAGGCATATTCCGTTTTGGTAGAACTTACCTCTTGAGCAGCTGTCGTATGACTCAACAATGTCAGGCGGTCATCCTGTAGACCTTCGCCATATCCATAGAAACGGCTATAGTAATATCCGATCCATTCGTGTCCTCCCAAAACGGAGAAATTATGAAGTGAATTGATCTTCCATTTATATTCAGCCGTATTGGTGAATGTGAAAGTGGTTGCGCGATAAAAGTCTTCTTGTATATATCCATTATTCGGAGCACCTGCATAAGACGGTAATCTTTTTTGTGTAACACGTCTGTCATATACATCTGTCGCTAACTGAGTTCTGATTTTCAGATTTTCAATCGGATTTAACTCAAGGAAAGCATTTCCGTTCAAGGTTATCCTATTATTGTCATAGGGGTTTTTGTCTGTTAAATAGGTGGTAGAGTATCTGTTCCATCCGGGAATCAATCCATAATACTCCTCACCGTTTTCGTCGTACGGTGTGTAGAAAGGTTGCGCCAACACCGCTATACCACGGTTCGTACTATTTGTTCCGTAAGGACTTGATTCTGATTCGTCAAATCCACCCCCTAAATTCATACCAAAAGTCAACCAGTCAGTCAGGCGTCCGCTCATATTTGCTCTGACGGTGTAACGATCATATTTTGAACGAGCGGCAAGACCTTCTGAGCTGAAGAGACCAACAGAGGTAAAATAATTCAGTCTTTCGTTTCCTCCTGAGATCGACAAACTGGTTTCATACGTCGGAGCACTGTCTTTATAATAATATTTTCTCCAGTTTGTATTATTATGACCGTATGTGCTTTCAATGCGATCCGCTGTAGCTTCTGACTGCAATCCGGATTTTCTCCAGAATGCTAATAACTCAGATGTACTCATCAGGCTATCGAAAAATTCTGTATTAGCCATGCTGCTACTGGTGTATTGTCCTCTAAGGGTAATGGTTGGTTTAATGTCTTTACCTCTGACACCTTTTTTCGTTGTGATCACAATCACACCATTTGCTGCGCGAGCTCCATAAATAGAGGTCGCTGATGCATCCTTTAATACGGAGATCGATTCAAAGTCGGAAGCATTCATCGCCATAACAGCAGAAGAAGTAACAGGAGCTCCATCCATGATATACAAAGGAGCCGTACTGGCTTCCAGGGATCCGACACCTCTAATCTTAATCGTAGAAACCTGGCTAGGTTCTCCGCTGGAGGTAAACACCTGCATACCAGCAACTTTCCCTTGCAAAGCATCGAAGACATTGGCTGTCGGCTTGTTCTCTATGACCGCTTTATCGACCACGGCTACAGAACCAACCACCGTTCCTACTTTCTTTTCTGAGCCATAACCTACTACGACTACGGCATCCAAAAGCTGAGAAGCTGTGTTTAGCACTACTTTCATGTTGTTGCGGGCAGGCAGTTCAGCGGTTTCCATCCCTAAATAAGAGATAACCAATGTAGCTCCCGTTGAGGCTACAATCGAGAATTTCCCGTCACTGTCCGTAATTGTACCTGTATTGGTACCTTTTACCTGAACCGTAGCCCCAATAACCGGTTCACCATCTTCTGCCGAAGTAACCGTACCGGTCACACTGCTAGTCTGAGCGTTTGTAATTCCTATCCCCATCACGAGGCATAGGAGTAAATAAGTCAATTTTTTCATCATAAATACACTCTTTTTATTAAACTTATATATAGATAATCTCTCTCTCCATTATTCTGACATAGTCTTAAAGAACTCCATTTGGTTTGTACTGCCGGTATAAACATCTTTAGATATGTGTGATAAAGCAGATATTTATCCCTTATGTTAACCTTGAAAATCCTCATCGGACTGTCGGTAACTATCGCAAAAATAATAATTTTTTGTTTAAATAAATATTTTGACGCATTATTTTGTTAAATTCTTTAAAAAAAATACGAAATTTAGCTTAGAGACTGACATTCCGAAGGTTTCTAATCGTAACTTGCCTTATTTACAAGAAAAAAACAAAAAGAATTCCACCCCACTTTTCATCCGAAAAAGAAGAGAAGATAGCTTTGAGGTTATTTTATATAATAAGGTATAGAGAAAAGGGGCATAAGAGAGAGCCGAAATGCGGATAGGTGGGAAAGACTACTATTTTGACAAGTCTTTAAAGTCCTTAGGGTCATTAAGGTCTTTAAAGTCCTTAGGGTCCTTAAAGTCATTAAGGTCATTAAGGTCGTTTTGCTTTACACCTTCACTAAGTGAATTTGACAATTTGTCAAAATCGCCCGACTATTTTTCCAAAAACATAGGGGTATTTAAAATTAGTCAGGCGAGTAACACTTTTTAACGTATCATATTGTAAAGCAAAATCGACTTTTTGCTTACAAAATGATAATCGAAGATAGCCCCTCGTTTATCCGTTTTTTTGCCTGTCAAATCCGAAATGGCTATCAGCTGCATAATACCCAAGAATACCTCAGCAAGACACAGCTTAACGCTCGCCCGACATTCCGTCAGACGAGCCCGCGTTATGGTAAGATTTTTTCTTCTAAATAAGCCGAAGAGCGGAGAGAAGAGAAAAAGGCAAAGGGTGGAAGAGGTTACAATACCTCTTCCACCCTTTCTAATGCCATGCCACGGGAGCCTTTGATAAGGATGGTGTAGCCTTGCAGGGGTTGTTCGCGCAGGGCAGCCATAAGGGCTTCGGTGGTCTGATAATGATTGTATTTTTCACCGCCTGTGCGTGAGAAGTGTTCGCCACAAAGGTAGATCTTATCGAATCCGCCCCATGCGAGCTGCTCCACGATCTCGGCATGAAGATTATCGCTCTCGGCTCCCAACTCGAACATATCGCCCAAGATCACCGCTTTAGGCGTGGCCGACATG
The DNA here is from genome assembly GCF_029892605.1 of Parabacteroides sp. PM6-13. Classification (GTDB taxonomy): domain Bacteria; phylum Bacteroidota; class Bacteroidia; order Bacteroidales; family Tannerellaceae; genus QVMG01. The sequence goes on from NZ_JARXWF010000018.1 coordinate 30,979, forward strand.
CCGGCAAAGTTATCGAGAGCCGCTTTCATGCTGGTGGGATTCGCATTATAGGTATCGACCAACAGGGTGTTATGGGCTGTTTTCTTCAATTGTGAACGTTTATTGGAAGGCGCGTATCCTTCGATGGCACGGTTGATGCGCGCGGAAGGGATTTTGAAATAACGACCGATCGTGACGGCGGCCAGGGCATTATCTATATTGTAGTCGCCGATCAGTTGTGTCTCCACCACATTATTTTTTCCCTGTTGCTTCCATTGGAAGACCAGATAGGGATCGCTCCCGATAATCTGCCCGGAGGCAAACGAGCTATCGCCATAGCCATAGGTGATCTGTTCGATCCCTTGAGCAATAGCGCGCAAGGGTTTGTCTTCTTTTTTGACAAAAACGATTCCTTTCGTCCGGCGTATGTAGTCGTAGAGCTCTCCTTTTGTTTTCAATACATTCTCGAACGACTCGAAGCCCTCCAGGTGGGCACGCCCCACATTGGTGATCAGCCCATATTCGGGTTGCGCAATCTCCACCAGCTCTTTGATATCGCCGGGATGGCTGGCGCCCATTTCGATCACCGCCATTTCATGTTCGTGGTTCAGGCGCAACAGCGTAAGCGGAACCCCGATCTGGTTATTCAGGTTTCCTTCCGTATATAATAGATTGAATTTCGTAGAAAGGACTGCGGCAATAAGCTCTTTGGTCGTGGTCTTGCCGTTCGTGCCGGTGATAGCAAGCACTGGCACCCCCACCGCTTTGCGATGACGCTGGGCTAAGAGTTGCAAGGCTTTAAGCACATCATCGACCAAAATGGTCCGCTCGTTCTGATAATAGTCAGGGTTGTCAATGACGGCATAATTACTTCCTCCGGCTAAGGCTTTCGCGGCATACTGATTGCCGTCGAACCGATCTCCTTTTAAGGCAAAGAAGATGGAACCACGGGGACAATGCCGACTATCCGTTGTAACAATCGGGTTGTGGATAAATAGTTCATAGAGTTCAGGTATTGACATAATCAAAATCCTCCGTATAAATCTTTCGTTGTTATTTTCTGACAAATGTAACAAAACTTCATTCGATATAGTTCATTCTTCCGAAAGAAAGTTCTTTTTATAGGCTTTGTGTAGTGATTGGAAAATCGTACTTTTGTGCAAAACGAAAAGAGATGATTGATAAGACGCTCAATCTAAATGGCAAATTAGTTCCACTGACTACTCCGTTGGTTATGGGCATCCTCAATGTGACGCCCGATTCTTTTTATGCCGACAGCCGGAAGCAAACAGAGAAATCGATCGAAGAGCGCATCCAAACCATCTATCGGGAAGGGGGCGAGATTATCGACCTGGGAGGCTATTCTTCTCGCCCGGACGCCGTAGAGGTGACCGCCAAAGAGGAGATGCAACGTCTGAGATTTGCCCTCGACATTATCAACAAACACTATCCGGACGCCATCGTATCGGTCGACACTTTCCGTGCGGATATCGCTCGGGAATGTGTAGAGAAACATGGCGTAGCGATCATCAACGATATCTCCGGCGGAGAAATAGACAAGACGATGTTCCAGACGGTAGCCGAACTGAAAGTTCCCTATATCCTGATGCACATGCGGGGAACGCCTCAAACCATGCAGCAGTTCACCTCCTACCGGGATATGATGGAAGAGATCCTTCTCTACTTCTCCGAAAAAGTCGATCAACTGCGCCTGTTGGGCGTAAACGATATTATCCTGGACCCCGGTTTTGGCTTTAGCAAAACGGTGGAACAGAATTATGAGCTGATGGCTCATCTCGCTGAGTTTGCCTCGTTCGACCTGCCGCTATTGGTGGGCATCTCCCGCAAAAGCATGATCTACCGTTTCCTGGATGGGACACCTGCGGAGAGCCTCAACGGAACCTCCATACTCAACACCTACGCCCTGTTGCACGGCGCCAATATTCTCCGTGTGCACGACGTAAAAGAAGCGGTCGAGGCCGTTAAAATCGTTAAACAATTGGTAATTGATAGTTGATAATTCTTCATTCATAATTCATAATTAGCACCATGTGGATAGACTTCGGCATAAAAGACCTTATTGATGTATTGATGGTAGCCTTTTTCCTCTACCAGATCTATAAACTGATGAAGAATTCCGGTTCCCTGGCATTGTTCAGCGGCATCGTTTCATTCTTAGTCATTTGGATTCTAATCTCCCAGGTATTGGAAATGAAGCTAATGGGGTCTATCCTGGATAAGTTTATCAGTGTCGGCTTCCTGGTTTTGGTCATTTTGTTTCAGGACGAGATACGACGTTTCCTATTAGCCGTCGGTTCACATAAAGGTTGGAAATTCATCAGCAATCTCTTTTCGCGCAAAGGTGATGGTGAGGAGAGTAAGGTAAAATATGTTGCGCCGGTGGTATTGGCCTGCATGAATATGGCGCGCAAAAAGACCGGTGCCTTGATCGTTATCCAGCAGGATGTCGACCTTTCGGTCTATATTCATACCGGAGAGATGTTTAATGCGGATGTGAATGCGCGCCTGATAGAAAATATCTTCTTCAAAAACAGCCCCTTGCACGACGGTGCTATGATTATTGCCGACAACCGGATCAAGGCCGCCGGTTGTATCCTTCCCGTAGCTCAAAACGCTACGCTGCCCAAAGACATGGGACTTCGCCACCGTTCCGCATTCGGTATGTCGCTCGAAACAGACGCGCTTATCGTGATCGTTTCCGAAGAGAGAGGAAAAATATCGGTTGCACAAAACGGAAAAATAGCTGTGAATGTATCCGCAGAAGACCTTCAACAAATTCTTTCCGGCGAAAAGGAGGTGGTTAACTTTAGTTAAATCTTCTGAAATTGCCAACTTGCGTTGATAATTTATTGCTCATTTTGCAAACTCAATATAGCAGAATGAGTACCTTTGTGGCCTAATCAGGCTTACTTTTATTAATAAATATAAAAAAATCTCATTTGCCATGGATTTAATGCAAGACATTATCGAACGCGCTAAAGCTAACAAACAACGCATCGTGCTTCCGGAAGGAACGGAAGAAAGGACCCTTATCGCAGCAGATCAGTTGCTGCGCGATGAAGTAGCTCACATTATTTTATTGGGAAACCCGGAAGAGATCACCGCCCTGGCGTCTCAGTACAAATTGGAAAACATTAACAAAGCAACGATTGTCAATCCGCACAACCATGCCAAAAAAGAGGAATACACCCAATTATTGGTCGAACTTCGCCAGAAAAAGGGCATGACTCCCGAGAAAGCAGCGGTGTTGGTAGAAGATCCTTTGTATTTGGCCTGCCTGATGATCAAAGCAGGTGATGCCGACGGTGAAATCGCAGGTGCTCAGAACACGACCGGAGATGTGTTGCGTCCCGCGCTTCAGATTATCAAAACAGCACCGGGTATCAGCGTTGTTTCCGGCGCCTTCCTGATGTTCGTTCAGGACAAGAGCTACGGAAAAGATGGCGTATTGGTATTTGCCGACTGCGCTGTGATGCCGAATCCGAATGCAAAAGAGCTGGCGGAGATTGCTGTTGCCACGGCACGCACTGCACGTGACATCGTAGGTGTAGACCCACGCGTAGCTATGCTCAGCTTCTCAACCAAAGGAAGCGCATCGCACGAGATGGTAGACAAGGTAGTAGAGGCGACTCGTCTGGCACAGGAAATGGCCCCGGAATTTAAGATCGATGGCGATTTGCAGGCGGATGCTGCGCTGGTTGCTTCTGTCGGATCGAAGAAAGCGCCGGGAAGCGAAATAGCCGGCCAGGCCAATGTATTGGTATTCCCTTCACTCGAGGTGGGTAACATTGCCTATAAATTGGTTCAGCGCCTGGGCAATGCCGAAGCGGTAGGTCCGATCCTGCAAGGCATGGGAGCACCGGTGAACGACCTGTCACGCGGTTGTTCCGTAGATGATATTTACAAAATGGTAGCGATTGCCAGCAACCAGGCAATAGGACTCAAATCAGCTCAATAAACAACGGATCTAAAACAATCAAAATAGAATGAAGATATTAGTATTAAATTGCGGAAGTTCTTCCGTGAAGTACAAACTGTACGACATGGATAGCCAGGATGTCATGGCACAGGGAGGTGTTGAAAAATTAGGTTTACCGGGATCATTCCTGAAATTCACCCTGCCGAACGGCGAGAAGGTCGTATTGGAAAAGGATCTACCCGAGCACACGATTGCCATCGAGTTTATCTTGAGCATTCTCACCGATGAGAAATATGGTTGCATCAAATCATATGAAGAGATTGATGCCGTAGGTCACCGTGTCGTTCATGGCGCGGAAGAATTCAGCAGCAGCGTACGGATCACGCCGGAAGTAATCGGCAAAATGGTGGAATGTATCGACCTGGCTCCTTTACATAATCCTCCCAATCTAAAAGGGATCCGTGCGATGGAAACCTTGTTGCCGGGCGTACCTCAGGTAGGTGTGTTCGACACGGCCTTCCATCAGACCATGCCCGACTACGCCTATATGTACGGACTTCCCTATTCCTATTATAAGAAATACGGCATACGCCGCTACGGTTTCCACGGGACGAGCCATCGCTACGTGTCGAAACGGGCTTGCGAAGTGTTAGGCGTGCCTTATGAAGAACAACGCATCATCACGGCTCACATTGGCAACGGAGGCTCTATCGCTGCCGTAAAGAACGGAAAGAGCATCGACACCTCTATGGGACTTACGCCGGTAGAAGGACTGTTGATGGGTACCCGTTGCGGTGATATCGACGCCGGTGCACTGTCGTTCCTGATGGGCAAAGAAAACCTAGACGCGAATGGCTTGTCGGATCTGATCAACAAACGCAGTGGTGTTTGGGGATTGTCGGGTATTTCTTCCGATATGCGTGAGATAGAAGCAGCCGTAGCCGAAGGAGATCGCCGTGCCACACTGGCATTGAATGTCTACAACTACCGCATCAAGAAATATATTGGAGCTTATGCTGCCGCTATGGGCGGTTGCGACATCTTGGTATTCACCGGTGGTGTAGGCGAGAACCAGTGGGCGACACGCGAATATGTATGCCGTGATATGGAATACATGGGCTTGAAATTCGATGTAGAGAAAAACGATGGAATGCGTGGGGAAGAGATGGTAATCAGCACGCCGGACAGTAAGGTAACGGTGATTGTCGTGCCTACGGACGAAGAATATACGATTGCTTCCGATACGTTGGAAATCCTTCAGAATAACTAATCCTTCTTCACAGCTTACAACAAAACATTAGGATTAGTGTTTAAGCTGCTCTGGCCGATGCCGGAGCAGTTTTTTTATGTTGACTTCTGACTTCTAAGAGGCGAAGCGGCTGATAACTTCTTGACTTCTTTGACTTCTACACGAGGAATACAGAGCAGGCCTCACGCTACGCTTCCTCTTCAAACTGCTTCAGGGCAAGCGTCTCGCCATCCCATTCCACATAAGAGAAAAGATGCATCCAATCGCCAACCACCAATACGCGGGAGGTGCGGCTAAGCATCAGGTCGAGCATGATATGACGATGACCAAAAAGGAAGAAATTAATGTCAGGGTGGGTTTTCAGGTATTCTTTAGCAAAAGCAACCAGGTATTCCGCCTCTTCACCGGCATAGGTTTCACTGTTCTTTTCTTTGAGCCCCTTTTTGCGGCTGTTCAGCGACCAACCCAAGGCAAAACCAAATGTCCAGCGGGGATGAATGCCACCATACAGCCATTGAGCAAAGCGGTTACGGAAAAGCGCACGAATAAAACGAAAAGAACGGCTACGATAATCCACCTCATCGCCATGCGCCAAAAAGAAGTTCTTACCCAATAGCTCGACAGTGACCGGTTCCCGGTGGATAATAGCACCTATCTCCTTCGGCAGATAGTCGAACATCCAGATATCATGATTGCCAATAAAGATGTGTATTTTTATGCCGCTGTCGGAGAGTTCCGCCAGCTTTCCGAGGAAACGGGTGAAGCCTTTGGGCACCACATATTTGTATTCGTACCAGTAATCAAACATATCGCCCAATAACCAAACGGCAGAAGCATCCGCTTTGATACTATCCAACCAACGCACCAGCTTCTTTTCAACAGCCAATGGGTCTTTGTGGAACCGGGCGCCCAGGTGGGCATCGGCTGCGAAATAGATCTTCTTACACACACCTTCCATGACGATCCGTTTAGAGGAAACCCAGTTCCAGTTTGGCCTCTTCCGTCATCATATTCTTATCCCAGGGCGGTTCGAAAACCAGATTAACATCGACGCTCTTCACCCCTTCTACCGATTCGACCCGCATGCGCACATCTTCCACAATGAAGTCAGCGACCGGGCAACCGGGTGCCGTGAGGGTCATATCGATCGTCACATGCTTATCGTCATCGATCTCTATCTTATATATCAATCCTAAGTCGTACACATTCACCGGTATCTCCGGGTCGTACACCGTCTTCAGCATCGATACGATCTTTTCTTCTGTCTGGAGGAATTCGTTATCCATAACCTTATCGTTTTATACATGCAAAGATATAATTTATTATCACAATCGCCCCTCATCGGCATAGCTGTAATAGCTGTTGTCGGCTATAATGATATGATCCAACAGGGTGATACCTATCAGCTGTGCGGATTTCTTCAGGCGTTCAGTCAACAGATCATCGTGGGGGCTTGCTACCCTGTTTCCGGAAGGATGGTTGTGGTAAAGAACAATGCCGGAAGCCAGGCTGATGATAGCCTCTTTGAGGATCAAGCGCAGATCGGCCACCGTTTCCGTTGTCCCACCCTGGCTGACCTTCACCTTCCCGATCACCTTTCCCGCGCGGTTGGTCAGCGCTACCCACAATTCTTCGTGGGGCAGATCGCAGAGCAGGGGATGCATCAACTGATAAGCATCCTGGCTGCATCGGATAAGTGATCGTTGTTGCACATCCGAAGCCCCACGGCGTTTGCCCAGTTCCAGGGCGGCAATAATCGCCACCCCTTTGGCCTCTCCTATTCCTTTGAATGTAGCGACAAGCTCTTTCACTGTCAGCTTTCCCAGGCTATTCAGATTATGATCCACGTAAAGCAGTATCCGTTTAGCCAGATCCACCGCCGACTCTTCCGCATGCCCCGAACCGATCAGAATGGCAAGCAGTTCCGCGTCCGTGAGCATAGCGGCGCCTTTGGAAAGCATCTTCTCCCGTGGGCGGTCTTCTTCCGCCCATTTCTTGATAGAAATAGACTGGTTTGTTTTCATAGTAGGTGTTGGTTTTAATTTGTAAAAAAACGAGATCTCTCCGTCGATTACTCTTTCGAGCGGCCGACATACGAGCCGTCACGGGTATCGATTTCGATCTTTTCGCCTTCGTTGATGAAAAGAGGAACGCGCACTTCAGCACCTGTCTCAACCGTAGCCGGTTTCAAAGTGTTGGTAGCCGTGTCTCCCTTTACGCCGGGTTCTGTATAGGTCACTTCCAATACCACATGTGCCGGAAGTTCACAAGTCAGGATCGTCTCGCTAGCAGCATGCACCATCGCTTCTACCATATCTCCCTCCTTCAGGAACTGAACACCGGTAATGCTTTCGCCCGGGATAGAGATCTGTTCGAATGTTTCCGGATGCATAAAGTTATGTCCCATTTCATCTTTGTAAAGGAATTGGTACGGACGGCGTTCGATACGCACCTCTTCTACCTTCACACCCGAGTTCCAGGTTTTATCCAACACACGCCCTGTGGTTACGTTTTTCAGTTTCGTACGCACAAAAGCCGGGCCTTTTCCTGGTTTCACATGAAGAAATTCAACGATAAAGAAATAGTTTCCATCAATATCGAGACACATTCCGTTTCTAAAATCAGCTGTCGTTGCCATATAAGTCTATTATATTTTAAATGAATAATTTTCAGATAGGCTGCAAAGGTAGTGTATTCCTGCTAAATACGCAAGAAGGAGAGCCGGTCGAAAAGCGAAAGAGATACCGTTTTAAACAACAAAAGGGGAACCGACATCACGTCGCCACCCCTCCCTTAACTTAAACGCCAAAACTAAATCTAAACAAAAAACACAAATAATGATATCTTTTACTTATTGTTATTCCTATTTTGCTCTCTCCGGTGTTCGTCGCCTCTTGGACCACCCTCTCTCATCAACTGCCGAGCGAACTTCATTTCCGCTTCCCGGTATTTGTAGAGTTTTTCCGGAGCAAGTATTTTCTTAAACCTTTCGTAATACTCTTTTTCCAGCTGCGCCTCTTTCATGGCTACTTCAGTACATACATCGGTAGCTTTTGTATATTCTTCCGGAGTTGGATTTTCTTTTTTCTCAATTCCTCGGGAATACATCCGGCACTCATGCCCTACTTCAAACTTTTTCCTGCGCAATTCATCACATAACGGAATAAATGCCGCTGCTTCTTCCGGGGTCAACCCCATTTCTGCTGTAATGAACGCATTTCGCTTAGCCTCAAAAGCCTCTCGCATAGCATTTCTGTCATTCCGTTGTTTCTGATCATTTTGTTGCGCACTAAGATCAAAAGAGAATAACACAGAAATTGCGACAAATGTAACAATAAATATTTTATTCATACAAATAATATTACAAAAATATGTAAAAAGCCCTGTTTTATTATCATTTTATTCAGAAAACTGCATTTCTTCTGCCAAAATATAGCTTGCGTATGTGTTTTCTATATAATCCCAATATTCCTCTTCTTCGTCATACGATTCTCCTTCCGGATAGAACGAGTCGGTTACGGTCGTGTGCACCAACAAAGAATCCGTAGTACCCCCTTCGTCCGTATCTGTTATTCCCACCAAGGCGCGGAAAAACAAAAGCAAACCTAAGAAGACGGCCGCCATATAAAGCCAGGGACGAATGCGAGCCATCATGGTTACTTGCTTCGCCTCTTCAATCTGCTCCGGCTGTTCCGGCAGCTGACTCATAATCTGACTCGTTAGGTTCTCCAGGTAACCTTCAGGCACAGAAAATGGATTCTTGTCCTTGAATTGATCCAGTTTGTTTTCTTTCTTTTTCATAAGAAGCTATCTTTTCTGCATGTATGACAATCAACAAACGAAATGGTTTAAACATCTTTTACTAAAAACTCCTCGATTTTCTTCACCGCATGATGATAAGAGGCTTTTAGGGCACCAACCGATGTGCCCAGGATTTCAGACATATCATCATACTTCATTTCTTCATAATATTTCATCTGAAACACAAGCCGCTGCTTTTCCGGCAGAGACAATATGGCCGCCTGCAGCTTCATCTGCGCTTCATCGCCATCAAAATACTCATCACCCTTCAGGCGTTCCAACAGAAAAACATCCGTATCATCGATGGACACATTATTTTGGGCGCGTTGCTTATTAAGGAATGTAATACATTCGTTAATCGCAATTTTATATAACCAGGTCGACAACTTGGCATCACCCCGGAAATAATTAATATTCATCCACGCCTTCAGGAAGGTGTTTTGCAGTAAGTCATTCGCATCGTCATGATCCAATACCATCTTACGGATCTGCCAATACAACTTCTCCCCGTAAGCGCTCACCACCTTTGCGAAAGCATGCCTCTGCTGATCCGGATCACGCAACTGCTTCACAAGTTCATCTTCAATATATGGCTGCATTATCTCTAATTTGGCATAAATATATACTTTTTAATTGAAGCATGAGGAATAAAGAATGAAGAATTTTTAAGAGACAATTCCTCATTCTTCATTCTTTATTCATCATTCTTCATTTTTCTTCGCCTCATTCCATATACGATCCATTTCCTCCAAAGGCATTTCCTTCAGGGATCGTCCGCATTGATTGGCGTAAGCTTCCAGGTAATTAAACCGCTTGATAAATTTTTGATTCGTACGTTCCAGGGCATTATCCGGATTGATCTTATACAGACGCGCTGCATTGATCAGGCTAAAGAAAAGATCGCCAAACTCATCCTCCATGCGATTTGCATCCATCGCAGCAATCTCGGCCTTCAACTCACCAATCTCCTCCTGCACTTTATCCCACACCTGTTCGCGTTCATCCCAGTCGAAGCCCACATTCCGGGCTTTATCCTGTATGCGGTGCGCTTTCACAACCGAAGGAAGTGCCGCCGGCACCCCTTCCAAGACGGTCTTATTGCCACCTTTTTCTTTCAGTTTTATCTGCTCCCACGACTGCTCCACCTGTTGGGGAGTTTCGGCCTCGTCGGTACCGAACACGTGAGGATGGCGGAATATCAATTTCCGACATAAAGCGTCACACACCTCTTTGATATCGAAAGCCCCTTTTTCCTCGCCTATCTTGGCATAAAACACGATATGAAGCAGAAGGTCACCCAGTTCTTTTTTGATACTCTCGTTGTCATCTCGTATCAGAGCATCACAGAGTTCATAAGTCTCTTCTATCGTATTGGAACGCAGGCTCTCATTGGTCTGCTTCCGATCCCACGGGCACTTCTCCCGCAGTTCATCCATAATGTCGAGTAGTTGCCCGAAGGCTTTCAACTGTTCTTCTCTTCGATCCATAACTTTTCTAGTGAAGAATGAGGAATGAAGAATGAAGAATTTTAAGAGATAATTCATCATTCTTCATTCCTCACTCTTCATTTATTTCTTGTATTGTTTCAACCCCTCCTGCAGGAATTGTAAATATTGCGGCACACGCTCATCAAACGCATAAGAAGGCGCAAGCGGCTTTCCTTCATTATCCAACAGGACATAGAAAGGCTGTGCATTAGCACCGAACTTACTCCGCTGCAGATAACTCCATTTATCCCCTACCGTTTTCAGTTTGCGCGTGCGTCCATATTCTTCAATCTCTATCGTTTCCGGCAAACGGGTCTTATCATCAACAAATAAGGTAATCAAGACATAATCATTCTCCAGCATCTGCTTCACGCGAGCATCCGTCCAGACCGATGCCTCCATCTTCCGGCAATTCACACAGCCATAACCGGAGAAGTCGATCATAACCGGCTTACCCACCCGCTTGGCATAGGCCATACCCGCTTCATAATCGTCGTAAGGCGCATGCACCTCATTATCATACAGGTTGAAATCCTGCGTATACAAGGGCGGAGCAAATGCGCTAATAGCCTTCAGCGGCGCACCCCAAAGCCCCGGAACCATATAGATAGCAAAAGCAAAAGAGATAATAGCCATAAACAGACGCGGAACAGAGACATGTTTCAGGTCGCTATCGTGATTGAATTTAATCTTTCCTAACAGATAGAAGCCTAACAGGGCAAAAATAACGATCCACAATACCAGGAACACCTCCCGGTCGAGGATGCGCCATCCGTAAGCCAGGTCGGCAACTGAAAGGAACTTCAACGCCAACGCCAGTTCCAGGAATCCCAAAACTACCTTCACCGAATTCAGCCATCCGCCCGACTTCGGCATACTCTGCAGCATGTGCGGGAAGATAGCAAAGACACTAAACGGAATAGCCAACGCCAGGGCAAAGCCAAACATACCAATGGCCGGTCCGAACAGGGAACCCATGGCGGCCGCCTGCACAAGCAACGTACCGATAATCGGTCCCGTACAAGAGAAAGAGACCAATACCAAGGTGAAGGCCATAAAGAATATGCTCAACAGCCCCGTAGTCGAATCGGCCTTCTGGTCCATCTTATTTGTCCAGGAAGCAGGCAATACGATCTCGAATGCTCCAAAGAAAGAGACAGCGAAGACCACCAACAACAGGAAGAACAATATATTAAATATCGCATTGGTCGAAAGATCATTCAACGCGCTCGCTCCAAATAAAGCCGTGATCAACAGACCCATCACCAGATAAATCACAATGATGGCTATCCCATAGGTATAGGCGTCGCGTCGCGCTTTTTTCTTATCCTTCGTGCGCTTCAGGAAGAAGCTGACCGTCATCGGGATCATTGGCCACACACAAGGTGTCAATAGCGCAATCAATCCTCCTAAAAAGCCGGCTAAGAATATCCATATCCAAGAGGTGTCCGTTGCCGATACAACCGGATCACCATACGCCTTCAGCTCTTCGACCACCGGTTCCCACAAACCACTATTGTCTGTCAAGCCGGAAACGACATCCGTTTGCTCTGCCGGTGCCAACGAGATCGGTTTGATCTCCACGACCTCTTCCTTGCCAGCTTCGGCGGTAACAGGCTCATCCACCGTCGGCTCTTCGATGGCTTCTGCTACAGCATCCATACGAATTGATTTACGATCAAAAGCAAAGTCTATCCGATCGGGAGGCAGACAGGTCTCATCGTTACAAGCCATATATTCTACCTCACCTACCAATTTAAACTTCTTGGCATCGGTCACCTTTATCGGCTGCCGAAAAGAGAAAGAACCACTATACCAGCGAAGCTCCATCTCAAACATATCATCGTAAATCGTGGTCGGTTCAACAGAAGGAGTCGGACTACCTATCAATTCCACCCCCTCTGCCGTTTCAAAAGTAAAAGAGGTAGAGACGGGTCCGCCCTCCGGCAGATTCATATCATATACATGCCAACCCGGTTCACTGGAAACAGTAAAGACAAGTGTTTTTTCAGCCGTTCCCGGGTCGTCCAGTTCTATTTTCCATTTGATCGGATCCAATATTTGCGCCTGGGTCATGAAGGCGATAATAGAAAACAATAAAATGCCAGTTAACTTTTTCATGTTCAGTCTACTAATGTTTGTTTTGCGTTTGTTTTGTGTTTATTTTGTCAAAGTATTAAATGTACTTGGTGTTTGTGTTTCAAAACTCATCTCCGCTCCTGTTCCCGGATGCACGAAGGTAAGCTTAGAAGCATGCAGCATCAGGCGGTCTGCCGGGTTATTTTCCGAACCGTTTCGTCGGTCTCCGACAACCGGATTTCCTAAAGCGCCTAATTGATTGCGAATCTGATTGTGCCGGCCGCTCTCCAGGCGAATCTCCAACAAAGAAAACATCTCATTGCTTTTGACCACCTTATAACGAGCAATAGCCTCATCACCATCATCTTCTGCCACAACAACCGATCGCAGATTCGTTTCATCAACTGCGTGAGAAGAATGCAACAAATCGCTCTCCTTCTCCGGGCGTCCTTCTACCACAGCCTTATAGACCTGCTCGGTCACCAAGCGGTTCCAACCCGATTGAAAAGACTCCTGAATACCGCGGTTCTTGGCAAAGACCATAACGCCCGAGGTATCTTTATCCAGGCGGTGCAACATAAATATCTTATTCCGGGGATCCATCTTCTTCACATAGTTGCTCAACAGATGAACTACCGTACGCTCTTTCTCGCGCACATTGGCAACCGAAAGCAATCCCTCTTTCTTGCGGACAACAATCAATTGATCATCTTCCCACAAAATACTCAACTGAGGATGATTGAACGCCACCTTTCCACGTTCATAACTGATACCAACCACATCTTTCGGTTCAAGAGGTGTATCAAATTGCGTGGTTACTTTTCCGTTTACAGATATCTGCCCATGCCCCAGCATCGCTTTCACAGAACTCTTACTCTGCTGATTGAGCTCCTGAAAAAGGAATGATAGTAGTGAGTTTTTTTCTTCAACAGTGACACGTCGCGCACGAGGGGGACGGTTCGGATTATATTCTTTCTTTGCAGATCTTCTTCCCATACATTATTTGTGATGATATAGCCTACAAAGATAGAGGAAAATTAAATAGTATGTTTATCTGTTATATATTCTTAGGATTTTGTCGACATACCCATACTTAGAGCCCGAAAAGACTTTAACGTGGATAACCCGTGCAGTATTCGTTTGCACCTCGCTATTCCCCGTAGTCCGAAAGGACTTCTACGTGGATAACCCCGTGCAAGCCGTTCAGGCGCAGCTCGGGGTTGAAAGGAAGCTAACTCCTCCAACTCCGAAAGGAGTTCAACTATCCACCCAAAACCATTTTTCATCCAGATCCACCCCTTCTTCTTTAAAGAAACGCCTGATTTCCTCCTGAAAACTCTCTCGCTTATGATGCTCCTGTTGGTTTTTGATGTAGTCAATAAGAGTGTTTCGCTCTTTGTATGAATAGGTCAAGGCACAATACTTTATGCCCCAACCATCAAAACCTGGGAAGAGGCCTGATTCCTTCATCCACTTGCCAGAGGACACCTTTATCTCTCTAATATAATCAGCCAAAGCGACTGAAGGGTGCAGGTCAGATAGAATATGAAGATGATCTTCCATGCCATTAATACGGAATAAAACACATTTTTTGTTTTTGATAATACCCCAAATGTAGTTGTATAAATCAACTACATGTTTTTGGTTTATACTCTTTCGGCTTCCTTTCGTGCGGAAAACGATATGATATAATATTTGTCGGTAGGCAGACATAGTTTAGGTTTATTTTAATGGTTAGTATTAACGTTAAACTCCTTTCGGAGTTAAGTAAGGATTGGTCATATTTACCTCGAGCTGCGACTTTGTCTTGCACGAGGTTATCCACGTAGTAGTCCTTTCGGACTTTCCGTTACATTCACATTATTCCAATCGAAAAATCAAATCCTCTCCAACACTTTCTCGATAAGGCCGGTTAAGCTGTCTTTGTATTGCGTGTTCATTTCTTTGGCGACGCGTCCGGCAATGATGCAGCAGACTGTCAATGCCCGATGTCCCATCAGGGCGGCCAGGCCTGCCAAAGCGGAGCTCTCCATCTCAAAATTGGTAATCTGCCGGGATTGATAGGTAAAGGCTTCGATCTTTTTGTTCAGTGCGGGATCGGCTAAAGCGAGGCGCAACTCCCGTCCTTGGGCGCCGTAGAATCCATTGGTCGCAATGGTTACTCCCCGGACGATATCGTCTTGTGCGATCTGCTCCGTCAAAGAGGGATTCGCCGGAACCACATAGGGCTGCAGCTCCTTAATTTTCCATTCCAACTGTTGCAACAAAGCTGCTTCAAACGCCTTGTCGCGTACAGCTTCATTTTTATCATAGAAATAGATCACCCCATCGAAACCGATCGACCGTTCGGCAGCCACGTAGGTCCCGATTGGAACAAAAGGCTGCAAGCCTCCGGAGGTACCGATCCGAACCAGCGTCAGTTGTCGGAACCCCGGCTTCACAGTTCGGCTTTCCAGATCGATATTCGCCAGGGCGTCGAGCTCTGTCAGGACAATATCGATATTATCCCCACCAATGCCATGGGAGACCACCGTAATGCGCTTCCCTTGGTAACGCCCCGTGATCGTATGAAACTCGCGACTGCTTACGTCGCACTCCACCTCCTCAAAATAGGAGGCTATCGTTCCAACCCTTGCCGGATCGCCCACCAGGATCACCCGGTCAGCCAGTTGTTCAGGCTTCAAATGCAGATGGAAGGCACTTCCATCTGCATTGATTGGCATTTCTGAAGCGGGAATAACACGCGTCATAAACTACTCTTATTTAATCGGTTTATTCGGATTCTGTGCCGGCTTAGCGATCGAGTCGCGCATGCTGGTATCCGCTTCTATATTTTTCATTTTATAGTAATCCATAATCCCCAGGTTACCGCTACGGAAGGCTTCCGCCATAGCTTTAGGCACTTCGGCTTCGGCTTCGATCACCTTCGCGCGAGCCTCCTGCGCTTTTGCCTTCATCTCCTGCTCCATCGCAACAGCCATCGCACGACGTTCTTCCGCTTTCGCCTGAGCAATATTCTTATCCGCCTGCGCCTGATCCATCTGAAGCACCGCACCGATATTCTTACCTATGTCGATATCCGCGATATCAATAGACAAGATTTCGAAAGCCGTACCGGCATCCAGTCCTTTGCGTAATACCAGTTTAGAGATGGTATCCGGATTTTCCAATACGGTCTCATGGTTTTCCGAAGAACCGATCGACGACACAATACCTTCGCCTACACGAGCCAGGATAGTCTCTTCACCGGCACCCCCAACCAATTGTTTGATGTTGGCACGTACCGTTACACGCGCTTTGGCGATCAACTGAATACCATTCTTCGACACAGCCGTTACCGGAGGTGTATCGATTACTTTCGGGTTTACCGACATCTGCACCGCTTCAAACACATCACGTCCTGCCAGGTCGATCGCTGTTGCCATCTGGAACGATAGGTCGATGTTTGCTTTAGAGGCCGAAACTAAGGCATGCACCACACGCTCCACATGACCACCGGCCAGGTAGTGTGCTTCCAGTTCGTCGCGTGTCAGCGATTTCAGTCCGGCTTTATGGGCTTCGATCATAGCGCGCGCGATCACTCCGGGAGGTACATTACGGATGCGCATCAGAAAGAGCTGAAGTAAAGATATATTTACCCCAGACACTTTGGCCGAGATCCACAACAGGAACGGCACATAGTAGAAAAACAAGATTAGCAGGAATATCGCTGCTATCAATAATACAATAGGCATGTACATGTTTTTACTTTATTAATGATTAATACTATTATTTTATCTCTTCATTTTTGGGCACAACGATCACATTATAACCGTCTACCCGAACCACCGTCACTTCGGTCTGCTCGTCGATAAACTCTTCACGCGACTTAGCCTCTACCGTGATCCCTTTTATCAATGCCTTACCGATAGGCGCCAGGCGCGAGAGTGTAAGGCCTTCGTCGCCCACCTCGATGCCCAACTCACGGGTAGAGGTGATCTTTGAATCAACATCCGCATGAAGGGCTACCTTCCGGAACGAATTGGAGCGCAACAGCCAAAAGAATATGGCAACAAAAACAACCGCCGAAACAACCAGGGTGATATGTCCGATCATCGGACTGATCGTATAGGCATAGATCACACCGCCAACAGCGAACAATCCTCCCCCTATACCGGCCAATGTGATGCCGGGCAATAGAAACACTTCTATCAGAATTAACGCGATGGACAATCCCATCAGAAAGGCAATAATGACTATATCCATACTTTAGATTTTATTATCGTGTGTTGTTTTTTCTCAAATAGAGTATTTCCGCATTGCGCGCTTTCTTCTCCCAGCCTTCGGGTTGACTATACAATTGAGCCAATTGTTGTTCGCTTTGCAGGATCTGTGGTTGCAAACGCTGCTTTTGCGCGTTATCGCCCGCATGATATTCCTCGCGTAGCTCATCGAGCTTCTCTTCCAGCTCTTTAATCTGCCGGTTCAGCGCCACCACCTTCTCATAAATGCTACGGGCTTCCGGACTCTGTATCTCTTCAAGCGTATAATAAACAAGGTCATTGGTGATAACAAACTCAAAATCCTTCTTGATTTCTTCCCGGCCATAAGGTATCTCCTCGTAAGCCAGCTCGATCAGGTCGGCATAATCCTCTCCCTCTTTCCAGGTGACACGGATATCGGCCAGCATCGCCCGGGCTCTTTTCATCTCGGTATCTTCGCTTTCCACGCGCTTGCGCTGCTCATTCGGGATAAACAGATACACACATACCTTATTTTCCGGCTGATAACGATCAGACACAAACCAGCCCAACTTCTTCGTATCGTCGAACACGATCATATAATCGTTAGCGAACGAATTATAGGGCATACCCAACTGCTCCGGCGTCAGATAGGTATCGCTGTTCATATTGTAACGGGTCACAAAAATATCATAGCCACCCAACGAGCCGTTTCCTTTCGAGGCATAATAGATCGTCACCCCATCGGTCAATACAAAAGGATAATTATCATCCCCGTCGCTATTGACATTCATGGGCAATTGCTTCTCATCACCCCAATGATCCATCAGGTAGGATTGGGTAAAAAGACAGAGCGCATTGTCGTCCGTCTCCCGGGCATAATAGATTTTATCACCCTTCTGATTCTTATAAACCACCGAGGGGACAGCCTGTTCCGCTTCGAAGAAATCAGCAAACAGCGTCAGCGATCCACTCTCTTCACTCAGCGCATAAGCCTTCAGGAAACCCTCTTTATCGACTACCACGCTATCGATCACCTGCACATCTTCTACCTTATCCAACATCCGTTGCGCATTCTCCGCCCGGTTCTTTTTCAATTGGAAAGGCTCGACATCCTGCTTTTTCTTTGTCAACTGCCCGATATAGTCTTCATACATCTCCACGGATTCCTCGAACCGGTAAAGCGCGAAATAGACCTCTGCCAAATAGCGGGAAGACTCCATCACCTTGCGACGCACACCGACCTGCAGATAGGTCTCTGCCTTCTCCAGATCACCGGTTTCATAACAGCACACCCCATACCAATGGTTATACGAGCCATTGTTGGGCGATTGTTTCACCAACCGTTCAAAGGCAGGTTTTGCCTCTTCGTATTTGCCTTCGTCATATAGTTTCTTGGCCTGATCCAGGCTCTGTGCCTGCACGGACGCACTGATACAGGCGACTCCCACTATGTATAATATCTTTTTAATAAAGCGGTTCATCGTTTCAGGTTCTAACATTTTGTTAAACTGCTTTCAAAGATAAGAATATTTTTATATGCACAATCCGTAGCGGTATTCAAATAACCCCCAACGCCCCTTTCAAATCCTCTACCATCTTCTGGTATTCTTCGTCTGTCAGATATACTTTTTGTGGATTCATCACAAACACACCACCATAATCCGGACCATCCACATACTTGGGTGCCAGGTGCATATGCAGGTGAGGCAATTTATCCGAATAGGCGCCATAATTGATTTTCGCCGGATTGAAGAGCTGCTTCATCGCCCGGGCCACCCGATTGACATCTTCCATATAAGCCAATAACTCTTCGCCTTTTAACTCATACAACTCGACCGCATGCTCTTTATAGGCCACCACACATCTTCCTTTATACGTTTGCTCCCGGAACAAAAAAACCGTTGAAGCCGGCAGGTCACATAGTTTAATCATCAGACTCTCCTGTGTTTGAATATCATCACAATATAGACATGTTTGTTTCATGTTTTCGTTTTTTAGGTGTTTTACATCGGGTAAATGTAAGCAAAAACTGACAGATTACAAATTGGAAATCTTCGAATTGGGGAAAATGTAAATTTACAAATTGTCAAAATCGCACGACTATTTTTCCAAAAACGTGGGGGTATTTAAAATTAGTCCCGCGAGTAACACTTTTTAACGTATCATATTGTAAAGCAAAATCCACTTTTTGCTTACACTTTGTATTTTAATAATTCAGAGCGCGTGGTGCGAAAACAAACAGGAAAATCGCTATTTTTGCTCTTCAATTCATCCTATTATTATGGCAAAGGAAACGACGGAAGAACGCCTTGTGCGCAAGATAGACGCAAAGCTTATCAAGGCCATACGTACCTATGGACTTATCAACGACGGCGACCGCATCTTGGTGGGGTTATCGGGCGGGAAGGACTCATTGGCGCTGGTCGAACTATTGGGCAGACGTTCTAAGATATTCAGTCCCCGGTTCACGGTGGTGGTAGCCCATGTGGTGATGGAAAATATTCCGTACGCCTCGGATATCGACTATCTGCGCTCTGTGGCTGAGGCACATGACCTTCCTTTTATCGTGCACCGCACCTCGTTCGATCCTTCGACCGACAAACGCAAATCGCCCTGTTTTCTCTGTTCCTGGATGCGCCGCAAGGCCTTGTTCGACATAGCCAAAAAGGAGAAATGCAACAAGATAGCTCTGGGACATCACCAGGACGACCTATTGGAAACGCTTTTGATGAATATGACGCATCAGGGAGCGATTGCCACCATGCCTCCCCTACTCCGGATGGAGAAATTCCCCATGGATATTATCCGCCCCTTATGCTTGATTACAGAAAAAGAACTGATCGCCCTGGCGGCCGACCGGGCATACCGGAAACAGACGAAGAACTGCCCGTACGAAACCACGTCCAGCCGCTCCGACTTCAAAGAGATACTAAAACGCCTCGAGGAAATCAACCCCGAGGCGCGTTATAGTCTTTGGAAAAGCATGCATCATATCCAGCCGGATTACTTGCCGGCGCCTACGGCTTCGACTTTATAGCCCAACTTATCCAACTGATTCAGGATACCCTCTTCCGCCACCAGGTGGGCAGCTCCTACAACAATCATACTCGCCTTGTCGGACATGATCCGCGGTAGTTGCTCCATCCATTTGGCGTTGCGATTATCCAACAGGGCCTCTTTTCCCGCCAGGCCATACACATGACAGGGGTTGCTGGTATCATAATAGGAATCATTGTAGAGCTTATTCAGATTGCCGGAACGGTAATCTTCGATAAAGGTTTTCATTTCATCAACCGCACCATCCATATGTTCAATGCTACACAACAGGCTCTCCATCTGCATCCGCTGTGGCGTTGCGTCGAACAGCGCAAAGATCTGATCTTCCACCGTCTCCAAGCCGACAACCGGCTTGCCTGCCTCCTTGGCTACTTGCTGCATATAGGTATCAATACCGACAAAGGTGGTAGGGTTGTAGGTCGGATCGATCTGGGTGTACAACATTATCGCGATAGCGGGAGAGATCATACCGGGCTTCACACTGCCCATCTGATCGAGGCCTGCACCGATAAGCCCTTTAAGTCCTTCATCCAGGCGTTTGTATTCATCGTCGGACAATAATTTCTTATAGCTTTCCTCTTCCGGCAACATGGCGGCCTGCATCAATTTCATTTGCGCCGATGCCATATCGAGCATATCGATCTCGCCCACTACCTGAGCCGTAGCCTGCATCGCATCGCGCAGTCCGGGAATGCTATCCACAAAGGTTTCCGGAAAGAGATGGAAGGTACCCAACACATACGAGGGGCTTTCCAGGCCATTCCCGGAGACTTCCCATAAGAGCGCCCCGTTGAAGCGGGAGTTGGTTTGAGCACTGGCCGAGAGGCCGAAACACACACAGAGAAGAATCAATAATACCTTTTTCATCACATTGTTTTTTTAATGAGTATTCTTTTGTTTTATGCTTACCTAATCTATTAGACGCATCCGCCTTTGAAATATCACAATCCTCCGTAAAAAAATAAAAAAAGACAGATGAAACACTCCATCTGCCTTTCCATTTTTCTTTTGCTTCTCAAAAAATATAGCTTGCTTTTAACATACAAATGATTCCAATTCGGCGGCTTTTACTCTGAATACTTTTCCGTTGCGAGAAAAAACGAGTTCCCCATCCTCTTTCTTCTTCTCTTTTACCAATCGCTGGAATGCTATTGTTGCTCCTTTTACTATATTCTCTTCGAATTCCTTTACTTCTTGTTCACTCATATTGTTCAAGTCTATTGTAAATAATCGGATTGAAAATCTCTTTTCGTTCATCCCTGAATCCTTTGGCTATAATCTCCATCGAAGTCATGGAATTGTCTGTTATCATCCAATAGTCACTAACGGGTAGGTATAGTTTGAAGAGGTTTTTAATGCCTGAGGCATATCTCCGGCGCACAGTATTTTCCGGCACATTATGCCCTCCGGACTCTACACGCATCTTCACACGCTCAACAGCCAAATCCGGCGTATTCAACCAAAAATACAAAAGCGTAACATAATAACCTTCCCTTTGAGCCTCCCGAATCAGATTTGCAACAGACCGGGTGGCCAACGTAGTTTCCATAGCGAATGTCTCGCCTGCTGCTATTAACTCTTTAATACGTTTGTACATGATACGACTGGCTTCCACGGCTACGGCGATACTGTCTGCATTAAAAGGGGAAAGCCCCTTGGCTATCTCGTCGGAGTTCACAAACTCTTTACATTTCAGCATTTCTGGTAGAATTGTAAAGGATGCGGTTGTTTTACCTGCTCCGTTGCATCCAGCGATTATGTACAAATACGGCACTACGTTGCTACTTTATAACGCGACAAATATATAACAATACTTTTAGTATGCAAGCATTTTATTTCTCAAAAAAGGTGAAAATGCGCAGTTTTTGTACTTAAAACCGCAAGATTCGTCATGCGAACTGCGGGAGTTCGTTCAAAGTCATCAAAAAAGGAGATCGCGCATAATGGTGTCGGAGAGAAAGATTCCGGCGCGGGAAAGACGGAGATTGTCACCCTCTTCAATCAATAACCCCTGCCGACAAAAAGGGATAGCTTCTCGTTGGCAATGAGACAGATAAGACTCACCAAAGCGGGCAAGAACGGAAGAGTAAGAGAGGCCCCACATCGTGCGCAAACGGGTAATGATATAGTCATTATATTGCTCGGTCAGCGTCAGCCGTTCCACTTCAAAGTCCGGTTTCCCTTTTTCTATTCCTTGCAGATAACGGGGCAGAGAGGCGACATTCCAGCCACGCTCTTTCCCATTATAGGAATGGGCCGAAGGGCCTGCTCCCAGGTATTCCTTATCGTTCCAATAGGAGCTGTTGTGCTTAGAGAGATAACCCGGACGGGCAAAGTTGGATATTTCGTATGACTCATAGCCCGCCTCTGTCAAAGAATCGATAAGAGCAGAGAAGAGCTGCAGGCTCACCTCTTCGTCCACCGCCTGAGCCTTCCCCTCTTGCCACAGCCGATAAAGGGGAGTTCCCTCTTCATAAATCAGGTGATAGGCCGAGAGATGCGGAATATCTAAGCGCAGAAAAGCCTCGAGGTTGGCTTGCCATTTCGCGGCAGTCTGCCCGGGTAGGCCGTAGATCAGGTCGATACTGAGATTCGTAAACCCATATTCGCGACAATGTTCTACCGCCTGAACAGCCTGTTCAGCCGTATGCCGCCGGTTCAGAAACAACAAATCATCCGCATCAAAACTCTGCACGCCCAGACTGATCCGGTTAAAGGGCAAAGCAGAGAGGGATTTGACATAGACGGCGGTCATATCATCCGGGTTAGCCTCGAGTGTCACCTCTTTCAGATTGGACAAATCAAAATGTTTCGTGATCGATTCAAAAAGGATAGCATAATCGGAAGCGCTCAACTGCGAAGGTGTCCCACCACCAAAATAGATTGTTTCCAACGGTTTTCCCTCCAGGTAATCGCATCGCAAGGCAATCTCATGGGTAAGCGCTTTCAGATAGGCCTCCTTATAAGACATATCCGTATTAGAAAAGAAATCACAATAAAGACAACGCTTGGCGCAAAAAGGAATATGTATATAAAGCCCGGCCATCGATTACACCAGCCCCATCTGTTTGGCTTTCTCCATCATAAACCGATGAGCCGCTTCATATTCATTCGGAATAACGCCATCGAGGATCGCGTTCTTGATGGCCTCCTTCAAGGTGCCCACAGGCTGGGAAGGGGGAAGGTGGAAGGTTTCCATAATCTCCTCACCCGATATGGGCGGCTGGAAATTACGCACACGATCTTTTTCTTCGATCTGCACCATCTTTTCACGCACCAGGCGGAAGTTATTCAGGAAACGCCGCACTTTATCCGGGTTCTTGCTGGTGATATCGGCCTCACAGAGTTTCATCAGATCGTCGATATCATCGCCGGCATCAAACAAGAGGCGACGAATAGCCGAGTCGGTCACTTCATCATCCGCCAACGCAATAGGGCGCATGTGCAGGCTAACCATTTTCTGCACATACTTCATCTTCTCGTTCATCGGCAGCTTCATCCGGCGGAAGATAACGGGAATCATCTTCATACCCATAAAGTCATGATTATGAAAGGTCCAGCCAAGGCGGTTATCCCAGCGTTTGGTGGTCGGTTTGGCTATATCATGCAACAGGGCACTCCAGCGAAGCCACAGATCATCGGAGGTCTTACTCAAGCGATCCAACACCATTAGGGTATGGGCAAAATTATCTTTATGACCGATCCCCTCTTTGGTTTCGGTCTTCTTCAAGGCGGTCAACTCCGGCAGGATAATATCCAACAAACCACATTTATCTAACAACTCGAAACCAATAGAAGGTTTGGGCGCAAGAATAATCTTATTCAATTCGTCTATAATACGTTCTTTGGAGATGATCTCGATACGCTCTTTGTTCCGTTCGATCGCATCGAAGGTATCCGGATCGATAAAGAAGCCCAATTGGGTAGCGAAGCGGATGGCTCGCATCATGCGCAACGGGTCATCGCTAAAGGTAATATCCGGATCGAGGGGGGTACGGATTGTCAGGGTCTCCAAGTCGTCTAAACCATCAAAAGGATCGACCAATTCCGCATAGCGATCTTTGTTCAGGCAAAAGGCCATGGCATTGATCGTGAAGTCACGCCGGTTCTGATCATCGGCCAGGGACCCATCCTCCACAATGGGCTTGCGGCTGTCGCGACTATAGGACTCCCTGCGGGCACCGACAAATTCCAGTTCTATATCACCCAGCTTCACCTGCGCCGTACCGAAATTCTTAAACACAGAAAGGGAGGCAGAGCGCCCCAGTTTGGCAGCCACCGCTTTAGCTAAAGCTATGCCGCTGCCCACGGTTACAATATCAATATCTTTCGAAGGACGGCGCAAAAAGATATCCCGGACATATCCGCCAATCACATATGTTTCCAGTTGTAATGCATCAGCCACCTCCGACACCAGACGGAATGCCTTTGTAGAAAGATGTTTCTCTATTTCTTCCTGTTCTATATAATACATGTATTAATTTCTTCTCTTTTGAGGTACAAAGATAATGAAAGCTGAGCGCAATCAAGCTTGCTTGAATTGCCAAAGCGCATCCTATCTTATGCAAAGATAATGAAAGCAGCGCGCAGCGCCAAAAGACTCTAAGAACTTTAACGACCTTACAGACTTTAAGACCTTTAAGGATCTTAGGAGCCTTAAGGGCTATACGCCTCCTTCAGTATAATAAAGGATCTTAGGGGCTTTAATGACCTTAAAGGATTTAAGGACGTCAAGGACTATAACAGCTTTAACAACCTTAGGAATTTCAAGATTCTTAGGGTTCTTAGGAACTTTAAGCACTTCAACTGGCTGAAAGCCACCCCAGCCCTAAAGGGGGCGAGTTCCGGAGGAACGATGATAAAAGCCCATGGGTAAGCAGGCTGAAAGTCTGCGCCACCCTGGGTATCACGACAATACAACAAGTGAGTTCTGAAGGAACGATAGATATTCGTGATACGCGACAAGTATAATCAACCGGGAAAATCCGCTGACCCTTAATGACCTCCAACCCCTTTAAACCAAAAAAAGAGCCTGTTCAATTAAGAACAAGCTCTTTTCAGATTAAATCGGCAGCTACCTACTCTCCCACCTTGTGAGCAGTACCATCGGCGTGGTGAGGCTTAACTTCTCTGTTCGGAATGGGAAGAGGTGGATCCCTCACGCTATAACCACCTAAATGCCTTTTAATGGTTAATGGTTAATTACCATACACACATTGTAGTATAACATCTTGGACTCAATAAAGTAAACTGTTTCGCTTTACTTCCATAAAAAGTATATAAACCTATATCAGAAAAGTCACGGGCTATTAGTAACGCTCGGCTACATACATTACTGCACTTACACCTGCGTCCTATCAAAGTCGTAGTCTACAACAACCCTTAAGGGAGATCTAATCTTGAGGCTGGCTTCGTACTTAGATGCTTTCAGCACTTATCCAATCCGAACGTAGATAC
>NZ_JARXWF010000019.1 GCF_029892605.1 Parabacteroides sp. PM6-13
ATGGAGATCACCCGCTGGCGGATCGATGCCACCGAAGGCATAGCCCATCGGGAGGAGGCGATCGCCATCGATAAAGCACTGATCCGCACCCTCGACTTTCTGCCGATGGAAACGGGCTTTTATATTCCCGACTATACCGGCGAACACCGTTTCCACCGGATCGACCGGACAGGAGCCTACCAGGCCTCTTACGGCACGATCCCTGCGCACGACCCCTACACCGCCCTGGCACGGCCCGCCCTGGCACAAGGGTGGCGCAGCTTTATGGGCTACCACCCGCAAGGGCTGGTGGTCATGGCGACCCAGCTGGGCGAGGTGATCGAGATCTATTCCGCCACCGGGGAGACACAAGCCATCATCAAAGGTAAGCAGGGTGATCCGCAGATACATATCAGCGGGGGACGCGCCATTCCGCAGGGTATTATGGGCTTTAGCGACTTGCAGGTGACCGACCAGCATATCTATGCCTCCTTCAGCGGCATCACCTTCGACGAGAAGATGGCCGCCTACCAACGCGAGGAAGAGCCCGAAAGCGGTTGCCGCAGGATCTATGTCTTCGACCTGACGGGACGCCCTTTGCGCAAATACACCCTCGACCACCCCATCGAAGGCTTCCATGTCGACGAAGCCCGGGGCCTCCTCACCGCCACCGATGTCAACAGCGACGACCCCATCATTCAGTTTCACCTGCCAGGGTTGTAATCGAAGGCGCAAAGGAAAGGGGGGGAAGGACTATATTCTCTTCTATTGTAACGAAAAAATTAAGGAATGATAAGTACGTATCCCTTTCGTTGGTAATTTTTCACTTTTAGGCCGGTAGACTTCAATCGATTATTTAAAACAAGCACAGCTTGAGTTCGTTTATTTTTACTAAGAGGCAGTTCTTCTCCCCACAATAACTCATTTATCTCCTGTGTGCTTAAGAAATAATCAGGCGCCTGAAGAAAATGAGATAAAAAAAGATTCATTTGTTTAGTCAGAGTTGTTTTCTGGGAATTACAATAAAGTATGCCTTTATTCGTGTCGTATAGAATGGTTTCAGTCACTTTGATAGGTGATTCCTCTTTGTCGGTTTCGTCTTTTTTCGGCAGGGGGAGGACTTGTTGTCTTTCTATTTCCACCTTTTTATTCTTTCGTAATGAAAGAATAAAGAAAAGACAAAAAACCAAATAGAAGATAAATAAGGAAATAAAAATCCATGGAGAACGTTCCGGCAAATACTTGTTAGTCGGTAGATAAAACCCCTGAACACTTATTTCTCCATTTAACCCCAACAAGAGTATATCCGTGGCATTACCTTTTTCATAAATGGGATCATTGGGTTTACTATCGGTTATTGTCTCCGTTTTCCGGTCGGTATAACGTATGCCGGTTTTTATACCGGATTTGTCCGGATTTAAAGATGCGTAAAAAAGAGAATCCAACGATTGGGGATTTATAAAGTTCCCTTTGGCATATAAAATGGTTTGAAATGCATCTAACTGCCTTTCTGCAAAAACCAATGTGTTTGCCACTGACGATTTATCAATGTAAATCGTATCTTCAGAAAGAATCAACGTTTTTTCTGATTTTTCTCCAGGTTTGGAGTATAAGACATAAGGCTCACCCGCTGCGACCAATCTTTTCTCTATATCCGCTACGACCACAGCCGCCAGTTTTTGTTGAAAAGAAGATCTGTATAGTTGTCTTTCCTTTTTATATAGGTAATATATTCCCAATAGGAACAAAACGGTCGTAATGAAAAATAAAATGTACCTGAAGTCTTTACTATGCATAATAAACTTTGTTTTCTTTCCGCAAAGGTACAAAAACAATCAATTTCCTCCCCGATCATATCTTTTTTTCTCTTTTGCGGAATGGGAGGATGCTTATATTGATTGTTAATTTGTCTTAATCTTTTCCCGTAAAGATTAGATTAGGGTTAGATTAGGGTTAGGTAGCCCAAAACCTCATCGGTGAGCATTTTTTCTATTGCAAATTTCCCGCTTGGTATCTATATTTGTCCCTAATTAAATCAAATAAATTATGAATAAAAAAGTCATGTTACTGCTAGCTGTCTGTTTCCTTTTTTCTTTGTTTTATTTTTATCAAAAACAAAATAAAAAGGAAAGTGATCTTTTTTTGTCGAATGTAGAAGCCCTTGCCCAAGGAGAAGAGATGATCCATGTTATTTGTTATGGCAGAGGAACAATTGACTGTAGGGGGGAGAAGTATGAGATAAAAATTGAGAATTACAGATTAAAGTAATCCATCCCTCCTGATGAAAAGATATTTTTTTATTCTACCCTTTCTCCTTCTCTTTCTCTCCTGCCAGGAATCGGACAAGCAGCGGATCACCCGCCTGGTGTCCGAATGGCAGGGGAAAGAGATCCTTTTTCCCGATGAAATGGCGTTTTTTCGCTTTGCGACCGACCGGGTGGAGTGGGATATTCCCGAAGCGGACTATAAGGTGTTGATCTATGTGGATTCGTTAGATTGCACCAGTTGTAAACTGCAATTAGTAAAATGGAAAGAGTTGATGGCACAGGTGGATTCTATTACAGAGGGAAATGTGCCTTTTCTCTTTTTCTTTCAGTCTTCGGATCAGAAGGAGATTCGCTATCTTTTGAAAAAGGATAACTTTGATTATCCGGTTTGTATGGATCGTGAAGACCAAATGAATAAACTCAACGGCTTCCCGTCTGATATCACCTTCCAGACGTTTCTATTGGATAGCGACAATAGGGTGGTGACCATCGGCAACCCGGTCCATAACCTGGCGGTAAAAGATCTTTACCTAAAGCAGATCACAGGCACTGGCACCCCCTCTACAACGAAGCAACCGATCCGTACCACCGCCGAGGCGGAGCAAACAAAAATCAACCTGGGATCTTTTGCGAAGAGCGAAAGCAAGACGGCGGTCTTTACCCTCCGGAATACCGGAGAGAAGCCATTGGTGATCATGGATACGGCCACCACCTGTGGATGTGCCTCAGCCAGTTTTGATCGACACCCGGCACAACCCGGAGAGACATTGCAGGTAAAGGTGGTTTATACCCCCAAGGATACGGGCTTCTTTAGCGAAACCATTACCGTTAAGTGTAATACGGAGAAATGGATAAAGCTAACGATAAGTGGAGAAGTGTTTTAACGCAAAAGAAACTTGGTGCGCCTTAGAGCTACTTGGTGGTAAAAAACTCGTTGTAGCATTATTCACCACTAAGTAACGCAAAGGCGCACAAAGAAGAAAAGAGACCGGAAGAACGTTAATGCAAAAGAAACTTAGTGTGACTTAGAGATACTTCGCGGTAAAAAAACTCTTTGTAGTATTATTCACCACGAAGTAACACAAAGGCACACAAAGTATAGAGTGAATAAATTAAAGTATAATTAGAGGACAGGTAAAAAAGAGAGGGAGATTGCTCTACAGTTTGACATCTTAACAGCAATCCCCCACAACCTGCCCTTTTAATAAGAAAGGAGGTCGCTCATTATGAGCAAAGATAGTGAAAGCAGAACACAGAACCAAGCTTGCTTGAGTTATGTTGAGGCGCATCCTATCTTATGAAAAGATACTTAGAAATGCTGAAAGGACAAAAGTCAGGCGTCCTATATACAAACCTTGTCCACTTTCTAATAAGTGAGTAAGGCATGTGTTTACGACGTAACCCATAATCCGCAGAAGGAAAGTAGGTGAGATTGTGGATAAGGATTAAATAAAATTAATTAACATCTTAATAATTAAGATTATGAAAAAGAAAATAATTGGATTTGTAATGGTTGCATCAATTGCGGTTGCTGCAGGGTGGAATGTGTATCAGAGCGAGAATAAAGTCGCTTTGTCGGAACTTGGACTAGCTAATGTGGAGGCGTTGGCAGGAGGAGAAGGGGGTGAAAGTTATAGATGGGACTGTTGGAGCCAACTGAAAGAAGGTTATGGAGTCTATCGGTGTGGGGTACCGTGTGTATGGGAAGAAAATCGTGCGGGTGATACGGGAAAAAGTAAATGTTATAGCTAATAAATATTATTTTTACAATAGCGAGAGTCAGAAATTCCATGTAGAATATACTCTCGCTATTTAATACAAATCAAAATAATATGAAAAAAAATATCATAGTCACACTCATATTCTTAAGTATAGTTTCTTGTAACAAAAGGGATACGCAATATTTTTCGAAAAAGGTTATCCAAATTGATAAGTTTGAAAAAGAAATAAATCTTGTTGCTGAAGAGTTCCTGAGTGAGGAATATGCTCAATCCAGCATTGTAGCCTTGAAGAACTATTTTGTTATAATCTCCACACTAAAAGAGAACTATTTTTACATATATGATTATGATGAAAATTTCTTAGGTTCATTTGGAACGAAAGGACAAGGGCCTAACGAGCTCATTAATTGCGTGGTGGCAAAAGTCGATTTTGCTCAAAATCGTTTATGGATCAATGATGTTTCAAAAATGCGATTATGTGAAATTGACATTCAGAAATCATTAGAAGCACAACAATGTTACTTCAACAAACTGGTAAAGAATGTGTCTCATTCTCTTAATTGTTTTTTGATAAATGACAGCTTGCTGATTTCAGAACGTTTGGTTTCTGATAATTTCGAATTATTATGGATTAATCCTCAAGCTGACAGAATCAACAAGCAAGAAATTCTGTACACCCCCTCCGTGGAAAATCCTATGGAATACTATAGAAGCAAATGGTGCATTAAGCCAGATGGCACCCAAATGATTGCTACCATGTTCTCCATTAACGAAGTCAATTTTTTAAATTTGACAAACAACGAGCGACTATCTTTTGCTATTTTAGGGCATATTCCCCAGCTATCAAACATTGTCGATATTTATGAATCAGAGCTTCCTTTTTGGGTTTACTATGTAGACGTCACTGCAACAAATAGCTATATCTATGCACTTTTTCAAAACCAATCGTATGATGAAATTTTC
The DNA here is from genome assembly GCF_029892605.1 of Parabacteroides sp. PM6-13. GTDB lineage: Bacteria > Bacteroidota > Bacteroidia > Bacteroidales > Tannerellaceae > QVMG01. The sequence continues at coordinate 4,931 of NZ_JARXWF010000019.1, forward strand.
ACGGTAAAAAAAGAAAGTGAAATACATGTGTTTGATTGGAACAAAAAAGCACTAATCAGATATATTGTCCCCGAATATCTGTCTTCAATATCGATTAATGAAGAGCAAAATTTATTATACGGTCTATCGCGTTATGATGAAAAAATATATACATATAAACTTTTAGATGACCAATAAGTGATTATCTCTTTTTGGACTCTTGAGCAAAAGATGAGAAATATAATATTAATCATATTCATTTTGTGTGACTTGTGCGCCTGCCAGCAACCCTCTACGCCCTTAAAATTTGCTTTAAATGCTTCCGGCTCCAACCACCCCGAGTTGGAAAAAGTATTAACCCATTACTCTGCTTCCCCTTCCGATAGCCTCAAGCTGCGGGCTGCGGTTTTTTTGATCGAGAATATGCCCTATTACTTCAGCTATAGCGGGGAGGAGCTGGAGAAGATCAAAGAGGCAATGCGGTGGATGAAAAAGGATAATGAACATATACCCGACAGCATTATCCAGGCAGCAAACGATTTCTCTACCCAAAGCCTCCGCAAAGTATATGATGCCCAGGTGATCACGGCGGACTACCTGATCCGCCATATCGACCAATGCTTTCGAATAACAATTGTTAGTAGTACTGAACACTTATGTACTTCAGGAGGCAAATTTAATTGTGACCTATAATTAAAAAGGATTAACATACACCATGGTCTCAAAATGTTTTAAACATTTTGAGACCATTATCCAAATCATTATGAAACATCTAGCTGTATTAATTTCAATGTGTATTCTTTGTGTATCATGTGTAAAAAAAGAGAAGAAAGAACAAATCAATGTTCCATTAGACACCAAAGTGATAAAAGTTGATTTAGCGAATGAGTATAAGGGAGTGAAGTTTCCGAAGACAAATAACTTTATGAGAGTTTTGCGTTTGGAAGACAATGATGAACACCCAATTGGTCAAGTAAGTAAAGTAATTGCAGATAATAAAAAAATTTATTTGTTAGACAAACTAAAAGCAAATGCATTATTTGTCTACAGCCAAGAGGGCTTACTGCTTCATGTGATCGACAAAAAAGGACAAGGACCCGGAGAATTTTCCCGTCCTGATGATTTTGATGTAGAGAAAAAAACCGGAAATATTATTATTATGGATGCAAGTCAAAAGAAATTCATCGTTTATTCTCCTAAAGGTGAATTCATTCGGGAATTCAAGTACGACTTCTTTGCTTCTAAATTTTCTTTGAATCAAGAGACTCATATTCTTGCAGATAACGGTAACATACCATCCCCGGACAGCGATTTTCTTTTAAAAGAAATGGATATTAATGGTAATTATTTGAAGAGCTTTTTTCCTTCAGATCCTTCAACTTTGGGAATGTCTTTTGAAACACGATACCCATTGCAACAATTTGGCGATTATATGTTCTTTCTTCCGACATTAAGTAATAGTATTTACGCCCTAAAAGGAGAAGAATCCTCCTTAGCTTACCAAATAGATTTTGGAAATGCCTGGCCTTCCAAAGAATTCTGTGAAAGTGTACAAAACATACATCCACTGAAAATGAGAGAATCAATGTTAGAGAAGGGGTATGTTTGCTTTCTGAATTTCCTCCAAACCAAAGATGTTCTACAACTTGACTTTCACAAAGACAAGAATTATTCTTTTTATTATAATAAAGAAACAGGAAAATCTATTTTGATAAGTATGGATGACGATAGCATCTCGCTTCCACTGGGTACTTATGATGACAAGTTTATAACAGTGAAATATAACGAAAATACCGGGGCAGTAACGGTAATCTTTTATACGGTAAATTTTGATCTGATATAAAAATCATTCAATATATCTCATCGCTAATAATATAACAATACCATATCGAAAAAAAGACCTTTTGGTGATGGAATCCAAAGCAATATGAAACAATTCATGAAACAGCATTTCCTCATTGTATTTCTTCTTCTGATCTCCTGCCAGCGTTCCCCTTTCCCCTTGGAGTATGCCCTCCAATCCGCCGGTTCCAACCGCCCTGAACTGGAGAAGGTGTTGGCTCATTACTCTGCCAACGAAGCGGATTCTCTGAAATACAAAGCGGCAGTTTTTCTGATCGAAAATATGCCCTGGCATTATAGTTATGGAGGGGAATGTGTGGAAGAATACCGGCGTCAGATAGACCGACTCCACCCTGATTTACCTTTAGAGATACGACTGGTTCTCTACTCCTTACCGGGCAACTATATCCCTTTCAATTGTGAATTGGAAGGGATTCGGGATATCGAAGTTATTACTGCCGACTTTCTGATCCATACTATCGAACAATCCTTTGCCCAATGGGAAAACCGCTATTGGTTGCGTGATCTTTCTTTTGAAGATTTCTGTGAATATATATTGCCTTATCGGGTGGAAAATGAACCCCTGATGCATTGGAAAGACTCTCTGCCGGAAAGACATAAAATGGAATTAGCCGACGTGGCAGATCATTTTGCGAATGTGCAGAAAGATGCTTATGGCATCTATAAATTCCTGAAAGACTGCCTGACTGAGGAAATGTTGGAAACCTATATTTTCCGAAAGTTTGAACTTCCCAACGGCGAAGAATTTGAATTCGATTGCATGGCCGCCGTATTGGCAGAGACCTTTTTCTGGCGAATGTGTGGCATACCTGCTGCTAAGGATGTGCTTCCTGCTTACGGCCATACGCATAACGGACACAGCGAGATTTCCATCATTGATCCCCGAAGTACCCATGGATCGATTCCCGGCGAAATCCATCTGTATGCACCCAAAGTTTTCCGGCGGACGTTTGCTGCCGATCGATCCAAATATTCTCTCCCGAAGAATCATCCCTATATCCACCATCCGTTGTATAAAGATGTTACTTCCAAACACACCCGGACAGCCGATCTTTCTTTTTCCGTCAATGCCCGGAAAGAGAAGGTGAAACACCTGTATTTAGCTGTTTTCGATCGTGGATGGAAGCCTGTGGCCGTCACAGAGGTAAAAAGGGGCAAGGCGCATTTTGAGGATATGGGAGTGGGGATCGTCTATATCCCGTTCTATTACAACGACAATCAGCAGGTGTTTATCTCGAACCCCTTTTATTTGCGTGCCAATGGGGATTGTGTTTACTTCGACCCTGACAAGGAAAATACACAACAGGTAGAATTGACAAGAAAATGCAAATTGGATAATTATAAGATATGGTGGAGCAAACTGTTCGTGAACGGGCGTTTCGAGGCTTCCGGAAACCGGGCATTCAGCGATTCGGTCATACTTCACACGGTTGAGAAGCGTACCTACTGTGATAAGGTGACTATTGAGACGGATCCGGATCGGCCGTTCCGTTATTATCGCTTTATCAATAATGGGTGGCCCGCCGATCTGGCAGAGATTCATTTTTATGACGCGGACGAAAAGGAGATCCGGGGGGAGGTCATAGGAGATACAGTTACTTTATCGAATGAAAACCTGTCGGACATAAACGACAATGACATGCTTTCGTTTGCCGCCGTTGAGTCGTGGGTCGGGTTTGACTTTGGACGGGAGGTCTCGGTTAGCCGAATCGACTACCTGCCGAGGAATGATACGAATGGGATTTATCCGGGTATGGTATATGAATTATTGTATTTTGATCAGCATGACTGGTCATCCCTTGGAAGAAAGACGGCAACGGATTATTCGATTCGCTTCGATGATGTGCCGAAGGGTGCTTTGTTGTGGTTGCGTAACCTCTCGGAAGGAAAAGAGGAACGGATATTTACTTATGAGAATGGGAAACAGTATTGGTATTAAATAAAACAATGAAAACACTCAAACCCATCCTTCGCAAAGCAGCGCATATCCTGGTTGACGTGGTCTTCTGGTTGATGATGGCGGGGCTTGGCTGGCTCTTTTTGCAGGTGTTTGTGTTTACCTCGTTTAAAATACCGAGCGATTCGATGGAGCCGGCATTGGAGGCGGGGGATAATGTGTTGGTATGGAAAGGAATTCCCGGGGCACGGTTGTTTAATATCTTCGAGACACTTAAAGAGGAGCAGGTGGAGATCTACCGCCTGCCGGGCATACGACGGATACGGCATAACGATGTGGTGGTGTTTAACTTTCCGCATCCCAACCACTGGGGGAAGGTGGAGATGCATATTATGAAATATTATATCAAGCGCTGCATTGGGCTGCCGGGTGATACGATCGCGATCCGCAACGGCTTCTACCTACTCAATGGCGAAGCCGGAAAGGTGGGCAACGAGATGTCGCAAGCGCGTATCTCCCGAACAGTCGAGGCGGATTATGCTCCCGGTGTGTATCATGCTTTTCCGTTTGATTCGGTGATGGGATGGAATATACGCGACTTTGGGCCGCTCTATATCCCGCGGAAGGGCGACCGGATCACGATGGACCGGACCCATTATCTGCTCTACCACAAACTGATTGCCTGGGAGCAGAAGGGGGAGGTTGCCTACCGGGACTCCACCGTCTTCCTGAATAATAGCCCGCTCGAGAGTTATACGTTCCAAAAGAACTATTATTTTATGGCAGGCGATAAGGGGGAGAACTCGCAGGATTCGCGCTACTGGGGACTATTGCCCGAAGAATATATAGTAGGCAAGGCCTGGATCATCTGGAAAGCCAAAGATCCGTATACGGGGAAGATGAGGTGGAAGAGAACGCTTAGAATAATTGATAATTGATAATTGATAATTGATATTTCCCGACTGCCTGAGGAGGGGGTGGTGGAGAGCGAAGGCGTAAAGCAATGAATAATAAAGAAAAAATAAAAGATCTCTGTGTCTCGGTGCCTATGCGTTCGATATGTTTTCATATCGTCTTTGCTGTCTGTGCGGCATTGATTCTCTTGGGTGTATTCCGGACGGATGCGACGATGGTGAATGGGATGGTGATGGGGAAGGTGGGCTGGTTTCATCAGACCATACCTCTCTTGGCGGGCTGCGTGGCGCTTTCATTGCTGTTTCCCAAAAGGGCGGTGTTCGATCCGCATGCCGCGGATATATGTCTATGGCTGGTAGGCAGTGTTTTTCTACTCACCTATCGCTGGATTTGGAATCCCGAGCCGGAGAAAATTTTCTTTGTCATACAAGTATTGCTGTTATGGTTTCTTCTTCGTTATATCCTGCAATGCTACCCCCGCCTGGCGCCGGTCTTTATACTCTTGTTGATGGCGACCGCCCTCGGTGAGGCCTTGATCGGCATGCGGCAGTTATATGGGTATGCCTCCTCCGCCCACGCGATGTTCCGCCTGACCGGCACCTTCTATAACCCGGGACCCTATTCCGGCTATCTGGCAACACTATTCCCTGTCTGCATAGGGGTAGTATTGGCTACAAAGGATTTCAAATCCATGTTGAGAATCATCCATTACTTTGCCTGGGTTTGCGTGGTCGCGATCGTGGTGGTACTGCCCGCGGGCATGAGCCGTTCGGCTTGGATCGCGGCGGCAGTGTCGGGCGCCTGGGTGTGGTGGCGGTATACCATCGGATGGGGAAGAACAAAAGCGATATGGCAAAAGTATAGTCGTTGGCGATATGCCGTTCTTGCCGGGATATTACTCTTGTGTGTCGCCGGGGGCGTCGGTCTCTATTCGCTGAAAAAAGAGTCGGCCGACGGCAGACTACTGATGTGGAAAATCACGGCGCGCACCATTGTGGAATCGCCGCTGATCGGCCACGCCCTGGGAGGTTTCCCGGCGGCTTATGCCGAGGCACAGGCGGCCTATTTTGCATCGGGCAAGGCAACCGATCAGGAGAAACGGGTAGCCGGATGCCCGGAATATGCCTTTAACGAATACCTGCAGATTGCTTCCGAATCGGGGCTACCGACATTGATCGCCTTCCTGGGGTGGATGGGATTCTCTGTCTATGCCGGCATCAGGAACCGCCGGTATGGTGTGGTGGGTGGCATGATGGCGTTAGGCATCTTTGCTTTCTCCTCCTATCCGCTTCAACTGCCCTCGTTTTGGATCGTATTGGTGTTTCTCTCGGCCTTGACGCAGGTGCCGGGGAGTAGGAGGTTGGAGACAGAGTCGTGGGATAGCGATGAAGAAGAGGATGTGCCCGGTAGTATCAATATGGTAAATAAATTTTTCTTTTTCACGATATTAGCCACCTCCTGTATGCTCTATTGGCACCAAAGGGAGGCGGGTGATACCTACCGCCAGTGGAGTAACGTGCGGATGTTCTACCAGACGAAAGCCTACGAGGCGGCTCTTCCGGGGTATAAAGCGTTGTATCAGCAACTAAAACACAAACCGGAGTTCCTGTTTGAATATGGGCAATGCCTGCATAAAACCAACGATTATATCGAGGCGAACTGGATGTTTAAACTGGCGACCCGCTTGAGCGCGGATCCCATGATTCATTATATGAAGGCAAAGAACAAACAGGCACAACAGAAATACGAAGAGGCGGAAGCGATCTATCTGCATGCCCTGGATATCTTGCCGGATCGGATCTATCCCTATTACCTCTTGGTCAAGTTGTATAATGAACCCTGGTTTCTGCAACCGGAGAAACGGCAGGCTGCCGCCGACTCGGTTCTCCTGAAAGAACCGAAGGTGATGACAACCGCGATTCGGGAGATGCGGGAGGAGGTGGAAGAAATGATGAATGATGAATGATGAATCGAAGATCGCTTAGCCGAAGGCGTAAAGCAATTGGAGCGAAGCGGGATTTTGACAAAATGATAGTTGAGCATTTTCAAAAAACAGTGTGTAAAATATGCTTATCTGTATCCCAAAACGAAATCGCCACTAAATAAAAAAGGCTATATTTGAAGCATGAATACATCCGACAAACATAAAGGGTTGGTTTTCCTGCTGGCTATTTTTATGACGGTAGGGGTTTACGCTGCCGGCAATCTTTCCCCGAAAGACTCCTTGCGTATCGACAGTATAGCAGAAGACGCCTATAAGACAGGGCTTACTTTTTATAAATCGGGGGTTTATTACCAGGCACTCGACAACTACCTGTTGGCACTCTCCCTACAAAAAGAATTAAACAACCCAGGCGCCATTTTCAAGATCTACGAGGATATCTGCAACGCCTATTTCTATATAAACGACTATCCGATGATGAGGCAATATGCTTCGGAGGCGGTTGAGTACGCACAAGAAACAAATTTGATCTTCCCGGAAGCCGGGTTCTCTCTCCATGTAGCCGACGCCAGCAAAAAAACAAATGACAGCCTGGCAGCGGAAACGGCTTACGACCATGCCTACGCTCTCTTTCAACAGATAGGCGACACCATGCGGATGGCGACGGTTCTCAATAACAAAGCGGGACTCTACGGCATCGATTCCCCGAAGAAACTGGCCTCTTTCCGGGAGGCTGCCACCCTGTTAGAGACACCTCCTATCGACATAAAAAAACAGAGTACCCTCTATCATATCTATACCAACATAGGAGACTGGTATCAAAACCAAGGTGACTATCAAGAGGCTAATCGTTCTTTTCAAAAAGCCATCGAGACGGTGCAAGCCATCAATAGTCCACGGACTGCCATATTCCTATATAGCCATCTGGCAGAGAACTACCTAAAACAAGGCGACTACAGCCGAGCCAAACAACTGGCACTACAAACCACCACGCTGATCGACAAACACATTGGTCCGAACCATACGTTTGATGTCGCCCTGAAGGTATTGGGAAAGGTCTATGAGGCCGAGGGAAACTACCTGGCAGCATACAATGCATTGCAGAAATGGAGCGCTGTCAACGATTCGCTACAAAAACGCAACCGCCAGGCGGAGATAAAGAAAATCGAACAACGCTATGAATACGAGAGCTACCGGCAAGAGAAGGTAAACGAGCAAAACCTCGAGTTGGAGCGCAAAAAAGCCTCTATCACCAACCTGCGCATCATCCTGGCTGGGCTGACAATCGCCTGTATACTGCTTGTCATTATCGGTTCGCAGATATATCTCTATTCGCGTAAGCTCAAAGCCAAAAACCGCGAACTCTATCTGCAAATAAAGCATCAGGACATGCTCACCTCCAAGGTAGAGGAAAAGGAACTGACCATCCTGGCTTCTCAACCCGAAAGCGAAAGTAGCAAAAGCACCCAATTGTATCTCTCCCTAAAAGAGCTGATGGAGAGTGAACGGCTTTACACACAAGCGGATATCAACCGTAAAAAGATTGCCACCCTATTGGGTACCAATGAGAAATACCTCTACGATGCCGTGAAGGAGAATACCGACTGTTCTTTTGGGGAATATATCAATCGGCTCCGCATCAGGCATGCCCGCCGGTTATTGACAAACGAAGAGAGCCTGACGATCGACGATATCGCTACCGATTCGGGATTCGGTTCAAAAGCTACCTTCTACCGCAACTTCCGCGAACAATACAAACTCTCTCCCACGGAGTACCGAAAACTCGCCATGGAAGAGAGAATGCAGAGGAACTAATTTTCTCTTTAAGGACTTTAATGACTTTAAGGTCTCTAAGGACTTTAAAGACTCTAAGGTCATTTAGGACTTTAAAGACTTTAAGGACCTTAAAGACCTTGCCCCTGCCTTAAAAGCCAAGCCCTCGCCAATAATAAAGACAAAATCAGCCCTCCCCAAAAAAGGTTTTTACGTGTAAAATCGTTCATTCTCCTGTAAATACGTATAGTCAGGGCAAAGCGGTTGATAAAAAAACTATTTTTGTAGAACCCTAATAATACAACATAGAACAACATGAAAAGACTTTTGAAAAAGGCAATAGGCCTTACGCTTTCCGCATTTTGCATCTTAGGTATGGCTTTGTTTATGCTGCAATGCACGGCGGCACCCGCCAATCAGGCTAAAGAGACGGGAGAGATCCGATGGCCGGAGATCACCCAAGAGACGAAACCTTGGACCCGCTGGTGGTGGCAGGGTAGCGCGGTCAGCGAAAAGGGGTTGACCTATATGCTCGACACCTATCAGAAAGCCGGCTTGGGTGGTGTCGAGATCACTCCGATATACGGCGTACGTGGTGCCGAAGCGCAAGATATTCCTTATCTATCTCCGGAGTGGATGGAGAAATTCACCTACACCCTGCAAGAGGCGAAAAGACTGGATCTGGGTGTCGACCTGGCCAACGCGCCGGGCTGGCCTTTTGGTGGTCCGTGGGTCGACCGGGAGATCGAATCGAAATACATGGCTTCCCAAACATACGAAGTGAAGGGAGGCAGCCAGTGGAAGCAGGCGATACAATACCAACAGGAGCCAATCCTCCGCGTACAGGGACGAGTGCGGCCATCGATTGACGAGATCAAAAAGCCGGTAACCGCCAATGAAAACCTGCAGGAATATGCTTTCGACCAGGTGCGCTATCCCGAAGAATTGCCCCTCATCCTGGTGACTGCCAATAAGAAGGGCGACAACGGCTATACCGAAACCATCGACCTCACTGATCAGGTGAAAGAGGGCGTGCTCACATGGGAGGCTCCGGCTGGCGACTGGGTGGTATGCGCCCTGTTCCAGGGCTATCACGGTAAAATGGTAGAACGGGCTGCTCCCGGAGGAGAAGGACATGTGATCGACCATTTCTCGGCGGAAGCGCTTCATAAATACATGGAGCCATTCGAAAAGGCTTTCCAGGGACATGACCTCAGCTACCTCCGCTATTTTTTCAATGACTCATACGAAGTCGATGACGCGGTAGGCGAATCCAACTGGACACCTAAATTCCTGGAGGAGTTCGAACAACTGAACGGCTACGACCTGCGTCAATTCATCCCTGCCCTATTAGGGAAAGACAATGAAGAGACAAACAACCGGGTGATGTATGACTACCGCGCAACCATCAGTGAGTTATTGCTCGAACGATATACCAAAGAGTGGCAAAAATGGGCTGCCCGACAAGGGAAAGGCATCCGCAACCAGGCGCATGGTTCACCGGCCAACGTACTCGATCTGTACGCCGCAAGCGATGTGCCGGAGATCGAGGGTGGCAACATCGTCGACCTGAAGTCGGCTCCTTCCGCGGCGCATGTCACCGGGAAAAACCTTATATCCTGCGAATCGGTCACCTGGCTGAATGAGCATTTCCAGTCGACCCTGGGCGATATGAAATGGGCGATCGACAAATTCTTCCTGGCGGGAGTCAACCATATCTTCTACCACGGAACACCCTATACACCCCAAGAGGCACCATGGCCGGGCTGGCTCTTCTATGCAGCCGTAGACCTGACGCCCAACAACAGCATATGGGATGATTTCGGCACGTTGAACGAATATGTTGCCCGGGCACAGAGCTTCCTGCAAGCCGGCAAACCGTCGAACGATATCCTGTTGTACTTCTCCATCGCCGATCTTTGGTCGGAAAGAGGACGGTCAACGCTTCAGCACTTCCATTCCGGACGTTTCTTCAATGAGGTGTCGCTCAAAGCATGTGGCGACTTCCTAACAGAAAACGGCTATTCCTGGGATGCCATCACCGACAAGCAGCTTCAGAACACGACAGCCGACCGGGCCGGAATCCATACCGGAGGTAATACCTACAAAACCATCCTGATACCCGAAACGCATTACATCCCGCTCGAAACATTCGAGAAGCTGACGGAACTCGCCAAAAATGGTGCGACCATCCTCTTCTATAAAGGCCTTCCTTCGGAGGTACCGGGGCTTGCCAACCTGGAAGAGAAGCAGAAGAAACTGCAGGAAGGCATAGCGACTATCGCTTTCCAAAACAAGCATAATATCTCTTCCGCCTCTTTCGGGAAGGGAAAGATCATGGCTTCGGATCATATTGCCGATCTGGTCAAAAGCGCTGGTGTGGCTCCCGAAAGCATGTATGCCTCAGGTCTTATGTGCATCCGACGCTTGAAAGAGGATGGCAATTTCTATTATTATGTCATCAATCCGACCGAAAATGAATACGAAGGATGGATCGCGCTCAACGCCGACTATGCCTCAGCAGCGCTCTATAACCTGATGCGGGGAACAGACGGGTATGCCCAAACCCGACAGAAGGATGGAAAAACGGAATTTTATCTCCGACTACAGCCCGGCGAATCGTTTGTCGTGGAGACCTATCGGAATAAACTCGCCGGTGACCTCTATCTTTTCTATCAACCGGCAGGCGAAGCGATTGCGCTGACCGGCAACTGGACAGTTGAATTCGTAAAAGGAGGCCCGACACTTCCTGCCAAGAAAACAGTGGAAACCCTGGGCTCATGGACTGAATACGGAGCGGAATACGCTGCCTTCTCGGGTACGGCCACCTACTCCACTACCCTTCCGGCATTGGAGGCTACATGCGACGCCTGGCTGTTGGACCTGGGGGATGTAGACGAAAGTGTTGCCATCTACCTCAACGACAACCATATCGCCACCCTTATCAGAGCGCCGTTCCAAATCGAGATCCCGGCAGAGCTATTGAAGGGAGATGATAAATTAAGCGTAAAGGTATCCAACCTAATGGCGAACCGGATTGCCGATATGGACAAAAAGGGCATCGAATGGCGTATATTCTATAACACGAATTTCAACGCCCGCCTAAGAGAGAACACAGGAGCGGACGGCAAATTCACCGCCAAAAACTGGGCACCGAAAAGCTCCGGGCTCCTCGGTCCTGTAACCATAACACCACAAACAAAGCCATAAGATCATGGACTTCCGTTCCAGGCTTTCACAGCGGATAGGGATGAACGATATCGTCGATATCGTTCATCTGACGCATGACAGCGAGCAGAAAAAAGAAGAATTATACCAGCTTCTGTATGATGCAAATGACACAGTAGCCTATCAGGCCGCCTGGGTCTTTTCGCATGTTAGTCCGGAAGATAACGCATGGCTGTTTCCCCGACAAAATGAACTGATCGATGAAGTGCTTGTCTGTACGCATCCGGGCAAACGAAGGCTCTTCCTGCTTCTGTTATTCAAGCAGCCTCTTGCCCATCCGCCCCGCATCGATTTCTTGGATTTTTGCCTGGAGCGTATGATCTCCAAGGATGAGCTTCCAGGCGTGCAATCGCTTTGCATGAAGCTCGCCTACGAACTATGCCGTCAGATACCCGAACTGCTCGGTGAGCTTCGTTCGATGCTCGACATCATGGAACCGGATATACTGCTGCCCTCTATGCGCACGGTGCGCAGAAATGTCCTGAAGGCGATGAAATCAGGGAAGGGGCTGAATAAGTAAATTAAACTGCGCGCACTTTTGTTCGTTGGCGGAGAAGAGAGCTGTTACTTTGTATTCATTCTCTTCCTGTGGCAGTATCTGTATGGAGAGCTCCACATCGGGTGTAGCTACCGGGTCGATCACCTGGTGGTAGCGAACGCGCACAATCTTGCGGATAAACAGATTGCCACCGAGGGTTTCGCTCGCCAGCTCTTTGATTATTTGAATCATGCAGACACCCGGCGTGATGGGGTTTCCGGGAAAATGATCCGCGTAGATCGGATGCTCAGCATTCAGATGGATACGGTATCTTGTTTCTTCCGCGAGGGAAGTCTTTTCTGTGATCTGGAAAAAGGTATGAAGTAGTTGCATGGTTGTTTATTCTTGTGAGACGATGGTGGTCATGGCGATCTTCATATCTCCGGAGGCAATCGGTTCGCCGGCCGATGTCACGTCGATATGGATCAGGAGCGTAGAAAAGATCTCGCTGACGATGGTTACCGAGGTGGTCAGTGTCTCGCCTACCGCCGGACAGCGCTCGATCGATACGTTTTTGATCTCGCCGATAAAGCCGAGTTTCACTTCGCCCTTTTGAACATATTTATCTATATAGCCATTGCGGGCAGCAGCCGTTTGTGCCATGTGTTCGAGGATGCCGGCTTCGAGAAAGCGGCCGTTGTCGATGAAAATATTATCTTCCCGGATAGATAGGGTCGAAAGGGTGACCTCTTCGTCGCACCGGATCAGGCGATCGACCATCACGAACCGCCCCTTTTGTGGCAACAGCTCACGTGCATCTATATTTAATTCTTCATTCTTCATTGCTCTGCGCCTTCGGCTAAGCGATTTCCGCTTCGCCATAATTCATAATTTATTGAAACACCTCTTCTGCAATCGGCTGATTCAGCTTCTTGCCTACCAACTCATACACCGTATATCCTCCGTCCGGATCTTCCGTACGAAGCAGGGAGAGCGCCATCTCTTTTTTATCATAATGCACCTTTACCCCCTTCATATTTTGGGCTCTATCGCCTTTAATGGTGATGATCACCTCGTAATAATCGGCTTTCTCGACGGCATCAACCGTTGCATCCTTGATCTTCCGGGCATCACCTTCCAGGCAGGAGGAGAAGATGGTGTGGATTAGTTCGATAGCCGGATCGGACTTAGCCGATACCTTTGTGTGTTGATCCATCATGACCATCGTGATCTCATCACCTTTGATCAGCATCATTTCGCCCTCAGGCTGACTGTATTTGAGCAACAAACGATCCGGTTTCCGGTAGTAGAACTTGCCGTTCGACAATACATCTTCGTCCATAAAGGTCAGATGCATGGTCTGCTTGAAATCGCTTGTGATAGTGGTCAGCGATTTGTTCGCTTCTTTAATCTTATCCAAGATGGCTGTGCCGTTTTGCGCAAAGGCCGTAGCCGTGGCAAACATCAACGTAAGGCTTATCAATATTTTCTTCATAATCTATCTCTATTTTACTCGGTTATTAATTCATTCTTTAATGCTTCCATGCCGACAATCCGCGCGCAGGTGAAGAGTGAGGTCATGGAAACGCCCAATACACCATGCAAATTTAAGTTTTGTCCGGACAATAACAAATTGGGAATCTGCGTTTGAACGGGGATCAATGTGCCCATCACATTGTTGCAGTCTTTCTGTATTCCGAAAGCCGATCCCTGGGGGATGCCGGTATAATCGCGGTAGGTCAATGGCGAACTGGTGTACACCTTCTCGATCGCCGCACACAAACCCGGTATATGGGCGTTGGCAACTATTATACAGGCTTCCGATTTCTGTTTCTTAAAGGCTTTGTAGTCTTCGCCTCTTCGGCCGATTGTCGTCTCTTCCCAACGGGCTACCTCCTCCCAACGGACCGGAGTCAATAGATCGATCTGTTCGGCAAAAGCTCCCTCTTCCGGTGCATAATAGCTAACCATCACAGGGGGCGCCGTATGCTCCGGTGAATAATCCCATACCTCCTGGCCGGAATAGAGAAAAAGGTTCCTGTTCTGATAAGGAAGTATTCCTTTTTTCAGGCGCAGATGCACGGTAAACATCCCGAACGTATTGGCTAAAGAGGCAATACGTTTGCGGTAGATCTTGCGTATCAATCGCGTCTCCAGAATGATAGAAAGCGTCTGATCCGGGTGAAGGGTGGAGATAAACCAGTCGGCCTCCAGCCGTTCCGTGTCGTTATAGGTCACACTTGTGATCCTTCCGTCGGTCTCTGTCAGGGCGGTTACCCGGGCATTTGTCAGGATGGTTCCGCCGTTTTGACGAATAGTCTCCGCCAGCCGGTCGGCAATCAATGAACCGCCCCCTTGCAATCGCCAGGAGCTACGGATAAACGAGTTGTTGATCTGGGCAAACACATAAAGTGGCAGATGCTCTTTGTCGAGCTCCATCGTCAGAGAGGTGGCCGAGAGCAGATTGCGTAAAAGAGGATCGTCGATTGTCTCTTCCAGGAAATCCCAGGCAGAGCGGTTGAAGTATTCCACACTATTGCCATCGCCTGTCAGGCTTTGAAAAAGGGTTGACTCTACCTGTTGGAGCAGATCGACGTACCTTTTCAGTTGATCTTTCTGGTGGGGAAACGCCGTGGAGAGGTAGTCAACGTAGCGCTCATACCCCGAAGGCAAGCGGTAAGTTGTCCCATTCAGATGCACTTCGGCAAATCCCTCCTCATCTAACTGCTGCCAGGGCAGGTCTAAGAGATCGAAAAAACGGAACAAGCGGTGCAGGGGTTGCCCCTCGTCCAGTCCGCCTACGAAATGAAAACCGGTATCAAATAGGGCATCCTGCCGACGAAAAGTCTGCAGACAGCCACCAATCTGGCTGTGTTGTTCCAACAAACAAACCCTATATCCTCGCTTCGACAGGATATATCCACATTGAAGCCCGGCCAGGCCGCATCCGATTATGACAACATCCTGCTTCATTTTTCGGTCGAATTGATTCGGATCCATTTCTCTAAGATAGGCTTTTTGCCTTTGGCAATCCGCTTAGTAATCAACAGATGGTAGAAGAACGGCTGCATCGAGTAGGTGATCAGGATCGTAGCACTCATGCCAATCAGCGTGACAATGCCGATCGATTGGATCGCCGGGTGTACGGCAAAGAGCAAGGAACAGATCACAATAATCAGGATCACAGCGGAGAAAAAGATCGCTGTCTTATGATAAGCCAACAGGTCGCGCTTGCTTCCCCGGGTCTTTTCCAATAGGCCGTCCATCATATAGATACTATAATCCACCCCGATTCCGAAGATAAAGGAGGATATAATGATATTGATCAGATTGAATTTCAAACCGAATATGGCCATACATCCCAACACGATATACCAACTCAGCCCCATCGGCAGGAAAGCCAGGAGGGTCAATACAACACTTCGGTAGGAGATCAACAGGACAATCAGAATGAAAAGGGAAGAGATCGCCAGGATGGTGTTGAAGTCATTATGCACCATTTTCACCATATCGCTGGCATAATACATCGGATCGAGCACGATAAAAGAAACACCTTTGTCGGTCAGTTGCTCGCCCACCTTCCAGAGATCATCCTTATGCATACGCACCGGTGTAAACATCACATAGCGTCCTTCCGAGTGTTCGATCAGGTTACACATAATGGCTTCCGGCAATACGTTGGCCTCATAGAGGGATGCCGGTTGGTATTCCTTCTCTAACATTTGGTAGAAGGGGGCAAAGGTGTTTTCCGAGAAACGGTATTTCTTGCCGGTTTCCACGATACGCTGGCGTGTTTCTGCCTTTTTCTCCTCCGTCCAATAGGCCTTCCAGCGGGCGATTCGCTCGCGTTGTTCCGCTTCGGGCACAAAGAAGGCAAGCGAAGAGGTATAACCGTTGATATCACCTGCCGCCTCTATCTCGTCCAATCCGGCAGCGAGTTGCTGCGTCAGCGACAGGGTCGACTCCAGGTCATCCGCCACGGTGGCAAAATAAAACGAGTCGTAACTCTGCGTAGTCTTGGAAGCCAGTAACTGTTTGGAACGGGCTATCTGCTGATTATCGTACCCCAGGTTGCGGAGATTCGAATCGAACTCCACCTTTCCCGAAGCAAAATAGCAGACGATACTTATAATGACTAAGGCACCCACCAGCCAAGGCTTGTCGAGCGGATAGGAATTGATCTTCTGCAAAGTGGCAAAAGCCTTTTCTGAACGTTTGTTATTCTTGGTACTCAGGAACTGAGGTAGGAAGATCAGTGCAAACACCAAGGTGCCAAAGATGCCCAATGAAGCAAACCAGCCAAAGTCATGCAGCATCTCCGACTCGGTCAATAACAGCCCCGCAAAGGCGCCGATGGTAGTCAAAGCGGCAATAAACAGCGGCACGGTCTGGTCTTCAAGTATCTTTTCCGGATCGTCTACATACTTATGGTGGCAGATCATGTGCAAGCAATAGCTGAAGGCTACGCCCATCACGATGGCTCCAATACCGAGTACCATAAGCGACATACTCCCTTTCGTGAGGTATATCACGGCCAAAGAGAACAAAATACCATAGACAACCGGAGCAACCAGGTAGAACAACGTGCGTTTGTTCTTAAAACAAACCAATAGAAGCACAAATATAATAGCCAGTGAGATGCTTACTGTCAGGAGAAGATCCTGCTTGATGCGTCGCGAGTTGGAGACACTCTGTACGGGTGCTCCGTGGAATAGGATCTCTATCTCGGGATTCAATGTTTTATAAGCCGCCACCTCTTTGTCTAACAGATCGACCAACCGGGTAGCCGACTTGGAGTCCAACGACTTGAACTTCGGTGCCAAAAATGCCAAAGCAACCGTGGTATCGGGCGAGAACAGGTGACTGTTGTAGAGGGTATAGTTGCCACCAAGCCCGCCTCCGGCGACGCCAGAGATAAAGATATTGCGCAATCCGATCGGGTCCTGGGTAATCATACTGCGGTAGGCACGTCCCGCCATGGAGGTCAGTAAGGAGTAGTTCTCAGTCATCTGCCTGTCTAACGCCTCCGGTTGCATCAAGGAATCCAGTAGCGGATACTGCTCTTCGGTCAGGAAGATCGGCGCGTTGGCATACAGATAACCGATGGCATTTTGCAACACCGAGCGCTCTATCTCGGAAAAGATGCTGCCGATCAACAGCTGCGCGCTGTCTTTCTCCAACAGGAGGGCGGTAAACTCATCGCAGGCCGCCGCCAGTTGTTCGGGCGTGACGGTGTCGTTGGCCGCCGCAAACTGCAGGTAGATCTTATCTTTTACCTTCAATTCCGAAAAGGCCAGTTTCTCCGCTCCATTCTCCTGTATGGCGGGAAGCAGACTGGATATATCCTCTTCAAACGCTATCTTCGAGCTGAAATAGCCGAAGACCAACAGCGTAGAGAGCATAATCGCGTAGAATACCCCTCGATGATTCCGGAAATAGCGGTAGATCTGAATCGTTATCTTTTCCATATCGCTCACAATTAGTTAAAACACAGAGACACAGAAGACGCTTTGTCTCTGTGTCTCTCTCTGTTTTTATATTCGATAAAAATTAATTCATTTTTGATTCGATATAATCATACAGATCCTGGAACGTCTGAATGGATGCGATCTCCGTATTTTGGATCTTCACACCAAACAGGCTTTCGATCAGGGCCACCAGATCAACCAGTCCTAAACTGTCGATATCCAATGTATCTTTGATAATGGCATCGGGCGTGATATCACCCAATTCGATCTCGAACTCCTCGGCCATCGCCTCATTTGCCTTATTAATAATCTCTTGTTTTTCCATTTTAACCATTCATTTATATGTATTACTTCAGATTCTTTACAATCAGTGTCGAGTTGGTTCCTCCGAATCCAAACGAATTGGAAAGGAACACATCGAAGTTTTTCTCTACCCGTTTGTCGGGAATATTCAGCTTGGCTGAGTCCTCGTCGGGGTTTTCGAAATTCAAATTCGGTGCGATAAAGCCGTTTTGCATCATCAGCATGGAATAGATCACCTCGCTGGCTCCCGCCATCCACATCTCGTGTCCGGTCTGCGATTTGGTAGAAGTCACCTCCGGTTTGTAGTCGCCAAACACACTATCGATCGCCTTTGCCTCGTTTTTATCGCCAACCGGCGTTGAGGTTGCATGCGCATTGATATAACCGATATCGCGGATATCCATGCCCGACTCGCGCAACGCCATCATCAGGGAGCGTGCCGGTCCGTCGACATTAGGCACCGATATATGATCGCCGTTCGAAGAGAAGCCATATCCGCAAATCTCTGCCAGGATAGGCGCTCCGCGTTTCACCGCCGATTCGTAGCTTTCGATGATCACCGTGGCTGCTCCTCCTCCGGGAACCAAGCCGTCGCGGTCTCTGTCGAATGGGCGCGATGCTTTTGTCGGATCGCTTTCGCGTACCGAAAAGGCACTGATACCGTCGAAGCTGCCGATGGAATACGGATTGACCTCCTGCGCGCCTCCGCAGACTACACAGTCCTGCAATCCCCATTGGATCAACAAGGCGCCCAGGCCGATCGCATGCGATCCGCTGGCACAAGCACCTGATATCGTGAGGTTGATGCCTTTCAGTTTGAAGATACAGGAGAGGTTCATCGTCACCGTCGAGTTCATCGACTGGAAAATGGCTCCCGAACCGATCATCGTGGTGTCTTTCTTCTCGCGCATCGTGTCGACACTCTTCATCACCGCTTCCGCTGTGCTGTCATTGCCGTATAATAGTCCGACCTCGTTCCGGTTGAGAAAATCTTCATCGATCCCGGCATGATCTAAGGCCTCTTTGGTAGCCACATAGGCATAATTCGCCTCTTCCGGCATATAAACACGTTGATTACGGCTTAATACACCTTTCAGATTGGGCACTTCCAGATAAGCCGTCAAGGCCGAACGGAACCCTAATTCTTTTCGTGACGGATCAAATATAATGCCTGAACGGCCATCATACAGGGATTGGCGCACCTCTTCCAGGTCTTTTCCTAAACAAGAATAAATACCCATCCCGGTCAGTACAACTCTTCTCTTCATTACCTTATTTTATTGTTGCAACAGTTTGTGAATTGTTTCATACATACGTTGTCGGACAGTAACGAGTTCGCTCAACTCCCCTTTTGCCGACAGAATCCTGAATCGGATCTCTTTCATGCACTTTACTAATGCTTTCGTATAATAGTGGGCAAAGATAAACAGAATCGGTAAGATCGCAATAGATATCAAAGCCAGTAAAAATGATCTGGAGATAGTCCAGACACTGATCAAAAGCACCAAACAAGTAACCGGAACCCCAACTAACACATTAAATATCACCCGTATAGTTCCGTGAAACATAAAATCTTTTATTTTTTTATTAATAAGTTCCGGTGTAAAAACGACGAACAAATTAAGCATTGCGGCCAAAAGAAATGGTTGAAGCAAAGCCACCAGCAGGACAATCTTCAATAGGATTTTCCCAAGCATGGGTTTGTTGTCGAAAAACGAATCGGCAATCTTCAGTCTGCGTATCTCTTTATCCAGGCGAGTGGCATCGCGATATACATCCTCCACCGCTTTCTCACCCGCTGCTTTCTTCTCGTTTAGTTCTTTGAATAACAACTTATCGGCAGCAAGCTTCTCCGGCAATTTATCGGGATCCAACCCTTTACGACGCGCATAATCTATGCCGTAGGTATTGCGTAGAAAGTCGATCGCCTCGTAATTGCCCAGATCGGTTATATCCAGCATCATATCGGAAATCTGCTCGCGCACCAGGGCGTTTATCTGCCGTTGAGCCGTGCGGGGTTTTGTCTGATACAATTCATAAAAGGGAGATAAGGCAATCGGTTTACCAAAACGGATCATCATATCGGTCTGCACGCCCAGGTAATCTTCGTAATGGTTGCAGGAGGGCAACAAATAGATCTCTTTCTCAAAATGACTGGCTTCGGCAGCATCGAAAAGGATTTTCAAATAGCCGTAGGTGAACGTTCCCAGCCAATGTTTATCCTGGTGCCCGGCTTCGGGGTAGATAATTACCGTGCCATCGTTGAGGATCTCTTCGGAGGCCTCGCTAAACGAATGGGTATTGTTGGAAAGCGTCTCCGCACCGTCGTATTGCAAACGAAAGGCAGGCATCAACCCGATCCAGCGAAACAGTTTCGCCACCGGCGGTTTGAAGGCATCGGCCCGGGTAATGGCGCGTACCTTTTTGCCGCCTCTCTCACCAACAGCCATCACCAATGCCAAGGCATCGTTCAGGCTGTTCTGATGGTTTGACACAATCATCAGCGGCCCTTCCTCCGGTAAATTCGCGCGGTCGACCACATAGGTTCTCCGGTTGTACAACCCCGAAAAAATAAAACGTACATAGGCCTTAAAGGACTTATAACCCACCCCCGGACGATCGCTTCCTCTGTTTTTCTTCGTTTGCTTATTTGTCTCTGTCATAATTCGTATCGTATTCTTCCACTTCCTGTTGCCCGGATTCACACACCCACAAATCCACCGTTCAACAGACCTTTATTTCTCATTCATTCAGAAATGCAAAAGTAGTATTTTTCTGTTTCCCTCATAATGCCTCGTTTATGATTTTAATGGGCGTTTTCTTTATTGTTAATAAAAATAGATAGGAACATTTTTTAGGCTTATTTATTATACGAAATATGTAGGGGTTATGTTTTTCAACTACTTTTGCGCCTACGATTATTTCGTACAAGTTACACGACACACTATTTATTCAGATGAAAAAGAAATTGATGACTTTGTTACTTGCCTTATGCTGCGCCACCTCTTTGTTAGCCCAGCCCGCAAGTGTTTCGTCCTTTACGGTGAAAGGACAGGTGATGGACTCGCTTTCCAACGAAAGTGTACCCTATGCGACCATGAAATTTGCCCTTGCTGCTGCTCCTCAACAAGCAGTGAAAATGTTGGCAACCGATGATGACGGGAAGTTCGAAGCGATCCTGAATGCGCCGGGCGATTATGTGGTAACTATTCAATTTGTTGGAAAACTACCGGCAGAGAAAAAATTTACGCTCATGCCCACCGACAAGACAAAAAACCTGGGCATCGTCTACATGACGGAAAATACCCAGCAATTGGAGCAGGTAACCGTAACGGCCCAAAAGCCGCTGGTGAAGGTCGACATCGACAAGATCACCTACAGTATGGAGGAGGACCCGGAGTCGAAGGTAAATAATACATTGGATATGTTACGCAAGGTACCCATGATCACCATTGACGGAGACGATAAGATTCAGTTGAAAGGAAGTAGTAACTTCAAGATCTATATGGATGGAAAGCCTTCTAACCTGCTTAGCAATAATCCTTCAGAGGTACTGAAAAGCATACCAGCAAGTTCGGTGAAAGATATTGAGGTGATTACCGATCCGGGAGCGAAATACGACGCGGAAGGGGTTGGTGGGATTATCAATATCATCACCTATAAGAACAGCCGCTTGCAAGGTATCACCGGAACGGTACGTGTCAACGCAAGCGACCAGGGCAGCTTTGGGGGCGGTGGCTATGCATCGGCCAAAGTAGGCAACCTGGGGATCACGGCGAACTTCAATTATTCACAACAAAACTCACCTTGGAGCGAAAACGAATCGGAACAGCTCAACCTGGTGAATGATGACAAATACCAACTATTGGGAAAAGGACGGAATAAAAACAAAGGCCCTTTTATGTATGGTTATCTGGAGGCCAGCTATGAGATCGACTCCCTGAACCTGGTCAGTGTAAGCGCGAATATCTTCGATGTCAATATGAAGAATATTTCGGAATCGCAATATAACCTGTTCAATAAATCAGGCAATCCCGTATACGACTACGAACGCTATTCCGAAACACGATTCAAACAAGGATCGACAGACCTCAGTGTCGACTATCAGCGTTCTACCCGCAAGAAGGACGAACTGTTTACCCTCTCTTACCGATTCAGCGATTCGCCTTACGACAGCGAAAGCTATACGGAATTGCGCAACGTAAACAATTACGATATGACCAATATGTATCCCATGTCTATCCTGAACGATGCCTCCACCACGGAGCATACCGGACAGATCGATTATACCACCCCATTATTTAAGGGACATACCTTCGAAGGGGGCGTTAAATACATCAACCGCCAGAGCCGTAGTGAGACAGATCGCATTATCAATAAAGTCTCTACCGAAGCTGCCAATAGTGACTTCCGCCATACACAACATATCTATTCGGGATACCTGGGATACACCATGCGCATCAAAAAGGTGGGTATCAAGGCGGGAATACGTGCCGAAGGTACGGCGTTAGATGTCGCATATAAGAAGGATCCGACAAGGAATTTCGACACCCATTACTTCGATATCGTGCCTAATGCGACCCTGTCCTATCAACTGGGTATGACACAACAGTTGCGCCTGGGATACAATATGCGCATCTACCGCCCGGGCATCTGGTATCTCAACCCCTATGTCAACGATAGTAACCCGGAACATATCAGCTATGGTAATCCCAACCTGGATTCAGAAAAAAGTCATAGTATCAACCTGAACTACAGCTATTTTGCGCAAAAATTTAATATGAATGCCAGCTTTAGTCACTCCTTTGTCAACAATTCGATCGAGAGCTATACCATCGTAGATCCGGAAAACAGCAAACGATTGATTACGACCTACGACAATATCGGCCACCAGAGTCGCACCGGAGGATATGTCTATGCCAGTTGGAATCCGATCGCTCTGTTACGCATTTATGTAAATGCCGGGCTTAATTATGTCGATATGGAAAGTGTAGGAATCGGTAATGACCAGAATAAGCGACTAAGCAATAACGGCTTTTCAGGCAATGTATCAGGAGGCGGACAGGTTACACTGCCCAAGGATTTCCGGATCAATGTAAACGGATACTACAGCTCACCCTGGGTAAGCTTGCAAGGTGAAGGAAGCGGTTATTATTATGTTGCTTTCAGCGCCAGCAAAGACTTCCTGAAAAAGAAGTTGACGGTGTCGGTTAGCGCGCAGAATCCCTTCTGGAAAACCATTGATATGAAAAACACATCGATCGACAGCACCTTTGAATCCCGCAATACCAACTACCGGATTGCCCGTTCATTCAGCATCAGTGCCTCTTACCGTTTTGGATCTTTGAAGGAACAGATCAAGAAGGTACGCCGCGGTATCAGCAACGACGACCAAAAAGGTGGCGGAAGTGCCGGCGGATCGGGAGAAGGATCGGCACAATAGAGGGGGAAACGCTATCAAAACCACTTATAATAAAATAAAAAGTCGGAAGAAAATGAAGTAGTTTTCTTCCGACTTTCATTTTCTACCTCTTACTCCACCGTACGTTCCATTCGAGATACGGCGATTTAATTTGTTTTCAAAGCATGTTGGCGTTAGTTAAGAATACGAGCTCTCGTTTTTGATAAAATTCCTTACTAACCTGGCTCTTATTACATCTTTGATCACGACTGTCCCACCTATCAATATCGTTAGAATTTACGCAGCCCAAAAGCTTCATTGACAAAATAAATTTCAAAGCATCTATATGAGATAGAATCTCTTTGGTGATTTATCGTTAATCACACCTGCATTCTCATTTCTATTTTACAAAAATTTCTACCAAATACAGAATTTTCCTATTTGACAATGCGAGCTAGTACTTCTGCAATTCTATTTACATCTTCCTGGGTATTGCCCTTACCTAAGGATATGCGTATAGTACCTTTTGCCAAAGACTCATCCAAACCTATAGCTTTTAGCACGTGAGAAATATGAGTGTGCTTACTATCACATGCAGAACCTGTTGATACACATATACCAAGTAAGTCTAAACGATGTAACAAAGATTCTCCACTATATCCATTAAACGATAAACTTATATTTCCTGGAGCTTTTACCTCAGCACCATTCTTATGAAACTTAATGTTCAATGATAATAATTGATGCATTAGAGCATCTTCTAATCCTTGAACATATTTCATATTTTCTTCCAACTGAGAAGTATTCTCTTCTAACGCTATTGCCATCGCCACTATTGATGCAATGTTTTCTGTACCTGCTCGTAAAGAATTTTCTTGTGTACCTCCAGATATTAGAGGATCTATTTTTATTCCATCTCTTATATACAAGAAGCCAATACCCTTTGGACCATTAAATTTGTGAGCAGAAGCTGACAGAAAGTCCACATCTAAATCTCGTACATTAACAGGAACATGTCCGACAGCTTGAACGGCATCTGTGTGGAATAAGGAATGATGATTGTGTGCAATTCGTGCAAGCTGCTTTATTGGCTGTATTGTTCCAATCTCGTTATTTGCCATCATGATAGAAACCAATGAATTTTCGACAAGTACACTATCTAGAGTTTGAAGTTCAACCATACCTGTATTATTGACAGGTAGATAGATTACCTCTTTCCCTGCCGATGCAACTTCCACACAAGTGTTTAATATAGCATGATGCTCTATTAATGACGTATATATTTTGTTACACTTACATCCTTTAATAATCCAATTATTACTCTCTGTTCCGCATGAGGTAAAAAAAATTTCATCTGGAGAAGCACTGATACATCTTGCGATAGTTTCTCGCGCCTCTTTTAATGCCTTCTTGGCACTACGAGCAAAAGAATAAGGCTGTGATGCATTGGCAAAATCAGTCAATTGAAATCGCATCATTGCCTCACACGCCGCTTGACTCATCTTGGTCGTAGCCGCATTATCTGCATAAATGAGTCTCTTCATTATTTTCAACTAAAAAATTTACAACCTTCTTCTTTAAACTCTTCTATTTTGTCGAGAATATCTTGTACAGTGCAAGCTAAGTAATCTGCTAAACAGTCCATACAATAATAATTTTCAACATCTTCACCAAGTAGTTTTTTATTAATAGCAATGGCGTCTTTATCTAACGGTTTTACACCGCATGCTATACATCCCTTAGCTCTCATTTCCAATCGGATTTATGGAAAATTTGGGCATTTCTTTTCCTTTATATTCAATATCAAGCATACCCATTTGTCTTAAAACAATCTCACGCATTCTGACAGCAGGACGCAAACAGTATTGATTAAATTCACGCGGTTTTACATCTTCAATGTTTCTGACATGAGGGAACAATAGTTTTAAGTATGCTGTAGCTATTCGCTTTACAGCCTCTGTATTTCTCGTATCAGAATCCGCAGGATAGTCTATCAAACGGTCAACAATTGCACGATAAGAAACATCATCACGAAGCATATGCATAATAGAAGTAAAATATTCACTATTTAATGCCCAACCACATATCTTTAATCCCTCATTCATTCGGGGAATGTCCCATCCTTTAACAAAACCATGAATACGGTCAATAAGAGCACTGTTATTTTTCAGAAATGATGGAAGTCCAGCAAACATGTTCTTCCATTCATCCATATCTTCCTGGTCAATGTTACCTAACATTACAACTCCAGCTTCTGCCACATCATTTTTGTCTCCAATTTTCACTGTACCCTGTTCCATATATCCAAGAAGAGTTTGTACCATTTCATTTGGGTTATCAAATTCCACTTTAGAAATTTCATCAAAAGCGACGTAGTCGTGGTAAAATACCAAGCCATCTTCTCTGCGTGCTAAATCATAGAATAATTTTGCACGAGTCATCTTTCCACCACATAGATATCCGTAACGACTTATGCCACCAAAGACATAGGACTTTCCTGTTCCTTTTGGTGCAAGTTCGATAAGGTTTACTCGTTTTTCAACGAATGGCAACAATCTTGTTAGCATAGCATTTTTTTGAGTCTCGGTCTCATACCCAGCAGCATTATAATCAATTGCACCAAGAATAACATCAATCCACTCTTGTACAGAAAAATTCTTGCGGACATCTTTGTAGAAATCAAGATCTATTTCATATGGACAGAAATTGGCGAAAGATACCAGCTTTATTTTACCAGGAGTTTTGCCTTCCGGATAACGATAACCCAACTCAATAATTCCCCAATTTTCTTTGGCT
This sequence comes from Parabacteroides sp. PM6-13, assembly GCF_029892605.1. Lineage (GTDB taxonomy): Bacteria > Bacteroidota > Bacteroidia > Bacteroidales > Tannerellaceae > QVMG01. Next base: position 30,974 of record NZ_JARXWF010000019.1, read on the forward strand.
TTTATCAATTCGTCCTTACAATCATCCCACACTCTATCTTCAATAAGAGTTTCTTTATTGGTCAGACCAAAGTCGGGTAGAGAGAATGTAACGATCTGTGTTTTGATGTCAATATCTATTGATATACGAGTAAGAAGCTTTACTGTCTCATCCTCCTTTACAATTCGATTCTTGATTCCAGTCCATTGTGCTCTATTGGGAATATACTGATGAATAAAGTCAGTCATTTCCGTCACATCAAAATGTCCATCTTCATCTTCAAACATTTTGAGAAGCCAATCGCGAAGAAAAGCAGGAAGACTTAAGGATTTAAAGAAATTACTTTCTTTCAAATCCTTATATACAACCATGTCTTCAAAGTATTCTCTTAATTTATCTTGCATAATTTGATTTCATTAAAAAAACTTTCGTTCGTTAGCACCTTCTTTTTTCATCTCAAAAGACAATTCTTTAGCTATTATAGAATCACCTATAAGGACGTCAAAAGTATGAATACCAGCTTTCTTTACATCAGGTAGCTCTACCTCATAAAGATACTGCTGTCCATTGACTAATTGTGCGGCATAATAGTATTTATCATCTACCAATATCGAGACATCAGATAGTGTCTTACTTATGTAGATTCTGATTTTAGCTATCTTTTTAAAACTAGACGTTACAACCTTTGAGCTGTTGTCTAGATTGCATTCTATTTTTTGTGTTCTCTTCGTTATTTCTATAATTGGCACAAGTACTTCTTCTAATGAAGCTCCACCATGAACTTCAACATTAGCTTTACGACTACCTTTGAACCTATCATAGTTAAGAAGACAATAGAACCCGTTTTCTTCTGTTGCACAATCTGGTTTTATGTCAATATCGGAAGTAGGACAACAACGTCCTGAATGTTGTCCCTTCTCAGACATTTCCCATTGATTCTCGGATTCGGCTATCACAGCCATACGACTAGCGCCATGATCTGCAATTAATACTGCTTTCTCAAGGTCTCCCTGTTGTAAATCACTATCAACTCTAGCAATTATTTGGTCGATGATGGCAAGTTCTTCTGCCAAGTGAATTGGTTGTTTTACCTTTTCGTAGTTGTAGTCAAATTGACCATCATGTTTTAATTCATCAAGACTCTTAATACTTGTATAAGTTTTGAAGTCGGCCACAAACTCCTTGTTTTGCGAAGTGATGGATGGCAGATTGCAATAGCCTATCTTTGCTGAAAAATCCAAGTTATGTCTATAGCATTGCTCCTGAATGTAAGCAAGAAATTCCACTCCCATTGCATCCACAAAATACAAATGAGAGTTCTTCTTATCCATCTTATCAATCAATTTAGCTCTATGAGGCATATCTAAGAAACGTCGTTCCTCAACTTCTTTTTCTGCAAGTTCGACGAAACGGTCGCACAGCATATTCGCCACTTTCGAATATTTGTATAAATCAAAATATTCACTAAATTGACCATAATTATAATGTGAGAGATATTCGTAAAGAGCCGGATAGATTTGACGCAGTGCAGCATTTAACTCTTCTCGACTATGCTCTTTCGCAAAACTTTCGATACACTTTATAATTGTTTCTTTTTCTAATTTAGAGTTGTCGGTCAAGTAGTATATGGCCATAGTTCCTTTGAGTGTCACCTTCTTGCAATAGGAGATCAAAGCATTAGCGTCCTCTTCATAGTGACTCAGTAAAGCCTTTCGTTCTCTATAGTAAGTTCTAAACAGCGTGTCATTTATGTCAATCTCTAATAAGAAATCATATATCAAATTCTTAAAATCGTCCAAATTCTCTGCCTTTGCAATAACAGCTGAGAGATATGCATTCTCTTTCGCTCCGTATAATTTCTTAATGAGAAAATCAATCCATCTTTTGAAATTATTGGTTGCAACATTATTCAATGTCTCATTTGAAATAATGGAATCTAAGATATGTGGAGCATTCACAATATCTGTCCATTGATATTCTCCGTTTTGGAGAATACGCAAAAGTTCTGTCCATTGTACTTCCGTTCCGTATGTCTTGTTCAAACTCTTAATTTCTGGATAGAAATTGACTAGTGCATCATGTGATGAAGTTACTACACGAATATCTAACAAGGTATTTGGTATATCCTTCTTTGTTAACTCTGTAAAAACGAACACATCTTCATTTTGATGTCTTTCCAACATAATTGGTAGTTGTTCTAACGACTGAACACAAGGAATCTCTATCTGATCGTAATTGAGTGGGATACGTTTAGATATAAAGAAAACCTTTACGGGTACTGCATCGTCAGAGTCTCCTACAAAGATAATTCTGTTAGAATCAAACAGTCTGCGGTCAAATCTCATCAGATATTTTTGACATGCGTTTGTGACGATTACCAATTTTCCTTTAAGTTGAATGTCTAAAAGTGCTTTCAACTGAGATTTGAGTTCATCTTCTCCCTGAAGTTTTAGGTAGGTTGATATTTCTGTCAAAAAAACAACTCCTTGCTCGTTCTGAATTCTATTTTTCAGTTGCTCCATCAAAGGGAATCCATCAAGTATGGCAAATTTATTTGCTTGCAGAAAGGTATTCCCTACATTATAGTGCATTATCAATTTAGAAAGCTGAGGACTGTCTGTCACATCAACCAAAATTGGCAGGTGACTGGCATTACTCAAATACTTGTCTATTCTAGCGTATACTTCATCTAGTGTCATAGGACTTAATTGTTTTTGATGATTTCTACACCCACGTTTTTGTTGTTTTTAATGAGGTCTTTAAGATATTGTTTCACGTCTTCTGCACTCATCTGGTCAATCTTTCGGAAAGCTATTACATATCCTTCTTTGCAATACTTCGCCTCTGCCATTTTGTTCAATGTTGATTTTACAGCAGGTGAGCTGAGCCATTCATATGGTGAGTCGGTCACATGACTACGCAAATAGTTCTTTACTTCATTAATGTCTGCCAACATAACTGCATTATCTTGAATGATATTTTTAACAAACATTTTGTCGCGTTGTTCTGAATTATTCAATGAATCAAAGAATTTTGCATTCTCAAGATATGTAATAGCATCAGATATATCCTTTGCATCAGCATTCTTGGAATTAATGGTATAGAACACTTTACGACATATGCTATATTCGTCCTCATTTAACATTGCAAGGATAGGCATGTTGTATTGTTCAGACCATTGGTAAGGATTAGATGTATTGGTCTTTTCCAACCAAAGGTTCTTGAGTTTCATAGAACTCAGCCCCTTCTTTTGCTCCTCTACCATCTTTGTCACCATTGAGATATAACCGACTTTATCCTTGGTAAAACAGCCCATAGGCATAGCGCCAAAAACTTTATCTTTATCAGCATCGCTAAGACCTGTCAACTCAAAGTCGCAGACTTTCTTGAAGACTTCTTTTTGACGATTATTGTAAAAATCAACGAATTTTTCTCCATAGTCACTCATGTTCTTCAAGAACGCTTCCTTATGCTGCTCCTGAAGTTGGCCAGTCTCGCAAATCTCATTTATATTGTCTAAGAACACATCAAGGTCGTCAATATCGTTTTTGATAGCACTGTAGGCTAAGCGCATATTGTTAGCTTTGCTACTCCATCCGCGAAGTGCTTCCTTGTAAGATTTGCTTGTGTCAACCCACCTATTGCTCTCTTCAATTATACGATACTCAAGAATAACACTATCTATCACATCTTGAGCTGTTTCTTTACGCCATACCCAATTTGCAGCATCAACAGAGAACTTGCTTCTAAGCACATTTACATACTGATTGCCATCATTGACAGACTGTGCCAATCTGATTAACTCACCATTTGCATAAACATCAAGAAAAGCCTTTACACCCTCCAGACACTTATCGGATGTAAATAGTTTTTCAAGGTCAGCAATAGCAGTCTCATGCTTCATGCAAATTTTACCGATTTCTATAGCTATATCATTCTCCGACATGCCTGTTTCATCCTTAACATTGTTGGCTAGGAAACCATAGAGCTCTATAAGACGTTTAACCACTTCGGTGTCGGTATATAGAGATTCTCCCTCAATAATATAGTTGAGTAACCATATTGGAAAAGAGAGATCACGCATCTTTGCACGAACTCGTTCTCTCGCTGCTTCTACAGAGGTGCATTGTGATTTGGATATACCAAAAGCTTTTGATGTAGCATCGATAAACGCCTTCACTTCTTGTGGCATGGTAACAATGTACTTGTCACGATAGCGTGGGTTCGGGGTCTTTTCTTGCTGGAGTATCTCATGGATCATCTCCTTCATTTTATCCAACGTGAGTTCATCACTTGTAGTTCCATCACTCCACGTATACTTACCGCCACAGTATTCTTTCAATAGAAATCCAAGGATAAAGGCTGATAGATTACAAGGCATGAATCCATAAGGAGCTATAGAAAGCGTATCGAAGATAGTCTTTATAGAGACTCTTCCGTCTTTCTGCAACTCGGTCTTCATCAAATCCTCTAGCTTGGCTTTTATGATAGAGATATTGAGTGAGGGGCTGGAAATCCAGTAATCGCTTATGCCCCAGGCTCCGGCAAGAGCGACCTCTAACTTGGTATTCTGGTTAGCTGAACGAAAGGTACCGACAATTTCTTCTTTCAATCCACATTCTGCTCCCTGCCGAGCCGCATTAAGTGTCCACATGTTTGCAATAACATTATAACACTCAAGAGCGTTGCTGAAAACTTTCCTATTGTAAGCGCGTAACTCGTCCATTAAGGCTTCCTCTGTTGCCAAAGTTTCCCCATTAAGTCGTTCTTTTGAATAATAAACAAACTCTCCACCTTTTATGTTATTACGCCATGTCTTAAGCACATCGTTAGCATAATTGGTGTTCTGAGTGGATTGGTCTTTATCCTTACCTGAATGAAAATCGGCTTTAGCTTTATACTCTACCCATTCGTCAAACTTTTCTTCGCCAAGTACAGTTTTACTACAATCAATAAACACTACTGACGTATCTGGATTCTCAGCCAGCTTTGTTTTGATCTTTTGAGACAGTATCATACGTTCTGAAGCATCTTTTGCAAAAGTCACGACTGCATATAGATGTTTTTGATCCTTTTGTGCTTCATTGATCCATCTCTTCGCACTTTGTTCAAAGTCTGTTAAACTCGCGTATGTCAATTTATAACGCAGTCTTAAAGCTGCAGGCAATTCTATTGCCTCATCCAAACATCCTTCCGTAATAAGCGATGTTGTTGTTTTAGTCTCATATTTCTTTTTGTATTTATCTATTTGCCCATCAGCTACTTCCCCGACAAGCACAGAGTACACTTCGCTTTTGCCAATAATCTTTTTAAAGAGAATTCTATCCTCAACCAATTTTTCAGCAATATGAGATGCTTTAGCTTCAAGATCAGAGCCCTCAAAGGCACTATTTAGGTTTTTCTCATTAGCGAGGAATAAATCCACGCTGTCACGAACCTCAAAAGAGATGGCTTGAAACAAGAGCACTGCCTTTAAGATTCGTTTTTCATCTTCAAGCAATTTGGCACGACTAAGGCGTGGGTAGTTGTCGAGAATTTGGCGTATGCTAAGTGCTAATGACTCTTTACCCATATCATAGAAGAAATTCCAAAGCATATCAATGGTCAATAACGGATTATCATCAAGAGGGCTGCAATTCTTGATAAACCACTGAAAAGCTTTTGTATTATCTCCGCGATCGTTCTTGATAAAGTCGAACATTGAACGCTGATTGGAGTCAAAAGAAGTTGATATATGCTTTAGAAGGCTTGCGGCATAAGGGTGAATTGGCAAAATCCCCTTCATCTGCTCATCATTGAGCTTTGTTTGTTCACCAACAATCTTACGAGAGCTTACCGTGCGATTACAAAGGTCGGGCAGAATTTCTTCTGTCCATTCTTTATTAACCACAGGGTCTGGACTCTTTTGCATTGCGGCTCCCATCAACTGAAAAGCCATATTTTCAGGGAGCTCTATGACACAGCGAGGACGCACAAAACGATCAAGAATTTTGTTTTTCATCCTGTCTGCAGCGTTGAAGAGAGCCTCACTCTTATGGGTCACAGGTATAAAGTAAAAACGCGCAGTCGCACTCAGTTCCAATATTGTCTGGAAACCAGTAAGCGAAGTCATGTTGTTCTGGAAGTATTCTGTAAATTCGTCCCAGATGAATACGATTGCGTTAAGATTGTTCTGCTCAATGACCTCACGAATCCATTCACATAACCCACTGTCATCCAATGTAAAAGCTTTTATCTGTCGTTCATTGGCAACTTTAAAAATTTTGCGCATGAGTTCGCGGAGGGCATCCTCTGTAAATACCTGAATGTCTTTTACTATTTTGTCCGCATCATTGCCTCCAAACAGACTGCTATAGGGGCCTTTTATAAGTTCATTGAAATACTGCTTATTGATATCATCGCTTAGATATTTGACAACAGCATCCTTCATTGCGCCATGTGCGGCATTGTCTATACCTGCATCGTAAAGAGCCTGTTCAATGCTCTCTTGAATTGCAATAAAAAGGTCGTTGTCTCCCTTAATGCTAGACGATGCATAGCGGTGGATAGTAAGAATTTTACCTTCACGCTTCACATACAGGAATTTTTTCATTAAATCCTGGTCAAGTTTAAAGGTTTCAAAATATTCTTTTGTTTCTTGTTCTGTAGAGTCAAGGAGACGTTTCAGTGTGAGCACAGCATGTGATTTACCCGTACCATATGCACCCTCAACCCAAATATTCTGTTTTTGTTGACAATTGAGCACACTAACGATATCATTTATTAGTTTGATAAAGGTCTCATGAGGATAAAACTTCTTCCAAAGTTCGGGATTGCTTTTTATCACATCCGGGTTGACCGCGGGAAAATAATCCGGATCGATGTCAAAATAGTCTTTATACTTAGTATCCATGGTGTTGTTATGTTAGAACAAATCAAGTACGTCTGCCGAAGTCTTTTCTTGTCGCAAATTTATATTATCAAGGTCAAGAGTAAAGGATACAGAGATATAATCGGGATAATTAGTTGCAAGCCCTTTCAATATACCAGTCATAACATCCTTGTCTAAGCCAAATATCTGTACGGGGCTCACCCCATCGCTCTCTACTGTGGTGTCCATTAAACGTGTGAGTGTGAACTGATAGTAGTCACCACATGCTTCCGCAAACTTATACAAAGAATATAAGATTACTTTTGCATCAACATCTTGCCATGCAGTACGATAAAACGACAAGCCTCCAAGTTCTTTAGTTGCTTTATCATTTGTACCAAATCCCAACTTACCCAATGGTAATGAAGATATTCTCTTTAATGTCGGTGGAATAGCTTTTAGGGCACTATCTTTAATTTCTGGCATGTTGGACAACAACGCAACTATCTCATTTCTAGAAATCAAAGAGTCAAAATTAAACGATTTTACAAACCATCCGACCTGAGGGGTATAGCTCAAATTGACAAGCATTAATGCCCAAATAGACAAATCTTGCAGTTCGCTATTAACTAGTTTTTCACCAAGATTTGTTCTGTTACATTTCTCATCTATGATGCCAGCATCTTTCAAGAAACGATTAAACATTGGCTTTTGGGCACTACCCAAGCTATTGTTCTTACTAAAATCGTCTCCCAACTTTACAAATTCCTGGAACCACTCAATTTTGGGACCATGCGCAGCATAGCAGTCCAATGTTCTTTTCTTATCCATATTACCTAGTCCTTTAGATAGCCATAATGACTTATACACCAAACAACCTGTATTAATATCTAAGCACTGACCACATTTAATACAGTTGTCAGAAATTGCTATTTTTCCATTATCATCAAATGATAAATTACCGAATTTACAGTTTGCCTGACACACTTTACATGCTACACAGTAATGACTTTTTCTTAAAATTTTTCTAAGATTCTTCAAGAACAGTACATTTATTGTAGTTGGGTCATTTGAGGCTATTATTGTTATATATTGATTTTCTAATTCAATAATTTTCAGGCCCTTCACTTCGTCTTTAATCATGATTCGCACCTCGTTCTGATTATCCGTTGGCAGAACTTGTCCTAGTGTTTTAAGCCACTGCCTCCAAGAGTTGTCGTGATTCTTGAAAGTTATAGATAGTTCTTTACCTATAACAGACTCATCATAATCCTTCAAAGCGATTTTAAGGTCGCGTCCATTTTTTCTTGCCTTCCAACCATTATTTTCGACATAACTGATTTTTTCAGGAGTGTTGTCTTTTTCGCTGCAGTTTAAATCAAAAATCATGTCTGTCAATATCTTTGTTTGGTTAGGATTACATCTGTAATTAAGATAGTCATTTCTATTTGTCGACATAGGACAAACCAAGCATCCTGCTCTTGTGTTGCCTCTTTTGTACACTTCGTTTAGACGTAACCTATCTTTGTTTGCATATATATATAAGTAAACTTCGGCAGAGTTCCAATATAGAATTGGATTACAGCTAAATTGGCCACAATGTTTTGTTCCGTAAGAGATATAGTCATAACTGCGACGCCTAACACTTTCATCAGCTCTTACACCGACAAATGCCATTTCTGTAAAATTATCTTTGTCCAAGATGTCTTTCAGTAACAGTAACTGAGGCGTTGTTTTATGAACACTACAGCACCATCGAACAGTGGATGTAGGTGGTCCGAACATACGCCAAGATTCCGACGGTGTTAAGTGTGATTTTGCGACATAGAACTCTATACCATTCTTTTTGCAGTAATCCATTGTATATTCGACAATTTGATGAGTTTCAGGAAGCTCCATACCAGTGTCTCCAAAAATAACAACAAATTTATTGTGCGGCAGAGCTCTTTGTACGATATCAAGAGTTACCACACTGTCTTTACCTCCGCTAAAAGACACATGGAAAATGTCTACTTTATTTTCATATTTAGAAAAGGTGTTGAATACATCTTTAATGGTTGTTGCCGTAAGGCTTTCCATCAAAGCTTTGTTCTTTAGTACCATTAAGTCTAAATCAACAGCCTTGAGAGGTAGACTGTTTGCCTCTGGTTCATCAATGATGATAATCTCTGGCTTAGTAAAAAAGGTTCCACCTTTAACTTGTGCTACAAGTTTACCACGATAATAGAAATTATTTGCTTCAGCCCACATATAAGGCTTATCATCATTTTGTTCATAATTCCAGTAAGAGTCAAAGCCATATATGTCCAACTCTTTTGAGTACACAGGACGTGGCTCCTTGCTGAATGCTTGTGGAAAGCTGTTCAGCAAGATACCACCAGTTTCTTTATCATAAGTATATGAGTACATATTAATTATTTTTCAACGTTTCTGCTCTTCTAATTACATCATCAATTGTGTTCAATCTTCTTCTCTCAATGTATCCATTTTGAGCAAGGAACTCCAATGATGATTGCTTATTGAGCGTGATACCTGCATTGGCTAATGCCGCTGCCATTATATCTAAATAATCTTTGAAATGTGATGTATTGCGAACAATGGCACCTGTAACGGAGGTTTTATTGAAAGCCTTGTGTTTCAGGGTGAACATTCTACTATAGGAATATATATAACTTTCCAATAGATAGGGCGTCCAACGATAACCACATTCTGGAAATGCAGCGAAAGTATTTACTTCCGTGATACCAACAAACTCATCTATGCAAAATGTAGCTATAGCCGTATCAACCAATTCGGTATCGAAGGCAATGTGGTCTTTGCTAACAAATATCGTCTCTGATATGCGGACATTATTTTCAGCCAAAGCTTCGAAGTTAATAGGCACATTGAAATCGTTTGCCATCACTTCCACATCCTCTATATTAAACGACTCTCGCCCTCTGCCCATACTGATGAAAACATCCTGAGCACTAACAGGATTATCATGATTACTGATAAACCCACCAATGAAGTGGAATTTATCTGCCAATAGACTAGAGAGGGCAGTACGAATACCTGTCTGTGTAAATTGTATATTGTTCTCTATTATGCGTGGGGCAACTATTCTCATCTTGTCAAAGAGTTCAGAGAATGCAACATACTGCATGGAGGCAATCTCTTTCGAGAGAAAGTCAACAATTGCTATTTTGTCGATATCTTCAAGCTGGAAGTTATCAATGTGGAATCGGGTTCTCAGACTTGACCGCACAAGTGTCTTATAATTGCCAGAAAATGCCTCAATTACTTTTTCTCTTGGTAAATGTGCAAATGCTACAGCTATCTCTTCTTCAGTCACACAGCCCCCCTGTTCCTTCACAAAATCTACTACCTCCTCATTGATGTCAATATTTGCAGATGTTTCTTTTGAGAAATACGGTTCGTTAAAGTGATACGTGTTTTCAACATTATAGTATTCAAGATAGTAGCGCAGCATCTCACCATCAATCATTGTCTGCTCTAAAAACTGCTGTCTAAAATGCTCGAAAAGCACATTGTAATAAATACATGCAATACCATTAGCAAACTGATTTTCAATATAATTAAACAGAGATTGTTTGGTGGCTTCATCTATCATACTACTAGGTACATACACCATACCATTATACACAATGCCAAATCCGGATATTTTCAAGTCCATCTGCTCGTCAGATATCTCTATGTCCTTGCCATACTCTTTTGCATAATCTTTGGCAAAACGTTTGCGTGCAATTGAAGAGTTAAGCCTATATCCTTTAGAGAAATTCTTAGCGAGTATTTCCAACAATTCCTCATCTATATTCTTGCACGTGGTTTTACAAACAGCGGTAGTTGGTATCAGAGGCTCTTTCTCAATAGTTGGTTGTTGCACTAACACATAGTTACTGCTGTTTTTTGAAAGAGTGTCTGGAGTGAACTTCGATAGTGAATTTTCTGTTACCGTTTCTGCAATAGCCGATTTCCCTACGAATCCTTTTTCGATTTCTTTTATTGTTTGTTCGTCATATCGCTTGGGAACAAAATTGGTCTGCTCCGATGATGTGGCTGATACAGCACTTGTCCTAAAACAGGAACTTCTTTCTAGCGGATAAAGCTGCTTTGCTTTATTTAGGACTTCGTTGAATCTAGCGTTGTCATTGTGATACACATTGAAAGCTTTTTGCAATTCATCATTAATCACACTCCGTTTTCTTTCTGTCAGAAGTTCTATATCACAATACGCGTTAGTAACATCCTCTATTGAGGGTAAAACGCATCGATTGGCAACTGGTGAACAGTTGCTGCATCGTTCAATAAACATAGAAACGACATCTTCACGCACAATAATTCGTTTCGATATTTGATAGTAACCATCTACAAGCAAAGCAGCTTCGCACTTGTTCCAGTCGAACGATGAGTGTGCTTTGTACTTTGCATCCTTTGCTTCACTTACAAAAGAACCTGTTAGCTCTGCCGCAAGCCATTCATAAGGATGCTCAGCATTCGTGCTTTCACTCTCACTACAGACATTTGGATACAGCAAATTAGCTTCAGATAAGATTGCGTTATAAACATCTCTTGAGTTCTTGCTAAGTAAATAGATTATACGGAAAGTCTGAGACAACTTGTTGTCCTCTACTAAGTCACCATTGCTGTCAACACTTCTTTCAAGCGTCAATAGCTGCAAGTCCATTCCTGCAACATTACGATATTTCTCATTTATAGCAATACCATCTAATACCATCCTGTTACGCAACCTCTTAGATAGATAAATAATAGCTTTGTCGCGAGAGGCGACACCATTCCGCACTTTTTCGAATGTATCGACAAGAAGTGCAGCCTCATGTTCATTCCAAACGACTCTTTTAAATGGTATTTCCATCGTATTTGTTAAAGCTGTTTTTTTATTATTCTAATTCAGTCGCATTAAACTATGTCAACCCCAAGGTTTAGCTATATGAAGGAATGTATAACATCTGGTTGCATCCGTTAGTACACTATTTTGACACGGAAACATTGCCTTTTCCAAGCACTTCAGCTAGCCACTTACCCACTTCCTTTTTCAGCAAGAACAACTTTCAAACGGTTTATTCGATTTGCTATACATGAACACTTTTTTTTGCTTTACGCGCAAAGTTATAAAAAATTAATGAGACTTTTGAATTTTGACAATCCGAAATAGACGAAACCATAAATATTCCATGTATGTCATTGTTGTTTAATATATTATTATTTTCACCCACTACTAACCGGCTAAACTTTTGAATAAAGGGGCTACCTCCTTTCGGATTCGCTCCTAATGTCGTAGAATTGTTGTACCAAAAAAAATAAACGATATGTGTAAAGACAGTAAAAAATTAGTCGGTTAGCCGATTTCCAAACAAACGAGAGTTTTACTGCCTAAAAATAAATTTGATTCCTTGGTGCATAAGCATGGATCGGATCGTTATTACAAGCGATTCATATCTGTGACCTCAGTTTGTGACGATGTTTTTCGGTGCCTATAGTCGTTGCGACCCCATAAGTAAAGTATGTACCGGGATGCAGGATTGAACATAAGTGGATTGCCAAGCAAAGTAGTAAAGGCATTTGGTTTATCTACCGGATGAAAAACAATGCTCTTGACAATGTGATGCCACCCTTCGGAAGCATAATAGACGCAAAGGCAAAGCGAAAGTTCTTAGAGAAGAACTGAAAGCCATAGCCAAGAAAATTCTCAAACATAACCAGACACGTCAACAGCAGAAGGATTACTCGCGTAAGGAGAAGTTCCTTGCCGAAGAGAAACCTGTACTAAAGCCTCTGCTTGAACAAGGCTTTGAGTTGAAACATTACACAGACCTCCGGGAGCCACTTACAATAAAACAAAAAGAGATTATCCCAGTTATCGAGACAATCTCTTTTGTTTTATCGTTGATAAAGAATTATACCTGTTTAGCGCGGAAAGGTGCTTTGATGACCTGCGCTTTCAGGTTGCGGTTGCGCACCTGGATAAAGAATTCCGTACCTACTTTGGTATATTCCGGTTTAACATAACCCATACCGATTCCCTTTTTCAGGAAAGGGGACATGGTTCCAGAGGTTACTTCGCCGATCACGTTGCCTTCTGCATCAACAATTTCATATCCGTGACGGGGTATACCTTTGTCGATCATCTCGAACGGGCAAAGCTTGCGGGTAACACCCTCTTTCTTCTGACGTTCCAGTTCGGCGCGGTTGATAAAGTCTTTGCCTTCTACAAATTTAGTGATCCAGCCTAAGCCTGCTTCAATAGGTGAAGTGGTTTCGCTGAGATCGTTGCCATAGAGGCAGAAACCAGCTTCCAGGCGCAAAGTGTCGCGGGCACCCAAACCAACCGGTTTGATGCCTTCCGGTTTGCCGGCTTCGAAGATGGCATTCCAGATTGTCATCGCGTCGCTCGGATAGAAATAGAGCTCAAAACCACCTGCTCCGGTATATCCGGTGTTGGAAATGATCACGTTCGGACATCCGGCAAATTCGCCTGTCACGAATGAGTAGTAAGGAATAGCCGACAGATCAACCGGTGTAAGGCGTTGCAGGATTTCTGTTGCCTTCGGTCCCTGGATAGCCAATTGGCCGATGTTGTCGGAAGAGTTTTCCAGTTCGGCTCCTACCGTGTTGTGGCTAACACACCAGTCCCAGTCTTTCTGCAGGTTGCCAGCATTGACTACCAACAGATACTTCTCCGGATCGTAGCAATACACCAAGAGGTCGTCGACAATACCACCCGTTTCGTTCGGGAAACAGGCATACTGTATCCTTCCCGGTTCCAGGGCTGCTACGTCGTTGGAGGTGATTTTCTGCAAAAAAGCCAGGGCATTCGGGCCTTTTACCCAGAACTCGCCCATGTGGGATACATCGAACACGCCGGCGCCTTCTACCACCGTCATGTGTTCGTCAATGATACCGGTATATTCAATAGGCATATTGAAACCGGCAAACTCGTGCATCTTAGCACCTAATGCGATATGCACATCGGTAAATGGAGTCGTTTTCATACTGATGTTTTTTGTTTATTATTGTTGAGCCAGTAGCTCGATTATTTTTTGAATTGTTTGTCTGCTCTTATCCAGTGAAGGAACCGGCAGGTATTCGTAGCGCCCGTGGAAGTTATGCCCACCGGCAAAGATATTCGGGCAGGGAAGTCCCATAAAAGAAAGACGCGCTCCATCGGTTCCTCCGCGGATCGGCTTCACAATCGGTTTCACGCCCACGGCTGTCATCGCTTCGAAAGCCAGGTCGATGATATGTTGCTGCGGAGCGACAATCTCTTTCATATTATAGTATTGATCGCGCATTTCCAGGGAAGTGCTTCCGGGGTGTTTCTCATTCATCCGACTGACCAATTGCTGTATGTTCTCTTTTTTCTTTTCAAAGAGTTCCCGATTGTGGTCACGGATAATATAAGAGAGGCTGGCCTCCTCCACCGTTCCTGACATAGCCGTCAGGTGATAGAAACCTTCGTATCCGCTGGTCGTTTCCGGTCGTTCGGTCACCGGCAGCCAGGAGGCAAATTCAGTTGCCAACAGGGAGGCATTGATCATCTTATCTTTAGCCGTTCCGGGATGCACATTCAATCCTTTAAAGGTTATTTTAGCAGCGGCGGCGTTGAAGTTTTCATACTCCAGTTCCCCGATCTGTCCGCCATCGATCGTATAGGCCCAGGCACAACCGAACTTCTCCACATCGAAATGATCAGCACCCTGGCCGATCTCTTCATCAGGCGTGAAGGCAATGCGTATCTTGCCATGCGTCACTTCCGGATGGGCAAGCAGATACTCCATAGCAGAAACAATGGCAGCAATGCCCGCTTTATCGTCAGCACCCAACAGGGTTTGTCCGTTTGTCACGATGATATCCTGCCCGATATAGTCCGACATCTCCGGGAACATCTTCGGAGAAAGCACCACACCGTCGGCTTCCGAGAGCACAATATCACCACCCTGATAAGCGACTATGCGGGGCTGCACCTGCGCACCCGACATATCGGGGCTGGTATCCATATGCGCGATAAAACCTATTGTCGGGATTTCTTTATCGGTATTGGCCGGCAGGGTGGCCATCAGGTAACCATTCTCATCGAGTGTTACCTCTTCCAGCCCCAGGGCTTCAAGCTCTTTAGCCAAAGCTTCAGCAAACACCATTTGTCCGGGTGTACTGGGTGTTGTTCCTGTCTCTTCATTAGATTCTGTATCGTAAGAGACGTAGTTTAGAAAGCGTTTAACAGTAGTCATAGATGTAAGATAAATTGATAATTGATAATTGATAATTGATACGACATCCTTCATTATCAATCATCCATTATCAATTATCCATTATTAGAAATAGCTACTTCCATCGTAGCAATGCGTGCAAACACACTCTCTGGGCAGTCCGATGGAGGCGATTAAGTCTTCAATTGTATTAAACTTCAATGTCGTGATATTGAGTTTCCGACGTATGCAATCGATCATGGTATTGTATTGCTCCGACCCTGTCGTGGCATACTTATCCAGATCTTTGGAGGCATCTCCTTCGAGTTCCTGAATGATACGACGTGCGATCAGCTCCATCGACGATTTGGATGCCGTGAAACCGAGGAACGGACAAGAATGAAGGATCGGCGGACAACCCAGGCGCATATGCACCTCTTTGGCGCCGTATCCGTACAGGATATTCACATTGTCGCGCAACTGGGTACCACGCACGATGGAGTCGTCACAGAAGATAACCCGCTTGTTGCGTAGGAGTTCCCGGTTGGGTATCAGTTTCATCTTTGCCACCAGATCACGTACCGACTGGTTGGCAGGCGTAAAGCTACGTGGCCAGGTCGGCGTGTATTTGATGATGGCGCGGCGGTAAGGGATTCCTTTACCTTCGGCATATCCGAGCCCCATGCCAATGCCGGAGTCGGGAATAGCCGCTACATAGTCGGCCTCGACATCGTCCTTTTTAGCCATTGCCAAGCCACTGGCATAGCGAGCCGCATCGACGTTGATCCCTTCATAGTCAGACACCGGATAGCCATAATAGACCCAAAGGAAAGAGCAAACCTGCATCTTCTTATTGGGCGCTCTCAATTGTGTCATGGAGTCAGCAGTCAATAACACCGCTTCGCCCGGCCCTACGTTGTACTCCAGTTCGAAGTTCAGATTCGGGAAGCTGCAAGGCTCGCTCGACGCGGCATAGGCTCCCTCTTTTCGACCGATCAATACCGGGGTGCGCCCATATTTGTCGCGAGCGGCAATCAGACCGTTTTCAGTCAGTATCAACATCGAACAGGAACCTTTTATCTTTTCTTGTACGATCTCGATCCCTTCCGTAAACGTTTTTCCCTGAGAGATCAGAAGAGCGATCAGCTCTGTCTGATTGGTCAAGCCGGAGCTAAGCTCAGTGAAATGGGCGCCTTTCTCAAGCAACTCTTTTTCCAGTTCATCCAGGTTATTCACTTTGGCTACCGTCACGATAGCGAACTTCCCCAAATGGGAATTGACGAATATCGGTTGCGGATCCGTATCACTAATGATCCCTATCCCTGAGTTTCCTTTGAATTTATCCAGGTCTGCCTCGAAACGAGTACGGAAGTAGGAGTTTTCAAGATTATGAATAGAGCGTCTGAAGATGCCTTCATGAAGCGTTGCCATCCCCCCTCGCCGGGTACCTAAATGTGAATTGTAATCCGTGCCATAAAAAAGATCGGTAGCACAAGCCGATTTTGATATAGTCCCAAAAAAACCACCCATTGTGTCTTTATTGTTAAGCTATTATTATTAGGAGGGCAAAGGTAAGAGAATATTTTCAGATACGAGGAATCTTTCGATAGATTGCGAGATATATTCCAACAAGAAATTGAACCGATGGTGGGCACTATTCAAAAAACGTCAAAATACAAAATGTAAGCAAAAAGGCGATTTCGCTTTACAATATGATACGTTAAAAAGTGTTACTCGCAGGACTAATTTTAAATACCCCTACGTTTTTGGAAAAATAGTCGGGCGATTTTGACAAAATGATATTTCGCTTATGAAAAAAAAATCACTATATTTGTATGTGAAGATATCAATCATATAACTATGGAACAAACGTACAATACAAACAACGAAGCCGACAATCAGGACAACCTCAATGAGCCTGTGCCCGTCTACCAAACAGAGGATTTTTTAGTCGAGGAGCCAGGCGGAATTTCCGGAGGGATATCAAAATCCGGTTATCAACAGTGGCTAAACAAGAAAAGAATATTAGATGAGCACTATATTGAGAAGTGTGCAACGCAGACTTTTGAAGAAGCCTTAGCAGAGGCGTTAACACCGGAAGCGTTTATGACAGAGATGGAGAAAAGAATTAGGAAATGGTAGAAAAACCTATAGTTACTTTCCATCCGGCTGTTATAGATTATTTAGATGGATTGAGCCGTTATCTGTATGATTCTGACTATTTTGGTTTTCAAGAAAACGCTATTCGGTATGTAAGCACAATGGTTCAGTATATTTCCAAAAATATCCATTTGAGCCCATCAAGAATATCGCCTTCATATTTTTCTAAATACGGGAAAGATTTACGCTATATTCTATACTGCCCAAATCAGAACACTACTTGGTATGTTTTTTTTCAAAACAAGGAGAATCAATATCTTGTTCGATATATCACAAACAACCATGTCGAAGGACATTACATCCGATAAGACTATGCGTCTCAGCTCCCCTATGGTCGGAAATCAGAAAGAGTAGTTGAAAGGCTTATCATCAGTGCCATGGCGGAGGGATGGTATTGAGCGACCGAGACACCGAGATCGAAATGACTGATCTTCACGCCGGCACCGGCCGAGAAACCGCCTAAGGTATTACCACTTTGCAACTTCATATCCATGCCTCGCTTGGGGTTATACCCCACACCTACCCAAAAATTTTCAGAGGGAATAAAATCGACACCGAACACCAGGTGCTTAAAGAAAGTCTTTCCAAAACCATCATCCGCGTCATCGTCTGTTGTTTGATCGATAGACTTAAACTTCCAGCGGTTCAGGTATTGCCCGGTTATGGAGAAACGGAAAGGGGCATGAGGGAGTTTTTTGGAGATACCCAGCTGGATATCCCAGGGAATAGGTTGCCGCTCCTCTTCATAGGCTTTCACTTGGGCTCCGATATTCTTCAGGGCAAAGCCGAACGAGAATTCTTTCTCAGAATTATAATAGGTAAGACCGGCATCGACAGCCAAGCCGAGCGACGTATATTCGGCAAAGGTAGAATAAAGCAGCTTCAACGAAAGACCACCCCGCCAGCGCTCCGAGAGGTCGTAGGCATAGATGCCCTGCAAATTAATATCGCTACCCGACACACTGCCACCGGCTATATTCTCCGCGGAGTATTCACGGATATCGCCGTAGTGCAGAAACGACGCGCCAATAGCCCAGGCACCCCGTTCTTTATGCGCCTTCGCATAGAGCGCGCTACCGAGGTTGATATCCGAAATATAATTCATATAATTCAGGTTGACCATCCCGTCCATTTCGCCCCCCAGTAAGCCCGGATTGTGAAAAGCCAACGAAGGATCGCGCTCGACCAGGGAAACCGATTGGCCGCCTAACGCGTTGATACGAGCCGACGCGGGGAAACGCAGGAAGCCGAATACCTCGTTACCGTTTTGAGCCTGCAGCCCCACCGAAAAAAGGATAATACCCAGGAGATATATAATTTTTTTCATGTTTTCTTCAAGAAAATGAATTCAAAGATATAGTTTTTCAAAAAAAAGCCTTTTCTTTACCGCCGCAAAAATAGGAAGAGCAAAGAGGCTTTCTTATCTGAAACGGAAAAATCCGCAAAAAGGTATATATAGACCCTCTTTTTTCTTTATAGCTTAAAAAAATGCTAAAAAGAGTTGGATTTTATTCGAAAAGTTCGGAGTATCCTATTTTATTACTATTTTTGTAAATGGATTAGATCCATAAGAAGAAAAACACATTATTAATCATAAGTAAAAGTATGGAAGTAAAAAAATCACCGAAAGCGGATCTGGAGGGCGGTAAAACACTAAGCATCCTTATGGGGCTGGTTGTTGCGCTTGCTTGCCTGTTCGTAGGTTTCGAATGGGGAACCCGCGATATCCAGATAGCAACTGCAAGTGAAGGTGTCGCTGACATCGTTGCAGAAGAAGAAATAGAGATCACACGTCCGGAGGAACTACCTCCCCCTCCCCCACCCCCACCAGTACAGGCTGCTCCTGAATTGTTGAACGTGGTAGAAGACGACGTGGAACTGGAACAACAAGAGATCTTATCTACAGAAGACGACCAGTCGGCTGCCCAGGTTGAGACCTATGTTGCTCCGACAGTAGTAGAAGAAGAAGAGGAATCAGACAATCAGATCTTTACCGTAGTAGAAAAGATGCCTTCTTTCCCTGGTGGTGATGCTGCACTTTTGAAGTTTGTGAATAGCTCCATCAAGTATCCGGTAATCGCACAGGAAAATGGTATCCAGGGTCGCGTAGTTATCTCCTTCGTGGTAAATCGTGACGGTTCGGTAGTAGACGCGGAGATCGTTCGTGGACAGGACCCTTCTTTGGACAAAGAAGCCTTGCGCGTGATCGGCACCATGCCTAAATGGTCACCAGGTGAGCAACGCGGAAAACCGGTTCGTGTAAAATACACCATGCCAATCCAGTTCCGTTTACAGTAAGAACGGTCGATACAAATGAATAGAAAAAAAAGGCTGTGTACGCAGCCTTTTTTTATTTTACAAAAAACAAGAAACCATGTTATCCTTTCAGCAAATTCTCGAACGAATCGAATCGGAAATCAGCCGATTATCCCTCGACTATCCACCCAAAAGCCTGTATGACCCCATCGAGTATATCCTCTCACTGGGCGGCAAACGCATCCGGCCCGCCTTGGCACTCATCGCCTGCAACATGTACAGCGACAACCTGGACACGGTCATCAATCCGGCGTTAGGCATAGAGGTATTTCATAACTTCACGCTATTGCACGACGACCTGATGGACGAAGCAGATGTGCGACGCAACAAACCGACGGTCCACAAAAAATGGAACGCGAACGCCGCCATTCTCTCGGGTGACGCGATGCTGATTGTAGCCTACCGCCTGATAGCCGAAACAGAGGCATCCCACCTGAAAGAGGTATTGGATCTTTTCACACAAACAGCGGCGGAGATATGCGGCGGACAGCAGTATGATATGGAATTTGAATCGCGCATGGATGTGACAGAGGAGGAATACCTGGAGATGATTCGCCTGAAAACAGCCGTATTGTTGGCCTGCAGCTTGAAAACAGGCGCTATACTGGGTGGCGCGTCTAAAGAAGACGCGGATCACCTCTATGCCTTTGGCGTGAACATCGGCCTGGCTTTCCAATTACAAGACGATTTATTAGATGTATATGGCGACCCCAAAACATTCGGCAAGAATATAGGCGGGGATATTCTCTGCAACAAAAAGACCTTTATCTTGATCAACGCCTTGAAGCGCGCCAATGAGGATCAACGGAAAACGCTTACGGAATGGATCGCTCGAACGGAGTATGACGCGCAGGAAAAGATCGCGCTGTTTACCTATATATATAATGAGTTAAACTTAAAACAACTGGTAACGGCAAAAATGCAGACGTATTACCAAGCGGCTATCGCCCATCTGGACGCGCTGCAGGTGGCACCTGAGCGGCGGGAGGTATTGATAGAGGTGTGCAACCAATTACTTTACCGCCAATCATGACCCAAGGATTGATCGATACGCATTGCCATTTATACCTGGAAGAGTTCGATTCGGATCGCGAAGAGGCGATTATTCGGGCGAAGGAATCGGGTATAGAGGCGCTATTATTACCCAATGTCGATACGGAGACGATCGACCGGATGCTGGATCTGGCGGATCAACATCCGGACTTCGCCTTTCCGATGATGGGACTACACCCAACGAGTGTGGATGGCGACTATGCCAAAAACCTGGCGAAAACAGAGTCAGCATGGGCAAAGCGATCCTATTGCGGCGTGGGCGAAATAGGCATCGACCTGTATTGGGACAAGAGCTGGCTGAAGGAGCAAAAGATCGTGTTTGAAGAACAATTGCGATGGAGCATCGACAAAGGACTGCCTGTAGCGATTCATACGCGGGATGCCTTTCCGGAGGTGTTCGACAGCATCCATAAGGTAGGAGCCAACAAGCTAACGGGTGTATTCCATAGTTTCAGCGGAAACGAGGAGGAGTTGGAAGAGATAAAAAAAATGCCGGGCTTCCTGATCGGAATCAACGGCGTGATCACCTTCAAAAATTCACGCTTGAGCGAAGTGATTATACAGACATCAATCGACCATATTCTGCTCGAAACAGACGCTCCCTATCTTGCGCCGGTGCCCTATCGGGGGAAACGAAACGAGCCGCTCTATCTTTGGAAAACGGCTGATAAGATCGCCTCGGTATATGGGATAACACTGGAAGAAGTCATTAAAAAGACTCAAAAAAACGCATTAAATTTGTTTAGAAATATTAATTAAGGATGTATAGATGTAACTTTTTACGAGAATATCCGATTTTATTGCTTGGAATCGATGTTTATGTCGCGCAAAAACTTTAGATTTGTGCGCTGAAACATTTGCAAATGCGATTTTTTTCGTATTTTGCGCTCGTTTTAGAAGGATATGAGACATTGGAGAGATGCTCGAGTGGTTGAAGAGGCACGCCTGGAAAGCGTGTATACGCCTAAAGTGTATCGCGGGTTCGAATCCCGCTCTCTCCGCGAAAAGAGAGAAATATACCATGACGCTATTTATATACCATGATAAGGATCAATCAATAAGAAACTTAAAATATAAAAAGAGAATTATTAATCTTAAAAATTGAACACACAATGAAAAAGTTATTTGCAAAAGCATTCTTGGGTTTGTGCGCCCTTGGAACCTCTACAGTCGCATTCGCGCAGGAAGCCGTTGTTGAAGGTGGTATGCACCAAGCGTTAAAAACTAAATTTATCGAGGGTGGTGCCGACTTTATGAGTTTGGTAGCTATCACGTTGATCTTAGGTTTGGCCTTCTGTTTGGAAAGAATTATCTATCTGAATCTGGCTGACACAAACGCAGACAAATTATTACAAGAATTAGAAGAAGCACTGGACAAAGGTGACGTAGAAGGCGCTAAATCAATCGCTCGCGACACAAGAGGTCCGATCGCTTCTATCGCATATCAAGGCTTGATGAGAATCGACCAAGGTATTGATGTAGTTGAAAAATCAGTTGTTTCTTACGGAGGTGTTCAGAGCGGTCTGCTCGAAAAGAACCTCTCTTGGGTTACCCTGTTTATCGCTATGGCTCCGTCATTAGGGTTCTTGGGAACAGTAGTAGGGATGATCATGGCGTTCGACAAAATCGAACAAGTAGGTGATATCAGCCCGACGGTTGTTGCCGGTGGTATGAAAGTGGCTTTGATCACAACAGTAGGTGGTCTTGTGGTTGCTTTGATCCTGCAGGTATTCTATAACTATTTGTTAAGCAAAGTAGAAGGCATCCTGAACAAAATGGAAGACGCTTCTATCACATTGCTTGATATGGTTATTAAATACAACCTTAAATTCAAAAAATAATTACGATTATGGCAGTTACTAAAATTAGAAAAATATCCAGTTGGACACTGATCGTTTCAGTAGTGATCAGTGTAGCCGTACTGCTAGCCTTCTTCCTGGGAGGGATAGTAGACCCGGCTGCTGAGATGAAAGAACCTATTTATACAGGCTTGCTGTTGAATTGGATCTATGTCATCTTTGCCATTACAGCCGTTAGTACACTTATTTTTGCCCTCTGGCAGTTTATCAGCATGTTCAAAACAAATCCCAAAGGCGCTATGCTGGGATTGGGTGCTTTGGTATTATTTGCCGGTTTGATGATCGTATGTTATATGATCGGTGACGGAACTCCGTTACCTCTGGTAAGTGCAGACACAGCTAAATACAATATTCCGATGTGGCTGAAGGTTACAGACATGTGGATCTATTCTATCTACGCTTTAGTTGCCCTATTGATCCTTGCGATTGTGTGGGGAAGCTTGAAGAAAATTTTTGGCAAATAATAAACGACTTTAGAATAAGAGAACATGGGAAAAAAAAGAAAGACACCAGGAATCAATGGTTCTTCTTCTGCTGACATTGCTTTCATGTTGCTTATCTTCTTCCTTATTACCACCTCAATGGATACGGACCAAGGGTTAGCACGGCGCTTGCCGCAGCCACCTCAGAAGGACCAAGAGAAAGAAGATATGGATATCAAGAAAAGAAATCTAATGGTTGTGATGATCAACAGCAGCAACCAGATTTTGGCTAACAACGAGCATATTGATATCTCCCAGCTGAAAGATATGGTAAAGGAGTTCATTGAGAATCCATATAATGACGAACATAAACCCGAAAAGTTGGAAGAGGATATTCCTTTCTTCGGAACCATGATGATAACGAAAAACCACGTGATCTCCTTGCAGAATGACCGTGGTACGGAATATCAGGCATACATCAATGTGCAGAACGAATTGGCAAGAGCCTACAACGAACTGCGTGACGATGTATCCAAGAAGAAATTCGGGAAAGTATATGTTGATTTAGATGAAGAACAACAGGATGCTGTGCGTAAGATCTATCCGCAAAAGATATCTGAAGCAGAACCTAAAAATTATGGAGGGACGAAGTAATGGGAAAATTTAATAAATCGGGCGGACGTGAGATGCCTGAATTGAATACATCATCATTGCCTGACTTGGTATTCGCCTTCTTGTTCTTTATCATGATGGTAACCTCTATGCGTGAAGTAACATTGAAAGTAGTCTTCCGCGCACCTCAGGCAACTGAGTTGCAGAAGTTAGAGAAAAAGTCTTTGGTAACCTTCCTGTATGTAGGAGAACCGACGACTGAGCACCGCGCACAAATGGGTACTGCTACTCGTTTGCAGCTGAATGACAACTTCGCTGAAATCTCTGAGATTCAAGACTACATTGCGCAGGAGAAATCAAGTATGAAAGAAGAAGACGCACCGTTTATGACGGTATCTATCAAGGCGGATAAAGAAACCAAGATGGGTATTATCACCGACGTGAAGCAGGCGCTTCGTGAAGCGTATGCATTGAAGATTAGCTATTCTGCTCGTACTGCCGGATCCTAATCGGAAACATAACACATAAGGAAGAAGGGCGAAACCGTTTGGTTTCGCCCTTCTTTTGTTTATTCAAATCCTTACAAAATTTGAAAGATTGGAAGGTGCTAAAGTCCGGAAGGACTTATACTTGGATAATAAGTAGAGTAAGCGCGGTCTCTTGAGACCCAGCGCTTACTCTGGGTTGTACAAAATCCTTCCTTGACACTTCAGTTATGGAGTTTAATCCATATTGGTGTAGTTTTA
>NZ_JARXWF010000020.1 GCF_029892605.1 Parabacteroides sp. PM6-13
TTTAGCAAATAAGAGAGTCGAAAATAAAACAGACTGAACACAAGGATTTTACAATCTGAACGATGTGATTCTTCGATTTTAGTCGGTTAGTAGTGCTTTTCAATAATCGTTTCAAGTAGTTGCTGGACTTTAAACGGCAACATCATTTTAACTAAATTATCTTCCATAACTGAAAAATTTAGAACAACTTCCTTATATCCATCAAGAAGAAATCTTCAACAGCTATACCACCATCACCGACAATAAATGAGGATTGAGGATTAAATAGTTGTCTGAATTTATCCAATCCTTCTGTTTTTTTCTCCGCATTGCTCTTGACTTCAATAGCTACTACGGAACCCTTCTTCCGCAGAATGAAATCTACTTCATCATTGCGTTCACGCCAGTAGAATACCTCAAAACGATGAATAAATGCTTGGCTGACGAGATAGGCACCGATACCCGATTCAAAAATATGTCCCCATATTTTACGGTCAAGAATAGCTTGTTGAAAAGTGAATGAACTATACACCATTTTCAATGCGTTATTGTAAACTTGCAATTTGGGAATACTTGCTTTTCGCCTTGCCATATCCATACTGAATTTCTGAAGTCCGCAAAGTAGTCCGCTCTCATCCAGCAAATTGATGTACCCTGCCAAAGTTGCCGTATTACCCGCATCTTGTAACGAACCAAGCATCTTATTCAAAGAAAGCAAGCTCCCTGAGTAAGCTGCTCCTAACTCGAATGTTTGACGAAGCAAAGCAGGTTTGCTTATGGGAGTATCCATCAAAATGTCTTTATTGATAGTTGCGTCAATAATGGATGATTGGATATATTGCTGAAAACGGTCATTATCATCAATTAAAGAGGCAGCACCGGGATAACCACCGTAGAACAGATATTGGTCAAGCGAGAAACCGAAACATTCTTTCATTTCTTGATAGCTCCAGTGGCTCATGCGGATTTCTTCGAATCGTCCAGCCAATGATTCTGACAATCCCTTTTCTAATAGTACGCGACTGCTACCAAGAAGCAACACTTTGATGTTGCGGTCATAGAATGTATCATCGTCCCACTCTTTTTTTACGACTTCACTCCAGTTCGCAATTTTTTGTATCTCATCGATGACAAGAATGATGCTGTCCTGTCCTTTACTCTCTTTCAAGCTGCGAACCGCTGCCCAACAATTGGAAATCCAAGCACTATTCGTAGCCGGAACATTGTCGGCAGAAAAGAACTGATAAGGAGCATCCAAATCTTTTAATACTTGCTTGACTACTGTCGATTTACCTATCTGTCGAGCACCCATTACGACCTGAATAAACCTTCGCTGCTCTTCAATCCTATTCTTAATTGTTTGATATTCTGCCCTTTTGTACATGGTCTTACATTTTACGCAGTGGGGTGCGTATTTCTACGCAGTGCAAATATAATAAATACATTTGGGTTATAATAACACATCTCCATAACTTATATGATTCATACAAGTAGCTGGGGCTTTCGTAGTAAAGGCTACTGGATTAACTCACTTACAGAATCCAAAAAAGTGGGAACAAAGTGGGAAGAATTTGCGAAATTACTCCAAAAGAAAAACCGCCAAACATCTGATTTGTTGATGCTTGGCGGTTTGCGATTGAGGTTCCTGGCGGATTCGAACCGCCGTAGACGGTTTTGCAGACCGGTGCCTAGCCACTCGGCCAAGGAACCTTTTTGCTTTTGCGAGTGCAAAGTAAGGGAATAAATTTGGAATGCGCAAATATTTGAAACGATTTGTGGGAGGAGGGGTGACTTATCCTGAAATTGCTTTGACTTATTCTGAAAGGGGGAATTCGGGGGCTTTCCGGCGGATTTGTTGTTCATTTCGGGAAAAAGACGTTACTTTGCTTTTCTATTGAGATGATTATATGAAATATACAGAGACGGATATACCCGGCGTGTGGATTATGGAACCGAAGGTGTTTGCGGATGCGCGGGGTTATTTTATGGAAAGCTTTAAAAAATCGGACTTCGAGGCGCATGTCGGGCGGGTCGATTTTATCCAGGAAAATGAATCGTATTCCACGAAAGGGGTATTGCGCGGCTTGCATTATCAACTGGCTCCCTATGCGCAGGCGAAATTAGTGCGTGTGATACAGGGCGAGGTGTTGGACGTGGCGGTAGATATCCGTGTCGGTTCTCCAACGTTTGGAAAACATGTGGCTGTCGTTCTGTCGGGCGATAATAAGAAGCAGTTTTTTATTCCGCAGGGATTTGCCCATGGCTTTAAGGTGTTGAGCGAAACAGCTCTTTTTCAGTATAAAGTGGATAATCCCTACCGACCAGATCAGGAAGGGGGTATTCTTTTTTCAGATCCGGCGATCGGTATCGATTGGGGTCTGGTTGAGGAGGAGGTTATTCTTTCGGAAAAAGACCGCTTATTGCCCCTGTTGCGTGAGGCAAAACTAAATATCAACTATTGATTTATCAAAAAGAAATTGTATGAAAACGTACCTCGTTACCGGAGCTGCCGGTTTTATCGGCGCGAACTTCGTGAAATATATGCTGTCGACTTACGACGACATTCGTTTGATCGTATTGGATCTATTGACCTATGCGGGCAATCTGGCGACGATAGCCGATGATGTCGACGGCGAGCGCTGCCTCTTTGTGAAAGGGGATATCGGCGACCGAAAGCTGACCAATAGCCTTTTTGAGCAATACGCGATCGATTATGTGGTCAATTTTGCCGCCGAGAGCCATGTGGATCGCAGCATTGAAGATCCGCAGCTTTTCCTTGTAACGAATATCCTGGGAACGCAAAACCTATTGGATACGGCGCGGGCTTACTGGGTGACCGGAAAGGATACCGGAGGCTATCCAACCTGGCGCGAAGAGGTTCGTTTTCATCAGGTGTCGACCGATGAGGTCTATGGCAGCCTGGGGGCGGAAGGCTATTTCACGGAAGAGACGCCGCTGGATCCGCATAGCCCCTACAGCGCTTCGAAAACAAGTGCTGACCTTTTTGTGAAGGCCTATCACGATACTTATAAGATGCCTGTAACGATCAGCCGTTGCTCGAATAACTACGGGCCTTACCATTTCCCGGAAAAGCTGATTCCGTTGATTATCAAGAATATTCTGGAAGGAAAGCAATTACCGGTGTATGGTGACGGCACGAATGTGCGCGACTGGCTGTATGTAGAAGACCATTGTAAAGCGATCGATCTGGTGATCCGCCACGGTCGGGAGGGTGAGGTCTATAATGTAGGCGGTCATAATGAAAAGCAAAATATCGAAATAGTCAAAGAGATTATCTCCACCATACGGCAGATTATGCTGGTAGAGCCTCATTACCGTCAGGTATTGAAAAAGAAGGAGCTCGAACCGAACGGAGAGATCGCTATCGACTGGATCAATGACGATCTGATCTCGTTTGTCAGAGATCGCCTGGGGCATGACCAGCGTTATGCCATCGATCCGGCGAAGATCACCCGTGAACTGGGCTGGACGCCTGAAACCTCTTTCTCGGAAGGGATAGTGAAAACGATCCGTTGGTATTTAGACCATCAGGCATGGGTGGAAAATATTACCGGCGGAGAATATATGCGTTATTACGAACAGATGTATAAAGCCAACGATTAATTATTAATTAAAAAAAGAAGATGAGTATGAAAAGATTGAATTGGAAAGTGCTTTTTGCCGCTTTGTGTATGGTAGTGTCTTTTAGCGCGTGCGACGGCGACGACGATAAAAATAACGAGCAGGCTTTGCTCCAGGGAACATGGATTGTAGAAAGTTTTCCGACGGATAATGAAGCGTTAAACGCGTTGTGCCCGATGGTGTCCACCTTTATTAATCTGGATCAGACCACCTTCACCTATACGGCAGATGGCAAACTGAATATCCATCTGGTGCCTGCTAATGGTGAGGCGTCGGACTATGCGGCGACGTATGCCTTGGGCGATAAAAAACTGACGCTGCAGGTAGAGGCTTATCCGCTGACGTTAGATGTTGTTTCTATCACCGAGAAAACAATGAAACTGGAAACGACAATCTCGCCTCAGATGCTGGCCATTCTTATGTTGACTATTCAGGAAGCCTATCCGGAAATCGGGGGTATGTTGGAAGGTCTGGTGGGCGACAGCCTTGAAAAAGGGTTGAAAATAACCATTAATCAGGTGAAAAAATAAAAAAGCATTCCATACCTTTGCTTCTTCATTATTCAATAAACAAATGGCATCAAAGACAACAAAGATCATAATAGGCTCTGCATGGGCGTTGTTTTTTCTCGCAGTTCTCGTTGTAGTAATCCTGTTTTCCGCCATAGCCAAAGGCTCGATAGGCTATATGCCTCCGGTGGAGCAGTTGGAAAATCCGATTGATAAATATGCCTCTCAGATCATTGCGGCAGACGGAAAACTGTTGGGTAGTTATGCGCTTAGCGATGACAACCGCATTCATGTCAACTACGAAGACCTCTCCCCGGATTTGGTTAAAGCGTTGATAGCAACGGAAGATATCCGTTACGCAGAACATAGTGGGATCGATGCCATCGGACTTTTCCGTGCGATCGTGAAGCG
The DNA here is from genome assembly GCF_029892605.1 of Parabacteroides sp. PM6-13. Taxonomy (GTDB): domain Bacteria; phylum Bacteroidota; class Bacteroidia; order Bacteroidales; family Tannerellaceae; genus QVMG01. The sequence continues at coordinate 4,542 of NZ_JARXWF010000020.1, forward strand.
CGGCCTGTTGTTTCAGAAGAGTGGAGGAGGAGGTAGCACCATCACCCAGCAGCTCGCCAAGCAGCTCTATTCGCCGACAGCCGGCAATAAGTTGGAGCGTGTGTTTCAGAAGCCGATCGAGTGGGTGATTGCCGTCCAGCTGGAGCGTTTCTATACGAAGGAGGAGATCATCAATCTGTATCTGAATAAGTTCGACTTTCTCTATAATGCCGTCGGGATTCAGTCGGCCTCGCGCGTCTATTTCAGTAAAACGCCAGGCACGCTGAAAACCGAAGAAGCGGCTACCCTGGTGGGGATGTGTAAGAATCCTTCTTATTACAATCCGGTGCGCCAGGTAGAACGCACCCGCGGACGTCGTAATGTGGTGTTGGAGCAGATGTATAAAGCTGACTACCTCACTCGCGCCGAATGCGATTCCCTGAAGGAATTGCCGCTGACGACCTATTTTACCCGTGGGGATCATAAAGAGGGATTGGCGCCTTATTATCGGGAATATCTGCGCATGAAGCTAACGGCCAAGAAGCCCGATCGTAAGAACTATATGGCCTGGCAGGCTCAGAAGTTCAAAGAAGACTCCACCGCTTGGGTCAATGATCCGATGTATGGCTGGTGTAATAAGAACAAAAAAGCCGATGGCTCTAATTATAACATCTACACAGACGGTCTGAAAATCTATTCAACCATCGACTCCCGTATGCAGCAATATGCCGAAGAGGCGGTGAAAGAACATATCGGTGACTATTTGCAAGGTGCCTTTTTCAAAGAGAAGAAAGGACGTTCGTACGCGCCGTTCTCCAGCGACCTGAAGAAGGAGGAGATCAATAATATTATGAGCCGCGCAATGAAGCAATCGGAGCGTTACCGGGTGCTGAAGAAGGCGGGCTTGAGCGAGAAAGAGATCGCAAAGAACTTCGAAGAGCCTGTTGAGATGCGTGTGTATAGCTGGGCAGGTCCTGTCGATACGCTAATGTCGCCCCTTGATTCCATCCGTTACCATAAGAGCTTCCTGCGTACCGCCTTTATGTCGATGGAGGCCCGTACCGGTCATGTGAAAGCCTATGTGGGAGGGATTGATTATAACTACTTCCAGTATGATATGATTAATGGAGGACGCCGCCAGGTCGGCTCGACCATTAAGCCCTATTTATACTCTTTGGCCATGCTCGAAGGCATCAGTCCCTGTGAGCAGATGCTGCATGTCGAACAAACCCTGCTCGATGAGAACGGAAATCCCTGGACACCAAAGAATTCAAGCAAAGAGAATGTTGGAGAGATGGTGTCGATTCAGTGGGGATTGCAGAAGTCATCCAACTGGGTAAGCGCTTATCTGATGAAGCGCCTGTCGCCATACGCTTTTGTGCGCTTGCTTCATTCGTTCGGATTGCAGGACGAGATGGATCCGGTTGTCTCTATTTGTTTGGGAACTCCTGATGCGTCGGTGGGTGAAATGGTGACCGGTTATTCCGTTTTTGCCAACCGGGGATTGCGGGTTGATCCGCTTTATGTGACGCGTATCGAAGATAGTTATGGGAATACAGTGGCTAATTTCACGCCCAAGATGAGCGATGTGTTGACCGAAGATGCCTCTTATAAGATGATTCATTTGTTGCGTAATGTGATAAACGCCGGTACGGGTAGCCGTGTTCGTTTCCGCTACGGCATTCAGGCCGATATGGGTGGGAAAACCGGTACGACACAGAACCACTCCGACGGTTGGTTTATGGGCTTTACGCCGAGCCTGGTCGGTGGTGTCTGGGTAGGAGGGGAGGAACGATCCATCCGCTTCGACCGGATGAGCGAAGGGCAGGGAGCCAATATGGCCTTGCCGATTTATGGTCTCTTTATGCAGAAGGTATATGCCGACAAAACACTTGGATATAGCCAGGACGAGAAGTTCGAGATTCCTGAGCAATATCAGGATCCGTGTAATACCCAAAGAGAGTCCGGCGAACAGCCTATCTTTGTGCCCGATTCAGGGGGAATCGACCGGATGTTTGAATAATCCTCATTAAATATCTGCTATTACAGAATAAGCCCGGCTATGGTAGCTCGGGCTTCTTTTGTTAAATCTCCGGGCTGTATCATGATCTGCAAGCCCCGTTGCCCGGCGCTGACGTAGATATGGCTGTAGTCCATGGCCGTTTCGTGGATATAGGTCGGGAAATGCTTTTTCATACCGATCGGCGAACAGGCACCCCGGATATAGCCGGTCAGGGGAAGTAGTTCCTTCATCGGGATCAGATCGCATTTTTTGTTGCCCGATACCTTGGCCGCTTTCTTCAGATCCAATTCGGCCGCACCGGGAATGATGCAGACAAAGTAGCCCGATTTATCGCCGTGAAGTACCAGCGTTTTGAATACCTGATCGACATTCTCGCCTAATTGCGCGGCTACATGCACGGCGCTCAGGTCGTTTTCGTCCACCTCGTAGGGGATCAGTTCGTATCGGATGTTTGCCTTATCCAATAGGCGCGCCGCGTTGGTCTTTTGTATCTTCTCCTTTGCCATCGCGTTAGATTCCCTTCATCGATAGTTGCACACGCTTGCGTCCCAGGTCGACACTAAGCACCCTTACCTCGACATGCTGATGGATCGATACTACCTCTGTTGGGTCGCTCACGAAACGGTCGGCCAGTTCCGAGATATGCACCAGCCCGTTTTCCTTGATGCCCACATCGACAAAGCAACCGAAATTGGTGATATTGGTCACGATACCCGGCAGGCGCATTCCCTCCCGCAGGTCTTCAATCGTACGGATCGTCGGGTCGAAGGCAAACACTTGGATTGCCTGGCGGGGGTCACGCCCCGGTTTGTCCAGCTCCTCCATAATGTCTTGCAGGGTCGGCATGCCGGTTTTCTCTGTGATATAGTTTTCCAATTTCAATTGTTTCTTCAGTTCTTTGTTGGCAATCAGTTCCGAAACCGTACATTTCAGGTCTTTAGCCATTCGTTCAACGATCGCGTAGCTCTCCGGATGCACGGCGGAGTTGTCCAACGGATTATCCCCTCCCTGAATGCGCAGGAAGCCGGCGCATTGTTCAAACGCCTTTTCTCCCATGCGGGCTACGTTGCGGATCTCTTTTCGTGTGCGGAAAGGACCATGTTCTGCGCGGTAGTTTACGATATTCTGTGCCAAGGTCGGCCCCAGTCCCGATATATAGGTCAATAGGTGTTTGCTAGCCGTATTCACATTTACGCCCACCAGGTTGACGCAGCTTTCGACCGTCTGATCCAGGCTTTTCTTCAGCGCTGTCTGATCCACATCGTGCTGGTATTGCCCGACGCCGATGCTTTTCGGATCGATCTTCACCAGTTCCGCCAGCGGATCCATCAACCGGCGACCGATACTCACCGCCCCTCTCACCGTTACATCGTATTCGGGGAACTCCTCGCGCGCCGTTTTCGATGCCGAATAGATGGAGGCACCGTTTTCGCTCACTACAAACACCTGCACTTTCCGGTCGTAGCGTATGCCGGTGATAAACTGTTCCGTTTCGCGGCTGGCCGTTCCGTTGCCGATTGCCATGGCTTCTATGGCGTAGGTCTCCACCAGATGCGAGATCTTCGAGGCCGCTTTACTCTTTTCGTTCTGCGGCGGATGGGGATAGATGGTTTCGTTGTGCAACAGATTGCCCTGCGCGTCTAAGCAAACCACCTTACATCCCGTGCGATATCCCGGATCGATCCCGAGCACCCGTTTCTGTCCCAACGGTGCGGCTAACAATAACTGTCGCAGGTTTTCCGCGAACACACGGATCGCCTCTTCGTCGGCCTTCGCTTTGCTGAGGTTGGCAAATTCGGTTTCTATAGAGGGTTTCAATAGTCTTTTATAGGCATCATCGACCGCCTTCTCTACTTGATCGGATGAGGCACCTTTGCCTTTCACAAACCGTTTGTATAGGCGTTCGCATGCCTCTTCGGCATCCGGTGAGATAGCGACCCGCAGGATCCCTTCCGCTTCGCCCCGGCGCAGCGCCAACAGGCGATGCGAGGTGCAACGCTTCAACGGTTCGCTAAAGTCGAAGTAGTCGCGGTATTTCGCGCCTTCCTCCTCTTTTCCTTTGACCACCTTGGAGGAGATGGCTGCCGTGTGGGTGAAGGTGTTACGGATCGTGTTACGGGCTGCTTCGTTTTCATTGACCCATTCCGCGATAATATCCCGCGCACCTTGTAGCGCCTCTTCCGCGTCTTTCACCTCACCCCGGACAAACGCGTAGGCGCGGTTCTCCGGATCCGGTTCGTTTTGCAACATAATGATCTTGGCGAGTGGCTCCAACCCTTTTTTGCGGGCAATCTCCGCCCGGGTCACCCGTTTGGGTTTGTAGGGGAGGTAGATGTCTTCGATTTCCGTACTGTCCCAGGAGTCTTCGATGCGTTTGCGGAGTTCCGGCGTCAGTTTCTCCTGTTCTTCGATCGATTTGAGAATCGCCTCTTTGCGTTTTTGCAGTTCGGTTAGTTTGTCCAGGCTGTCTTTGATCTGCCCGATCTGTACCTCATCCAATCCGCCGGTCACCTCTTTGCGGTAGCGGCTGATAAAAGGGATGGTAGCTCCCTCCTGCAATAACTGGATGGTTTTCTCTATCTGGCGAACAGGTATCTGTGTGTTTTTTGAAATAAGCTGATGAATAATCTGATCCATGTGAATATCGTTTTTTTAGCGAAGCAAAGATACTATAAATTAATAGCGGAGCATTTCGGCCGTAGCCCCATTTTTTTTATTCTCACCCGCATGAGAATTTTTTCTCACGCGGGTGAGAATTTTTTTTCACGGTTTTTTAAGGGCTGAGAAAAAATCCTCAAGGGCAAAAAAAACGTGAGACAAAATGGGTTTGTTCGATCCTATTTCAGTAAGCCGGCGACCTCCTCTTCCGTGCCGTCGTTGGGGGCGGGTTGTAAATCGAGTAGTTTACAAATCAACAGATATAGATTGACATTGGCAATAGCCGGCAGGCGTTCCCCGCTCTTGAAAGAGGGACCGGCGGCATAGAAGATGGCTTGCATCGTGGGCACGTAGTTGTCATAGCCATGGGCGCCACCAAGACGGGGGGAGCTGTTGGCGCGAAACTGCACATAGGTGCCGATCTTCGGAATCACCACCAGGTTGCTTATCCGCGGATGGGTGCCGTAATGGTATTTCGCGGGGATTTCCTCTTTTTTATAAACCTCAATATTAGGCACATGCTGCAATATCTCGTAAGCTGTTTCGCGATAGCTCTCTTTGGTGTACAACAGGGTCGGCACGCCGTCGAACACATAATCGAAACTATCCCGGGGCAGGTAGTCGTTCAGGTTGACATAGTTCTCCGGGTAGTAGGTGCCCATGCCATGGTCGGAAAGCACCATAAAATCGATGCGGTCGAAAATATCCAGCTGTCGCGCTTCGGTGAAAAAGTAATTCAATAGCTGATCCAATTCTTCTACCATACGTATCGTGGCGCTTGAGTCGGGTGTCGCGCTATGGCCGATCGCGTCAGGCTCTTCGATGTACCACATCAAGAGACGTGGGCGCTCCTCCAGGGGTAACCGCAGCCACGCCAAGACCGAATCGGCGCGGTTCCGGAAGGATACGCTGCTGGCGAAGGGCTTCCAGATAGAGGGCTGACGGCCGTTGACAGGGGTTTCACTGCCTACCCAATAGAAATTAGCCGCTTTCACCCCTTGTCGCTCGGCGGTGTTCCAAATGGGCTCTCCGCCGTAGAAGTCGGGATTAGACACCGCTTCCCGGTTACCGATCGTATAGATCTTATCGAGGTCTTCGGCATAAAAATAATTATTGATCAAGCCATGATGATCCGGATGCAGCCCGGTTGCCATCGCGTAATGGTTGGAAAAGGTGACACTGGGAAAGCAGGGACGGAAATCAGCGCGTACTCCAACCCGGGCAAGTGAATCCAGGGTAGGGGTGTGTGCCATCTCCGGATAATCGGAACGGAAACCATCCAGCGAGAGTACTACGACATAACGGTCGGCTTTAGCATTTTTGGGTGAATTCGCACAGGAAAAATGAAAAATGGCGCAAAAAGCCAAACATACAAAAATGATTATATTTTTCATACACACCTTTTTACTTAAAGAGAGGCAAAGTTGTGCAAAGATAGTGAAAGCCGAACGCAATGTCAAGCTTGCTTGAATATTGCTAAGGCGCATCCTATCTTATGCAAAGATAATGAAAGCGCCTCAGCCCTCTCTCAGAAAGGGTGAATAATTTACATTTTAACAGCCTCTACCACTGAAAGAATTAAAATACTCGCTATATTTGCATTGCTAAAAAACAAAACCGTTATTTTGCAAAATATTAACTATAAAACAGTAGACATGGTATGAGAAAACATGTAATCCATTTCTTTTTAGTAGCTATTTTAACTATATTTTGTGCGAATGGTCTCCAGGCACAAACCGTAGTTAATGGGATGGTGATCGATGCGGAGAGTAATGAGCCTTTAGTGGGCGCTACGATTTTGGAAAAGGGAACAGCCAAGGGGGCGGTTGCCGATGTGGATGGAAAATTTGAAATCACGGTGGCTCCCGGAGCTACCTTAATCTTCCGTTCTCTTGGGTACAAAGATATTGCCCGCACGATTGCCGGATCTGCCAGTATTGACTTAGGCACCATCGCGTTGGAAATCGATGCGATCGGGTTGGCCGACGTGACAATCACTTCTTCTATCGCTATCGATAGGAAAACACCGGTAGCTATGGCTACTGTAACACCGCAGATCATCGACGAACGACTGGGTGTAAAAGAGTTTCCGGAAATATTGAAACTCACGCCGGGCGTACATGTCACCCGCGATGGTGGCGCTTTTGGCGACGCGAAGGTAAACCTCCGCGGCTTCAAATCGGAGAACGTAGCGGTGATGGTAAACGGAGTGCCCATGAACGATATGGAATGGGGCGGTGTTTACTGGAGTAACTGGGCCGGACTGGCCGACGTGACCCGCTATATGCAGGTGCAACGCGGACTGGGTTCTTCCAAGGTTTCTTCGCCTTCCGTGGGCGGATCAATCAATATCGTGACCCGTACGATCGATGCCAAAAAAGGCGGTTTCGCCAGTTATACGATGGGCACGGACGGTTATAACAAACTATTGTTCTCTGTATCTACCGGCTTGAGCAAAACAGGTTGGGCGCTTACCCTGATGGGTGGCAAAACATGGGGCGACGGTTATGTGCAGGGAACAGAGTTTGAATCATATAACTACTTCCTGAGTATCGCCAAAATGATTAACGATTCTCATCAGATCTCATTCACCGGATTTGGCGCACCTCAGGTTCACAACCAACGGGGTAGCTACGATGGTTTGACCATCAAAGGATGGCAGCAGATGCAGCAATATATGCCGAATGGCGACCTGTACAGATACAACGCGACCTACGGCTTCGGAAAGAATGGCGAACGCATCACTTCGGCAAAGAATAAATACCACAAACCGCAATTATCCCTCAACCATATGTGGCAGATAGACATGAAATCATCGTTGAGTACGGCGTTGTATATGTCGATCGGCGACGGATGGGGACTGCGTGGTGAAGGGTCTGACTCTTCGATGGCCAACGGTTGGTATGGCGTAAGCAACGGCGTGTTGAATACAAAATACAGAAATGCTGACGGTACCTTTGCCTACGATCAGATCCAGGAGATGAACGAAAACAGCACGAATGGCTCACAAATGATTCTGGCGTTGAACAAGAACCAACATCGTTGGTATGGACTTCTCTCGACCTATGAACGCGAATTGAACGAGAACCTGAATATCTCCGGAGGTATCGATGCCCGTTATTATAAAGGGATGCATACGGCAGAGATCAGCGACCTGATGAATGGTGCCTACTATGTGGATGCGCGCAATCGCTCCAATGTATTGCCGGAAAACAATAGCGCGGCCAAAAACACCTCTTTCCTGAAAGAGAAACTAACGGTAGGCGACGTGGTGTACCGCGATTACGACAGTCATATCATCCAGAGCGGTCTGTTCGGACAGGCGGAATACACCTTGGGTGGCCTTAGCGCGTTTGCTTCCGCTTCGGTAAACGAATCAACCCAGTGGCGTTACGACCGTTTCTATTATGACGAGAACCATGCCAAATCGGGAACCGTGACCAATTGGGGCTTCAACATCAAAGGGGGTGCCAACTACAACTTGAACGACTATCATAATATATTTATGAATATCGGTTATATCAGCCGCGCTCCGCAGTTTAATGGTGGCGTGTTCCTGCAATCGACCACGAGCAATGTCATCAACAAAGATGCTTTGAACGAAAAGATATTCAGCGTGGAATTGGGGTATGGTGTCCGCACCTCTTTCCTGTCGGCCAACCTGAACCTCTATCATACGAACTGGAACGATAAGACCATGGCTCGCATGGGTGATTTCAGCGATAAGACTGACCGCTACACGGTGAATATGCAGGGTGTCGATGCCATCCACCAAGGATTGGAGATCGACCTGGCTGCTCATCCTTTCACCTGGTTAGACATTACCGGTAGCTTCTCTATGGGCAACTGGCGATGGAACGGAACTGCTACCGGTTATTTCTATAATTCAGCCGGTCAGCCGATCACGACTGATTATAAGGTAGCCTCCGGTGTTGGCGCTTCCGATCATGCCAAATCGACCTTTAAAATGGATGGCGTGAAGGTTGGTGGCTCGGCACAGACCTCTCTCTCTGCCGGAATCAAGATTAAACCGACCAAAGACATCAGCTTCGGTGCCGATTGGTTCTTCACCGATCGCAATTATGCTGACTGGACACCGATCAATAACGACCTGAAGCTTGGTGGCGAAACAACGTATGAAAAACCCTGGAAGATTCCATCGGCTCATGTGTTCGACCTCTATGCCAGCTATTCTTTCCAACTGGGAGGTTTGTCATCCTCTGTCAGCGGAAATATATCGAACCTGTTCAACCAGGAATACATCGAAAGCGCTTACGACGGATCGTCACATAGCTGGACGTCGGCAACGCGTGTATTCTACGGCTTGGGACGTGAGATGTCAGTCAAGTTCAGAGTTAATTTCTAACCCCCTCAAAAAGAAAACAGGATTATGAAAAAGATCAATCTATATATAAGCTTACTGGCCATCCTTTTGCTGGCCGGATGTGACTATAACGAAGAACATTTCAGCGGTTACGACAACAATCTGGTGACAGATGTGATAGCGTATACCGGCGAATATACCGGCGAATACCCCGACGCGGGCTATTTCACCGACCGCACCTCCTTAACGACGGCGGTAGACAAAATGCTGAAAAGCATTTACCTCTACAACGATAAGAATTCGACAGCGAAAGTCTCTATTCTCTATGGAGAAAGCACTCCCGGTTACTCATTGCCTAAAGAGGACTATAGCCTGAAAGCTGAAGACTATGATTCGATGGGGAAAGAGGCGGGACAACCCGGTGAACACGATTACTTCGATGCATCGATGGACGTAAACGGTTACCTGATTGACTTTGTTACCAAGAAATATGCCGGTTTAGCTGTAGGCGATATCGTGACTATCTATTACCTCTTCAACGAGGCGGACGGCAAGAAAGAAACCCTTTCCGAAAGCTTTAAGAAAGAGAACTATGGTTGGGACAAAACAGAATTGAACAGCTTTACGGCTAATTACTACTATACCCTTATTGCGGATGATTACAAAGAGATGGGTAATGGCGCGAATGAACCGGGCGAAAAGGGCTATTTCACATCGGCTATGAATATCGATGGCTACCTGGGCTCCTTCCTGCGTATGCAGTATCCGTATGCGATTGCTGAAAAAACGGCAGTCGTTGTCTATAATTATTTAGAGAAGGGTGCGGTGATTACCAAAACATCTGTGTATGAATTCGACGGAACGAACTGGAACAGTTACGACCCATACGCGCCGGTTATGACGGTTACGACCAAAATCGCCGATATGAAATACGACGGATCCAATTGGAGTCTGAACCTGTTGATCGGCGGCAGCGTAGAGGTGACCATCAAAAAAAATGAACTGCTCTACCTGATCGAGTGGGTAAAGAACAACAAATATGCCTACTGGATAGACGATCTGAATGAGTTCTATTACGGATCTGCTGCTAAATGGGGTGAGGTGAATAATAACTATTCCAACTGGAGAGACAAAGATCCGAACAAAGAATATACCTCCTTGTCGGACGATCAGCTTCAGGCGCTGATGGATAAAAGAATATCCGAAGGCTTTGCCTCTCATGTATTGCCGGCTCTTTATTCCGATCCTAACCCGGAATTGAGCTATGATGTTTCCTATAATGTGTACAGAGGCAACAGAGCCGGCTGGAATATCGTTTCATTTATGTACGATAAGGACAAGAAGGTATTCTACGAAATCGCGGCTCCGGCTAAGAAAAGATAGGCTTGTAAGCTATACGATAAAACCAAAAAGGGAGATGACCGATACAAAGTCATCTCCCTTTTTATTTTCTATAGGGTCGCCCTCAAGTGAAAAGAATACGGAAACGTGTCAAGCCATCGGGATAGGTACGCAAGGAGAAGGTGCAATTCAATTTTTGTAGAATCTCGCGGATAACAGTCAGGCCGATACCCTGTCCATGCGGCTTGGATGAGAAAAACGGGGTGAATAGTTTCGCTTCCGTCTCTTTATCGATTCCTTTGCCATTATCGATTACCTCCAGGCTGACCGGAGAAGCGGTGGTTCGTATCTCGATCATTCCGTCCGCTTCGATCGATTCCGCCGCATTTTTAATGATATTCAATAACACCTGGTCGAACAGGGTTTTATCTAAAAAGACCATGGGAGAATCTTCTGCCAGATTCATCCGGATATCAATGTTGGTATTACGGCAGATGGTCTCCATAAAACGTTTGCTACTCATCACCACTTCGTTCAGATTATACGCGAGGCATTGCGGCTCAGGTATGCGAACGACATCCGCAAAATTGGTAATGAAGTCGCTCATCCGGTAGCAACGCTCGATAGAAATGCGTAATACCTCGTTTATATCCTCCATATCATTCATCTCACGAAACGTACTGGCGAGCGTATCCAATGTGGAGGTAATGCCGGCGGTGGTGTTGTTCACCTCGTGCGCGATCATGCGGATCACCTTTTCATATGCCTTCTTTTCCGCCTTAAACACCTCCTGGGTAAGCGGCTCTATCAAATAGAAAGAGCGGTGAAATCCCCGGTCTATAAAGGAAGAATGGGTACACCGGTAGATATTGGCATCATTCAATCGGATGGTTTCCGCTCCATACAGGGGTAGTTCCATCAGTTCTGCCGCCAACGGGGAGTCTAGATCCGTCAGGCTTTTCCCGACAAGCGTCTCCTCTTGCGTATTATGCAATATAACCCCTGCCGCCGGATTAACCGATTGTATCTTCCCATCCAGATCGAAGATCACGACCCCCAAAGGCGAGGCATTGATCAGGAGATCCAGAAAATGGTTCTGTTCGCGAAGGTGCAACCGCTCGTTTTTGAGCTGCTCCATCATTTTATTGAATACCTCTACCACCCTGTCGGCTTCGGCCTGCCCCACGAGGCTAAGCCGCGAGCTGAAGTCCTGCTCGCGCAACAATTCCATCCCGTTGCCGATGATATGTAAAGGCTTGATGATTCTCCGATAGAAAACGATCAGATAAACGACGGTGACCAGGATAGCGCCCTCAACCACAAAGAAGAGCCAACGGGTGGAGGAATAAAAGGAGAAGTAGGCCAATACGCCCAACACCGCCAATAATAGCCCGGTCAATATCCAGAATAGTCCTTTTATCCTCATGCGCTTTGTTTTTGTTAGGGCTTGTCGGGCGACAGGCCATATTTCTCCATGCGTCGATATAAGGCAGCCCGGCTGATACCCAAGGCAGAGGCCACATGCGAAAGATTCCCTTTGTAATCGTCTAATGCCTGGAGAATGGTCTGTTTCTCTATCTCATCCAGGGTCATGCCGCTTAAGGTATTGGCGGCCTGCTGCGTTTTCTCGCTACCTGCCCCTGTCTGCGCTTTCAAATCGCTTGCCTGCAACAAAGGCTTTCCCGAAACAAGAATCGTACGCTCGACCAGGTTTTTTAGTTCACGGATATTACCCGGATAGGGTTGTTGTTGTAGCCATGACAAGGCTTCCGACGAGAACTCCACCGGTGGAAGACCATTTAGGGCGGCTTGCTGTTCGGCAAAATAGCGAGCCAACAGCGGGATATCCTCCTTCCGCTCGCGAAGAGGCGGAAGATGAATCGTAATCAGATTGATGCGGTAGAAGAGATCTTCGCGGAAGCTACGCGCGGAGACCATCTCCCGCAAGTCCCGGTTTGTTGCGCTCACCACCCGTATATCCACTTTCCGTGGCCGGCTGTCGCCCAATACTTCGAAGGTCTGATCCTGCAATACCCGGAGCAGCTTCACTTGGCTCGACAGCTCCAGGTCGCCTATCTCATCCAGAAAGATCGTGCCATTGTCGGCCATTTCAAAGCGTCCCTTCCTGTCCATATAGGCATCGGTAAAGGCTCCTTTCTTATGACCGAACATTTCGCTTTCGAACAGGCTATGGGAGAGTCCTCCCAGGTTGACCTTCACGAAAGGATTCTCTTTGCGGAGGCTATGGGTATGGATCGCTTCGGCAATCAGTTCTTTGCCCGTACCGCTTTCACCAGTGATCAGAACCGACGCGTTGGTAGGGGCTATCCGGGAAACAGTGCCTAATATCTCTTGCAGCACGGGACTTTTCCCGATAATCTTCTCAAAAGAGACCGACGCCTCGTTTTCCATCTCTTCGGAAGAGGTCGGCCGGGCATCTTTCTGCGCACTCAATTCCAATGCCGTACGAATGGTATTGAGAAGCACCAGGTTGTTCCATGGTTTGGTAATAAAATCAAAGGCGCCCGCTCGCATGCCCTGCACGGCCAGCGTGATCGAGCCCCAGGCCGTCATCAGGATAACGGGCACATCCGGATGGAATATCTTGATTTGTCGCAACAGTTGAATGCCCTCTGCCCCTGTGGTGGTCAGCGTGAAATTCATATCCAGGAGAATAAGTTCCGGCTTATAGGCGCGAATGGCTTCCAACGCCTCCCGCGGACCTGGCACCGCCTCCGGTTGATATCCGGCGCGTTTCAATAAAAAAGCCAGCGAGGAGCGGACTACTGTATCATCGTCAACAATTAGTATCATAGATTGAAATAAGTGATTCAAAGATAGAGAATTCTTTCTACCCGACGGCATTAGTGCAAAATAATCTCTTCAAAGTCGGCATCCAGCGTCCTGTCGTTCAGGAAGTCATACAGGGTAACGCTCCGGAGATTATAGTAATAACTCCAATAGGCATAGAGCTCCTGAATATGATTCAACCGCGCATTGTCTTTGGAGTTTTGCGCGTCGTTCAGATCCAGGATATTGATCTGCCCGATCAGGAAAGTCTCGATCGATGTGTTATAACGCTTTTCCGCCAGGATATCCACCTGGGCGGCAATCTCCAACTGGGTTGCCTGGTTGTTGAAGTTTTCTACTAACAGGAATATATCCTGATTGAAATTCATTTGTTGCTGACGTGTGCGCGACAGGACGACCTCCCGGTTTGACTCGGCAACCTTCACCTTTCCTTTGCGTTTTCCCCAATCCAATAGCGGAATAGAGACACCTACCTCCAGGATCTGGTTGTCGGTGAGCCCCCGGTAGGCGTCGGCCATCATCTTATCTTTCCCGGTATATCCGATAGAGGCAAACAGGCTGATATTTCGCTGGTTGCCTTTCGCAGCCGCCACAGCATAATCCGCTTCCAGGTGTTGCCGCAGGATTTTTTTCGCCAGTTTGTTGTTCTCCTGTGCCTTTTCTAATACCTTCTGATATTCTATATGTACGGCAGGTGCCGTCTCCGGCAACAGCGGCTCTATCATATCCTGTTCGCTCAAGCCCAGGAAAGCGCGCAACTGAAACATCGCCGCGTTCCACCTCGACTGCGCGTCGGTACGGTTGGCTTTTGCCTGAAGCGCGGCCTGCTGCAAGCGCATAAGCTCCGTTTCCGAAATATGGCCGATCTCACGGCGCGCCAGGGCTATATCATACAGTTTCTCGGCATTCTCCAGGTTTTGCTGTGCATTGCGCAGGCTTTCGCGTGCTTTCAACAGAGTGAAGAAATAGTCAATTGTATAAAGCGTAACCATCTCGACGCTTTCGATATAAGCGGCTTTGGCTTCCTGGTAGCGTACGGGCTCGATTTTTCGTTTCCATTTCTGGTCGTTCACCCCAAAGAGTGGCTGTTTCAGGGTCAGCCCGACGGGTACACTCATATACTCATTGTAGGCACCTGCCCCCAGTTGCCGGGTGAAGTCCAGGGAGGAGTTCAGGGAGATCTGTCCTCCGGTCAGCGCGATATTCTGCGTCACAGAGAGCTCGCCAAACAAGCCCATGGAATTGTCGCGCACAAAGGTGTATGACCCGTCCGGTTGCTGGTATTTATTGAATCGCTGGTAATAGCTGGGCAAACTACCGGTGAAGGTGACTTCCGGCAACTGATCGGCCTTATGCGTGCGGTATTCCCAGTAGGAGGTTTTCAATTCATTCAATGCTACAGCCGCATCGACCGACTGCACTTGCGCCAATAGAATCGCCTCTTTCAGCGTAAGCTGCATCCTGTTCTCCGGCTCTTGCGCGATAAGCGAACAACCCAAGAGCAGTAATCCTATTAATATGCCTGTTTTCTTCATCTTTTCTCTCTTTTACCCGGCTATGGGCAAAACCTATGCCAAAAGGCTAAGTGTTTGATAATGCGTAGGATGTTGCTTTGTGTATTGTCCGAAAATGAACACTTTGTCCGTTTTCAAAAAGCACTAAAAGAAAAGATCTCAGCTTGGGAGTGCCCCAAGCTGAGATCTCAAAAAGGTATCTATGTTACGTTTTACGTAAGATTAATAGCCTAAGATTGTAAGCATCTGTTTCGCATAGCGTCTTCCCAGTTCTCTGTAACCGGCAGCATTGAAATGCAGGTTGTCTCGTGCTACGTCGCAATCAGCCGAAGAGATCACGTAGCTGTTGGGGTGAACCTCCGGCAAGGTGTTGATAATCTCATTCATCGAAGCGCAAACGCCTCCCTGCTTTTCATGCACCACTTCGCCGGCAAGCAGCGGAACAGAGTTGGGATCCAGTTTGAGATCCTGGAGCAGGCTGTCGTACACCGCTTTCACCTTTTTAGGCCATTCCTGGTCGCCGGTATTCGATTCGCCCTGATGCAACAGGATGCCTTTGATCACGCCACCCTCTTGTTGCGCCTTCTGGGCTAACTCTATCAGGCGAGCGTAGGGGTTCCCGTCGTATTCATTGACCATATTCTTCAGCCAGTCGGGCGATTCGTTTACATAGGCCTGGTAATTCTCCTTATCGAACAGTTCGATCTTACAGCCCCCTACGGCTACGTTGATAACGCCCACTTTGATATGCTCAGGCAATTCCGCCACGAGGGTTCTTCCGAAATAATCAACAGGGGTAAGTCCGGTGCGACAGCGTGCCAGCGGAGGCACAGCTTTATACCATTCTCCTTTCACGCGTCCACGATCCGAACAGTCTACGGCTTGCATCACCTGGAAACGTTTATTGACGCCAATGGTGTCCTGCGCTTCGATCCGGGCATTTCCTTCCATATTCGACTGTCCCAGGCAAAGATAGACATGAAACTCTTCTTTCGCAGGCTTCTGGAACTCACGCGAAACAAACGGCAAACAGGTGTAGAGAGCCGAATGCCAGTATTCCCAATCGTGTCCTCCGTCGCGGATACGGAACTGGCAGGGGATACCCGCCTGGCGCATCGCACGGAAAAATTCGATGTTTCGGTCGAGCAGGAAGTCGTCGTCGCCACAGTCAACAAACCAGGAAACCGAACGAAGTAGCGCTTTGCGTGCCTCGTCGGCCTTTTGTATATATTTTACACAGCTGTTGTCGATCACCGAGCGAGTCAGTTTCGCCATCGGTCCGTCAGCCTGGTTCACAGGAGCAGCTCCCACTTCGGGAATGTCCATCAGGGCGCTCATCGCATAAACGGCGCTGAACTTATCGGCATGGAGCTGTCCATATCCGGCTGCACCACCGCCACCCATCGAAAGACCTGCTACGGCACGATGTTGTTTATCGCCAATCACCCGGTATTTCTTTTCTACGTGAGGCAGAAACTCGGTGAAAAAGAAGGTTTCGTAATCCCAGTCCGGCATATTGTAATAGCCATTCTGTACCACATTGGGATCACCACCGCCGGCGTCGGGTGTGATAACGATCATTTCGCAGGCTTCTCCGCTGGCGATTAATCGATCCATCACATCTTTGACACGTCCGGGACCGGTCCAATCGGTATTGTTACCCCACATGCCATGTAAAAGGTAAAGCACCGGATAGGTCTTGCCTTTGTTCAGATCAAACCCCTGAGGGAGTAATACATTGTATGCCCGCTTGGCATTCAACACCTGGCTGTAGATCGTATCGGTCACCACCCGGCTTTGATAAGGAGACTGCGCCTTTACGGATAATACACAGAGGCATAGGGCTATGAAATAAATGATTCTTTTCATAATGTACGATTGCTTATTGATTGATATCCAAAAATAAACAGAGGATCCGAAAACCCTCTGTTTATTAAGTGTTATTATATTATTATTTCCCGGATAAAGCATCCGCAAAGCCGGCATAGGTATGCTTACGGCTATAATTCAAATCCCATAGGCCGACAGGTTCGCCGCCTCGCCAGCTGGAGCTGGCAGGGCTATCGGTAGCAGCCCATTGCGTGATACCATAGCGTTGGGCAGCCGGAACAAGCTCAAAATATTTCTGGATGATGAACTTGTAGAAACCCGCCATCGCCAGGTGGTGTTCTTCTGTCATATCCTCTGTTTTGATACCTGTGCCAAAGGCTTTCTCCGTGATACCCATATCCAATTCGGTGATCTTGATCAGTTTGCCGGTTGCTGCCAACAATTTGAACATATTCACAATCGCCTCTTCCTGGCTCTTTTGAGCGGCCGCGTCCATGATGTAGCTTACGTGCATCTGTGTACCGATACCGTCGATCTTCGTTACGCCATCCGATTCCCATTGCTCAATCCATTTCACCATACTCTTGGCTTTACCGTTGCCGTCCCACCAGGATTCGAGGTTATAGTCATTGATAAATAGTTTCAGATCCGAAGGATTACCTCCGCTTTCAGCAAAATACTTGCGCGCCAGTCTTACCGTGGTGCGAACATACTCGTTATCACCCAGGTAATCTTGCCAGTAGAAGTTGTTGTCAGGATCGCTGCTGTTGGATGCCGATTGCAGGTCGTACTTGCCATCGCCATTACCATCGGCTCCCGATATAGCCTCATTCACCACATCCCAAGCGGTTACGTAACCCTCACAGGCGGTCATCATACCGGCGATCCATCTGTCCATAGCACCGTTCAATGCTTCGGCTTTCTCTTCGTCGGTGAGTGGGATGGTATTGCCAGACTCTTGTTTTTCGAAGACGATATCATCAAAATAATAGGTTGTAGCTTCCTTAGACTCCGACAGGTTGAAAGCAATCGTAGTCATGCCGTTCTGATCCGTAATAACTCCGGAGTTCTTATATTCTTGCCATTCGGTCGTTACATTGGGTGATCCTACCATAGACCAGTGTATATAATCACCGGGAGATCTATGTGCCTGTGAGCTGATTGTCGCAGGCTTGCTGGCTCTAACCTTCATGCTGAAGTTATACGCTTCGCCAGTTACAAAGGTATGAGGTACCTTGACAAAGAATTGGGTATCCCATGCATTGGTCGGATTGTCGCCTGATTGAACCACAATCGCGCGTCCGACACCGTCAGCACCCGTACCTGCCGCGCCAAAGGTAGCCGCTTTCGGACCATTCGTCTTTTCTGTTGCATAGAAACTAGATACATCGTCGCTTTCGCAGTTGCTATTGCTTACCAGGTTCACCCAATAGGTGCTTGGTCCTGCAGCCACATCAGCGATACCAAAGGTGTAACTATGCCATCCTGGCTTGCTCCAACCTGTCAGACTCTCTTCGTCAAAAGAAGGATTGGCGATCAAATTCTCATCACTTCCTGTGGCTTTCAACGATAAATCGTCGAAGAAGAGTTCTCCTTCAAATGTACCAAAGCAGAAGCGAAGTCTGTCAATGCCTACTCGGGGAGTAAATGTAACAGAAGCATCTCCCCATTGTTCGCCGGCTGCAAAGCCAGGCAAATAATGTGTCTCGGCACCACTTTTCATGCCCGGCCAGAAATTGACATTGGTCGCTTGGGTCGCTTTGATGCGCATGCTGATAGTGTATTCTTGACCGGCAACCAATGGGGCAACCGGATCATAATAAATCTCACTATCCCATACGTTGGCTCCCTTCGTAGGAACAACCATACGTAATGCCGGGTTCGCATCGTCCGGATCTACCTCGATCTCTTTATCCGCAAGCAGACTATTCAGATACTTATTATTCTGCTGTGCATGCCAGGCCAGGGTATGTCCATAGATAGATACGCCACCGGCTTTTGCTGCCTGCACAAAAGCAATCACATTCGAGAAGTCCATCGAACCATCGTCTTTCACGTTCGAGGCGTACTTCATCGCATTGCCTGCGGTCAGTTCGTCGAAGTTGGAATTGGATAGACGGTACACCAATCCCTCTTTCACGTAATCACTCACGCCAACCCCGGAACCCAACTTAAAGTTGGGATCCGTACTCCGGTTGACATAGGTTTTCAATGCCTCATACTCATTGAGGTATTCCATTCCAGCAATGGAAGCCGGCTTCGCTACATCATATTCCAATGCGGAATCATCCACACAGGATGTGATCGCCATACTTGCCAGAACGAAAGCTCCTAAAATATATTTTGTATGTTTCATATCTTTTTAATTTATCGTAAGAAACTACTTGTTACTTCTCTGCCGGAGTAAACCACTCGGCTTTCATACCTCTGTCTCTTGCTACCAATATATCATCTGTTTTATAATGGTGCTTTTCATAAACAGGCTCTTTTCCGCCCGGTGTATTGGGGAAGGTCATTTCGACCTCAAAGCCCGTTTCATATTTCAGATACATGCCGTCTCTGTCTTTATTACCCCAACTGTTTTTCTCGCCTAATTTGACAAATTTACCGCTTCCAGACGAGGTGATGTTGTAAATCCTTACACTGTCATTCACCTGAACACTGGTCGCGCTTGGCGTGATTGTACATTCGTCGTTTCTGTCAAAGCTGAGTCTGGATGAAACAGGAAGATTTACCCCTGCAGCATTCTCATAAACAGCCGGAAACTCACAGTCGGACAAGGAGTAGGTGTTCAGTTTGAAAACCTCATCTTTTTCAACATACTGTTGCTGGCGTGTCACATTGGTGGTTACTCCGTTTATGGTCACCACGTCTGTTCCGCGTCTCAGGTAATAACCGTCCCATGTGTTGATATACTTCACGGCATACAAGATGTAATCTTTCGGAAGCACATCCCAATCGGAAGCAACGGCGCGTCGGGGGTTAGCCACCAGCGGCGTTCCGGAAAGAATACTGTCGGCATTGTTTACGCTTGTCATCACAACCGGAATCACATAGGTTGTTTCTAATGATTTCGGATCATTGAAGAAAGCGTCAGTCAGTTGCACGGTTACACCGCCCAGTAACTTACCCTTCTCAATCACAATCTTATCGGAAGAAAGCGTATAATAATTGGATGGCATAGCCACAACTTCCGTATTCAGATCTTTATAGATGAGTCCGTCGCATAATGAATTGTCGACACGGATACCGATTTCGATGTTCTTTTTGTTTTCATAAACACCACCCATGGTAGCCATGATCTGACACTTATGCGCATTGTCCAGCGTGGTGTCAAACACATCCTCGCCTAAGCAAATGGTCCGGATGGGACTCTGATACGCAAAATACACAGCGGTATATTCGTAGTCAGGAAATTCCCAATCGCCATTTTCGCAAGAAGTGAATAGGCAGCCTGTTATGGCTAATAATAGAAATATTGCTCTTTTCATTTTCTTTATTTTTAAATCGTTCGACATGATTACCAACCCTTGTTCTGAAGCAGGTTGCTAAACTTGATCACTTCACCGTAGGGGATTGGGCCATGATACATATGATCTTGATAGGAACGGGTTTCAACTTCGGGAAGAATATTATATCTACCTCCGTTGATATCCATACCTTTCGCAGAAGTCTTCAGGTCTGCTTTCCAACGGCGAAGATCCCAGAAGCGGAAGCCTTCAAAGCAAAGTTCCAAACGACGTTCGTTGCGAATCAACTCACGCATTTTGTCTTTATTGCCCTTGATAGATTCCAGGTAGGCATCTCCATTGTCTTTTCCAACACCTGCTCTAGCGCGGATCGCTTTGATCACGTCATAGGCAGAATAACCATGAGCACCTGTGCCTGTAGGTCCCCATGCCTCATTAGCCGCTTCGGCGTAACCCAGGAAGATCTCCGTGTAGCGGATGAACGGCTTGTAATGGTAAGCGGGAGTCTTGGAACTTGGATTGGCATTCACGGTCTGACACAACAATTTCTTCATGTAGTATCCGGTACGCGTGGAGGTTTCCGTTTTGTTGAGCGCGTTGTTGTCTGTACCATCAGATGCTGTCGTGATTGTGCTGCTCTGTGGGCCTGCCTTGCTTCCGTTGCGGAGGATATACAGGTCGAGACGCGGGTCACGGTTGGCATACGGATCGTTTGCACTATATCCGCTTTCGCTTTCCGAAATAGGATAGCCATTAGCCATCGGGAAGGCGTCTACCAGGTTCTGTGTCGGGTTGAGACGTCCGCTACCGAACAGGGTAGGGGGATAATGTGTCTCTTCCAAAGAACTGGAGCTTTCTTTGTTTGAACGCCACAGGATCTCTTTCGGATTCACACCGGCTTGCAGGTTCTCGATGGCTTTTCCATCGACATACCATTGGTTTCCTAACGGATCGATTTCCGCGATCGGGTTGCTTCCCAGACCGTTTAATACGATAGCCATCTGGTTGGCTGCCTCTTCCCAGGAAACAGTCGTTCCTTCGGTATAAGCCGGGCTGGCTGCTAATAAAGCTGCCTGGGCACGAACCGCTTTGGCGATACGTCCGCTCATACGGCTACGGGCATTGTCACCAAACACACGGGTGTACTGACCGGCTGTCACGCCACGTGAACGATACTTGGCGGGCACGTCGATATCATCTTCTATCGCGCCGTAATCTTCCGGCAATAAGGAGAGAGCCATCTCTACGTCGGCATTCAACTGGTTGATACATTCCTGGAAGGTATTACGCGGCAGATTGAACTCCGAAGTAAGGTCTTCCGGTTCGGTCAGAATGGGTATACCCAGTAATTGTCCGTCGGTAGCCCATCCACCGTGGTTCAACAGAAGGTGATACATATAGAGCGCGCGCATACCGTAGGCATCACCCTTCATACGTTCTTTGAACAATTCGGCTACTACTTCGTCTTGCGCCCATTTCACATCATCGGCAATGGCAAGGAACTGATTCAGATATTGCCAAGAGGCACGCAGGTACTGCCAGCGATCCATCGGATTGTTGTTGGCACGCCAGGAACCGGTAGCCATCGTACGGTAACCATTATTCGGGTCATTCGATACGGCGTCGTCGGTTGCTACATCGTTGAAAGACCAAGATCCCAACGGATTACTGATATAGGCATGACCGATAAGTCCAACAGCCCACAGAGGCATGTCATACAAAGCGTCTTGATCCTTATGGTTTTCTATAGCCGGTTCGAACAGGTCGTCGCAGCTGGCCAGCATAGAGATCAAGGGTACTATTAATACAAGTATAGCTACTTTCTTTATATTCTTCATAACTGTATTCATTTTAGCTGATTGTATCATTAAAAACTACAGGTAACACCCAGGTTATAAAAGCGTGTCTGAGGCGCGCTTCCTACATTCATCTCCAGATGTTTGCGCTCTTTCGCAATAGTCAATAGGTTATGACCGCTCAAATAGATGCTTAACCCTTTAACAACACCGTTTTGCAAGAGGTGCTCCGGAAGGTCGTACGTGAGTTGTACTTGTGCCAGCGTGAAGCGGCTGCTGTCGTATAACCAGAAGTCAGAGCTACGGAAATTGTTTTCTCCGTTTGTTGTGGTCAGACGAGGATACGTAGCTGTCGCTTTGGTCTCTTCTGTCCAACGGTCGCGTACGATCTCTGAGTATTTGCGCGAGCTATGTACCCAGTAGTAAGAACTACTTTTGAGTCCATGTCCGCCGAAATAACCGTTACCCATCGCAAACAGGGTGAAGTTGCGCCATTTCGCAGTGAGGTTAACACCCATACGGAAAGGAGTGCCTGCGCGTTCCAAGAAGACCTCATCGTTCGAGTCGATAACACCGTCACCATTCTGGTCTTTGTACTTAATATCACCCGGTTTCAATTCGCCGAACTGTTTCGGTGAATTGGCGATTTCTTCCGGGCTATTAAAGAAACCTAAGTTTTCTAATCCCCAGATAGCATTCAACGGCTGGCCGATGCGTGTTTGATAATCATACGCATAGTTTTCATCGCGACGCTCAGCTTCATCGGTGTAATACATACCGCTCACGCCTAATGTCAGATCCACTTCGCTTACCTTCTTATTCGCGTAAACGCTGAAGTCGAAACCGGAACGTTTGTCGATGTTATAGTTTACATACGGAATAATAGAAGAGGTCGGATAGCCTGTTTGCGTAAAGTAAATAGGATAGAGCGAAGTCGGACGCGCAAGGCCACCATCTATCTTACCGGTGAAATAGTTGAAATCGAAGCTGATCAGCTTGTTCCAAAGCGAACCGCGCAGACCGGCAGTGATCTCTTTGCGTTTCACAAAGGTCATCTTCATATTGTCACCACGTTGGAATTCCGTAGCTGATTCGCCACCCAGGTCTCCCCAAGAGTACCAGCCACCACGTTGCATAATGGATTTATAGAGGTAATAACCTTGTGAGTCTCCACCTGTAATGTCAATGTCCTGACTGATGATACCCGCGGATACATTCACCATCAAATCGTCGAAAGGCGTATTGTCGAAGAAGCTTTCCTTCACCGGACGCCATCCCAATGTCAATGTCGGTGAGAAGCCGGCGCGATTGCCTTCGGGTAACTTAGCCGAATAGGGCATGGCCGCGCTGAAATCAACATAGTATTTCTGCTGGTAGTTATACGAAGCCTGCAAGCCTAAGTTGGCATTACTCAAACGATGGTATTCGCCGTTCCGCTGTGTTTGCCAGATATTTCCAATAAACATAGCAAACAGGTTATGATCCGCATTAATGGTCTTTGAATAATCAAACTGTGCCGACACATTATAGGTATAACGGTAAGCCGAGTTGTCGATGTTTTCATTACCTGACTTACTGTCGTTACCATACTGTGTCACGCTGGCGATCATATCTGTTCCTGCGTAGTTTGACCATACCGGCTCGAAGGTAGCATAGTCGTTTGAATAACCCTGGTTGTAGGTCGAAGCATAGTCGATACCATATTTGGCACGGAAGAACAAACCTTCAAGCAATGGCTTTAGGTTTACGTCGAACCGGGTATTGAACTGGAACTGACGACTTACAAACTTGCTGTCACCGGCTGCATAAGCGTCGGCAATCGGGTTAGTCGGGTCAAGCTGTGTACCTCCTAAGAAATACTTACCACCGATGATGTTATTACTGGCATTGATTGTATTCCAAGAAGGAATATCGTTTTCTTCCAGGAAACTAAGCGGGATAAGCGGAGACACACGGTTCGGTCTTAAGGTGGCAGCATTCGACCACCAGTTACCGGCAGCAGAGAATGAGTCGTAGAACGTTACGTTCGCATCGGCTTGAGCCGTGATCAGTTCGTGCAGTTTTATGTCCAAGTTACCACGCACAAAGAAGCGGCTGATATAATTATCTTTTGCATTACCGACCTTCAATAACGAAGATTCTCTGTAATAACCGGTCGTTGTGTAGTATTTTACTCTTTCATTACCACCATAGATTTCCGCGATACCTTCCGAGCGGTTGTACATCTTCCGCAGGTAATCGGAAGAATACATATCCAAGTCCGGATAGCGGTAAGGGTTCTCGCCTGATGCGTGATGATAGATATCCTCTACACTGTAGCTGGGAGTCAACCCGTCGTTTACACGCGCTTCATTATACAGTGTCATGTATTCGGCAGATCCGAGATATTTAGGGTATGCTTTCGGAGTAGCCATACCAGTATTGGCACGTACATCGATGCGTATATCGCCCAGTCTCCCACGTTTGGTGGTGATCTGAAGCACGCCATTGGCAGCACGGCTACCGTAGAGAACGACGGCCGCCGGTCCTTTCAACAGGGTGATTTGATCGATTTCGGTAGGAATCACGTTGTTTGCATCACGTACCATCCCGTCGACAACAACCAGGTAAGAGCCCAAGCCCCATAAATTACCATTCATACCCCCTACCACGTTCTCCAAAAAATCCAGACTGTATGTGGTATAGGCTTTGTTTGTTAGTTCCTTCACGTCGATTGTGGAAACACCTCCTAAAAGGTCTTCCTGGTCGATGTCTCGAAACGCTACTTGTACTTTGCTCTCTTCCGTATCACCTGATATCTCCTGTAGTGGCTCCTGAGAAACGGCATACACGGAACAGAAGGTGAACATAGCGCAAAATACGAGTCCTTTATATATATGTTTCATTGCTATCTTTTATTAGAGTTATCAAATTCTTACCAACCCGGATTTTGTGCAAATTCGGGATATATAGTGACATCCTCCGTTTTGAACGGTAACCAATAGTGCTTGCTTGAGAGATTACGCTGAATAACGACCTCTTCGTCCCAGTTTACTACCGCATTCTCTTTCGGATCAGCCTTCGGATCGAGCGGAGCCGCGCGATCGAATAATTGTTCCGTTTTGATGTTATAAGGATATTCCGTCAATAACAACCAACGACGCAGGTCATGGAAACGATGGCCTTCGAAAGCCAATTCTACGGCACGTTCTCTGCGCACTTCACTCATAAAGCCATCTAAAGAAGCGGTGTACTTATCGGCTACGGGAGCTACACCGGCGCGTTCACGAATGGTGTTGACCGCTTCGACAGCGCTTTTCGAGAAAGAGGCATCCTTGGCATTGGCTGAGCCATATCCTTGCGCGGCTGCTTCCGCGTACATCAGGTAAACATCCGCTAAACGTATCCACGACAGATGGAGGTGTGTCGCATAGCTATAGCCATAGGTCTTATCCCAGTTGTTTGCTCCTAACGGAATAAACTTATAATTCAGATAGCCCGTACGTGAAGTCTTTCGCGGGTCATTGCGGAAGTTACCCCCGTTATACAGGTTGGCATAGCGATATTGCTCATCCTCCGCATTGGTGATGGTTCCCGATACAATCTTCACACCGTCATATACGATGTCGTGATAGAAGCGCGGGTCTCTGTTTTTCCACGGATGTGTAGGATCAAAGTTGGAATCCGGATCATTGAGCGGAAGACCGTCGGCTCCTCCGTAGTAATTGACATAATTGGCCGAGGGGCAAAGAACGATACCGTCACCTTCTGCCATATTGGCAATCTGATACGAGTTCATCTGACGCCAGTAAGAGTCGGCTCCGTATGTCGGGCTTCGCACGATCGCTTCGGTACCACCGGGCATCAACCAGTTCTGTTGAATGGTATAGAACAGAGAGGTGTAATTTTCGAAATCAACCAAGGCATATTGTGTTTGTCCACCTTCTACCAAGCTCAAGAGTTGTCCCAGCGCGGAAGCTGCCTTTTTACACATTTCGGCATCATAGGTTTTCGGACCGTTCACGCCATTGGCCATCAACGGGCTACCGGCATACAAATAGGTCTTTCCCAAATAGGCCAGAGCCCATATTTTGTTTGCGCGCAACGCATTGTTACCTGCCGTACGACGACCAATCTCGGTGTTATCCCAGTCGATAGGAAGCAGGTCGGCTGCTTTCTGGAAGTCGGCTGCCATCTTTTCCGCATTCTCGCGATAGGTTTCGCGCGGAAGGGTCAATGGCTCATCACTTGGCAATACATAGTCGATATAAGGCAGACCACCCCAGTATGAAGTCAGTTGGAAATAGAACCAAGCGCGTAAGAAATAGAGCTGTCCTTCAACCATCTTGCGTTCATCGGCAGAGGCATCAGTCATTTTACCGGCAGCCAAGGCTTCGAGCCCCATATTAGCTACGCGGATACCATACCATGAACCGCCCCAAATGGCTTTTTTAAAGCGGTCGGTTCCTGTGTCCCAATTGCGATCGAGGAAACAGTGACCGGCTCCAATATAATTACGGTAGTTACCACGGTCGATACTGAATCCCATCAGGTATTCACCATTACCAATCGTTACTACTTCGTCTTCGCCCCAGTTAAATGAGCTTACCCAGTTTGCTTTGGCAATATCCGGAGCCAAATGATACATTCTTTCTACATACCCTTGGAAGTTGGTAAAGTTCTTAAAAGCATCATCCGCGGAGATAACCGAATCCGGTTCTTTGTCTAAGTACTCCGTACAGGATGACAAAGCGAACAAAACGGATAAGATCCCGCATACATAAATTATTAATTTTGTTTTCATCATATTCTAGATTATAATGTTAATCTCAAACCAATATTAAAACGTCTTTGCGTCGGATAGGCGGAGTTACCTCCCGTATTCGACTCGCGGTCGTCTGGCATCTTAGTCCATAAGAATAGGTTGTTTCCGTTCACATATAGTTTCATGCTGTTGAAACCGATTGATCGCATATTGAAGGTGTAGGAAAGCTCCGCATACTTCAAACGGAGATAGGAACCATCAAACAAATAACGAGTTCCCGATGTGTATGTGCTGGGTTGTGTTCCCCAACGAGGCAATGGTACATCGGCGTTGATATCGTCTTTCGACCAGTATGAACCTTCGTTGAAGGCGGTGTTTTTCACTCCACCCAAACTGCTCAGCCCTACGTAACGGGTTACATTGTTTACCCCATAGAACTGTACGAAGAAGCTCCATCCTTTATAATCTACGCCTACCTGTGCGTTCAGTGTGTTCTGAGGTGTGCCTGTGTAGCCATAAGGCACCTGGTCGAACGAAGAGATGATACCATCGGCATCGTAGTCGAGGATGATGTAGTTACCCGGTATACGAGAGTCGTCTAGGGCATCGTGTGCCGTAGAACCATACAACTCATCCCAGTTATTATAATATCCTTTGTCGATGTAAGCCGTTGTCTGGTTGATCGGTTTATTGGCTTTCTTCTGATATTCGGGTTTCAATTTGGGATCATCCGCCTCGATAATCTTATTCTCAGCGTGCGTATAGGCCGCGTTCCCCCACAGACGCCAGTCCTGATTCAGTGCTTTTGTCCAGCGAAGTTCAATTTCATATCCCTTGCTCTCTACCTTACCCAGGTTCGCTACAGGCGCTGTTGTTCCATAGTAGGAGGGTACCGCGCGCGTTCTGGTAAGAATATCTGTTCTCTTGTCCTGGAAATAATCGACAGAACCGGCAAGTGCTCCGCCAAACAGCGCGAAGTCAGCTGCTACGTCCAGCTTGGTGGAAACCTCCCATTGGAGATTGGGGTTACCTACCTGTGATTCAAAATACCAATTGTATGGGCTGTTGGAAGAGTTAACTCCGGTCAATCCTTGACGGAACTGGCCACCATAACCCCAAGTGTCCATATAGAGCCAACGTCCATAGATATTGTCGTCACCGATCTGCCCGTAAGAAGCTCTGAACTTGAAAAGGTCAAGCCATTTCAGGTCGAGGTTCTTCATGAAAGGTTCTTCGGTAACCATCCAGCCGATTGCTCCTGAGTTGAAAAGACCAAATCGGTATTCTTTTGCGAATTTTTCTGATCCGTTGTAGGCGATATTGTATTCAAACATATACCGATTGGCATAATCATAGGTCACACGACCTACCCAGTTCTCTCTATAATAAGGCTGCTCGCTTCCTTTCGCATACTGTTCGCGGCTGAAGTTACCCATCGCGCCTACCGTATGTTTTCCAAACGTATTGGCGTAATTGATCTGTGCCGAATAATTCAAACGACGGTAGGTTTGTCTGTTGTCTACAGAACCGGGGCCTGTGGTCCAGGCGATGTTGTTCTGGTAGTCGAATTTATTGTTGCCGTCTACCGTCACGTCGGTGTATTCCTTTCCTGTTTCCGGGTCGATCCACTTATGCGGGTTGGCTTCCCAGTCGTTGACATCATCGATACCACGGTTGTATTCCTGGAAGCTATTGTCGAATGCCAGTTTCGCTTCCACCGATAGACCTTTCAACCAGAAGCTGAGGTCTTGTCTCAGTGTAAAGTCGGTATTCAACCGGTCGGTTGTGGTATAGGCCACCCCGTTTACACTGATGTCCTCCATCGAGTTGGTCGATGCCTGCGTTGGGTTCGGGTAATAGAATCCGAATGTTCCGTCGCTGTATTTGGGGCGAAACGCATCGGGAGATACCCCGTAGAAGGCAGCCCATACCAGGTTTTCGTATTGACCGGCGGAGGCTTGTTTTACGCCGTGTGATCCCGAGAGATTCACCTTTAAATCGGTAGTTTTTGTCAGTGAGAAGTCTAAGTTACTACGTACGTTGATACGGTTATACCCATATCCCGTTTTGTATCCACGGTTGTTATCGAATTGTTTGTAGATGTCACCCTCGTAGGCGTAGTCGACGCTGGCGAAATATTTTACAAAGCGCGTACCACCCGAAAGATTGACGTTGGCATTGTAAGAGGTTGCTACATCTTTTAATAGTTCATCCACCCAGTTTACGTTTGGATAGCGTTCGAACTCTTCCAGATTGGCCGGATAACGATACTTATTGATGGTTTCTTGCGGCTGGTAATAGCTCCAGGAAGCTGGAGAATAACCCAATTCGTTTTCGATTACACGGTTACGCAGGCTTAACGCGTCGTATGAGTCCATCATATCCGGCAATTTGGAGTAGGTTTTCAGCGTGGTGCTCAGATTGACATTGATTGTTGCTTTTCCCTCTTCTCCGCGTTTGGTGGTGATCAGGATAACCCCGTTTGCCCCACGAACCCCGAACACAGCGGTTGCCGAGGCATCTTTTAATACGGAAATCGATGCTACGGAGTTGATATCCACACCGTTCATCGGACGTTCGATACCGTCAACGAGTACCAACGGTTCGCTACCGTTCCACGAGCTGACACCACGAATTGTGATTTCCGGGTCTTCTTCCCCGGGTTTACCAGAGGAGGTCATGGTGACAACACCCGGTAGGTTACCGGTCAAGGCCTGACCCAAGCTACTCACACCCCCGGTGCGTTCCAGTGTTTTGCTGGTTGTTTGCGCGATCGCACCCACCACAGAGGCCTTCTTTTGCTGACCAAAACCTACCACAACCACCTCTTCCAGCTGTTGGGAGTCTTCTGCCAGCGTGATACGCATTACTTGGTTTGGAGTTACCTTTACCTCTTTTTCAGTCATACCGATGTATGTAATGACAAGAATCGTGTTGGCACTCGGAACGGTCAACTCGAAGTTTCCGTCTATATCCGTAATCGTGCCGGTAGAAGGATCTCCTTTCACAATAACATTAGCACCGATGACGGTTTCTCCGCTTTCATCGGTAATTATTCCTCTCACGGTTACTCTGTTTTGTGCCGAAACGACCAAACAACTGAGTAACATGAATAAAAGGAAGTAATGAATTTTTTAAATTTGTTTTTTTACATTTTCCATTACCGTTAGTTTAAGATATTAATAATATTCTCGTTCAATTGATGTTGCCGGGGAACTGTTTTGTTCGTCCGGCCAGCCTTTAGGTGTCGTTGTACCATTCCATTTCATTTTAATAGTTTAATAGATTGTTGTTTAGTGATTTTTCTCTTAACGTGTGGCATACATGCCAATCGTGGTTCCCGTGAATCCGCCGGCTGTCGCTGTCGACAGGTATCCGGCGTCTATGTTCTTGCTTAGTAAGTCCCATTTGTTGTCCCCCATCGCGTAATAAAAGTCATAGACAGTGCCTTTCGATACGACCTTAAAATCGATGACGGTGGCGTCGTTCTTTATGTTGTGTTTTATTAATGTTTTGTTTCCGTCTTTTTCTATCCGTTGAAGAGAAACATAACGTTCCGTACCCTCCATGCCGGTGAAAAGAAAATACTGATGCGCTTCATCTTTAAATAAGAGTAGACCCGCTTTCTCTTTCTCGTCGGAGGGAGAGAATAATAGACGTGTGTTACATTCAAATTTATGATGTTGCATGCGCCGACAAATGAAAGCGGGTGTGCCTTTCTCTGTTGCGCTCACCGGAGAGCATTTCAGGGTGAGGTAGCCCGGTGTTTCGGTCAACGAATAGAGGTCTGTAGCAGGGCCTCTCAGGGTCATCCAACTCATATCCAATGTATTCTCATCGAATGTGTCATATACGGCGAAGTTCCCGAAAGTAACGGTGGAATCGCGTTTTACTCCTTCGCGTTTTACAATGACCGGAATAACATCTTTCTCTTGTGTTATATACGGGAAGCCCTCTTTATGCCATTTCACCGGCATGGCAAAGGTCTCACGTCCCAGGTTCTCAAACTTATTGTTGATAGGGCGGCAGGCGAGAAAGAACGCCCACCAATCACCCTCTTGGGTCTGAATCAGGTCGGCATGACCGGCACAGGTGATGGGGTTGGGGCGGTCGGCACTTAAGGCTCTTTGGGTTAGAATTGGGTTGTTTTCCCAAGGAATGAACGAACCCATCGGGGAGTCACCGCGGAAGATGACTTCGGAATGCCAGCCACCGGTACCTCCTTCGGCAGACATCAGGAAATAGCGTCCGTCTATCTTATATAGATGTGGCCCTTCGATCCAGATCGGTTTTTCTTCGGGACGTGCGCCTTTGTCGACGAGTATTTTGCGGGGACCTATTGTCTGGTCGCTCTCTACGTCGAATTCCTGGATACGGATCGTGCGGTGTCCGCTGTATTCCGGTTTGTAGTTAGGGGCGTCATCGTTATTCACGATATAGGCTTTCCCGTCTTCGTCAAAGAAAAACGAAGGGTCGATGCCCTGGATGCTTGGCAGCATGATCGGATCCGACCATTCGCCAAAAGGATCCTGTGTCTTCACAAAGAAATTGCCTGCGCCCACATTGGTGGTGACCATGTAGTAGGTCTTGTTGTGCGGGTTATACTCGATGGCGGGTGCAAAGATGCCACCGCTAATGCCTTGTCCTGCCAGGTTGACCAGTTGAGAGGGGCGGCTTAGTACATGTCCGACCTGCTTCCAGTTGACCAAATCGCGGCTATGGAAAAGGGGCACTCCCGGGAAATAAGAAAAACTGGAGGTGACGAGAAAGTAATCTCCTTGGTCATTGGCACAGACGCTTGGGTCAGAGTACCAGCCTGGTAATACCGGGTTGTAAAAGCAATTTTCTTCCGGTAACGGATTGGATGTGTAGATGTCATCTTGCCCAATGTAGCTGAAGTGGTCGAAGAGTGCGACCGATTTTCCGACAGCCGGCATCTCTTTATGCTCTTTCGTGGGGTTGCATGAAGCGGTGGACAGGCCAATCGTACATGCCGAAAGCCATAAAGCGAACCATGGTTTTATGACGATTCTTTTCATCTTGTGATTTTACTATTCTAATGCGTACTCTCTGTTTTTACTTCTTCAAAACAAACCCTCATAGAGCAACAGGGGAGAGAGTGGTTTTTCTCGTGGTTTCCTGTGGTTCTCCAATTTGAGTGGCTTCTTTCGTCATGCAAACATAAGAAGAGGCTTTTAATAATTTATGTAAAAATGCTACAGGCCTCTTTGAGTAGGTTACATCTTTTTGTTTCCATGTAACATAGATTTTGTTCCATGTTACATTTTTAACATAAAACCCTTTTAGTGAGCTTTTTATGAGGCGATGATGTAACATCGCCTCAGGGATAGATGAAGAGAATGTCTGACTTATGTTACAACCGATAGCTGACCATCAGCCAGGCGACCCGCGCGTCTCGGTTGCGGATTTGTTTCATTTGTAGGTCGGGGGTGTGGATGGTGGTGACCTCTTTGAGGCTGTCGAATAGGTTGTTTACGCTAAGGCTCAAACGTAGCCGTCTTTGCATCAGGTGTTGTGAGATTCCGGTATTGACCGTGTAGCGGCTTTCGATCTCGCCCTGGGGTGTCAGTTGGTCGGAGAGGTAGAATCCGTCGATCTGCCATTCGGTCGTTGGGGTGATATGCAGGTTGATATTGCCTTTCGTATCCCAGCAGAACATATTCTTCCGCATGCCGTAGCCCAAGGAGCGCCCATCGATCTCGTCGCGGAAGAGATTGGCGGCAATGCCTACCGATAGCAGCCGGGAAGGGCTCCAGGAGGCGGCTATTTCGGCACCGAAGACGCGGCTGTTTCCCATGTTCTCTTTTCGCCAGATATCTTGCGACTCATGGGTGTACATCACCTCCATGATGCGGTCGGTTTTGTGGCGGAAATAGAATGCGGGGGTGAGATGAAAGTGGGGATGATTCCAGCTGTAGCTCAGTTCGGCTACGTGTACGAGTTCGTTCTTCAGGTCGGGATTGCCCTGGACGATATGGGTGGCGTCGCTGATATCGACAAATGGATTTAATTCTTTACCAAGTGGGCGGTTGATGCGTTGTATATAATTAAACGACAGGGTGTTCGCATTAGGCGTTTGGTAGGATAGGCGCAGGCGTGGAAAGAGGTGTTTGGCGTCTTCCCATTGCAGCCCGATCTCTCCCTTCAGCTGTTGCCATTGTTTTTCGAGCGAAGCGAAGGCGGTGTGGATATTCCGATGAAACGTGAAGTTGTTCGATTTCTGCGGATTGGGTGTCCAGTTCCCATTCGTCAGGTTGTTGGCTTCCGTCGTCGACTCCTCTCTTGTGAAGCGTCCGGTGTATCCGGCTTTCAATAATAGGTTGGTAGCGAGCTCTTTTTGGTAGTTGGCGGCGACGTAATAGTTCCTCTTTTCCTGGCGAATAAAGAGGTTATCTTGTGCTACGATCGCGCCGCTTGTCGCGTTTTCGTTTTTGTAATCGTTGTCTTCGTCATAGAGGAAGTTGTTGTAGTTGAATACAATCATCAAACGGTCGCTGGGACGCGCGAAATGATGTGTCCAGCGTGCCTCCATGGCATAAGCATCTTGCAATTGATTGTTGTAGCGATGGCGAAGCATCTTGTTAACCACCTCGCCTGCCGGATTGCTTCGGGTGTTGTTGATCGCTCCATACCGGCTGTAATCCATCCGATGATAGAGCCCGTAGAGGCTGATGTGATCGGATTCCGTAGGGGTGTATCCCACCTCGAGATCGGCCACATGCACCTCCGGGCGGGCAGAGGCATTGTTGTTCATAGCCGTGGTGCCACCTTTGTTGGTGGTCGTCTTCTGAAAGGCACGCTCACGAAATTCCCGGCGGAAGTTATACCGGCCGGTGAAATGGAGCTTTTTGTTCTTTAAGTGGACAGCAGCCCCGGCATTGTAGCGCTCCTGCCAGCCCCCTCCCAGATGAAGCTGAAGGGGAGAACCCTCCGTCGAGGTGGCGGTGGAAAGGTCGATTGTGCCGGCGTCGCCGTCAGACATCCGGTCGATGGAAGGGTAGGCAGTCGCCTCTATCCGGTTGAAGAAAAAGGCGGGCAGCTGAATCAACAGATCCCCGCTCTGCTCTTCCAGTAAACCGTAAGGTACTCCCCGTAATAGGACCTTGGCGTTGGTGGAGCCGCGAAAGGTGATGCCTCCCTCTATGTCTGTTGTCAGCGAGGGGATATGGCGCATGGCTTCGGCCGCGGTGACGGGCATGGAAGAGATGTTGTTTTCGACCAGCAGGCGTTTTGTTATCCCGCTACTGATGCCGCCAAACCGTATTCCCCGGACGTCAATATGTTGGAGTGTAACGGTCGTATCGACCGGCGTTTGAGAGAAAAGAGTCAAAGAAGATGTTGCCAGCAATAGTAAGGTGATTAATTTTTTCATTTGTGTTTTGCGTTTATTGTTCTGTGCAAAATTAGAGAAAAGTTTCTTTTTTCTTTTGATTTTTGCCACTATCTTCAAGCCGTAAATCGGGACGGCCGCTAAATCAAGGTGTTGCCGGAGGCCGAAGAAAACTATTTTATACGTTGACGCCATGAAAAAATCTTTATTAAAATGGGCTGTTTTGTTGCTGTTGTTGCTTCCTGCAAAAGGCTTGATCGCTCAAGAGTCAGCTCCCTCCCTATCACACGCTTTGTCGAAAGAACAAAAGACCTGGCGTGATCTTCATTATTTTTCTATCGACTCAACCTTTACGAAAGCCGTAGAGCCGGAAGAGGGAGCCGCGCGGCTGGAGGCTTTGAAAGCACTCTATGATGACCAAGCCTCCTGGCAGGCTCGGCGAAACCAGTTGGAAGCCGGCATCCGGGAGGCTCTCTTATTGCCTGAGAATACCGTCGGAATGCCTTTGCCGCGGAGCTTACGCACAAAAACGATCGAGCGAAACGAGGGCTATACGATCGAGAACCTGGCGTTGGAGATCCTGCCGGGTGTATGGGTGACGGGTAATCTGTATCGTCCGACACAGATCGATTCCTCTGCCAAATGGCCGGCTGTTCTTTCGGCGCAGGGGCATGGACGACTGGAGCCTTCGGCATCGGCTGCTCGCTTTGAGCCATCGGGGCAGGTGAGGTGTGCTCTGTTGGCTAAGATGGGAGCGGTGGTGTATCATTACGATATGTTTGGTAGCGGCGAATCGGGCTTGCACTTTGGGCATGAGGCACACCGTACGGGTATGGCACAGGCGATACAGACATTTAGCTCGATGCGCATTATTGATTATCTGATCTCTCTTCCTTATGTCGATCCTATGCGGATTGGTATGACAGGCGCTTCGGGCGGAGGCACACAAACCTT
Source organism: Parabacteroides sp. PM6-13 (assembly GCF_029892605.1). Classification (GTDB taxonomy): domain Bacteria; phylum Bacteroidota; class Bacteroidia; order Bacteroidales; family Tannerellaceae; genus QVMG01. The sequence goes on from NZ_JARXWF010000020.1 coordinate 39,337, forward strand.
CCTGGCTACAGCGGTCGATCCGCGCATTGCGGTGGCTGTTCCGGTGGTACAGGTATCTTGCTTCTTCCCGGGAGGATGTCCCTGTGAGAGTGGGCGACCGATCCATCTGATGTGTCAGCCGGCGTCGAACAACGCGGAGATCACCGCCATGGCGGCTCCCCGTCCTCTGCTTGTCGTTTCCGATGGGGGCGACTGGACACGCACCGTCGATCAGGTAGAGTATCCCTTCATTAAACGAACCTATTCATTCTATGGAAAAGAGGCGTTGGTGGAGAATGTGCATCTGCCTGATGAGAAGCATGACTACGGGCCGAGTAAACAGATTGCCATGTTTAACTTCATGGCCAAACACCTGGGCGTAGATGCCTCTTCGGTAAAAAATGAGAACGATGAATACGATTTCTCTTCCGTTCAACCTATCGACTGGGAGGAATTATTGGTATTCCCCGCAAAGAAGCTGCCCCAAGGGCATGTTACCTCTATTGCTCAGATCTATGCGGAGATGATAAAAATGAATTCTAAAAAACGATGAATATATATGAGAAGTTTTGCAAGTGACAATAATTCGGGTGTGCATCCGCGGGTTATGGAGGCGGTATTGGAAGCTAACAAAGATCATGCGGTCGGCTATGGTGATGATCCCTGGACGATAGAGGCCACGATAAAAATAAAAGAGTTGTTTGGCGCAGCGGCCGAACCTTACTTTGTGTTTAACGGAACCGGAGCCAATTCGGTCGCTCTGCAGGCGGCTACCCGGCCATTCCATAGTATTCTCTGTGCGGAAACAGCCCATATATTCGTCGATGAATGTGGTGCGCCGGCCAAGATGTCGGGCTGTGCCGTGGTGGCTATACCCACGCCCGATGGCAAGCTCACGCCGGAACTGGTGAAGCCCCGCTTGCATAATTTTGGTGTTTGTCATCATTCGCAACCCAAGGTGGTCTACATCTCCCAGGTATCAGAACTGGGCACGGTGTATACAATCGACGAAGTGCGCGCCTTAGCCGAATTGCTTCACGCCCATGATATGTATCTTCATATGGACGGCGCCCGCCTGGCCAATGCCTGTGCCTCGCTGAATTGCACCATGAAGCAACTGACGGTAGATGCCGGAGTCGATATCCTGAGCTTCGGAGGAACGAAAAACGGTATGATGATGGGCGAAGCGGTGATTGCCTTCCGCCCGGAATTGGCAGAAAATCTGATCTATTACCGGAAACAATCGGCCCAGCTGGCTTCCAAGATGCGTTATCTCTCGGCGCAATTTGTTCCCTATCTGACGGATAACCTCTGGATGGAAAATGCTATGAAGGCGAATATCAGTGCTAAGAAACTGGAAGAGGTTTTGCGTGCCTGGCCGCAAATCCGCTTCACGCAGAAGGTAGAATCCAATCAGCTCTTCTTCACCCTGCCAACCGAAGTCCTGACACGTTTGCAGGAGGAGTATTTCTTTTATATGTGGAACGAAGAAATCAATGAAGCCCGCTTGGTGACCTCTTGGGACACTTCGGGAGAGGATATCGCCCGTTTCGAACAGTCGCTGAAAGAGATATTCGAACAGGTGGGTACAGAATGAATAATATAAGCTTCCATATCACCGATATTACCGCCAACTCTATCCGCGCGGGGGCTACGGTTATCGATCTGATCCTGGTTGATAAGCAGGGCAACCGGAGCGTTACGGTGTCCGACAATGGCTGCGGCATGGATGCCGAAACCCTATACCAGGTGACCAACCCTTTTTATACCACCCGCACCACCCGCAAGGTAGGCTTGGGGCTTCCTTTCCTGAAACAGAATGTGGAACAGACAGGCGGTGAGTTTAATGCCTGGTCGAAGCCGGGAGAAGGCACCCGCATTACTGCCATTTTTCGATCCGATCATATCGATTGCCCCCCCTGGGGTGATCTGCCCGAAACGATAGCTCTCCTGATCACCGGCAATCCGGATGTCGATATCCGTTTCTGTTACGAAACCGCCACCCACGAATTCGCCATCTCTTCGAAAGAGATCACGGAGGCTTTAGACGGAATCCCCCTAAGCCATTCGCAGGTCTCGGCATGGCTCACGGAGATGATCCGGGAGAATATTTGAAGGGAGAAGGGAGAAAGGGGCGTCCTCAGATTTTGTAAGATGGGGAGGTAGGAATATATATTCATGGCTGAAGGCCATAGCGGGTCTGCAAGGCCCGCTGTGGCCTTCAGCCATTAAAGAAAATCTTCCAATTTGGGAATATTGAAGATTTCTTAGTGATAAAATAGTATCAAAATTTCTCCTCCTTTGCTAAGGAGGAGAAATTTTGTCACTACTTTTATGCCACTTTTGAGATCTTAAAAACCTTCCAATCTCCTCCTATTTGATTCCCAAGGAGCGCTGCAAGCGCGATTCAACCCAGCCCATGGGTGACCGAAGGGAACCCTGGGTGGTTTAGGTTAAAGTAAATGGAACTCTGAATCGAAGATCGGCCTTAGCCAAAGAGTGACTATTAGGTATTTGTGTATATAGTCGTTCTTTCAGAACTCCATTATTATTATACTCTGATACCCAGGGTTCCCTACGGTCACCCATGGGCTGGATTGAATCACGCTTGCAGCGCTCCCTCCCTTTCTCCTTCAAATCTCCTCCGATTGAAGTTCTCGAAATGGTAAATGTTAAAATACAAAGTGTAAGCAAAATGGCCGTTTTGTTGTACAAAACGATACGTTAAAAAGTGTTACTCGCGGGACTAATTTTAAATACCCCTACGTTTTTGGAAAAATACTCCTGCCAAAATATCAAAATGATAGTTGGAACTTTTGGGAAAATAGGGGTGAATTAACGTTTGTTAGCTATCTGGTTTCAGTCGCTTCTTTGTAGAAGGCGTAGCGATTCATGACGTCGTAGACATAGTTCAATGTTTCCGTGGCACGCAAATAGCCGTGTTTGATGTCGGGGTCGTTGTAATACTGTGGATCGCTTTTCATGCGGATGCCTTCCGATACGTTGTTGTCCCAGATGGTCGGGTCTTTTCCTGTTTTTTCGGCCAGGATCTGGGCGTCGTAGACGTGACCGACGCCGGCGTTATAGGAGGCGAGGGTGAGTTTGATAACCTCCTCTTTCTTCTCGAACTCTTCGAATCGTCGGCGGAAGCTTTTCAATACCTTGACAGCTGTTTGTATGCTTATTTCAGGATCTTTCACCTCGTGGGGACTGACCCCGAAGGCGCGGGCTGTACCGGGCATAATGCCCATAAGTCCTTCCGCCCCGGCCCAGGATACGGCCTGTGGGTTAAAGTGCGACTCCTGGTAAGCAATCGAAGCCAACAGTTGCCAGTCCCAGCCCAGGTCGGCCGCATATTTCTTGAATAAATGATCGTAGGGTGAAATCTGCCCGTCTTTCACGGTAGGTGTTATACCGTCGAAAGGTTGTTTGCTTAGTTCGAAATAGCGCTTCACCACGGCACGGTAGCTCTGCTGTCCTGTTTGACCAGCTGCCCATTCGTCGATGGCGGCTGCCAGTAACGGGCTCTGTCGGCTGACGATCCAGGAGGCACGCTGCGGGAAGCTAACCGGCAGGTTCAGATTGATATTCCAATGATAGGTCTTGTTGAGGCGCGCGGTCATTTCGTCGCTCACCGTATAGGGGATCTCTCCTCGGGAGACCATGCCAATCAGGTCTTCGGTGTTTATGGTGTCTTTTTCGATGTATCGGATCAGGATACCGCCGCCCAATTCGTCGTTCAGGTTGTCGAGACGTTGGGCATAAGGGGTGCCTGCCTGTAGGTAGACCTCCCGGCCGATCAGCTGGGTAACGTCGGTCAGGATCGTGTCGCGTCGGTTGGCACGCTGAACCAATACCTGTGCCGATTGCCGCTCCTGCCCGGTGTAAATGACAGATTCTTTCAGTTCGTTATCGACCTGAATGGGATAGGCCACCACATCGGCCTCACCGGCAAGCAACATCTCGACCAGGCGAGAGGAGTTCTCGGCGATCTTTAGGTTGATTGTCAGGTTGTGGGATTGTGCGAAATCCTTGATTAGTTCGTATTCATAGCCCATCTCTTCCATACGGTACTGGAAGTAGGAGGTGGAGCTGTATAAGGTGACGACAGTCAGTTCGCCCGCCTCGATCAGTTGAGGCAGGTCTTTGTGGAGGGGAGCTTCGGTTTTCTTTTTTACGCATCCCCCCAGGATCAAACATGTAAACAGTGAGATAAACAGCCCGAAAGCCGTTTTCTGCAAATGGGTCATTGTATTATTCTCTTTTCTCCAGTAAAACCACATTCTCCACATGGTGGGTATGTGGGAACATATCGACAGGTTGTACCTTCGCTACCCGATAGGACGGATCCAATAATTGCAAATCGCGTGCCTGGGTGGCGGGGTTACAACTCACATAGACAATACGTTCCGGAGCAGCGAAAAGGATGGTCTTGATGACATCATCGTGCATACCGGCACGCGGAGGATCGGTGATGATCACATCGGGACGGCCATATTGTAGGATAAAATCTTCGTTGAGGATATCTTTCATATCGCCGGCAAAGAAGAGAGTGTTGTCAATGTGGTTGATAGAAGCGTTTACCTTCGCATCTTCAATGGCTTCGGGCACATACTCGATGCCGATCACCTGCTGCGCCTGGCGGCTGACGAAGTTGGCGATGGTGCCGGTACCGGTGTACAAGTCGTAGACGAGTTCTTTTCCGGTTAGTCCGGCAAACTCCCGGGCTACCTTATATAGGGTATAAGCCTGTTCGCTGTTGGTCTGGTAGAACGACTTGGGGCCGATCTTAAAGGACAAGCCCTCCATCTCTTCAATGATATGGTCTTTGCCGTGGTAGACGATCACCTCCTGGTCGGTAATGGTGTCGTTACGCTTTTCGTTGATCACATATTGCAGGGAGGTGATCTCCGGGAACTGCTCCATCAGATAGGAGAGGAGTGCCTCCCGAAGCGGGGCATCCTCCTGGTAGAACACGACTACGACCATGAGGTCGCCGATCGAGGTGGTGCGTATCATCAGGGTGCGCATGAAGCCCTCCTGGTTGCGCAGATCGAAGAACGAATAGCCTTCGTGCGTGAGGCAATAGTCTTTGATGGCCAGGCGGATACGGTTGGATATATCGTTTTGCAGCCAGCATTGGTTGATGTCGAGCACTTTATCGAACATACCCGGGATATGGAAACCCAATCCGTTCATATTGTCGTAAGAGGTGTCAGACTTGATCTCCTCTTCTGTCAGCCATTTCTTATTGGAGAAGGTGAACTCCAGTTTGTTTCGGTAATAAACCGTTTTCTCGGAGCCGATGATAGGGAATATCTCTCCCAATTCCACCTTGCCGATGCGGGTCAGGTTGTCGACGACCTGTTTGTGTTTGTATTTGATTTGCTCCTCGTAGGGGAGATGTTGCCACTTGCAACCGCCACACACACCGAAGTGTTCACAAAAAGGGGTGGCTCGCTTCTCTGCATAGTGATGAAAGTGAACCGCTTTCCCTTCCGCGTAACTATTCTTTTTGCGGGTTAATTGGATATCAACAATGTCGCCTGGAGCTACGTAGGGAACGAATATGATTTTGTCGTTTTCTTTTGCAATTGCCTTTCCTTCTGCGGCTACATCAATGATTTCGATGTTCTCGAGCAGAGGTAATGGCTTCTTTTTTTTAGCCAATGTAGTATTCTTTAAATATTTCGCCACGCAAATGTACATATTTCATCGATACAATACGCTGAAAATGGTTATAAAACAGTTTGTTTATTCTTTCTTTATGGCGTGTTATGCTATTGAAATTATGTATATCTTTGCGCTTTGCAATGTCGAGTTGGCAAAATCGCAAACATATTGTATCATAATAATTACACTATTGTCTATTTATGGAGAAAAAAAGAGTTTACACCTTTGGTAACGGGAAAGCCGAAGGTAAGGCAGATATGAAGAATCTGCTTGGAGGTAAAGGGGCAAACCTTGCCGAAATGAATTTAATTGGAGTTCCGGTTCCTCCGGGATTTACGATCACAACCGAGGTATGCTCTGAATACTATGAACTTGGCCGTGAAAAAGTTGTTGAATTACTGAAAGCTGACGTTGAAAAAGCCATTCATAACGTAGAAGAGTTGATGAACTCTAAATTTGGTGACATCGAAAATCCGTTGTTGGTATCTGTTCGCTCCGGCGCACGTGCCTCTATGCCGGGTATGATGGACACGATCCTTAACTTAGGATTGAACGACGAAGTGGTAGCCGGTCTTTCTCGCAAGACAGGTAACGAACGCTTTGCATGGGACTCTTATCGCCGTTTTGTTCAGATGTATGGTGACGTAGTGTTGGGTATGAAACCGACCAGCAAAGAAGAAATCGATCCGTTCGAAGCGATTATCGAAGAGGTGAAAGAAGCCAAAGGCGTTCACCTGGATAACGAACTGGAAGTGGCTGACCTGAAAGAATTGGTAGCGAAATTTAAGGCTGCGGTGAAAGCACAGACCGGAAATGATTTCCCGACGGATGCTTACGAACAGCTGTGGGGAGCCGTTTGCTCTGTGTTCGATTCTTGGATGAACGAACGTGCCATCCTGTATCGTAAGATGGAAGGTATCCCCGCGGAATGGGGAACGGCTGTGAACGTACAGGCGATGGTATTCGGTAATATGGGCGAGACATCGGCAACAGGTGTTTGCTTCTCGCGCGATGCCGGTAACGGTGACGACGTGTTCAATGGCGAATACCTGATCAACGCGCAGGGTGAAGACGTGGTGGCCGGTATCCGTACACCGCAGCAGATCACCAAGGCGGGCTCTCAGTTGTGGGCTGAAATGGCTGAAGTAGCTGAAGAGGAAAGAGTCGCTAAATATCCTTCTATGGAAGAGGCGATGCCGGAGATCTATAAAGAACTGGATGCGATCCAACAGAAACTGGAAGACCACTACCGCGATATGCAGGATATGGAATTTACGGTTCAGGAAGGCAAACTTTGGTTCTTGCAGACTCGTAACGGAAAACGTACCGGTGCAGCGATGGTTAAGATCGCAATGGATCTGCTTCGTCAGGGAGTGATCGATGAGAAAACAGCGCTTTTGCGTATCGAACCGAACAAACTGGATGAACTGCTTCACCCGGTATTCGATAAAGAGGCTTTGAAGAACAGCAAGATATTGGCTAAAGGGTTGCCGGCTTCTCCGGGAGCAGCTACCGGTCAGGTGGTGTTCTTCGCGGAAGACGCTACCGAATGGTATAAAGACAACAAGAAAGTGATCCTGGTTCGTATTGAAACCTCTCCGGAAGACTTGGCTGGTATGGCTGCGGCGGAAGGTATTCTGACGGCTCGCGGCGGTATGACTTCGCATGCGGCGGTTGTGGCTCGCGGTATGGGTAAATGCTGTGTGTCGGGTGCTGGATCTATCAAGGTTGACTACAAAAAGAAAACAATAGAGATCGATGGTAAACTGTTTAAAGAGGGTGACTATATCTCATTGAACGGATCAACCGGAGATGTATACGAAGGACAGATCCAGACGATGGCTGCTGAGGTAACCGGCGACTTCGAAGAATTGATGAAACTGGCCGACAAATACACCAAGATGGGTGTACGTACCAATGCAGATACGCCGCATGATGCTGCTGTAGCTCGTAAGTTCGGTGCTTGTGGTATCGGTCTTTGCCGTACGGAACATATGTTCTTCGAAGGCGAAAAGATCAGAGCCATGCGCGAAATGATCCTGGCTGATTCTACAGAAGACCGCAAGAAAGCGCTCGAAAAACTGCTTCCTTACCAGAAAGAAGACTTCAAAGGCATCTTCAAAGCGATGGAAGACTGTCCGGTAACGGTTCGTTTGTTGGATCCTCCTTTGCATGAGTTCGTTCCGCACGATGAAAAAGGACAGACTGAGATGTCACAGGCTATGGGCTTACCGGTAGAGGTGATCCGTCGCCGTGTAGAATCTTTGGTGGAATTCAACCCGATGTTGGGTCACCGTGGTTGCCGTTTGGGTAATACCTATCCGGAGATCACTGAGATGCAGACACGTGCTATCCTGGGTGCTGCTTTGGAACTGAAGAAAGAGGGCGTGAAGACCTATCCGGAAATCATGGTGCCGCTGACCGGTATCGTATACGAATTCCTGGAACAGGAAAAGATTATCCGTGATACAGCGAAGAAACTGTTTGAAGAGATGGGCGACGAGATCGAGTTCAAGGTGGGAACCATGATCGAGATTCCTCGCGCGGCATTGACTGCCGACCGTATCGCTTCGGCCGCTGAGTTCTTCTCTTTCGGAACAAACGACTTGACGCAGATGACCTTTGGTTATTCTCGTGACGATATCGCTTCCTTCCTTCCGATCTACTTGGAAAAGAAGATCCTGAAGTTCGACCCGTTCCAGGTGCTCGACCAGAATGGTGTAGGCCAGTTGGTACGCATGGCAGCTGAAAAGGGACGTGCGCAACGTCCGGATCTGAAGTGTGGTATCTGTGGTGAGCACGGAGGCGAACCCTCTTCTGTGAAGTTCTGCCATAAGGTAGGATTGAACTACGTGTCTTGTTCTCCGTTCCGTGTGCCTATCGCACGCGTATCCGCCGCGCAAGCCGTACTCGAAGACTAAACGAAACGTTTAATACATACAAAAAAAGAGTTGCCTGACCCCAGGCAACTCTTTTTTTTGTATTCATGTTTGTGTTTTCAATCTCCTGACTTCGTCGCTTCATTTATCCTCTTTTTATAACATGCAAGAAGATAAGTGGTTGCATTTTTGCTTCACCCTATTTTGGGTGAATCGAAGC
>NZ_JARXWF010000021.1 GCF_029892605.1 Parabacteroides sp. PM6-13
CCACCGTGTGGAAAATCTTTTCTTGGGTAAAAAGATACTCTTCGGATGATCCATTAATAAGCGGAAGGGAGGGAGGAGGGTTTTTCAGTGGCCTTCCTCGTACCTCGGGGTACTCCTCCTTTGCTAAGGAGGAGAAATTTTGATACTATTCTTATGATACAAGAGCCTTCAAATCTTACAATATCTAAAGACGCCCCTTTCTCCTTTCTCCTTTCTCCTTTCTCCTTCACATCTTCCAAAATTTGAAAATCCCTATGGCCGTAGGCCACAGCAGGCCTGCAAGGCCGAGTCACAGCGGGACGAAGACTTAGCCCACGGGTAAGCAGGCCGAAGGTCTGCGCCACCCTGGGGATCATGATAATACAAGAAATCGAGTTCTGAAAGAACGATAGATAGTATGATAGGATAGCGCCTGTGAATATTCAAAAAAACAATATAAAAATCGCTTTCACCATCTTCTCGGTATTTTATAAATCCATTACATAACCTGTATAACCATGTCCCAAGAACTGGTTTGGCTCCCTATCAAGTGCATATGGTGCTATTTACACAAACAGCAGAAATCAGACATAAAACATAGTGTTACTTCACATCCAACAACTCACGGAGTATATATGTATTTCCAATCACATTTCTTTAAGTCATCCTCGGTCAACATGACCTTTTTTACATACATCTGATCTTTGTAAATCTCCTCCCAATCATGATTCCGCATGGTTGTTTCTGTAATGAAAAAAAGTGTTATCTCTTTTTCATCACATGGTAGTCGTGGGGTTTTAGGAGTTCCCCAAACACGTCCTTCCAATCCTCCTTTCAAAGAGCTTGATGTATAAGCATTTATTCGATAGTCAGGTGAAACAAAATAGGGTTCAATAAGATTTCCATGTGCATCATTCACATCCATAGACAAATAATGGAATAATTCTAATTTAGGGCTCAAAGGTATCGAATCTACATTTCCACATCTGTGGTAAACATAAATTGCTTCATCTGAATTGTTACAAATATACAATATATCTGCAATACCTTCACAAGCTGTACAAACACATAATAAGAATGATAAAATAATGTAAGTTAAATTTTTCATAAGCTATTAAATGTTAAAATACCATGTAAAAATTAACAGCCCACACACGCAATGAATTATACCAATTAATATTTTTCGCAGGCCATCTTATAGGATTATTTACCAGCAGTGAATTGGAACCGAAATAGTTATTAGACAAATAATTCGCCCATGTTTCAGTCCAAAAATTATTATGATTCCAACCTCCCACTCCATCTATAGCTGCACTCGCTAAACTCTCCGGAGCAATAATACGATAATAAGCTTTTAATCCAACTTCTCTTGCTTGAAGAATATGACCAAATTCATGCTGTAACAATTCCTTAACGCTCAAAGAATTTGGATTACTTGTATATAATCCTTTAGAAAGAATTATTCCTCTGCCAGGTAGTGTGGCTGCACTATTATCTACCATCATTGAAGATTCATAAAGATTTATTCCTTCATAATCACCAACATATTTTCCTGTAATTGTTTTGTCTCCAATAGCAGTTCCAGTAGCTCCATAAGCATCTGACAAATCAAATGTAGCATTTCCTGTCCAAAAGTCCGTGCCCTTTGTCAAAGCATCTATGCCACCGACAATTCCGCCTGTAACTCCTCCAGTTAACGCTCCGATCCCTCCTATTTTGAGGCCTTCCAACAATCCTTGTCCAAAATCAGAACCCGCAAGCCAAGAATTCCCAGAACCTGAAACAACTCCTCCTGAAAATCCTGAAGCAGCACCAGTCGCAGCCCAATTTACTACTCCTCCAATAATAGCCCCTATTATCAGGTGCATAAATTCCCCGCTCTCATCCGTATACTTCAACGGATTATTCAATGCATAACTATACCTGTTATAATTCTGCGAAAAGTCCGGCATCTGTACATAGGGATCCGGGGAGAGGAAACGACCGACAGCAGGGTCATACAACCTCGCGTTCATATTGACCAAGCCGAACCACGGAAGGTATTCATGGCCGGTATATCCACGGCCTAAGAACAGGCTTGGCTCCGTATCGGGTGCATACGGTACCAGTGTGTTCGGATTACGCATCCGACCCCAGGCATCAAAACTCAACTCTTCGGTCGTCGTCGAACCGCTATTCGACGTGATCTGGGTAATGCTACCCAGGTAATCAGAAATATTTCATTTCCCTTCAGGATGAAAGATTCTCATTTTACGTCACCAAAACAATATAGCATTTTTCATGTAAATGATTGGCTATATCTAAAGCTTTTACTATAGTTTCTTTTGCAATATTATAACTTCTCAATATATAATTTTTCTTGCTTTCATTCTCCATCTTATCACAACACCAATTCAAATAATGATATTCTATCCCCCAAAGTTGGTATGCATAGATTAACTTTCCAGACTTCTCACTTATTATATCACCTCCTAATATAGGTATTTGTTGTTTTAGTAAAATATCAATTATCTCCAAAGAATCATTCACAGACAAGGCATATTCGCTACTGCCTGGGTTAACCTCAGATAATGCCCTCCCTCTTTTTTCTATTATTTTTTGATAGTCATACATATAAATGGTCATTTACGGTTTTACGTTAAAAAAACGATGATTAATCACCCCATCAGATCCTTTAATGTATTCAAAAACACCTGTTTTCCCTCCATAATTTCCTGGCATTTTTAACCACTGATAGGTTTTACCATCTGCACCAATTTTTGTACTTATTTCTCCAAACGTTGAAGCAAATCCATCTATAGCTTCTGGAAAAGCGTGATATACATCATTGCTATTATTCATCTGATTAAGAACTTTATTTGAATATCTTGCTCCATCAAAAAATAATTCTGGACTATCCAGCTTTACTATTGATCTCCCCGTCCAGGGATCCTTTCCGGCACTTTTCGCATTATTAAACCCGGTTATACCCCCTGATATCAATCCGGCTGTACCACCATAAGCAAGACCATGGAGACCCATACCCATTGCTTTGCCATAATCTCCAGTTAGGATCAATCCTGTTGCATAACCGGAAATATATCCTCCCATCATACCACCAACAGACTGCTTTATAGCCTCTTGGAATACAGGACTGGTTATATTTGTCCCGTTTATAATAACCGGACCTAAATACTGACCGCCAAAATGAGCACCAAGACTACCGCCAAATCCGGAAACACTACCAGCAAAACTATATAAACCTACCTGTTCCCAATCTACCTGGTTAAACCCTGAAAAGTTTTTACCTGTTTGGGCTATAACATTGTTTGTACCAGCTACAGAAGCACCAGTAGCTGCGGCAGCACCAGCTGCAGCCCAAAATGAGGCACCTGCTGTTGCAACCGTCGTAGCACCTGCACCTGCGCCTACACCAAAGGCAGCCAACTTATCCCAAAAACCTTCTGCTTTATTCCAATTAGCAATAAGGTTGGCAACTCCACCTATAAGTCCTCCTATTGCGATATGTACCCACTCCCCATCTTCATCCGTATACTTCAACGGATTATTCAATGCATAACTATACCTGTTATAATTCTGCGAGAAATCCGCCATTTGAACATAGGGATCCGGGGAGAGGAAACGACCGACAGCAGGGTCATACAACCTCGCGTTCATATTGACCAAGCCGAACCACGGAAGGTATTCATGGCCGGTATAACCACGGCCTAAGAACAGGCTTGGCTCCGTATCGGGTGCATACGGTACCAGTGTGTTCGGATTACGCATCCGACCCCAGGCATCAAAACTCAACTCTTCGGTCGTCGTCGAACCGCTATCCGACGTGATCTGGGTAATGCTACCCAGGTAATCACGACAAATATAATACAAAATCCATGAACTTCCTTGATTCACATAAACAGCAGGGGCAGAATATGCATCGCCACCAATATAAAAACGCTGTTTGGTCACGCCCGAAGCCACATCCGCCTCATAGCGATCACCTAAATAATAGCGCTGCAAGATAGTTGTAGCACTTCTTTTTACCTGCATTTTCTTGCGGCTGCCCGAACCATCGTAGGTGAACGTAGCCACATGGCTGTTCTCTGTAATGCTTGCAGGACGCTCGAAAGAGGTATAAATAATCTGTTGATCTCTTGCAGCAATAGCCGTTTCAGATACCGGATCGACAGCAGATACAGCATAAGGTTTATCCGCCGTATCGTAGTAGAATTACAGAGAACTATCCACAACCAAAATTATATCATTTATATCCTGCTGTTTAATCCTGCAAGTCAAATAACTACCAACAGGAAACAGCCATTCCTCATCTAAGTCATCTGGTTTTAATCCGTTTTCAGTTCCTATAATTTTATATATATTATTCCCCATATTAAAAGCCATCACAGGTCTTAAAACCGAAGTACCTTCATTTAACAATGGCATATATACTATTATTTTTTCAACCATGATATATTAGAGTTTGTTAATATTTAAAACCATCTCCTCCAACATGCAATATTCTTCCTGTAAAATTATCTATAACAACACTTCGACCTGTAGTTGGATGGACATATCTTGTTGCTCCATTGTCCGAATGTAGAGTCAAGCTGGCTTGAACTATGCTAAGGTGCATCCTATTTTATACAAAAATTTCACATTCATTTTATATTGCCCTTACCCTACATAAAACTTGTCAATAAAATGTTCCAAAATCCATCCTTCTTCAGTGGGTTCATAGTTTTCATCAAAGCAATCCATGCCTATTCTATCTTCTGTTAGCTCTCTTATTATTTCGCTAATGTCATTAGTTAATAATATTTTAATATAAGCATCTGTTTGACAAACAAGTTGTATATGCAAAAGAATTTCTTGACGATTTTTCAAAAGATCCTCTACTAAATAGTTATATTCTTTTTTTGTTAAAATAATTTCTTTTTTCATTCCACTCTTTTTAAAATACTATTCACTCTTTGCGTACTTGTTCGATAGACTGTAATTATTTTCCCAGTTTCCGGATTAACAACAACAGTCACTTCTCTTCCTATATATTTTACACTTGCCCCATTCTCTTGAATTTTTACGTCTGTAATTTTAAGAGGGTTCTTTAGAGCATCATTTATATCTTTTTGCGCTATGTTGCGTTCATTAGTCCTTTGTGTTGCATGAATAGAAGTTTTAGCTCCAGTCCATGGATTCACCCCACTGGCATAAGAAACCCCAATTGTAGTAGCAACCCCCATCGCCGTACCAATGGCCATACTCTGACCAATTCCATCAAAAGAATTAGCAAAGGCTTCACCCAAAGGTTGATTTTTCAACAAATTGACAGTCGTACCTCCAGCCACATGTCCGGCTCCGGAAGCAAGAGGTGAAACAACAACGGAACGCAACACAGGACTGTCAATCCCATTTATTGTAAAAGAAGCTGTAGAGGCCCAATATCCAACACTGGTACTGGCCGCACCTGCAACACCACCAATCACAGCATGTCTACCAACCAGACCCCAATCCACCTTATTGAATCCTTCGAAATTTTTTCCGGTCTGAGCTACAACACTATTATTAGCACTAACCAACGCTGTCCCGGCAGCACCTGTTCCTATAACAACAGCAGCCCCGGATCCTCCTGTAGCAAGAACCCCTACAGCAGCCCCGGCACCTGTAACAAACGTAGTTGCTCCTTGCCAAAAGCCATCAACATTATCCCAGTTGGCAACCAAATTGGAAATACCTCCGATAAGAGCAGCTCCGGCCCAATAAAACCAAGCAAACTCCCCACTCGGATCCGTATAGATCAGCGGATTATTCAGACAGTAGGCATATCGATTATACCCCTGACTGTAATCCGGCATCTGCACATATGGGTCGGGACTTAGGAAGCGGGCTAAAATAGGGTCATACAAACGACCGTTCATATTGACAAGCCCAAATTCCGGCAAATGCTCATGGCCGGTATATCCACGGTGGTACTTAAACGTGTTTGTGGTTACCGACTGTCTGCCCCATGCATCATACGTTGCCTGGAAGACCGGAGTGCCGGCGCTGTTCACCAACTGCGTTACACTGCCCAGGTGGTCATTGCAAGCGTAATAGATCTGATCCTGCTTGCCTGTCTCCTTCACATAGATAGCAGCCAGGCCGTCGCCACCCTGCAGGTAATACAACTGCTGCGTTACACCGCTTTCTGTTACGCGCTCGTAACCATTAGCAAAGATAGTGAAAGCCAAAACAACGTTCGCTTAGCGCAGCGTAAAGCAATACAGAGCCAAGCTTGCTTGAGCTATGTTGAGACGCATCCTATTTTATACAAAAATAGTTGTTTTTATCAAAGAACCATTCCTTTTTAGCACTGTTTTCCAACGTGCACAGTCGGGGCGTTTTTTGTATAGTCTAGTATTTGTTGGATATTTAATTTTATTAACTCTTCTAAATACTTATCTCCATAATAATTAGGAGATTCTTTTCTCCACTCTTCATTAGGTTCATAAAAGTCCAAGAGATAAGCTATATCACTCAAAATTCCGTTAAGATTCTTGTCATTTATCGACGTATCATTCCAAACAATAGTTTGAAATTTTTTTATCGAAGCTATTCGCTTTTCTCCTGAAAACTCCAACGAGTTTTTTAACAACTCGACTAATACATCTATTATCATATATTAAAAAATTATGGAATAGGAATCATTCTTGGCTTTATAAGATTCTTGCTACTTCTCAACACAGTAGTAACTTCTCCTGTTAGAGGATTAGTTCCAACCAATAAACTTTTGCCACTAGCAAAACTATTAGGCAAAATATAATTTATAGATTTATTAAGAGGATCATAAAACTTTTGGCCTTTACGAATTGCCAACTCTGCCATATCTTGCGTTATATCTCGCTGAGCCATACGTTCTAAAGCATGCTGACTAAATTTGGCCCCCGTTTTAACTAATGGTGCTCCTCCTGTCTTCCCAACATTCACCGCCCCCTTTCCAGCTTGTGCAGCCATGCCGGAAACAGTACTTTCACCGATCTTACCACTGGTGACGGTGATTTCCAAACCACCTATACCGGCTTCCGAGGTAATGGAAGGGCCTAAAGGAGCAAAAGAACCTGTCGCTTTTACTGTTTGATGCCACAATCCATTTGCAACAGCAACCCCTTTACCCAATTGACCTATCGCGGATGCGCCAAAACCATCGATCACCTTTCCGGCAATACAACTGCTACGTTACACCGCTTTCGGTTACGCGCTCGTAACCATTAGCAAAAATAGTTGTTTTTATCAAAGAACCATTCCTTTTCAGTACTGTTTTCCAACGTTCACGGTCAGGGCCATAGGTAAAGGTAAGTTCATATCATAAAAACCTCCCCGTACAAACTCAAAAAATATGTTAAATCGCCCCCATTTTCCGAAAACCCCTAACTTACGATTTAAAACTTTTGCCTGACTTTTTGCGCAAAAACGTAGGGGTATTTTAAATTAGTCCCGCGAGTAACACTTTTTAACGTATGGATTTGTTACAAAAAAGGGCGTTTTGCTTAAAAATCGTTTTTTAACATTTGAAAAAAAGAGGGCGGGTCGCAGAAAAGAGATAGAGATAAACATAAATAGGCGAACAATTAATCCGTAAACACTTATTAGTAACCACTATTTTTTGTAATTTTGCGCCGTATTATACAAAACAAAAACAGAATGAGTGTATTAGAATTGAGTGAACAGGAAATATTCCGTCGTAATAGCATGGAACAGCTGCGTGAAATGGGTATCGAACCTTATCCCGCGGCAGAGTATAAAACCAATGCCTATTCCACCGAAATAAAACAATCTTTCCGTGATGAAGACGAAGTACGCCCCGTGCAGATAGCCGGCCGTATCATGAGCCGCCGTATCATGGGAAAGGCGTCGTTTATGGAATTACAAGATTCGGAAGGACGTATACAGGTTTATATCTCGCGCGATGATCTTTGCCCGAGTGAAGATAAAGAGCTGTATAATGTTGTGTTCAAGAAATTACTCGATATAGGCGATTATGTGGGCGTTAAAGGGTTTGTATTCCGCACACAGATGGGAGAAATATCGGTGCATGCCGAAGAATTGACCGTACTAGCCAAATCACTGCGTCCGCTTCCTATCGTAAAGATGAAAGACGGCGTGGTGTATGACGGATTCAATGACCCCGAGCTTCGCTACCGCCAGCGTTATGTCGACCTGATCGTTAACGAAGGAGTTAAAGAGGTCTTCCTGAAACGCACCAAGGTGTTTAACTCTATGCGTGAGTTCCTGAACGAGCATGGATATATTGAAGTAGACACACCGGTATTGCAAAGCATTCCGGGTGGAGCGTCTGCCCGTCCGTTCATTACTCACCATAACGCACTCGATATTCCTTTATACCTGCGTATTGCCAATGAGCTATACCTGAAGCGCCTGATTGTCGGCGGCTTTGAAGGGGTATATGAGTTCAGCCGTAACTTCCGCAACGAGGGAATGGACCGCACGCATAATCCGGAATTCACCGTGATGGAGTTCTACGCGGCCTATAAGGATTATAACTGGATGATGGATTTCACCGAGCGGATGCTCGAAAAGATATGTATGGATGTGAATGGTACGACCAAGATCATGATGGGCGACAAGGAGATCGACTACAAAGCGCCTTATCCCCGCGTGACCATGATCGACTCCATCAAGCATTTCACCGGCGTAGACATCAGCGGCATGGACGAATCGCAACTGCGTGAGGTCTGCAAACAACTGGGCGTCGAACAGGACGAGACCATGGGTAAAGGAAAAATGATCGATGAAATCTTTGGCGAGAAATGCGAAGGCAATTATATCCAGCCGACCTTTATCATCGACTATCCGGTGGAGATGTCTCCATTGACCAAGAAACACCGGAGCAATCCGGAACTGACCGAACGCTTCGAGTTGATGGTGAACGGAAAGGAATTGGCGAATGCCTATTCGGAATTGAATGACCCGATCGACCAACGCGCGCGTTTTGAAGATCAGTTGCGCCTTTCTGAAAAGGGCGACGACGAAGCGATGTTTATCGATCAGGACTTCCTGCGTGCCTTGGAATATGGTATGCCACCGACGAGTGGTATCGGTATCGGTATGGACCGCCTCACCATGTTTATGACCGGTCAGGAAAGCATCCAGGAGGTATTGCTCTTCCCGCAAATGCGTCCTGAGAAAACAGTCCGCAAAGATTCGGTGGAAAAATATGAAAAGATCGGTGTTGCAACCGACTGGGTGCCGGTGATACAAAAAGCAGGATACATCACAGTTGAATCCTTGAAAGAGCTGAATCCGGACAAATTGCGTCAGGAACTCTGCGGATTGAATAAGAAGCATAAGTTGAATCTGACCAATCCGACACAGGAAGAAGTAACTCTTTGGATATCGAACGCTGCTAACTAATACGACATCATCATGAACCTGCCCGGTAAAATTGCTATTATGGGTGGTGGTAGTTGGGCCACTGCTTTGGCTAAGATTGTTCTTTCCACACAGGATAGTATCAACTGGTATATGCGCCGCCCTGAGCTGATTGAGGAGTTCAAGGAGGTAGGACATAATCCGACCTACCTGACTTCCGTGAAGTTTGACACAAGTAAGATCACCTTTTACTCCAATATCAATCAGGCGATTCGTGATTCCGACACATTGATTTTTGCCACGCCCTCCCCTTTCCTCAAGCAACATCTGAAGAAGGTGAAGGGACCGCTGACAGACAAGTTTGTGATATCGGCCATCAAAGGGATCGTGCCCGATGACAATATGCTTATCACCGACTATTTCGCGGAATACTACGGAGTACCTCATGAACAGATTGCCATCATCGGCGGTCCCTGCCATGCGGAAGAGATTGCCTTCGAACGTTTATCGTATATCACGATAGCCTGCACAAACAAAGAGAATGCCCGGGTCTTGTCGGAGGTATTCAGCAATCATTACTTGAAAAGCTCTTTATCGGAAGATGTGACCGGCATTGAATACGCGGCGGTATTGAAGAATGTCTACTCCATCGTGTCGGGCATTTGCCACGGGATGAAGTATGGCGATAACTTCCAGGCAGTATTCCTGACCAATGCCATCAAAGAGATGCAACGGTTTGTCGATGCGGTTTATCACATTCAACGCGACATAACCGACTCGGTCTATATGGGCGACCTTTTGGTGACTGCCTATTCGCGCTTCAGCCGCAACCGTACGTTCGGCACCATGATTGGGAAGGGCTATTCGGTCAAGACCGCTCAACTGGAGATGGAGATGATAGCCGAAGGCTATTACGGCACCAAATGCATCTACGAAATCAATGAGAAATACAAGGTGGATATGCCAATACTGGATGCCCTCTATCGTATCTTATATGAAAGAAAATCGCCGACTACCGTAATCCGGCAGTTGACAAAAACATTTAATTAATAGGTATTTAAGATGAAAAAGATCAGTTTAGACATTAACAAGGTTTTTGATACCATTACAAAAGAACAGGTATATGCCCAAGAGGCAAAAGCAAACGCATCTAATGCCCTGCTTGAAAGCGGGCAGGGCGCGGGCAGTGACTTCTTAGGTTGGTTGCACCTCCCCTCTTCTATCACAGAGGCCGAATTGAAAGAGATTGAAGACACGGCTGAAGTATTGCGTTCCAAATGCGAGGTGGTTGTCACCGTAGGGATTGGTGGGAGCTATCTGGGTACCAAAGCGGTGGTGGAAGCATTGAACAACAGCTTCGACTTCCTGCAAACCGAACGCCAGAACCCGGTGCTTCTCTATGCCGGTCATAACATTGGCGAAGACTATCTGTATGAATTGACCGAATACCTGAAAGGAAAACAATTCGGTATCATCAATATTTCCAAATCGGGCACGACGACCGAACCGGCTCTTGCCTTCCGTATCCTGAAAAAACAGTTGGAAGATGCTGTTGGCAAAGAGGAGGCGAAACACCGCATCGTAGCCATTACCGACGCGAAGAAAGGCGCTTTGCGTACGCTGGCCAATCAGGAAGGCTACAAAACATTCATTATTCCCGACAATGTAGGCGGACGTTTCTCGGTATTGACTCCGGTAGGTCTGTTGCCAATCACCGTAGCAGGCATCAGCATTCGCGACTTCGTAGCAGGTGCTGTATCGATGGAGAAAGCCACCGGCACGGATGTTCCTTTCGCGGACAATATGGCAGCGGTGTACGCGGCTACGCGTAATGAACTATACAAAGGCGGAAAGAAAATAGAGATCCTCGCCAACTATCACCCGAAACTGCACTACATCGCTGAATGGTGGAAACAGCTTTACGGCGAAAGCGAAGGAAAAGACGGCAAAGGTATCTTCCCGGCATCGGTTGATCTGACCACCGACCTGCACTCTATGGGACAATGGATCCAGGACGGAGAACGCACCATCTTCGAAACGGTTATCTCTGTGGAGAACCCGGATCGTGAGGTATTGGTACCGACCGACGAAGCAGACCTGGACGGATTGAACTTCCTGGCAGGAAAACATGTGGATGAAGTGAACAAAATGGCGGAACTGGGCACACAGTTAGCCCATATCGACGGAGGAGTGCCTAACATCAAAATCACCCTGCCAGCCGTAAATGCTTACTACATCGGCCAGTTGCTCTATTTCTTCGAAAGAGGATGTGGCATCAGCGGGTATATGTTGGAGGTCAACCCATTCGACCAACCGGGGGTAGAGGCCTACAAAAAGAATATGTTCGCCCTGTTGAACAAACCGGGATACGAGAAAGAGTCGGAAGCGATCCGCACCCGCCTATAATCGTTCCTGCAAGTAATTGTAAATAACTATTTGAGCGCGTGTCTTCTTCGGATTATCATCGCGCTTAAAATTATTTTGAAGGAGATCATCGATCAAGCATGCCTTTACATTATCCTGTAACTGGATATGCAGTATGTCGATGATCTCTTTTTTTAGTTTCACGTCGAGAATAGGGAAAGCCGTCTCGATCCGGCGGTTCAGGTTGCGCCGCATCCAGTCGGCCGAAGTCAGGAACAGGTCCTCTTTTCCGTTGTTATAGAAATACCACACGCGGGCATGTTCCAGAAACATATCGACAATACGGGTGATCCGTATATTTTTGCTGTAAAGCTGCCCGGGCACCAAGCAACAGATGCCCCGCACAATCAGATCGATCTCCACCCCTGCCTCGCTGGCACGGTATAGTTCATCGATCATCTGTTTGTCGTGCAGGCCATTCATTTTTAGGACAATTCGACCTCTTCTTCCCTGCTTTACATGTTCTATTTCACGCCCAATCATCTGCTTTAAGGTAGGCACCATATTGAACTGAGCCACCAACAGATGGTTGAATGTCGGTTCTATCTGCTCGCCTTCCAAGGCAGCAAACACTTTGTTTATGTCCTCAATAATCTCTCTGTTGGCTGTCAACAGCGCCATATCGGCATAAACCTTGGCCGTTTTTTCATTGAAGTTGCCGGTGCTCAGGTAGGCAAAATCACGTCGTCGGTTGCCTCCGTCAGTTGGTTTACGCAGGATAACCGCCACCTTCGCATGCACCTTCAATCCGGGAATGCTGTAAATAATCTTGATACCCGCCTGCTTCATCCGTTCGGCTGTCGCCATATTATGCTCCTCATCGAAGCGGGCTTTCAGTTCAACAAAGACAGTTACCTCTTTGCCATTCTGCGCCGCACTGATCAGGGTGTTGATAACTGCCGAATTTTCCGCCACCCGGTACTGGGTGATCTTGATCGCCTGCACCTTCGGATCGAAGGCTGCCTCCATCAAAAAACGAATCAGGTAGTCGAACGACTGATAAGGGAAATGCAATAACACATCCTTTTTCTTCACCACCTTGAAGACAGAGCCTGCTTTGTCGAGCGAGGGAATACGCATCGGCGCGGGTGGCTGTTGTTCCAGTTTCTTCCCACACGGATTGGGCAGTTTAGCCAGATCCTGCAGGTTGAGGTAGCGCCCTCCGACCACCAGGTCATCGGAATGGATACTAAACGCTTCGCAAATAAAGGCAAGAAACTCCTCCGGCATGGCGCGGTCGTACATAAAACGGCTCAACGCCCCCACCTTCCGCTTCTTCACCTTGCGGCGGATGCTCTCCAACAGATTGGAGCCGGATACATCTTCAAGGTATATATCCGCATCCCTTGATATCTTTATGCTATAACAGCTATCGATTATATAGCCCGGGAAAACAGTATGCAGGTTGGCGCGGATCATATCGTCGCTGAACATGATATAATGTTTCCCGTCGTGTTCGGGCAATTCAATGAAACGCGGCACCTTTTCATGCGGAATCTTCATCAGTGCGTAGTGATACTCCGGCACATAGTCGGGCTGTTCCTGCTTCTTGCTCTTCTTGGTCATGCGCACCACCAGGTAAAGCCGTCGGTCGCGGATAAAGGTGCGGATATCCCCCGCCTGAATCATCACCGGGGAGAGAAACGGAAACACCTCTTCATTGAAATAATCGCGCACAAAGGCTTCATGAAAAGACTGTAGCTTCTCATCCTGATAGAGATAGATATTCTGCCGGGTCAATTCGGGCAGGATCATTTCCGAAAAGATACGGTAATACTCGCGTTGCTGGCGGTTGACCTCCCGCGTGATCTCCGCCAGGGTCTCCTCCGCCTCTTCAACACTCTCTTCGGCAAAGCTTTTCTTCATGATGATGCCTCGGTGTTCGGCTACCCGGATCTCATAAAACTCTTCCAGGTTGGAAGAATAGATCGAAAGGAAACGTATCCGTTCATAGATAGGCAGGTTTTCATCCTCCGCTTCTAACAATACCCGGTAGTTAAACGACAACCAGCTAATGTCTCTTCTAAAGTATCTGTGCATTTCATCCATGGCGTTTCAATGTCTGCGGGTAAAGATAGCCTTTTTTTCATTTCAACCACTTATCGGCAAAACGAATATACTGCTCCCAATCATAATCAGTGACGGCATGTTTTCCCGTGCGGATATGATAGCCCACCCGGTTCATCACCGGCTGGTTCACGCCGGGCATTCCCTCCGGCTCCAATCCTTCGAAGCCATACAACCGATAAACCTCACTCGCGTAAGCCGCTCCGAGGTATTCGCCCCGTGGGTCGGCAAAGCGATCATCCTCCCCGCTTGCCACATAAAGAGGGCGGGGAGCTATCAAGGCTAATAGCTCATGCTGATCGAAAGGCAGCGATTGTTCGTTGTTGGCATAGCGCCGGTAATTTTTGGAGAACCAATGAGGAAACTTCTGTGTAATAATCCCGATCGTCTCCCCATATCTACGCTTGGAAAGGGCAGCACCGCCACATCCTGTGTTGTTGGAGATCACAATGGCAAAGCGTTCGTCCTGCGCACCAGCCCAAAGAGCTGCCTTCCCGACGCGGGAATGTCCCATCAGGATCACTTTAGAGGCATCCACTTCAGGCGTCGTCTCCAGGTAGTCCATCACCCGGCTCATGCCCCACGCCCAGGCACTCATCGCCTGCGGACTATCCTCTTTCACATCGTCGGAAGAATTATAACCAAACATACGCAATACACTGGCGCGATGCCCTCCTACGCTATCGGGAAATACATCCTGGTAGTAAGCCGTCACCAGGCCATAACCGGCATCCAGTATACGGTCGACCGACCAGGCGCTCTTATCGGATCCACGCCCCTTGTCTGTCGCCGGTATCACATCCGCTTCATCCGTCACCGTTTGGTTTCCATGGAAATTAAAACCAAAGAAAACAGGCGCCTTCCCTCCTGCCCGGTTGGGTAAAAACAATAATAACTGTATAGATCGTTCGATAAAATCGCGGGTAAACACGATCTTTACCTGACGGCTGGTTGCTTTGCCGCCAAAGGCTTGCGGATTGACTGTTTGTGTTTCATACCGGACAGCGATTTCCTCCGTCGGCGTTACGCCATACATCTGATTCTGCAACAGCGCCAGTATTTCCGGACGACACGATCGTTCCCATTCCTGTGTTGTTGTGACCTTCTCTCCTTGCTCATTCATCAACAAAGGAGACAACACAAAATCGGGCACCTTCGCTTCATCATAATTCGCCTCTTGCCCATGCGACACAGCTACACTGTATAAAAGAAAAACCAGTATAAGACAGACTTGTTTCATAGATCAATTCATTTACATAGGATATGTAACAAATATAGAATAATTGACCGAAGTTACCAAATGGTAATTTTGCCACCCGGTATTCTCCGTACCTTTGCATCCTGAAAAAAACAGAAAATATTGGAGTATGCAAAGAGACAGTATTGATTTTGGAAGTATGAAGGTGGGCACCTTATTTCGCAAGCAACTGGTGCCGACCGTACTGGGGATGGTCTTCTCAGCATTGTTTATCATTACCGACGGAATATTTGTCGGAAGAGGGATCGGTAGCGATGCCCTGGCGGCGGTTAATATCGCAGCGCCCTTGTTTGTATTTGCCGCGGGCGTAGGCCTGATGTTTGGTATGGGAGGAGCGATTGTGGCTTCGATCAACCTGTCGCGCAACAAAGAAAAGGTGGCTAATATCAACGCGACACAGGCTACGCTGGTCTCCCTATTGGTAATGTTATCGGTTTCTCTTCTTGTGATCGCGTTTCCGGCACAAGCGGCGCGCCTATTGGGTGCACCAGATGATCTGATGCTGCTGGCGCGGGAATACCTGATCGCTTATGCCGCCTTTGCTGTGTTTCAAACGTTACTGTCGGTACTGACCTTCTTTGTGCGTATCGACGGACCCAATGTGGCTATGTGGTGTATGACCACCTCTACGATCATCAATATCGTGCTCGACTACCTCTTTATATTCGAATTCAAATGGGGACTGACAGGGGCTGCTGTGGCTACCGGTATCGGCGAAGTGGTCGGGGTGGCCATGATGGTGATCTTCCTATTGCGTTATTCACCGCGCATCAAACTGGGAAAACTGAAACTCAGCCGCAAAAGTCTGATGCTGACTGTCCGCAACAGCGGATACATTGTTCGGTTAGGATTCTCTGCCTTTCTCGGCGAAGCGGCCATAGCCGTGATGATGCTTGCCGGCAACTATGTATTTGTGCGCTATCTGGGCACAAACGGTGTGGCGGCATTCAGTATCGTTTGCTACTTCTTTCCTATTATCTTTATGGTATTCAATGCGGTGATCCAGTCGGCACAACCTATCATCAGCTATAACTATGGTTGCGAAGCCTACGAACGTTCGCGACAGGCGTTGAAACTGGCTATCTGGACAACGGTTGGATTGGCTCTTTTTTTCGATTTTGTCTTCACCCTGTTCCGCGAACCGATTGTTTCGCTCTTTATCAGCGACCATACCAACCTCGCCTGGCAAATTGCCGTCGATGGCATTCCTTTCTTTGCGACCGGTTACCTTTTCTTTGGCATTAATGTCGTCGCGGTCGGTTATCTGATGAGCGTAGAGAAAACAGGAAAGGCTACCTTTTACACGCTGCTGCGGGGTATTGTTTTGCCTGTCGCATGCTTTTTTGCATTACCTTTGTGGCTGGATGTAAAAGGTATCTGGCTGGCGGTTGCCGTAGCTGAAGGCATTACCACCTGCATCATATTGTCAGGCCTTTTCGTCCGTAAAGGACAACCAAGTGCAAACGTTTATAAAGTCAATACATGATATTTATCCGCTTCCTGAAGACGATCTGAACCGGTTGTTTGAAGTAGGCAAAGAGGTCTTTATACCCAAGCGAACGATTCTTATCCGCAAAGGAGAGGTGAATCGTTCGCTTTATCTGTTAAAGAGCGGTATTGTGCGAGGCTATATCCGGGAGGGGAATCGCGAATCGACCATCTGGTATGCCACTTCCGGCGAAGCGGTCTATTCTTCCTGGGGATTCACCAAAGGACTGCGTTCGCAGATCTATATTGCGACCTCTTCCGATTGCGAAGCACTGCATTTTCACAAAGAGGAGATCGAAGAGCTTGCCCTCTCCTCCCAGGCGCTCTCGATATGGGTGCGAAAACTGTTCGAGCACCTATTGCTCACTACCGATCAATGGTTGATTGAATTGATTCAGCCATTGGCTTCCAGGCGATATGAAGCATTAATCAACAAATCGCCCGAACTGCTCCAGGCCATTCCATTAAAAGAGCTGGCCAGCTTCCTGGGCATTACGCCTCAGTCACTCAGCCGCATCCGGGCCGAAAAGGGGAAAGAGAAAGAGGATTGATTTATCCCAAGCTCACTGCTTTCGTCCGGTTCTTCACGTGTTTGTGCAATCGATGGCTTATAACCCTTGAGCGGATGATCTGATAACGATAAATAATACATGCCGTAAGGAAATAGATCCCTGTTTGTAGCCAGAGCACCTGGTATTCATGTGTTACCTCCGACAGCGTAGCCCCGGCAGTATTTATCCGAACGAAACCCTGCACGGCCGGAGTAGACGGGAAGATATAACCGACAGCCTGCCAGAAGGGCGGGATCATTTCTTTCGGCCAGGAAACACCCGAAAGGAAAAGCAGAATGACCGACGTAAAGACAAATATCAGCATCGGCGATTCACGCGATACCATAAAGCCGGATAGCGTCATCGACAGGAATATGCAGGCTAACAGATAAGGTAACAGGAACAGAAGCACCGTCCAGGGATGTCCCACCTGAGGCAAGCCGAACAGGCGCGGAACAATGGCAAAGATCCACACGCAAACAATGCCGTAAAGCACTATATAGGTCAACGCCTTCCCAAGTACAATACGCAATGTCCCTTCATAATGCCTGTTCAAAGGCACCAGGCTACGGAAACGACTCTTCTCACGGGCTGTTCCTCCCAGCATACAAATACCGAGAATCAGGGTTTGTTGAATAACCAGTACCAGAATGGCAGGCACCAGGAAACTGGCGAAGCCGCTTTGGGTGTTGAACATCGTGATCGCTTCGTAAGGAATAGGATCGACAGTGATCCGTTGCAGTTCCTCAGTCGACTGGGGATGGTTGTGCGCCGTCCATTCTCTACCCAGATCGAGCGACACCTCTGTCGCCGAAAGCAAAAAGGCCTTATAGAAAAGCAGCGAACTCATATCGCTATAGAGAGACACCCGTGCTTGTCGGCCGGCATGCATCTCCTGGCTAAATTCAGGCGGGAAAGCAAGTATACCGTAGGCTTTCTTCTCATCCAACATACGCTTTGCCTCCTCCATATCCGCCATTACGCCGACCACTTCCACATCGGCTGTCGCATTGACACGGCGGATAAACTCGCGACTCAGGTAGGTATCACTCTGATCGACCACGACCAGTTTGGCCTCGCGCACGACTTCCGGATTATAAATCAACGCATAAAGAACAGGATAGGCCAGAGGAACCAGAAAGAAAAAGATCATGACTCCCGAATCACGGAAGACATGTTTCAGTTCTTCTATCCAGATATAAAAGGTATCCTGGATTCCCTGTTTGATCTTATCAATTAAGCGATGTTCTCGTTTCATTTCTTTTTTGTTTAGGGCACATACTTGAAATTAAGCAAGGCCTCTTTCAGATTTTTACTGATCAATACCGGCAGTATCAGAAATGCTGCCAGCCATACATAGTGTGACCAACTGAATATCAGATCGCGTCCGTTCAGTGCCTGGTCAATATAAATAAGGAAATAGTGGCGAAGTGGGAAGAGCTTGGCCAATGCCTGTACCGAAGGATACATGGCTTGCACCGGGAATGAAAAGCCGACAACGGAAAATGCCAGCATACCAAACAGACTGGCAAAGCTTAATCCCAGACGCAAAGTGGGCAACACGCCTATCATAAAGACACCGACAGCCTGAGATGCCAGAACCAATAGGAACATGGCTCCTACCATTGGTCCCCAGCCGCTATTCAACGGAAACGCATTAAAGCCATAAAGCACTGCTAACATAGCCATACCAACCACCGTAAAGACCACCGTTTGCGGCAGTAATTTACCCAAAAGGCTTGCGGAGAAGGAATTTCTTCCCGTACGAAGCCATTCGCGTGAGGTGGAAAACTTAATCTCCGTACCGATACTATAGACCGTAATCAGGAAGATCATCAACTGCAATATGCCCGGCAATAGGGAATTATTCAGGTAAACCGAATAGTTCAGCCAGGGATTTCCTATGGCATGCGTATCGACAACGATCGGTTGCAGCTGCCCCATGATCTGTTCGGTCGTCAGTCCCTTGGCCGTTCCCGTCTGCAGACCTACCGAAGCGCCGGCCAATACCGACATGGTCTTCATGTCTCTAAACAATAGGGATGCGGCGATAAGGTATGTGCCGTTGGTATAGAAAGAGAGTGTCGGCTGCTTGCCGGTAGTCGCCTCCACCGAAAAATCGGCCGGTATATGAAAGATACCATAGACATGCCCCTTTTGCATCTCCGTACGGGCTTCCGTAAACGAAGCGGTTGTCATCACCACCTCCGTCTGTTCAAAAGCATTCAACTGACGGATCAGGTTACGGGAGGTCGCCGAATTATCCAGATCGACCACGGCTATAGGCAAATCGGTTGGCAATCCCTCCTGCATCAACGAGAGAAGGAACACCACACTGATAGCCGGAGCCAATAGCATACAGAACAGATAAAGAGGCTTATTCAATAACCGCTTTACTTCCCGCCTGGCCACATCCCCGACAGCCTCTATCCATTGTTTGAACGTCATAATATCTCCGTGCCTTTTTTCTTCATAATAACCGACATACCCGGGCGCAATCCTTCCACGTTTTCCAATGGACGGGCACGCACCTCAAATGTCTTTGAATCGTACTGCCCGGTTGTTTTGGTTGCTTTCCAGGCGGCATACGAACCCAGATCCTTCATATAATAGACCTTTACCCGAACCGGTTTATCGTCTAACGCAGGGATAAACGCATTCATTTCCGAACCGATCTGTATATTTTTCAACAGTTCTTCGCGCACACTGAAGGTGACCCAAAGATCATTCAGATCGACAATATTCATAATCGGTGCTCCCGTACCGACCAGTTCGCCCACCTGCGGAAAGCGCTCGGCCACCTCGCCGTCGATCGGAGAAAGCAACGTGCTTTCGCCTATATAAGACTCCACTTCAGCAATAGCGCCTTCAGCCTGCCGCACCAAGGCTTCCGCAGCCGCTTTATCTTCCTGGCGGGCGCCCTCTTTAGCCATCTCGTATTGGGAACGAGCCGCTTTTTCGGTCGCAACCATCGCATGATAATTAGCGGCAGCCTCATCACGTTTCTGCGCCGACATCACCCCTTTATCGTATAGATTCTGCACACGTTCGTATGATTTCTTTGCAATATCCAAACCCGCAATCGCCTTTTGCCACAACTCGTAAGCACCGGTTATCTCTTGTACACGGGCACCTTTCACCGCTTTATTGCTCTGAGCCAGGGCTGCTGCGCGAGCCGCCTCGGCCTGAAGCAATTTAGCCTGTACCTCCGGGGTATTCAGAAATACCAGCGTATCGCCGGCACGCACCTGATCACCCTCTCCAACCCGATAGGCATCGATCCGTCCGGGCACCTTGCCGGATATACGCACCTGTGTGGCTTCCGCCTGTCCCATAATCACATCATCGGGAGGTGTCAACAGAAAAAAACCGGCTAATGCCACCAAAGCAACCACGACAAGTACGGCGATAAAGGCCAACATCATATTGCTCATTGAAAATTTCTTATTCTTGCTCATATGCTTTTTTAATTGATAATTACTAATTGATAATTGATATTATACTAACCACTGACCACTGACCACTAATCACTCTCCCAATTTCCCCATCATCTTAGCCAGATACACCTCTGTGAGTTTCACATCTATCTGTGCATCTATCAGGCCGGAGCGTGCCTGTACCCAGGCGGTTTGAGCCTCCATCAGATTGAGAGCAGGTATGACACCCTCTTCAAATCCGTCATTGGCATGACGCAGGTTTTCTTCTGCCATCTCCATATTACGGCTGGAAGCGATCAGCTTTTTCTGAGCTTCATTGGTCTGATAAACCGATTGGTTTACCTGCAACTCAATCTTCTCACGCGCCTCTTCGTATTGTAAGCGTTGTATATTGGTCTCTGCCCGAGCCGCATTCCGCTTATGGCTGCCTTCCCACCATCCACTTAAAGGGATCTGAAGAGTCACACCCACATGGAAGCCTCCTGCGAAATCGTTTTTGAATCCGTTGCGCACGTTAGGATTAGTCACCATATAATTGCCCACCAAGGCCATCTGCGGCAACATATCCGCCAGGACTATGTTTTCTTTCTTTTCGTATATCCGGGTAGCCAGGTCCAGGCTTTTCAACTCATTGCGATTCGCAAACGCCTCATTGACATCGATAAGGGCAGTCTTTTGTGTTACCGGATATTGCTCCAACAACTCATCGGCCAGTGCCAACGGTTCTTCGAGAGGCAGTCCGCATATCTGCGCCAGCAGCATACGGGAAAGAGCCAGTCCGTTATCCACCTTGGTCTGTGTCATCTCCGCCTCATTCAATTTCACCCGTACCGACAATCCATCCGATGGAGTGGCTACTCCCTCCGCTATCATCGCCTGCACATCGCTGTCCATCTTCTTCAACAGATCGACATAAGCATCTGACAGTTTCTTCTTATGAACCAGGGAAATCACCTGCCAATAGGTTTCATCCGTCTGATAAATGACCTCCTGCAGTTGCAGGTCGTTCATCGATTCTGCCAATTGACGGGCATACGAGGTGATCTGATTATAGGAGACAATCTTACCACCCATAAAAACCGGTTGCACCAAAGAGATACTTCCTACCCAGACGTCTTGAATATCCAAGCGAAAGATATCAGTTATAGTAGATGGTATAAGCGCTCCGATGGCACCCAGTTTGCCAAAATCAAACAGATTGATGTCGTGTTGATTCCACAAATAGGCTCCGGTAGCCGACACCTGCGGGAAATATTTGGTACGGGCGGCATTCCGTTCCTCGCCGGCCTGCTTTACTTTCTCGCCGGATATCCGCAGTTCTTTATTGTTTTCAATAGCTAATTGGCGACACTCCTCGAGGGTGAATACCTTTTGTGCCGAAACAGTTCCAATCAAACCTAAACATACCGCAACTAATACAATCCTTTTTTTCATTCTATTATATATTAACCATATCCTTTTATAGAAACAAAGAACAAAATGGGTTTGTTTAATTTTTCAGATAAGAGTCAAACCCTGGGACAAAGATACGGTTGGGCGGTATAACAGAATTAGTCTGTTACACGACAATAGTAGACGTTTTGAAGGTAGGATGAGGATTAATTATCCAATGTAAAAGATTTACGGCCTATATGGTTGCCGTCAGCAAATATATCGACATAGTAAGTTCCGGGAGAGAGGAATTCTTCAATATCCCAATACATAGTCACAGAAGCCTCCTCTCCGGCATATTCGATAATCCGCTTCATGGAGTAGTTGATGTGTTTGCCTTCGAACTCAAAAGTATCGCCACGGCTCTTCACCAATACATCGTCGTCGGGTTTCATGATGCGCACATAGATTGTCTTTTCACCGACAGAGGCCGTTATGTTTTTGGTAATAAGGAAAGAGACAACAAACTGTTCCATTTGCTTGATCTTCTTCACCGTCTTTCCTTTCCGGTTGACCGGATTGACCTGAATATTGGTTGCATCCAGTTTGCTGGCAAGCGTCACCCGTTCTGCCAACTGCTCTTTCTCTTTCTGCAGGTTGGCTGCCTGGGTGGTTGCCTGACGATAGCGGGTAGTTACTTTTTTGTTTTCTTCTTTCAGCTTCGTATTCTCCGTGTTCAATGAGTCGATCTGTGCTACATAGGTGCGCATGATGCTGCGAAGCGTTTCCAGTTGTTTCTTCAATTCATTGATGCGGCGGGTATCCGTAGCACGCACTGTGCGCAACTCTTCCTGCAACCGCTTTACCTTTTCCTGCTCCGTAGCAAGCTGGGCAACCAACGAATCGTTATTGAATTCAAACTTTATATTCTCGTAGGTCAGAGAGATCTCATTATATTCATCGGCCAACATCTCCTTGTCCAGTTCATAGCCCTCGACAAGCTCTTTCATTTGAGC
The DNA here is from genome assembly GCF_029892605.1 of Parabacteroides sp. PM6-13. GTDB lineage: Bacteria > Bacteroidota > Bacteroidia > Bacteroidales > Tannerellaceae > QVMG01. The sequence goes on from NZ_JARXWF010000021.1 coordinate 22,940, forward strand.
CTGCTGACGGAAAATATAATAGGCAGCCCCTCCGACAATTATGATCAGAACAATGATAGCGACGATTAGTAGTGAAAGCTTATTGATCTCTTTTTTTTCTTTCTTTTCTGTACTCATAACGGAATTCATAAATACCATGCAAAAGTACAATTTAATCGATTGGCACGAAAGAATTGGCTCCTTTTATACATTTATTAACCAATAAACACCGTATATTCGTGGCAAGAATGACGTTTCCATTCTTTGTGTGTTTTACTCTTCAAAATTTATACAGTCATGAAAAAAATATTTATTCCCCTTTGCATCAGCCTTCTTTCTTTCAACACAAGAATAATTGCCCAGGAAACCCCTGACGTATATACCTATATTATCGGCGACTTTATGGTCAGCCTATTGTCGGAGTCGCAACGGGAAGCCAATACCGGCATTTTGGTTGGCGCGACCGACGAGATGATCGCAACCTGCGCGCCGCAAGGCACCTTCCCCAATGCGATGAATGCCTTCCTGGTTCAAACGCCGGAACATAACATCCTGTTTGACACCGGTATGGGACAGAAGCTTTTCACCAACCTGGAAAGCCTCGGCATAACGGCGGAAGAGGTGGATGCCGTATGCATCACCCATATGCATGGTGACCACATTGGTGGTATGCTGCAATATGAAAAGGTGATGTTTCCCAACGCGGACATCTACCTGCCCCAGCCGGAATACGATTATTGGATGAGTATAGAGTCCAAGCAAGCGCATCAGGTGATCGAGGCCTATAAAGACCGATTGAAGCTATTCGTTCCACAGGCATTAGACACACCGGCGGAAGAGTTGCTCCCGGGTGTTCAGGGTATAGCCGCCTACGGTCATACACCGGGACATACCCTTTTTCTGCTCGACTCCGAAGGCGAGCAACTGTTGATCTGGGCCGACCTGACCCATGCCATGGCGCTTCAAATGCCCTACCCGGAGGTTGCTGTCACCTATGATGTCAACCCGACAGACGCCATCACCTCCCGCCAGGCTGTTCTCCGCTACGTTACAGAAAAGAAAATTCCCATCGCCGGTATGCATATTGCCTATCCGGGAATGGGAAAAGTAGAAAAACGTTCCGGCGGTGGGTATCGCTTTATTCCTTTTAAATAATTAATGGGTCTTTAAAGACTTTAAGGTCTTTAAGGTCTTTAAGGTCCTTAAAGTCTTTAAGGTCTTTAAGGTCAATCGCTTTATGCCTTTTCGTGCATCGGAATAGAAAACCAGAAACAGGATCCTTTGCCCGGTTTGGAATCAACACCGATATGGCCATTCATCCCTTCCACCAGACTCCGGCAGATAGACAAGCCCAGGCCGGAGCCTTGCGCAAAATTATCCAACTTCACAAACCGGTCGAAGATCTTCTCCGTATTCTCCGGCGAGATGCCGACACCGGTATCTTCTACATAGAACTTGATATACTCGCCATCGACCAGCTGATACCCCAATTTGACATGCCCCTGTTCGGTAAACTTCAGGGAATTGGTGATAAAGTTCATTAATACCTGCTTCACCCGACTCGAGTCGGCATAGATCATACTGTCCGGCTCAGAGTCATCATACTGCAACTCTATACCCTTCGGTATTTCCCGGGTTCGGAAGGATTGCATCACCTCGTCGCATAAAGCGCGCACGGCATATTCTCTTTTAGCAAAATTGAAAGTGCCTGACTCTATCTTCGACAGATCGAGAATATCGGTTACCAGCTTCAATAACAATTCGTTGTTTTTCTGGATAATACGAATAAATTCTTTACGTTCTTCTTCATCGTCTGTTTCGGCCAATAGGTCGGAGAAACCGATGATCGAGTTCAGCGGCGTACGGATCTCATGGCTCATATTCGCCAGGAAGGCCGATTTCAGTTTGTCCAACGCCTCCGCTTTGTTCTTAGCCAGAATCATCTCTTTCAATTCCGTAATATCGTAGCTAACGCCGATCAGCTCGCGCGTCTCATTCAGCGAACTCTCTTTCACGATAAAGGTACAACGCAGCCACCTTACCTTCTCCTCGTCGCTGAGTACACGAATCTCCTTTTCATAGCTATTCGCTTCGCCCGCAACCACCTTTTCATAGAATGCCTGAATATCCTTGAAATCATCCGGATGCAAATGCTGATAGACATCCATCAGGTTGTCATTCAACGCCGAATGGGCAGACATACCCAGGTTGAGGAACCATTGGCTGATACCAAAGCCTGTCCGGCTGTTCAGATCCCATTTGAAATAGCCCACCTTTGCCAGGTTGGCAACCAGCGAGAAATATTCTTCAAACTCCTGGATCTTCAGGTAGGCATTGGTGGTCTCCGTATTGTTGATGATAAGACAGAGATAATATTGTATTTGCCCCTGATCGTCCATAACAGGCGCCATCTTCACCGTCAGGTCCTGCATCGGCATTTCGGTAAAATCAGCATCATAGACACTGCGCAACTGATTCAGGTCATATTTGATACCAAAGTCGACAATCTCTCCCCGCTTCACTTTCTTCTGCTCTTCCAGCGGAATCATCGGATGCATAAAGATATTAAAACCTTCGGTTGGTCCCGATTTATCCAAGCCAAGTATCTCAAGCGCTTTTTCATTGTTCTGGATCAGGTAGCCATCTTTGTCAAACAATTCAAACCCAATGGGCAGACTATCATACACCGAACGCAACAGTTTCTCGTTATCCTCGAGAGCCTTATGCGCTTTGTGTGTATCAGTCATATCAAGCACCAAAGAAATCACTTCATCTTTCTTCAAAGAGAACTTAATCACCCGACAATGTTTATTGATATCGGGCATCGGATAATCCAACTCAATATATTTATCAGTATTGGCCACTTCAATCAAATGCGGAAGATCAGCAAAAGCCCTCGACTGGGAACCTTTCAGCCCGATTATATCCTCCGCCTTGCGACCGGTAATGCGTTCGATCTCGTTATTCGCGTTGGTATAAACAAAATCAATCGGAGTACCCTTTTCGTCATATACCAGTTCGGTCGGCAGGAAGCCTACCGGCATATGTTGGAACAAACGTTGCAAATACTCTTTATCCTCCTGGATCCGCGCTTTCGATTTGGCAAGCTCAAAACTGATATTGATAATATGCATCAAAGAGGAGAACCAACGATAGTCCTCTTCCGCCCAGTTGCGCTGTTTATCCACTATATCGATACCGGCATAGCCCCAGATCGTATTATCCTGATTCACAAAAGGAACGACCATGAGCGATTTGATATTCTGCGCAGCCAGAAACTCTTTGTCGACTACATCCCATTCGGGCAGATCATCCAGCGTACTTAAGATAATGGGGTTCTGAGTCAGAATCTGCTGATTCCACCAGGTATCGGGATCAAAGAACACATTCTGTAGGTTTTGAATCTCTTCCAGTCCCGGGCGACTTACGGCTTCGTAGGTATTGCTCTGGTTCATATCTTTCCAGTTGAACTCGAAGATATAGGCCCGTTCCGCGCTATAGTAGGTAACCAGGGATTGCAGGATATGATTCACCATATCGTCCAGGTCTTCACTCTGTAGGAAAGTAAACAAAGACTTGGAGATACCATTCAACTGATGAATCAGGTTACTGACAGTCTCATTAGCAATACTCCCCTGCTCCTCCTGTCGTCTTTCCTGATGCAACAGACCAGCAACGACATTCCTTTCGGTATCTTTCTTAAAGCGGCTGTTCACCCAGACTATCTGATCGTTCACGTAGAGAGGGAAAGCCAGGTGAACTATTTGAAACTCAGAATCTGACGTAATCTTTTCAACAACACGTGCTCTGTAGTCTTCACGTATCATTTTATAAAACTCCTGCAAATCGATTTCATTCGATGGCAAAGACAACAAATCAACAATAGAATCCGAGCAGATAAATTGTTTTTCATTCAGTTTTATTTCCCACCAGCCAAGATCAAGCATATCGCTTATCGCTTGTATTTTTTGTGACGCCGGAAGGTTTTTCGTGTTTTCGTTCACACCGGATAAAGTCATATCGCTATAAATTAGTTCACATAAGTTGTTTTTCAAGGCACAAAGTTAACATTTCAACATTCTCTCCCTGTATTTTATCTAATAAAAAGACGTAAAAAAAACCTCGTTCTATTCATTTAGAATGAAAAAACACCCCGAAAATCCGATGCACAAAGAAAACAACTACCGATCAAGCCTGAATATGGAGAATATATATGCCGGGGCAGCAAGTCGGTGGGAATGGGAAAATGTTTTGGTGCAGATTGCACAGTGTTTAAATATTCGATTGAGAGAGGGATTGGAAGGAAATAGAAGATAGGAAATAGGATAGGTTGGCACAGATAGCACCGGGTTTATATTCCAATTGGAGAAAAGTTGAATATTGTGGGAAAGCACGCCGCAGGCGTGAGATTATACATAACCGTATGCAAGCGTAGCGCAGCTTACGGTAGTGAATCCTCTATATAAAAAGCCCCGCACGGGGCGGGATTATGGCAGATCTCGCACCTGCGGCGCTTGATTGACAGGGAGTCGCTATACCGTAAGCTGCGCTGCGCTTGCATACGGTTATGCATAATCTCGCGCTGGCAGCGCTCCTTGGGAATCAAATCTTCCAAAATTGGAAGATTCCTAATTTGGGAGGCTTTAAAGTCTTTGAGGGCTTTAAAGACCTCAAAGACCTCAAAGTCCTTAATGACCTTAATGACCCCAAAAACCTTAAAGTCATTTTTGACAATTTGTCAAAATCGCCCGAGTATTTTGCCAAAAACGTAGGGGTATTTAAAATTAGTCAGGCGAGTAACACTTTTTAACGTATCATATTGTAAAGCAAAATCGCTTTTTTGCTTACATTTTGCTATTTCATATTTCTTAAAAATCCAACCCTTAAAAGAGACACAAAAAGACATAAAAAAAGCCATTCCGCAACGGCAGAATGGCTTTTCTATTTTTTCAGAAAAAGGGATTAAATTCCTTTTTCGCGCAATTTAGCAAGCATATCTCTGGTCATACTGTCCAGATCGTACTCCGGTTTCCAGCCCCACTCTTCACGAGCACAGGTGTCATCCAATGAATTTGGCCACGAATCGGCAATCTTTTGACGCAAGGGGTCTACCTTATACTCCATCTTGAAATCCGGAACATACTGGCGGATACTGGCGGCAATAATCTCCGGATCGAAACTCATAGCCGTCACATTAAACGAATTGCGGTGTACGAATTTCGTCGGGTCTGCCTCCATGATTTCGATAGCCGCGCGCAAGCCGTCGGGCATATACATCATATCCATAAAGGTACCGGCGGCAATAGGACATTCGAAGGTTTCACCTCTGACAGCCGAATAATAGATATCCACAGCATAGTCGGTCGTGCCTCCGCCCGGAGGGGTCACATAAGAGATCAGTCCAGGGAAGCGTACCGAGCGGGTATCGACCCCAAAGCGTACATAATAGTAATCGCTCAACAATTCGCCGGAGACTTTCGTCACGCCATACATGGTGTGCGGGTTACGGATCGTATCCTGCGGCGTTTTGTCTTTCGGGGAATTTTCTCCGAACACACCGATAGAGCTGGGAGTAAACACGGCACAGTTCTTTTCGCGCGCTACTTCCAACACATTGAACAGACCGTCCATTCCGATTTTCCAGGCTAATTGAGGTTTGGTTTCAGCGACAGCAGAGAGCAAAGCTGCCAGGTTGTAGATCGTATCGATATTGTATTTCGATACTGTTTCGGCAATAAGCTGTGCGTTGGTGATGTCGACAATGGCAGAGGGACCTGACTCCTTCAATTCCCCTTTAGGCTCTGCTCCGGGAATATATCCTGCCACAATGTTTCCACTATAAAGATGGCGCAACTTCATTGTCAGTTCTGAGCCTATTTGACCCGTTGCACCAATCACTAATACATTCTTCATGCGTTTATGCGTTTAAAATTTAGTTTTAAGTTTTTCCCTCTACAAAGGTAGATAGAATTCTATTCTTTATCTCTTTTTTACCCTCTTTTTTCACCCGAATCTAAGAAAAAAACAGGATCTTTGTTTCTCAAATACATTCTAACTAAACACTAAATAAAAGACAGATTATGTACGGAAAAATGAAAGAATTTCTGACCACGGAACTGGACAATATTCAGTCGGCAGGTCTTTACAAGAAGGAACGTATTATCACTACCCCTCAACGCGCGGATATTGAAGTGAGCGGAGGCGGTCATGTATTGAACTTTTGTGCCAACAACTATTTAGGTTTATCCGACAACCAACGCCTTATTGACGCAGCCAAACGCACAATGGACTCCCATGGATTCGGTATGTCGTCGGTGCGTTTCATCTGCGGCACCCAGGATCTGCACAAAGAATTGGAAGCGGCCATTGCCGATTATTTCCAAACCGAAGACACCATTCTCTATGCGGCCTGCTTCGATGCAAACGGCGGTCTGTTCGAACCTCTGTTCGGCCCGGAGGATGCGATTATCTCTGACGCATTGAATCATGCTTCGATTATCGACGGCGTACGCTTATGTAAGGCAAAACGGTATCGCTACAACAACGCAGACATGGCCGACCTGGAGCGTTGCTTGCAGGAGGCGCAGGAACAACGTTTCCGCGTGATTGCCACCGACGGTGTCTTCTCGATGGATGGCAATGTGGCTCCGATGGATAAGATATGTGACCTGGCAGAAAAGTATGACGCATTGGTGATGGTCGACGAATCGCACTCTGCCGGTGTGGTCGGCAGAACCGGACACGGCGTGGCCGAACAGTATGATTGCTACGGACGCATCGATATCTTCACCGGCACCCTGGGCAAAGCCTTTGGTGGTGCTATGGGTGGCTTTACCACCGGCAAAAAGGAGATCATCGATATGTTGCGCCAACGCTCACGCCCCTATCTCTTCTCTAACTCGGTAGCTCCCGCCATTATCGGAGCCAGCCTGGAGATGTTCCGCATATTGAAAGAAAGCAATGCGTTGCATACCAAACTGATGGAGAATGTGAACTACTTCTGCGACAAGATGATCGCGGCTGGATTTGATATCAAACCGACGCAATCGGCTATTTGTGCCGTTATGCTCTACGATGCCAAACTCTCTCAGGACTTTGCCGCCCGCATGCAGGAAGAGGGTATCTATGTTACCGGATTCTATTACCCGGTGGTTCCGAAAGACCAGGCTCGCATCCGCGTACAGCTCTCCGCCGGCCACGAACGCGAGCATCTGGACAAAGCGATTGAAGCGTTTATTAAGACAGGAAAATCGTTAAATGTTATAAAGTAAACCAAATCAAAGAGAGCAATTCTCAGGAATATATTACTTTTGTAAGGGTAAGCCAATGGCTTACCCTTATTTTTGAATAAAACCCCATTATGGTATTAAGCAATTATCATAGCCATTGTACTTTTTGTGATGGCCGTAGTGTTCCCGAGGACTTTCTGAAAGAAGCCATCCGTCAGGGATTCAGAGCGTATGGTTTTTCCTCGCATGCGCCACTTCCTTTCGAGACCTTTTGGAATATGTCGGCCAAAGATATGCCGGCTTATCTGGCAGAAATCGATCGTTTGAAAAAGGAATACGGAGACCGGATAGAAGTATATACCGGGCTTGAGATTGATTTTCTGGACGACGCCTATAATCCTTCGATCGATTATTTTCGGCAATTGCCACTGGATTATCGCATCGGTTCCGTTCATTTCATTCCACAATCAGAGGTGCAAACGGAGGAGAATATGCTCTGTATCGATGGGCCGTATGAGGAGTTTGCAGCTGCTGTCGATCATTTTTACAACGGAGATATCCGCCGACTGACAGAGGAGTACTACCGATCTGTCTGTCGAATGGTGGAATTAGGGGGATTAGATATCGTAGGGCATGTGGATAAGATATACCAAAATGGTCATCGCTATCCCGGTTTCTCTTTGGAGGCTGATTGGTATAAAGATCTTTTTTACGCCTGTATAGAACTGATTGCTCAAAAAGGATTGATGGTTGAGCTCAACACCAAGAACTACCACCGTAAGCAACAACTGTTTCCACACAGCCAGTTCCTGGCTCTGCTGCGTGAGAAGAAGATACCTATGATGGTCAATTCCGACACGCACTTCCCTCACTTGGTGAATGATGGCCGCGAAGAGGCCCTGGCACTCCTGAAAGAGGCCGGGTTTACTCATACCCGCGAACTTATTCAGGGTAGATGGGAAGATAGGCCTCTCTGACAAGAGAGAGGCTTCCACCTATTTTTTCTTTATCTTTCGTTGATATTTCTTCGCCAATCCGCCTTCCGAGGTTTCTTTGTAAAGACTTGGAAGGTCATTTCCGGTTTGGCGCATCACTTCTACCACTTGGTCGAAGCTGACCCGGTGTTTCCCGTCCGAGAAGGTTGAGAAGGTATTGGCATCCAACGCGCGGGCAGCAGCAAAGGCATTTCGTTCGATACAGGGTATCTGCACCAAGCCACAAACCGGATCGCAGGTCAGTCCCAGGTGATGCTCCAAGCCCATCTCGGCAGCATATTCAATCTGTGCCGGCGTTCCCCCGAACAACTGGTTGGCCGCTCCGGCCGCCATGGCACAAGCCACGCCTACCTCACCCTGACATCCAACCTCAGCGCCCGATACAGAAGCATTCGTACGCACAACATTGCCAAACAAACCGGCCGTAGCCAAGGCACGTAAGATGCGCGAATCGCGGAAGTCCCTCGATTTCTTTAGATGAAACAAAACAGCCGGCAAGACACCGCACGAGCCGCAGGTAGGAGCCGTCACAATCTGACCACCGCAGGCATTTTCTTCGGAAACAGCCAAGGCATAAGCATACACTTTACCCCGACTTTTGATGCTACCACCATAGCCCTTGGCACGAATCAGGTAGTCCGATGCTTTTCGGCGTATGCCCAGACCACCGGGAAGCACGCCTTCGGCTTCGAGGCCGCGACGAACAGCATCCTGCATCACCTCCCAGGCTTCCATCAAGTAGTCCCAGATGGCTTCTCCTTCACACTGTTCCACATACTCCCAGTAAGAAAGGCCCTTTTTCTCACACCATTGCTGAATATCATGAATGGTATTCATCCCGTAGATTTCTTCCGTCTTCTGCTCATTAAACTCTTCGTTGGCCAGGGTGCCACCCCCAATGCTGTAGATGGTCCATTGTTCCTGCAGGTCGCCTTTCCCATTGAATGCTTTGAACAACATCCCGTTCGGATGAAAAGGAAGGAATATCTTCGGTTCCCATACGATTTCCGTAGGAGCCGCCGGCTTAAGCACATCCAATATAGCCTGGTCGGTCATATGCCCTTTGCCCGTAGCTGCCAGGCTACCATATAAAGTCACCTGGAAAGAGGCAGCATCGGTATGCCGGTCTAAGAATATCTGAGCGGCGCGACGCGGTCCCATTGTATGGCTGCTTGAAGGTCCGAAGCCTATACGAAAAATCTGTCTGATTGATTCCATAAATACCTTTGTTTCATTATTTGTGTTTAACGCTGCAAAGATACCATTTTTATGATTCAACGGCCTTTTTCTTTCTTCCGCTCCAGCGCAAATATAGTTTTAGCTTACAGCCGCATCTCCACCCCTACCCGAACGACAGCCTATATCATTCAGTAGAATACAACTATTTCGGAGACAAACGCCCGAATTATTCCGCATACAACAAACAGATTGTAAAGGAAAACCTTCGTTTCGCTATCAAAATGACAATTAACATTTAGAGATTTGCTACTCTTTTTAAACAATGGAAAGAATATTTTTTGTAAATTTGCAGGCGCAAAAAGGTTACTGAGTTCTACATTATCAAAAAAATAAATTTATGGTATCCATTGAAAATTTCAACTTTGCCGGTAAAAAGGCATTTGTGAGAGTTGATTTCAACGTTCCTTTGGACGAAAATTTCAACATTACTGACGACACACGTATCCGTGCCGCCCTTCCTACATTAAAGAAAATCTTAGCCGATGGCGGTAGCCCGATTATCGGTTCACACCTTGGACGTCCGAAAGGGCCGACCGATAAATTCTCCTTGCGTCATATCCTGGGGCATGTCTCGGAACTGCTGGGTGTTGAGGTGCAGTTTGCCAACGATTGCATCGGAGAAGAAGCGGCAGTGAAAGCGGCTGCCTTGCAACCGGGCGAAGCTCTTTTATTGGAGAACCTGCGTTTTTATGCCGAAGAGGAAGGCAAACCGAGAGGTTTGGCTGAAGACGCTACCGAAGAGGAAAAGAAAGCAGCGAAAAAAGCGGTTAAAGAGAGTCAGAAAGAATTCACAAAAACATTGGCTTCGTATGCTGACTGTTATGTAAACGACGCATTTGGCACGGCTCATCGCGCGCATGCTTCAACAGCTCTGATCGCCGACTATTTCGATGCAGACCATAAGATGTTTGGATTCCTGATGGAAAAAGAGGTGAAAGCGGTTGAGAAGGTAATGAAAAACATCGCCCGTCCGTTCACTGCCATCATGGGTGGTTCGAAAGTATCTTCTAAAATCGACATCATTGAAAACCTGTTGGGTAAGGTAGACAACCTGATCATTGCAGGAGGTATGACCTATACATTCACCAAAGCACTGGGTGGCAAAATCGGTAAATCATTGGTGGAAGACGACAAATTGGATCTGGCTCTTGAATTGATCGAAAAGGCCAAAGCCAAAGGTGTCAACCTCGTATTGGCAGTAGATGCCAAGATCGCCGATGATTTTAGCAACGATGCCAACACAAAATTCTGTCCGGTCAATCAAATTCCTGACGAATGGGAAGGTTTGGACATCGGTCCTGAAACAGAAAAGAAGTTTGCCGCTGTGATTGAAAGCTCAAAAACCATCCTTTGGAACGGTCCTACGGGTGTATTTGAATTCGACAACTTCACCAGCGGTTCACGCTCTGTAGGCGAAGCCATTGTGAAAGCAACAGCAAACGGAGCCTTCTCACTCGTGGGTGGTGGCGACTCAGTTGCCTGCGTAAACAAATTCGGCATGGCCGACAAAGTATCATACGTATCAACCGGTGGTGGTGCCCTCCTGGAAGCCATCGAAGGAAAAACCCTTCCCGGCATCGCAGCGATTGAAGCGTAAAACAATTGATAGTTAAATATAAAAAAGGCCCGGAGATATCTTCGGGCTTTTTGTTTGTTTAGGTTATTTATTGAAAAAGTTGGTTCGTTGTGCTTCTTGCGGTTGTTGGAAAACTTTTACTCTTGTTTTTTTGTTATTTTTGCATAAAATAGGATACGCCTTAGCATAGCTCAAGCAAGCTTGGCTTTGCTTTCGGCTTTCACTATTTTTGTACTCTTCCAATTCATTTATTGCAAAAAGATTGATATGATAACAACGTTGATTATTCTGGCGCTGGCGGCCGTTTTCTTTGTACATGGTAAGATTCGTTCTGATATAGTGGCGCTTTGTGCGCTGGTGGCACTGATTCTGTTTGGGATTCTGACGCCGGACGAGGCGCTTTCGGGTTTCTCTAATTCCATTGTGATTATGATGGTAGGGTTGTTTGTCGTCGGTGGGGCAATCTTCAAAACCGGGCTGGCGAAAATGGTGAGCAGTAAAATACTGCAACTGGCTGGCAAGAGCGAATTGAAATTGTTTATCCTGGTAATGCTGGTGACAGCTGCTATCGGTGGTTTTGTGAGTAATACCGGAACGGTGGCTCTGATGCTTCCGATTATTGTCAGTATGGCTGTGAGTGCGGAAATCAGCCCGAGCCGCTTTCTGATGCCAATGGCTTTTGCCAGTAGCATGGGAGGCATGATGACCTTGATCGGTACCCCGCCTAACCTGGTGATCAACGATGCCCTTATATCCGGAGGGTTCGAAGGGCTTAACTTCTTCTCATTTACGCCTGTAGGGGTGGTTTGTATTGCCGTCGGATTATTGGTATTGATTCCACTCAGCAAATGGTTCCTAACAAAGAAAGAGGAGAAAAACAGCGAAGGATCGACCGGACGAACCAGCAAGGAACTGGCACAAAAGTATCAGTTGGCAGATAATCTCTACCGGGTGTATGTCACGCCGGATTCCAGCATACTCAACAAGAAACTTATCGACCTGAACATCACGCAGAACTACAACATTTCTGTCCTTGAGGTGCGCCGTAAATCCTCCGCGCAGGGACGATTCCTGAAAACGGTCGACCAGAAACTGGCTGGGCCAGAAACCATGTTGCACGACGGAGATATACTCTATCTGTTCGGCGAATTCGCAGATGTGGAACGTTTTGCCCAAGAGAACAAACTGGAGATGACCGAAACCAATGTCTCGGAGTTTGCCGGCAACAAAGCACCCGAGAAGCTGAGCGTGCGTGAGATCGGGATTGCCGAGGCCTTATTAACTCCCGAATCCAAACTGATAGGCAGAGCTGTCAAAGAATCCGGTTTTCGCGATAAATACAAAGTAAACATCCTGGGTATCGAGCGGGGCGGTAAATACCTCCTCTCCAACATCAAAGACCGCAAGATGCATGCGGGTGATGTCCTGCTTATCCAAGGCAACTGGGATGATATTGCCGTTATGAGTAAGAAACAAACCAATTGGGTCGTACTGGGACAGCCTATCGAAGAGGCGGCCAAGGTGACGCTCGACTACAAAGCTCCTCTGGCAGCTCTTATCATGCTGGGCATGATTCTGGCGATGGTGTTTCAGGTGATTCCGACTGTTGCCGCTGTGCTTATTGCCGCCATCCTGATGGTATTGACCGGCTGTTTCCGCTCCGTGGAAGATGCCTACAAAACGATTAATTGGGAAAGTATCGTATTGATTGCCGCCATGCTGCCGATGTCCCTGGCATTGGAGAAGACCGGTACCTCCGCGCTTATCTCCGAAAAGCTGGTAGGTGGTTTGGGTGATTACGGACCGATTGTCCTCCTGGCAGGAATCTATTTCACCACCTCCTTGATGACCATGTTTATCAGCAATACCGCCACAGCCGTATTAGTTGCCCCCATTGCCCTGCAATCGGCTCTTGCCATTGGGGTAAGCCCCTATCCGTTCCTATTGGCGGTAGCCGTATCGGCCAGTATGTGTTTTGCCTCTCCCTTCTCGACGCCACCAAACGCCTTGGTGATGTCGGCCGGGAAATACACGTTTATGGATTATGTTAAAGTAGGGCTTCCGCTTCAGATAATCATGGGGATTGTCATGATCTTCGTGTTGCCGCTTCTGTTTCCTTTTTGAACCTTTTCGATAGGTAAAACGTTATTTATATATACTTAAAAATAACACGAAAAGATTATTATGTCCATCCAATTCAAACCGATCACTCTTGATGATAGAGAGGTGATCACATCCTATACTATGCCGGCAAATTACAGTAATTGCGACTTCTCATTCGCGAATATGTGCAGCTGGCGTTTCCTTTACGATAGCGAATTTGCCATTGTAGACCATTTTCTGGTCATACGATTCAAGATAGAAGATAAAACCCGCCCGGCTTATATGATGCCTATTGGCGATGGAGATCTGAAGCAGGTACTCCACAAAATGGAGACCGACTCACAGGAGCTGGGGCATCCGTTATTGCTCCTGGGCATCACTCCGTATGCCCGTCTGAAACTGGAAGAGGTGCTACCCGGAGAATTCCATTATATCCCCGAACGCGACTATTTTGATTATATCTATCTACGCGAAGATCTGGTGAACCTGACGGGTAAGAAATACCAGGCCAAACGCAATCATATCAACCGCTTCAAGAAGGAGTACCGCTATGAGTATATGCCGATCACGCCCGAACTGGTGCCCGAATGCCTGACGTTGGAAAAGAAATGGTATAAAGCCAATCGGACGGAAGAGGATGAAGAAGAGTTGAGCTACGAAAGGCGATCCATCACCTATGCGCTCAATCATTTCAATGAACTGGAGCTCACTGGCGGAGCCATCTGCCACAACCATCAGATCATTGCCTTCTCTTTCGGCAGGCCGATCAATCACAATACGTTCGGCGTGCATATTGAAAAGGCGGATACCCAGTATGAAGGTGTCTATGCGGTGATCAATCAGGAGTTTGCCTCTCATCTTCCGGAACAGTATATGTATATCAACCGGGAGGAAGACTTGGGCATCGAAGGACTGCGTAAAGCGAAACTCTCTTATCAGCCTATCATTCTTTTGGAGAAGAATGCTACCGTAAAGCGAACTCCCTTAAAAGAAACCCAACATGAACAACCGGAAAGAACAAATAAAGGAGTTGTGGCGGAGATGCTTTCATGACCCGGAAGACTTTATCACACTCTATTTCGACCGTGTATTCAAGGAGGAACAGGCCTATACGATCGAACGCGACGGGCGCGTTGTTTCTTTCCTTCAGGTCATTCCCTACACGCTAATCTGGCATGGTAGAGAGATCCGGATGGGCTATATCTCCGGCGCCTGCACCGATCCCCGCGAACGGGGCAAGGGATTAATGCGCGAACTATTGGAAAAAGCGTTCACCGGCATGCGCCGCGAGGGATACGACATCACCGGATTGATTCCGGCAGAGCCTTGGTTGTTTGATTATTATCGCGCTCATGGTTATACGGAAGTGTTCGACTACTCCTGGGAAACCTACCTCTTATCCGACGAAGAGACAGACACCGGCACGATCAAACCGGTTAGTTCCGAATCGGAAGATTGGGAGAAATGGTATCATTATTTCGACAGCCACCTGCGCCGTCGAACCTGCTCCGTTTTGCATACCCCGGAAGATTTCAAAACCAACCTGATGGAATTCGAACGAAGCGAAGACCTTGTGGCCGGTATGGAAGACCGGCAAGGCAACCCGACCGGCCTCCTCTTTGCTGTGGTCGACGAGAAAGAGGTGATAATCAAAGAGCTGATCTATAACAACACATCCGCCAAAAAGGCCTTACTACAACACACCTGCCGTTTTTTCCACCAAGAGAAGGCTTTATGGAAGGCAGCTCCCCTCCTACCCGATACGCATCGTTTGGGCATGGCTATGGTTCTTAACCGAAAGAAAATGATCGCTCAATGGCTCGAAGTCCATCCCGAACAACCATTCACCGCCGAAACATTAGAGCAGATGGACGACAACACCCTAACCACCCTCCTGATGGGATATGCCGAAAGAGAGGCCATCATGAGCCTGATGCTCGATTGAATGTGATTACCCCGGACTTTCGTTTGGATTAATGTCCCAACACCTTCTCCAGTTCCGGTCAGTTGGAACCGGCAGATTTCATCAAACACAAAATCGGATTATCATCCGGAGAGAAACCATTAAGAATCACCTGCAAATCGGCATGGGGAGAAAAAGGCTTTCCCATAAAAGAGGGATTTACGGAGGCAATGATAAGATCTTCTGTAGCTGAATGGAAAAAGACATATAGTCCGGAGCCAAAAAGTCTTACAAATTCTTCACGCGTATATAGATAGCTTTTGTCATTACTTTTATTGTATATCCCGTAATAAAGCTGTCTCATATCTCTGGAAAACATAGTACATATCAACTCTTGAGACTCGTAAATAGAGTAGGATGAAATAAAACCGGATTGAAATAAAGATAAAAAATAATCTTTGTTACCTTGGGATTCTTTTTTTAAGTAGTCGATCGTTGGATACGAAAAAGCGTCAAAGGAAATATCCATGTAAGGCTTTACTCCTCCATCAACAATTTCATAAACAGTAGGGATTTGATTGTGAAAGACAAAGCTTCTTTCGCCCACATGATAGATGTTTCGCCCGCCCAAAGTAAATGAATAATCGCTCTTAAAACCGACGTCGAAACAGGTTGTTTCCGGATTTAATAAAGAATCGCAGATCTGTAGACAATTCATACTCCTGTCGCCCTGGTCTATTGCTGCGGAAGAGTAGAGGGCTATTTTACCATTTTTCAGAATAGACATATCCTGAAAATAACCTGGAAGCTCCTTGGTGTATTTGTGTTTGTAATTGTCCAAGTCATAATACAATAATTGCTTTTTATTATTGTCGTTTATCACGATGCTCCGGGTTCGAAGGTCTATCACAAAGCTTTGAGGATGATTGTATTCGCCTGGGCCATTTCCTTTTGTTCCCACTTTTGTTAAGAAACGACCGTTCTGATCAAACACAAACAAAGCGGAGCTTTTATGAGAATCTAATACAAATATACGGTTCGCATGCATCTGCACATCTGCCATGTGACCAATCAGGCACTCTTCAGAGGTCTCAAGAGAAATAAACCGGTATTCCATCAAATCAGAAACCGAAGAATCTTTCGTAGCAGATATGGTTATTTGCCTCCGATTGTTTTCGCCGTTTTTTGTACCGGAAGAACAGGCACTAAGAAGAGCGAGCAATAGTAATATCTTTAATGGATGCTTTGTCATTTTTTTATGTTTTTAATCTTCTACTTTGTGCGCCTTTGTGTTACTTCGTGGTTAATAATACCACAACGAGTTTTTTACCACGAAGTATCTCTAAGGCGCACTAAGTTTCCAGCTTTAACATTATTCCCAAAAAATCATATAATAGTGTTATCATCCGATAGAATCACTTTAGTTTAAATAAGCAAATAATGGGATTTTCATCAGAAGCTCTATTTTCTATTAGTTCTTTTAACTTCTGGTTTCTTATATTCTCAACCGGCTGACTCATCGCTATGGATGCAATTATATAATCATCGGTCGCTCCTCTTGGAATCATCACCACTTCTAATCCGGATGACATTGCAAAATTTCTCAGGTCAAACAAAAAAGACTCCTTTTCTTTTTTATTATACAATCCAAAATAAGGAGGACCAATACCTTTTGTAAATTGACTAAATATCAGCTCACTGGATTCATATAACGCATAGGCAGATATGTAGTCGGTTTTACTTAATTTTTCTGAGTACTCCTTATCAACTTTGAGTGCATCGGTCGGTGGAAAGCTGAAAGAATCAAAAGAGATCTTATGCACACATCTACCACCTTTCGCATCAACTTCATGTACGTATGGAAAAAGATGGTGATACAAGTATGTTTTTTGATTTGATTTGTATATTCTGTTTTTAGAGATAGAAGAGCTATAATGACTTCTGAAATCCGCGTCATAAAATGAATTAATTATATCAAAAGAGGAGTCGGTGATAACAGCATATTTTCCTTCTCTCCCTCTTTCTGTTGTGTCATATCCTGCCATGTAAAGAAACACAAAACAGTCATTTTCCAGTAAATGGAAATCGGTATAAGAGAAAGGTATTTTTTTGGATGTAACAAACTCATAGTTGTCCAAATTGTAATAGAGAAGTCTCTGTTTATGTCTGTCATCAATTATAATACTCCTGTTTTTTGTGTCTATAATAAAATCAAAAGGGGACACGAACTCTTTTGGCCCTGATCCTTTTTCCCCTATTGTACTTAGAAACTTACCATTCATATCAAACACATAGATGTTATGTCCTATGTATGCATCTAAAATATAGATTTTATCTTCTACAATCTCTACTTTAGTTAGATGCCCCAACAGGGACTCATCACAAGTCTCCAATGGTATGAATTTGTATTCCAAATAATGCTCCAATAAAATATCTTTTTTTGAAAAAATAATTTCTTCCACCTCATTATTTGCATCATCTTTAGGTGAGCACGAAATAAGACAGAAAGAGAATATGATAAAAAAATCACTACTAACCGACTAAAATTTTGAGTAAAGGGGCTTCCTCCTTTCGGATTCGCCCCTAATGTCGTAGATTTGTTGTACCACCAATAAAT
>NZ_JARXWF010000022.1 GCF_029892605.1 Parabacteroides sp. PM6-13
CTCGGTAAGAGAGCGAAGCGAACGACCGGGGGTATTCCGCTAATAATAACTAACGAACCCGGAATGGGTTCAACCCGCTTCGGGGTTGCTTGTAGGGTAGGTCTTGTCTATCTGCCTACCGCGGGTTTGCTTCGCTACACCCGCGGTTACGAATAGGAAATCCCTGCGGGATTTATATGGAAATCTTCCAATTATGTAAGAATGGAAGATTTGAAGGAGAAGGGAGAAAGGGAGCTTCAGATTAAGTAAGATGGGAAGGTGGGCTATGTATTCATGGCTGAAAGCCATAGAGGGCCTGAAGGGCCGAGTCCCAGCGGGACGAAGACTTAGCCCACGGGTAAGCAGGCTGAAGGCCTGCGCAACCCTGGGGCTCCATAGATATATAAAAATGAGTTCTGTAAGAACGAAAGAAGAAATCCACTATTCACAGGCGCTATCACCATATATTCTATCATACTATCTATCGTTCCTTCAGAACTCAACTTGTTGTGTTGTCGTGATACCCAGGGTGGCGCAAACCTTCAGCCTGCTTACCCGTGGGCTAAGTATTCGTCCCGCTGGGGCTCGGCCCTTCAGGCCTGCTGTGACCTTCAGTCATATAAATAAAATCTTCCAATTTTGTAATATTTGAAGGTGGGGATATATATTCATGGCTGAAGGCCACAGCGGGCCTGAAGGGCCGAGTCCCAGCGGGACGAAGACTTAGCCTATGGGTAAGCAGGCCGGAGGTCTGCGCCACCCTGGGATTCCATAGATATATAAAAATGAGTTCTGTAAGAACGAAAGAAGAAAACCACTATTCACAGGCTCTATCACCATACATCCTATCATACTATCTATCGTTCTTTGGCTAAGGCCGATCTTCGATTCAGAACTCAACTTATTGTATTGTCATGATACCCAGGGTAGCGCAGACTTTCAGCCTGCTTACCCGTGGGCTAAGTCTTCGTCCCTCTGGGACTCAGCCCTTCGGGCTCGTGACCTTCAGTCTTATAAATAAAGTCAAACATAGTGTTATCTACGTCACCTGTGCCAACATCTCCTATTTGCTCTGCGCCTTCGGCTAAGCGATCTTCGATTCCTATTCCCTTTCTCCTTTCTCCCTTCAATTTTTCTCCAATTTGAAGATCTGCTCTCTTCTGTGGCTTAAATGGCTATGAGAAGATATTTCTTTGTCGGAATCAGGATTATCATCAGGATTACCAAGATTAAGCAGATGCCTATTATCTCTCTATTAAATATATCCCGCACCTCTCGCCTGTCCGGTTAATCCTGATCCTGGCAGTTGCTTTTCCTTTTTTAGTTGGTGGTCGGTAAAGCTATCACCACATCGGTAAAACTATCACCATGTATTCAAAACCTTGTATTTGTCAGTATTCTTCGTTTTTGGTGTTTTTATCGATCGGTGATCCTATCACGCAAAGTGGTAAAGCTATCACTCGGTTTGTGATCCTATCACTCGGTCGGCAAAGCTATCACAATGATAGGTATGCCTATCATCTGTTTCTCCAGAACCCGCATGTAGACAGGGTTTTGAATGGGTGGTAAAACTATCATTTGTTTTGGTGAAACTATCACCTTCTTTGGGGTATTCATAAAACAAATCGCACATCCGGAAATATCCGAATGTGCGACGATTTATTATAACGTATACAAAAATTGAGGGCGGCTGGTGTTACGCTACATTAACAATATTAACAACAGTACCAAAGTTTGCTACTTGGTAAGTGATCTTGTTAGAGTTAGCAGCGTTGAAATATACTACGGCTTGTTCTCCTTCGTTTACAGCGATGTTTTCAGTTTTTTGGAAATTTTTGCTGGAAAGGATCATTTGGTCGTTTCTGTAAAGCTCTACAGTTACATTTTCAGACGGAAAAATAGAAATCTGTTCTTTTGTCAGGTTACCCATTTCGTTCACAGATGTCGGAACGATGTAGCTAACTACAGAACCTGTAACTTTACCATTATAATCAATAGCGTCTGATGTAGATGTAATTTTGTAGTAATAGTCACCTGTTGTGCCGTAAGTTTCAGTAACATTCAGGGTAGCCAGTGTGAATTGTGCTACTTTTCTTGCAACTACCAATGTATTTACTTGGTCAGCTTTTGTTTGTGCACGGTCTAAAGTCAGTTGGCCATAGAACAGGTCACTCGGGGGTGTAGTGACCTGTCCATTGTTTTGTTTCAACTGAACACGTAAATCAGATAAAATGTTGGCTTTGGTAAGTGAACTAACTTCTTCTTTGTTGTTTGATAATCCAGCCCATGCAACCACGGTAATACGGTTAGCATTTTGTGCGTGGATCTGTATTTTCTGGCCGTTCATAACGGCTGCTTTAGCGATGTTTTGTGAAGCGATGAAGTCATAGTTATCATCGAAGATATAAAGCGTTACATCGTTTCCTTCGCCGTAAGTAGTAATGTCTTTACCGGCTTTGTCGATTGCTTTGATTCTAACTGTGAAATCAGCTTGTTTAGGAGCAACTACTTCTGTAGCTGTATAATTGGAGTCGCTGTCAGACGAACAGGAAGTGAACGCTAACAGTGTAGATAAAGTTGCTATTGCAAGTAAACCTTTGTTGAAGATATTTGTTCTCATGACTCTCAATTTTTGTTGTGTATACGTTTTATTTACTTTTTGTGATTTTAATTCTTTAGGTCCCTCAACCCGTTGGTAAAACTATCATCACGATGCAAATATACGGCGGTATTCCATACTGCCAAACATTTTAGCGTTAAAAACAGTTAAAACAATCGATATTCTCTCAAAAACGCGTGTAAAACGATCAAAACAGGCGATAAAACGATCAATCGGGGTGGTAAAACGATCAGAAAAGCCCTGCGATTTGTCTGTTTTTGATGGGTGGTAAAACTATTATTGCGGTGGTTAAAAATATCATTTCATTGTTTCTCTGCCTGAAATGGGCGGTGGTATGTGTGTCATTTGTCTGTTTTTTTCACCTTAAAGGCTGTTTTGAATTTTATTAGAACCCCTTACATCCTTTCCATATATAAGACCGATCGACCGGTTGCTCGTGCAAATCTCACGCAAATCGGGTCAATAACTTTTTATTCTTGGCCGGAAATCCCATGAAAATGGCGAAAAGTAAATGGCTTTTTACTTCGCTACGCTCGTTAAGCAAATGTCAAAATGATAGTAAAAAGGCGATTTTGCTTTACAATATGATACGTTAAAAAGTGTTACTCCTGCGGGTAATTTAAAATACCCCTACGTTTTTGGAAAATTTCTCGGACGATTTTGACAAAATGTCAGAACCGGGATTTCCCCACTTCCGCCCCCTATATATATTAATGTATAGGGCGAATAAGTTACAAATAATAAAAAAAAGCAATTTTGGATTGAATATGACATTCTTTCTTCGTATTTTTGCGTGAAACAGGAGGTTGTATGCCTCCGGTTAATCGCTGATCGTTAATTATAAAAAGATTTACCCTATGAAAACGAATACCTTTTTCCGCAAGGGGGGCTGCTTGTTGATGCTGGCGCTATTGCCGGGAATGACTTATGCCAATGATGCGAACAATAATTCTTCTACCGGAATACTGATCGTTGTTTTTCTTCTTCTTTTGGTGGGAGTTGCTGCCGGATTGTTTTTCTTTTTCAAGAAGAAGGGCGATGAGTCTGGTGCCGCAGCCGAGGAGCTGCGTCTTAAAAATGAAGAGTTAAGCCGTGGCCTGGAAGAGCTGGAGCAGAAATCGAAAGAGCAGGATGAGACGATCTCTGTTCTTACCGGTAATAAGCGTGAGCTGGAACAGATCCTGGTCGCTAAGATAAAAGAGAACGATACCATTTTGCGTGAGGCGGCAGAAAAAGAAGAGCACGCCAAGACCCAGGTACAAGAGGCAGAGACGATCCAGGATAGTTTCTTTGTGGAGACGATTCACGAAATGCGTACTCCGCTTTCCCTTATTTTAGGCTCTCTCTCTTTGGTGGTTCAGAACAAATCGCCCGAAGAGGATATGTCGACTCAGTTGATCTCGGCCTATCGAAACACATTAGCCTTGCAGGACCTTGCCGATCAGTTGATCGGAACGCGTCGCACCAACGACGTCGCCAGTTATCTGCGCGTTGCCCGCTATGACATGATCGAGATAGCCAGTCAGAGCTGCGACCTTTTTGTCGACTGGATTGCTATGAACAGTATTGATTTTCGGGTGACGACACAGACCGATGTGCTCTGGGTCTGGCTTGATCGCCGAAAAATGGAATATGCTTTGCGTACGTTGTTGACCAACGCGTTGAAGAGCACCTTTGTGTATGGAAAGGTAGTGCTCGATATCTCTGTAGAGCGCCGGGAAGATACGGCTTACTGTAACCTGACCGTTTCGGACGAAGGCTTGGATGAGAATGAAAGTGCTCGTCGCGGACTGCGCCAGGTGGTGGATATGGTTGAGGATATCGGCGGTATCTATGAGCATGAGACCTCCGCAAACGGCACGACCTATTCTATGTTGGTTCCGTTAGGGAAGAAGCATCTGATGGAGCGTCGGGTAGAGTTTGTAGAGCCGGAAGGCGACCTGGTGAAGCTGAATGATAAGCAAAAAGAGGAGATCGCGGAACTGATTCAAGTGATCCCGCAGAAGAAATCAACCGGTAAGAAACTGTTAGTGATCGACGACAGCGACCAGATTCGCTGGTTCCTCAAACATGTGTTCAGCAAAGAATATCAGGTGGTCGAAGCGCGCAACGGCCAGGAAGGGGTCGACATGGCCATTCAGGAATTGCCGGATCTCATCCTTTGCGACGTGATGATGCCGATCAAAGATGGTTTCGAGACCTGTCGTGAGATAAAGAGCGACAAGCGGACGGCGCAGACGCCGGTGGTGATGCTTACCGCCAAGGTAGAAAGTGAAGACGTTATTAAAGGTATTGAAGCCGGTGCCGACGATTACATCACCAAACCGTTCGACGTGGAGATCCTGCGCAGCAAGGTGGGTAGCCTGTTGAAAAAGCGGGAGCAGCTTCAGCATTATTATGTGAGCAGCGGTGGCGGAACCGAAGGAGCCGCTTCGGAAAGCGAAAAAGATTCTCACGGCATACCGGGCACGAAGAATAGTCCGTTTATCGATGCCGTGATCCGCTCGATAGAGAGTCATCTGGATGACTCCACTTTCGAGGCGAAGATCTTAGCCGATGAGCTCAATATCAGTCTGCCGACGCTTTATCGTAAGATCAAGCAATATTCCGATTGTAGCATTTTGGAACTCACGCGTACCGTTCGTTTGAAAAAAGCGGCTGAGTTCCTTCTGATGCAGAAATATTCTGTCGCCGAAGTAGGGGAGATGGTGGGCTTTAATGATACCGCTACTTTCCGTAAGCGTTTTGCGGAGCAATTTGGGGTGACTCCTTCGCAATATGGGCAACCCAATTAAGGGAAGGCCGTGTGTGTAACCGATTTAAACAACGCTTTTTCGCCGAATCGTCGGTAAGTCTATCATCTTTTTGAAACTGGTAGTTTTACCAATGTTATTGGTAGTTTTACCCTTACAAGATGAAACATTTACCTATTGTAGTGAGGATGAAGTTTTTCTATATTTGTATCGTGAATGATCCTATGTAAGAAGGAACTCTGTTGTATGGCTGTTTTTTGTTAAGCTGTGACACGGATTTTGGATAAACGGAGTGTTCGGGGAGTAGGTGGGTGACTAACTGATGTATAAATTTAAAACGTAAGTATATGAAAAAAGTACTTTTCTTTTTCGTGCTTCTGGCTTTTATGACAACCAATGCCTACAGCCAGAAGTTTGCGGTAAAGTCAAACTTACTCTACGACCTGACAACTACCATCAATTTGGGGGTTGAGTTTGGGTTAGCGGATAAGTGGACTTTAGACATTTCCGGGAATTATAACCCTTGGAAATTTAGTGATGATTGTGACGCGATGCGTTTGAAGCATTGGTTAGTACAGCCAGAACTACGCTACTGGACCTGTGAAAAATTTAACGGTCATTTCTTCGGACTCCATGGTCATTATGGCGACTACAACGTGGGGGGTATCAAATTCCTGAGTGAGAACATGGAAAAACATCGCTACCAGGGAACGCTTTACGGAGCGGGTCTTTCGTATGGCTATCAATGGCTGCTCAGCAACCGTTGGAGCATGGAAGCGGTGATTGGTGCCGGTTGGGCTCATATGGATCACGACAAGTTCGATTGTGCTTGTTGCGGGGATATGACACCTAAAGACAGAGATTATTTTGGTGTGACGAAAGTGGCACTCTCTATTATTTACTTCATTAAATGATTTGGGCCATGAAGAAATATCTACATATATATATCGTATTGGTGATGTTTGCCGCCGGAACGCTTTCAGCCATGGCGCAATCCACTGTGAGTGTTACGTCGAACGAACTGAAACGCAAAGGTAACACCGTAAGCATTGACGCTACCATCCGCATACCGGGTGATATCGTTAAATCGAAAGAATTCCTGACACTCTCACCGGTGTTGGAAGCAGAAAGCCAGAAAATGGGACTTCCGTCGATCCTGATCAACGGAAAGAATCGCGATAAAGTCTATCATCGTGAGATCGCGTTGAACAACCTGGAAGACGAGCCACGCTTTGTGGTGTTGGTCGCTCCGGAAAAAGACGAACACGTGGTAGAATATAAAACAACCATCCCTTGGGAAGACTGGATGCGTAGCGCGCGTTTTGTGTTGGATCCTAATCTCTGCGGATGTGGAAACGAATCAAAAGGCAATCCGATCCTGATCGCTAACAATATCCTGCAACGTCCGGACAAGCGCTACGAACCGCAGCCGACCTACGCTTATGTAACGCCGGAGGTAGAAACGCGTAAAGAACGTGCCGAAGTAGGTACGGCATTCCTGGACTTCCAGGTAGGACGCTATCAGATTCTGCCCGACTTCCGCAACAACGCGGTTGAGTTAGGTAAGATTCGTCATACGATCGAGACTGTTATCAACGACAGCGATATCACGCCTGTCGGTATCTTCCTGAAAGGGTTTGCTTCGCCGGAAGGATCTTACAAGAGCAACGCGACGCTGGCAAAGAATCGTACGGAAGCCCTGCGTAACTATATTATGCAGCAATACCGTCAGTTCCCGCTCGCTTTCTTTACCCTGGATTCTCAGCCCGAAGACTGGGACGGATTCAAAGCTCGCGTAGAGGCCGATATGAATGTGCCTTCACGTGCCGGTGTATTGGATATCATCAACAGCTCGGATGAGTTCGATGTGAAAGAACGCAAGCTGCGTGCCCTCGATGGTGGCGCTCCTTATAAATATGTATTGGCTGAACACTTCCCACCGCTGCGTCGTACCGAATACCGGATCGACTATACGGTGCGTGGATTCTCTGTAGAAGAGGGACGTGAAGTGATCAAGACTCGTCCGCAACACCTGAGTTTGAATGAGATGTTTGCCGTAGCGAACACCTACGAGCCGGGAAGTGCCGACTACAACAATGTGTTTGAAGTAGCTGTCCGGATGTTCCCGGAAGACGAAGTGGCTAATTTGAACGCAGCCAATATCGCTATCAGCAAGAATGATTACGCCGCAGCGCGCAATTATATAACAAAAGCCGGAAACAGCATTCAAGCCGTGCACACACGGGGTGTCTTGAATCTGTTGGAAGGCAATTTAGATGAGGCAGAAAAGTTGCTTACACAAGCTCAAAACGGGGGAGTGCGTGAAGCGGCAGCCAATCTGGAAGAATTACGCAAGAAGAGAGAAGACAACGCTCTTTTCGCAGGGTTCGACCTATAACTATATGACGGGGGAAGATGCCGTGTGGGCATCTTATTATTATAGTGTAGATTTCTAATTTGTTAAACATGGAACGTATTTTGGACATTGAAAACGTCTTATTAAACGAAGTGGACAATCCAAACAACGTGTACCTGTATCTGGAAGGAGATGTGTGGTGTGCTTATGAACGTTCGGCCTACTATTTGGCGGCTATGCGTTCGGTTGTATTGGGAAAAGAGGTGATTGGCGGAGGCTACGATGTAGTCCTGTTGAAAGCCAAATTCCGAGTAGACGACATGAGCTTACCACTGCATCCGGGGGTTTCCTTGAAGCTGGTTGCCGACGATAAGTTGCAATTCAGCATGAACAGGTCCGTTAGTGGATTCCCTGAGTGGAAAAGACAACAGTTAGAAAAATTCTCTGCTTAAAGAATTTTGCTGGATGTTGAAATGACTTAGCAAAAATTGAGGGTGTATTTTTAGGGGAAGTCCGGTCGCAGACCGGTTCTTCCCCTTTTTTAATGTCGGAATGTTAATTTCTACAAATAGATCTCTTCAAGATTTAAAAGAGTCTTCTTTTCCGATTGTTTCAAAGAATACGCTTTTCCTACACTCTTTTTCTACCTATATTTGTTGCAATCGCCCTGTCTTTTACATGGGCGAATACTTTTATGGAAGGAGATTAAACCATTTGAGTTTTCTTCGGTCAAAGTAGACTGATATTGTACAACACGAAATTAAACCTAATAGTAAGATGAGTAAAAGTGCGAAATGGATACTCTTGGGAGTCATCCTCTTATTTATTCTTGGCATCATTGTATTTCCGAAACTAAAAAACAAATGGAGTGCCTCTTCCCAGGATGGATCGCCCGTAACCGCTACCGTTTCTCCTCGTAACCAGGTATTGAATATAAACGCGGAGGTATTGACATACCAGACGCTGACCGATAGAACCATTGTGTTGGGCAGCACGATCCCCGACGAAGAGGTAGACCTCTCTTTTGAATCGTCCGGGAAGATTGTCGCGATCTATTTCACGGAAGGGATCCATGTGAAAGAGGGCGATCTGCTTGCGAAAATCAACGACAAACCGCTTCAGGCGCAACTGCGGAAGCTGGAGGCACAGGTGCCGCTGGCACGCGAC
Organism: Parabacteroides sp. PM6-13; assembly: GCF_029892605.1. Classification (GTDB taxonomy): domain Bacteria; phylum Bacteroidota; class Bacteroidia; order Bacteroidales; family Tannerellaceae; genus QVMG01. The sequence continues at coordinate 8,876 of NZ_JARXWF010000022.1, forward strand.
CGGGTCTATCGCCAGCATACCCTCTTGGAGCGCGACGCCGTCAGCCAGGAGGCTTATGAGCAGGTAACGACTGAATATGAAAAACTAATGGCGGATATCGACCTGGTAAAGGCCAATATCGCCCAGACAGAACTACGCGCCCCTTTCGATGGCATCATCGGACTCCGCTCGGTCAGCGAAGGAGCCTATGTCACCCCTTCTACGATGATTGTGAAGCTGACCAAGATCACGCCGCTGAAGATCGAATTCTCGGTGAATGAGAAATATGATACTGAAATTCGTAAAGGCACGGATATCAAGTTCAGCATTATGAATTCCGAAGACAGGTATATGGATTATCAGGCTAAGGTATATGCGGTAGAAAGCAAGATCACGCAGGATACGCGCTCCCTGATAGCCCGCGCGATCTATCCGAATCCCAACGAACATATCACACCGGGGCGTTTTGTCTCGATCGAAGTGACCAAAGAGGCTGTCGAGAATGCGTTAGCCATTCCCAGCGAAGCGGTCATCCCGGAGATGGGGAAAAACGTCGTTTACCGCTATAAAGGTGGAGTAGCTCAGGCTACGGAGATTATGATCGGCTTGCGTACCGAAGAGCGAGTACAGGTATTGGAAGGGCTAAGTGTGGGAGATACGTTGATTACGACCGGCGTCATGCAGTTGCGTTCCGGGATGAAAGTCACAATCGATAACCTGTATTAAGTAGGATCCTATGGCTAATATATCAGAATTAAGCATAAAACGTCCTGTTCTTTCCACCGTGATGGTGCTTGTGATCCTCCTTTTCGGGTTGATCGGGTACCAGTCGCTCGGTGTGCGTGAGTTCCCCAGTGTCGATCAGCCAATCATTACCGTCAGCACCTCCTATCCGGGAGCCAACGCGGAGGTGATCATGAACCAGATCACAGAGCCTCTGGAACAGAATATCAACGGTATCCCGGGTATCCGCTCTCTGAGCAGTACCAGTAGTCAGGGAAGCAGCCGTATCACCGTCGAGTTTGAACTCTCCGTCGATCTGGAGACGGCAGCCAACGACGTGCGCGATAAGGTGTCGCGTGCCCAGCGCTATCTGCCGCGCGATTGCGACCCGCCTACCGTATCAAAGGCCGATGCCGATGCTACGCCTATTATGCAGATCGGTATCCGCAGCCAGAGCCGTTCGCTGATGGAATTGAGCGAAATTGCGGAACTGACGGTAAAAGAGCGTCTGCAAACAATCCAAAACGTGAGTGGTGTAGACATCTGGGGGCAGAAGCGCTACTCCATGCGCTTGTGGCTCGATCCGGTGAAGATGGCCGGCTACGGTGTGACCCCGCTGGATATCCGTAGCGCGGTCGATGCCGAGAATGTGGAATTGCCTTCCGGTAGTATCGAAGGGAACACGGTCGATCTCTCGATCCGTACCATGGGCTTGATGACTACCGCCAAAGAATTTAATGACCTGATCGTGAAGCAGAGTGGCGGCCATATCGTTCGCTTCAAAGATATCGGACGTGCCGAATTGGCGCCCGAAGACCTGCGCAGCTTCCTCAAACGCAATGGTGAACCCATGGTGATCAATGTGATCGTCCCCCAGCCGGGAGCCAACCACATCGAGATTGCCGACGAGGCATACAACCGTATCGAACAGTTGAAGAAAGACCTGCCGGAGGATGTCACCATCGAGATGGTCTACGACAATACCCACTTTATCCGCGCCTCTATTGCCGAGGTACAGGAGACGATCTACGTTGCCTTCTTGTTGGTGGTGTTAATTATCTTTATGTTCCTGCGCGACTGGCGTGTGACGCTGGTGCCGGTGGTGGTGATTCCGGTCTCCCTGGTGGGTGCCTTCTTTGTGATGTTTATCGCCGGATTCTCCATCAATGTGTTGTCGCTCTTGGCGGTTGTACTCTCTGTCGGGCTGGTGGTCGACGATGCCATTGTGGTGACCGAAAATATCTATGTGCGCATCGAGCGGGGCATGCGGCCGCGAGAGGCGGGGATCGAAGGCTCGAAAGAGATCTTCTTCGCTGTCTTATCGACCACTGTCACCCTGATAGCCGTTTTTATCCCGATTGTCTTTATGGATGGGATGACCGGTCGCCTTTTCAAGGAATTTAGTATCGTGATTGCCGGATCGGTGGCTATCTCTTCGTTTGTGGCGCTTACCTTCACCCCGATGCTGGCGACCAAGCTCTTGAAACGACGCGAGAAACAAAACTGGTTCTACCGCAAGACCGAACCCTTCTTCGACTGGATGAACCGCTTCTATGAACGTACATTAAACGCCTTCCTCAATAAGAAATGGATCGCCCTCCCACTTATCGCCGTATTATTGTTCCTGATTGCTTTCCTTTGGCAGAAGATCCCTTCCGAACTGGCGCCGCTGGAAGACCGCTCGATGGTATCGATCAATATGCGCGGGCCGGAGGGTACCACCTTTGAGTTTGTCCGCGACTTTGCCGATCGCATCGAGGTGATTGCCGATTCTCTCGCGCCCGAGCGTTTGTCGGTCACCACCCGTGCCTTTGGAACGAGCGGCTTCCTGAGTGTCTTCCTGCCCGATATCCAAGACCGCGAACGCTCGCAGATGGAGATCGCCGACGCCTTGACGGCGGCTGTGCGTAAGGAGACCAAAGCCAGGGCGTTTGTGCAGCAACAATCTACCTTCGGAGGCCGTCGTGGCGGTATGCCGGTGCAGTATGTGTTGCAAACCACCAGCATCGACAAGTTGCGTGAGTTCCTGCCCGAATTTATGAATAAGGTGAATGAAAGTCCGGTGTTTCAGATGGCGGACGTGAATCTCAAATTTACTAAGCCCGAAACCCGCATCGAGATCGATCGCGATAAAGCCTCGCTTTTGGGCGTGAGCACCCGCAACATCGCTCAGACCCTGCAATATGCCCTGAGTGGACAGCGTATGGGCTACTTCTATATGAACGGAAAACAATACCAGATCCTGGGCGAGATCAATCGTCAGCAACGTAATACTCCGCTGGATCTCAAATCGATCTATGTGCGCAACAACAGCGGCTCGATGATCCAGCTCGATAACCTGGTGGCTTTGCGCGAGGATGTGGCACCGCCACAGCTCTACCGCTACAACCGTTTTGTGTCGGCCACCGTTTCGAGCGGGCTGGCCAAAGGTTATACCCTGGGTGACGGATTGGATGAGATGGACCGCATCGCGGCGGAGGTGCTCGACGATAGTTTCCGCACCGCGCTCTCGGGCGAGTCGAAAGAGTTTCGCGAGAGTGCTGATAGTCTGATGTTTGCCTTGGTCTTGGCGCTTATCATGATCTACCTGGTGTTGGCGGCTCAGTTCGAGAGCTTCAAGGATCCGCTGGTGGTGATGTTTACCGTGCCGTTGGCTATCGCAGGAGCCTTGGTCTTTATGAGTGCCTCGGGTGTGACGATGAATATCTTCAGTCAGATCGGTATTATCATGTTGATCGGGCTGGTGGCCAAGAACGGGATTCTGATTGTGGAATTTGCCAACCAGCGCCAGGAGGCGGGCTTGCCGTTTGCCGAAGCTATACGTACAGCCGCGGCACAGCGTTTGCGTCCGATCCTGATGACCAGTACCTCGACCATCCTCGGATTGCTGCCGCTTGTCTTCGCTTCGGCCGAAGGAGCCAACCAGCGCGTCGCCATGGGAACGGCCGTAGTGGGAGGGATGCTCGTTTCGACTTTCCTGACCCTCTATATCGTACCGGCCATGTATGCCTATATATCTACCGACCGACAGAAAAAACAAAGAAAGGAAGAAGAAAAATAATATGAGAAAGTGTCATTTATTGTTTGGACTTGCTTGCCTCCCCCTGTGGATGTGGGGGCAAGAGGTCTTGAGCCTGAAAGATTGCATAGAGATTGGTTTGGAACGCAATTATGCTATTCGCATCGTGCGCAACGAACAACAGATATCTGCCAACAACGCCACGCCGGGCAATGCCGGCTACCTGCCTTCGCTCGACCTGAGCGGTGGCTTCAGTGGCACACTCAACGACAACCGCAACGACCTGCGCTCCGGAGAACGCGAGCGCACCTCGGGCATTCACAACGAAACGGCCAATATCGGCCTGAATATGAGCTGGACCCTGTTCGACGGCTTCGGCATCCAGGCTACCTACGAACGCCTGAAAGAGCTCGAACGTATGGGTGAACTCAATACCCGCATGACCATCGAAGACTTTGTCGCCAGCCTCTCGGCCGAATATTATAATCTGATCCGACAGAAGATCCGTCTGAACAACCTGCGCTCTTCGCTCGATCTCTCCAAGGAGCGTGTGCGCATTGTAGAGCAGAGCCATTCGATCGGTACCATGTCGCTGCTCGATCTGCAGCAGGCACGGGTCGACTTCAACTCCGACAGCTCTAAGGTACTGAATCAGTTGGAGGTGGTGCATCGCTCACGCATTCAGTTGAAAGAGTTATTGGCTGTCGACGATATCGATGCCAATATTCAGATCCGCGATTCGGTGATCTTCCCCAATCCCTTCCTCGATGAGGTGGAACTGTGGGAAAATACGCTTGAGTCGAATGCTGTTTTGTTGATTGCCCAAAAGAATAAGACAATATCTGAACTGGATTATAAGCGTGTGCGCAGCCGCAATTTCCCCTACCTGCGTTTGAATGCCGGCTATGGCTACACCGCCAACTGGTATGAACAGGGCAATTACGACCTGCAGCAACGCCTGGGACTAAACTACGGCGTAACGATCGGCATGACCCTCTTCGATGGCTTCAACCGTCGTCGCGAACAGCGTAACGCACGCATCGAGATAGAAAACCGTGATTTGCGTAAGCAGGAGCTGGAGCTTGGCCTGCGTGCCGACCTGAGCAATCTCTGGATGGCCTATCAGAACAACCTCGATCTCTGGCGGCTCGAAAGAGAAAACCTGGTAGCGGCTCAGGAACATTTCAGTGTCGCCATGGATCGCTATAAACTGCGTGAACTCTCGGGCATCGAACTGCGTGAAGCGCAAAACAACCTCCTGGAGGCCGAAGAACGACGATCCATCGCCGAGTACAACACCAAGCTCTGCGAAATCTCCCTCCTCCAACTAAGCGGACAAATCCTCACCTACATCGCCCCACCTAGCCCCGATGAGGTGAGTGATTAGTGATTATAAATCGTCCCCTGTCCTTTGCTGAGGGTGACGGTGCGGATCACACGCGATTCGCCGCCGTCGACATTCTTACATATAATAATAAAGTGATAGACCCCTTCGCGTGCCTTCTCCGGAATAACTACGCCATGGTGGTGCACCCGTTTATGGGTTGCTCCCGCTACATCGTATGTCTTGTCGAACACCGTCGGGCGCATCACCTCGTCGGCCCCACCCGTATGGGCATGTCCGTCGAAGTTATCGTGGATCTCCACCCGGTACGACTCCAATAATATCGTGTCGTCCAGATCCATATCGAAATGAATCGCCGTGCCGATCTGCAGAATATCATTTTCCGCAGGAGCCATAAGCGTAATCTTCGGTCCCTTCACCTGTGGCGCCTGTGCCTTCAATGCAGGCATGCAAAGAACCATGCCCATCAGGCATAATCCCCAGAAAGAAATTTTTCTTTTCATCCTATTAATTGTTTTAGTGAATAATCAGGTTTACTATTACAACAGTCAATATATTCTCTAAAAATGCAATGCGTTAAGGGGAAGCCCGAAAGGGCTTTTATTTGGATAACCCCGGGTGTCAACCCGGGGTGAATGTCCATTCCATACAAAGCAACCCCGAAGGAGGTTGAACCCACTTTGGGGTTCATTGAGAGTGTGATCACTCCCCCGGGTTGACACCCGGGGTTATCCAAATTTTACCCCTAACGGGGTTGTGACTTACGATTCACATTATACACCTTGCGAAGGTAGTAATTTTCAAAGTTTTTCATTACGTTTGCATATCTATTATTTTAAACAGTAAAACCATGAAGAAGCATTACTTAGCAAAGACAACAGGCTCTGTGGCTGTTTTCTTTCTTTTATGTCTCAGTGCGAACGCACAAGAAAAAGAGTATCCCAAACCCGAAGCGATGCGCCCCGGTATGTCGGAGTTCTGGACTCCCCAACCCGCGGTGGTGACGCCGGGCGATCCCGTTACCCACTCCGCCCCCTCCGATGCGATTGTTTTGTTCGACGGCACCAACCTCGATGCCTGGAAGAGTGCCCGCGATGGTAGCGAGGCGAAATGGACGGTGAAAGATGGCGCTTTTACGGTAACCCCTCGCACCGGTGATATCGAAACCCGGCAGCATTTCAATAGTTACCAATTGCATATCGAATGGTCGGCCCCTACGGTGGTGAAAGGTGAGAGCCAGGGACGCGGCAATAGCGGTGTGTTTATGCAAGGACTCTATGAGGTGCAGATCCTCGATTGCTACGAGAACGAGACCTATGTCAACGGCCAGACAGGCAGTATCTACAAACAAACCCCTCCGCTGGTGAACGCCATGCGCCGCCCCGGCGAATGGAATGTGTATGATATTATCTACAATGCCCCGATATTCAAGGAAGACGGTACCTACCGCGTGCCCCCCACCATCACGGTGATACAAAACGGCATCGTCCTGCAAAACCATACCACCATCCTCGGCACCACTGAATACATCGGTTTCCCCCAAGTGAAACCCCACGGCGCCGGCCCCATCCTCCTGCAGGATCATGGCGACCTCGTGCGCTACCGCAATATCTGGATCCGGGAACTCTGATCCGCTGAATACAGTTCAGGACGTTTTTTTTTATTCTCACCCGCATGAGAAAAAATTCTCACCCGGGTGAGAATTTTTTTTTCACTCCTAAAACCCCTGAGGATTGATCGTGAAATATTCAGATTTTGGAAGATGGGAAGGAGATAGGAGATAGGAAATAGGAGATAGGAAATAGGAGCGTCTTCAGATATTGCAAGATGTGAAGGTGTGAGGTATACCGAAATACCTATCTTGGCTCCCCTTCTTAGCAAAGAAGGGGGGGACCGCCGCTTGCGGGGGTGGGGTAGTTTGATATTAAAGAAAAAGATATATTTCCCTGGTTTGCCTATATATACCTGAGTCTCCTAAAATAGGAAGTAACATTTATAAAGAATTCAAATTACCCCACCGCTGCGAGCAGCGGTCCCCCCCCTTCTTTTCTAAGAAGGGGAACTTTTGGATAGGTATTTCGGTATTCCTTGCATCTTCAAATTTTGGAATACTTGAAGACGCTCCTATCTCCTATTTCCTATCTCCTATTTCCTATTTCCTTCCCATTTCCTCCGATTTGAATCCCCTTCCCTGTGTCATTTTCTGTGTCATCTGTACCCTCCGTCCTCTCCGCCCTGGCTTTCAGCCATGTATTCAGGGCTTTTTCTGCCGGGCTGAAAGGATTACACCGCTGTTTGATATTTTTCCCCGGATCCTGCCTGTCAACCGTGTTGTTTTTATCAAAAAGAGGTGGGATTCTATCAAAATTCGGGTTTTACGCAATTTGATTTTTTTACCCTCGAAGAATGAGCGGTTCGCCTACTCCCTGTTTCCGAAAGCTGATATACATTTGCATTGTGGTTCTCGAGCATATGAAGCGATATGAAAAAAAAGTTGAACCTCAAACGAACATTAATTCCTTTTCTTTGTTTATAGTGAGAGTGGTTAGAACTTCCTGCATGACAAGACAAGAAAAGATTAGCCGTAAAAAGAAATAGTATATAACATTTATAAAGAGAAACAATAAAAATTTATTCACAACTTAAATTTATTTTGATATGAAACTAAGAAGTTTATTATTTGGTATGATGGCAGCTGTGGCATTCACAGCTTGTTCAGACAAGGGAGAAGACATCCCGGTGGTAGAAGAAGCGAAAACTATGTTGGGCGTTAAAACCGAAAACTTAAGCACACGTGCAGATGATGCTATAAATACGCTTACGGTTTATGTGTTTAATGCTGAAACTGGTGTGTTAGAAGCAACAGGAGATGACAATTCTAAGACAGCGACAATCGTTGAGCCGTTTGAAGTAACGGAAGGTAGAAAGAAAGTGATTGTACTTGCCAATGCAACATCTAATGCAACAACTTTGGCTAATTTTTTGCTTGATACTAAGTTGCTTGCTACAGAAGGTGTAGAAAATTTGTCTATGAATAGCCGTGTGTATAATGTTAGTATCACTAAAAATGTGATTAACTATTTAGGATATGCTGAAGATGTTGCTATGCCTACCAATGGTATCAACATTACTCCGACAGAAGGTGATTATACAAATGAGATCAAGATGTTCCGCAATACAGCTAAGATCGTATTGGGTGGAATTAAGTTAGGTAGCAAGTTGCTTGATACGGAAGAAGATGATGTAGTAACAGAAAAAGCTTACTATTCAAACCCAAAACTGACAATTACTGGCGTATATATTTTGGGTGCGCAAGGAACTACTCTTCTTGCCGGTGGTGAAGGCGAATGGACTCCTGCTCTTCCAGTAGCTAAGACTTTCTATCATGCTACAGATGACGCTTATGCGGCTTATGCTACTGATAAGTATATTAAACCGGAGCTTTCTACAGAACTCTCTGCTTTGGTTGGAAGCTATACGGCAACTATGGAATCTAAAGACGGTAAACAAGTTGAAGTTGAACCGGGAACTACATTCTATGTGTATGAAAACGAGGCTGATACATTCTCGACAAATGCAATTCCTCACACATTGTTGGTAATCGCCGGTGATATCGAATATGATATGGTTGTTGACGGACAAGATGATCCGAAAAGAATTACGTTAGAAAATCGCTTCTGGTCTGTTCCTGTAGGAGCTGTTCCTTATACTATTAAGGAGTCAAAAGATTACTCTTATATTGGTGAATTTGCACAAGGTCAAGATCGTGCTACTGAAATTTACGGAGATGGCAGCAAATATATCGGTATCAAACGTAATCTGCAGTACAACGTAGTCGCAACTATCAACTCAGTAGGTTATACAACTCCTTATGGTGGTGGTGACAAAACTATGCTGGGTGTTCAGGTAAGAGTTGTGCCTTGGGGTGAAGTAGATTTCGATTTTGAAATCAACTAAGATTTTTCCCTTGATTTTTTAGATCAAAAATATGTAAAGCCCCCGAACATTCGGGGGCTTTTTTTGTTTATAGGATAGACAGAGCGAAAGCGTTGTGTTTACAGGCGATAAGAGGAGGTGAAATACTGAGCAGCGGTTGAAAATATTGCTTGCAGAGGTAAACCTATCACAGGCGGAAAATTGATACATACAACCCTTAAGATAGAGAGAAGTGCCTATCTTTTATATAGTTTTAATTTGTTATTTTTGTATCATTAAAAGTATAGTGTACAAACAAGAGTTAAGAATGAAATATATATCATTATGAAACTGAAAAATTATATTTTATGCATGGCAGCGATCGGTATCTTAGCCGGCTGCTCAGACAATGAACCGATTTTAGACAATCCGATTCAACCGGGAACCGCCCTGCTTTCACTGGCGATTGACACACGCGACGTTATGACCAAAGGAATGACCAAAGCGGATGAGGATGCGACTATTGCATCATTGTCTGTGTTTGTTTATGACGCAACATCTGGCAAGCTTTTGGCCGATAAAACAAAAGAAATAGAAGCTGGTGCGCAAACAGAGGTTGATAGTATCCTGGTGAGTCCGGTGCTTTCCAAGGTGTTGGTTTTAGCCAATCTGGAGAATGATATGATTGAATTGCTCAAAAAAACAGACTTGAATGGTGCTTTGGCTGCGACAACAGTTTTAAGCTCTGAGAGTATGGGGCGTTTCACCATGAGTAGCGAACTGAAAACTGTACGGATCCAAGAGTACTTATACAATATGATGGGTTATACAGATCTGCAGGTTGAGAATACGGAAAATGCCGTTTCGATTTATCAGGAGAAAGAAACTGATCCCTCTATTAAGCTGTATCGTACTGTGGCACGTGTGCAACTGATGTCAGTTGAGTATGATGACGAAAAAGATGAATTTGGGACATTTGTCAGCCTAACAATCGACTCCATGTTTCTGGGAAATGTAAAGAGTAGCTCTTACATCGCTTCAAATAAAGACTATTTGCAAGTAGAAGTAGCGGACGCTGCACTGCCTGCTAATGGCTGGTGGTTTGGTTCGCATGAGTTCTGGGCTGATCGTCCATACAAGACACCGGTAGGTAATCAAGAAGATGGTCAAACGAAATTGGAAAAAGATCTATTGTCTCATCAATTTGAAGCACCCCTTACTCTAACCAAAACTCCTGAAAAATTGGAGGTGACGGGTGAAAAGGGCAATGCAATTGACGGAAAACAATTCTTTATTTATGAAAATTCGGCGGATGGTGCGGGGCGCTCTGCTGGCTATACAACCTATCTGGTGCTTCGGGGTACCTATGTTTATCTGGACAAGGAAGGCAAACAGAAAGAAATGAAGGATCGTTATTATCCGATTCCGATTAATAATAATAAAGGGACATCGACACAAACTGGCGTGTTAATGCCTAATCACCAAGGAATTATGCGTAATAATAGTTATGATATTTGGGTAACAGTGTACGGTCCCGGTTCTGATGAGCCTTGGCTGCCAAGTGAGTTCATTAACTTGAACGCGAAAGTGGTTGTGGTTAATTGGTATCCGAAAGTGGTGATTGAAGAGCCCGTAGAATAAACGTTTAGACAAAAAGAATAATATAGCAATACGATAAAAATTAACCATTATGAAACATATACATTTTACAAAACGTCTTGTCCTGGCAGTCTGCGCCTTCGCTTTCTTAGCCACGGGATGTATCAATGAAGATCTGGATCAATGCTATAAATTGAGACTCAGAGTGCTTAATGCCGCTGGTGTAGATATTACCCGGAACAGCCGTTCGGAAGATGCGACCATCTATGTGTTCGATGAAAACGGCAAATACCTCGAATCGGTAACGATGACCTACAACCAGATCACTGAGATGCAAGAGATCAAATTAAAAACACCTTATAAAGAGGGCATGAAACTCTCTTTCCTGGCTTGGGGCAATGCCTTGGGCGCGGCGAATACCGTAAATATCTACGAAAGCCAGAACCTGAATGACTTTAAGTTGGAATTGGCTTCAAAAGAAGACGGAGTAGGAGCTACCAAGGTGGAACTCTTCGGTGGAACGGAAGCCATCGTGACAGCGGAAGGCAATCTGCGTCAGGATGAGTGGATCGAAATCGAACCCAAAGCGGGAACCATTACGATGGCAACCTATAACCTGCAACGCTACCTGGCAAGAGCCGGTATCTCTGATAAGGAATTCAAACTGCGCCTGAACGAAACAAAAGGCGGTTTAGGTAGCGAAGCGACACCGCTAAATGCCGAAGCAACCCTGGCACAGGATGGTCGTTGGGATATTCCTAAATCGGATGCTTATAGCGGATTGGATTTCACGGCCAACGAGTGGGTATCTCCTGAAATAGAAGATTTCGCGATAGCCTCTACCGGATTGACTGCGTTGATTCGCACAGCCGATGGCAATGTGTTGGATGATGATATGCTGGACTATGTGGATGAAAATCCTATTGAGATCGCTCCGGAAAATGATGCTTTTGTTCTGTTTGAATGGGGTGACGATGGCGTATATATCGGCACAAGAGTGATTGTACGTCCTTGGGGATATGTAGAAGATCCGATCGAATTCTAACCATTAGAAGAGTAACCGTAAGAAATAACAAAAAAGTATATCGATTATGAAACTAAGAAATATCATATTGTTTATGTGCGTAATGGTCGCCTTTTCGGCCTGCCGGAAAGAAGATCTGCCCGATGGCGGGAAGAAAGACGCACGGGTATCTGTCAATGTGAAGGTACAGGAAAGAAAGACGAAGGCACAGGATCCGTATGAGCTGCCGGGTGAAGCAAATATCAATTCGTTGGTTATCTTTGTCTTTGCAGAGGACGGCTCCAAGACAGGGGTAGGCAACTATCCGAATATCAACGCGGAATATGAATACCCCATCGAAGGGGTAGAGGCCACTTCGGGCAACTCCAAAATTGTGGCCATTGCCAATGCGCCGGCTAATTTTGAGAGCACAATCCAGTCGTACGATCAATTGGACGCCTCCTTGACACAGCTCTCGGCACAGACGCAGACTAATTTGGTGATGAGCTCAGAAGTGATAACGAAAAACTTGGTAACAGGCGATAACCTATTAGGAGATATCCTCTTAACCCGTGTGCCTGCCCGTTTGCAGTTAGCCGGTGTCTATGTTGATTTTAAGGGTAAAGCAGGTTTAGTTGGTCGCCAGGTGCGGATTGATGAGATCTGGTTTGAAAACGTTCGTTCCGAATCACATTATTTCAGTGTGGAAGATTGGGGTGTAGTAGAAAAGCAGGGCGATAACCTGATCTCTACTTCGGTACATACTCCCGAAAACCTGGTTATTACAGACGGAGTACGCACTACCTATCCTGACATTATTTACCGTCAGTATGTGATGGAAAATGCAGGCATGCACAATGAAGAAAAAGAACTTGAAAATCCGACACAAATAAAAGTAAAAGCAACCTTGCTTGGTACAGATCTGTTTGATCCGATCGAAAAAGAATTTACCGCTGTGATCAATCAGAACGGAGTACATGTGACCGGAATGCATGACGGACATAAATATGTGTATCGCAATTATGTGTATAACATAACCCTAACGTTTGGTGAGAATAGCTTCGATGAAAATACTTCCTATTTAGGGATACAGGTAACTGTTGTCGATTGGGGTGAAGTTGACTATCCCTGGGAAGATGACTAATCAGTGGACATAAAGAAAAAGTAAAGAGTTAACACGTAAAAAGGAGAACGTTATGAAACGAATATATTTGATACTTATGACAGTGGCCGCCATCCTGATGGTAGGCTGTAACGAGGAAACGCCTCAGCCTATTCAGGTCGAGGATCAGGAGGTTTCCCTGCAGATCGGTATACAGAAACCTTTCGCGACCAAGGCGACGGATGAACTTCGGTTTGCCGGGGAAGATAGTGTCCATAACCTGACCGCGTTGGTGTTTACGACCAACGGAGGCTTTGTAGCTGGAAAGCGTGAAGTAGCGGCACCGGGGAAAACAGCTTTGGCGATCTATGATATAGTTCTTCCGATAGGGAAATATAATATCCTGTTGTTGGCGAACACCAACGCGGGTATTATTGACCGGGCGAAAGGCGGTTTTGATGCCTTGCAGGAGAATGTAGAAAGTATCCTTGATCAAAAGCAGAATCACCTGTTGATGGCAAGTAAACTGTTCAAAAACGTACAGTTGGTGGCCTACGAAGAGGGTGTGCGTTTGAGTTATAACTTCCTGTTGGAAGATGAAAACGCGAATAATGAAGCAGCCAAGATTGTAAGCGGTATTAAGGTATTGAAAACAGAGACAGAACGGAACGCGTATGATTATACGGAAACGATAGCAAAGAAAGTAGAACTGACCCGTTTGGCGGCACGTATCCAGTTGGATGAAATCAAGGTGGCTTTCCCGAAAGATAATGATGATCTTACCTATCAGTTTGATGGTGCAACCTTTACCTTGACCTCTGTCTTTATGGCGAATATCCGTCCGCAGACTTATTTGACTCCGGTGGATGGTAGAACAGTTGGTCTGTTTGAACGGGTATCAACCGATCCTGTCTATTTCCGCGGTGGTCCGGCTACTTATACCGAGCAGATGCAATATATCGTGCCGGGATCTTCTATCGATACGCGTTTTGGGAAAGATTATGATGCTATTACCTTGGCGGATGGCGAAAATCATGTATTTTCTTACGAGGTAAAAGACAAGGCTGATGATATGTTCTTCTGTTACGCGTTTGAAAACCAGAATGTGTATAACAGTACTTTTACACCGGGCAACCCAGAAGCCACTCCTCCAACAGTAGATGTGGTTACTGTAACATCCAATGGTGACACTCGTATGATTATTTCCGGATATATTACTTTGGGCAACGGTACCCAACTGGCGGAGACCTATTATCATATTCCAATTAAGAAAGGTACTCAGAAAGTCGATCGCAACCATGTATACGGCGTAAGCGTAACGATCAGAGGTTTAGGTTCCGACGGTCCCGACCTGAAAGACCATTACGTAGCCATCCAGCCGGTGATCACAGTTGAAAACTGGAAATATGTAAAACAAGTCGAAACAGATGAATAAACCCATGGGAATCAACTAATCCCATCGTATAAAATACCAATCCCCTGCCTCCTTTCGGAGGCAGGGGATTTTTTTATGTCTTGTAATATTTGAAGGAGAAAGGAGAAAGGAGAAAGGGGCATCTTCTGATTTAGTAAGATGTGAAGATGGGCAAGGTACACTGAAATGAGTTAAATCCCGCAGGGATTTCCTATTCGTAACCCTCGGTAAGAGAGCGAAGCGAACGACCGGGGGTATTCCGCTAATAATAACTAATGAACCCGGAATGGGTTCAACCCGCTTCGGGGTTGCTTGTATAGTAGGTCTTGTCTATCTGCCTACCTACCACGGGTTTGCTTCGCTACACCCGCGGTTACGAATAGGAAATCCCTGCGGGATTTATATGAAAACCTTCCAATTTTGTAAGAATTGAAGGTGGGGATCGCGCCGCAGGCGTGAGATTATGCATAACCGTATGCAAGCGTAGCGCAGCTTACGGTATAGCGACTCCCTATCAATCAAGCGCCGCAGGTGCGAGATCTGCCATAATCCCGCCCCATGCGGGGCTTTTTATATAGGTGATTCACTACCGTAAGCTGCGCTACGCTTGCATACGGTTATGCATAATCTCACGCCTGCGGCGTGCTTTCCCACAAACCTTCCCATCTTCTCCCTTTCTCCTTTCTCCCTTCTCCTTTCTCCTTCACATCTTCTCCAATTTGAAGATCCTCCCCCCGCAATCTGCGCCATCTATGCCAACCCTTATGATCCCCCTTCCTCCTCTCTTGTAGAAAGGGGGCAACTACCCCAAAACCCTTTTATTGATCGGGGTTTTTTATGCGAGGCGTGGTATTTCTATCCTTTTGAAGGTATTCCTTTCAACCCTTGCGAAATTGGTAGTTTTACCCCTTAAGATTGAAATTACCACCTATCGCCACCTATTGAATTTGAGTATATTTTTGCTATCAGATAAACCGAGAATAACAATAAAAAATATTTCGACATGAAACTGAATAATATACTTTTAATTGCTTCCTTCCTTTTTGCAGCCGTTGCATGCTCCATGGAAGATGACGTTTTAAACGAAATGACGAAAGCGAACCCGACAACCGATGCAGACGCAACCGAATTGTATGTCTCTTTTAATTTGAATGGGAACGACCTGGGAACAAAGGGCGGTACTTCTGAAAATAACGGTGATGTTGCTTCTGACATGATCTCAACTGCTTCTGTGGTTGTCTTCTTGAATAATGGCACGACTCTTGACGGAACCGACAAGGTTTACTTTGCACAAGATGACGTGACTGTAATAACAGGATCCAATGGCTCTTATCTGAATACAAAAGTATTATTGAAAACCGGTACCAATTACGATGTATATGTAATAGGTGATACCAAAGAATCATTTGCCGGCTTGACAACAAGAGCCGCCGTGCAAGATGCCTATTTAGGTAAAGATGATGCTGCCAAGACCGACCTGACCAATTTGGTTAAATTCGGTCAGACAGGAAAATTCAGCTATGCTAAAAGCGAAGGCTATCCTACCATAACAGATGCTTTAGACAATGTAAAAGCATTAGACGTGAAATTGAAACAACTAACAGCCATGGTTGAATTGACTAAGGTCACTGTTAAAGGTTTTGCCAACAACACCCTTCCGGCTGACGTAACCTTGAAAAGCGTTCGTCTGTTGAACCAGAACACAATGCGTCAATTGAAAGACGGGCAAACAGACACCAATTCAAAATTTGATAATGTTGCCTGGGATGTAACTAATGGATATAAAATATTTGATGGCGCAACAAATGCAGCAGTAACCACAGGTATCCCTGCTACTTTAGCCTCTTTTGTTACCTATCCTAACTCAGGTGTTGCGGTAGGTGATGAATTAGAAAACCTGACTGCCCTTGAACTGACATTCCAGGTGGGCACTAAAACCGAGACAAAAAACTACGTGATCAATCGCCTGACAGAAATAGATGGTAGTTTTGACAACAATGTAGGTGAGAAGAATGATAAAAATAAAGGTCATACCGAACATTCTTATATCCAAGCTGGTTATATCTATCAGTTGGAAGCCAATGTGAAAGTAACAGGCGATGGCATCGAATGCACCGTGGTATGTTGCACGAAGGACTGGGAATATAATGAGTATGAAGTGATACTGGAAGAAGTACCTGCGAATTAAGCGATCACCCCTTAGTGATTGAATATTTGGCGATAACAATAGAAAACAAAAAGATAAAATAATCATAACATGAAACTTAAGAACATATATTTATTGATCCTTCTGGCAGGAATATTCTATTCTTGTACAGAAGAGGAGCCTATCAGGCTTGCTTATGGAGCAGAAGGAATCCCCACTACTCTTGACGTTGTTGTTTCTACAGAAGGAATCAACACAAAAGCTGCAGGGGATAATATGTTGGCCACTGAAGCCGAGTTACAAATCAATAATTTAGCCGTTGCAGCATTTAAGGTTACAGAAGAAAATGTAGTAGGTAAATTTTTAGGCTTTGTGTATGCCGCCTCTCCTGTTGGAGAAGCGGATGACTCACATACGAATGAAGATGGTACCGAAGGACGAATACAATATTCTGTGAGTGGTCTTACCGTTGAAACAGGTTTTGTGCAAATTTTAGCTATAGCAAACTCCTCTTTGACAAAGGAGCAATTTGAAGCTAAGTTCACAAAGGATTGTGTGTATTCCGATGTGAAGAAGACTTTTGAGGAAGCCATTACGCAAACAGCAGACGCCTATGTTTTTGAAGCAGATGAGTTAGTGAAATTCGCAGATGTGAAGAAGACTATTGTAGAAGGTGCTAATGTTTTACATATTGAGCTGACTCAGTTAGCCTCCAGAGTGGACGTTTATATGAACTTTTTAGAAAATATGCCGGAAACCGCTCCATGGACTTTTGAAATATCAGAATATACTCTTACGGGTGTAAATGTTGAATCAGACGTTTTCTTGGGAGCATATGGGGCAACCTATACATATAATTCAAAGAAAAGTTTTCTGGGTGGTCTTAAGAAAGAATATGCGGAAAATGCCGGACGCGTTATAACGAAGGTAGACGAAGATATGCTGTTCTCTTTTTATACTTATGAAAGAGAAACTGCGGATAAGAGTTTGAAACTGAATATAAAAGGTGTTCTGACAGACGTGAAAGCCGAGGAGGAAGGCTTAGATGGTGCTGTAGAGGAAAAAGAATATAACCTGATTATTAATCCAGTTGCTGTAGCCGGTTCTACGGTTAAAACAACAAATGGTATTATACATGGATATTTATATGATGTTTTTGCCAGTATCGACGTGAAAACGAAAAATATTCTCTTCAACTATCAGATAATTGATTGGATAGATAGGATGATGGGGGTACATATTATTCCTATCTACTACTTACAGGTAAAAGATTTGGAAATTAGTATGCCTAACTTAACGAATTCTTCAACAACCTATCAGTCTTCTTCCAATGCTTTTATTGTTGAAGGATCTGTAAAGGTTTACAAGCAAGTAGGTATAGATGATTTTGAAGAAGATGATGATCACAATATTCAAATTACTTTAACAGGGCAGGACGGTACAACAACCAGTGGGGATATTTTGATAACAGGTGATGTCCCGGGTAATTTTGTACCGCGAAAAATAGAATTTGTTGTAAGAAACCTGAACGGATTAGAGCAAAAAGTTGTGGTTATGCAATACCCACCTTTATATATTACTTTTGAAAAATCCGGCAGTACAGGTGAAGGTAGTTCCGGGCAAACGAACTATAATTACTATAAGTTTACTTCATTGGTGGCCAATTTCTCAGCCTTCCCTTACCCGGATGAGTTTAATGAGAAGGTGACCTATCGAAGTGGAAGTCAGACTATTACATGGGGTGATGGAGTGAATGATCACTCCACAGCAAGAAAAGAGGATGGTTATCTTTATACTGATTATATTAGAGAAAACGCAAAAACCGGTTATCCAATCTTGGATGAATCCGGGTATGTGATTGATTCAGAGGAAAACAATCGATTAGTATCGCCTAACTTTATGCTTGCTTCTCAAGCAGGGGTTATCTCAAATAATACTTATAATAATCATCGAGATAGATGTAAGAGTTATTCAGAGAAGGATGCGGCGGGTAATACATTAAGCGGTTGGCGTATGCCTACTTTGGCTGAACTCTATTTGATAGATATTATGCAAAACTATAAGGCATGTATAGTAAAACGTATATTGGAAGGCTCTTCTTATTGGAGTGCGAATCAGGATGATGGCCCTGTCATGTTTATGGATTATCGAGTACAGGATGGAACTTCAACAAGAGGATCCGTACGTTGCGTGAGAGACATAAAATAACCCACATACAAATAGCCGTATAATTATATATAAAATAAAAGAATCATGAAAAAGTTAATATATATATATTCTGTTATATTTCTGGCGTTGTTTGCCTCTTGTCAGGATGAGAGGTATATACAAACAGAGATAGAAAATGAGGATGGTTTCATGTCTCTCAATTACACATTGGACATCCCGGGTTATATCGCAACACGATCGGCTTCCGCATTGGACGTGGGAACTCTTTCCATACTAACCTTTGACGAAGACGGCTCTTTTTTAGGGCGGGTGATGGCTCCTTCATTGACCATGACTGAACCGGATGCAACCGGAAAAGGAACCGGAACAGCCAGAGTCCCTATTGATACGCGTATTATGCATTTTGTGGTAAATCATGATTGGAGTAATTGGGTTGCTCCGACCACAGCGCAAGGTAAGCTGGAAACAACTCTTGTACCTTCTTTACTTACTACTCAAAATGTTTATTGGGGGAGAGTAGAAGTGGCAAATTTATATGGGACGATTTCTGTTGAACTATTGCGTAACTTTGCAAAGCTGACAGTGGTAGATAATACAAGCGAAACTGCTGGTACCAACAATTATAGCGAATTCTTTTTGGATGGTTATACGCTTGGAAATTATGCTTCCACCGGTACTGTTTCTGTTTATGGAGAAACCAGCGGTGACCCTTTTCAGAGAGACCCCGACACGGAAGAAAGTGATGTTTTAACTTTGCCGAAAGCGAGTGATAGAACGTTTGCTCCAGCCAGCGAGTTGACCTGCGATATGACTCCTAAATATATGTTTGAAACAGAGAATACAGAGGCCAATCCTACTTATATAATCATAAAAAACAAGTATGATACTGAAAACGGAAAAGCTTCTAAGTATTATAAGCTTCACTTGATTAAGGATCAGACGACTATGATTCCTTGGAAGATTGAGCGAAACTATCATTATATAGTAACTCTTCATAGTTTTGATGGCGACCCTTATAGTAACGGGGTGAGTTCTTTCGAAGAAGCCTTAAACGCTCCTGTTTCAAACAATCTGTATGCAACCATCGTGCAGGAATCTCCAACAATCTCTGATAATGACAAAAACAGACTGGTTATTGACAAAATGATAAATCTGTTTACAGGTGGAGGAACATTGAACGTAAAAGCTACTTATTATACATTCAATGGTACGCAGGAGGTAAATGAAAGTGATAATATTAGTATTCGTGTGGTTTCAGGTGAGGATATTTTTACTTCAGGGCCTTCGATTGATGGGAATGGAAATATAACCGGAACGGTTAAATCCGTTGCATCCGGACAACAAGAGGCGGTAATCAGGGTTTCAAAAGGAAACCTGACTCGTTTGGTAAAAGTTATTACTTCTGAAAAATATACATTCAATCCGGTAACGTCTCCTGTTTTATATACGGGAATAGATGATGATGTGTTGATAGAATTTAATATTCCCGATACATATCCAGATGGATTATATCCCGTGAAATGTATGATAGAAGCGGGGAAATTATATCCGACAGGTGACGATCAGAATATGTTGATCGTACATGAAGATAATACCTATTATTATGTTTATGAAGCAAAAACAGCTGGGCAACAAACGGTTCATTTCAAAACAAGTTTTGTGGATAGTAATAGTGAGGTGCTTATTAAGAATGAATATTTTGAAACAGCGTCAATTCTATTGAAGAGTACTGAGACGTTTACACGGACAATCAGAGCCGATGGAAGCTTCAGAACATATCCGAATTCTACTATTACCGGAGAGATTACGGTTAGTTACGATGCGCTGGACGGCCCTGGCTCAACAACGATTACCGTTAGCAATGGGACAGTGACAAGTGGTACGCGAGATATTACTATTCCGACTGATGTAACAGCCTTAACCTTGTCTTATAGTGGTTATACGTTGGATGTTAGTGTTGCAGAGTTTATCTCTTCTGATAATAAAGTTCTGATTAATCCGGATCTTATCTATGTGACATTAGGCGCAGGACGATACAGAAAGGTTGAAGCATCTACTTCAAACATTCGATCCGGAATAATTGAAGTATATTCAGCAGATGGAAGTGAGAAGTATGATGAGTTTACCACTTCTTCCTCTACGAATAACAACAATCACAATGATGCCGTATTGTCATTACCAAATACATTAGATGACAACACCTCTGTGTTATTGCGTCATACATCAGGGGCGGATGTCTTTGAATTAGTAACCACCATTGCTGATTTGAAAGCTGCCGGGAATAAAGATTTGGTGAATACGACAAGTCAATATGTGACATTTGGTAATGGGTTGGTACGTTATGGTACAACTCGAATTAGCAATGGTACAGTAAGTGTGTATTCTGCCGATGGAGAGACTCTCTATACGACATTTACAACGAATAATAGTTCTAGTAATAACTATACAGGAACAATCAAATTACCTGTTGGAGTGGAAAGCGTTCGTTTAGTGCATAAGTATAGAGGAGTTATATATTACCAGGAATTTGCATTGGAACAATTACGAGGTAATAATAATAAGAATTTGAATCTGCAACAGAATAGAGGACTTCAAGTTCAAGGATCTTTCCAATATTATCGTTCACAGTGGCGCAATATTCCTTCAGCTTCCACAGTAATTGTTTATTATGATGGTAATGAATTGGATCGCTTTACTATGACTTCAAATGGAGGTGTGGGATCAAATACTTATATTTCTATACCGGATGGAGTTGAGAATAGTGCTACAGTCACTCTTTCTTACACACGAGAAAGTGTTACTTATGAAGAAGATTATACACTAACTCAGCTAAATAGCAGTAGTGTTACTAAACAATTGCGATGATATAAATACTAAAAAAGTAAGCTGCCTCATCAATTTGAGGCAGCTTTTTTTGTGTCTGTTTTTCTTACAGTGTATCTCCCCAAATGTTAAAAACCACTTTCTTTCTCTTACAAACGAACATTTTATGCTTTTATTGGTTTATGCAAAGAGAGAACCCCTCTCAGGGGATGAATTGCAGGGGATAAGGGATGAACAAAAGGAATAAAGTAATCGTGATATGAAACTGAGGAATTTTTTAAGTATTTTATTATGTACAGGAATGTTTTTTTCCTGTGCCCAAGAAGAACTCATTGAGTTGGCGACGAAGGTCGGTACGGGCGAAGAGGTGTTACTGAATTTATCTTTAAAGCCTGAAGAGGTAGAATCTACTAAATCCACCTATACGGAAGATGGGGTTGAATATTTCTATGCAACAGATGCGGAAAAGAGAATAAATCATTGCCTGTTGGTGGTATTTGAATATGTAGAGGATGCGACTGAGTCGAATGAGGATAAGAAATACAAAGTTTATTTCTCTCAGGAGTATTCTTTTGGAGAAAATGACCATGAAGATTATGTGTATACCCTGGATCCGGTGGAAGCCAAATTAGGAAAATCTAAATTCCTGGTGATTGCTAATCCGACTAAAACTTTTACAGCCTTGAAAGGCGTAACTACTTACGCTGATTTTAAGAAAGCGGAATATGTAGAAGAAAATAAAAAGGAAGGGAATTATTCTCCTGTTTTTACTGCTTCAGAATTAGTTAAAGTGGGAGAAAAGACTCTGGATTTAACGATTGCTAATAAAGATGAAATAATCATTCCATTAACACAGTTGGCAGCAAGGGTAGATATTACTTTTTCTTTTAATGTAAAGGAACTGGCAGACGCGACTACGACAACGCAACTGGCCGTATATGACGGATTTGTTGCGGAAATATTTGATAACCCGGCCACGGTGGAAGCGTATGGTGAGGCGCAGAATAATCATGAGAAGATTATTCCGATTGAAATTAAAGACCTTCAGGGAGGTACGATTACTATAGGATCTAAATACCAGCATTTAATAAATAAACAAGGAGATCCTTTTTATTCGTATTATTGGAATAACAACTTGCTTAGAGATAAGACAAGCAACCCGCATGGATTGGTTATTGGGAATACCCTTTACGAGATAAATACCAAGACTTCCGGATGGATTGCAACTGTTTCTGATTTTGCAATCTATAATATTGAAACCAAGTCGGATTTATTATTGGATTATAAGCGTAATGCGACGACAGATCGTATAAATAAGATCTATGAGTTACGATCAGACGAAACCATCTCCCCGACCCGTTTGGCCGATGGCTCCTATTATTTTTCTTTTTATACCTACGAAAGAGAATATATAGTACCTCAAAGCGCAGAAGCGGAGAAAATGTTACATATTACTTTTCAGGTTGCATGGAAGAAAGGGGTAATGGAATATAAGCAGTTGGCATTTCCGAAAGAGGGAAGTGAAAAGGCGATGTATGCGGTTTGTCTTGATAAAAAAGGGGGACCGACAAGTGGGAACAACTATGTCAAATTAGGATATATCTATTTGAAAGATGAAGCACTGCCTCAGATGAAAGATCTTGACCTTTACGGAGATATAAGTATTGTTGATGAGACAATTGAGGTAAGAAGAGACGTGAAGTACAAAATCGAGATAAATCCGAAATATGAAGCAGGAACCAAGAAGCGAACTGACGGATTAATCCACGGGAATATCTATGTATTGTCAGCTTCCCTTAACAGTCTACCATCAGTTTCACAGGAGGTTACCTTGGATTGGTTGGTCAATCCCTGGGTGAGAGAACCGGAGGTAAATATTGGGTTTAATTAATTACGAAAAAAAAATCAGTTATGAAACGATATAGTCTATTCTCATTGATAGTAGGATTCCTCTTTTTTGCTTCTTGTACGAGCGAAGAATGGGAGAATACCGGAAAGGAAATCGTAGAGGGAATTCCAACGAATGTAAAATTTAGTTTTTCCGCCGATATACCGGCCACCATAAGTACGAAGGCTGCGATAGGGACGGAATTTGAATATCAGATAACAAATCTGTATGTGCTTGTGTTTGATTACACGACTAAGAAAGTCGTTAAAAATCACTTGTTCACTACGTCAGACGGTTTGACTGTTACTAACTCTAAAAAGACGGAAAGCGATGCAACAACCTCTGGAAATGTCTCTCTCTCTGTTCCTTCGGGTAAAAGAATCGTTTATGGTATTGCCAATGTGCCGGATGAAACCTCTTTGATGTCATTTTCAAAACAGTTGGATGACGTGACCTCTTTAGATGATTTAAAAAATGTGCTGGCCGGTTTTGCCAGTGGACAAGGTACGATTGCCCGTCAATCCGGGAAGCTGCTTATGAGCGGTTCTTTGCAAACCGAAGGGCAACAATTGGTCGATGGATATTGCGAGATCATACCAGGACAGGATATTACGCTGAGCGCGATCAAATTGGATCGTATGGATGCGAAAGTGACTTTTAATGTTTCTTCGAAAGCAGGAATTACATTCACCCCCCAGGAGTATCGCGTGGTGAATTTGCCGAAAGTCTCCAGCCTGATAGAAGGAGACACAGATGGCACTGATAAAAGCAGTTCCACTGATTTCTTCCAAACGAATTTTGCCAATTTCGAAACAACACAGAATGGTGTTAGTTCATTCACTTTCTACACGTTGGAAAATCGTAATCAGGCAGAAGGATTAACTCAGTATACAGACCGGGAACTTCAATATAAACATGACGATTCGGCTAATCCGGGCTATGAAACCAACGGAGCTTATAAGCATGGGCAGGATTACGCAACTTATGTTCAGTTCACCGGCCTCTATTTCGAGACCTATTATGACAATAATGGTCAATTGAAAGAACGTTCCGCGGATGTGATATATACCATTCATTTAGGATATATCGGTCAAGATGCCAATGACTTTAATGTACGTCGTAACCGTGAGTATACATATAATGTGATCATTAATGGGGTCGATAAGATTATTCTTGAGGTAGAAGAAAAAGGACACGAAGAAGAACCGGGTGCGGAGGGAAATGTCGTTGAAACAGATAAATTCTATCTGTTTGATAGCCATTATGAGACCGAGCTTATTACATTTACGCAAAATGATATTAATACGCGTGCGGGCTTCCGTTTGAAAACACCTTTTGATGAAGGATACTATGTGCCTGTTGAAGGACAGAATGGCGGTCAGTCTTGGGATAACGCGAAAGATTTTGAATGGGTTAAGTTTGCGCGGAACACAACTTCAAATAATAGATATGTTAAGAATAAATATAGATTCTATACGGATACGAAAGGCAAGACTTCTGAGGCTGAAGGAAAATTGATGAATATAAAAGAACTTATCAATGACTTGACCAATAATGATCCTTTCTTAGATGGAGAAGCAGTCTATACGATGTATATAGATGAGTTTTACTATGAAAAGGATCCCCGTACTGGTCAAGAGGCATATCAAACGTTCTGGAAAGAGTTTGTCAATATCCCTAATCGGGAAATGCATATCCTTTGTAATACCGATTTTAGCAAAGACCAGGAGAGTAGTTTGACTACCTCATCGATCATGATCAGTCAACGTTCTATTAAAACATTTTATAATACGAACACCTCATTGACGGCTTTGACTACTGCTTGGGGGATAGAAACCCTTAATGAAACCGGGAAACTTTATCCGCCTAAAGATAATCCATGGCCAAGCGACTCTGAATCCGATGGACGGTATAACTTTTATGCAGGCTTAAACACCTACAATTCAAAAACGTGGACTAATTTTTTGACAAATACCTATACGGATTATAGCGATGATACGGCTATCACCCGTTATTATCTGAAAGATGCGAATAACTCCAATACAGACGATAACAAGAAAAAACGTCACATCATCTCTGCCTGTCTGCAACGTAACCAGGACTTGAACCGGGATGGAAATATTTCTTGGGATGAATTGAAGTGGTATCCGGCAGCGATCAATCAATACACGGATATCTGGATGGGAAAAGACGGATTGCCTACAGAGGCACATCTGTATCAGAATGGATTGAAGGAGTATATGCGTTACCTAAGTAGTAGCGGACGTGAATTCTTTGGAGAGGAGGGTTCTTCATTGGCGAGTTACAAATTTCAATATCAGGATGCATTCTATGATGATGTGGCTAAACCCAATACGCATGCATACCGTTGTGTAAGGGATTTGGGTATATCCTATACGACAGCAGCTCCCCAGAAAGGGCAAAACAGACCGATGGACTACGTTTTCCATAATGCAAGTAATAAGAAATTTACGCTTACCTATATGAATACGAATTCATTAAGAGGTGAAGAAGACTTTGCTACAACAGAATTTGTTGTGCACAATGAATTAAGCCCGACGAATAGACCTTATCTCTCTTTTGAGTATGCTGATATAACGGATAAAAGCCTTACTACCTGGAAAGAGAAAAATGATTTGGTGACAGCAGGGAATTCTCCTTGTAAAACATTGAATGTGAATGGACAAACTGGTTGGCGTCTGCCGAATGAAAGAGAATTATCACTGATGGTATCTCGTGTGACTACAGGGTGGAAAGTTACAGTTGCTAAAGATACCTATAATAGCTATGTATGGTCGCGTACGTCGTCGAGCTTGCAAAAGAAAATAAATACGAATGGCGGGTATGCTACAACGACAGGCCGAAACATCACAATCCCGGAAGGCGGGGGTGGCGGTGTTGTACGTTGTGTGCGAGACGTGAAATAAATAATTAATCGATTGAATACAGATAAAAGAAGCTGCTCCATCTCTGGGGCAGCTTTTTTATTCCTCCCAATCGCACTTGCAGTGCTCTGTGGGAATCTTCGGATTTTGTAATAATTGAAAGTTTCTTAGTGATAACGTAGTATCAAAATTTCTCCTCCTTAGCAAAGGAGGAGTACCCCGAGGTACGAGGAAGGCCACTGAAAAACCTTTCATTTTTTTAAGCTACGACAACACAGTTGTTTGTTAGCGGTAGGAGCCTGACTAAATGGGTTTGGCTGTATTGCG
>NZ_JARXWF010000023.1 GCF_029892605.1 Parabacteroides sp. PM6-13
TTAGCAAATAAGAGAGTCGAAAATAAAACAGACTGAACACAAGGATTTTACAATCTGAACGATGTGATTCTTCGATTTTAGTCGGTTAGTAGTGAATGAAAATATATATCTTACAGACATTAATGATGTATTGGAACTTTACCATGTATGCAAATATATAGACAATGGGTGTGTGCTAACTAAATGGACTGATGAGTTTAAGCAAAAAGTAAATTGTTTTAAACCTATAGTAGCTCGTTTTTTTAATTCGCTATCAAAAGAAAACTTGCCAGAAGTGTTCAATTCAATAGAATTCAGTTATAAAGAGTCATTTTGGGAAGTTATAGATAAATTTGATATAAATAATTTATTGGATGAAAATACGCTACATGCTATCGTCATGAAAGAACCTTCTCGTTTGCGAGAAATTCTTCATAGGGAAAAACTCGTACGAAAACATGGAAATGTCATTGAGAAGCTCTTAATGGAAAATGATTCCTCCGCTGAACTTCTTTTGCAACAATATGTAGAAGAACACCATATCTCAGATTGCAAACAGTTGTATTTCCCTAAAACTCTTACACTTATAAATAGGGAGGAAATAATTAACCGCTACTTGGATAAAGCTGATGCAAATTTGAATTACGTTCGGCTTATAGCATTGGCAAAAGATTCAGAACAACTTGCTTTTTCTGATAAAACTAAACTAAAAGCAAAACGTAAAGAATCTGAATTAAATCAGCAGATATTAGAGAGTGGAACTCCATTTAGGACAACATACACTGTAACAATAAGCATGGATAAAAATGCTGAGGTTAAATGTATAAAATATGATGAGAACGGAAATCCCACTTTACACTACAACGGCAATATAATACAACAAATTTCAAATTTCGCATTAATACATTACTGTCAAGCAGCTTTCGGGTTTACCTCAAATATGGGATTCATTCAATTGATAAGTAAAAGAAATGAAGCTGAAACTCTTGAGCGTATTATCGGTTTAAAGGCTAAAAATACCTACCCCGTATATCATTCGTTTCAATCTAAAGAGTATATTTCTCAACTACAAATAGCAGCGATGATATACACCTTAGAGATTGATGGGCGTAGATTAGAAGTAGCTATTAAAGATTTCTATGAAAACTATCTAAAAAAGGAATATGGATACCCTGCTCCGTCAATAACTATACCATCAAAAGATACTACATGGATAGAAAAATGCAGAACACTTTTTGCTGAAATGGAAGCCATATCAAAGCAATACAATCTTTTTGTCCAAGAAAAGGAGATTGATTTGGAACTGTTGATGTTAGGAAAGCCTATAGGTGTAACAGAAGTCAAAAGTTTATTGCAAAAGAAATATTACGCTGTAGATGAAGATAATAAGGAATTGAACAATATTTTTCATTTTCTATTTGGAGATCAGAGTATGCTCACATATATAGATCCATATAAAGAAAAACACTATCGCTGTTTCTATCGTTTACTCCGAGAACAATCTACTATTGCATTTTCCAACTATAAGCCTTATCAACAACATGGTCTTCAATACCTAATAGACAGAAAGCTATTAAGAGTAGATAACAAAGGGCTTATTAGAGTTGTAGACTGGGATACAATTCACATTCTCAAACATTTGAACGAATATCGTGCATGCCCATATTGGTATTGTACTGAAAAGATGTATTCATCTTTAGACAAAATGGTTGAGGATGGTTGGATTATTGAGAGCGATTATTTGCTAACCCCAGAAGAACGCAACTATTTCAGCTTCTATCTAAACAACGAAAAATATACTAATGGATATGCCTATCGCAATAAATATGCACATGGAAGTAATCCTCCTCCAGAAAAAACAGGCTCGCATCAAGCAGCTTATAATCGACTGCTGATTTTGTTTATCATACTTTTACTGAAAATAGAAGAAGATTTGGCAATCTCAAAAATTATAGGAAGCGGTTCAAAATTTGTACCGCAACAAGTACAACACCCTGACTAATAAGTGTATTCACCTTCTGTATCGGGAAATAATTCTTTGATAAAACTTAGCCAAACCGCCTTTATTTGAGATACTTATTACTATCTTGCAAACTGTAAACCGATTATTTACAGACGAATGATAGTAACACAAATAAACAGTAGCTATGAATAAAGGAGAAATCATTATTTATCAAACGCCGGAGGGCAATGTGAGTCTGAATGTAAGACTGGAAAATGAAACGGTTTGGCTCTCGCAAAAACAAATAGCAGAACTATTTGGAACAAAGCGGCCAGCCATAACAAAACATCTTAGTAACATATATAAAACAGGAGAACTAGAGGAATTTAGCACATGTTCCATTTTGGAACATATGGGTAACGATGAGAAGCAACAATATCAAACTAAATTCTATAATTTGGATGCTATTATCTCGGTTGGTTATCGAGTAAATTCTCAAAATGCCACTCATTTTCGTATCTGGGCAAACAGAATCCTAAAAGACTACTTGATAAAAGGATACGCTGTAAATGAAAAAATGAAACTGCAGCAGTAT
Organism: Parabacteroides sp. PM6-13; assembly: GCF_029892605.1. Classification (GTDB taxonomy): domain Bacteria; phylum Bacteroidota; class Bacteroidia; order Bacteroidales; family Tannerellaceae; genus QVMG01. The sequence continues at coordinate 2,517 of NZ_JARXWF010000023.1, forward strand.
GGCGATCTGAAACAGACCGTTAAGCTTTTGTCGAATGTGTTGCAATCCAAAGAACTATCTGCCGACGAAGCGACCGGATTATTACAGGTAATCAGTGACTATACCTATGCATTGGATACGTTGGATAGATATGACTATCAGACATTAACCGTAGAGCAAACCACTCCCAAAGAGTCTTTCCGGGCGACTTATGAAACTGCGATGAAGGCTATTAACTATCTTAGAGATAAGTTTGGTGGAAGTGACCTGTTTGGAAACGAAAAAGACCAGTCATTTAAAAGTTCTATTAATACAATATACCAAACTTTTGACGGGAAAGATCTCTATCCCAGCGTTGAGGAAAAGGGTGCGATGTTACTCTATCTGGTAACAAAGAACCATTCATTCAGCGATGGCAACAAACGAATAGCCGCTTTTCTCTTCCTATGGTTCCTGGAGAAAAATGGGATACTCTATAAAACAGATGGAACAAAACTAATCGAAAACAACACATTAGTAGCCCTTACACTAATGATTGCCGAAAGCCGGACTGAAGAGAAAGATGTGATGGTGAAAGTGGTTGTTAATCTGACCAATAAGAATAATTGATGCAGAGCTATTTGATAAGTCATGTCCGTAGGACTACTTGTTGGCTGAGCATGGTCGGCCAACTGGTTGACAGTGCTCGACCAATTGGTCGACTATGGTGAGCCAAATGGTCGACCATGCTCAGCCAACAAATTCTCCCGGCAGAAAAAAATCTCGGTCGTGATATAATGATGCGAATAAGGCAGTAGAAACAGAAAAAAGGCTATAAAACGGGATTTTCACTCTCTCATAATTTCGCCAAAGCGTTACAATTGTCAATATTTCAATCGATTAACGCTTTTCTGATTTGGAGAGTTTGGGAAAGCACATTTGTATAGTACCTTCCCTACGCACACCTGCTACACCTCTATCCCGTATTCTTTTGCCAGCTCTTTTGCTTTTGCTATTCCTTCTTCGTAAAAAGAGATGGATTTGGAGGTGTGTTTGCCGCTGATGAATTCTTGTTCGATTAGTTTGTCGATGTCATCAAAGTCATATCCTTTCCAGCTTCTTCTGTAAGGGACATGCGCTTGTTCTTCCCATGAGTTTAAATAGAGCAGTATCAATGTGAGGTCGCGTTTTACTTCATCAATTGTTTTCATATTTGTGCGAATTATTAGGTGTGGATAATGATAATAATGGTATTATTCGGATAAACAATAAAGCCTCTTTCAGAACTTCATCTTAAAGCGCATGACTACTTCACCGGTTTCCGGATCTATCTCTATTTTTTGGTTTTCTACTCCCATATCTTTGCCGGTCGACATTTTAAATAGACCGGATAGAAATTGCATACCGTTGTTCATCACCTGTTCCAACTCTTCTGTGGTGCGGTTGATTGTTTCGGTTGCCACCTCCTTGTTTTCCTTTATCGGTTCTTCGTTAAACGCATCATCCTCAAACAGTGACAGTTGGTCTGCTTCCGCAGTGTCGATGGTTTCTGTCATCGGCAATGTTTCTTCTTCCTGTATTTCTTTTTGCGCGCCCTGTTTCTGCTGGTCGATAAATGCTTCTATTTGTTGGATAAACTGTGAACGTCCTTTGGTCGAAAAGTCCACATAATTGGTGTTATTATTGGATAACACACCGTCAAAAAGATTCTGTTTCACCAGTAAGCCCGCGGCAATCTGTTGTTCAATGGAGTCGCGTGTGATGAAATTATAGATGGTCAGTTTATTGCTTTTCTGTCCCAAGCGGTCGATTCGCCCGATGCGTTGGTTTTTCTTTGCCGGATTCCATGGCAGCTCAAAGTTGATTAGTATATCTGCCATCTGAAGGTTCAATCCTGCCCCTCCGGCTTCGGTGGAAAGGAAGATTTTACAATCAGGTGTCGATTCAAACTTTTTAATGAGGTTGCCGCGCAGCTTCACAGGGACTTTACCATTCAGTTCAACAAAACCAACATTTCGTTTGCGCAGAAGTTGTCCGATCAGGCTGTGCACCTTAATCCATTCTGAAAAGATAATAATCTTGCGGTTGGTGTTTTGAATATCCAGCTTCTCAAACAGGATATCTTCCAATTCTGCCAGTTTGGGCGATTCATTGGTCTCTTCATCTATCAGAAAAGTAGAGTCGCACACCATGCGGGCGCAATTCAGATATAGCGTTAATCGTTGCAGATCGTAGGGTGTCAGGAACTTCTTACGGATAATCGATGCCACCCCTTTCATATAGCTTGTATGATATTCCGCTTGTAAAGGACTAAGCGCGCATGGTATATCTATTTGTTGCACATCCGGAAGCTGATTTAATACCGTACTTTTCTCCCGACGTATCAATATGTCCGAAAGCTGTTCGTTCAACTGCTTTAGGTTGTAATAACCATTGATTTTATTCGGCTTTTCCAAATCAAATTCACAGTGTTGATAGGAAAACTCCCAGAGCGGACCAAAGAAGTAGGGGTCAATAGCATTTACTACTGAATAAATATCAATCAACCGGTTTTCAATCGGTGTCCCCGTTATCACCAGTTTATGAGAAGCCTGGATTCGTTTGACTGCCGAAGCTGTTTTCGTTTCGTAATTCTTTATCTTTTGGGCTTCATCCAATATAAGGAAATCAAAGCCTGCCTGGTTTATCACCTGACTGTCCCGCAAAACAGTTTCGTAATTGATAATAAAGAAATAGGCATCCTCCTTCAGATAAATCTCTGCCCGTTCATGAGGAAAACCGGAGACGATACAAGCCTTCTCTTCTGTGAACCTTTCAATCTCTTTTTTCCATTGCGACTTAAGCGTAGCCGGACAAACCACCAATGTCTTTTTGAAATCAAAGATGCTCTTTTTCAATACGGCGGTAGCGATTGCCTGAATAGTTTTCCCTAACCCCATCTCATCGGCAATAATTGCTCCCTTGCGGAAAACGGCAAACTCAATACCTTCTCGTTGATAAGGAAATAGCTCAGCCTTGATTGGAGAGAAATCCAGTGTTGTGGTTTGTCTGATCTCTTCCAGCATCAATTTCTCGAAACGGTGTTCCACCTTTTTAATCACCTCCGGGCGGATGCGTATCGTATCCAATCCGGCTGCCTCTTCTATAAACGGCAGGAATGCCTCTACTTTATCCTCTTCGATATAAGTAGCTTTTTTGAAATACTTAGAGATTAGCAATGTCGCATCCAATGACATTTCACCTTTGTGGAACCAACTTATTTTATTGTTATTCAACGGATCGCAATATACCTCCACAAATGGAGAGCTCTTCCTCAAACGTTTGAGCAGGAGAGGCTCCTCTTTCAATTTTCTGAAAGCATACATGATATGCTTGGTTGTGCCCAATTTATTATACCGGGCATCTGCACTGTCGCTATAACCGGTTTCGTTTTCAAAGTCACGCAGGAAGATCTTGTATTTTATCCCCTTTTCATTGGTCAGGATATGATCGCCAAAAATATTGTCTGCCCATTTGATGTGGTAATCTGCTTTGCTGGCTTTCTGTCGCCGTTCTTCCAGTACCCGTTTTTGCATGCCTTCCCGAGTATATCTTTTATGTTCTCCTTTTTCTTTTGGCTGCAAATTATTCAGGTATTCTTCATATTGCAACAGGCAGGCATAGGCATAGCGGTTCCATCCTACGCGTTTCCCTTCACCTTCCGGAATCATCGTCGATTCCCCGGAAGGCGTTTTGTCGAAGAGTAAGGTGTATTCCTGGTAATTACCTTCTTCTGCCTCATCGGAAGCAACGATAAAATCAACCTGCGCTGCCGATTGGGATAAAATAGTACAACCCAAATTGTTATAAATAATTTCTCCACGTGCAATCTCTTCGTGGCTCATCAGTTTTCTGACCTCTTCAATGAATGGGGAAATAGACATATAAGTATTGTGTATTAGGTTTTCAGGATAATAAACACAAAGTTAAGAAATAGAGCGGGATATTCAAGTTAGAGGAATTTTTTGTAGACAAAAGAAACCGAATGTCTCTTTTTTCCTGTATTTTTCATTATATTCGTGCGTGCCTTTTATGGTGAAACATGATACAAAACCTATTAAAAGACTCTTATATTATGAAACCAACACGCAATAAAATATTTTGTTATGGGAGTCGAAGGCATAAGATGCTTTTTGAAACCCAATTAAAGGCGAATAATTTCATTCGCTTTAATGGAGAAGATATTTTGGAGGAAAATGGAAAGGCTCCTGTTCGGAGCTATTTTTGCGAGATGTGTGGAGGTTATCATGTTACCAGCAATCCGTCGACGGAAGTCGGCGAGAGGCTTAATCAACGCGATCATCAACTTATTGAAACCCTTTCTGCGAATAGGAAAGGGATGAACGGCGTTAAGGATTTAAATAGCTCGTTATCTTATGATAAAGAAATGGAGCAGGTTAAGGTATTAAGTAATTCTTTGTATCAGCGGTTAGAGAAAATCAGAATGATGCTTTTCTTTGGTCAACTTGAATCGGCAGAAGATCTACTGGATATTTGCCACCTTGATATAGAAGAAATTATTTCTTACAAACTTTTTGGGAATGGCAAGCTGGTGACATTGAGAGGTAAGATTAATAAGCTGTTTAAGCTATTGGAATTAGTGAAAAGTGTATTTAATCTTTCAGAAGAAGAACAGGCGGACTATCTCTCTATGAATGATTTAGGGGAAGAGGCGGATGTGCTAAAAACAATTCTTTCGAACGTTCTTGCTCTCAGAAAAATAGAGGCTTTATTAAGTGAAAATGAATTTTCCCTTGCAGACAATATTGTCGAGGGAGTTCCTGAGAAGGTAGGCGAATGCAGGAAGCTCATGGCTACAGTTCAAGGAGATGGTAAGAAAAAAGCGATTGCTAAATACCATGTTTGGCTTAATGAACAAGAACGGCAGTTAAAACAGTTACAACCTGATCAAAAAACACCAAAAACTCAACCTGTCAATCAGGGAAAAACTATCGAAGTTAAAAAAACTCCGAAAAAGTTCTTTGACAAGCAAGAGTATAAATCAACTATCCTTTCGCTGATTGAACGATTGGAAAATATGCAGAAATCATTTGATGAAGGTGATTATGACGCGTGTGAAACTATGCTTGAAATATCCTATTTCATGCTTGATGAGCTTCAGGTGAATGATAGTAATACAGCAATTATCAAGAATCAGCTTGATCGATGGGCAGAGCGGATCTTAGGTGGATAAGTTTTTCTTCATCGTTGTTTGGGTAATATGGTTTTAATGCCAAAAGCTCAATTCGCATCTACTTGTGTGAAGTGCTACACCTCTATCCCATATTCTTTTGCCAGCTCTTTTGCTTTTGCAATTCCTTCTTCATAAAAAGAGATGGACTTGGAGGTGGGTTTGCCGTTGATGAATTCTTGTTCGATTAGTTTGTCGATGTCATCAAAGTCATATCCTTTCCAGCTTCTTCTGTAAGGGACATGCGCTTGTTCTTCCCATGAGTTTAAATAGAGCAGTATCAATGTGAGATCGCGTTTTACTTCATCAATTGCTTTCATATTTGTATGGATTATTAGGTGGATAATGGTATCATTTTTCCATGTTGTTATAAATAATTTCTCCACGCGCAATCTCTTCGTGGCTCATCAGTTTTCTGACCTCTTCAATGAATAGGGAAATAGACATATAAGTATTGTGTATTAGGTTTTACAGGATAATAAACACAAAGTTAAGAAATAGAGCGGGATATTCAAAGTGCAACTCGTTCATCCAATACGCTGCCAAACATATCTATTTCTCGCTTAGATATTCCAAGCCGTGTAGCCAATTCCCGCCATCCTTTCACAGCATCAATCACTTCTGAAATAATCCGTTCGGAAGTTTTTTTGTCGAGCATATAATTCTCGTAGACCTCCTGTAAAAGTCCAAGATCTGCTTTGTTTGAAGTCGATGAGATAAGTAGACTCTGATAATTGTTCAGCGTTGGATTTATATCGTAGGCAGGAGATAATGTCCAGCCTTTTGCGGTCAAAAGAAAACCATGATTACGAAAATGATCATCACTATTGCCTATGCAAATGTTGAAAGCTACACGACGGTAGAGAGCCTGTAGATTGTTTTCCACATGCGTACAGTTCTGAATAATGAAGTCAACTATATCTAAATAGCCGTGCCCTGTCGTAGCATTATTTCCGTCATTAAGTCCCAATAGGGTCATTGCAGAGGCAAAGTGGATCCGTTTTCCTTCTTGTGTCCTATCAAAACGTTGTGAAAGCAATGTATGATATTTTTCTCCGGTAGATAACACTTTGGTTCTCGCAGCATTTACTCCGGCTTTTAAGGCAAGAAGGTGGCTGAAATGCTCCCAAATTCCAACATCGTAATCATCTTTGTGTGAAGGAAACTTAGCCATGTAAAGTGTTTTATCGATGTCAATTACACTGGCTTTTGGTCTTGCACCGCCCAATGAAGAGCCGGGTAGCACGAGCTGAATAATCCACTTTCTGTCAGGAAGGATATTCTCTTCTTCACTTTTCTCAATCTCCTTGCTGGCTGCAATTAACTCTCTAATATCTGTCAGAGGTGGAATTTGTAACGATTCACTTACATTAATATACTTCCCGTCTTGCTCTTCTTTGAAACGAAAACCACCCATTCGGGAAAAGTCGTCGATACCTGCCAGGAAATCGAAAGACGACATTCGTCGTACCAGTCTATTTTCCTCTGTTGCCGCAATTTGCTCGCGACGTAACAACAGCGTACGTCCCCAACGATCCGGTAATGCATCCGAAAAGCATCCGAATATATCTTTCTCCGGTTGCGTATATTGTTGCCCCGGATAATTGTTCAGATCATCGCTCAAAAACAAATCTCCATGTTTTTTCAACCATTCATCGCTGAATGTAAAGTTATAACTATCCGAGCCACGAAGTGTTTCATAACCTAATTCGCCAACGAGTTCAGCCTCTTTAAGCCAGTCAAAGTCTGCATATACATATAATTTTTTCATTACTTATCCCTTTTTTGAAGCACGTTCCCTTGTCTTTAAATTCAAATCCTGTAATGCTTTTCCCAATTTGTCTTCTTTGGCAAGCCATAGTATGTCATCATCGAGTTGTAAAGCGTACAAGACACGCAAGTAGATGCCTATGGCCACTGTCGGTGCGCCTTTCTCTATGCGAGATACAGTCAATGGAGAACAAGTAGCTCGTTCCGCCACCTGAGCCACACTAAGATTCCTGCGCAGACGTGCCAATTTGATCTGCTCTCCTACCACCTGCATTTTCTGCTCTAATTTGCGGGGCAATTTAGTGCCCATTGTGTTTTTAGCCATAATCAACATATCATATAATATACAAATATAGGCGTTTTTGTTTATTTTATGGAGTGTTATGGATAAAAAACGATTTATGTGTACAGTAATGTCTGCCAAAAGAATGATTCGCCCAACACTCCATAGATCTTTTGAAGTACCCAATAAATCTGAAGAATTTCTTTATATTGCGGGGATGTTAAGTAAATCAATAGCAAATGTGTAAGAAGAGTGGTGCTTTTGTGCTGTTTGTATTTCTGTTTGTGTTGTGTCTTTCGGCCCAGGGGCAAACGGTGTCGGAAAAGATCGATCGGAAGGATCTGAAGCAATATGTGTCTAAGCTGGCGTCACCGGCTTTGGAGGGGCGACGTACCGGGTCGGAAGGGAAAAAGGCGGCGGCTCAATATATTGCTGAACAGTTTGAGCGGTTAGGGTTAGAAACACGGTTGGAGGAGTTTTCGCTGATAGAGAGTTATCGGGGCGAGGCCTATCTGCAAACAGCTTCGGGGAAACGGCTTCGGGATTACGAAGAGATTATGTTTCAAGGGTCGAACTATTATCATGAAGAGGTGGAAAAAGAGGTTGTTTTCGGAGGACATGGCAGACCGGAAGAGCTGGAAGCCATTGATCTGAAAGGACGTATTGTCTTGATCTTTTCCGTTGATCATAAAACCGGGATAGAGGCACAGTCTTTTCTGCGGAAAACAGAGGCGGAAGGGATCATCGTGGTGCCGGTCGATCGCCCGGAGCGTTTTGAATCGGAACGAAACAGGATGAAGGAGTATACGTTGCAGCATCGTTTTTTTATTCCGGATGATCCGGATGCTTTTGCTCAACCCATAGCGTTAGACACGATGCGATTCTTGAACAGCTACACGCTTCGGGTGAATGAAATAAAAGAGCTGATGGGAATGTCGCAGAAAAAGCTGGAGCAGTATATCAAAGCGAAAAAGATAACGGAGGTACCTATTGTTCCAGTGAAAATCAAGTTCGAAAGGGTGCGCAAGGAGATCATAACGGCCAATGTGATCGGTCTGCTTCCCGGGAAGAGCGAGAAAATGATTGTTGTATCCGCTCATTACGATCATCTGGGAAAGAATGGCGCGCATTATTATCCGGGAGCGGACGATAATGCCTCCGGCGTAGCCGGTATGTTGGAACTGGCCGAAGCCTTTGCCGGGAGGGATGATTTGCCCTATACGCTTTTGTTTCTGGCTTTTGCAGCGGAAGAGGAGGGGCTGGTTGGCTCTAAATGGCATGTCAATCATCCGGATTTCAAGGCGGAGAATGTGTTCTGCAACCTGAATCTGGATATGATCTCCCGGGTCGATACGGAGCATGAGGCAAAGGAGAATTATATCTATTGCCTGGGATCGGATCGTTTCCCGCCATTGCATGATGTGTTGTTGCAAGCCGATAGTCTTTACGACAACTGCTTTATCGATTATTCATTGAATAATACCGAAGGCATCTCTTCATTGTATAGTATGACCGACAGTTATAATTTTGTGCGCAAAGGTGTTCCAGCATTGTTCTTTACCTCGGGGTTGCATCCGGATTATCATAAAACGACCGATACGGCAGATAAGATAAACTATCGCCTATTAGAAAGTCGCGTGCGTCAGATCGGGTTGGTGCTTGAATTGCTTCAACAAAAACGGGATAATTAAAATAGAAACAAGAAATATGAAACAAATTTACGTAGTGGGTATGCTTTGGGTGGTTGCCCTGTTGATAGGTTGCACGTCGAACAAGAATAAAACGGCAGGCGATGAGTCGATAGAAAACGTTGTAGAGTTGACAGAGTCTGTAGCGGAAAAGAACGAATGGCTCCCGTTGGAAGAGGGGGTGGTTATAGTCGATGAGAAAGATTTTGGGGTGGTTGTTGAATTGACCGGCTCGCAAAGGGTATTGGATACGGAGCCCTTCAAGCTCTCCGAACCGGAGATGCTGATCAAAGACGACTACTTCCTGATGCAGAATCTGAATATGGGCGGGGAGAATCCGGGCATGTATATGCTTTTCCGTTTGCCCGATTTTCAATATATCACAAGCTTTGGTAAACGAGGAAACGGACCAGATGAGTTTTTGTTTCCACACATATTCCCGACAGGAAAAAAAGATGCCTTGTCATACGTGTATGAGTCGTCGCGGAAAGAACTCTACAAAGCGAACTTTGATGGGGAGTTGACATCCGTGGGTGTGGAGTTTGAGAAGGTGCCGAAAGCGGTTCGTAGTGATATCTATGGGTTTGCAGCCGACGATAATACCTATTATTACACCGAGATTGTGCCGCGCGGAAGAGCCTTCTTTCGGGCTAAGATGGAGGGCGACTCGTTGCAGACAGAGCAGTTGTATAATATCTCCTTCAGTGAAAAACATAAGAGCTGGTCGGCTTATATTGGCGATTTCCTGGTGCATCCCGAAGGCAAGCGGCTGGTGTATGCCTATAAGTATTTCAAACGCATTCTTTTCTATGATACGGAAAGTGGTGTGGCTAAAACGGTTGATTTCAATAAGGAGGGAGTGGTTGCGGCTAATGATATCGTAACCTTGGGCCCTGATAATGTGACCTTCTACTGGGGCGCCTCTTGTTCAGCGGATTATATTTATCTAACCTATAGCGGACGGACGCCTATTCAGGTGACCAAAGAGAATAACGAGGGGGATGGATATATCTTTGTAGAGCAGTTTGACTGGCATGGAAACCCGATCCGCAAATACAAACTGGATCATTGGGGACCGACTGTAGTCGACGAAAAGAATCAAAGGATCTATCAATTGTCTTATTTGTATGATGATCCGCTGTTCGTTTATGAAATGAATGATTAGTGTTTAGTGTTTAGTGATTAGTGGTTAGTTTAGCAACTAATTATTTATCAATCTCACTAACCACTAATCACTAATCACTAACCACTAATTTAGTTATTCTCCGGACGCAATTTGCGAACAACCGCGCCTGCCTGCCACATTTCGCTTTCGCGCAGTTCTTTCAGCTCTTTTTCTAATCCTTCGCGGTAGTCAGGTTTGCTGTTAGTATCGATGGAGCGTTGTGCTTCATTGCCGTTGGCTACTTCAGCGTACAGCTTTTCGAAAACCGGTTTGGAAGCATCGTGGAACGGTCCCATCCAGTCCAATGCGCCACGTTGAGCGGTCGTAGAGCAGTTGGCATACATCCAGTCCATACCATTTTCTGCAAAGAGAGGCATCAATGACTGAGTCAATTCTTCTACTGTTTCGTTGAATGCTTCGGATGGCGTATGTCCGTTGGCGCGTAATACCTCGTATTGTGCCAATAGAATACCCTGGATAGCGCCCATCAGGGTGCCGCGTTCGCCGGTCAGGTCTGAATATACCTCTTTCTGGAAGGTAGTTTCAAACAGATAACCCGAACCTACACCGATACCCAATGCTACCACGCGATCCCATGCCTTGCCGGTTGCGTCCTGGAAGATAGCGTAGCTGGAGTTCAAACCACGTCCTTCGAGGAACATACGACGAAGCGAAGTGCCTGAGCCTTTCGGAGCTACCAGGATCACATCCACATCTGCCGGCGGGATAATATTTGTACGTTCTTTGTAGGTGATACCGAATCCATGAGAGAAATACAGTGCTTTCCCCGGTGTCAGGTATTGTTTGATGCGTGGCCATACTTCGATCTGTGCCGCGTCAGACAACAGGTATTGTATGATAGTTGCGCGTTCGCATGCCTCTTCTATTTCAAACAGGGTTTCACCCGGTACCCAACCGTCGGCTACTGCTTTGTCCCATGTTTTACCACCTTTACGCTGACCAACGATCACATTGAATCCGTTGTCACGCAGGTTCAAGCTCTGACCTGGGCCTTGCACACCATAACCAATGATGGCGATGGTTTCCTCTTTTAATACTTCTCTTGCCTTTTCCAACGGAAACTCTTCGCGGGTTACTACGTTCTCCTGAACCCCGCCAAAATTCATAATTGCCATTTCGCTTTTAATTTAGACCTCTCCCCCTGCCCCCTCCCCACAAGGGAGGGGGTAAGAGAGAAAGATGTGTTTATTATTTATTTATCTGTCTTATTTGCCTATTTATCCTCTTTCTCTTACCCCCTCCCTTGTGGGGAGGGGGCAGGGGGAGAGGTGTATTACTCCCATATCGCTGCCGCCCGGCAAATGGCTTTCCCTTCATGACAGATCGCCATGTCGTATTTGCCGTTTTCCGGTTCTCCTTTGTGCAGGGTGAGTGGCATACCGTACTTGCCTTCCGCTTGGTAAGCAATCTCGAAGCGGCGTATCTCTTTCTCACGGAAAAGTGCCAGATCGAACAGATCCAACAGGTGTTCCATGTATTTGATGCTGTTGAGGTGACCGTTGATGTCGATATCGCTGTATTTAATCTCGTAAGGAATGCCTTCCGTTTTTCCCTCTACGGGAGCAATCTTGCCCGGTTTTTCAATAGGGCAGGGGCGATCTGTAATATAAACGCCCAGCGCCTCTATATCCAACAGGGTCGGGCGGCGTGTCTCCACATCGATCGCTGCCCAGATAGAACGGGCATAGCCGATCGAATCCCCGGCTTCGTTTTGCAGCTCGAAGCAGCGACTGGTAAACAGTTTGCCTACTTCGTCAATCCAGGTGTACACCGTAATCTTTTCGGATTGCTGCGGGTATGTCAATATCTCGATCGCCAGGCGCGACAATACCCAGGCGGTATTTTTCTCGTTCATATCGTTGAATCCGAACCCGCGGGTAGAGGCGTGGTTGGATGCCGCGTGGATCAGGTAGTTCCCGATCATCGGAATCGTTACCCTCCCTCTGAAATCCAACAGATATTCCTCTGTTACAAAATGAAATTCACCTACTTTGTTCATCTACTTTTTTCTCCATCGTGGCCAGCATATCGCTTAACCGTTCTACTTTGCTTTTTGTGATGGCGATACGACCGGAGCGGATAAACTGCAATACACCGATCTTTTCGCTCAGTTCCTTGAAGAGTGCCTGCGTCTCCGCGTAATGGCCGCTTTTCTCCAGTACGACAATATCTTCGTCTATTTCCAGTACCCGGGCATTGTATTTGCGGATAAGAGTCTCCACGCCGGGCATCTTGATAAACAAATCGGTACTCAGTTTGTAAAGAGCGATCTCCTGATGCACCAGGTCTTCATCCGTATTGTAATAGGCTTTCAGGATATCCACCCGTTTGTCGATCTGCTTTACCACTTTGTCCATCATGTCTTCGGTTGCAAAAGTAGTAATTGTAAACTTATGAACCCCCTCAATAGCCGAGGGAGATACAGATAAAGTCTCAATATTCAGTTGACGACGAGTAAATATGATGGTGATCTGGTTCAATAATCCCACTGTATTTTCTGAGAAAATAATAACCGTATATAATTTCTTTTCCATCTTGCTGTGCGTTAATTGTCTGTTCCTGTCTGTTATTCTCCCAAAAGGATCTGAGTGATACTGGCACCGGCGGGTACCATCGGGTAGACCATGCCGTGCGACTCTACGTTGGCTACCAATAGGTAGGAGCCATCATGATTGAGCATCTCCGCAATCGCCCCATCCAGTTCTTCCCGTTTCTCCACCAGCCGGCTGCCTATTCCGTAGGCTTTTGCGATGGCAACGAAGTCTGGATTCGCCATCACTGTGCCCGAATACCGCTCTTTGAAGAAGAGTTCCTGCCACTGGCGTACCATGCCGAGGAAGTTATTGTTGAGTACCACCATCTTGATATTCAGGTTTTCCTGCATGATGGTGCCCAGTTCCTGGATGGTCATTTGCAGTCCGCCGTCGCCCATAAAGAGGCAAACCGTGCGGTCGGGTGCCCCCATCTTCGCACCGATGGCTGCCGGAAGCCCGAAGCCCATCGTGCCTAAGCCGCCTGAAGTGACTACACTCCGTGTTTCGTTGTATTTGAAGTAGCGTACGCCCATCATTTGGTTCTGCCCGACATCAGTCACGAGTACCGCATTGTTGCCGGTAGCTTCCGATATGCGACGGATTACTTCGCCCATTTTCAGGTAGCCTTCCGTCGGATGAATCTCTTTTTGAATGACCTTCTGATCCTCTTCTTCTTCCGCCTCGCGGAACGAAGCGATCCATTCCGTGTGAGTGGTCGTGTCGAGCAGTTCGGTTATGGCAGCAAGCGTCTCTTTAGCATCGCCACAAACCGGCACATCAACGGCTACATTTTTCCCGATCTCGCTGTTATCGATATCGAAATGGATCACCTTGGCCTGCTTGGCGTAGGTCTGCAGATTGCCTGTCACCCGGTCGTCGAAGCGCATACCGATAGCGATCAGTACATCACATTCCATTGTTTTCAGGTTAGGCCCCACATTGCCATGCATACCTAACATCCCTTTATTCAACGGATGATCGCTTGGCAAAGCGGAAAGCCCCAATACGGTTAAGCCGGCAGGAATATTCGCTTTCTCCAGCATGGCTTTCAATTCCTCTTCCGCATGCCCCAGAATCACGCCTTGCCCTACCAGGGCGAATGGCTTCTTGGCATTGTTTATCAAGTCGGCAGCCGCCTGTATCTGTGTGAAATCGATATCCGGATAGGGTTGGTAACTGCGTATGTTATTCACTTTTTCGTAGGTATAGTCTACCAGGCCTACCTGCGCATCTTTCGCCAGGTCGATCACAACCGGTCCCGGCCGCCCGGTGGAAGCAATATAGAATGCCCGCGAGATAGCCCAGGCAATCTCTTCCGGCTTGCGCACCTGGTAAGCCCATTTGGTGATAGGCTGCGTGATGCCGATCACGTCGATCTCCTGAAAAGCATCGGTTCCCAATAGAGAAGAGGGCACCTGTCCGGTGATAACGACAATCGGCGTGCTATCCATCATCGCGTCGGCAATGCCGGTGATGGTGTTGGTGGCACCGGGTCCGGATGTAACAAGCGTCACCCCAACCTTGCCCGATACGCGGGCATAGCCCTGTGCCGCATGGGTGGCTCCCTGTTCATGCCGCACCAATACAAGCTTTAACTGCTCTTCATAATCATACAGACTATCAAAAATCGGAATAGCCTGCCCACCCGGATAACCGAATATCGTATCTACCCCTTCTGCTATCAGGGTCTTCAGTAAAGCCTCCGACCCGCTTATCTTTTGTAAATTCATATCCTTCTTGTCATTTTCCATTTTCCATTTTCAACTTTCAACTTTCAACTTTCAATTAGCCGTACCGCTCCCTTATCTGCCGAAGAAACCATCGAGGCATAGGCTTTCAATGACTTACTTATTTCGCGTTGTCGGGTAGGAGGGGTGAAGGCTTTTGCCCCGCGTGCCTCTTCCGCGGCACGTCGTTTGGCTAGTTCCTCCGTATTTACACGTACGTTGATCGTGCGTTCCGGTATGTTTATCTCAATGATATCATGATCTTTCACCAGTCCGATGGCTCCGCCGGCTGCAGCTTCGGGCGAGATATGCCCGATGGAGAGTCCGGAGGTGCCTCCGCTGAAGCGTCCGTCGGTGATCAGAGCACATTCTTTCCCCAGGTGGCGGCTCTTGATATAGGAGGTGGGATAAAGCATCTCCTGCATGCCCGGTCCTCCCTTAGGCCCTTCGTAGGTGATCACCACCACATCGCCGGAGACCACATCGCCCCGCAGGATCCCTTCACAGGCTGCCTCTTGTGAGTCGAACACCTTTGCCGGGCCGGAGAAGCGGAAGATGCTTTCGTCTACACCCGCCGTTTTCACGACGCAGCCCGCTTCAGCAATGTTGCCATACAATACCGCCAGTCCTCCGTCTCTGACGTAGGCATGCGCCATGTCGCGGATGCAACCGGCTGTTCGGTCGGTATCTAATTCTTTATAATACATCTCCTGTGATCCCATCACCAGGTTGAAACGGTGTGCCGGGGCACTTTTATATATATTAATAGCCTCTTCGGTTTGGTTGGGCGAGAGGGGGTCGTATTGATCGATTGCTTCCGACAGGGTGAGTCCGTCTACCCGTTTCACCGATCCGTCGATTAGTCCGCCTTTATCGAGTTCTGCCAATATGCCGAGGATACCGCCCGCGCGGTTCACATCCTGCACATGATACGCGCAGCTTGGTGCCACTTTGCAGAGTACCGGTGTCTGGCGTGAGAGCCGGTCGATGTCTTGCATGGTGAAATCAACTTCCGCCTCATGCGCAATGGCCAACAGGTGAAGCACCGTATTAGTGGATCCGCCCATGGCAATGTCGAGCGACATGGCGTTGAGAAATGCCTGGCGGGTGGCAATATTGCGGGGCAACACCGATTCGTCGCCATCGCGGTAGTATTTGTAAGCATTTTCCACAATCAGCCGGGCGGCTTTGTCGAAGAGCGATGTCCGGTTGGCGTGTGTTGCCACGATTGTTCCATTGCCCGGAAGCGCCAGTCCAATCGCCTCATTCAGGCAATTCATGGAGTTGGCGGTAAACATGCCGGAACAGCTTCCGCAGGTAGGACAGGCCGAGCGTTCCACCTTCTCCACCTGTTCGTCGCTGATCGAATCGTCGGCCGCTTCAATCATCGCATCGATCAGATCCAGGTAGCGTCCATCCAGTTCGCCTGCCTCCATCGGCCCTCCAGACACAAAAACCGTTGGGATATTCAATCGCATAGAGGCCATCAGCATACCCGGCGTGATCTTGTCGCAGTTGCTGATACATACCATTGCGTCCGCTTTATGGGCATTGACCATATATTCCACGCTGTCCGCGATAATATCCCGGGAAGGCAACGAATAGAGCATACCATCATGCCCCATGGCAATGCCATCGTCGATAGCGATCGTATTGAATTCCGCCGCAAAGCAGCCCTGCGCTTCGATGGCCGCCTTCACCCGTTGTCCGATCTCGTGCAGATGCACATGCCCTGGTACAAATTGCGTGAATGAGTTGACGATGGCGATAATCGGTTTGCCAAACTGTTCTTCTTTCATTCCGTTGGCCCGCCATAGGGCGCGTGCGCCGGCCATTCGGCGGCCTTCTGTGCTTTGTGAACTGCGCAATTTTATTTTCATCCTGCCGTTGTTTGTTTTCGTTTCATTAAAATAAAAAAGACCCTTCTCTACGGAGAAAGGCCTACAACTATCATTTATGACTTACATAACTATATGCATACCTTTCTCACTTACCTGCTAATGACTAGAAGGACGACCACGAGAATAATATGCAATACGTTTGTTGTCATGTATGTCTATCGTTTTCTTTTGACGATGCAAATGTAGAACAATAATCAATACTCGCAAAGAAATTGTCAGTTTTTTCTTTCTTTTTCTTTCAATTATCAAGAAAACGGATGTGAATGGTTGCTTTTTAGTAGTATATGAAAGAAATAAGCGTGAAAGTGTTTTACTTGAACTGCTCGTTGTAAAGAGAATAGTATTTCCCTTTTTGCTCCATCAGTTGTTCATGGTTGCCCCGTTCGATGATCTCTCCGTTTTCGAGCACCATGATCAGATGTGCGTTGCGGACAGTCGACAGGCGGTGTGCGATGATCAGGCTGGTGCGCCCTTCCATCAATTGATCCAGCCCCTTTTGTATCAGTAGTTCGCTGCGGGTATCGATATTGCTGGTAGCTTCGTCGAGCAGAAGGATCGAGGGATCGGCCACAGCTGCCCGGGCAATGTTGAGCAACTGACGTTGCCCCTGGCTCAGGTTGGCTCCGTCGTTCTCGAGCATGGTGTCATAGCCGCGCGGCAGGCGGCGGATAAAGGAGTGGGCAGCAGTTAATTTAGCTGCTTGTACTACCTCTTCGTCGCTTGCTTCCAGGCGTCCGAAACGGATATTCTCCCGCACGGTGCCGGTAAACAGATGGGTGTCTTGTAATACAATCGCCATCGATTTGCGCAGCTCTTCCCGTTTGATTTGCCTGATCGGGTGACCATCGATGGTGATCTCTCCGGAAAAGATATCGTAGAAACGGGGTAGGAGGTTCATAATGGTGGTCTTGCCCGCGCCGGTTGCTCCGACCAGCGCGATCTTACAGCCGGGCGCAGCATGCAGGGAGATCCCTTTGAGTACGGTCTGTTCGGGTTCATAGCCGAAAACAACATCTTGCATGCGGACATCGCCTTTCACCTCCGTCAGGGCGACAGCCTCCGGCGCGTCTGCCGGTTCGGGCGCCTCGTCGATCACCTGGAAGATACGTTCAGCTCCGGCCAAGGCTGCTTGTATGCTGTTGTAGAGGCTGGCCAGCTGGTTGATAGGCCGTCCGAACTGACGGGAATATTGCAGGAAAGCCGCCAGGCCGCCGATGTCGAATCCCCGGAAGAGCGCCAACAGCCCACCGGCAATGGTGATAATAACGAAATTGAGGGTGCTGAGGTTTTGCATCACCGGCATCATCAACCCCGAATAGAACTGTGCCTTTTGCGACTTGGCGTTGAGATCCTGGTTGAGCTTTTCGAAGTCGGCCTCCACCCGTTTCTCATGGCTGAAGAGCTTAATAACCTTTTGTCCGCTGATCATCTCTTCCGTATATCCGTTGATATCCCCCAGGGCATCCTGTTGTGCCTTGAAGTATTTGCGGCTTTTCTTCACGATGTAGCGGGCGAAGAGAATCATAAATGGAATGGTGATGAACGCAACCAGCGTCAGCAGTGGGCTGATGTAGAGCATCATCGTCACGATCCCTGTCAACATCAATACACTGGTCATGATATCCGCCAGGCTATCGGTCAGGGCATCGCTGATACGATCGATATCGTTGGTGTAGCGGCTCATCAGGTCGCCATGCTGGTGGGTGTCGAAATAGTTGAGTGGCAAGCGCTCCATCTTGTGGAACAGATCGGCGCGGATGCGGGTGACGGTTTGTTGTCCGATCGCGTTGAGCAACCGATATTGCACCCACATGGCCACCACTCCCGCGAGGTAGATGCCTCCCAGGAAAATGAGCGCCCGGATGAGTCCGGGTATATCAGCAGGAATAATATACTTATTAATGATAGGTCTCAGCATATAGGAACCCATCAGGCTGCAGACGGCTTCGACAACAATCAATAGGGCAATCCCGACGAGCCTCTTCCGGTCGGCACGCAGATAGGTGACCATCCGGCGAAGCGTTTTCTTGCTCTCCTTCGGCTTTTCCTCGGTCATATGTCTCTTCTTATCTGCCATTTGCCTAATTTGTCAATTGTTGTGAGTGATAGATCTCCCGGTAGATGGTCGATTGCTCCATAAGCTCCTCCGGTCGGCCGATGGCATCGATTTCGCCATCTTCCAATACGATCACCCGGTCGGCCGACTGCATGGTATGAATACGTTGTGTGATCACAAACAATGTCGTTTCCCGCAGGTAGGTAACCAGGTTGGTGCGTATTTTTAGTTCTGTTTCGCTGTCGACAGCGCTGGTGCTATCGTCCAGGATCAATACCTTCGGTTTGCGCAAAAGGGCACGGGCTATGCAGAGGCGTTGCTTTTGTCCGCCCGACACATTGACGCCGCCTCTTCCCAGTTGGGTGTTGTATCCTTCCGGGAAAGAACGGATAAAATCGTGTGCTTCGGCAGCACGCGCCGCCTCTTCCACCTCTCTTTCGGTCGCTTCGGGGTTGCCCCAACGGAGATTTTCCATGATCGTTCCCGAGAAAAGCTCGTTCTTCTGTAATACCACACCTATCTTCCGGTGCAGTTCGTCGAGGGAGTAGTCTTTCACATCCCGGTCGTCAATCCGGATACTGCCTTCCGTGGCGTCATACAGACGGGGGATCAGTTGTAACAGTGAGCTTTTCCCCGAGCCGGTCATGCCGACCACGGCAATGGTCTCTCCCGGCTCTATCTCGAAGTTGATGTCGCGAAGCACATCCGTTTCTCCGCCGCTATACCGGAAACTGACATGATCGAAAGCCACCTTGCCTTCCGTGATCCGGTGACGGTTTGTTGTTCCTTCGGGTGTGTCGGCAAGCGAAGGCTTTTTGTCGAGTACCTCCACAATGCGATCCGACGAGGCCGATGCACGTGCGTAGGTCATAATCACCATCGAGAGCATCATCAGCGACATCAACACCTGCATCAGGTAGTTGACAAAAGAGATGAGTTCGCCCACCTGCAGTTGGCTATTCATCACCTTAATGCCTCCAAACCAAAGGATGGCTAATACCGATAGGTTGAGTATCAGTTGCATGGCAGGAAATAGCGACACGATGATATTCGAAGCACGGATCACAATATCCCGCAACTCTTCGCTACTGCGGGTGAACTTTTTGGTTTCAAATTCTTCCCGGACAAACGATTTGACCACCCGTATATTGATCAGATTCTCCCGGACAACACCGTTCAACGCATCGATTTTCTGTTGTACGATCAGGAAGAAAGGAAAGCCTTTCTTTAATATAAAGAATACACTGACGGCCAATAGCGGGATAGAGGCGGTCAGGATAAGTGCCAACTCTTTGTTGATATGGATAATGAAAAAGATCGCCATCACCAGCATCATCGGCGCGCGAAGCATGATGCGCATCGACATCATAATGACTTGCTGGATGCGGGTCACATCGTTGGTCAGGCGCGTAATCAGCGAGGCCGAGCTGAAATAGTCGATATCGGGGAAAGCCAGTTGCTGGATTTTATGGAATAGTTTGCTGCGCAGATCGGTTCCGAATCCGATGGAGGTGCGGGAAGAGACATAGATATTGATGATACTGGCGCATAAGCCGATCAGGGAAACGATCACCATCAGCGTACCGGTCCGGGTGATTACCGAAAGATCGTTTTGCATCACGCCCCGGTCGACGATCTGAGACATGAAATAGGGCTGGATCGTTTCGCTCACAACCCCTGTCAAAACAAGAAAGGGGCTAAGCAATAGTCCGACCTTGTATTTCTTCAGAATGTCCCAGTATTTCCTCATTCTTCTCTTTTTACTTCCCGCTAATCGAGCCGGTTATCTCTTGTTCGATATCATTTTACTTGTGTTACGATGACTATCTTATTCCTTACAAAGATAGGCTTTTTTTATAAAAAGTTGTGCGCTCTTCCATACAGGACAGATGTGCTTACATGCGGTGGGCTCTTCTTTTATTTACAACTGAATGATTTTTATTGGTCGATAAACGTTTGAATGATGCCTATATATAAAATAGGTATTGTATATTTGCGGCTCAAAATAGTTGCTTTTTTATCACTACTAACCGACTAAAATCGAAGAATCACATCGTTCAGATTGTAAAATCCTTGTGTTCAGTCTGTTTTATTTTCGACTCTCTTATTTGCTA
>NZ_JARXWF010000024.1 GCF_029892605.1 Parabacteroides sp. PM6-13
GATGGTACTGCTCACAAGGTGGGAGAGTAGGTAGCTGCCGATTTAATCTGAAAAGAGCTTGTTCTTAATTGAACAGGCTCTTTTTTTGGTTTAAAAAATAACTTATTGTCAATTTTACTTGTTATAGTTATAAGAATCCTTAATTGATATAATGAGATAAACTCTTTTACGTTTTTGTTAATAGGTTAGATTAATAGGTATAGAGAATGGTAATACATGGAATTAATAAGGGGCATATCACGTTTCTGCTCTTTGCCCTGTTGTTGGTTGGCTGCAAAAAGAAAGAGACTCCTCAGTTACCCATCGTAATTGTAGATCAACCGGCTAAAGAGGATGTGCAGATTTATGGAGAATATGTAGGCCGTATCCGTGCGGCGAGTTATGTTGAAATACATGCACGGGTCGAAGGTTATCTGGAACAGATGCTCTTTGAAGAGGGCAAGCGGGTCACCCAAAACGCTCCTTTGTTTTTAATCAATTCGGCTCCCTACAGAGCACGCGTGGAAAAGGCGAAAGCACAGCTTAAGAAAGATGAAGCACAAGCCTCGAAGGCTCGCCGGGATGTGGAGCGGTTACGACCCTTATATGAACAGCATGCTGCCAGTCAGTTGGATTTGGATAATGCTATCGCGGCCTTAGAAAATGCGGAGGCCAACATTGCCATGAGCCGGGCCGACCTGGATCAGGCGGAATTGGAATTGAGTTATACTACGGTTCGTTCTCCTTTATCGGGCTATATAAGCGAGCGTTATGTCGATATAGGGGCATTGGTAGGGCCTGGGGTTAACTCCAAATTGGCTGCTGTTGTGAAAAGCGATACGGTCTTGGTTGATTTTAAGATGACCGCCCTGGACTATTTGAGTGCGGAACGACGGAATATCCGTTTTGGCGAGCAAGATACCACCCGCTCCTGGCAGCCTACGGTGACCATTACCTTAGCCGATAATAGCGAATACCCGATAAAAGGAATTGTTGACTTTGCCGATCCCCTGGTCGATCCGGAGACCGGTACCTTTGGCGTGCGTGCCGAACTTCCCAATCCGAACCAACGTCTGTTGCCCGGTCAGTTCACCCGGGTGAAGCTGTTGCTGGATGTACGCGAACGCTCGATTGTTGTTCCCCGGAAAGCACTTTCCATTGAGAGTGGCGGTGCCTTTTTGTATATTGTGCGCCGCGATGGCGTGGCAGAAAAACGTTTTGTTCAGATCGGACCGGAATTAGGAAACAATGTTGTTGTGGAACGTGGCTTGGGTGAGCGTGAGCAGGTCGTTATTGAAGGATACCATAAGCTGGTTCCGGGCATACAGGTGCGAGCTATTCCGGCGAATGATCCCGAAGCGATTGAACTGCTGAAGGAGGAGGATGCGTTATGAAACCGGGATTCTTCATAGACCGTCCGGTCTTTTCTACGGTGCTTTCTTTGTTGATTGTTATCGTGGGGATTCTCGGATTGGTATTGCTTCCGATTGAGCAATATCCGCAGATCACTCCTCCGGTTGTTCGTATCAGCGCCTCTTATTCGGGTGCAAGCGCGTTGACTGTCTCGCAGGCAGTTGCTACGCCGATCGAGCAGGAATTGAACGGAACGCCGGGCATGCTTTATATGCAAAGCAGCAGTTCGAATGCCGGAGGATTGAATATCAACGTTATCTTCGATGTTTCGACTGATCCAGACCTGGCAGCCGTAGAGATACAAAACCGTGTAAAATTGGCAGAGAACCGTTTGCCGGCGGAAGTAATACAAAACGGTATCTCTGTTGAGAAGCAGGCTCCCAGCCAGCTGATGACATTGACGTTGATGTCGGATGATCCGAAGTTCGATGAAATTTACCTGAGTAATTTTGCAACAATCAATGTATTAGATGTATTGCGGCGTATCCCTGGCGTTGGCCGTGTGTCGAATGTGGGTAGCCGTTATTACGGGATGCAGATATGGGTTTATCCCGATCGTTTGGCCAATATGGGGCTGACGGTGAAAGATCTTCAAAATGCCTTGCAGGACCAGAACCGGGAGTCGGCAGCCGGTGAATTGGGGAAGCAGCCTGTGTTGGACGTTGATATTACCTTGCCTATAACCGCTCCGGGTCGTTTGTCGACGGTGCAAGAGTTTGAAGATATCGTGGTTCGTGCGAATAGTGATGGCAGCATCGTGCGCTTGCGCGATGTGGCGCGTGTCTCCCTGGAAGCCTCTTCCTATTCGACGGAGAGTGGTATCAATGGGCAGAACGCCGCTATTCTCAGCATCTATATGTTGCCCGGTGCCAATGCAATGGAGGTAGCCCGGAATGTAAGGGAGGCGATGGCAGAGCTGAGTCAGAATTTCCCGGAGGGGTTGGAATATAACTTCCCTTTCGATATGACCACTTACATCTCTCAATCGATTCATGAGGTGTATAAGACCCTGTTTGAAGCCCTTCTTTTGGTGATTTTGGTGGTGTTTCTCTCTTTGCAAAACTGGCGGGCAGCTCTTATTCCGACTATTGCCGTGCCCATCTCCTTGATCGGAACATTCGGTTTTATGCTGATTATGGGCTTTTCGCTCAATATGCTGACCTTATTGGGATTGATTCTGGCAATCGGTATTGTGGTGGATGATGCGATTGTGGTGGTTGAGAATGTAGAACGCTTGATGGAGGTTGAAAAACTTTCTCCCCGGGAAGCCACGCATAAGGCGATGAAGGAGTTGGCAGGCGCATTGATTGCCACCTCCATGGTATTGGCGGCTGTGTTTATTCCGGTTAGTTTTCTGGGTGGGATCACCGGAATGCTTTATCGTCAGTTCTCTATTACTATTGTCGTTTCCGTTTTGCTCTCAACGGTTGTTGCCCTGACCTTAAGCCCGGCTATGTGTGCGATCCTGTTGCGTCCGGCGAAAGAGCGGAAGCCTTATGTTTTCCGCAAGATCAATCAATGGCTTTCCGTCGGCAACGGTAAGTACACACAGATACTGCAAAAAACAATAGCTCATCCGCGTCGCGTGATGGCAGGCTTTGGATTGGTGCTTGTCTTTATATTTGTCCTGAACCGGATCCTGCCCACCAGCTTTATCCCCGAAGAAGACCAGGGCTTTTTCACCGTTGAACTGGAAATGCCTGAAGGAGCTACGCTGGAGCGAACCCGCGTTGTTACCGATCGTGCCGTTGCGTTTCTGATGGCACAGGAAGCGGTTGATTATGTGCAAAACGTGACAGGAAGCAGTTCGCGGGTCGGTACATCACAGGGCAGAGCTATGCTGACTGTGATTCTGAAACCCTGGGAAGAACGCAAATCGGCTGGTATGAAGGTGGAGCAGGTGATGGATGCTGTCCGGAAAGAGTTCTACTATTATCCCGAAGTAAAGTTTTACCTGAATCGTCCTCCGGTTATTCCCGGCTTGGGTGAGAGTGGCGGTCTGGAGATGCAGTTGGAGGCCCGCGGTAACGCAACGATGGACAACCTACTGGCTGCCCGTGATACTTTTCTTTATTACGCGGAGTTAGCGCCCGAATTGCATAGCATATCCTCTGGTATGCAGTCGGAGATTCCTCAGCTCTATTTTGATGTGGATCGCGACCGCGCGAAGGCATTAGGCATTCCTCTATCGGATATTTTCTCTACGATGAAAGCCTATCTGGGATCGGTTTATGTGAACGACTTCAATATGTTGAACCGCATATACCGTGTGTATATACAGGCGGAAGCACCCTACCGTGCCTCCAAAGAGAACCTGGGGCTTTTCTTTGTGCGTGCCTCCAATGGGGCTATGGTGCCTTTGACCGCTTTGGGTACTACGCAATATACCACCGGCCCGGGAACGATCAAACGGTTTAATATGTACAACACCGCTTCGATCAATGCGGTGGCGGCTCAGGGCTATAGCACGGGAGATGCGATGGAAGCGATGGAGCGCATTGCCCGCGATCGTCTGCCCGATGATATTGGCATCGAATGGAGTGGGCTCTCTTATCAGGAGAAGAAGGCTGGAGGCCAGACGGGTTTTGTCCTGGCTTTGGTGTTTTTGTTTGTATTTCTTTTCCTGGCTGCTCAGTATGAAAGTTGGATCGTGCCGATCGCCGTATTGCTCTCTATGCCGTTTGCTGCCTTGGGTGCCTACCTGGGGGTATGGATCACCGGTTTGGAGAACGATGTCTATTTCCAGATCGGCTTGGTTACTCTGATCGGGCTGGCTGCAAAGAATGCCATTCTGATTGTTGAATATGCCAAGGTGCAGGTCGATAATGGGGTAGAGGTGGTCAAGGCGGCTGTGCATGCGGCTCAAATGCGTTTCCGCCCGATCCTGATGACTTCGCTTGCTTTTATTCTGGGTATGCTTCCGTTGGTATTGGCCAGTGGACCGGGCTCGGCCTCTCGCCATAGCATCGGCACCGGTGTGTTCTTTGGTATGCTGGTGGCTATTACGGTCGGAATCGTTATGGTACCCTTCTTTTTTGTGATGATCTATAAACTGAAAGGAAAGTTATCCGCTCGTCAACGTAAACATGTAATAGAGAATGAACAGAATGTATAGATATATAAGTCTTGCCGCCCTGTTGATCTTATTTGCCACCTCCTGTAAGGTTGGCAAGGAGTATGCGCGGCCGGCATTGAATCTGCCCGAAACACTGGATGCTGAAGCCGATAGCTCGTCGGTCGCCTCTATTCATTGGAAAGCCCTTTATGCAGATCCGGTGTTGCAGAATCTGATTGAAAGAGCTTTGCAGAATAATAAGGATATGTTGATTGCTGCGGCCCGTGTGAAAGAGATGGCGGAGAGCAAGCGTATCTCGTTTGCCAGCCGTTTCCCGGAAATAGGAGCGAGGTTGAACGCGCAGAAAGAGCGGTTGAATTATGGCGGCGACAACCCTAAGCCCGATCCGGAGTTTTCCGGCAAATTGACGGTTGCCTGGGAGTTGGATTTCTGGGGGCGCTTGCGCTGGGCGCATGAGGCCGATGTCGCCGCTTATATGCAAACCGTAGAGGCACAACGTGCTTTGCAAATGTCATTGATTGCCGAGGTGGCTTCCAGTTATTATGAGTTGATGGCCTTAGACAAGGAACTCTCTATCGTGAAGCAAACGAGAGCCGCCCGTGAGCAAGGCGTTCGTCTGGCGAAACTGCGTTATGAAGGAGGATTGACCTCGCAGACTGTTTACAACCAGGCGCAGGTGGAGTTAGCCCGTTCGGAAACCCTGATCCCCACCCTGGAGCGCGATATACGCATCAAAGAAAACGATATTGCCCTTTTGTTGGGAGAATATTCTTTTGAGATACCTCGCCATTCGGCCGACGGGCTTGAAACTCTTCCGGATATGTTGCCTGCCGGGCTTCCCTCTTCTTTGTTGGAGCGTAGGCCTGATATGCGTGCCGCCGAACAAAAACTACGAGCGGCCCACGCACGTGTAGGGGTTGCCTATACCAATCTGTTTCCACGGATCAGCCTGACCGGCAATCTGGGACTGGAAAGCGATGAACTGGCCAACCTGTTGAAGAGCCCGGCTTGGTTTATTGCCGGTGATCTGTTGCAGCCACTCTTTGCTATGGGTAAGAACCGGGCGGCACTGAAGGCAGCCCAGGCTCGTTATGAACAGGAGGTCTATCAATACCAAAAAGAGGTATTGGTCGCTTTTGCCGAGGTGAACGACGCACTGGTTACGATCCGTAAGGTGAAAGAGATCCGTGCGTCGAGAGAAAATTTGCAGGATGCGGCAAATGAATATATGCGTTTAGCTCAATTGCAATATATCAATGGCATCATCAATTACATCGATTTGCTTGACGCACAGCGTGGATTATTAGATGCTCAATTGGGACTCAACGATGCGTTGTTGGCAGAGCAACTGGCCGTTGTCCATCTCTATAAAGTGCTTGGCGGCGGATATAATTAATGCCTGCTTTTACTCCTTTGTTTGTCGGAATATGATCTTTTCATTATATTCGTGCAGTAAATCAAATGAGTATGAAATCACTACATCTAATTATTATCAGTCTGCTCTTCTCGATCGTTACAGAGGCAGCTACGGTTGAAACCGTTCAAGTGTTCAGTAAATCAATGAATAAAGAGATCCCGGTGGTCATTGTCGCGCCGGAGAAAAGTGAGAAACCGCTTCGGACGGTCTATCTCTTGCATGGATATGGCGGCAATGCCAATATGTGGCTCGGCATCAAACCCAATCTGCCGGACATAGCCGAGCGCGACGGACTACTTTTTGTATGTCCGGATGGGCATAATAGCTGGTACTGGGACAGCCCGAAGGATCCTTCTTCCCGCTATGAAACCTTTGTTTCCAAGGAATTAATCGAATACATAGACACGCATTATCCGACGCTACCTGCCAAAGAGGGGCGAGCCATTACCGGCCTTAGCATGGGTGGACATGGTGCGCTTTGGATTGCTTTCCGGCATACGGAAACGTTTGGCGCCGCCGGAAGCAGCAGTGGAGGAGTTGATATTCGTCCTTTCCCTGAGAACTGGGAGATGGATAAACAACTGGGAAGCCTCGAAGAAAATCGCGAACTATGGGACAGTCATACGGTGATCAACCAGATCGATAAGATAAAGAATGGCGACCTGGCATTGATTGTCGATTGCGGCTACGGTGACTTTTTCTTCGAAGTCAATAACAACTTCCATGCGAAGTTATTGGAGAATAAGATCGACCACGACTATCTTGTTCGTCCGGGCGTGCATTATGGTCCTTACTGGAACAACTCGATCGATTATCAGATCTTGTTTTTTATGAAATATTTTCAGAAGAATTAAAAACTTCTATTTAGTATTCTTAGCTACCTGACACCATGCAAAAGATCATTACCGGCTTAGCCTCATACGGCATGTCGGGCTCTGTTTTCCATGCTCCGTTCCTTGATGTTCATCCGGGATTCGAACTGCATACGATTGTTGAACGCAGTAAGGACCTGGCGCGTACGCGTTATCCCCATGTTAAGATTGTGCGCTCGTTTGAAGCCTTATTGGCTATCCCGGAGATCCAATTGGTGGTGGTGAACACTCCGGACACGACCCATTATGATTATGTGAAGCAGGCGTTGTTGGCCGGCAAACATGTTGTGGTGGAGAAACCTTTTGTGTTCGATGTAAATCAGGGGGAAGAGCTGGTAAAGCTGGCGCGGGAGAGGGGATTGCTCTTGGCCGTTTATCAGAACCGGCGCTGGGATTGTGATTTCCTGACGGTGAAGCAGATCCTGGAATCAGGCGTGTTGGGGCGTGTTGTAGAGTTTCAGTCGGCCTTTCAGCGCTATCGTAATTTCATTCAAACAGGGACATGGAAAGAAAAGGCCAATCAGCAGGTGGGGATCACCTACAACCTGGGCTCGCATATGATTGACCAGGCGGTTCAACTCTTCGGAATGCCGCAAGCTGTGTATGCCGATATCGACCGCTTGCGCGATGGGAGTGAGGTGGATGATTATTATTTCATCAAACTGATCTATCCGCAGCTAAAAGTATTGCTTCGCGCCGGCTACCTGATGCGCGAGGAGACACCGCGTTATTATCTGCATGGAACGGAAGGATCTTATGTGAAACATGGTTTGGATCCACAGGAAGAATGTCTGAAGCAAGGCGCTATCCCGACCGGGGCAGCCTGGGGCAAAGAGGCGGAAGCCGCCTGGGGAACCCTCAATACCACAGTGTCGGGCCTGCATTACCGGGGAAAAGTAGAAACACTTCCAGGCAACTACATGGCCTTCTACGATGATATCCATCGCTCGATAACCGATAACCGAAAACCCCTGACCGATGCGGAAGAGGTATTGCAGGTTATCCGCATCATCCAGGCCTCCTTCGAGAGTGCGCGTACAGAGGAGGTGGTACGCCTCTAAAATGCCATTTCTTAAAAAGAACTCTTTTTTTAGCTTCTGTTGTTTGTGTAGGGGGGACTATATGATCGTTCCGGATATTTTTCTTACCTTTGCCGCTCAATAAAATATGGATAATCAACAAAAATAGATAGTATGTTTGAGAATTTAAGCGAACGGTTAGATAGGTCGTTTAAGCTGTTGAAGGGGGAAGGCAAAATTACGGAGATTAACGTTGCGGAAACCCTGAAGGATGTGCGTCGGGCGTTGTTGGATGCTGACGTGAACTATAAAGTTGCCAAGCAATTTACAGATACGGTAAAGGAGAAAGCATTAGGACAGAATGTATTGACGGCAGTGAAGCCCAGTCAGTTGATGGTCAAGATTGTGCATGATGAACTGGCTGCCTTGATGGGTGGAGATACGGTGGATGTGAATCTGGACGGGAGCCCGGCGATTATCCTGATGTCCGGTTTGCAGGGATCGGGTAAGACTACCTTTACCGGCAAATTGGCAAACATGCTGAAAACAAAACGTGGGAAGAAACCTCTTTTGGTGGCTGCCGACGTATATCGCCCCGCGGCTATCGAACAGTTGCATGTTTTGGGCGAGCAGATCGGGGTACCTGTTTATTCCGAAATAGAGAATAAGAATCCGGTTCAGATCGCGCTGAACGCGATTAAAGAGGCAAAAACCAAAGGCAATGACCTGGTGATTGTCGATACGGCAGGTCGTCTGGCTATCGATGAGCAGATGATGAATGAGATTGAAGCCATCAAGAAGGCTATTCAACCGAATGAGACGCTGTTTGTTGTCGACTCCATGACAGGGCAGGATGCTGTTAATACCGCCAAAGAATTTAATGAACGTCTGGACTTTGACGGGGTTGTACTGACCAAATTGGATGGTGACACCCGTGGTGGTGCTGCGCTTTCTATACGTACGGTTGTTAATAAACCGATCAAGTTTGTCGGAACGGGTGAAAAGATGGACGCGCTGGATGTGTTCCATCCCTCACGTATGGCTGACCGTATCTTGGGTATGGGTGATATTGTCTCTTTGGTAGAACGTGCGCAGGAACAGTATGACGAAGAAGAGGCTCGCCGCTTGCAGAAGAAGATTGCGAAAAACCAATTCGACTTCAACGATTTTATCGGTCAGATCCAACAGATCAAGAAGATGGGTAACCTAAAAGAGTTAGCTTCGATGATTCCTGGTGTTGGCAAAGCGATGAAGGATATTGATATCGATGATAATGCGTTTAAAACAATTGAAGCAATTATCTATTCGATGACTCCGGAGGAACGCACGAACCCGGCGGTGTTGAACGGTTCGCGCCGTCAGCGTATTGCCAATGGGAGCGGAACAACGGTGCAGGAGGTCAACAAACTGATCAAGCAGTTTGATGAAACACGTAAGATGATGCGTATGATGACGCAGATGAAACCGGGCATGAAGAATATGCCTAAGATGAAGAGACGATAACTTTCAATGATATAGATTCTATGTATAAGCTTTTAGACGGTAAGGCGGTCTCTGCTCAGATGAAGCAGGAAATGGCCGAAGAGGTGGCTCGCATCAAAGCGGAAGGTGCTAAAATACCTCACCTGGCAGCTATTCTGGTAGGACATGATGGCGGCAGTGAAACGTATGTGGCCAGTAAGGTTCGCACGTGTGAAGAGATCGGATTCAAATCTTCTCTGATTCGTTACGAGGACGATGTAACGGAGGAGGAGTTGTTGAACCAGGTGGAAGCATTGAATAATGATCCGGATGTGGATGGATTTATTGTGCAGCTCCCTTTGCCGAAGCATATATCGGAACAAAAAGTGATTGAAGCCATTGATTATCGTAAGGATGTGGATGGGTTCCATCCGATCAATGTGGGTCGTATGTCGATTGGTCTTCCCTGTTTCCTTTCAGCTACGCCGGCCGGTATTTTGGAACTTCTCCGTCGCTATGAAATAGAGACGCAGGGCAAGCATTGTGTGGTATTGGGACGTAGCAATATCGTCGGTAAACCGATGGCGACCTTGATGATGCAAAAAGCTTATCCGGGCGATTGTACGGTAACGGTATGCCATAGCCGTAGCAAAAACCTGAAAGAAATGTGCCAGAGCGCTGATATTATTATCGCGGCATTAGGCGTTCCCGAATTCCTGAAAGGGGATATGGTGAAAGAGGGTGTCGTTGTGGTGGATGTTGGCACGACGCGTGTGCCCAGCACGCTGACGAAGAGCGGATTCAAACTGACCGGTGATGTGAAGTTTGATGAGGTAGCACCTAAGTGTTCCTATATTACGCCGGTACCAGGTGGGGTAGGGCCGATGACGATTATTTCGCTTATGCGTAATACGCTTTTGGCTGGAAAAAAAGAAATTTATGGTTAAATCTCTTGCGATTTAATAAATAAGTTCTATCTTTGCACCGTCTTAAAAAGAAGTGTCTTTTGGATAGACAAATATGGTGATTGTAGCTCAGCTGGTTAGAGCATTGGATTGTGGTTCCAAGGGTCGCGGGTTCGAATCCCGTCTTTCACCCCTCTTAAGCCGTTCTCTTTATAGGGAGCGGCTTTTTATATGTCCTTTTTTATCTGATTACGCCCTGTTTTGTGTTTTTTTAGCCTTTCCCCTGAAACAGGGAAGGCAAAAGAATTGTATTATTGCATTTCTAAACAATAATACAATTATGAAGAAGATTTTATGGCTATCTTTTCTATGGCTCTCCATCGTTGCGTCAGCACAGGTTACAAAAACGGATTATGAGCGTTCCGATACGATACTGAACCTGAATAAATATGTTTACGCTGCCTCCATACGGCCTCAATGGATTAGCGGCACGCATACTTTCTGGTATGTGAACCATGAAAGAGGAGGGGATTTCTACTATATGGTCGATGCCGACAAACGACAAAAAAACTATGCTTTCTCCCACGACAAACTGGCCTCCTTGTTGAGTAAGGAGATCGAAGGGAAAGTAACCCCGGAAAAGCTGCCTCTGACCCAAGTGGAGTTTCCCACTAAAGAGGAGATGACCTTTATGGCCGGAGGAGCCGGTTGGAAATATATGATTCGTCAGAATCGCTTGATCCGCACGAACGACAACAACACAACGGAAGAAAATCGTCCGCGAAGGGAGTATGGTGCGCCAACCCGTCCCGGAAACACGGTGGTGTCGCCCGACAATCTATGGGAAGCCTATATCCGCGATCATAATGTATATATAAAGCGTACGTTCAATAAAGAGGAGTTTGCCTTGACCATGGACGGTACCATGAATCATTATTATAGTTCGCAATTGCTCTGGTCGCCGGATTCTAAGCGATTGATCACACTTAAGGTGAGAGATACGGAGACGCGCCGGATTCCATTGATCGAGTCGGCTCCGGAGCAACAGTTGCAACCCGAGCTCCGATGGCGCAATTATGCTAAGCCGGGCGATCTGTTAGCGGTGAGGCTACCGGTTATGTTCGATATTGAGAATAAAGTGCAGATGCCATTGGATACCGATTTGTTTGAAAACCAGTATTCTCTCCGGTTGACCGGATGGCGTGCAGACGGGAGAGGCTTTACCTTTGATTTTAACCAAAGAGGACATCAGCGTTATATTGTGGGTGAAGTGAGTGCGAAAGATGGGAAGATTCATCACGTGGTCGATGAGCAATCGGAAACGTTTATCTATTACAATACGCTTTATAAGTATTACCTGAACGACGGACAACAAACGTTATGGGTCTCAGAACGTGACGGATGGCGCCACCTGTATATGCTTGACGGTAATACGGGTCGTGTGATCCGGCAGATCACCCAAGGCGAATGGGTGCTCAGAGATGTGTTGAAAGTGGATGAAGAGCAGGGAATAGTCTATTTCACTGCTTCCGGTTTTAATCCGAATGAAGACCCTTATAACCTTCATTATTGCCGCATCAAGCTCGATGGTACCGGCTTTGCCGATCTGACAAAAGAAAATGGAAACCATCGCGCTCTCTTTTCGGATGACTATGCCTATTTTGTTGATTCCTACTCACGTCCGGATCTGCCTGCGGTTCATGTGTTGAAAAAGACCGATACAGCCGATACGGCAATGGAATTGGAAAAGGCCGATATCGATGATTTGATAGCCAAAGGCTGGACCATGCCGGAGGTGTTTCATGCCAAAGGGCGGGATGGGAAAACTGATATATGGGGGAATATTATTCGCCCCAGCCATTTTGATCCGAATAAGCGTTATCCGGTGATTGAAATGATCTATGCCGGACCGCATGATTCACATGTGAATAAGGATTTTTCGCCTACATACCATTTGATTTCCAAATTGGCCGAATTGGGTTTTATTGTGGTGTCGATCGATGGAATGGGAACTTATAACCGTTCTAAAGCCTTCCATGATGTATCCTGGAAGAACCTGAAAGACGCCGGCTTCCCGGATCGTAAGTTATGGATCAAGGCGGCTGCTGAGAAATATCCCTATATGGATATATCTAAGGTGGGTATATATGGCTGGTCGGCTGGTGGGCAGAATGCTATGGCAGCGTTGCTTTTCCACAATGATTTCTATAAGGTGGCGGTTGCCTTCTGCGGCTGTCATGATAACCGGATGGATAAGATATGGTGGAACGAGCAATGGATGGGCTATCCGATCGATAAGTCCTATAGCGAGTCTTCGAATGTCGATAATGCTCATCTATTAAAAGGAAAACTGCTTCTTATCAACGGCGAATTGGATGATAATGTCGATCCGACCTCTACCCTGCAAGTAGTCAGTGCTTTGATGAAAGCCAATAAAAACTTCGAACAGCTTTACCTGCCCGGTAAAGGACATAGCTTAGGAGGTAGTTTTGAATTGCGCAAAATGCACGATTTCTTTGTGAAGCACCTGAAAAACCAGGATCCACCGGAGTGGGAGTGATTTCATCTGTTTTGCTCATGATCACAAAAACGATCATGAGCAAAACGGCTGTTATTCATCCTCTGTCCTGCAACCGCAAAAGTTCATTTCCGTTCTTGCTTTTTCGGGAGAAGCCACAAAGTAAAGCATTTCACTTTGAGAACAAACTTCGTTGTTTGAATTATATATCTCGGAAGTGATATAGACCAGGTTGCGTTTTTGTTCTTTAATCCTTGCACGGATAACAAGCTTGGGCTCTTCTGTGGATATGGGTTTCAGATATCGAACTTCCATCTTCGAGGTAACACCCGTTGTTTGCAATTTGCGGGCAACCACCCAGCCTCCGACTTCGTCCATCAACGTTGCTACAATACCTCCATGAAGTGTATTAATCCACCCCTGATACCATTTCTGCGGTTCCCAAATACCCACTACGTCGTCGCCATCTTCATAAAAGTCCATTTGTAACCCCTGCGGATTATGTGGCGCACAACCAAAACACATATAGCCTTCCCGCCCTTCCCACGGATTTATAATCTTTTTCATACGTCATTTTTATTGTTTATAGTTCGATCGTATGGAACTCGCAATTAATGTCATCGCCTCTGGCGAAACAGGTTTAAAGGCTCGTTTCATATACAATAAATAAAAATACAAATATAAGTTCCTTTAATAAAAAAAGCAATCACATAAACTATGCAACTGCCTGATCTTCACATGAGCGGTAGGCGAGATTCGAACTCGTGACCCTCAGCTTGGGAAGCTGATGCTCTACCAACTGAGCTACTACCGCGAATGATGTGCGGCAAATGTAGTGATAAATTCATTTCTTTCGTATTTTTGCGGAGAAAAATATAGTGGAGAAAAAATGAAAGAGAAACTGACGTTGGTTAAGGTAGGAGGGAAGATTGTGGAGGAGGCGGATACGCTGAATCAGTTGTTGCACGATTTTGCCTCCATTCCCGGATATAAGGTATTGGTGCATGGAGGTGGCCGTTCGGCTACGGCTATGGCTGCGCGTTTGGGTATTGAAAGCCGGATGGTAGACGGTCGCCGGATTACCGATTTGGAAACCCTGCAGGTGGTTACGATGGTGTATGGTGGCTTGGTGAACAAGAATATAGTAGCCGGTTTGCAGGCGTTGGATGTGAACGCGTTAGGAATGACCGGTGCGGACATGAACCTGATGCGCTCGGAGAAGCGGCCGGTGAAAGAGGTCGACTATGGCTTTGTTGGTGATGTGAAAGAGGTGAATGCCGACCTATTGGCCTCGTTGATCCGACAGGGCATTGTGCCGGTATTGGCTCCATTGACCCATGACAAACAAGGGCATATGCTCAATACCAATGCCGATACGATAGCCGGAGAAGCCGCCAAGGCGTTGGCCAAACATTTTGAGGTGACGCTTATGTTTTGCTTTGAAAAGAAAGGGGTGTTATTGGATGCGGAAAATGACGATAGCGTGATCCCTGAAATTGATCAGGATACTTTCCGGAAATATGTGGCTGAGGGTATCATCCAGGGAGGCATGATTCCCAAACTGGAGAATGCCTATCAGGCCATCGATGCCGGAGTGAAAGAGGTGATCATCACCCAAGCCTCAGATATCCATAAGAATACCGGAACGAAGGTATTCGTCTCCCCGCAATAAAGAAGAGAGAAGACATGATAATGCGACAAAGGGTGCTCCTTCCCAGGATCACCCTTCGTCTTTTGGTATGCCTATTAAAAAACCTAAATTAAAACTGCCATCGGTAAATTAATACTTAATAATACATATCACTTGTGGTGTATGAAATCTCTGATACCAGTTCTCCATTTTGTTCCGTAATTTTAATCTTGTTTTCTCTCAA
Source organism: Parabacteroides sp. PM6-13 (assembly GCF_029892605.1). GTDB lineage: Bacteria > Bacteroidota > Bacteroidia > Bacteroidales > Tannerellaceae > QVMG01. Next base: position 14,535 of record NZ_JARXWF010000024.1, read on the forward strand.
TAGCCAACCTAATGAAAGAAAAATGACCGATTCCTGTTTATAGGTCAATTCGCCTATTTTCCTGATCGAGAGTCGCCCTTTTTGTGATAAAAGAGTGTACACATCTCCCGCGTTACTTCCAATTTCGTGAGTCAACATAGGTAAAGTTTTTTTAAAGTTATTTTTTATTGTTATTTGATAATCGCTATAGGTATATAAGTAAAAATTGCAATCTGTTCATAGTCATAGTTGTTAAGTCGAATAAGTAAATATAGTTATGACAAAATTAGTGGAATATTTCGTGCAAATCATGCCAATAATATTTTTAAAAGTCATTTTTTATGTCTATATTTGTCATGAACACTTTCTATGAAACGATGGACTTGTCTGAATCCGACATGATTCTCTCTGTTGGATAAACTTTAGTGAATGGAAATACGTTTTTTTTGTTGAACCATAACGCTTACTATAATGAATGATTGTGATATGAATAAGGCGTTCTCAAGCGCTTTGGAGAAGAAGATTCCCAAGAAGACTGTCTTAGCAGATTTTGTGGCTACCACTTTGTGTATGGAAAAAGAAACCGCCTATCGGCGATTGCGGGGAGAGGTGCCTTTTACGCTTCGTGAGACCTCTATTTTGGCCTTAAAACTAAATATTTCGCTGGATGAAATCATTGTTCAAGGCGAGAATGATTCGTGTAATAAGTTGTTGATGCGTTTGCCGAAATCCTATTTGAATGTGGATAAAAAATCCCCTATCATACATGATGCGATAGCTTATCTGGAGACACTTATGGAAGATTCCTATTCTGAGTTTGCCATGGCTTTATCGGGCATTCCTTTTACACTTTTCTTTCCCTATCGCTTGTTGTCGCGGTTTATGCTATTGAAATATGCCCATCATGCGGATAATTCGCTTACATCTACTCCGTATGACAGGATTGTGGAGCCGAATGAGCTCATTGATTGTCGGAACGATTTGGAGTGTTTGTTGAAGGAAATAACGGAAACCTATTATATCTGGGATCGCAATATCGTAAAGACATTGGTAGACGACATAAAATATGCGAAGAGTATACGTTTGATAACCGATGAGGACATTGTCGGGTTGAAGAAGGAGTTGTATCGTTTCTTAAACGATCTGGAGAGTCTGGCTTCAAGAGGAAGATATGAAGAAACGGGGAATAAGTTCGAATTATATATTTCAGACGCTCACATCGATATCTCGTATGCCTATATCTCTTCTCCCGAGCGGCATGCCAGCATGCTTTCCTCTTTTATCTTCTATATGATGATGTCGGAAGATGCGAATGCCTTTGCCCAGGTAAATCATTGGATTAAGTCCCTGAAGCGTTACTCTACACTAATCTCGGGCATTGGAGAGCGGGAGCGAATCCTCTTTTTTGACCAGCAGCGTGAGGCGGTCGATGCCTTATAGTTTAATCTTGTACCTGCATGGGTTGTATCTCCAGAGGTGTCTCTTCTACAGCCTCTTCTACTACCGGAGGAGGCGGGAACCCCGCTTGGTCGGTGCTTCTGATTTTGATGTTTTTGAAAGAGATAGAGGCAGCTCCGTGTTTGCCTTGCAGGCCGATATAGCCTTTTGTCGGTTTGTCGGCTAGTGGGGTAGGCAGCCAGGAGGGTATTTCCGAACCGTCGGGGTTTTCTGTTCCTGATGTCCACTGAGCCATATTCATATTGGTTATTTTTTTGCCATTCAACACCACGGTAATATGCTGTCCTGAACAACGGATACGGAGGTGGTTCCATACCCCCGGCTTTTTAACCACCTTCTCGGTATGCGGTCCCAGATGTCCATAGATAGCACCGCACCGCTCAAAAGGTTTCGCATCTGCCCATTGTGCGTAGTGGTCGTCGGCTATCTGTACCTCGACAGAGTTGGGGATCCAGTTGGTGGTATCCGTGCAATAGACCACCACACCGCTGTTCGTGCCTCGGTCGTTTTTGAAGTTCAAGTCGATCTCGAAGTTCTCATATTCAATCGCTGTCCATATGACTTTGTCTTTGGTCGCCGTGAGTACGCCATTCGCCTCATACCAGGCTTCAGGATCATAGTGCGCCTCAGAAAGATGTTCACCAAACAGCGGAATCCATTTGTTTTTTATTTGCGAAAATGCCTGGGAGGAAAGACATAAGCATCCGCATACAGCTAATATTCTAACAAGATATTTCATTGTTCATTTGTTTTTATACCCGGAAAGGTGTGTCAAAGATATCTATTTTTTCTGTGATAAGACAAAAAAAGGGCGCCTTGTGGGGCGCCCTTTATGATGATTCGGTTTAGTAACCTTCGTTCTGCGTGTAAAGACCCGGGTTTACATTGATCTGATTCATAGGAATCGGATAGAGGTAACGTCCGTTTTTCACATTATTCACATCGGTTCCTTCCTGATTGTTGTAGCGGTTGAATTTATCCACGATGGCTGTTTGCCATTCGCCATAGCGTATCAGGTCGAACCAACGCACGCCTTCACCCATCAATTCCACGCGACGTTCGCGTTTCACGAATGCCAGGGCTTCGGCTGATGAAGAGGCTGTTTCTGGCGCGCATCCGGCTCTTTCACGGATACGGTTCACGATCTTCATAGCACCGGCAACATCTTTAGTAGCCAAAATCTCAGCATACATCAACAGGATATCTTCGTAGCGAAGCACCGGGTAGTTCACAGGCCAGTCGTTGTAGTCTTTCATATCGCCTTCCACTTCTGCAATCCCCAGTTCCGCCAATTTTCTTTTTGTAGGCAGGTATTTATAGAACATCGTGCGTACCAGTACGTCTACTTTGCTGCCATCGGCTAATGTCATCTCTTCGGTTGCGTTGGAATAAGGAACCCAGTTCGGCTCTTCCTCGAATCCGATCAGGATGGAATGGTCATGTCCGCGCAGGTCTTTCTGCATCACTCCGTCCACATTGTATTCTCTGTCGAATTCATACATCAGGGTTTTTTCTACCCAAATGCTGTTCCCAAAGATTCTCAACGTGGTATATGATGGAGGGAGAGCTGGGCTAAAGTTGAATATAGCCGTATTTCCTGTTCCACCTGCGCGATACTGAATAGCAAAGATCGAATATTTGTTGTAATAGTCGCTGGAAGGCATCCATTGTTTGCGCCATTCGTCGATATTCGGTGCCCAGTATTTGTTTCCATTGCTTTCCGAGTAATCGATCACCGATTTCAGTTCTGCTTCAGCCAGGGCGAGTGATGCATTGTCGTTGATCGGGAAGCCCGCTTTGGTCATATAGACGCGTGCCAACATCGCTGATGCTGCCATTTTATCGGCGCGACCGCTTTTCGCAATCGAACCGCCGGTGCTGCTAATCAGTTTATCGCTTGTCGGTAGTTTTGCTTTCGCTGTGGTCAGGTCGGGAATGATGATCTTGTCATATACCTCTTTTGCCGTCGACTGCGGTGTCTCTTTTACTTCGTTGGGGGACATCGGTGAGTCGATGATGGGGATATTACCGAACAGGCGTACCAGTTCAAAGTAAGCCCAACCTCTCAGGAAGTATGCTTCGCCCAAGAATTGATCTTTCATTGTTGCATTAGCAAAATCGCACCCTTCGATCTTTACCAAAGCAACATTGGCATCGTAGATCACCTTATACCAATGGTTCCAGGCATTGTTGCAGGTAATAAGGTCTTGTCCGGCTCTGAAGGTAGAGATTTCGCTATACTCTCTGAGACCATCGGTAATCGGCGCAGCCCAAACATTGTCCGAACGACATTCCGAGAGCTGGAGATATTCTTCATCCGCGAGGTATCTGAGATTGCCATAGATACCGATCACTCCTTGTTCCGATTGTGAAGGAGTCTGGTAGAATCCTTCCGAGCTGAGCAGGTTGGCCGGCGGCGTGCTGAGGAAATCCTCGCAAGAGGTAGCAGTAAACAGGAGTATGCCGGCTGCTAAGATATTTCTTAAATTGATTCGTATTGATTTCATAATATAATACATTGTTTAGTTAGAAATTGATATTTACCCCAACAGTGAAGATACGCGGCAGCGGATAGGAACCGTAGTCAAGTCCTAATGCGCTTTGTCCACCGGGTGATGAGCTGGATGCCGTATTGGCTGCTTCCGGAGAATAACCACCGTAGTAGCTATCGAACTTCGCTAAGTTTTCGATCGAGAGATAAACTCTGGCGTAGGAGATCACCTGCGGATTGATCGGTAGTTTGTAACCGATTGTCAGGTTCTTGATGCGCAGGTAGTCTGAAGAATATAACCAGCGTGAGTCGAGGGTTGTACCGGTTGTCGTACTCAAGATGTAAGGCACTTTACCGTTACCCGGTTCGTCTTCCGACCACCAGCTTTCTCTCCAATGCCCCATTACGTTGCTCTTGGCACCCATGCTCGGACGGTCGTTGGCGCGACCGAACACACCAAAGATCTTACCACCTGTCTGTGCTGTCAATAAGATAGACATGTCAAATCCTTTGTAAGAGAATGTATTGGTCATACCATAGGTCATCTTAGGCGTAGGACTGCCCAGGAAGTCGCGGTCGTTGTCTTTGTCGTATACACCGTCGTTGTTTACGTCGCGGTAGCGGATATCACCCGGTTTGATCGTTTTTCCTTCGAAAGTAACGGGCTTGCCACCGTGAGCAGCGCTGTAGTCGTCGATCTCTTTCTGGTTCATCCACACGCCTTCGGCATCATACATATAGAATGTGTTGATGGCTTTGCCTACGGTTAATACGTTAGAATAGTTACTACCCTGGAAACCGGAATAGATCGGGGTATCGTCAACGCCTAATGAGATCACTTCGTTTTTGTTGTAAGAAACATTGAAAGAGGTGTTCCACTTAAACGCGCCATTCATATTTACCGTATTCAATTCCACTTCAAACCCTTCGTTGTGGATGTCTCCCAGGTTGTCCCAAACCGTGGTGAAGCCCGATGCTCCCATAGAAGGCACCTGATAGAGCAGGTCTCTGGTGTTTTTAGTGTACCAGTCTAACGACAGCTGAACGCGGTTGTTGAACAGACCGAAGTCAAGAGCTACGTCTGTACTATGTGTCTTTTCCCATCCCAGGTCAGCATTACCCAATGAGTTGGCGTTGTATCCGGGAGATCCTCCATAGATAACCGCTGCCAATGAAGGATAAGCCGCTGTGTTGCTGATTGAGTTGTTACCGGTTACCCCGTAGCTGGCTCTCAGCTTTAAGGTGTTCAGCCAGCTGACTTCCATGTTTTTGAAGAAAGGTTCGTTCGAGATCATCCAACCTCCGGATACAGCCGGGAATAACCCCCATTTGTTGTTTGCACCGAATACGGAACCACCGTCATAACGCAAACTACCGGAGATCATATAACGTTCGTCGAAGTTATAGCTCAAACGTCCGAACGCCGAAGCCAGACGGCTTTCTGTTTTTTGTGTTACCGTATTATCCTTAGCGGCTACTTTTGATCCGTCAAACGAGTACACGATAGCATCGTTGGGGAACGGTTTGTTGAACGACTGGTTGGTAGAGAACCCGATATTTCCTTGCTCTTGAGAAGCACCGAGCATAGCGCCCACCGTGTGCTTGCCGAAGGTTTTGTCGTAGTTGGCTACTGCCTGAATCAGTGTGCTCCAGGTTCTTTCCGTATTATGCGCACCCGATGAGTTGGCTCCTTCGCCTTGTGCCCAGTTAGAAGTGGCGCTCGAGAAAGAATAGGTTGAACCGTCTAAGTCATAGTAGTTGGCAGATGCTGATAGTTCAACACGCAGCCCTTCCAGCGGGGTGATACGCAGGAATGCGTTACCGATTATGCGTACCATCTCGTCGTGACGGATGTTGGTATTCATAATGTATGTCGGGCTGGCAGTAGATCCCGCCCAAGGGTAAAGTATGTTAGGTTCTACGTTGACCATATAACCTACGCCCGGATTAGATACCGGCGTGGCGGTCAACACTTGGTGGGCCTGGCTGTCTTTACCGTTCGCTCTGCCTGCGCCGTCTCTGCGTATGTAGGTCGGAGCCAATGACATACCGGCGGTGAAATATTTGTTGATCTTTGATTCGATATTGGTACGGAAAGCGAAACGCTCATAATTGGTCCCCGTTGCAATACCTTCCTGATTCAGGTAGCCTCCCGAGAAGAGGTAGTTGGTGTTCTCTGTGCCTCCTGAGATACTCAGACCGTATTCCTGAACGGCTGCGTCGCGATAGAACTCATCTTGCCAGTCTAACAGGGATAATCCTTCGCCTGTCTGTTCATAGGTATGCGATGCTCTCGTCTCATCGCTCATATATTGGAACCAACGATCATCATTGTAGAAGTTGTAGTTGGGAGCAGTCAGTCCCAGTTTTCTCATACGTTCAGCATTTGAATCTTTGATGCTCACATCCACTCCTTTTTTCTTACCTTCGGCAAGATATGAATGGTCATTCCATTTGGTACGGAATTCCATCCATTCAACGGCACTCAATACATCGAGTTTCTTTTCCAGTGTCTGCACACCATAGCTGGCGTTGAACGAGATCGTCGGCTTGCCGCTCTTCCCTTTTTTGGTCGATACGATCACCACCCCGTTTGATCCACGCGAACCGTAGATAGCTGCTGAGGCAGCATCTTTCAATACTTCGATAGAGGCGATATCGGCGGGGTTGATACTGCTCAAGGTGTTCATCGGCACACCGTCGACCACATACAACGGATCCGAGCTGGCATTTACCGAAGCAGCACCACGCACGCGGATCTGCATATCGGCACCCGGCTCACCGGTAGTTGTACGTACGGTTACACCCGCCAACTGACCCTGTAAGGCCGTTTCGGCACGTGCCAACGGACGGTTCTCAATCCCTTTGGAGTCCATCTTGGATACGGCGGAGGTCAGGTTACTCTTCTTTACGGAACCGTAACCGATCACCACCACCTCGTCCAATGTCTGGCTGTCTTCCTTCAGGGTGATGTTGAACACTGTCTTCCCGGCTACCGAAATGGTTTGGGGTACATAGCCGATATAGCTCACTTTCAGCGTAGCCTTTTCGGGTACACCGGAAAGCGTGAAATGGCCATCCATATCCGTGACAGCACCCCTCGTTGTTCCATCGATCACAATACTGGCGCCGATAACCGGTTCCCCGGTGTTGTCTATTACCGTACCGGAAACACTCTTTTCCTGGGCGAATAGCGCAGTGGCGGCCACTAAAAATAAGGTTACAAAAAACAGTTTGGAGCATTTATCCTTTAGATAAATCATCCTTTCTTTTCTCTTCATGATCTTCATGTGAATTTTGGATTAATAAATGAAAGATTAATTTTTTTAACATAATAGTTCATTTGACAAACATATGGATAAAAGCACAAAAATATAGGCGGGAAAAGGTCTATAAAGGTGTAAAAGCGTGCATCTTCGTGAAGAATAATGCACCCCTCGCGTTTAGCTGGACAATATTGCAGGTGCTTGGACGATTATACCGGGTAGTCCCTCGGAGGCCATTGGGGGAAAGGAGAAGGGAGAAAGGAGAAAGGAGAAGGGAGTGATTAATGATTAGTGATTAATGGGGAGTGGAGAGTGAGGAGTGGGGGGATAACAAATAGCAATCATAGATTGCTCCGCTCTGTAGCCAGTTGCCTCAGGCTGCTGGGAATCAAATGGGAGAGAATGTGAAGGGGAAAGGAGAAAGGAGAAAGGAGTGATTAATGATTAGTGATTAATGGGGAGTGGAGAGTGAGGAGGGGGGGAATAACAAATAGCAATCATAGATTGCTCCGCTCTGTAGCCAGTTGCCTCAGGCTGCTGGGAATCAAATGGGAGGGAATGTAAAGGAGAAAGGAGAAAGGAATTGGATAGAGGGCGCGCAAACGCCGCCTGGCGGCGATATGTATACAGCCCCGTGCGGAAGCGCGGGGTAATGAATTGCGCAATCAACAGCGCCGCGTAGCGGTGCTATGTAGGGCGTGTCCGAGAAACTGTGTCAGCATCTTTTTTTAATAAATCAATACTCATCGGTCGGGGAGCGCCCTAGCGGCAAGGGGCGGGACCACCCGT
>NZ_JARXWF010000025.1 GCF_029892605.1 Parabacteroides sp. PM6-13
CTCTGCTTTCAACTTTCACTATCTTTCCATAAGATAGGATGCGTCTCAGCAAAGCTCAAACAAGTTTGGCTCTGCTTTCAACTTTCACTATCTTTCCATAAGATAGGATGCGTCTCAGCAAAGCTCAAACAAGTTTGGCTCTGCTTTCAACTTTCACTATCTTTGCCAAAAAAACAAAATGATAGATTTTATCACCTTTTGCAACTATGCCGGGACGTTTGCTTTTGCCATTAGTGGTATTCGGCTGGCCTCCGCCAAACAATTTGATTGGTTTGGCGCATACGTCGTTGGGGTTGTGACAGCTATCGGAGGGGGTACGATCCGCGATATCATGCTCAACAAAACGCTCTTCTGGCTCGAAGACGCCTCTTACCTGATTGTGTCCGCGCTGGCCTTGCTGTTTGTCTTGGCGTTTCGTAAATATGTGATCAAACTCAACAATACCTTTTTCATATTCGACGCCATTGGGTTAGGGCTTTTTGTGGTTGCCGGAATCGACCGCACCCTGGCATTGGGACACCCCTTCTGGGTGGCTATCGTTATGGGCACCATTACCGGATCCTTCGGAGGTATGATTCGCGATATCCTGATCAATGAGGTACCGCTTATCTTTCGGAAAGATATTTATGCCCTTACCTGCGTTTTGGGCGGGATAATCTATTACATTTGTCACCGGCTGCACGTCACACCGGTGGTCACCCAGGTGGTCACGGCCGCCAGTGTATTAGCAGCCCGGCTGATTGCTGTGAAATTCCATATAAGCGTCCCTATACTAAAGGGGGATGAATAAAATAATTAACTTTGCGCGCTATGACTATTCAGGAAAACAATCTAAACGAAAAAGCATCCATTTTGCTCATTTACACCGGCGGTACCATCGGCATGATGGAAAACCCGGAGACCGGGGTACTGGAGCCTTTCAATTTTCAACATCTCAAGGACAATATGCCGGAGTTGAAGAAATTAGGTCATACGGTTTCCAGTATCCAATTTGATCCACCTATCGACTCTTCGGAGATGGGACCCGAATGTTGGAAGAAACTGGTCGGAATTATTACAGACAACTACCTCAGTTATGACGGTTTCGTGATATTGCATGGGACAGACACCATGTCGTACACCGCTTCCGCCTTGAGCTTTATGCTTGAGAACCTGAATAAGCCGGTGATTCTGACCGGTTCTCAGCTGCCCATTGGTATGCTTCGCACCGATGGAAAAGAAAACCTGATTACAGCCATTGAGATGGCCGCGGCTAAAGAAAACGGCATGCCCCTCGTTCCGGAAGTATGCGTCTTCTTTGAAAACAACCTATTGCGCGGAAATCGTACCTGCAAAGTCAGTGCCGACAATTTCAACGCGTTCCGTTCCTATAATTATCCGGCATTGGCACATGCCGGCATACATATTAAATATGATCTGCCGCAGGTCTACCACCCTGTTTTACGCAAGCCATTGAAGCCTCACTATTTACTCGATACGAATATTGCCATCCTGAAACTTTTCCCCGGCATATCGCCGCTGGTGGTCGAAAGCATTTTGACTATCCCCGGCCTGAAAGGCGTTGTCATGGAGACCTATGGAAGCGGAAACGCGCCCTGCCAGGAATGGTTTCTGGATATGCTGAAAGACGCGGTAAAAAGAGACATCCTGATTGTCAACGTAAGCCAGTGTATAGCCGGTACGGTGGAGATGCATCGGTATGAGACCGGACACAAACTATTGGAAGCCGGCGTTATCAGTGGCTACGACAGCACGACGGAAAGCGCTGTCACCAAGCTGATGTTCCTTTTTGGGCATGACATGAGCCCGGAAGAGGTAAAAGAATACATGAATTGTTCACTAATAGGCGAGATAACCATCCCGGATCATCCGCCTGTAAGATAATAGAGAAAAATGAAACTAAAATTTGTTAGTTTGGCGAGTGGAAGCAGTGGCAACTGCTATTACCTGGGAAACGCTCAGTATGGGATACTGATCGATGCCGGGATAGGCATTCGCACCATCAAGAAGGTATTAAAAGATCTCGATATAGATTTCGGACAGATTTTGGCGGTGTTGATCACCCACGACCATGCGGATCATATCAAAACGGTGGGTTGCCTGGGAGAGAAATACAATATCCCTGTGTATACCACCGAAGGGGTGCATAACGGTATCGACAAAAGCCGTTATGTCGAAGAGACGCTTTACGGATCGCGCCGGATCATTGAAAAGGAGGTTCCTTTTTTTATCCGCGATTTTAAGGTGACCTCTTTCGAAGTACCTCACGATAGCACCGACAATGTGGGCTACCATATCGAATACGACAACCACCGCTTCACCTTCGCGACCGATGTTGGACATATCACCGAAACGGTGAGCAGATATATGTCGATGGCGAACCACCTGATCATCGAAGCCAATTACGACGAGGAAATGCTTCGCTTCGGCTCCTATCCCGCTTTCCTGAAAGAACGGGTAGCCAGCCCAACCGGTCATTTAAGCAACCGGGAGGCGGCCGAATTTCTGGCAACACATTATACCCCCGACCTGAAAGACATCTGGCTGTGTCACCTGAGCAAGGACAACAACCACCCCGAACTGGCCTATAAAACCATCGATATCCGCCTGTTCCAAGAAGGTATCCGCGTAGGAAAAGATGTCAATCTGACGGCACTCAAACGGACGACACCTTCTGAAGTTTTCGAATTCGATTAAAAAAAGGTGCTCTTCAGACGAAGAAAAAAAATAAAAATATTTGTCTGTACTAATTAAAACCCTATCTTTGCACCCGCAATGACAATAATTGCCCATGTCTCGGTAGCTCAGTTGGTAGAGCAATTGACTCTTAATCAATGGGTCGAGGGTTCGAGCCCCTCCCGGGATACAGGAAAAGCCGCTTTAGAAGCGGCTTTTTTTGTATCCAAACGAGTCCTCTTGGGGAGTTCTTCCTCAAAAAAAATCTACATTATATCCGCTTAAACAGAGAACTATTTGTATATTTCCGCTGTTTTTAATACGAATGTTTAATTAATTATAGAAAACATGAAGAAGTATATTGCAGAAATGATCGGAACAATGGTATTGGTTCTGATGGGTTGTGGTAGTGCCGTTTTTGCCGGTAATGCAGCGGGAGCTGTTGGTGCAGGCGTTGGAACACTGGGGGTAGCCCTGGCTTTTGGTCTTAGTATTGTAGCGATGGCCTATTCCATTGGTAAGGTATCGGGTTGTCATATCAATCCGGCAGTGACGTTAGGCGTATGGCTTTCCAACCGGATGTCGGGGAAAGATGCCGGAATGTATATGATCTTCCAGGTGATCGGCGCGATCCTTGGTTCCGCTATCTTGTTCGCTTTGGTATCAACCGGTGCACATAATGGCCCAACGGCAACCGGTTCAAACAGCTTTACAGACGGAGCGATGCTTCAGGCATTCATCGCCGAGGCGGTGTTCACCTTTATCTTTGTACTGGTGATTCTTGGCGTGACCTCCAAAGGAGCTAACAACAAATTCGCCGGATTGGCTATCGGTCTTACCCTAGTGTTGATTCACATCGTTTGTATTCCTATTACGGGAACGTCCGTAAACCCGGCACGTAGCATCGGCCCGGCTTTGTTTGAAGGTGGTGTTGCCCTTTCTCAGCTTTGGCTCTTCATTGTTGCCCCGTTGTTGGGTGCTGCTGTAGCCGCTTTTACCTGGAAAGCAATCGACACAGAATAAAAAACAATTGATATACTTAAAAAGCCGATGGAGATGATCCATCGGCTTTTTTTGTCTTCTTAGAAGCTACTTTGTTTTTCTGAAGCTTCTTAATCAATCGGAGAAAACTCCTCTTTACCTACACCACAAGGCGGACAAGTCCAATCTTCCGGTAGTTGTTCAAACGGGGTTCCCGGCGCTATCCCTGCTGAGGGGTCGCCTTCTGCCGGATCATATACATATCCGCACACATTACATTCGTACTTTTTCATTGCTCACTTTTATTAGTTATTATTATGTATCTCTACATAAGAAACAAAAGTTGTTGGCAATAAGTTGAGGCATCACGGGAGAAAACAGCAATTTAACATTCCTTAAACATCTATTCCTTGGCATAAATGTATATTTATTCAAATATTAGCCGTACATTTGCGGCTTATTTGCATAAATATGCAATATGATCACTAAAAAAGAACGATTAGAGACAATACGCAGTTTGGTGCAAGCGGAAAACATAGGCAGCCAGGAAGAGTTGCTTAACCGCTTGGAAACGTTGGGGGTTACCACAACGCAGGCTACCCTGTCGCGAGACATTCGGCAGTTGAACATCGTGAAGCTGGCCGATAGCGAGGGGAACTATGTGTATCGTTTGCCCAACTACGCCGCTTTTATGGCGCCGATACGGGAGACCGAAAAACATCCGAATATTGAGTTTTCGGGCAACCTGGCTGTAGTCAAGACGCGTCCGGGTTATGCGATGGGCATCGCCTCCGACATCGACCAGCATACGCCCCGGGAGATATTAGCCACCATTGCGGGCGACGATACGATATTGATCATTCCCCGCGAAGGCGTCAGCCGGACAGAGATTATAACAGCACTTAAAGGATACGTAGATAATGATTGAGACTACGGTGGAAAAAGATTTGGACATAGAAGTCATGGTGGCGGACGCTTCGCACGAAGTGTACGTCGATACCATCCTGGACACCATTGAAGCGGCGGCTGCCGTACGTGGTACCGGTATTGCGAAGCGCACACACGATTATGTAGCGCAGAAAATGAGAGAAGGCAAAGCCATTATTGCTTTGGCAGGTGATGAATTTGTAGGATTCACCTATATCGAGTCCTGGGGCAACAAACAATATGTGGCCACCTCGGGATTGATCGTCGTGGATAAATACCGTCATAAAGGGGTCGCCAAGCGCATCAAAGAGGCCTCGTTTACGCTGGCTCGCCTACGCTGGCCAAGGGCGAAGCTCTTCAGTCTGACCTCAGGCGGCGCGGTGATGAAGATGAATACCGAATTGGGTTATGCGCCGGTCACCTTTGCCGAACTGACCGACGACGAAGCCTTCTGGCGCGGATGTGAAGGGTGTGTGAACCATGATGTATTGGTACGCACCGGACGTAAGTATTGCATCTGCACGGCTATGCTGTTCGACCCGCAAGACCCGCACCGGGCACAACGGGAGGCTCGCTCAGGCAATCCGAGAGGGCAGCAATAAAGAAAAATGATACGAAATAATAACTAATTAAAAAAATTGCTATCTTCCCCCTCCCTTTTGGAGAGGCCGGAAGGGGCTCTAATAAACATGGAAAGAAAAAAAGTTGTTTTGGCATTCAGTGGTGGTTTGGATACCTCCTTCTGTGCCATGTATCTGTCGAAAGACAAAGGCTATGATGTGTATACAGCGCTGGCCAACACAGGCGGTTTTACCGAAGAAGAGTGTCGCGCGATCGAAGAACGTGCCTACCAACTGGGGGCGGTTAAACACGTGACCATCAATATCGAAGAAGAATATTACGAAAAGAGTATCAAATATATGGTCTACGGGAATGTGCTTCGCAATGGCACCTACCCTATTTCCGTTAGTTCCGAACGCATATTCCAGGCATTGGCCACGATCAACTACGCCAAGGAAATCGGCGCCGAGGCGGTAGCCCACGGTAGCACCGGAGCGGGCAACGACCAGGTGCGCTTCGACCTCACCTTCGAAGTATTGGCTCATGGCATCGAGATCATCACGCCGACCCGCGATATGAACCTCAGCCGTGAATACGAAATCAACTATTTGAAGGAGCATGGCTACGAGGCCGACTTTGTGAAGATGGAATACTCTATCAACAAAGGCTTGTGGGGAACCAGTGTAGGAGGCAAAGAAACTTTGCATTCCAACCAGACATTGCCCGATACGGCCTATCCTTCCCAACTGGAAGCAGAAGACGAGGTGGAAGAGGACATCTTCATTGACTTCGTGAAAGGAGAGATCGTTGGGGTGAACGGTGAAATGTTCGATAGCAAGGTAGACGCGATCCGCAAGGTGGAAGAATTGGGTAGCCGCTGGGCGATCGGCCGCGATATGCACGTGGGCGACACCATCATCGGTATCAAAGGACGCGTAGGCTTCGAAGCTGCCGGTCCGCTATTGATCATCAACGCGCATAAGATGCTCGAAAAGCATACATTGACCAAATGGCAACAATACTGGAAAGAGCAGTTGGGCACCTGGTATGGTATGTTCCTGCATGAGGCACAGTATCTGGAACCGGTGATGCGCGATATGGAGGCCTTCCTGGAAAACTCACAGCGCAACGTAACGGGTCGTGTGATTATCACCCTGCGTCCGTATACCTACACGCTGGTGGGCGTGGAGAGCGATCACGATCTGATGAAGAGCGATTTCGGTGTCTACGGCGAAGAGCAGAAAGCCTGGACGGCCGATGATGTAAAAGGCTTTACCCGGATTTTGGGTAACCAGATGAAGATATATTATAATGTAAACAAAGACGAGCAATGATTAAAGTTGGGATCATCGGAGGAGCCGGTTATACGGCCGGTGAATTGATTCGTTTATTGATCAATCACCCCGATGCAGAGATTGTATTTGTCCATAGTACCAGTAATGCGGGGAACAAAATCACCGAAGTACACAGTGGTTTGTTTGGCGAGACCGATATGGTGTTTACCAGCGAACTGCCATTCCATGAGGTAGACCTGTTGTTCCTCTGTTCCGCACATGGCGATTCCCGGAAATTCATGGAGAGCCACGTGTTGCCTGAGCGTGTGAAGGTGATCGACCTGAGCATGGATTATCGCCTGAAAGCGGAAGACAATCCGTTTATCTATGGCTTGCCGGAACTGAACCGACGTGCGATCTGCAAATCCCAATATGTGGCTAATCCGGGATGCTTTGCGACCTGTATTCAGTTAGCCGTGTTGCCTTTGGCCAAGCACCTGATGCTGAATTCGGAATTGCATGTCAATGCCATTACCGGATCGACGGGAGCGGGAGTGAAACCCACCTCGACCTCTCATTTCAGCTGGCGCAATGATAATATCTCTATCTACAAACCTTTTGCACATCAACACCTGCATGAGATCGATCAGAGCCTGCGCCAGTTGCAGAACAGCTTCCAAAGCAAGATCAACTTCATTCCGGTGCGCGGCAACTTCTCCCGCGGAATCTTTGCTACGACCTATATCGATTGCAAAGTAAGCCTGGAAGAACTTCGTCGCATTTATGAAGAGTACTACGACGATCACTCGTTTACCTTCATTACCGATAAGAATCCGGATATGAAACAGGTGGTGAACACCAACAAATGCCTGATCCATCTGGAAAAACATGACGACAAATTATTGATTATCTCCATGATAGACAACCTACTGAAAGGCGCCAGCGGACAAGCCGTTCACAACATGAACCTCCTGTTCGGATTAGAAGAAAAGGTAGGGTTGCACTTAAAACCCTCGGGATTTTAAGCATAATTCATAATTCATAATTCATAATTAAAATGCAACTGTTCGACGTATACCCATTATTTAATATAGAAATTGTCCGGGGGCTGGGCTGTAAGGTCTGGGACTCGGAAGGGACTGAATATCTTGATTTGTATGGAGGCCATGCGGTGATCTCCGTGGGGCATAGCCATCCGGCGTATGTGAAGGCCATTACAGATCAGGTGAATAAATTGGGATTCTATTCCAATTCAGTGATTAACAGCCTGCAACAGACCTTAGCCGATAAATTAGGCAAGGCAAGCGGATACGATGATTATTCGCTCTTTCTGATCAACTCAGGGGCGGAAGCCAATGAAAATGCCCTAAAACTGGCCTCTTTCCATAACGGCAAGAAGCGGGTCTTAGCCTTTGAACATGCTTTCCATGGGCGCACATCGGCGGCTGTACGCGTAACTGATAATCCGAAAATCATCGCTCCGGTCAACGAAGACCTGGCGGTTTCCTATCTGCCGTTGAACGATAGTGTGGCTGTCGAGCAGGAATTACTGAAGGGCGACGTGTCGTCGGTGATTATTGAAGGGATTCAAGGAGTTGGAGGTATTCAATTGCCGACAGATGAGTTTATGCGCGAACTGCGTGCTTTATGTACCAAATACAATGCCTGCCTGATCTTGGACGAGATACAGTCGGGGTATGGCCGTTGCGGAAAGTTCTTTGCGCATCAATATGCCGGCATTCGTCCGGATCTGATTACGGTGGCCAAAGGGATCGGGAATGGATTTCCGGTGAGCGGTTTACTGATCAGTCCGATGTTCAAGCCGGTCTATGGCATGCTGGGAACCACCTTCGGCGGGAACCATCTGGCCTGTGCGGCAGCTATCTCGGTATTGGATATTTTCGAAGAGGAAAACCTGATTGAGAATGCTGCCAAAGTGGGCAAATACCTGATGGATGAATTACTGCAGTTCCCCGGCATCAAAGAGGTGCGCGGACGGGGATTGATGATCGGTATCGAGTTTGAAGAATCGATCAAAGAAGTACGTTCACGCCTGTTGTTTGAAGAGAAGGTATTTACCGGCGTCGCCGGCACCAACACCATACGCTTGCTTCCTCCCCTTTGCCTGACAATGAAAGAGGCGGAAACGTTCTTGAAGAAGTTTAGGAAGTTGGTATAATATAGAGAAGTCAGAGAAGTTAAAGAAGTCAGAGAAGTAAAGAAGTCAGAGAAGTAAGAAGTCACAATTTCATGCTTCTTTGACTTCTTTAACTTCTTACTTCTCTGACTTCTCTAACTTCTTACTTCTCTTCCACCAACAACTCCTTCAGCTTCTGCCTGTCATAGCCCAGTTCGATGGCTTTGGTGAAATCGATCATGGCGGCTTCCTTTTCATACTGACCCAGTTTCGCTTTTCCACGGAGGGCATGCAGGAAGGCGGAGGGTTGCGTCTCGATAAACAGTTTATTGATATCCGCCATGGCACGGGCATATTTACCCATTTGAATATAAAGGTCTGCACGACCCTCATACAGGCTCCAGTCGCGTGGAGCCTTTTCGATCAGGTAATTATAGATTCGCTCGCTGTCGTCATAATTGCCACGCTTCTTTTCCAGGAGGGCATAGCCCACACGTCCGCGTACCGTCTTGTCATTGATCTCCAAGATACGCTCGAAATCATCCTCGGCAGCCAGGTAGTTGCCCTCTTCCAGATAGAGCAGGCCGCGGAAATAATGCGCCTCTTCATTCAACGGTTGCAGTTCGAGAAGCGCCGTATAGTCACCAATAGCCAGTTCTTTCTGTCCCAGATCCACATAGAGGCTGGCACGGTTCTCAAGCAGACCCGCATTGTTCGGCATACGAGCCAAGGCCGCCGTATACGACTGAAGCGCCGCTTCCGGTTTGCCTTGCATACGCTGCACGGTTCCCAGGTTGGTCAATAAGGCAAAGTTCCCCGGATTGGCCGGTTCCGCTTTCAGGGCATTCTCCAGGCATTCCTCCGCACAAGCAAGATCATCCACTTCCAGACAATCGAAGCTTTTATTCACCCATTCTTCGTAAGTCTGTGCATGCATCGCCCCCGTAGAGAGGATGCATATTATCAACATTGTCAGTATTCGCATAGTGTAGCTATTTATTTGCCGGCAAATGTACATGAAATTTCCCGGAACCAACCTCCGCTTTCACGTTGTACAGGTCTTTATATCAATCTTTAACATCCAGTCTACTGCCTTCAGTATGCGACACAAACTCGGGCGCGTACAAACATTGGATCGTCGTAATGCCGGCAGCGTAATTGCCTGTCCGAGCCACATATACGGGATATTCCACCACAAAGGTGCCTTTCGGAAGCCTTTCGAAGAAGAGGTTTTCGGACACATCCTTCGGTGACTGATAGAACCATACGCCATCGCGTGAGCGGCTACCGGAAAGTTGTGCCGCAGGCTCGAAACAGCCCGCGCGAAGATCCTTCAGGTAGACATAATTCATTTCGCGATCCGTACGGATAGTCAGACGGACAATCACCCTGTCCCCTACCCTCAGTTGGTTGTTATCCACTGGTCTGATCTGACGCTCCTTGCCGTTGTTGCTCTCCACAAAGAGTTTCTTCTCCACATTCAATACGCCTTTCTGGCCTTTCACCTGATCGATCGGCGCAAAATACTGACTGTAAACAGCACCCCAGGCCGGCGAATCGCCCTCTTTACGAACGGTCAAGGCGTCGGACAGGCCTGTCAACTCGGCTCCTGCCAGCGTCTCTTTCAGATAGCCTGTGGCAATCTCTCCGTCGGAAGTCGAATAGTTCTTCGTGCCCCACTGCACCGTTACCTTATTATCTGTACTCAACCAATCGCTTCCTGTCAACAAAATGGCGTGGATCGCATTCAGCGTAGCCGGAGTCGATTCCCAGTTTTGCGTCCGTTTCTCGTTCAACAACCATTGTTTCATATTGTCTGTCTCCGTCTTGTTCGCATCGATTTCGTGGAATGCCAGCATCAACAGGCTATGGGTATCGATCGGAGAGGTGAAGAAACTACTGCCGCGACGGTTATTCGCCCAGTACATACCCTGGGTTTCCGAGACGGTAGCTGTCTTGCGCAACCAGGCAAGAATGGTTTGTGCTACCTCCTTCTTGCCATTGCGATGCATGAGTAATGCCACTTGTCCCTTCTCGTAAAGGGATAGTTTTTCCCAGTTTTTCTCTGCCTGATTGGTATAGAAACGAATCGCTTCGCGCGCGCTTCCATCTTCCGGTATATCCCGATAGCTGCTACGCACATAGAGGAACTCAATTATTTCAGCAGAAGGAATCGCCTTTTCCCATTCGTTATCCTGTTTCTTCAGCCATTCATAGCTTTTAGCAATGCTCTTATCTAAGTAACACAAGGCACTTATCTGCATGCGCTTCTCCTCTTCGTTGTATTGCACACTGCCCATCTGACTCAACGCGCTCATGCCTTTCAATATGGAGAGTGTCATCGATCTGTTCGGCATAAAGCCTTTGAACCATCCCCAGCCGCCATCTTCCAATTGTTGGAGATATAATACCCGCATTGCCAGTTGCCGCAGGTCGTTCGCCCGGTTGGTGTCGAAGAGCAGAGCCAAGCGTTGCTTACGCGCTGATTCATCCTCCGCCTCCAATACCCAGGGTGTTTCTTCCAACAGGATATTCTTCAGTTCTTCATTCTTCTCCAGGTTCGACAAAAGCGTTTCTACACTTCCTCCTTGCGCCGTCCATTGCGCTATCACCTGCTGAATGCGCGGATGCGCCTGCGCGATAGAGGTAGCCAATGTATTGGTGTAATAAACGGCAAACCAGGAAAGGATATCGTCGTTTTGCGGCGCTTGCAATGTAGACAAGGCCTGCACGGCATACCATACCGGATTGGCACTCACCTCCAGCGTCATGCGGAAAGGCGAGCTGCCTTTCGGTTGGTTGAGTTTTACCTGCTGCGGGTCGTTCTCTTTCAGGTAGAAAGGTCTGCTCTCCGTTACCAAGATACCAGCAGGCAAGATAGGCAAGATATGTTGTTCACCATCGCTTCCGGCATCCGCGTCCGCCATAATGCGCACGCCTACGAGATCCATTCCAGAAGGAACTTCCACTGTCCAATGGGCTTTCGCTTGCCCTTTGGCTGCCAGGCGGAACGATTGTTCGGCGGCATTCATCCCGTTGATCGGCTGATTGGTGGCCGGATCAAACCATTCCAGGCGCACTTTGCCCTGCAAGGCCTCCTCTGTTTGCGACAAAAGCTGCGTAGAGATGGTGATCTGATCGCCTTCACGCAGGAAGCGTGGCAACGATGGCAATACCATAAACGGTTTGGAGGTAATCACCTCCTGTGTCATTTTCCCGTATTTCAAGTCTTTGGTATGGGCAATCGCCTGCAGTTTCCAGCTTGTATTGCTTTCGGGTATCGTAAAACTAACGATCAGATCGCCCGCTTCGTTGGTCAATAATGATGGGAAGAAGAAAGCCGTTTCATTGAAGTTCGTACGCAGTTGGGGCAATGCTTCGCTTTTATTTTCGCCGGCTCCCGTTGATTTTTGCGGAAAATCCCGATCTTCTTTTGCTTCCGCATTCTCCGAAACAGCGTACAACATATCGCCGACTTCCGCCATTTCCTCTTCGACAACAGCCGATTTCATCATATTATTACTAGATCCTCTGAGCATGATATCGGCACGACTACCATAGCCCAAGCTCATAATACCCTGCCAGTCAAGCCGGTCGAATTGCCATCCTTCCACCTTCACATGATCCGTTCTGGCGGAGTTGCTCTGATAGGAGAAATTGTAGCCAGAGCCCAAGGCAAAGCGAGGCGCCTGCAAAAAGATGTAGCGTTCGGGAGCAAAATACCAGTCAAACGGCACGATCTGATCCAACGAGCTGTCATACATCCCAGCCAATACCTCTGCCGAAACAGCCAATGAGTCACTGTCGGTGATACGGAATTTCCAGGTTTCTTGACTGCCCGGTAACAGACGATCACGGAATGTCTCCGGACGGATCGTTAGTTTCCGGTCGGGCAACGCGCGTTTGATCGGGATCTGCGTCACAAAGAGTTCCCCCTCTTTCAAGTAGGTGAGGCTGACCATCACCCCGTCGCCGTAGCTTTCCCGGAACGGCAGTTTGAAGGTTCTGTTTTCGTTATTGAGCACCAAACGCTCTTTTTGGATACGTTTGTTGTTTTGGAATACTTCATACAGTACATACGCCTCTTCACGGGATGTACCGAAAGTCCATTCGGCTGTTTCGCCCGGCTGGCAAACTGTTTTTGTTTGGATCAGCCAGTTGTTGGTCACGATGGGTGGGCGTTTATCGTCTGTACTGTAGAGAACAAAGTCCTGTTCCGTTTCCACCATTCTGCCTTTACTGTCTTTTGCTTCCAATCGGATGCGATAACGCCCCGATGCCATAGCTGCAAACAGCGACGGATCGATCGCCTCTCCGGACTGGAAGTTGCCACTGGCGGCTGTTATTCCTTCCTTAAAGGTGGTAGTCTTGTTTGTCTCTTCCTTTTCTTCCGTTAAAGCGACAATGCGGAAGGTGCCTTTTGCCACGGCAGGTTCGCCATTGAGCAGTTGAGCCGTTACCAAAGCATTTACTTTTTTCTTATCCACCTTATCGGTCAACCCAACGGAAAGCGTCATGCTGGCTTCGCCAACCGGGAAACTATAGGCTGTCTCCTGTGTCTCTCCTTTGCTGTCGGTCACCGTTGCAATGAGCTCAAAGCGGTAAAACTGCCGCCAGAAGTTCGTCTTGCCTTCCGTTTTCTCCGGACAGAAAGCAACTGAGAAGCCACCATCCACACCTACACTCGTCACCCCCTGGGCCACCTGTTCTTCGCGGTATCCGTCCCGATAGAGCCAGAAAGGACGGCGAATGATTCGCCAGGTCACTTCACCCTCCTGCAGAGCCACGCCCGAGAAGGTCTTTGCCTTTCCGCGCAGCGTCACCTCATCGCCAAAGGCCACCTCTTCTTTGATCGGTTCTACCTCTACCCGGAAGGTAGGGCGTTTGTATTCTTCCACCCGAAGCCAGGTAGAGCCAACCCCCTCTACCGAAAGGATGAAGGTGCCCGTTAACGCCTGTTGAGGCAGGGTGAAGGTTCCTTGAAAAGAACCGAAGGCATTGGTGCGTACCTTTTGCTGAGCCACCTCCTTATCGTTTACATCATGCAAGGTTACTGTATACGCTTTGTTCGCTACAATCGTAGCCTTTTCTTTATTTAGTTGCCAGGCTATCCCTTTGTAGAACACATTTTGTCCCGGACGATAGAGCCCTCGGTCGGTAAACAAAGAGATTTCGACCGTAGAAGACTCTGAACTATCCGCGCCATACTCCGGATAGAGCATGGTGAAGCGCGACGAGGTATCCTTGCCTGAAGTAGCCTGGAAAGCATAGATCTTATCATTTTTCGGGATAATAGCCACCCCTTCTTTATCGGTCTTTACGATGCCCATCTCTTTCAGATCGCGCCGCTTATCGCCATAATAGGTCACCGATACCCCCTGAAGTGGCTTTCCGCTTTGCAGATCAACCACCAAAACCTCTTGCCCTCCGGCCTCGTTATGGCGCGATACCGCTGCCAGGCGGGTCACACTGACGGTATGCGAAACGGCTACCTTTTCCTTTTCTGCCGAAAAAGAGAGGTCGTATATGCCGGTTTCCGGCAATTTGATCTGAAGCATCGTGCTCTTTATCGTATACGGATTGGGCGTCTCCAGGTCGAAAGAGATTGTTTTATAGACCTCTCCTAGCTGAGCGTCTTTATCGGAACGGTATCCTGTCAGTTCGATCGCCTTTGTCCGGCTCTTGTAGATCGTTACCGTTACCTTATTCATATTGCGATAGGAAAAAGGAATCTGCATGGCCTCGCCCGGATAGGCCGTTTGTGGCACGACCGATGAGATATATGGTCTTGTCAGGTTGTCTAGATAATTCTTTGCCAACCCGATCCGTTCGTAATGAGAAAATTGCGCAACCGTTTCTTTCATCAATTCATATTGCAGCGCCAACAGAGAGTCGCGGTTCTCGGTATACGCCTTAGCATATTCCCATTGTTCCACTTTCGCCATGCGCACCTCCACGGAGAAGTCATCGTTCGCGTATTTTTTGAGGAGCTTGTCTAATGCCTGCCCATAGGCTTTACAGGCAGCCTCTGTCCTGTTCTGCTGGTATTGGAAAGCCAGGTAGTCGAGTTCGACCATCCAGGTCGCCTGCCGGTTATTATCGCTTTGGCGGAATTGCAACCATTGTTGGTAGATCTCTTCCGACGGTCTTCGCTCTACCGCCCGCTGCATCAGAAAATCATACAGTGTCGGACGGAAAAACGGAGCGTCTTTCCCTTTTTGCATCATCTCGGCAAACAGCGTGGCCGGTGTCTTTTGCAAAACAGAAGCCGGTTGCAGGGAGAGAGCGATATGCTCTTTTATCTTTTCTTCAAACAGGTTACCGCTCCATTCGCGGATATCGTCCGGCTGGTATCCGGTGATAGCCGTGCGCCGGTCGAAGCGCCAACGGTTACGCATATAATAGTTATCATACATCTCGGCCGCCATCGAGTGAAGCATCGCCTGTGAGGCTGCTCCCGGATGGGTGGCCAACAGGGTTTCTATTTCGCCGATCAGTTCCGGAAAACGATCACCGTCTTTTTCCAGCTCCTCTTTCATACGGCTGATCTGTTCTTTCAAGACCGAAGGGGATATCTCTTCATTATACACTATTTCCATATTCGATTGGGTAGGTTCTTTGGTCGATTGGGTAGACCTGCATCCGGTGGCTGTCATCAAAGACAGCATACTCACGACTAATACGGCCGCCATACTTGCACTCTTCTTCATAATCACTTTTGTTTATACATGAAACAATCATCTTTGCTATATAGATACTATTTGAACGTAAAAGAATGTAAATTATTTGTTAATAAGAAGTAAAAGGATAGAAGGTTTCTGTAGAAGGGAAAAGAAGACGCAAAAAAAACGATATACAAAAATGAGGTTGAGGTGCAAAAACTGCACCTCAAATTGTGTATTTAAAAAATACTTTAGATCTTTGGTGTTTCAATGTGTACCGACTATTCTATTACCTAATTATAAATAAACATTCATGAAGAAAAACATCTTTGAGTTAAATACTCAACAACTGAAAGAGATAGCCGAAGCGTTGCAACGCGAAGTAGAAAAAGGATTAGCCGAACCAAACTGTCAGATTCAATGTCTTCCGACCTATATTTCCCCGAAAGCGCCGACCGATAAGGACAAAGCGGTCGTGCTCGACCTCGGAGGCACCAACTACCGGGTGGCAACCGTTGATTTTGCTGGTGGAACACCGACTATCCATCCCGAGAACGGCTGGAAAAAGGATCTTCGTGTCATGAAGACGCCGGGCTTCACCCAGGCGAACCTCTTCAAAGAATTGGCTGACCCGATCCTGGAGATCAAGCGGGAGAAAGAGATGCCGATTGGCTATTGCTTCTCGTACCCGGCGGACTCTATGCCGAATGGCGACGGGGTGTTGTTGCGCTGGACCAAAGGGGTGAATATCGACGAGATGGTGGGCCAGCCAATCGGTCAGCCTCTTATGGATCACCTGAATGAGAAGAGTCCGGATGTGCCGTTTACGGGTATTAAAGTGATTAATGATACGGTAGCCAGCCTCTTTGCCGGTTACGCGGGCGAGCGGTTCGATGCTTATATCGGGCTGATTGTGGGCACGGGTACTAATATGGCTACCTTTGTTGATTCGAAAAACATTGAGAAGCTGGATGAGGCACATAAAAACTTCGGTTCCATGCCGATCAACCTGGAATCGGGTAATTTCTTCCCGCCCCACCTGACTTCTATTGATAATACGGTTGACGCGCTCTCTGGCAGCCGGGGTAGTCAACGTTTCGAGAAAGCCATTTCCGGTATGTATCTGGGAGAAATACTGAAAGCAGTATTCCCGCTGGAAGAGTTTGAAAAGAAATTTGACGCGGAACGCCTGACGTCGATGATCAGCTATCCGGATATCTATAAAGAAGACCATGTACAGGTAGCCAACTGGATCTATATCCGTTCGGCCAAATTGGTAGCGGCTTCGTTGGCGGGATTGATCAACGTACTGATCGCACAGAATCCGAAAATCCGGAAAGTATGCCTGACAGCCGAAGGAAGTCTTTTCTGGAGCTCTGTTCGTTTCGGGAAAAGCTACAAAGACATGGTACAGGAAGAATTGACTCATCTATTGAGCGAGTTCGGCCATACCGATATGTATATCCATATCGAACCGGTGGAGAATGCCAACCTGATCGGCACCGCTATCGCGGCTATCAGCTAAGCGATCGCGTTATCCGACTTCATATCGTCCGCCTCTTCAGGGCATTCCTGTTGACGGTTATGCGTAAGATGGCGAAATTCACTGGGAGTCATCCCATAATGTTCCTTAAAAAGGCGGTGGAAGGTATATCGGTTGGTAAAACCGGCATCGAGAGCCACCGCCTCTATCGTATATTTAGAAACCGACTGAGCTAATAACTTGCGCGCGTAGTTTAGGCGCAAGCTGGTTATATAGTCGGATATACTCATGTTGAAATACTTCCGGACCGTGTCGTGCACATATTTTTCATTCGTGCCCAGATGTTCCGCTATGGTTTTACGTCCAATCTCAGAATTGGTAAAAAAGGTCGGATCGCTCATCAGTGTTTTCAACCGGAGATAGAGTTCCGATCCCGTATCTTTTTCTTTCCCGGGCAGATCTTCTGAAAGAATTAATCGACCACGAAGCACCTCATTCTCTTTATCCATAAGATCCTGCTCGGTTATACGCTGCAGGAGTAATTGGTTTTTAGCTGCCAGGCGACGCGAATAGAATACGCCCCCGGCAATGATTCCACAACATAATAACAGTATCACAACAAGGCCTATGGTTAGGTTATGCGACGCGCGGAGGCTGATTTGATCATTTTTCTGTTGCAATTCCAATTTATCGACCTCATAATGCACCCGAAGCTCATGAAGACGTGAGGCCAGTTCTATTCTTTGCAACGAATCACTTAAAGCGATATAGGTTTGGTAGGTCTCCGCGGCATTTTTGTATTGTGCTGACTGGTAGTTAAGCCTGGCTCTAAAATCAATTACACTCAGTTTATCATGATAGTCCGGATCTTCGCCCAAAATCGCCTCAATCCGTTCGATTGTTTTCCCGGCCTCTTCATAGTGGCCTTGCGCCAACTGCCATTCAAAACGGACTCTTTCCAGCGAATCCATGCCGATATTAGTCTTAGAAACAACAAGAGCTTCGGCCGCGGCAATATGTTGTTCAGCTAAATCAAACTGCCGAAGCCCAGTGTAAATACCGGCATAAGAG
This sequence comes from Parabacteroides sp. PM6-13, assembly GCF_029892605.1. Classification (GTDB taxonomy): domain Bacteria; phylum Bacteroidota; class Bacteroidia; order Bacteroidales; family Tannerellaceae; genus QVMG01. The sequence continues at coordinate 17,773 of NZ_JARXWF010000025.1, forward strand.
AGATGTATCAGAAACCACTGGGTATCATTCTCGCCTTTGAGATTACCGGGATCATCCGACAACTCCCCTTTTGAAATAAAAGCCTCATACTCTTTGCAGACCTCCAAAGCCTCCTGATAACGTTTGGTGGCCAGCATAACATCCAGCAGGTAACTATAGGTGTCTCCTTTTATATAAAGGAAGTGTTCATTTTCAGCTACCTGTTGAAGGCTTTCACGCCAGGAGCTCTCCGCCTTATCGAAGAGTTCCAGGCCAAAATAGGCTCTACCCATACACAACAAAGCCAGTGACATACCGGTGTCATAGCGAAGCTCTTTGGCCTTATTATATAACTTTTCGGCCGATAACAAAGCGTTTTCGTAATTGGCGGATATGATATCCAGATCTATCACCATGGAAGCTACATGAAAATGGAGGCGCCGGGTTTCTCCTTCGTTGGGAATCAGTTTGAGTGCTAACTCCGCCTCTTCCTGAAACCGGTTTCGGGGCATACCATAATTATACATAGCCTCTACCAGAGAAGTACGGGCATACGCCTCCTCATAGCTGTTCTTCTGACGGACAGCCTCATCGATATAGGCGCGTAGGTAATGGATATGCGTTTCTTCATCGCCGATGCCGTAAAGCGCATTATGCAGTTCGGTATAAAGATCAAACAACCTCTCCCCGGTGGCATCATCCATCAGGAGAAGTAACGAGTCGACCGCGGGGGTGTTTTCCGGGCGAGCATCCACAGACATACTATTGCCCAGCGTATAAACAGAAGCCAGTAGAGATAGAAAAGCAATCAACAGACAGTGGCAAAAGCACTTCATCGAACAAGGATTTTAGCCTTTCTCTTTTCAGAATTTCCGGCCTTCGCCGACAAATTGTTGCGTCCGGTTCTTGAAAAGGATATTGAATGAGGTCAAACTGCCGTAGCAACGGGTTATATATTGTTGCAAAACAATCTTGTCTTCTTCGTCCAATTTATCGTTGTTGTTGATCTTTTGCTCCATGACACGCAGGCGTTCGCGGATATTGATGATCTTGCTAAAGAAATTGCCGATAGGCATTTCGTAGGATTTCAGTTCCGGATTGGCCGGGCGTATCACCAGGGTGCCGCCTTTGTACTTATCGGCGATGGGAACTACTTCCGTAATATCTGCGAATTTGCGCAGGATACGTGTGAGCGACTGCTCGATCATCTCCTGGCTCACCAGATCCTCATCCGGTTCCATCCGGTCTAAGACCTCCAGCCCTTCGTAGCTCTTCAGAATCTCCCGGTTTCCAAAATCCATAAAGGTGATCATATAGCTGTTCGACTTCACCTGAATCACTACACCTGCACCATACTCTTTATGACTTACGCGTGAACCAATGCCTAAAACTTCGTTCTCCATACTATATTCTTTTTATAAAAATGACAAAATTGAATGATATCAGGCAAAAATAATAAATTGCGCCAAATAATCCGAGCAAATCGTTGGGTAAAGCGATTTCTACCCGAAGATGATGTACCTTTACGTTCCCAAACAAAAAAAATAGTCACCATGAAGATAACGGAACCGCAGATCGCAGACACATTAAAGGAAGAGGAAGATTTGACCGAGCTATTCAGTCAGGATCGGGAAGATATTTATGCCTGTCTTTTCAGAAACCAACTGGTGCATGAGGCGCATACATCGAACCGAAGCATCTATGGCTGTCGTTTTGCCAACTGCCGTTTCATCCAGTGTAAACTACCTAAAAGTCAATGGAGTGATATCGTCTTTACCAATTGCGACCTTTCTAATCTGAACCTGTCGGGCAGCAGCCTGCACCGGGTGCAGTTTATCGGATGTAAACTATTGGGGACTAACCTATCGGAGACAACGCTTCATCAGGTAGTCTTCAAAGATTGCATGGGTGATTATATGAATCTCTCCGGAAGCAAGCAACGCAATGTCTCTTACGAAACATCTCAATTCCGCGGCGCCGCCTTTGAAAGCTGTCAGTTGCAGTATGTTGCTTTCGACTCCTGTCGCCTGATTGAAGCGGAGTTTTACAATACCTCGTTAAAAGGCATGAATCTCTCCGATTCGGAAATAGCCGGATTGCGCATCAACCTCTTGCCGAGAACCGAATTGTGGGGCGCTAAAATCTCATCGGTGCAGGCGCTCGACCTGATACGGCTGTTAGGGGTGGAGGTGGTTGACCCTGCCGACAATTTGGTTGCCGATAGCTATTGACAATACGGCTGATAATTATGGGAGGGAATTGATCCCTCCCGCGAAATTATTATGGAACATTTCTATACTTCGTGCACCTTTGTGTTACCTCGTGGTGAAAACCTCCTTAAGATATATATTTTTTTAGCCACCAAGTAACACGAAGTCGCACTAAGTTTACTTTACACTTCGCTTCGCTCGTTAAGCGATTATCAAATGGCCTCTGATCCTTCGGGAAGCGAATCGAAAATCGGCCTTAGCCAAATATCATTTTGTCAAAATCGTCCGAGAAATTTTCCGAAAACGTAGGGGTATTTTAAATTACCCGCAGGAGTAACACTTTTTAACGTATCATATTGTAAAGCAAAACCACTATTTTGCTATCATTTTGACAAAATCCCGCTTCGTTCTCCCACCACCCCGCCCTACGGTCACCCCTCCTCGGGTAGTAGGGGATTGTCGATCCACAAACAACGTTCGCTTAGCGCAGCGTAAAGAAATTAATAATTATCAATTAATTTCCCCGTTCGCTTCCACCTCACCTTCCCCGTATACGGATCTTTCGCTTTCCAGATGATCCACGCCTTGCCTACAATATAT
>NZ_JARXWF010000026.1 GCF_029892605.1 Parabacteroides sp. PM6-13
CCCTTTTCCCCGCGCTCACGCACGGGGCTGGATACAGGTCGCTGCTATGCAGCGCTTCCCCCACCCCTATCTCCTATTTCCTTCAATTCTTATAATATCTGAAGACGCCCTTTCTCCCTTCTCCTTTCTCCTTTCTCCTTCACATCTTACCAAATCTGAATAATCCAGCAAGCCCGGAAGGGCTTCAACCTGGATAACCCCGTGCAAACCGTAGGTGCAGCGCGGGGTAGACGTAATGTATATATACATGAGCTCCGTAGGAGGTCAACTGTTGAGCCCCTACGGAGCTCGTTTCTATGACACTATCAATCCCGAGCTGCGCCTTAACGGCTTGCACGGGGTTATCCACATCTAAGTCCTTCCGGACTTTAGAATCAAATCTTACAAAAGGAGTTTTCCCGATCTTCGATTCCTCTTTTTATATTATATTTGTATAAAACAATGTATCATGAGTCTATATAAAGCAAAGGATAACCGTTACGAGCAGGCTACTTATCGCCGTTGCGGGCGGAGTGGGTTGTTGTTGCCGCCGATCTCGCTGGGGTTGTGGCATAATTTCGGGAGTGTGGATGTGTTTGAGAACTATAGCCAGATCGCCTATACGGCGTTCGACCGGGGCATAACCCATTTCGACTTGGCCAATAATTACGGGCCGGTTTACGGATCAGCGGAAGAGAATTTCGGGCGTATCCTGAAAAAAGGGCTGGGCGCCTACCGCGATGAGCTGGTGATCTCCACCAAGGCGGGCTACGATATGTGGCCGGGGCCGTATGGCAATTGGGGCAGCCGGAAGTATCTGATGGCAAGCCTCGACCAGAGCCTACGGCGGATGGGGTTGGAGTATGTGGATATTTTCTATTCACATCGCCCGGATCCGGAGACACCGATGGAAGAGACGATGCGCGCCTTGGCAGATATCGTACACCAGGGGAAGGCGTTGTATGTAGGTATCTCCAACTATAATGCCGAGCAAACCGAGAGGGCTTTGGCGCTGTTGCGCGAAGAGCGGGTGCCCTGCCTGATCCATCAGGCGCGTTATTCGATGTTCGACCGCTGGACAGAGCCGGAACTATTGCCTTTATTAGAAAAAGAGGGAGTGGGCATGATCGCCTTTTCTCCATTGGCACAAGGCATGCTTACCGATAAATACCTGCAGGGCATCCCGGAAAACTCACGGGCAGCACGCAGCACCGGACACCTGCAGGCCTCCCGGATCACACCGGAGGTCGTTCAGCAGATCCGTCAACTGCATGAGATGGCGCTTGGACGTGGACAGACATTGGCGGAGATGGCACTGGCCTGGCTATTAAGAAACAACCGGGTAACCTCCGTGCTTATCGGCGCCAGCTCGGTAAACCAATTATTGGACAACCTAAAAGCGTTGGATAATCTGACCTTTACGGCGGAAGAGCTGGAAGGAATTGAGAAAGTAATTATGAATTATGAATTATGAATGATGAAACAACCTCTCCACCACTGCAAGCAGCGGTCCCCCTCTCCTGACCAGGAGAGGAGCTTTAGATAGTTGTCTGCTACTTTTGGGTCAACTCCAGCTTTAGATAGAAATCTCCAATTCATAATTCATAATTCACAATTCATAATTATTAAAATGTCCCCTTTCCTCCAACAAATAGCTTCGCTTTTTTATAAAGAACATGGAACGGCTGTCAGTCGCATGGCTTTTGTCTTTCCGAATCGGCGTGCGGGATTGTTTTTCAAGAAATACCTGACGGAGATGGCCGAAAAGCCACTGTTTTCGCCGGCGATATTCACGATACAGGATCTTTTCCTGCAACTAAGTGGTCGTCAATTGGCCGATCGCACGCAGATGCTCTTCACGCTCTATCAGCAATACAGCCAATTAAGCCCTTCGGCGGAGACTTTTGACGAGTTTTTCTACTGGGGAGAGATGTTATTGAACGACTTCGATGATATCGATAAGTATATGGTAAATGCCCGGGAACTGTTTACCTTAGTGACGGATATCCGGGAGATAGAGAATGATTTCACTTATTTGTCGCCCGAACAGATCACCGCGATCCGCTCTTTCTGGTCCACTTTTCACCCGAAAGGCGACTCGCCCAACCAGCAGGAATTCCTGAAAGTATGGCAGTTGCTCCATGACCTGTATGAGGGACTGCGCGCGGAACTGGCGGCTGCCAACAAAGGCTACGAAGGAATGATCTTCCGCGATGTGGTGGAATCGTTGGATGAGGTGCCATGTCGGCGTCAGTTGGATTATGAACAGATTGTATTTGTTGGGTTAAACGCACTTTCGAAGGTCGAGGAGAAATTGTTAGTTTCCCTACGGCGTATGGGCATTGCCGACTTCTATTGGGATTATGCCTCGAAAAGGGTAAACGATAAAGACAACCGGGCCTCCTATTTTGTGGAGCGCAACCAGGTGCTCTTTCCATCGAAACACCCCCTGCCGGACGAAGAGAAGGTCGATACGCAGATAGAGGTGATAGCCATCCCATCGGGCATCGGGCAGGCCAAGCAGGTCTATGCCACCCTCAGCGATTGGCAGAAAGAGGGTGTACTGGAAGCGGAGAAGGCATTGCGCACGGCGGTTGTCCTGGCCGACGAACAGCTGTTGTTGCCGGTATTGAACTCTATTCCGGAGGAGATACGTTCGATCAATGTCACGATGGGGTATCCGCTGACCCATACCCCGGCTGCCTCCCTGGCCGACAGCCTATTATCGCTGCAACAGCGAATACGCTACCAAGAGGGGAAGCCGTTGTTCTACTTCCGCGATGTGTTGCCGGTATTGAACCACCGCTATATTGCCGCTACAGCGCCGGAGCTGGTGAGCGATCTGGTCACCCGCCTGGTGAAAAACAACCGCATCTATATCGCACAGGAGGAGTTAAGCGTAACGCCGTTGTTGGCTCTGTTGTTTACGCCCCGCCTGAGCACCGACGAGATCACCTCCTACCTGATCGAATTATTGGAGACCCTAAACCGCGAGCTCGATGCCTCGCCGTTAGACAGCGAGTTCCTGTTTCATTATTTCACGACCATCAACCGCTTGCGAGAGGTGATTCGCGAAGCGGATATCGAGATGCATACGGATACCCTAGCGCGGCTATTGAAACAGATGACCTCTTCTATGACGATCCCTTTCCGGGGAGAGCCGCTGGCTGGTATTCAGGTCATGGGTGTTTTGGAGACGCGCGCGCTCGACTTCGACCGCTTGATCATCCTCTCGATGAACGATGGAATCTTTCCGCAACACCGGACCGCCAATTCCTTTATTCCCTACAACCTACGGCGTGGTTTCGGATTGCCCACCTATGAGCACCAGGACAGTGTGTGGGCCTATCATTTCTATCGCCTGATACACCGGGCAGAGCAGGTGAGCCTGTTGTATGACACCCGAACAACCGGCTTGCAGACGGGCGAAGTGAGCCGCTTTGTACATCAGCTGCGTTATCATTATGAAGAGCCGATCAAGCAAAAATTGGTTGTTTACAATGTCTCTTCCAGTCAGACACCGCCCTTGGAGATAAAGAAAACGCCGGAGGTGATGACCCTTTTGGCTGCCTACCGCGAAGGGGGCGACCGGGCTATTTCCGCCAGTGCGATCAATACCTACCTCGATTGTCCGTTGAGATTCTATTTCTCCACCCTGGAAAAGGTAGAGGAAGAGAAAGAGGTCACCGAATCGATCGAGAGCAATATCTTCGGTAGCATCTTGCATAAGACATTGGAGGATCTCTATCATCCTTACGTGGGGCGGATGGTCACTGCCGATCTGTTGAAGAGGATGCGGGAGGATAAGCGATTGATCACCGACACCATTGCCAAGGCGTTTGCTACGGAGTTCTTCCAGTCCGACAGGGTACGTCCGCTGACGGGACAGAACTACCTGATCGGGGAGATGATTCGCAAGTATGTGATGAAGGTATTGGAGCGCGACGCCAAATTGGCACCTTTCCATTATCTCTCTTCAGAGGAAAGGGTAAAAAAACTGTTCCCACTGAGCGATGGTTCTTCCATTCAGCTGAAAGGGTTTATCGACCGCCTGGACGAGGTGGGCGACACGCTTCGTATCATCGACTATAAGAGTGGGGAAGCTACATTGGAGTTCAAGCAGATCAGCCAGTTGTTCGACCTGGAAGAGAAGAAACGCCCCAAAGCGGTGATGCAGGTGTTTATGTATGGCTGGATGTATACCCAACAACCTATTGCCGCGGGACGGAAGATCCAGCCGGGTATCTATGCCATGCGCAACATTTTCAAGGCTGATTTCAGCCCGACGATTATCAAGAAAGAGGGACGCAGCAGTGCGCCCATCGAGGACTTTGCAGATTATAAGGAGGAGTTTGAAACGGCCATGCGCGACTGCTTAGATACGATCTTCGACGATCAGACACCGTTCATACAGACACCGACCGAAGATGCCTGTCGATATTGCCAGTTTAAGTCGATTTGTGGGAAATAGTTAGAACATAACACCGATCGAGAAGCTAAACACATCGTTGCGCATATTGATTCGCACGTCGTAATCGCTCATGGAGTAGGCGGGATTCTTGCTTCTGAAATCAGACTCGGTATAGTTTAGCCCCAACTCATAGCTAAAGTCGAAGAAGAGTTGCCATATTCGCACCGCCAGGCCCAAGCCGATATTGACACCAAAGGGATTGCTCTCGCTGATAAATTCCTGTTTGGTCTCCCGGGCTGTGGATTCGTATGTCACCTTATAGTTGTACTTAAAGGTAGGACCGGCCATCAGGCTAAGCGCGTAAGGTCCCTCCCGTACGATATGATACCCGATAAGCACCGGCACCTGCAACGCATCTTTGCGCATGGAAAGCTCGGCATTCAGCTTGTTTGTATTCGATTCCGCCAGGGCTGTTTCCGGCAATAGGCTCTCCGGCAGGTTGAATTGCAGCTCTCCTTCGTAACGACTCCAGGTGATACTGGGCTGAATAAAGAAACGATCCATATTGACACGGAAGAACAACGAGCCCAAGTTGCCTACCTTTTGCGTCACCTGAATATTCTCGAGGCTCTCTCCGTTGACGGTAAGGGAATTGACGATCGGGTAGGCGGCGTTAAAGCCCACCGTCGCCCCTACATGAAACACCTTTTCCGGAGGGGGCGTATAGGTCTTTTGTGCCTTCAATGAGACAAGACACAACACCCCTATGCCGATAAATAAAAGACGTTTCATGGCGGATTTTCTATTTTTTCTTTTTGACCGACCAGCCGAATTTCCCGATAAACGAGCCCAGTTCGTAATACTTTCCATGCACATAGACCAAGAGATTGGCTCGCTCCATATCGAACGCGCCGGTCACGGGATCCAGGTATTTGTCGTCGGCCAATACATTGACCACGTCGGCCACAAACATATCGTGGCTGCCCAGCGCAACAATCTCTTTCACCCGGCATTCGATACAGAGTGGCGACTCCTCCACTATCGGCGCATTTACGACCGATGCCTTGCCCGCCGTCAGTCCCATCTCTTCGAATTTCCGGTGGTCTTTCCCCGAGTTGACACCACACCAATCGGTGGCATAGGCCATCTCCTTGGTGGTTAGGTTGATGACAAACTCCATATTCTCCCGGATCAGTTGATAGGAATGGCGCTCGGGACGTACGGAGATGTAGCACATCGGCGGATTGGTGCATAAGGTGCCGGTCCAGGCTACCGTGATCAGGTTGTAATCGGACGGATCGCTTCCGCAGCTCACCAATAATGCCGGCAGCGGATAGACCAATGTACCCGGTTTCCAGTCTTGTTTCATACCCAATTATTTGATAACGATATCTTCTTTATTGATCTTACGTTCGCAATAGCGGCAACGGATGGCTCCGGAGGCTCTGTCTTCCACGTCGAAACGCGAGAGCATCGGCTCATTGTTGGTGATACACTTCGGGTTGTTGCATTTCACCAGGCCGATCAGTTCGTCGGGCAGGGTGACGGTCTTTTTCTCTACCACCTCGTAGTCGCGGATGATATTGAGGATCACATTCGGAGCGATCAACGCGATGCGATTGATCTCATCCTCTTCAAAGAATTTGCCGGCAATCTTAATCACGCCTTTGCATCCCATCTTCTTGCTATGGAAATTGTTGCCGATGGTAATCGTATTGTCCATCTTCTCCAGTCCGAGCAGCGAGGCTACCTTAAACAACTGGCTGGGGGGGATATGATCGATAGCCGTTCCGTTTTCGAGGGCAGCCACCTGTAGTTCTTTTTGCTTTTGAGCTGACATATCTTATAGGTCGTTTAGAGTTCTATATTTAATACTTCACAAATAATGGCTTCGCGGGTGAATAGTCCATTGCGCGCCTGCTGAATATAATAGGCTTTCGGATTATCGTCAACATCGTAGGCTATCTCATTCACGCGTGGCAGCGGATGCAGGATGCGCAGGTTGTCGCGGCTGCCTTTCAGCATCTCATTGTGCAGGATATAGACATTCTTTACCCGTTCATATTCCACCAGGTCGGTGAAACGTTCGCGCTGCACCCGGGTCATATACAGGATATCGGTCTGGTTGATGATATCGGTTGTAAAGTCGAAATGCTCTGTGTATTTGATGTTATGCTTTTTGCAGAAGTTTTTTTGCTCTTCAGGCATACGAAGCTCTTCAGGCGCGATGAAATGGAAAGTGGGATTGAAGTGCGACATACCAACGATCAAGGAGTGTACTGTCCGGCCATACTTCAGGTCGCCGACCATCGTAATGGTGAGATTCTCCAGCGTGCCCTGCGTTTTACGGATGGAATACATATCCAACAGCGTTTGCGAAGGATGTTGATTGGCACCGTCTCCGGCGTTGATAATAGGAACATCTGTTACTTCGGAAGCATAGCGGGCAGCCCCTTCCAGGTAGTGGCGCATGATGATCACATCGGCGTAATTGCTCACCATCAGGATGGTGTCTTTCAATGTCTCTCCCTTGGAGGAGGAGCTTGTCGAGGCGTCGGAGAAACCAACCACTTTGCCTCCCAGGCGGTTGAACGCTGTTTCGAAGCTCAGGCGCGTACGGGTGGAGGGTTCGAAAAACAGGGTGGCGGCCACTTTGCCATCCATTATTTTTCGGTTGGGATTCTCTTCAAATTTTTGGGCATTATCGAGGATGCGGAGTATATCCTCTTTGGAGCATTGATCAATGGAAACTAAACTTTTACTCTTCATAAGGTGTCGTATTCGTCGTTTATGCAAATGTAGGAAAACTTTAACAAAGTTAGACCCGCGAACAAAGAGATTTAGCGGCTCATCATTTGGAGAATAAAAAAATACCCCTTACTTTCGCAGAGTCGCTATTATACAAAGGGTAATAGGACAAGAGCCACAAGCGTTTTTCCATCACTATAACGGACTATTTTTTTGAGTAAAAACACATATTAATTTTTATTTATCATGAAGAAGATTGGTTTTCTAATTGGTTGTATTTATTTGCTGGTGGCTTGTAGCCCCCAGAGCTCACTCCCTACCTTCAAGAACACGGGGAATCCATTGATTAAAGACAAATTCACGGCGGATCCGGCTTCGTTGGTACACAAAGGAACACTTTATTTGTATGTCGGACATGACGAATTCTACGAAGGGCAAGACGGCGCCTCCGGAGGAAAAGAGTTTAACATCACCGAATGGCTTTGCTATTCTACCAAAGACATGCAGACCTGGACAGATCATGGCGTTGTATTGAAACCGACCGATTTCTCGTATGGCATCGGAGAAGCCTGGGCTTCTCAGGTGATCGAACGGGATGGTAAATTCTACTACTACACCACCGTACAGGCGGGCGAGCCCTACAACAGCAAGGTGGTAGGCGTAGCCGTAAGCGACAGTCCTACAGGTCCTTTCATCGATCCGATCGGCAAACCGCTGGTGACCGACGACATGACCGACAATGGCGTGCGCGGATGGTGGAACGATATCGACCCGACCGCCTTGGTAGACGATAATGGTGAGGCATGGCTCTGCTGGGGAAACGGTACCTGTTTCTTAGCGAAGCTCAAACCAAACATGATTGAATTAGACGGCGAAATCGAAGTGGTGGATGTACCACGCTTTGTGGAAGGCCCCTGGCTGCACAAACACAACGACATCTATTACCTGACGTATGCCTCTATGGGTAAAGGCAAGGAGACCATCGCCTATGCGACAGCACCATCGATGCGAGGCCCATGGACACCACAGGGCGAGCTGACCGGCATGGCGGAAAACAGCTTCACGATCCACCCGGCTGTCACCGAGTTCAAAGGCAAATGGTATCTGTTCTATCACAACGCCGTTCTGACCATCGACGGTCATCCGGGCGCCATCGGACGTCGTAGCGTATGCGTAGATGAATTATTCTACAATGCCGACGGCACTATGCAACCGGTAACACAAACCAAACAAGGCGTAGCGAAATAATTTATAACCGGGCGACCCTTCACTTATCTAACCAAGGTGAAGGGTTTAGCTTGGTTTTTTCTTTCCAGAGCTGGAAGTGGAGGATGGTTTCGTTGGCGTTTTCGTTATCACTGAATATACGTCCGATAGGCTGCCGGGTCTTTACCTTATCGCCGGCTTTCACATAGACCTGACTGAGGTTACTATAGACCGTCAGGTAATTACCATGACGAACAATCACCGAATTATTATAACCCGGCACCACAAAGACACGGGTTACCTCGCCGTTGAATACGGCACGGGCATCCGTTCCCGGAGTGGTTTGAATATCTATCCCGCTGTTGTTCATACGAACATATTTCAATTCGGCATGTTGTTGTTCGCCAAAGGTTCCCACAATGGCATATTGGCCTTCCAACGGGAAAGGCAGTCGTCCCCGATTACCGGCAAAGTCATCCGACAGTTGTTTTTCAGCCTTGGTCATGGCATAACCACCTTTGCTATCGGCTATGCGATCCGGTTCTGTCCCAGCCGCTTGCGCCTTTGCGGCAGCCTCTGCCCGGGCTATCTCTTCAGCAATCTGTTTCTCGATCTGTTGGTTTAAGGCCTGCGCGCGTTGTTTCTTTTGCTTCAGCTGCGCCTGTAGTTCCTTTTGACGCTTATTGAGTTGCTGCACCTCTTTCTTTTGGCCGGCCTCTTCGGCAACCAGTTTCTTATTCTCTTCCTCCCGCTCATTCAACAGGTTTTGCTTCTCCGAGCGTGTCTTTTGCAGTTCCTCCTGCTTGGCAGTGATCTCTTTTTGCTTGGCGACAATCGTTTGTGCCTGCTGTTTCTGCCAGTAGGCAAACTCCCGGAGATAGCGCATGCGACGCATCGACTGTGAAAAATTATCGGCAGAAAGGACAAACAGTAGTTTATCTTGCGAATTGGCACGTCGCTGCAGGCGCTGGGCAGACTGCTTGTAGTTGTCCTGCTTCTGCTTCAGCTCCTTCTCTAATAGATTGATTTCGTTGGACAGACTTTTGATCTCCCGGTCGATAGCCGCCGTTTCCTGCACAAGCAGACTGATCACCTTCTTACGCTGAAGGATCTGGTTTCCTAACAGATTGAGTCGGTTCAGGTAGTTTTTGGTCGTACTCTCCGTCTCCCGGAGCAGTTTATTTGTCATCTCGATCTCCGCCAAGGCCTCCTTACGCTGTTGTTCCAAACGCTGTACCTCAGGCGACTTCTGTTGACCATAGGTAACCTGTAACGTAAAGAAAAATAGTAGGATGATCCGGAAGAGACGCATATATTATTCCTTGTTTTTTTGCAATGCTTTCATCAAGTCCGCCAGGGTGATCCGTTGGTATTTGTCGGGGATCGAGCCACTGATTTGTACCGGGAGATTGGTCTGTATCCGGGTGAAGTTAATCTTCAAGCCCCCCTTCAGTTCTCCTTTATCCAGTATTTTCACATCCATCACCGTAGGAAAGGGTTGCCCGTCGGTTAACACAAAAGCCGAATACAACCACTCGAGCTTCATCGTCTCTTCCCGGTTGGTGATGCAGGTAGAAAGCAGTTTCTCTTCTCCGTCGGCCTGAAAGGTATAGAGCAAGCCCATACTATCCTTTGCCTTGATCTCGGCACGACTCCCTTCCTGATTCAACAAAAAGCGGTTATAAAGCGCCGGAGTCAGACTCTCTTCACCAGGGAAAAACAGGTGATTGACAAAAAGGGATTGTAGGTTGTTGTAGTTGAACGCAATCGGGGTCTGCCCTTTCAGTTGAGCGTAGTTCTCCGCCAGGTAACGTTTATTCATGCGGTCGATAAAACGAATGCTATCGCGATCCATCTCCAGGCGTATCACCTCGATGCCCATGATCGGTTGAACGGAAAGCACCAACGCGCTATCGCGCACCATCTTCAATTCGGCCCGTGAGCTCATCTCTTTGCCAGGCATCTTCACATCGACGCTCATCCGGGCATTCAAGGTCTCGAACCGGAAAGCCTGTTCACGGACAGACTCAAAGAAATCGGTATGCGCTTTGGCTTCACCGGCCGCTACGGTCGCCACCTTCTGGGTCGATTTACATCCGCTGAGGCATGCAAGGCCGATAACGGCGATCAAACAAAGTAGTGTATATCGGATTGTTCTCATAGCGATGTGTTATTCTTCAAAATAGGCTTCTTCCGCAATCTTACGATCCAGGACTTCTCCCTCTTTCCCCAGCTCTTTTGCCTTCTTCCACTGCTCGACGGCTCGTTCTTTCTCGCCTATCATAAAGAGGATATCCCCGTAATGATCTACCAGTTCGGAGCTGTTCGTGTCGTCATGCTCGATAGCCCGTTCGATATAGATTTTCGCCAGTTTGTATTCGCCCTTCACAAAGAGGATCCAGGCATAGGTATCGAGGTAGGTCGCGTTTTCCGACTCCATATTGATGGTTTGCAGACTCATACGCAATGCCTTGTCCAGGTCTTTCTTATCCAGGGCAAGGAAGTAGGCGTAGTTATTGAGCACCATCACGTTGTTCATATTATATTTCAGCGCTTCATCGTAGGCTTCATAGGTCTTGTCCAGCTGCTCCATCTGATAATAGATATCGCCCATCTGCCCATAGAAGTCCGATTTCAGACGCCCGTTTTCGGCAGGTATGATCGCAATACCGTCGCGGTAAACCTGCAAAGCCTCTTCCTGTTTGTCTTGCTGATAATAGGCAATGCCTAAATAGAAATAATACTCCGGCGCATCCGGAAACATATCCATACAGGTGGTACAAATACGAACCACTTCGTCTAACTGCTCATTGCGCAAGGCGAGGTTGAGCAATTGCTGCCAGGCAGAAGCATTGCCGGGTTCCATTTCCGTGACCAATTGAAACTGAAACTCTGCCTCTTCCTTTTTCTCTTGGGCCGTAAGCAAGCTGCCATACATCAATTTCAGATCGATATCCTCCGGGTGTTGCTCAATCAATTCGTCAAAGATGGCATTGGCGCCTTCCATGCCTTTCTCGGTATGCTGCAGGCGGATGATATAACGGGAGAGTATGCCGACTTTGGTTTCTACATCGAGCTTCTCGTTCACCAGCGCATCGCGGATCAGGGATTCCGAAGCGGCATTATCGCCTATCGCTTCGTAATAGTTCGACATGGAGACCACATAGTAGGGATTCTGCGGATCGATCTTATGCGCCTTTTCATAATTTTGCAAGGCTTTGTCCATCTCTTTGTTCTCCAGGTATAAATCGCCCAGCATAAGTGGATAGCGTGCATCCATCGGGAATTTATTGGCTAACTTTTCGATCTCTTTATAGGCTTTCTCCTTCTCTTCTATTTGCATATAGAGACGGAACTTTTGTTGCGAAAGCGCCTCATTCATGCCGACAGCCGACTCCAGGGTGTCGTAGGCTTCGATCGATTCCGCGATATCGCCCTTCTGTGTCAGGGCATCCGCCAGATAAAACACCAGGTCCATCTTCTCCGGATATTGCTTAGAGAGCTTCCGGTATTCTTCTACAGCTTCGTCGAACATACCGAGCGAGCGGTTGACCGACGCCAATGCCATCCGGTAGGTGTAATTGTCGGAGCTGTTTTCTACGGCACGACGCAGGTATTCTACTGTTTTTTCCGGGCGGTCGAGCTGCATATAGAAGAACGACAGCTCATACAAAACGGGCGCCGCAGTCGAGTCGATCGACAAACAATGCGAAAGCGCGTCGAAAGCCGCGTCATATTTCCCTGCTGCCTTCAGGTTAAGCCCTTCATAATAAAAATAATCAAACTTACGCTGGTCGGTTTGGGAAAAAGCAGATCCGGCAACGGTTAAAAGGAGAAGAAATATATAAAAGATACGCATATAGATGTTGTTTTGCTTATTTCTTTCCGGTATGTCCGAAACCACCCGCTCCACGTTCGGTCTCATCGAGTTCTTCTACGGGTTCCCAGGCAACCTGGCTATGGGTCGTGATCACCATTTGGCAGATACGTTCGCCATCATTCACCGTAAACGGTTCGTTGGAAAGATTTACTAAGATAATGCCTATTTCTCCCCGGTAGTCGGCATCGATGGTTCCCGGGGTATTGAGCAGGGAGATGCCATGTTTGATGGCCAATCCGCTGCGTGGACGCATCTGCGCCTCATAGCCTTCGGGCAGGGATATAAATAATCCCGTCGGAATCAGCTTGCGCTCCAACGGGTTCAATACGACAGGTTCTTCCAGGTTAGCACGGATATCCATTCCTGCCGATAAGGGAGTTGCATAAGCAGGAAGCGGATGATGAGACTTGTTTACTATCTTTACTTTCATTGTCCTTTGTAGTTAAAGTAGCCAAACGGGGTTTGACTATTTCGTTATGAAATACGAAGATAGCTATTTATTCGTTATGCCAGTCTCCGTTCTCTTTTATTAACGCTACTAAACGTTCTACGGCTTCCTCTTCGGGAATATTTTTCAAGACACAGGCTTTCCCTTTATACAGGCTGATCCGGTTACGTCCGGCACCCACATAACCATAGTCGGCATCGGCCATTTCGCCCGGTCCGTTGACGATACAGCCCATAATCCCGATCTTCAGGCCTTTCAGGTGCGAGGTAGCCTCTTTCACACGGGCAATAGTCTCTTGCAGATTAAACAGGGTGCGGCCGCATCCCGGACAGGAGATATATTCCGTTTTGCTGATCCTCACCCGCGCGGCCTGCAGGATACCAAACATACAGTTATCCAAAGCAACAGGATCGCCGATTTCATTATACAACAGAATGCCATCGCCAAAACCATCGAGCAACAACGTGCCGAGATCAGCACCGGCTTTGACCTGGAGTGCTTCGGGGTCGGGTTCATAATAGTCGCGCTGCAACACAATAGGCGCATCACAACCGGCATCTATCAAACGATGGATGGCAGCTCGTTGGGCACCCACCCCATTACGATGTATCGTGCTCAACACCAAGACCACAGACGGGTCAGCTTTGATCAGTTCTATCAAGCGATCAGTCAGTTCCAGGCTATTGATACGCAGAAACTTCATCTCCGTGTCGAAATGTGCCATTTCCTCTGCTTCGCAAGCAATAAAACAGGGATAACAGGCAGGACGTTTCTTCCAGAAATGCGAATCGACCAATAAAGGCAAGTGGTCAGGCAGGTTATCGGGATCCTCCTTTCCGATATACAGATAATCGGGAAGTAGCGATGGATTCATCTCGAACGAGCCCTGGGTACGGTCGGAAATAACAACAGGCGGCTGCCCGCCTCCTATATTGCGGATCGCGCGGCTTATGCGCCTGGCCGGGAAGATCGGGTCATAACCGGCAGAGAGTTTTCCTTCGATCGGCTCGTGCCCCTCCCGTTCCCGGATATAATCGACCAGTTTACGGGCAACAGGCATTTCCGCTTCCGGCTCTTCACTCAGGGAGACGCGGATCGTATCCCCTATTCCATCCGACAAGAGCGTTCCGATGCCTACCGCACTCTTGATGCGCCCGTCTTCACCGTCGCCGGCTTCCGTCACGCCCAGATGAAGGGGGTAGTGCATATCTTCCGCTGCCATCGTCTGCACGAGCAGGCGTACTGTCTGCACCATTACCACGGTGTTAGAAGCTTTGATCGAGATCACCACATTCGGAAACTCCTCTTCCCGGCAGATACGCAGGAACTCCATGCAGGAGGCTACCATGCCTTGCGGCGTGTCTCCGTAGCGACTCATGATGCGATCCGAAAGCGAACCGTGATTCACCCCGATACGGATAGCGGTGTGCTCGGCTTTACAGATAGCCAGGAAAGGCAGCAAACGTTTCCGAATCTTCTCCACTTCTGCCGCATACTCTTCGTCGGTATATTCAATCCGACTGAAGGTCTTTACCCTGTCCACATAATTACCCGGATTGATACGCACCTTTTCAATCTGATAGGCAGCCACATCGGCCGCTTTCGGGTTGAAATGTATATCGGCCACCAACGGAGTTGTATAGCCTAAGTCGTTCAATCGTTTTCGTATCTCTCCCAGGTTGAGGGCTTCGCGTTCGCCTTGAGCCGTGAAGCGAACATATTCCGCCCCCGCTTCGATCAGCCGCACTGCCTGATCGACAGCCGCCTCCGTATCCATCGTCGACACATTGGCCATCGATTGTATACGGATCGGACGCACCCCTCCCATCGGAGTAGTGCCTATTTGAACTTCGGAAGATGTACGACGGGTGTAATTAAACATGGCTCTATTTAATGGATAATTGATAATGGATAATTGATATTGTGTTATCAACTATCCATTATCAATTATCAATTCGTTTTGTGTTTATAGCTCACTTGCGCCAGGTCGGCATTCGCCTTTACGATTTTTTTCTTCAGGTCTTCTTTGTAGGCAGCCAGTTTATCCTGTAATGCTTCGTCGCCTACCGACAACATCTGCACAGCAAGGATGCCGGCGTTCAATGCCCCATTGATACCCACGGTTGCTACCGGGATACCCGGAGGCATCTGCACAATAGCCAGTAAGGCATCCATCCCATCCAAGGTCGAATTGATCGGTACACCGATCACCGGAAGGGTTGTCATAGAGGCAATCACCCCACACAGATGCGCCGCCATGCCGGCTGCCGCAATAATAACCTTTATGCCCCGATCTTTGGCTCCTTTGGCAAAAGCCTCTACCTCGGCCGGGGTACGGTGGGCAGAGAGCGCGTGCATCTCAAAAGGAATCTCCATCTCATCGAGGAGTTTCGCTGCTTTTTCCATCACGGGCAGATCCGAAGTGCTGCCCATGATGATACTTACAATAGGTTTCATTTAGCAATCAGTGCTTCATATTCACCTGCCGACAGCAACGCGTCAAGCTCTGCCTGATCTGCCAGAGATACTTTCACTAACCAGCCTTTGCCATAAGCGTCTTCGTTCACCAATTCCGGTTGGTCTTCCAGGTCGGGGTTTACCTCCAACACCTTACCACTAACGGGCATAAACAGGTCAGAGACAGTCTTAACAGCTTCAATCGTTCCGAACACCTCTTCCTGATCCAAGGATTCACCCTCGGTCGTGATGTCAACAAATACGATCTCACCTAACTCACTTTGCGCGTAATCAGTAATACCGATCAATGCCTCATTACCTTCTACACGGATCCATTCATGGTCCTTTGTGTACTTTAATTCTGCAGGAAAATTCATAATTTTTCGTGTTTTTATTTGATAAATAAATGCAAGTAACTCATAGAAACTGCCGAAAAAACAGAAACAAAGCCCAATGCAAACCCGGCATATGCCTGCATAGGGGTATGACGTTTAAGATAGATACGCGACATGGCCAGCAACCCCGCTCCCACAATCAGAATAATAAACCCGGCATAGGGATTCATCATATGGATACGGCAAACACCCATCACACCGCCTAACAATCCGCCCATGCCCAACATATGCGCGCTGATCTTCCAAAAGAAGTTGACACACAGGGCCACCACCAATGCAATGCAGCCACCAACCACAATAGCGATCAACCAAAAAGGCATACGCATTCGGTAAAGGTAATACAGGCAGGACAATAGGGATATAATGATAATCAGGTAGGGAACAGCTCGTTCTTTCCGATCGGTCAATTCAGCATCCGTCGCGGCTCCGTTGTATATCAGCAACAGAATAAAAAGACCGGGGATAAGCGCGGTCGTCAGAAACGTGCCGCCCAATATAGCCAATTTGAGCTGCGAAGGGTATTCCGACAGATAGGTCTGCGTCAATGCCAATAGAACGCCATAGGTCACGATCAGTAACGGATGGAAAACAATTGAGATTATATTCGATAGTATTTTCATTCGGTTACAAAGTTATATTTCTTTTCTGAGGCGGGCAACGGGTATCCCTAATTGTTCGCGATATTTTGCAACAGTCCGCCGCGCAATGACATAGCCCTTCTCCTTCAATATTTTCGTCAGTTCTTCATCCGTCAATGGCTTGCGCTTGTCCTCTGCCTCGATATGTTCCTTCATGATTTTCTTCACTTCACGGGTAGAGATCTCCTCGCCTGTGTCGGTCTGCATCGATTCGGAGAAAAAATATTTAAGCGGATAAACGCCAAAATTAGTCTGCACATATTTGCTGTTGCTCACGCGTGAGATGGTAGAGATATCATAGCCTGCCTTCTCCGCCACATCCTTCAGTATCATCGGACGCAGGCTGGCTTCATCGCCGGTAAAGAAAAAATCCTGTTGCAATAGGATAATCACCTCCATCGTGCGGCGCAAGGTCTCCTGTCGCTGCCTGATCGCGTCGATAAACCACTGGGCAGAGTCCAGCTTTTGTTTGACAAACTGAACCGCTTCACGCCTCTCAGACGTCTGATTGGTTTTATTGGCCGCGTAATCCTGGAACATCTCCGCGTACTCCCGGCTGATATGCAAGTCAGGCACTCCCCGACTATTCATACTTAATGTCAGTTCCCCGTTATGCGCCTCCACAATAAAGTCCGGGATAACCAGATTCATCGCTGTCTCCAACGAGTTACCCCAGCTACTGCCCGGTTTGGGATTGAGCGAGGTGATCTCCTGGATCGCCGCCTTCAAGGCAGCCTCGTCTACCGTAAGCCCTCGCAATATCTTGTCGTAATGTTTGCGTGTGAAATCATCAAAATAGTCGGAGAGCACCCGGATAGCCAGTTCCACCGCTTGCGTCTTTGTCTTTCTCTCCAGCTGTAACAACAGACATTCCTGCAGATCGCGAGCACCTATACCGGCCGGTTCAAAATCCTGAATGACATATAGGATCGATTCGATACCTTTTTCATCGAC
This sequence comes from Parabacteroides sp. PM6-13, assembly GCF_029892605.1. Classification (GTDB taxonomy): domain Bacteria; phylum Bacteroidota; class Bacteroidia; order Bacteroidales; family Tannerellaceae; genus QVMG01. The sequence goes on from NZ_JARXWF010000026.1 coordinate 17,117, forward strand.
ATCCTGGCCTGCCTGAAAAACCAGATCATCGGCAATAGCCGCCAGATCACGCCGCAGATAGCCATCATCATCCATATTCCCAATGATATATTCAGCGACTTTCATCTGCGTCTCATCCAGCTCCCGCAGTCCCAGTTGCTGGCGAAGCGCCTCCTGCAGTGACTCACCGATAGAGAAAGGCACATCCTCCTTGCGCTCCGTGCGCTCACTTATCTCACGCAATTTATAATCGGGTATATCATCTTCCGTCAGGTAATCCCCCAGGGATATATCGATAGCCGAGTCGCCACTCTCTTCTACGGTTTCCACCGATTCAAACTCCTCGACCTCTTTGCCCTCTTCCAAGGCAGGATTCTCCTCCAGCTCATGCTTTACCCGCTCCTCCAACTCAATAGTAGGCAACTCCAGCAACCGAATCAATTGAATCTGTTGTGGAGAAAGTTTTTGCTGGAGTTTTTGTTGTAATTGCTGTTTTAACATAAAGACAATACACCATTTTGCAGGAGTCTCTTCCTAATTTACTATGGAATGCAAATATACGTGTTTACCTTTTATTTGGTGGTAAGATTTGAAATTTTATCATATCTTCGTAAACAGTTCTAATTTTTCACTTAATAAACAAAAGCGTATGTTACTGACTACCACAAACACCCTGGATGGGAAAGAGATTATAGAATATTTCGGGATCGTATCCGGAGAAACCATCATCGGAGCGAATATCGTGAAAGACTTTTTCGCCGGTATTACCGATATTGTCGGAGGCCGGTCGGGCGCCTATGAAAAAGTATTAAAACAGGCTAAAGACGTCGCTTTGCAAGAGATGAGCGATCAGGCAGCACGCCTGGGAGCGAATGCTGTTATTGGTATTGATCTCGATTATGAAACAGTTGGCTCCGGAAGCACCATGTTGATGGTCACTGCCGCCGGCACCGCCGTACGTTACAGATAATAAGAACATGAAACATATTATTGACCTGGAGTCGTTCGAAAGGAAAGACTCCGTTCTCTTTTTTCGCTCCTTCCCGGATCCACATATTTCTATTACATCGGAAGTGGAGTGTACCGGTGGAAAGCAACAAGCGAAGGAATGGGGCATATCCTTCTTTCTCTATTATACCCATGCCATGCTAAAGGCGGCCAATGAAATTAAGGAGTTTAGATATCGATTCAATAGAAAGGGAGAAATCCTCTATTATGACCAACTGGATGCCCTGGCGATTATCCGTACGGGAGAGCAGGGAAGGTACAACACCTTGCGCCTTCCTTATGTGGAAGACCTGAAGGAATTCGCACAACAGGCCGCATCAATCATCGATTCACACAATAGCATCTCCAACCCTTTTGGTGCGGAAGACGACTCTTCCGAAGAAGATCAAGGCGTGATCCTGATCAGTGCCATACCCACCCTAAGCTTTACCGGCATCTCTTTTGCCAATCAAAGCCCCCTGGGAGGCTATCCGGTTACGCTGATAGGAAAACTGATTGTGCGCGAAGGGAAAGAATATATCCCTATCGGCCTTAAGGTAAACCACGCCTTCATCGACGGCTATCACCTCGATGCATATTATAGCCGGGTTAGCGAGTTGCTCTGTAAGTAAGAACCTCAAATAGCTGAAAGCCACCCGGCCCCTAAAGGGGCGAGTTCCGGAGGAACGATGATAAAAGCCCATGGGTAAGCAGGCTGAAAGTCTGCGCCACCCTGGGTCTCACGACAATACAACAAGTGAGTTCTGAAGGAACGATAGATATTTGTGATACGCGACAAGTATAATCAACCGGGAGAATCCGCAGCCCCCTTTAAACCAAAAAAAGAGCCTGTTCAATTAAGAACAAGCTCTTTTCAGATTAAATCGGCAGCTACCTACTCTCCCACCTTGTGAGCAGTAC
>NZ_JARXWF010000027.1 GCF_029892605.1 Parabacteroides sp. PM6-13
TCCATTAATAAGCGGAAGGGAGGGAGGAGGGTTTTTCAGTGGCCTTCCTCGTACCTCGGGGTACTCCTCCTTTGCTAAGGAGGAGAAATTTTGATGCTATTTTTATGATACAAGAATCTTCAAACTTTACCAAATTTGAAGACACTCCCTTTCTCCCTTCTCCCTTCTCCTTCAAATTCTCCCATATCAGAAGTCATATATTGGCGCACCCTCCTCGTTTCTTTGTTTTCCAAAACAGTCCTCATAATTCTGTAAACATTTCTTTTTTTTCTCAAGTATATGAATATCTTTACAAAATGAGATATCGCATCTTTCTCTTGTTGAAAAATGTTGAAAAAAACACTTATGAATCGATGAAAACGAACAAAGAATATGGGTTAGATGTTGATAAAGCGATGAAGAGAAAGGGGGATTTGTTGGACAGTAAATAAATAAAGCTTATGGAATTTGAAGTGTGGCATATTTGGATAATCATTGCATTGGTCTTACTCGTGATAGAAATATTTTCTACCGGTTTCATTATGGCAAGCTTGGCCATAGGATGTGCCTTTGCTGGAATTGTTACGGCTTTTGGTTGTGATTTCAAAATTCAACTCATTGCCTTTTCAATAGGTACTCTTCTCGCTTTTTTCGCTGCCAGACCCTTTATGCTTAAATATGCACATAAAAAGGCGAATACGGTAAATACAAATGTTGATGCCCTGGCAGGGAAAATAGGGCGTGTGCACGAGGTGATTGACGTGGCTCAAAATACAGGAAGAGTCATTCTCGGAGGGGATGATTGGAAAGCGGTCTCCGTGAACGAAGAAGTCATAGGCAAAGGAGAAAAAGTAAGAGTGTTAAAAGTCGATTCGACGATATTAATAGTAGAACATATAAAAGATTAAACCATGGGTATTACAGTTATTTTAGCATTAATTGCTCTATTTATCATTGTTTTTGCAGCAATGGGTTTCAAGATTATTCAACAGTCTGAAACGATGGTCATTGAACGGTTAGGAAAGTACAGTCGCACGCTCTCGTCCGGCATCAATATTATCTGGCCAATTATTGATAAACCGCGTGACATCATGTGGAGATACCTAAGAGAAGGAGTTAACGGTAATACGGTTGTTAGAAAAGTAAACGTCACAAAGATTGACTTACGAGAAACCGTTTACGATTTTCCCAGACAAAATGTGATTACAAAAGACAATGTGGTTACTGAGATCAATGCGATTCTCTATTTTCAGATAACGGATCCGGTGAAAGCTGTTTACGAAATAGCCAACCTGCCTGACGCCATAGAAAAACTGACACAAACGACGCTTCGTAATGTGATTGGCGAAATGGATCTTGATCAGACGCTTACTTCTCGTGACACGATCAATTCGAAGCTTAGAGCCGTATTGGATGATGCGACGCATAAATGGGGCGTGAAAGTAAACCGCGTAGAGCTTCAGGATATAAATCCTCCGCATGATATACGTGATGCCATGGAAAAACAGATGAGAGCGGAGCGAGACAAGCGTGCGAAAATTTTAGAAGCAGAAGGCACAAAAGCACGTCTTTCTTTAGAAGCGGAAGGAGAAAAAATTGCAGCGATTAACAAAGCAGAAGGTGAGCGACAATCGCAAATCTTACGAGCCGAGGCCGAAGCAGAAGCTAAATTAAAAGTGGCCGAGGCCGAAGCCGAAGCGATAAAGAAAATCACAAGTGCCATATCTGACACAAAAGGTGATCCTATCAACTACCTTGTGGCCATTCGCTACATTGATACAATGAAAGATATGGTTAGCGGCAAAGACAACAAAGTGATCTACCTACCGTATGAAGCAACCGGTGTATTGGGCTCTATTGGGGGGATAAAGGATATGTTTAAGGGGTAATCTGGGGAATATAACATTTCAAGTATTTACAGCTTAGGGATTGTGATTGTGAAGAATACAGCTATCATAGGTAAGATATGCTGTCTTATTTGTTACGATCTGATTTCTGCTGTTCGTGATTTGTGTGGCATAGCAGATTATTAAAAAATAGAGTTGAATTCCAATAGTACAATAGAAGATGGAAAATAAGATAAGAAACTTACTAAATCAAGTAGATATAATCAATAGAAAAAATGCTGAGATATTGGATGCCACAGGTGGACGGTTTAATATTTTTCGCATTTGCGGTGTGAATCACTACGAAAATACTCATTCTGCGATAATCGCTGAATTTCTGAACCCCAAAGGTTCTCATGGGTTAGGAGCGAAGTTTCTGGAATGTTTTGTGAAACTATTAGAGATTGATGATTTTGATTGTACCGATGCGCATGTTTTTACTGAATACCCTACAAATAATTATGTTTTAGATGAAGAAAAGGGTAGAATAGATATTTTGATTGAAAGTGGTGGTAAATCCATAATACTTGAAAATAAGATTAATGCTGGGGATGAATGGGAACAACTAAAACGTTATGATACTTTTGCAAAACGAAAATACTCAGAAGGTAATTATTATGTCTATTATCTTACTCTGGAAGGAGATGAAGCCTCTAAGGATAGTCATTGTGGGGTAAGTTATTACAGCATCTCGTATAAAGCAGAGATTATTGATTGGCTTGAAAAGTGCGTAGAAATTGCTGTTCGCTTCCCGATAGTACGTGAAACTATTATCCAATATATTAATCATCTAAAACAACTAACAAATCAAGATATGGATGCGAAAAACCAAAGTGAAATAGTGGAAATTCTGATGAATAATTTAGATGCAGCTAAAACAATTCGTCAAAATTATGAAGCAATATTTGATGCTATGGCAGAAAAATATTTTTTCCCTGAAATGGAAGAATTTGTGAATAGAGAAGGTTTTAAGTTGGAAAAAAGAGGAGCCTCTGAAGCTGATGGTGGAATAAATTTTCGTGTTTTTGTGCCAGAGTGGAAGAAGTGTCATATCAGTTATAGCCCTGAAGGAAAAGGTTATTACTATGGAATTCAATACAGTTGTGGCGATGGGAAAGAAAATCTATTATCCAATGAGACTTTAGAAAAACTAAGATCCATATTTGGTTATCATTTTAAATGGAATGATGGTTGTTGGCCTCTTTCTAGAAAACTCGAAAAAATTAAGTGGGAAGAAGGCTCTCTTCGTTCATTTGCAAAAAGATGTCAAGAGCAAATTTTAGAACTGGTAGAAGCCACCAAAGATTTGGAATTATAATCAAATTGCTTCCATGCACCTCCTCCACCTCTCCGACACCCACAACCTACATCGGCAACAAACCAATCCCTCTTCTCTCATATTTTCTTTAAGGTGTGTCGCCCTTTGGCATACCAATCCCTTTCTTTTGTTTTTCAAAACAGTCTGCAAATTCTTTGATGCATTACTTTTTTCTTTTGAAGATATATTTATCTTTGCGGAATAAGAAAAGTAAAAAGAATATACTGACGTATAGACCATTGTTCTGATCGGTAAATCTGGTAAATTTAAAGAAATCAGGAATAAGTCTAAGCACGTCTGTACCCATAAGGGCGCGGACTGTTTTCTCTTATTTTGATTTCGGGCTTACCAGAGCCTACCGATTGAATAAGGAAGATAGGAACTGCGTCCTTTCTTTGTTTAAAAAAAGACGCTTGAGAATTAAGGATGTAATAACTTATTAAACAAAAGAAATATGAGAAAAAAAAAGGTCTTATTATGGGCTTGTTTGTGTTTTGTGACGCAGACTCTTTTTGCTGCCACCGTTAATTTTAATCTTACCGGTTTACAGTCTGGTGATCAATCGGTCGTTTCTTTCGGATCCGATAGCTATTTGGATACAAAAACTATTACTGTCGATGGGAGTTATTCCTTTACTAATGTTCCGGCAGGTACATATTTTATTAAGATTGAAGCGAATGGCTATAATTTGCCTAATGCCCAAACCGTCGTTGTGAAAGAAGACGGAAGTTTTGAACCTAAAGTAGGAATTAAGATAGCCATCACTAAAATGAAGACAGATCCCGATACTTGGACACATTCCTGGAGTGAAGATGTCAGTACATCGGGCTATACGACGACGTCTTATGTCAACAATCCGCCTACAATTGATTTTCTGGGTAAAAAAATAGTACCGTCGAATGTTCCCTCTGTGGGCATATTGTATGATAATCACAAGATTATTCTGGCAGATGATAAGGCCGTATGGACGCAGGAATATGCTTATCGTTTGATGGAAACGCTAAAGACCATACCATATTCGTATGATTATAGAGATAATGTGCCGGCTAAATTTATTTTGACGGAAGAATCGCTTTATAATGACATTGTTATAGAAGAAAAAGGAGGCGCTAAAGAAGTGACCATATCAAAAGATGTATTTTATTATGCCAATCCGTTTCTTGTGAATTTGGATGGAGTACGTGGACGTTTCTACTCAAAACGGCTACACCATGCTTTAGTACGTTATGTAACGGATAATGGTGACAATAGGGAACGGATAAATACTATTTTAAGAGAACGCTTTGGTTGTACCACTGATGTGCCTGATTATGAAGAATTGACAAAAGGCATTACCAATGAAGATGCCGGGCGTTTCCAGGAGTTTCATTCGTCGGAGTTAGTGGCTATTATTAATATGTTTGAAGAATTACCGGAGGGATTTCACAAAACTCCTCATTTGAATTATCTTATTCGCCGCATGAATGGTCATAAACACCCTATTTACCCGGAGGCAGCTGCGGTTGCCTGGCCGGTCGATAATGGATATATTGAATTTATGGAAAATGCTTTTGGTGGGGATAATAACCAATTCGAAACACAACGATTGATTCTGCACGAAAAGACACATTTCCTATGGGCTTTTTCTTTTTCAGATGAAATTAAGAATGATTGGATAGAATTAGGGGGATGGTATAAAGATCCTAATGTTTCTTCAGGATGGTCTACGACTAAAAACACGGAATTTGTATCTGCCTATGCACATGCAAAGAATCCGGACGAAGATATGGCGGAATCAGTCGCGCACTACTTGAAAAATCCCGAACTCTTGCAATCTCGCTCCCTACCTAAATATGAGTTTATACGTGATCGTATTATGCACGGGACACGCTATATCTCTAAAATTCCCGACTATCTGACTTTTGAAGTACTGAATCTCTATCCCGACTATGATTATCCCGGAAAGATCAAGCGGTTGGATGTAAAAGTAGAAGGAGCCCCCGAAGAGGATAAGTTGGTAACGGTAGAAATAGAATTAAATCATATGGAAGGGTTTGAGGATGGGGCTTCCAATGCAAGAACTCGTATCAGTTCACTATTTATAGATACAAATGGAGAGGAACGTAGTCAATATTACGATATGCACTTTGAGCCAGTTGATGACAATCAACACCTTTTGCGAGGAGTGATTATTGTTAGTAAATATAGCAAGAGTGGATTTTGGATGGCCGGAGATATTCTTGTTACAGATATGCAAGGTAATCAGCGTTTTGAAGGGCGTAATGATTATGTGTGGAATATGTATGTTAGCAATCCGTTGGAAGATGTTGAACCTCCTAAATATGAAAAAGGAAGTTTGAACTATACGGTAACAGATACAATCATAGAAGGACACGTGGCTCAAAACTTGGCTGTCCGTTTTAAAGTAACAGATAATGTGGGTATGCTAGAAGGACAATGTGTTATAGCTCGCTTATATAGAGGTGATGGTACTTATTCTTGGGGGGATAAGTGGGGCTATTATGATACGAAAACACAAATTGCTACGATAAATTACACCATTACGGAATATTTTGTAAGCGCTGATTATTATGTGGAATCTTTGGGTGCCATTGACTATGCCAAAAACGCAATAGATATTCGCTTTTCTGATTCTCCTTTAGACGAACCGATCAAAAAAATATATATTCAAACCCCTAACCCGGATAAACAAGCACCTGAGTTGGATTTGAACCGGATAACGGTTTATGCGGAACCTACTAACAAGAGTAAACCGGATGGAGAAACCTTAGTTACGGTGCATTTTTATACACGAGATGACAAAGCCGGTCTAGGTAGAGTGTCTTATACATTGAGGGATCCACAGGGAATTGACCATTTCCAGTGGCATTATCATGATGACTTTTATGGCCTATTTCCAAAAGAAGATCCGACCGTATGGCGCAAGCAAACAATAAAATGCATATTACCTCAAGGTTCCGCGCCCGGAATCTGGGGCTTATCTGCCATCTCCTTGGAAGATAAGGCTCTAAATGCACGCACTTACAACTTTGTCGAAACTCTCATTTTCGAACCGGACAATTCTACTACTGATTATGTGCTCTTCTCAGAAATGAAAGAAGATGGTATGATTTATTTGAAAATATCTTCTGAATCACAAAGTAATTATGGTTTCAATTATCGGGTGATTAATGAAAATACAGGAGTAGAGATAAATGGAAATGTTAATAGGACTTCCTCTTCTGTTAAGACAACTGAGATCAACGCTTCTTCTCTTGGTAATGATCCTCTTCTGGTGATTGTACAAATCAAAAATGCCGCCGGTGAAGTGGTTGCAGTTCGTTCTTCTTATATAGAAGAAAGGAATGTGACCTCTATTCTTCATCCCGAAAGGAAATCTTCTGATTTAACTATACGAGGTGGAGAGGGGCAGATATTCATTATCGCGGAAAAACAAAGAATGGTTAATATCTATCACATCTCCGGTCGCTTGGTTTGTCAAACCACTGTGAACGAGGGAACAAACATCATCTTCCTTTCTCCGGGAATCTATGCGGTAGAGAGGGAAAAGGTGATTGTGAGATAATTACGTTGATAGCCGAACAAATATGAGAGTTATATGTTGTGTGTATAGAACCATAAATGATGTTTTTCTTATGTTTAAATTAAAATATTTGGCATTTTTACTCCTCTTGACGAGTGAATGGGTATATGGACAATCTTATCAAAACGAAAAAAGAATTTATTTGCTCGATGTTACTGCTTCTATGGTAGGAAAAGGAGAAGTAAAAACACCTGATATCTTTGAAAACGTAAAGAAGGAACTGGTAAATACTATAAATGGCATTCAATCGCCTCATACGGAAATTGTAGTCATACCTTTTACGAATAAACCGCATGAACCGATAAGAGGTTTTATCCAAGCACGTGATTCTCTGATTAACGAAATTGGAAAGATTGAAATCAAAAGAGGAGACACCAACATCGCAGACGCATGGAAACAAGGCGTTCAAGAGATAGACTCTACAAAAATTAATTATATGTTCCTTTTGACTGATGGTCTGCATAATTGTGGTGTTGAGAAAGAAGTACTGTATGAACAACTTGAATCGTGGGCTGGAATATCCGAGGGGAAATATCTGTTCGCTTTTTATGTTATGCTAACACCTAATGCTAAGGAAATGGAAATAGCACGAATTGTGGATGAAACGAATCAGATGTGGCTTATCGAATCAATGGATGTGAATGTCACGTTCGTGAATTCAAGCATTAACCTTACTGCTAATGTGAATCAGGATAGTAATGTGAAAGTTGGATTTTCTTCAAATAACGATAAGATTTTTGATGACGGATTAGAGTTTGTTATTTCGTTGGAAGATAATCCATACTACAAACTTAACAACTTTTCTATTGACCGAACACTGCAATTTGCATCTTTTGACTTGGCGGAACTGCTGCCTCGAATGCAAATACCTCTTGAATATAATTTAAAGTTGTACATCGGATATGATAAGATGAAATATCCACTTTGCTTCTTCACTCCAGAGGTAATCAATTTTCGTATTTTGAACAAAGGTGTACGTACAATGAATATTAGAGAAAAATGAAGAATGCACTTATTATATTATTAATTTTACTTGCTTGTGTTTCTTGCAACAAGGAAGAACAGGAAAATCTACCTTTATTTGATTTTGGAAAAAGCGAATATGAACAGCCTTTCGTGGGGTTACTAAAAAGTGAACCGTCATTTCTCGTTAAAAGTTTACAATACCCGCCTTTTAAATGGCTGGCTCCAGACACGTTGATGCTTGAAAAGAGTTTTGTTGTGGATTTTAATGAAGAAGCATTGCGCTCAAAATCCCAAGCGACAATATCGTTTGTCGATTCCTTATATCAGCCGTTTGAAGGATTGGAGTTCTTCTGTAATGGAAGCCCCTTTGTGAATAATCGGTATGTTATAAATGCCGATTCGTTGACTAAGACGATTGATGTTCAGTGCAAAGTGCACCCAAGATTCAACGAGCAAACGGCAAATGGGTTTTTAGTCATTCACGGTGAAGAGTTAGATATATCCAACGCTATTCCGCTTCAACAAGAGTATAATGTAATAGCCGATTGGCAGTGTGAGCAAAAAATAGGCTGGCCAGTTACTTTGTGGCTGTTGTGGTTGGTAGTGGCACTTCTTTGCCTATTCTTTGTAATTTGGTTACTATATGTGCTATTTAAGTTCTTTGTTGTGCTTTTTAGTTCTTCTACTCAAACATTAAGTATTCTTCAGAATTCTTTAGTCGCATCATCGCCAGAATATTTTATGAGAAATAAATTTGAAGTAAAAAAACTAGGTAGAAATAAGTATGATTTAAATTATCCAGGATCAAAAAGTAGAATAACTGTTGACGAGAATGGGTATCATTGTAAAGCTGGAAGCACAATAGAAGATGGACAGATGAATGAATTTCTCAACAACCCATTGCCTTCCTCCATTTATATTGTCGATAAATACGCAAAATACACTACCGACAACATGAAGAGAACCACAGCAGTTGAAGCAGACAGAACAAAACTCTATGGGAATAATCCAATCCGCAATGAAAGAAATGGAGTTGTTCAAGAAACAGTCCGCACTTACGGAAAAAAAGGAGATGATGGAGGGCACTTGATTAGTGCTTGTACTAATGGTGCTAACGAAATCATTAATCAGGTGCCTATGGAACACTCCTTTCAGGCTAATGGAAAATGGAGGAAGTTTGAAGAATTTGAGGAGAAACACATAAAGAACGGGGATAATGTGATTTCTAAAAGAAAACTATACTATATGGGTAAATCAAGAAGACCTTATATGATAAAGGCCACAGCGATCATTAACGGTAAAAATAAGACAAAGTTTTTTATTAACCCATAATTTAGCCCTTTTCTTGATTTCATCTTTACGTCACTTTACGGCTTTCGAAATATCATAGAGAAACTGCCCTTCCGGGCAGTTTTTTTAGAATCCCTCCACTGCTACGCCGTTATTTGGCATACGCACCTCCTATCTTTGCCTAAAAACAAGAGATATGAGACAGTTAAATGTAAATCAAGAAGGAAAACAGCCGGTAGAGAATGTCGAAAAGGCGAAGCGGAAGAGTCCGAAAACACTGTTGCAGCACATAGAGTGTATTATTGAACTGGTGGAGAAATCGGGTTTGAGTGATGAGTTTTATCAAAAGGCGAAGCGGAGTATTGCGTTTGTTGCTAAGAAGATGAACCTGACACCGGATCAGGTCATTCTATTTGCTGTCTTTATCGAGAAAAGCGATGATAACAATATTGTGATCAGTGATTTGTCTAAGTTTATTGGCTGCCGGAATATAAAGACCATCAGCCTGATGAGTGATATCGATGAGCTTGAACGATTACGCATCATCCGTTGTTGCCGGGAAGACAGTCGCCAGCGCTATCGGGTTCCGGTGGAGGTGATCCAGGCGATAAAAAAGAATCAGGCTTATGCGCCTGAAAGTACGAAGGGGCTTGATATTAAAGGGTTGTTTAACCATATCTACCGCTTGTTCAATGAAAGAGAGAATCATGAGATTACCGGTGTCGCATTATTGGGAGAGCTGAAATCTCTTTTTGAAGATAATGCCTCCCTTGCTTTTTGTCGGCAGATGAAAACGTATGAGAAGGTTATAGGCGGAGGAATGGATTTCTTGTTGTTGGTGTTATTCTGCCACCGATTTGTGAACTTAGAGGATGACTGTGTGGGGTTCCATGATTTCAACGATTGTTTGTACGACAACAAATGGGAGTTTACCTATCTGAAGTCCTCTTTACAGGATGGGTTTAACGATTTGCTCCTGAATAATATTCTGGAGTATAATAATGACAATGGGTTCGGCGATCGGGATAGCTTCAGGATATCCGCCGCAGCCAAAGAAAAACTGTTTGTGGAATTGGATATCAAAGTACAGCAAACGGTATACAAGAAAGACCTGATCTTACATAAAGACATTGCGACTAAACAGTTGTTTTATAACGACCGTGAGCAATCACAGATAGCTCAACTCGCATCCCTGCTACAGCAAGAGAATTTTCTGTCTGTCCAGGAGAAACTGGAAAAAGGCGGCTTGCGAAAAGGCTTTGCCTGCTTGTTTTACGGGGCACCGGGCACTGGGAAGACGGAGACAGTCTACCAGATCGCACATGCTACCGGGCGGGATATTATGATGGTGGATATCTCGGAAACAAAAAGCATGTGGTATGGAGAGAGTGAAAAGCGCATAAAAGGTATCTTCGATAAGTATAAAAAATATCTGAAAACCTGCGAGGTGGCTCCCATTCTGTTATTCAACGAGGCGGATGCGGTTATCGGGAAACGAAAAGAGGAGGGCAAAGGAAGTATTGACAATACGGAAAATGCTATTCAGAATATCCTCTTACAGGAAATGGAGAACCTGGAGGGTATTATGATCGCAACAACCAATCTGACGCAGAACCTGGACAGGGCTTTTGAGAGACGCTTCTTGTATAAGATCGAGTTTGATAAACCTTGCACCGAAGCCAAAGAAAAGATCTGGCATACCATGTTGCCTGCCTTATCCGCTCAGGAGCGGTCGGAACTGGCCGGTCGCTATGATTTCAGCGGTGGCCAGATAGAGAATATTGTACGCAAATATACCGTAGACGCTATCCTGCATGAAACGACACCCTCCTTGGAAACCGTACATGGCTACTGCCAAAGTGAGTTTTTGTATAAAAACAGAGAACGAAGAAGAATTGGGTTTACTAACTAAGAAGCCGCATGTTATTAAAAAGAAAGTGTTTGACTCTATATGACTGAAGATCACAGCGGGCCTGAAGGGCCGAGTCCCAGCGGGACGAAGACTTAGCCCACGGGTAAGCAGGCTGAAGGACTGCGCAACCCTGGGTATCATGACAATACAAGAAATCGAGTTCTGAAAGAACGATAGATATTATGGTACGGTAGCGCCTGTGAATAGTGGATTTCTTCTTTCGTTCTTACAGAACTCATTTTTATATATCCATGGAATCCCAGGGTTGCGCAGTCCTTCAGTCTGCTTACCCGTGGGCTAAGTCTTCGTCCCGCTGGGACTTGGCCTTGCAGGCCCGCTGTGACCTTCAGCCATGAATATATATATCCCCACCTTCATCATTACACTACCTGAATTCAAATACGCATTTACCGGATGAAGCAAATAAAATACAGCCTATGCTGTTATTTGGCGCACAGGTTCTGTATCTTTGACAAAAAGACTAATCAATAAAAAAGATACCCATGCAACAAGTAATTAATACAGAGCAAATCCCTATCAAGCTTTGGCTCGATAAGGCCGAGGAGGGCTCTATCGTACAAGCCCGAAACCTGGCGAATCTGCCTTTTGCCTTCAGGCATATTTGTTTGATGCCTGATACACATCAAGGCTATGGAATGCCTATCGGTGGGGTGTTGGCAACCAAAGGAGTGGTTATACCCAATGCTGTGGGTGTAGATATAGGCTGTGGGATGTGCGCGGTAAAGACCAATATGTTGGCAGATATGCTTTCGCCTGAAACAATCAAGAGTATTATGAAAGGCATCCGGGAACGTATCCCGCTGGGATTTGATCACCGGGAGACTCCGGAGGATGAATCCTTGATGCCCCAAGGCCATCCATTGGACGAACTCCCCATGGTTAAGGCGCAATACCAATCGGCATTGAAACAGTTGGGCACCCTCGGTGGCGGGAACCATTTTATCGAACTTCAACGCGATACGGACGGTTTTCTGTGGATTATGATTCACTCCGGCAGCCGAAATCTGGGGTATAAGGTGGCGGAGCATTATAATCATATTGCCAAAAAGGAGAATGCTAATTGGTATTCCCGGATCGATCCGGCATGGGATTTGGCGTTCTTGCCTGTCCACTCCAAAGCCGGGCATCAGTATATCAAAGAGATGCAATACTGCATTGATTTCGCTTTGGCGAATCGGCAGCTGATGATGCGTTATGTGCAAGAAGCTGTTTCATCTGTTCTGCGCGAAATAGACTACACCCCTATGATTAATATAGCCCACAACTACGCTGCCTTTGAAGAGCACTTCGGAGAACAGGTTGTTGTCCATCGCAAAGGTGCTACTTCCGCCCGCCTGGGAGAAACCGGAATCATCCCCGGCTCGCAAGGCACGAAGTCGTATATTGTAGAAGGTTTGGGCAACCCGGAAAGCTTTATGTCCTGCTCTCATGGTGCCGGGCGCGCGATGAGCCGGACGAAAGCTGTTCGGGAACTGAATCTGGCGGAAGAAAAGAAAAAACTGGATGACCAGGGTATCATCCATTCTATCCGTGGAAAGAGAGATTTGGAAGAGGCCTCTTCGGCTTATAAAGACATAGCCGAAGTGATGGCGTTTCAAGCGGATCTGGTTCGGATCAAAGTGGAACTAAGCCCGTTGGCGGTAATAAAAGGGTAGGGTATGAAAGTGTTTATCTCCGGTTCTATCAGTATAAAGCGTTTAAGAGAAAACGATATTCCTTTTCTTGAAGAAATAATAGAAGGCAATCGCACTATTCTGATAGGCGACGCTTTCGGATTGGATAAGGCTGTTCAAGAATATCTGTGTAAGAATGAATATCAGGATGTTGTGGTGTATTATTCCGGTGAAAACATACGGAATAATGTGGGCGGGTGGCCAACCAGACAAATCCCGAATCCGGAAAACCTGACCGGGAGGCTGCTCTATAAACTAAAAGACAAAGCCATGGGTGACGATTGTGATTCCGCTTTGATGTTTTGGGACGGGAAAAGCAAAGGGACAGAACAAAACATGACCTATTTGGATGAATTGGATAAGTATTACCTTGTAATAACGGAAGACTCACTTAGTGTTTGTAATATGCATAACATCAATAATATGATTATGTTGTAACTCTGTAATAAATTTAATCTATAAAATATGGGAAAGAAGAAAAGTTCAAAAGACACCACCTCCAACCTCTTCAACCGTTACGTCTGGTTGGTGGATATGATCTATCGGAAAGGAAAAATAAGCTTTGAAGAGATCAATGCGTATTGGTTGCGATCACAGTTGAATCTCGATGGGGAAGACCTGCCGCTTCGCACCTTTCACAACCATCGCAAGGCGATAGAGCAGATGTTTGATATCAATATCGAATGTGATAAGCGCGATGGCTACACCTATTATATCGAAAACGCGGACGATATGAAACGAGGGGGGGTGCGCAGTTGGCTATTAAATACCTTCGCGGTGAATAATCTGATCAATGAAAGTCATAAATTAAAGAATCGGATTCTGTTTGAACATATCCCGTCGGGACGGGAGTATCTCACGCCGCTGATTGAGGCGATGCGTGACAACCTGCTGGTCGAGATCTCCTATCAGTCCTATTGGAGGGATACGCCGAGTCTGTTTGACATCGAACCTCTTTGTGTGAAAGTGTTCAAACAACGCTGGTACGTGATTGCCCGTAATCCGGAGAAGCAGGGGCTGCGTATTTACGCTTTAGATCGAATTCAGCAATTAAGGCAAACAGATCAGTCGTTTCAATATCCTTCCGATTTCGATCCGCAGGAATATTTCGACGGCAGCTTTGGCATTATAGTGGATGAGGAGTATGATATCGAGCAGATACGAATCAAAGCATACGGTAATAAATCGAAATACCTGCGCGCTTTGCCTTTGCATCACACGCAGAAGGAGGTGGAAACGACGGGTGAATATGCTGTTTTTGAATACCTCTTACGTCCGACTTATGATTTGCAGCAGGAACTCCTCTCGCATAAAAATGACATAGAGGTCTTATCCCCCTTATGGCTGCGAGAAGAGATGATAGCCGATATGAAGAAAATGCTTGAAGTGTATGGAATGTAGCCTCTTGTTCGCATCTTTATAAAAAAGTAAATCGTCAACGTATGAAGTCCGGCTATATCGCGTTTTTGTGTCTTGTGTTTGTTTTAGTTTTTATGGGTTGTAATCAGAAGAATGAACCGCTGCATATCGAAGGGCAGGTGACCGATGCGATGTCGGGACAGCCTATAAAAAGTTGTGTGGTATGGGTTCAGCCAGGGGATACCCTGTTTGCCGTTACGAATGAAGAGGGGCGGTATACGATTAAAGCACATAGTGGTTATAAACTTGTTTTTAGAGGAAAAGGATATGAAGAAAAGGTCTTGTTTGTTACTTCACAAACTATGAACGCACAATTGCATGCCGAGAATTATCTTTTCTTTGAAGAGCAGTTCTCTATTAAATAAAAAGCCTCAAACGACGGATAGCTATTTGGTCGGAGGGGTTCGACCAAACAGCATACCGTTGAAAGCTATATATAAGTGAGGTTAGTTGCTCTATTTATTGTCTGAGATCATTTACGTCGGGTAAACGAAACTCTTGAAGCAGATTGTTCAGTTGCGCATTCGTGCGTAGTATCCTTTGATGCAGAGAATCGCTCGATAGGTTTTCGAGTAGCAGCTTATGTGCTAGTCCGTCATCCGTGGAAGGAAACTGACGATAATACAGCAATGTTTTGCCAATACTTTGCGCCAACATCTGTGGTAGTCCGCGACTGAAACCGATTTGCAACCGATAAGCTTTTTCGTCTTCCCTGTAGATAAAAACCCAACAGGGAGAAGCCTCATTGTAATATGCACAATCTACTTCCATGCGGATATCAACTTCTGTCCTTTGACAAGGGCAAAACTACGATGTAATGCGAAAACTGAACTTGCAAATCGAGAAAATAAACTTGCAAAACAGGAAAAAACGACCTTTATTTCGCTATTTGTCTGTATTCCGACGGTTTCATGCCATACGTCTTCGTGAATAAGCGCAGGAAGGTGTGATAGGAGGCAAAACCGGCCTCGATGGCGATATCCTGGATAGCATTGTTTTGCGGATCAGCCAACAGATCGAGTGAAAAGGTCAGGCGCTGCTGGTTGATATACTGGGTAAAAGTCTCACCGGTGGCCTGGCGGATCGCATCGGCCAGATAGCGTTCGTTGGTGGCAAGATGTTCGGCCAGTGTGCGGCGATCGAGATCCGGATCTTTGAAATACATATTCTCTTTCATCGCGTGGCTCAACTTGCGATATAGCTGCTGCTCACGAGAGAGCGTTTCGGCCGGTTGACTGAGTGCCTGCTGTTCGAGTTGTTGGTCGTTTCGCTTGCGTGTTTGTATCTGTTCGTATAATGCGTGGTTTTTGGCTCTCAGCCGACGGGAGTAGATGATCCATATAATCAAGGCAATCGCCAGCAATACGCAGCCGCCTGAAGCGAATAGGAAATAGTTACGGTTGCGCTTTTTCTCAAGGGTAAGACGCTCTACCTCGTGTTGGGTGCGCACCTCGTCGAGCTGTTTGTTCAGATCCAGGCTGCGGAGCGAATCGCGCAATAGGTATGATTCTTCCGCCAGGCGGAAAGACTCTTCCGCCTCGCCCATATGCGATAAGATGCGGGCTTTACGTATCAATAGGGCGCTAAAGCTTATGTTTCGTTCTTTGCTGGATAGCTCCAGCTCCTTGTCGAGCAGTAAAAGGGCTTTGTCATACTCTTTGCGCGCTTCGTGAATCCGCATGCGATAAGAGGCGATTGTCATTTTACTAACCCTTACGCTGCCTATGCTATCCATGGTGTTGCAGTAGGCTTCCGCTTTATCATACTCTCCGGTGGCAAGGTAAAATTGTGTGTAGGTTTGTAGGAGGTTAATTTTACTGGGATACTCTTTCATGCCGGTGCGTTCTTCCCACCGCTGATTAGCCTTTTCGAATCCTCTTATGACCTCTTCCAGCTCTTCATATTGATGCATTATTAAGAGGCATTTACATAGATCGTAGTATAGTAGCGGTAGATTGGAGGAGACTGGCTCTATTTTGTCGATGATTTCTATCGCTTGTTTATAATAATCAACAGCCTCCTCTTGTCTTCTCATAGCTACATAAATATTCGCTATGGACTGTAGGGCTGTTCCCACTCCTTCCTGTTGGTCTGACTCTTCCGCCAGTTTTTGCAAATCCCGGGCTGTCTCAAGCGCTTCCTCAAACTGCTTGGAGGCTATTTGGGCTTTGATATAAATTTGACATATCGGGAAATAGTATCTCCAAATTTTGTGCGTACGGATGAAGTCGAGGCAGGCAGGGGCTCTTTTTGTCACCTCGTCATACATGCGCATATTGCCAAACGCCATGACCCGATTCCCTTTTACTAACGCTTGTTGGTCGATGTTTTTCTGTCGTATGGTTTCAGCTTCGAATTCATCATAGAGGGCTAATAGGGTATCTAATTGTTCGGGGGTTGATGTGTTAGCGAAGTAAATATTACTCATATCTTGCCAGGCTTTCAGTTTCTCTTCTCCCTTCAACGAAGGAATCAGTTGGCGAAGGGAGTCCCGCTTTTCTATCGGTGTTTGTTCCGCAGAGAGATTAGAAGCGAATAAGGTAAGAAGCAAAACTACGATTGCTTTACCTATTTTTGAGGCACATGTATATTGTCTTTTCATTAAATGAAGTGTTATTTAAGAAC
Organism: Parabacteroides sp. PM6-13; assembly: GCF_029892605.1. Lineage (GTDB taxonomy): Bacteria > Bacteroidota > Bacteroidia > Bacteroidales > Tannerellaceae > QVMG01. The sequence continues at coordinate 16,673 of NZ_JARXWF010000027.1, forward strand.
AAAATTAAGTAAAATCCACTTGTTTGGTGTCTGTTTGATCGAAAAATTACTTTTAAGCAAGAAAAGTGCACGTGGGATTATTTGCTGGCTGAGCAAGGTCGACCAATTGGCTGAGCATGCTCGACCAACTGGCAGACCTTGCTCAGCCAATTGGTCGACCTTGCTCAGCCAACAAATGCCCCTGCGTGTTAAAAAAAAACTCCCTATATACAATAATGTGGAGATAAACCGGGGCTTCCGAATGGCTGTTTTAGAGAAATAAATAAGTGTAAAAAAAATAGTAGGGTGAATTTCGCTGTCTCTTAGATAGATAACCCTGTTTTGTTACGAAATGATTAAATTTCTTTGAAAAAAACTTATCCTAAAGTTTGGAGTTAAAGAAAAGAACCTTACCTTTGCACCCGCAATGGAGATAAGCTGTGTGCTTATCGTAAGGCGAAAAGAGTTCTTTGAAACATTTACATAATCAACAAAGTAGTACAAGAAACGCGTGTACCGTATATAATATGGTATACAAAGAAAGAATTAGCTACCGTCAATAATCATTTATATAATGAGCCGAGGAAATTTAGAACAAACAATTTTGACAACGAAGAGTTTGATC
>NZ_JARXWF010000028.1 GCF_029892605.1 Parabacteroides sp. PM6-13
AACGAGGTAAACACAAACACCTGCAAAAAGAGCCAGCCAAGCCCCGCCATCATCAACCAGAAGACCACGTCGACCAGGATATGCGCCGCTTTACGGAGGATGGGTTTGAGTGTTTTCATTGTTTTATTGTTTACTTTGTATCACTTGGTGTTACTACCAGAATCGTTGTTCTCCCTCTTTATATTCAAATATCCGTTCATCCTTTCCGGTTGTATGATTCTTCAGATATAATAAGGCAGTCTGAGGAACTTCATACACCAACGAATCAGTTTCTGCTTCTATTCTTCCGGAAGAGACCCATTCTCCCTGATTGTTATAAAACAATTCATATACATTTCCAGGACGAATAAAATTATCCTGATTACGGGCCGTATAAACAATTCTCCGGATATTCCGGGGTTTTCCAAAATCCAATCCTGCCCAGCCTCCGCTGGCCAGGTAATAATCGAATGAAGTATTCGGATCACCATCAAAAAGATTCGGATAATCATGCGTTTCCCTTTTCTCTTCATTGTTAGGCGTACCAATCGGTTTACCAGTTAGCGGAACTATCGTATCATTTCCGAAAAAAGCGATCTCTGCCATATTGCAATAACTATCCGGAGCTCCGACATAACGTATATATCGATATTCTTTCTCATTCACAAGATCCGCCACATTCCATAATCTGACTGCTCTTTGTTCTATAGTAAACAAGGTGTCTTTTTTTACAAAATTCCGGTCATTGCTCCCTTCGAAGATACCACCGATTACACGTTCCGGATAAGCATAGGCAAGCCTGTATTTATGTAATAGAACAACTTTTTGTGGTTCACATATTGTATGATAATAATAAAGTATATCATCCTCTTTCCCCATCCGGAAGGGATTGCATAAGAGGAGGAAACGACCATTCTCGTAAGTAGCCAGACAATAGACAATATCGCCTTCCATATCAGGACATATGATACGACCGCCTTTACCCTTTTCTGCGACAGCAACCGGCTTCCACTCCATCCGCGAGGAGAGACATATATAGATCGGTTGATTCTTTTTCGGTCTACGAAACAGCTTTTCTTTCGGAATAATGATTTCTTTCGTGTATTTGCCTGTATAATGAGGTGTTGCGTCGACATACATAGCATGCGTAAAACGTGATGGTATTTTTTCTTTTGCATTTTTGATTCTGCTAACCAGTTTCCGGTTCTGACTAAAAGTCTGTCGGAATACTTTCCCTTTCTTCCACCAATAGGTATCTGCCGGTTCCATGACCCGGGAAGCGTAGGTGATACATCCGAATTGGCTTTTCCCTTCCTTGTCCAGGATAAAGTTCCATTCGTGCCCATTGTTGTCATCTCCCCGCGTAACCATATAATCCCTTCCGCAGGGAATACCGAGAGCACGGCATATATAAATCAGGGCATCTGTACTTTCGCGGCAATACCCCGAACGCAGATTGACTATTTCCGGGCCGACATGCGGACCGTGGAAGATATAAGAAAAAAGATAATCACCCCGGTTTTTGATGGAGTCAAGCAGGATATTGGTCACAAAAAGCGGGTCTTTCGCTTCCGGTTTATGACGGACGGTATCGAGTATAGGGTTGAACTCTTTGTAAACCTTTTCGCGCCAGCTTACCAATTGTTCATCTCCGACCCGGTAAGGCAGGACATATTCGCAGAAGTCTTCAAAGGATATCGATTCACCCCAAGGTTGCTCTTCCCATACCTTAAACGACCAGTCGATATTTTCAATCAGGTAATCAGCCGTAATCGTCTCAATGTCTCGCTTAAAGTCTGCCCGCTGATAGCTAAATGCACCGTATTTCGTATTCACAGAATCCATGACATCTTCGGGGTAGTACCTTCCGGTACTATGTATTCGATACAACTGGTGGTAATTATCTACCGCCTCACCGTCGTAATAGTAATGCCAAGGCAGGTTCTCAATCAGAAAGGTGGCTGCCCGCAATTTCAGGCTATCGGAAGGAGAAGCGGAATAATGAGCCAATACCTTCTCTAATTCGGACCGGTTGGAACCGGCCAAGACCATTGCGGTTTGCAGAGGCTTACTCTGAGGCGTGCAGGAAAGTAATAGAAGTAGGGATACTATGTGAACGATTTGAAACTTCATTTTTTTATGTAGATAGTATATTGTTTAGTAAGATTTTTATACGACTTCATAGAAACAATCGGTATCTTCAGGTAATCATCTACTCTCATATCATTTCCGGAAGTGATACAAGCAAATGACCGGATTCCCTTGAGATTCATCCAGCTTTTCAATGAATTCTATCACTTTACCTTGCATCGTACTTTTTGTGTCCTGCCTTTCAAAAAACTGCTTCATATCCGTAATTTGCTCCGCAGTAATATAGCTAATTAAGCATTCGTCAGTAGCCATGCCATTAAAAGAGCTAAATCCGCCAAGCATATTATTTCTTAAGTATCCGGCATACAATCGCTTTTCTTGTTTATCATATAATATACTTTCTTCTTTTATCTCATCTATTTTCATATTGATAAAAAAGTAGCGTGTGTTTTCCCAACAGTTATTGAATCCATGCACCGGAAAGTATTTGCTAATATACTCAGTAGATGATTCCGAAGTATCCATGAGAGAAATGTTTTCTGTTTGGGGCGGATTCTTTTTACCAAAGTCCAACACATATTTCACTTCCACACCTTCATCCGATAAAGTATATATATAATTTGACAGAGGATCGTTAAATAGCAGTTCACCCGAAGCGGTTCGGGTAAAGGCATTATTTCGTTGATAGATCGGGAGTAATTTGCCATTAAGAAACGGATATCCGGGAATTTTCATCTCCATCTTGCCGGTTGAAAGATCTACATAGTTCAGCAACAGGGGATCCCTGTTGTTATCGAGTGCGTTTTGTCCATAAACCGCTCCTTTGTTATCCAATAAGGCAAATTTGAACCCTTGACTTTCAACACTGATTTGATCTAAAAACTTCCCATTCAGATCGTACCACATCAATTTGGGAGGATAGGTAAACAAACAAATAAGAGAATCTTCAAGTGAGAGATCAAATCCTCTCAAATTGACATACTCCTGAGGGCCTGCTCCCCTGTCATCAATCTTCAAGAGAGGAGTACCGAAACGATCAAAAACAAACAGTTGATTGCTCTTATCCGATATAAAAAAGCGATCAAAAGCAAATTTGACATTGAAATAATCTGTTAAAAACGCATCATGAAGCGTATCTAAGAGAACTATCTCTACCGAATCGAATAGGAAAGAGTAGTCAAAATCGATATTTTGAGCCTTTTCATACTCCAGGACAATGGCATTTTCCGGAAAAGAAGCGTCTTGCCTTTTCTCTGTACAAGAAAAGAGCGCAAGACAAAAAGCGAAAACAAATAAACTCCTTCCTATAGCATTTAAGCAGGAATCCAATCTCCCCATGACCTATCACTGTTAATATGTCTATAATACTTCCCTGCAGAACATGCAGAAGAGCCTCCTTCGCTGCAATCTACGACTATTGACTGTTTATAAAGTACTCCATTTTCGTAATAATTAGATGTCACTTTGTCTTCATTATATGCTCCATCCCCTTCTCCTCTAGCCAATGCTTCAATATTTGCCAGTCCAAGTTCCGATAGAAGAACTTTATTTTCATTCTGATATACATTCCATCCTGCAGCAGCCGCTATCACAGCAATCATAACTATTCCTAAAAATTTTCGTTTCATATTTTTTATATTTAAATGTTTGTAATTTTTTATATGCTTGCAACCTGTCTACTCTTTTTCGAACGATTGTATAAGAGAGTATAAGGAGATGTTACTTCATGTGATTCTACTATTTATTCGTTTTTCGGCTTAGCTCTTAGAATTTTACTTTGAGTATTTCTAAAACAATACGATAAATAAGCCTATCAAAACGCTATCTTATGAAAGAAGATAACTGGATTGTCTTCTTCACTTAATAATCCACCTTCGTTTTTATCAGACTTAAACTGAGGATCAAACATAAGGACTATACTTGCATGTAGATGACCGATCAAATAGTCGTTATGAAAGCCCAATGGTTCGGAAAACAAAAAGGGATATTTGTCCGTGGGACTGAGGCTGCAAGTGAGAGTTCCCTTTGTTGTTAAGTCAATAAAAGACAGATTGTTTGTATAGTTGTAATGGTATAGTATGTATATTTTATCGTTTTTCTCACAAACGTAGTTTATCCTTTTTACAAGTGATTTGTTTGCTAGATCTTTATATAATTTGTCAAATCCTATCTCTTCGAAATCGGAAGGAATACGGTCTTTGGTGTTAAAACCTATCGTAGCAATTGTATGAACAGAGTCTTTGCATGCTTGATAAACCCGATGATCATATTGTTGAGTGATTAATAAATTTCCGTTAGATTGCCTATTGAATGGAGTAGGGGGATATGAAAAACTTTGATTCCTTTCAAATGGTAAAAAAGAATTAATTTCTTTACCTTCTTTGGAATAGATAACAAGGTTCTTTTGTTTGTTGTTTGAGTAGTTGGAGTACAAATAGATGAAATCCTCATCCACATGAGTGTAATCATAATAATCATCAAGGCTCATATAGTCTACAAAGCGAGAGTCTTTCGTGTACTTTACTATCTTTTTGTCAACCCTCGACAAGATATAAACATACTCTTTGTCAACGCAAAAATCCGATGCGTCATGATACTCCTCAGGGCCGTCACCTCGCTTGCTGATTTTATTCAGAAAGAAACCTTTATCCGAATATATCTGAACAGTAAAGTTCTTCTTGTCCAGTATGTATAAATTGTTTTCTTCATCTATATATAGTTTGTCAATTCCTGAAAGTAATATGTCATCAGATGTTTCTAACGCAATATATGTGTACGAGTTTATCAAATCCTCCACAACACCTTGCTCGAAGTTTATCTGAATAGTATTGGGAGAGATGTCACGTTGCTTATGCTGGCAAGATAAGCATAGCTGAAAACAAACAAACAAAAGCATGAACTTTTTCATTGTATATATTTTTTGTATGGCATGAATCTGCTTCGACGTATAACGATCAAAACAGATTCATAGCGCTAATTTTTAGTCAAATATCCATTGCCATACTTGGGCACATTCAATAGGTGTACAAGTGAAACTTCCTCCTTTCGAGCAATACAGACCTCCTTCAAACGTAAGAGACCCATTGACTTTAAGTATGTTTCCTCCTAAAATTTGTACTTTCCCATTCCCATAAATAGTACAATTAAAAGGATGCCTATTATAATTTGCGTCTAAACCTCCCCCCGATTCTTCGTTAGCTAACGCTTCCACATTCGCCAAAGCCAAATCAGATAGAGTTAGATTTTTATTGTTTTGAATAATACCCCACCCTGTAGCAACAGCTATCACTGCAATCATAACTATTCCTAAAAATTTTCGTTTCATATTTTTGTTTTAACTTGTTTATAAAATATATTTTTTGCTGTTTACAACCCATCTACTCTTGTTCAACAGGTTGTGTTGTATTTTGCTTTTAATTATTTACCTTTGCATGACCTCCTTTTCTAAATTAGTGGGACTGGTTGGGGGAAATTGCTGTATGATTGCAAGCCATGAAGCAATTCTCCCCTCTTTTATCTCCCACCTCCTCCTTTTTCAATTATTTCATAAAACACTAATACAGGATTATCATCTTCCAATACATTTTTTAATTGCCTTGGTATTAGATCCGGATGAGACTCCATTCGCTGGAGAATTTGTTCGGGATATACTATGGAGAAGAAATGCTTTCCTGAAGTACCGGATATAATGGAATACAAAGGTAAATTCCTTGTTGGCACATCAGATACTCTTGTTCCACAATATAGTAATCTGTCATTCGCTAAATCAAAAAAAGCAGTCTGTATATACCCTTCTTTACTGAATGAAAAGTGTAAAACATTATTTGCAATATAAAAATCTGTCAACCCAAAAGAATAGTCGGAACGACTCAATACCACCGGATCTATTTTTCCTGCAATCTTTTCCATTGGAAGAAAATTGGGCAATGAGATATCCAAAAAAGGAGTTATCCCACCGTTTTCCAGTATATATACTTTTGAATCAAAAGGCTTATTGTATAAAGGATGGGGCTCGTTGTGAAAAAATGGATGTCCATCTCCCATGCCAAAATAATATTCTGAAATCGCATCGTGTGGAAGATAAGAGGCATCAATGTCTGCGCCATCACTCGAATAGAAAAGAAAAAAATGCTTCTCCTTTTGTTTGGGGTAATTAAAATGGTCTGGTGTATGAAAGAAAAACCCTTCCGGTGTAATACAGATCCTGTTAGGGGATATATAAGTAATAGGTTTATCATAGAGATATACCCCGGTAATCATATTATAAAAAGACAAACGCCGTTTCCCACTATCATAAGTGACCAACTGTTTGTTTTTCTTATCTATTGAAAAATCTATAATATTCGCAAACTCTTTTGGGCCTGCTCCTCTTTGATCAATGGAATATATCGCTTCCCCATTTTTATTAAAACAGACTATTTTGGGGCTGCTATCAAGTATATAAATACAATCATCAGAGATTAATACTCGACGTATTTTATTTAGCAGAATTTCATCCGACAAGGAGATGTATGATGTACACGAAATCACTCCATGAGCGCCCGTCTCTCTATTGATGTCATTTGTTTTTATCTCAATTGATATAGTCTCTCCAGGAGTTTGTTTCATTTCTTTTTTCTCCATCGATGTCTTACTGCCACATGACAAGAAGGAAAAAACGAAGCAAAACAACAGTACAATATATATATTCATTCTATCCTTGATACTAAAAAACCACACCACATGGAACAGGAGTACACGTGCATGATGGGCAAACATACTGCTCATAACAAATATACTCTACACTGGAAGTAAACATACCGCCGCCAAGTTCTAATTTGCATCGTTCCTGTTTCCCTATTGTACCAAGGGGGGGAGGATTACCACCAGGAATCCATTCCCAATTAGCCAACGCTTCTACATTTGCCAGCCCTAATTCTGACAGAATGATTTTGTTTTCACTCTGATATACATTCCATCCTGCTGCAACTGATATCGTTACAATCATAACTGTTTCTAAAAATTTTCGTTTCATATTTTTATATTTAAATGTTTATAAAATATATTTTTTGCTGTTTACAACCCATCTACTCTTGTTCAATAGGTTGCCTTTTTCGGGTTTATACTATTTTGCCTATTACCTCCTTTGCTTTACGCTCCGCTAAGCAAGCGTTGGCTCTTTTTATGGACGGAGTGAGATGTGGAGGAGGCTGATTCTATTGCTTCAAGCCTTAAAGCAGTTTTCTTTTTTTGTAAACAAACAATTGTTAATTAACTCTTTTTAGTTTATATTTAACTATTATCGGATTTGAATCATCGTTTATTTGAGTGAATAACGAATTGTTTTTTTCTTCTTTTATAGTTTCTGATATATAATATAGTACAACTTGTGAACTGATAGCACCAATAAATTTGTCTTCATATGCAGCCAATGGAGAGCTGAATAGTGGAATAACAGTGTCCAATGTTATTTTGTTTCCACCTATTAATTTGCCACTCAACTTATCTCTAAAAACAAACGTTTGGTATGCTTTTTTATTGTAATCATTATAAATGGCAAAATATTCATGCGTTCTATTTTCTACATAATCCCCCATATAGTAATAATAATTATTGCTTCTCAACGCATCGAGCATTTCTTTTGTGCTCATCTCCATATATTTGCTTGGGATTTCTTTTTTAGAAAAGTCTAATTGATATTTTTCTTCCACTGCCAACGTGTCTATATACTGAAATATTTTGGTGGAAAATTTAAATGCAAAACTCACATTCTTATCTAAAGAGCTTGTGTAATCAGTTATGCCATAATTGAGTGTGTTAGAATAATGGAAAGGGAAGCCGGCAGAGATAATGCGAAAATTTTTATCTGTAATAAATACTTGCATTGCTGATAAATCAGCTAAATGTCCGTTTTGATTTGGTATGGTAACGAACAAATAACCATTTGCCAGAACTCTGAAGTTTTTAAAATTGAAAGGCAACAATTCCCTTTTTACAAAATTCCCTTGATAGTCATAGAAAGAAAGCCCCTTTCTGTTGTATACAATCAAGTGACCATTTTCTTTATCAACAGCAATATCTCCTGGATTATAAATCTCTTCAGGCCCTTGACCTGTTGGTATTCTTTTTACGAATCTCCCGTCACTTAAAAAAATGAAAACATTTTTCCCAATATCCGAATCAAATATAAAAAAATAATTTTCAACACATACCAATTTGTTTATTTCTGCTATAAGTGATTCATTTGTTGTCTCGAGTGAAATAAATTCGACACTATCCACCAGTTCTTGTGCCGATATTTCTTTTTCGGATAAAAAGCCGTTGAAATCTAACTTTATACAGTCCCCATCAAAAATCCGCAATGGTTTTACACTGCTCAAACCTAATTGTGCTATTTGCTCATCGGTAAATTTCGGACTATCCTGCACTTTCCTTTCAGAACATCCTAAACACAAAAGAACAACAAAGACGAATATACTTTTTCTCATAATTTAAATCCTTCTAACGATTGCCTCGAACAAATGCTATGCAACGAGACATAAAAATTTGTCGAGACAATCTAATCTACAATTATTCAGAACATATTTGAGTAGAACAATTTTCACTTCCACCATCGTGACAGATTATTCTTATGCCTTCCCATTCCACATAATAAAAGCCCAAATTTATCCCCTCGGTACATTTCTTTGTTTCTGCCCATTCATCTTTTGTAGTACCTTGGAATGGCCATAAATACCATGGGTTTTCATTATTAGCCAACGCTTCCACATTAGCCACCGCTAAATCCGATAATGTTATTTTTTTGCTGTTCTGCCTGATTCCCAAGCTTACTGCAACCGCAATTGCTGCAACCATTACAAATCCTATGATTTTCTTTTTCATAATCTTAATTATTAAGATGTTAATTAATTTAATTCTTATCCATAACCTCACCTACTTTCCTTCCGCGGATTATGGGTTGCGTCGTAAACACATGCCTTACTCACTTATTAGAAAGTGTATAAGGTTTGTATATAGGACGCCAGACTTTTGTCCTTTCAGTATTTCTAAGTATTTTTTCATAAGATAGGATGCGCCTCAACATAACTCAAGCAAGCTTGGTTCTGTGTTCAGCTTTCACTATCTTTGCTCATAATGAGCGACCTCCTTTCTTATTAAAAGGGCAGGTTGTGGGGGATTGCTGTTAAGATGTCAAACTGTAGAGCAATCTCCCTCTCTTTTTTACCTGTCCTCTAATTATACTTTAATTCATTCACTCTATACTTTGTGCGCCTTTGTGTTACTTCGTGGTTAATAATACTACAAAGAGTTTTTTACCACGAAGTATCTCTAAGTCACACTAAGTTTCTTTTGTATTAACGTTCTTCCGGTCTCTTTTCTTCTTTGTGTGCCTTTGTATTACTTCGTGGTTAATAATACTACAAAGAGTTTTTTTACCACGAAGTATCTCTAAGTCACACTAAGTTTCTTTTGCATTAACGTTCTTTTCCGGTCTCTTTTCTTCTTTGTGTGCCTTTGTATTACTTCGTGGTGAATAATACCACAATGAGTTTTTTACCGCGAAGTATCTCTAAGTCACACTAAGTTTCTTTTGCATTAATGTTCTTCCGGTCTCTTTTCTTCTTTGTGCGCCTTTGTGTTACTTCGTGGTGAATAATCCTACAACGAGTTTTTTACCACCAAGTAACACGAAGGCGCACCAAGTTTCTTTTGCGTTAAAACACTTCTCCACTTATCGTTAGCTTTATCCATTTCTCCGTATTACACTTAACGGTAATGGTTTCGCTAAAGAAGCCCGTATCCTTGGGGGTATAAACTACCTTTACCTGCAATGTCTCTCCGGGTTGTGCCGGATGTTTATCGAAACTCGGTGAGGTGCAGCCACAGGTGGTGGCCGTATCCATGATCACCAATGGCTTCTCTCCGGTATTCCGGAGGGTAAAAACCACCGTCTTGCTTTCGCTCTTCGCAAAGGATCCCAGGTTGATTTCTGTTTGCTCCGCCTCGGCGGTGGTGCGGATCGGTTGCTTCGTTGTAGAGGGGGTGCCAGTGCCTGTGATCTGCTTTAGGTAAAGATCTTTTACCGCCAGGTTATGGATCGGGTTGCCGATGGTCACCACCCTATTGTTGCTATCCAATAGAAACGTCTGGAAGGTGATATCGGAGGGGAAGCCGTTGAGTTTATTCAATCGGTCTTCTCTGTCTACACAAACCGGATAATCAAAATTATCTCGTTTCAAAAGATAACGAATCTCTTTCTGATCCGAAGACTGAAAGAAAAACAGGAAAGGCACATGCCCCTCAGAAATGGAATCCACCTGTGTAAATATAACATTGTTTTTAATTTTTCGGCAAATGAAAAGAACATACATGTAAATTCCAAAAATATTTACTGAGATTTTACTGAGAAGTTCATTTCTCAGTAAAATCTCAGTAAAAAAGATTATTTTTGCCGTTGAAACAAAGTAGTGTGACGTATGAAAATGTATCAGAAGACAGGTATTACCATCATTATTCTTTCTCTAATCTGCGGAATAAGTATGCTATTTTTATATGAAAGAGCTCTACAACGTGGGGATACTTCCCTTTTTCATCAGGAGAAAATACAGCAATTATTTGAAAAAGCTATTCAGGATGACTTGGAGGAACGGGCAAAGGGTTTTCCTCGTCTCTTTGTAGCTCAGCCTGGCAGCTCTTCATCCAAAGAGATAACCATCATCAAAGAGGATACGGTTATTACCCAAAAAAAGGATGAAGAATATATGTCTTTAACCTTTGAGGAAAAGAGTAATTTAATGTTACAGTATTTTCTGCATGGAGCAAATCCCCTCAATATTCAAACATTTGATTCTATTTTCCAGGCGTTACTCCAAAAAGAAGAGATAGAGCTGAAAAGCGCTATCTGTTATTATGACGGTAGCCAGTATGTCTGTTCCACCCATGAACCTATAGAGGAATTATCTGCGATCTATACCTATTCAACAAAACTCATCCGGATCGGTCGTGCGCCGGAAATGACCTTGCAGGCGTTTTATACCCCCTCTTCTTTTGTATTTCCTGTGTATGCGATGTGGATAGCTATAAGTCTGTTTGTTTTGGTCTGTGTCACGGTTTTGTTTCTTTTTATTTTACATAGAAAGGATAAAAAGAAAGTGGCCAATGCCTCTTTTCTCCTTACGAATGACCGGGAATGGGAAAAGGATTCTGTGGAGATTTCTAAGAATTTCTATTATTGCAATCGAAAGGGAGCGGTTTATAAAACAGTAGATGGGCAGCCTATTGACAAGGCGTTATTAAGTGGCAACTCTAATATTCTTTTTCATGCTTTGCTGCAAAGTCAGGAAAGATACTTAAGTCTTCAGGAAATTGACCAGTTGATTTGGAAAGAGGATTCCGCGAATGCCGATAAGCGTGCTCAATTAATCAAACAATTACGAAAACAACTCTCTCCGATTAAAGAGATCCGGGTGGAAAACGAACATAAGAAAGGTTATCGACTTATTATTTGTTCATGAATTATGTGCGTGAAAAATCCGAAACTTGATAAAGGTCAAAATAGATTGTTTAATTATTAATCGATCATATCGATTGTTCTTTTGTCACGAACAATGCTAGTGGCGCTTATTTAACATTCGAATAAATACATTTTAATATATCACTTATCAGAATTGGGATTGTCATCCTGCTAATTTTGAGAATCTTCTGAATCATTATTCTAACAAGATGGTTTATTTTAATCTTTAGGGTATTTTTACAAATTGGAAAGTTTGAAAGGGGAAAGGAGTGATTAATGATTAGTGAGGAGAAAGGAGAAGGGGGGGGGCTTCAGATATTGTAAGAATTGAAGATGGGCAAGGTGTACTGAAATGAGTTAAATCCCGCAGGGATTTCCTATTCGTAACCCTCGGTAAGAGAGCGAAGCGAACGACCGGGGGTATTCCGCTAATAATAACGAACGAACCCGGAATGGGTTCAACCCGCTTCGGGGTTGCTTGGAGAGTAGGTCTTGTCTATCTGCCTACCTACCGCGGGTTTGCTTCGCTACACCCGCGGTTACGAATAGGAAATCCCTGCGGGATTTATATAAAAATCTTCCAATTTTGGAAGATTGGAAGGTGGGGATCGCGCTGGCAGCGCGAGATTATGCATAACCGTATGCAAGCGTAGCGCAGCTTACGGTATAGCGACTACCTGTCAATCAAGCGCCACAGGTGCGAGATCTGCCATAATCCCGCCCCATGCGGGGCTTTTTATATAGATGATTCTCTACCGTAAGCTGCGCTACGCTTGCATACGGTTATGCATAATCTCACGCCTGCGGCGTGCTTTCCCACAAACCTTCCCATCTTCTCCCTTTCTCCTTTCTCCTTTCTCCTTCCCATCTCCTCCGATTTGAAGAAAAACCCCGATGCCATCTGTGCCAACCTTTCCTATTTGCTCTGCGCCTTCGGCTAAGCGATCTTCGATTCCTTTCTCCTTTCTCCTTTCTCCTTTTCTCCCTTCTCCTTCTCTTTCCCCCTTTCCTTTGCACCTTTGATTACAACCCTGGCAGGTGAAACTGAATGATGGGGTCGTCGCTGTTGACATCGGTGGCGGTGAGGAGGCCCCGGGCTTCGTCGATATGGAAGCCTTCGATGGGGTGGTCGAGGGTGTATTTGCGCAAAGGGCGTCCCGTCAGGTCAAAGACATAGATCATGCGGCAACCTTTTTCGGGCTCTTCCTCGCGTTGGTAGGCGGCCATTTTCTCGTCGAAGGTGATGCCGCTGAAGGAGGCATAGATATGTTGGTCGGTCACCTGCAAGTCACTAAAGCCCATAATACCCTGCGGAATGGCCTCTCTTTCGTGTATGCTGATCTGCGGATCGCCCTGCTTGCCTTTGATGATGGCTTGCGTCTCCCCGGTGGCGGAATAGATCTCGATCACTTCGCCCAGCTGGGTCGCCATGACCACCAGCCCTTGCGGGTGGTAGCCCATAAAGCTGCGCCACCCTTGTGCCAGGGCGGGCCGTGCCAGGTCGGTAAACTGTTCGTGCGCAGGGATCGTGCCGTAAGAGGCCTGGTAGGCTCCTGTCCGGTCGATCCGGTGGAAACGGTGTTCGCCGGCATAGTCGGGAATAAAAAAGCCCGTTTCCATCGGCAGAAAATCGAGGGTGCGGATCAGTGCTTTATCGATGGCGATCGCCTCCTCCCGATGGGCTATGCCTTCGGTGGCATCGATCCGCCAGCGGGTGATCTCCAT
>NZ_JARXWF010000029.1 GCF_029892605.1 Parabacteroides sp. PM6-13
TGCAGCATAACTAAGACGATGATCATGAAGAGACATCAACGCATCGCAAAACTATTTGATGAAAATTTCTGGGTGAATCGTTGACGAAGTCAGGAGAGGCTTCCGCAAGAGTATTCAAGGCAATCTCAAGATTTGTCATATTATCACGGAGACTCTCTTTCTTCAGTCCTTTCAGGTTCTTATACTCTTTGGTGGTACGTCCGCTCCACTCTTTGGTTATGATATCTGTTAGTGAAGCATATTGATGCCCAGCAATCCCACTACGTTGCCATTCATCAGTAAGCTCTTTCCGTACCTCAATGCTTTTGATGCGCTGATTGATCCAATTGTCAGAATAGCCCAAACGTTTGTAATCCATTATGGCTTGATCAATCGAGAGTTCCGGGTCTTGGATCTGGTCTACTCTATCACTGGCAACTTGCGCCATCCATTGTTTAAAAGGTTCTGCCTTAGGGGAAGGAATGGACTGTATCAACCGGAAAAGCTGCTCTGTGTCAGCGACATCGGTCATTCTCATTTTGCCATCGGCAGCACGTAGCTTCAAAGTGTGACAATTCGTCACGGTTTCATTTCCTTCTGCTTTTAGCCTCTGTTTAAGCTTTCTCCAGTATGCCGCAGGATCAACACTGTCTGTTAGCACTTCCACTACATCCACAACAGAAAAGTACCATACCTCATTCTCATCATCCCAAAGGGTACGGATTCTCTTGTCCTCAAATAGCTTTAATGATTCTTTTTTTACCATAGTTACTCCTTTCTTCTCATTGTTTCTCATTGCTTAAAAACTACCCAATACAAAAAAAGCCTGAATATCAGGCTTTCTTGTGGAGCTGGAGAGATTCGAACTCTCGTCCAAACGAGGAATTAATTTGCTTTCTACATGTTTATCTTCGCTTTGATTGTCGGGAAAGAGCAAGACCGAAGCCACCAACTCAAACCTTAGCCTTTAAATTTTCACCGGAAGTCCAAGGCTAACTGCCGGCTATCTCCGATATTGCTGCACCACCTGATCGGAAAGCTTCGGAGCCACAGCATCCGGGTGATGTCACGTTCCAGCACCTTGTGCCGGAATTAAGCTACAATCTACTATACTTCGATTAAGCAGCGAGAGCGTAATTAGTTTCGCCAGTTAAAATGTTGTTGTCTGAGATTAAAGTGCAAGCCAACCACGCACTACATGCTTACAAACCACTTCTACCCGCTGTCAAAACCGGTCAGCCCCAGAATTTATCTAACGAATTGAAACCACAAAGATACGAATATTTTTCGAATCATTGATCCTTTTAGAAAAAGGGGGGATATTTACCCCAAGTTCACAATTGTACAATTGTGCAATTTTATATACCTTTGTACTGTGAAGCGAAAGGTTATTACATACGGTGGGTATTTTGAGCGCTTTATCGCTACTCTCACGGATAAAGAGTTGAACAAATTAGACTATATCATCTCTTTATTGGAAACAGAGGAAAGAATGCCTGTTAAGTTTATCCGATTTATTCGAGATGGTTTGTATGAACTCCGTATGGAATATAATAAAAATATTTATCGTGTCTTTTTTATCTTTGATGAGGGGCAAATAGTTGTTCTTTTCAATGCCTTTCAAAAAAAGTCCCAAAAGACACCTACAGGAGAAATCGAAAAGGCATTTAAAATAAAGGAGGCTTACTATGCAGACAAACGATCATAAAACAAGAGATTATAGCTCAGTATTAAATCAGAGATACGGAGCACATGGGACAAAAGAACGTACTCAGTTTAATGAGGAAGCGTATGCTTTTTATACCGGTCAGATATTACTGGATGCCCGCAAGAATGCTCATTTAACCCAACAGGAGCTAGCGTCTCGCATCGGAGTCGACAAATCCTACATTTCCCGCATTGAAAAAGGTATTACCGTTCCAAGTGTTGCCACCTTTTACCGGATAGTTAGTGCTTTGGGATTAACCGTAGAGCTTTCACCTGCTTTATAAGATTGAATAGCGCCGAAAATTCTGCAGCTCTAAGGAGCACTCACCACTCCCCTAACCACAAGTACACTTTCCCATACAGACGAGCGATTTATTTACGAATTTCCTAAAATATGTAACAAGAGATCAAATTTGTGTAACAAAAATCGGCTTATTTGAAAAAAACCTTCCATACATTTGCTTCCAACAAGGAGGTGTACGCCTTCCATCTGCGGACATCTCCGAGTTTTTGATGAGAGAAACCATAAACTGTTTGTAAAAACCGACTAAAAAGAGTAAAAGAGTAAATATTCACTATATGTTAAACTTAAAAATTATTTTGCGCATGAAACAAAGTTAAAAAGAGAGAACCACTATCAACAGAAGGCTACGTAAGATACTGCTTACAGGCCTCTTTTTATAATTAAAATCACATTATTTAAAAATCACCAATCAATGCTTATGAAAACAAAAATTTTGTTTTTGCTGGTATTTGTAGCTTTTTGCAGTACGACTGCCATGGCACAATTCCAAATTAAGGGAACTGTTGTCTCAGATAATGATTCTGAGCCAATGATCAGTGTTACTATTCTCGAAAGTGGAACCTTCAACGGTTGTGTTACCGACCTTGATGGTAATTATACTATTCAGGTAGCAGACAAGAATGCCTCCCTGGAAGTTTCTTTTATCGGTTATGAGTCACAAACCATCAAGGTAAATGGCCGTAACATTATCAACATTCGTTTGAAAGAAGACACCAAACTGCTCGACGAAGTAGTGGTTGTGGGTTATGGTGTTCAGCGTAAGAGTGACCTTACGGGCGCTGTTTCTTCGGTTAACGCAGACGATATCAAGAACCTCACAACCGTAGACGCGGCGGCTGCTCTTCAGGGTAAGGCTGCCGGTGTTCAGATTCTGAACACATCCGGTGCTCCCGGTTCTGGTGCTGCTATCCGTATTCGTGGTTATTCTTCTAACTCAAGCAACCTCGGTCCGCTGTTGATCGTCGATGGTTTGAAGGTTGACAACATCCAGTATCTTGACCCGTCCATGATTAAGTCTATGGAGGTATTGAAGGATGCTGCTTCGGCTGCGATCTATGGTGCGCAGGCAGGTAACGGGGTTGTCCTGATTACGACCAAAAGCGGTAGTGGCGAAGGTGGCCGTCCGAAAGTATCTTACTCTTTCAAGGCAATCAACCAGAGCCTTGGTAAGACTCCTGAAATTTTCGGTGCTAAAGACTGGATCAAGTACAAAGAATTGTCGGGTTACGATATGAAAACGCTTTGCGAAAGCTATGGTGTTAACTATAACGATCCGCAAGAAACAGACTGGGTAAATGAGGTATTCGGCGACAGCTGGGCTACTCAACACTCCGTTACATTCCAGGATGGCAATGACAAAGGTCATTTCTTTACCTCTATTAACTATGTAGACAACGATGGTATCGTACGTGGCAAGAAAGACACCTATACCCGTCTTTCTGCTCAGCTCAACGCAGACTATCAGCTCTACAAATGGATTAAGGTAGGAACAAACACATCTATAGAGAAATGGTCTACCCGTAACATCAGCCACCAGAGCGCTTATGGTTCTATGTTGGCTCCTACCCTTCTGCTCGACCCGCTGACTCCGGTTTATTGGGATAGCGTGGATCAATTCACGACAAGCATGAAGGAACAATATGCCAAAGATCCTTCAAGCATCTGGGTTGCTCCGAATGGTAAGTACTACGCTACTTCCAAGTTCCAGAACGACGACAACGGTAACCCGCTCCTGCAGCGCGACCGTCGTAATGCCACAAGCGGAGGTTTCAACATCCGTGGAACAGCCTTTATGGACCTGACTCCTTTCGATGGTTTTGTCTTTACATCGCGTTTCTCTTACCGCATCGCGCAGAGCAACAGCCACGACTATTCTGAACCCTATTATATGAATGGTCAGGCAAGAGCTACAGACTATTCTATCTCAGCCAATGCCAACAACAACTACTATTATCAGTGGGAAAACTTTGCCAACTACAATAAGACATTGTTCGAAAAGCATAATATTGGTGCCATGATCGGTATGTCATATACTGAATCCCACAGTGATAACGTATCGGCTTCTGCCAGCGGTACAGGAGGTAATAAAATTCTCTCCGGCGACGCTGACAACTTCAAGTATCTCAACTATGTAAACTCAGCAGCGACTACCACCAAGAGCATTGGTAACCTACCGGGGCAATCGGCCAGTCTCTCTTACTTCGGTCGTGTGCTTTATACCTACGACAACCGCTACAGCTTGCAGTTCAACTACCGTGCTGACGCATTCGATACCTCTAAACTGCCTGCCGACAAACGTTGGGGTAAGTTCCCCTCTCTTTCTGCCGGTTGGACCATCAGCAATGAAAAGTTCATCAAGGATAACATCAGCCGTGAAACATTATCATTCCTGAAACTGCGTGCTTCCTGGGGTCGCAATGGTAACATCAACGTACTCAGCAACTACCCATACATTTCGCCGATCAGCTATAATTCTTCCTGGTATCAGTATGGGGAAAGTGCAGATCAGCACTACGGTTCATATCCTTCCGGTCTGGCCAATCCAAACCTCAAATGGGAAACATCCGAACAGTTAGACCTTGGTCTTGATATGCGCTTCCTGAACGACCGCTTGGCCGTTAGCCTTGACTACTATAACAAGGACACCAAGGACTTATTGATCTCCATCAACCCGGTGCCTGAAGTATATACAGGTTCGACTATCGTAAACGCCGGTGAAGTAAACAATAGAGGTTTTGAATTTGAAGCTTCTTGGAGAGATCGTATCGGTGACCTCGGCTATAGCATTGCCGGTAACTTCTCGACCTTGAGAAACCGGGTGACTTATCTGTATGATGACATCACACGCATCACAAGTAATACAGGAGGTGTGTCTGGTACAAACAACATGGTTTGCACCGCTTTCGAACAAGGCCACTCTATCTGGTATTTCCGTGCATACGACTATGCCGGTGTGAACCCTGAAACAGGTGCCGCTCAATTCCGCAATAGCGAAGGCGAGATCGTTTCTTCTTCCGAGTTGAGCGATAAGGATATGACCGATATCGGTAGCGCTATTCCAAAGCTCACCTACGGTATCACGATCAACCTCGACTACAAAGGCTTCGACCTCTCTATTTTCGGAACGGGCGTTGCAGGCAATAAGATATTCAATATCCTCTACCGTGCGGACACACCTATGCGTAACTCGTTGAAGTATTATATGGACAATGCTTGGAGTGCTGACAACAGAGGCGCTTCTATGCCGGAAGTTGGCAATGTAGCTCAAGACCGTTACTTCTGGAGTTCCAGTGCGGCTATGTTCAATGGTTCTTACTTCAAGATCAAGCAAATCCAGCTCGGTTACACAGTACCTAAGCATATCACACAGAAGGCGCTGATCAAAGATCTCCGTTTCTTCGTTTCATTGGATGACTTCTTCACCTTCTCGAAGTATCCTGGTATGGATCCGGAAACGGCAACGACTTCCAACAATGGTGGCGCCGGCTTTGATATCGGTACTTACCCGACGATGAAGAAATGTACATTTGGCGCAAGCTTTGCCTTCTAATTGAGACAAGTACTATTGAAAAACTAAAAAAATAGATTCATTATGAAAAAAATAATATTTTCCCTTTTAGGTGCTGCATGCCTCTTCGTTTCTTGCGAGGATCGTCTCGACATTATACAGAAGGGTGTAATCTCGCCTGAAAATTTTTATCAGACTGACGACGATGCACAGAATGCACTCAACAACCTCTACCAGTCATTCTGCTTGAATATCGCTGGCAATGAAGGTATCTATGTGGCTCTCCCATTGCTCTTCAACGAGGCAGGCGACGATATGCTGGCTGCTGGTAATATGTATGGCGACAACGACTTCGGTGCACAAATCAACGAATTCCGTTATGACTCCCAGAATGAAGTGATCCGTAATGCCTATTGGGGGCTCTATGGTGTAATTTTCGACAGCAACCTGGTGATCGACAATATTGAGCCGGATACACAGGTTAAGAAACGGGTATGCGCCGAGGCTCGCGCACTCCGTGCCTGGTCACATTTAATGCTTACTATCGGTTGGGATTGTCCTCCTTTGGTGGATCATATCCTTCCTGCTGACGAGAAACCAAGCAACTACGAAGGCGGTCATGACGGGCTGCTTGAATGGTGTGCCAAAGAAGCAGAAGCAGCCGTTGCTGACCTGGATGAACGCAGCAGCCCGACCGATAAGGTGGGCGCTTCCAAAGTAACAAAAGGCTTCGCACTCACGGTTGCCGGTAAGGCTCGCCTCTTTAAGGGCGACTACGCGGGGGCAAAGAATCTTCTTAAACAGGTGATCAATTCAAAGAAGTACGAACTCGTTCCTACCGATCGTTGGGCTGATCTGTTCCACCTATCAGGTGACCTTTGCGAAGAGATGATTTTCCAGGCTAACATAGTTGAGAATGCTGCTATTGGCACTTGGAGCAACAAGATCCAGCGTACTGGTTGGATGTTTAGCCAATTCTGGAACTGGCGTACCGACAAAATGGCTTCTAAGCCTTCATTTATCGGCACTGACGGTTGGGGAGGCCACTCTATCCGTGCCGATTTCGCGGAACGTATGTTGGCTAACGATGGGGATTCTCCTCGTCGTAAGGCGACCTTCCTCACGGAGGACGAATTCCTTTATGAAATGGAATGGAACGGAACGAAGGATGAAGGCCTGACACGCGAACAACTGGAGGTTTCCGACAAGATTGGTATCAAAGAACCGACAGGTCTTTATGGCTTTAATAATTATTTCGCGCACAAGTTTATTTATCGCGCGGAGGACATTTCACATGGTAACTGGGGTTACAAGAACTTCACTATCTTCCGTTATGCCGAAGTATTATTGATGTATGCAGAGGCTTGTGCACAGACTAACGACGCCGATGGTCTCCAGTATCTGCAAGAGATCCAGAAACGCGCCGGCTCGAATCATATCTCTACTGCGCTCACCATGGAAGAAGTTAAGAACGAGAAGGGCTACGAAATGTGGCTGGAAATGGTTCGCTTCCCGGATATGGTGCGTTGGGGTGATACCGATGGCGTTGTAAACAATGGAAAGAATATTCCTTCTACCTACGATGCATTCTTCGCAGATGGTGAATCTAAACACCGTCACTACGTGAAATTTTCAAATCCGAACCAGGGTACGACAGGTTTCGTGAAGGGTAAACATGAATATTTCCCATTCCCGTTTGCGGCTACTTCAATCAATCCGAACCTGAAGCAAAACCCAAGTGGTGAATAAAAAATAAAAACCGAATCTATGTATTAGTTTGTTGTTTTAGGTAAATAGATTGGTATAAAGGGAGTGTGTTCTACGGATGGTTTTCCATGCCGGGAGCACGCTCTTTTTTGTGTCATATGGCATAAATCGCACCGCTTCCGGATAAAACGATGGTTTTTTCTTTATATTTGCATAATATAGGATGCGCCTTAACATAGCTCAAGCGAGCTTGGCTCTGTGTTCGGCTTTCACTACATTTGTACTTATCTTTGATTGACCACTATTATGAAGCACAAATATATATTCTGTATGACCTGTTTGTGGATATGTTTTTTCTGCCATGCCCAATCAGACAAGTTGTTTACGACCGACAGAGAACTATCCAGTAGCCTGATAAATACCATATACCAAGATCGGAACGGCATGATCTGGGTAGCCACTGAAGATGGACTAAACCGGTATGACGGAGCCAAATTTACCTCCTACAAACATGAGCAGGGCAATATCCATTCATTATCTCACAACTACGTACGAGCCTTGTTCGAAGACAATCAAGGGCATTTATTTGTCGGCACCGTAAATGGTGTGCAGCTATATGATGCCGCCACCGACAGTTTTTCTCCCCGAGCCGAATGGGAAAATGGTAAAGTATATGGGCATAGTGTCAACGCCATTATGCAAAAGAAATCGGGCGAAGTACTGATATCCGGTAACGTATCCTGCACCATACGCGTTACACCGGAGGGTAAACTAATCGTTGAAAAATTATCATTACCCATCCCCAAGGTCATGACGCAGGACTTTTTTGAAGACAAGGCCGGAAACCTCTGGATCATTGCCAATGAAGAAGGAGTCTACCGCCTATCGTCCGATAACCAATACAAACACTACCTGAAACAAGAAGGAGGAGCTCCGATTATCTCTATGTGCCAGGACGAGCAGGGCATTATTTATGCTGCCAGCACCGGACATGGGCTCTTTAAATACGATGAAAAAACAGATACGTTCACTCCCATCCCATACAACGGCAAATACGACCTGCTCCTGCAAAGCCTATTTATCAATAAAGAAGGAGAGATACTGATGGGAACCGATGGTGAAGGAGTGAAAATATACAACGCTAAAACCAATGAAATAACAGACGGACGATTCGAGAACAGCCACTTCGATCTGACAAGATCCAAAGTACACACCATACTAAAGGATCAGGCTGGCAACTTCTGGCTGACCATCTACCAAAAAGGGATTATGATGATCCCGGAGCAGCCCAACAACTTCAACTATATTGGTCCTAAATCTTTCGATCAAGACATCATCGGCTCGTATGCCATCACGGCCCTTTGCCGCGACCACCAAGGGACGCTTTGGGTAGGTACCGACAATGACGGCATCTATGGCATAACAAACGAAGGAAAACAAAAGGTACATTATTCGCACACACAGAATCCAGCCTCTGTCTCTCCTATTATTATTACACTTTACGAAGATTCGGAAAACAACCTATGGTTCGGCTCTTTCATGAACGGGATGGGAAAGCTAAACCGGGAAACAGGGCATTGCACCTACCTGACCGATCTGCGCGATAAGGGCGGAAAACGTGTACAACGCGTCTACTGTTTTGCTGAAGACACCAAGAAAAGACTATGGATAGCTACCATGGGAGCCGGTCTGTTTTATTACGACCTAAAAACAAACCAAGTGCATCCCTGCCGATTTACAGGTGATATACGAGTGAGCGATTGGATTTGCAGTTTGTTATATTCAGACAAAGACAATGCCCTTTACATCGGAACTTACGACGGATTATTCCGCCTGGATCTGAATACCGAAGAGCTTAATGTGGAATGTATTTTCCCTTATGGCATTGTCCATTCCATCTTTGAAGACAGCCGAGGTACTATTTGGTCGGCTACTTCCGAAGGATTATCCGGTTGGGACAAAGAAACAAAACAAATAATCACCTATAATGTCAAAGACGGACTGCCCAGTGATGTGATCTTTGCCATTCGGGACAGCAAACAAGGACACCTGTGGATCAGCACGGATGCCGGCCTATCTCAATTCAACCTCGAAAACCGGGAGTTTATCAACTACTACGTAGGCGACGGACTGCAAGGAAATGAATTCAGTAAAAACTCCTCTTTCAAGGACAAAAACGGCATGCTCTGGTTTGGAGGCGTAAACGGGATTACCTATTTCAATCCGGAAGACATCATCAAACCCTCCAAGAAGTGGAACGTACGCATTACCGACTTCTATCTCCACAACAAACCCGTCCGTAAAGGGATGAAATCGGGACGGCATGACATTATCGATCGACCGGTATTCGAGGCCGATACATTCCGTCTATCGCATAAAGACAATGCCTTCAGTATCGAGTTCGCCACGAAAGAGCCGAATAGTCCCGAACGCATATCATACTCCTACTCTATGAACGATGCCGACTGGGTGACATTGCATAATGGCATTAATCACATATCCTTCAACGACCTACCACCCGGCACCCACCGCTTTCGGATCAGGGCAAATGATTACACGCAACTTTCGGACGAGAGAGCGATTACCATCATCATATCGCCCGCTTGGTATGCGTCGGGCTGGGCAAAATGCTGTTACGCCATCCTGATTGTATTGGCTTTTTGCCTTATTATAGCGCAAATCAGGCATCGCAACCGCGTACGCCAGGAAATACTAGAACATAAACATGGCGAAGAGATCAACGAAGCCAAACTCCAGTTCTTTATGAACATATCGCACGAGATACGAACGCCTATCTCCCTTATCATTAGTCCCTTGCAAAAACTAATGGTTTCCGACGAGGATCCGGAAGAACGGCAACGATCATACCGCACCATTTCACGAAATTCCGAACGTATACTGCAATTAGTCAATCAGCTGATGGACATCCGGAAAATCGATAAAGGACAAATGCAAATGAGGTTCAGCGAGGTTGATCTCATTGACTTTATAAAGAACTTACACCACACATACCAGTATCAGACAAGTGTAAAAAAAATCGACTTACAATTTAAAGCCACCTCCGATACGTTGCGCGCATGGGTTGATCCCAAAAGCTTCGACAAGATTATATTGAACCTGCTTTCTAATGCATATAAATTCACACCCGAAGGAGGCAAAATCGAGATGATGATCCATACGGGCCATAACGATACAGAAACGGGAGCGCTACGAGATTATGTGGAAATCATCGTATCGGACACAGGTATTGGCATCAGTGAAAGCGAGAGAAACCGTATATTCGACCGGTTTTACCAGATTCACAATAGCCAGAACAATTCCAACGTTGGCACCGGAATCGGACTCCATTTGACACGATCCCTGGTAGAATTGCATTACGGGACCATACGGGTAGAGGATAATCCGGAGGGAACCGGAAGCCGCTTTATTGTACGTTTACCTTTAGGGAAAGAGCATCTAAAGCCGGAAGAAATAGATACAGAAGTAGCATATACAGCTCAACCGGTGACAGAAGAACCTATCGTCGCAACAACCCCATTGGAAGAAGAGAAAGCGAAACCGAAACCGAAAAGCCGATACAGGGTACTGGTTGTAGAAGATGATGAAGAGATACGAAAATATATCTGCCACGAATTGTCGGGTAGTTTCCACATGCTGGAAAGCGTGAACGGCAAGGAGGCCTTGGCTATGATACTAAAAAAAGCACCAAACCTGGTGATCAGCGACATCATGATGCCCGAAATGGACGGATTAACCTTATGCCGTAAAATCAAACAGAATGTAAACATCAATCATATACCGGTTATTCTATTAACAGCTAAAACGCATGAAGAAGACAACCTGGAAGGATTGGACGTGGGAGCAGATGCCTATATGACCAAACCTTTCAGCATCGATATCCTTAAGAAAACAGTCGAAAACATCATTGAAAGCCGGGAAAT
The DNA here is from genome assembly GCF_029892605.1 of Parabacteroides sp. PM6-13. Classification (GTDB taxonomy): domain Bacteria; phylum Bacteroidota; class Bacteroidia; order Bacteroidales; family Tannerellaceae; genus QVMG01. Next base: position 11,147 of record NZ_JARXWF010000029.1, read on the forward strand.
GTTGCGTAATTGCTTTGTTGGAAATCAGGAGCAGGAAATAAAGCAGCCTACATCCGAACTGCAATCAACCGATCATAAATTGCTGGAGAAGATCATGCATGTGATAAACAACAACCTGGGCAACCCGGAATTGAATGTTGAAATGATCTCTTCGGAAGTTGGAATCAGCCGCGTACATTTATATCGTAAACTAAAGGAACTGACCAATCAAAGCACCCGCGATCTGATACGTAACACCCGCTTAAAACATGCGGCAGATCTACTGACATATAAACATTATAGCATTACAGAAATAGCCACCCTCACCGGGTTTACAAGTACCTCGCTATTTTCCAGAGCATTCAAAGAATTCTATGGCGTCTCCCCTAAAGACTATACGCCTCCTTCAGCATAATAAAGGCTCTTAGGGACTTTAATGACCTTAATAACTTTAACAGCCTTAGGGACTTCAAGGGGTTTAACGACTTTAAGAATCTTAGGAGCCTTAGGGACTTCAAGAACTATAACAGCTTTAACAACCTTAAGAATTTCAAGGATTTTAGGGTTCTTAGGAACTTTAAGCACCTCAACTGGCTGAAAGCCACCCGGCCCTAAAGGGGCGAGTTCCGAAGGAACGATGAAGTAAGCCCATGGGTAAGCAGGCTGAAAGTCTGCGCCACCCTGGGTATCACGACAATACAACAAGTGAGTTCTGAAGGAACGATAGATAGTAAGGCTACGACATTAACCCCTTTAAACCAAAAAAAGAGCCTGTTCAATTAAGAACAAGCTCTTTTCAGATTAAATCGGCAGCTACCTACTCTCCCACCTTGTGAGCAGT
>NZ_JARXWF010000030.1 GCF_029892605.1 Parabacteroides sp. PM6-13
GAGGTTCATATTATTGTAATTTTACCGCTCGTCGGGACGGGTGGTCCCGCCCCTTGCCGCTAGGGCGCTCCCCGACCGATGAGTATTGATTTATTGAAGAAAAGATGCTGACACAGTTTCTCGGACACGCCCAAGATTTCTTGTTTCTTATTCCTTGCTCCCTTCTTCTTATTTCTTATTGGCGACTTAGGAGGAGAAAGGGGAAAGGAGAAAGCAGAAAGGAAAACGAAAACTCCTTGTTCCTTTCTCCTTATTCCTTGTTCCTTTCTTCCTTCTCCTTTCTCCCTATTGGCGACGGCATCACTGCCTATTAGAGATGCTGTCACTACCTATTAGCGAAGGCGTTACTACCTATTAGTGACGGCGTTACTCCCTATTAGCGACGGCCTCGGTGCCTATTAGTGATTTAGAAGGAGAAAGGAGCAAGCAGAAAGCAGAAAGGAAAAGGGAGAAAGGAGAGGGGAAATGCCTTGTTCCTTTCTCCCTTCTCCTTTCTCCCTATTGGCGACGGCATCACTGCCTATTAGAGATGCTGTCACTACCTATTAGTGACGGCGTTACTCCCTATTAGCGACGGCCTCGGTGCCTATTAGTGATTTAGAAGGAGAAAGGAGCAAGCAGAAAGCAGAAAGGAAAAGGGAGAAAGGAGAGGGGAAATGCCTTGTTCCTTTCTCCCTGTTCCCGATTTAAAAGCAGAAAGGAAAAAGCAGAAAGCAGAAAAGAGTAAGAAAGCTCCTTGTTCCCTTCTCCTTGCTCCTTTCTCCTTCACTTAGAATCTCTTCCTGAGTATCCGTATCGAATTTAATATGGCAAGGAGCGAGACGCCGACGTCGGCAAAGACGGCTTCCCACATGGTGGCGACGCCCAGGGCACCTAATAGCATAACGAAGGCTTTTATACTTAAGGCCATGACGATGTTCTGCACGACGATGGCTTTGGTGGCTTGGGCAATCTTGATGGCCGTAACGATTTTGGAGGGTTGGTCTGTTTGGATCACCACGTCGGCAACTTCGATGGCGGCATCGGAACCCATACCGCCCATAGCGATTCCTATGTCGCTCAGGGCGAGAACCGGGGCGTCGTTGATGCCGTCGCCAACGAAGGCCAGTGTGCCCGTTGATTTCCCTTTCAGTTGCTCTACGTGGCGCACCTTGTCCTCCGGCAAGAGGTCGCCGTAGGATTGACCGATGCCTATCTTTGCTGCCGCCTCTTGCACGATGGTCGATTTATCACCGCTCAGCATGACGGTCTGTTGTATCCCCTGCTCGCGAAGCTGGCGGACGGCTTGGACGGCATCTTCCTTGATCTGGTCAGCAATAACCACATAGCCGGAGTAACAGGCATCGATCGCGGTGATAACAACGGTCTCTTTGATGTCGTTAATGCTTTCGTCGTACCGGAAACCATACTGCCGCATCATCTTGCCGTTGCCAACAACTACCTCGTGCCCGTCTACAAGGCCCTTGATGCCGTATCCGGGGATCTCTTCCACCGCTTCCAGATTGTACCGCGACAGCTCTATGTCGGGGAAGTGTTGCACTATGGCCTTGGCTATCGGGTGGTTAGACTGCGCCTCCAGGGCTGCGGTATAGGCCTCCATCAGTTGGTCGGAAGGGTTCTGCTTAACGAGCTTTTGTACCTTAAATACGCCTTCGGTCAGGGTGCCGGTCTTGTCGAACACGACGGTGTCCAGCTTACCCATCATATCGAGGTAGTTGGCCCCCTTGAAGAGAATACCATTCCGCGAGGCCGCCCCTATGCCCCCGAAGTAACTCAAGGGGATGGAGACCACCAGGGCGCATGGGCAGGAGATGACCAGGAAGACGAGTGCCCGGTAGAGCCAATCGGTAAACACATAAGTATTTACAAATAAGGCGGGGACGAACGTGATGGCCAGCGCCAGGAAGAATACGATAGGCGTATAGATCTTGGCGAATTGGCGTATCAGGAGTTCCGTTTTGGCCTTGCGGTGCGTAGCGTCCTCCACCATGGCGAGGATACGCGCCAGGGAGCTATCGGCATAGGCTTTAGTTACCTTCAATTCGATCACCTTGTCGAGGTTGACCATGCCGGCCAGTACGGATTCATCTTTGCGGATTGTCCGGGGGACGCTTTCGCCGGTAAGCGCTGAGGTATTGAAACTGCTTCCGGGTGATAACATTACACTATCGAGCGGCACTCTCTCTCCGGCTTTCAACTGTATGATCTCGTTGATCGCCACCGCTTCGGGCGCGAGGGTCAGGTATTGCTTGTCTCTGACAACGGTAACGGTGTCGGGCCTGACATCAAGCAGGGCTTTAATGTTTCCACGGGCTTTCGACACGGCAGACTCCTGAAACAGTTCGCCTACGGTATAGAAAAGCATGACGGCAACGCCCTCGGGGAACTCGCCGATCGCAAAGGCGCCCAATGTCGCGATACTCATCAGGCTGAACTCATTAAAGAAATCCTTTTGCAACAAAGCCCGGTAAGCCTCTTTGATAACGGGGAAGCCCACGGGGATATAAGCCGCCAGGTACCAGATCAGACGTATCGATCCGGTGAAGGCCTGCGGCTTCAGGAGGTGATCGAAGAATAATCCGGACAGGAGGAGAATAAAACTGAGGGAGGCGGGAAGGTATTTCTTCCATGCCGGCCGATTACTATCGGAATGTGAATGACCACAGGCACAGGCAGATGTCTGCTCCGTGCGATGACTGTCTTGCGATATAGTAGCCATAGATATACTTATTTATTGGTTATTATCTACGGCAAAGGTAAAGGGTTGTTTCCGCAACCTGGTTGCAATGTTAAGCGAATGCCGGCCGGGGCTATATCAGTAGGCAGACGGCTATTCCCCGAATCGAGAGCAAGTGTCGCATAGGCCTTTCATGACGAAGTTTACGCTTTCCAAGAGGAACTTATCAGGGAGCTTCACCGATGGCACCGGGATGCTTTCGAGGCAGAATGTCTTCTGGCAATGGGTACACTTGAAATGCACATGCAGTTCGCCCAGGGAACACATGCAATCGTCGCTGCACACGGAATACTTCATAGCCCCCGAGCCATCGTCGATACTATGTATCAACAGCTTGTCGTGAAACAGGGTGATGGTCCTAAAGAGCGTGGACTTGTCGACGGTCTCCAATACAGTCTCCAGGTCGGTCAGGCTGAAGGCCTGCGGGTAATCCAGCATGGCTTTGAATATAAGTAGCCTAACAGCGGTGGGCTTTATGTTTCTGGCTAATAGCTTTTCCTCTAAATATTTCATCTTTACTGGTACTATACCGGCAAAGATAGCTAAAATAGAGGAATCTGTCTTACACCAAAAGAGCCTGAGGCGCCTCCGATGTAAGACAGTCCGGTCAGGTAAGAGGGGTGTTATAGCTTCTGTATCAGTTCGCTAATGCCCAGCGCACACTCGGCTACCCGTTCGTAGTTCACAATGTTTAAGTTGTCTTTGGGGGTGTGCGTCACCTCCTGGCACTCCATGTTCTCTATGAACCACTGCGAACTGACGGCGATGGCGGGGCAGCCGTTTTGCAGGAACAGGCTGTGGTCGCCCTGGTACCAGGGAAGGCCATTCACTATACCGGGACTGTCCCAGATCAGTTCGCGCAATGCATCGAGGATCTCTTCGGGAAGCTCAAAAGCAGAGAAGCAGGAAGGCCCCTCTTGGTAGCCGGCTCCGTCGATATTTATATTCAGTAGGATGTTGCCGAACTGCTCTTGGTTTTGCTTCAGGTACTCGACTTGTCCGGGTGCGCCGTAATAGTCTTCGCCATTGAAGAGCGCTAATTCTACCGGGTGATTCAAGGCAGCTCCTTGCAGCAGCTCTGCCAGCAACAAGACAATGCTTACACCCGTGCCGTTATCGATGGCGCCCGGTGTGCCTATTTTGGTGTCGATATGGGCGGTAATAACGATCCGCTTCCCGGACTCAATACCATTCCGGGCAATAAGGTTGAAGGCCGTTTCGGGGATACGGGTGGCTTTGGATTCAAGCACTACGGTTTGCCCCAGGCAGCCGAGTAGCCTTTCCCCTTCGGTGTCTTTCATATAGACCGACGGAATGTCAAAGTCGCCATCCTCAAACAAAGGGAAGGGGTAGACACCACCGGCCGTAGCCGAATTGCGTTCCGTGGCGCAGACGAGGGCTTTCGGCTTGCCTTTCTCCAGTAGGGAAATGAGGTGTTGATGTTCTTCGGGATTCCAGAAAGGGAAGTTCTTCGGCGCAATCTGCTGGGAGGCAATCGTATCATAGAGAAACAGGATTTTGTCCTTTATATCAGCCTGTTCCAGTTGCTCGATAGTCGTGACAGCAATCAGTTCGCCTTGTACGGCACAGCCTAAGGAGTATTCGGAAGAAAAGACTTCGAATGATTGCTCGTTGCAGGTCAGCGATGCCCCCTCGGTCTTCCAGTCGATCACCGACAGTTCGGTTGATTCGGTTTGCCAGCCTGCCTCTTTCAGTACTTGCTCAGCATAAGCGCTTGCCCGGCGATTCCCGGCACTTCCTACCCGGCGCTCGCCTATTTCAGCGCACAAGACCTGCAGGTGTGACTTCGCTTTCTCTGTTAATGCTCTTTTGTTCATAGGATAAATTAATTATGAATTATAAATTATGAATTATGAATTGAGAGAGAGGGCAAAGGTATTCGTTCCGGGCATGGCGGAATTGTAAAAAAAGGACAAAAGAGGGAGAAAGGAACAGGGAGAAAGGAGAAAGGGGGAGGGAGAAAGGAGAAGGGAGCAAGGAGAAGGGAACAGGGAGAAAGGAACAAGGAGTTTTCTTTTTCCTTTCTGCTTTCTGCTTTCTGCTTTCTACTCCTAAGTCGCCAATAGGGAACAAGAAAAAAGGGAGAAGGGAACAAGAAAAAAGGGAGAAGGGAACAAGGAGAAAGGAACAAGGAACAAGGAGTTTTCTTTCTCCTTTCTCCCTTCTCCTTTCTCCTTTGCTCCCTTCTCCTTGTTCCTTTCTCCCTTCTCCCTTCTCCTTTCTCCCTGTTCCCTTCTCCCTGTTCCTCCCTCCTAACCGAAGTAGTCGGAATGTGGGGGGCAGGCGGCAAGGTATTCGCTGGGGGTGTAGCCCGAAAGGGCTTTGAAGTCTTTGATCATATGCGATTGGTCGAAGTAGTCGCAGGCATGGGCCAGGGTGGTAAAGGGGATCTCGGGGCAATGCTCGAGCTTGTGTAGTGCCCGTTGGAAGCGGATCGTTCGGGTAAATTCTTTGGGGTTGGCGCCTACGTGTTCGGAGAAAATACGCTGAAACTGCTTGGTGCTCAGGCAGGCGGTGTCGGCCAGGCGGGCTATATCGGTCTGTCCGGAGTTGATCTGTTGTATTGTTGCTTCTATCCGTTTCAGGTTATGTTCCGCCAAGTGGCTGAGGCGTTTTAGGAGGAATTGCTCGATCAGGAGGATACAAAGCTCATCGTTCTCCGTACTTGTCAGCGACTGTTCCAAGGCTGCCAGTTCCTTATCTTCCAGGTCGCCTGCCGTCACTCGCAGGTTATGAAGCTTATTCATCGGGAGCTTGAAGAAAGCCTTGACACCCACGGGGCGAAAAACAACGGAAAACATATTGACCTGTCCGGTGTACTGGAGGTCGGCAAACGTCTTTTCATGTCCGCTGAGGAAGGCGCGGGGATGAACGAGATTGTCGTGGATCGACAACAGACGGTTGCCCCGATGGAAGATCAGGTTCATCATACCACAGGGAACTGTGCGCGCCAATGCCGGAGAGTCACAGGCCGTTTTCAATAGCCAGTAGTTCTTAATATAGGGCGCCAGCAGCGGCGAGGGTTGTATGATTCGAAATTCTTCCATAAATTGATATCTCCCGGCAAAGCCGGTGTTCACTATGTATTGCAAAAGTACTGCTTTACGGGGATATCTGATTGTAAAAAAGGGACATTAACTACCTGAAAAAAGGACATTAACTACCTGCCGCCATTTGCCTATGGAGATGCTACCCACATCGAAGGCATATCGAAGGCAGACGGGAAAGGGGCAAAGAGTAAGGAGTAAGGAGAAAGGAGAAGGGAGAAAGGATGAAAGGAGAAGGGAGAAAGGATGAAAGGAGAAGGGAGAAAGGAGAAAGGGAGGCTGTAATTTGAACTGTGTCAGCAAAGCGTAATAAAAGTATTAACTTTGCTAACACAGTTTTTTTATGGAAGATTTTAATTTTGAAGAGATT
>NZ_JARXWF010000031.1 GCF_029892605.1 Parabacteroides sp. PM6-13
ATATTTACTTTGCTTTTACACTATAAATATAGTGCAAAAACCTGATACAGACAAGCGTTGAGTAGTATTTATTCAAAATAAATATACGATAAAAAATGGCCTTCCACCGTGTGGAAAATCTTTTCTTGGGTAAAAAGATACTTTTCGGATGATCCATTAATAAGCGGAAGGGAGGGAGGAGGGTTTTTCAGTGGCCTTCTCGTACCTCGGGGTACTCTATCCCCTCCTGCCTGAGGAGGGGCGCCCGTAGGGCGGGGTGGTGGGAGACTAAGGAGGAGAAATTTTGATACTATTTTTATGATACAAGAGCCTTCACATCTTACAATATCTGAAGACGCCCCTTTCCCCTTTCTCCTTTCTCCTTCACATATTCCCAAAATCGGAAGGTTTTCTTTATATGGCTGCAGGCCACAGCGGGCCTGTAAGACCGAGTCCCAGCGGGACGAAGACTTAGCCCACGGGTAAGCAGACTGAAGGCCTGGGCCACCCTGGGTATCTGGAGATTATAGTAGTCGAGTTCTGAAGGAACGATAGATATAAGCTACTATAATAATAGAATATGAGGTGATAGGATATGTGAGATTGAATATATTCCTTCGTTCTTACAGAACTCATTTCTCACCTATCCATGGAGCCCCAGGGTGACACAGACCTCCAGTCTGTTTACCCTGGGCTAAGTCTTCGTCCCTCCGGAACTCGGCCCTTCAGGCCCAAGGTGGCCTGCAGCCAAACAAGCAAACTTCTCATTCCATTTAATCATACATTATAACAACGCGTATTCACCGGATGAACCATTAAAGAGCTTAAAGATTAAAGTCTGAGGCTGACCCAAAAGAAGACTTAAACACAGAGGCACTAAGAATTGTTCACAGAGGGAGAAAGCGCCAATAGCGCTTCTCTGTATTCTCTGTATTCCACCTTTTTCCGTGCCTTTGTGTTGAGTATTTATCAATACGTTACTTTTGGGTCAACCACCAACCATTTTTTACTACCTTTGCCGTTCTTTATAAAAAACAGGAAACAATTATGATATCAGTTGACGGATTAACAGTCGAGTTTGGCGGAAGCGCCTTGTTTTCGGACATCTCCTTTGTGATCAATGAAAAAGACCGCATCGCCCTAATGGGGAAAAACGGAGCGGGTAAGTCTACCTTATTAAAAATTTTGGCCGGTGCCCGTGAAGCGACGCGTGGCAAGGTGTCGGCACCCAAAGATACCGTGATCGCCTATCTGCCACAGCATCTGATGACGGAAGACGGACGGACCGTATTCGAAGAGACCGCGCAGGCCTTTGCACATCTGCATGCGATGGAGGCGGAAATCGAAGCGATCAACAAAGAATTGGAGACACGGACGGATTATGATTCGGAAGAGTATTATCAATTGATAGAACAGGTATCGACCTTAAGCGAAAAATTCTATTCCATCGAAGAGATCAACTACGACGCGGATATCGAAAAGACCCTGTTGGGGTTGGGATTCAAGCGTAGCGATTTCACACGTCAGACCAGCGAGTTTAGCGGGGGATGGCGTATGCGTATCGAATTAGCCAAGCTATTATTGAAGAAGCCCGATGTCCTGTTGCTCGACGAGCCGACCAACCACCTGGACATCGAATCTATTCAATGGCTGGAGGATTTCCTGATCGACAACGGGCAGGCAGTGGTGGTGATCAGTCACGACCGGGCATTTATCGACCGTATTACGACACGTACCATCGAGGTGACCATGGGGCGCATTTATGATTATAAGGTAAACTACAGCACCTACCTGCAACTGCGCAAAGAGCGTCGCGAACAGCAGCAGAAGGCATTCGACGAACAGCAGAAGATGATTGCCGAGACCAAAGAGTTTATCGAACGATTCAAAGGAACCTATTCCAAGACCCTGCAGGTGCAAAGCCGCGTGAAGATGCTTGAGAAATTAGATATCCTGGAGGTCGACGAAGAGGATACCTCGGCGCTTCGGCTCAAATTCCCGCCATCGCCCCGTTCGGGTTCCTATCCGGTGACCATCGAGAATGTATCGAAAAGTTACGGCGACCATACCGTATTCCGCAATGCCCACCTGACGATCGAGCGCGGCGACCGCATCGCTTTCGTTGGTAAGAACGGGGAAGGGAAATCGACCCTGGTGAAATGTATCATGAAAGAGATTGAGCACGATGGGCAACTGACCATCGGTCACAATGTGATGATTGGCTATTTTGCACAAAACCAAGCCTCCCTCTTGGATGAAAACCTGACGGTGTTCCAAACCATCGACGACGTAGCCAAAGGGGAGATCCGCAATAAGATAAAAGATCTGTTGGGCGCCTTTATGTTCGGCGGAGAGAATTCCACCAAAAAGGTAAAGGTATTGTCCGGAGGAGAACGCACCCGGTTAGCGATGATCCGCCTGTTGTTGGAACCGGTCAACCTGTTGATCCTCGATGAGCCGACCAACCACCTGGATATGAAAACAAAAGATATCCTAAAGCAGGCCTTATTGGACTTCGACGGCACCCTGATTGTCGTATCCCACGACCGTGACTTCTTAGACGGATTGGTGACCAAAGTATATGAGTTCGGCAACCAGAAAGTGGTTGAACACCTCGAAGGCATCTATGAGTTTATGCAACGTAAAAAGATGGAGAACCTGCGGGAACTGGAAAAATAGGAAATAGGAACTGGGAAATAGGAGAAAGTCGAACTCCTATCTCCTATTTCCCAGTTCCTATTTCCTATTCTCTTCCAGCTACAGTCGATATCCAACACTTAACATCACATCATACGTCGAAGTCGGCACATTGTCGTAATAGCGATAACGGGTATGGCGGGAGAAGTAACGGTTGGTAAGCGTGACATTCCAACGCTTATCGGAGACGTATGCCAACTGGGTTGAGAAGATGGTCAACCGGGCATTGCTCTCTTCGCCCTGCACGTTTAATCGTTCCAGGTTGACTGTTTCAAAATCCAATCCGGGATCATATCCTTTCCAGGTGAAAATATGGTAGTTCTCCAGGTTCAACAGGAAATTCCAGTTTTTCTTATAGTTCAGTCCCGCATACGCCTTGATGCTATATCCACTGCCCAGGTTGTAGTCGCGTTCTTCCAACTGAAGATAATCCGACACACTGGCGCCTAAGGCCACACCGTTTATATATAATTCACCGAAGATATCGACCGGATCGTGGCCTACTCCCTCTTTGTAATAGATGAGCCCCCCTCCTACGGCCGCTGCTTCCGAGATACGGTAAGGCACAACGGTCTTTTCGGTATTTCCGCGAAGTTCCGAATCGTAATAGTCGAAATGCTGGAAAACACCGGCCGTCAGCATCTTGTTGCCACTCGACCACACCTGTTTACCCCATAAGGCACCAATGGCATTCACCTGACTCAGGAAAGGCTGCGTAGAGAAAAGATCCACGCCGGCACGCAAACGGAACCATTCGTACGGCAGGTAGTAATCGTCATGGAAAGGATTGCCATAGTCCAACCGGAAAGAGAGGTGCATACTGGTCGTACCCCTTTTCGACTGTTCCTGTTCGGCCAGGAAGCGTACGCCGCTGTTCACCACAAAGTTAATAGGAACCGAAGGCAAGGAACGCCCTTTGTTCGATGTTTTTCGCCAGGCATCACCGGAGATCACCCGATTCAACCCACGCACCGGAGAGACGATCCCGGCTAAGATTTCACGCCAGATACGCTCACTACCGGAGGTTCGGTCGTCCAGAAAAATATCCGACAAGCGATAGGTGATCTCCCCCAATTCGATCCCACCGAAAGAGGTTGCGAGAAGGTCGTTGATCGAAGGCGGCTCCGCCTCCATAAAGAACTCCCACATCAGGCTGCCTCCAACCGAATAGGGAATGGATTGCCAGAAGTTCATGCCATTGCTACGCGCGGCATTGAAATAGAGGGAACCGTGATAGGGATGGGCAATCAGGTTGGTGGAAAACTTATCGGTATCCCAGATCGGACCGGTCTTGAAGTTATCTTTCATCGTATGGATGTTGATCCGCGCCCAGTCTTCCTTTGCGATAAAGCGGTCGAATCCCCAGATAACCATATTGATGCCAAAAGTCTCCACAGCCGCTTTCCAGGGACGGGATGGAAGAATACGGATGCTGTCGCTCACATACTGGCGGGAAGTTGCCTCCGGTATATGCTGGCTCCAACCCCACTGCGTCATCAGAAGAAGCAACATCGCAATCGTTATCTTTTTCATCATTCTCTGTACATATAATATACAACCACCCATAAAAAACAATGCAAACCTATAAAGAATAACCAAATTGGGATTGGTTTAGTTGTAATCAATCTTAGCTAATATTGCATATTTTGACATTTGGCTCTGCTTTCAACTTTCACTATCTTTCCATAAGATAGGATACGTCTCAGCAAAGCTCAAACATGTTTGGCTCTGCTTTCAACTTTCACTATCTTTCCATAAGATAGGATGCGTCTCAGCAAAGCTCAAACAAGTTTGGCTCTGCTTTCAACTTTCACT
>NZ_JARXWF010000032.1:0-2500 GCF_029892605.1 Parabacteroides sp. PM6-13
TATTGCATGTACCCTATGAATAAGGATCGGCTAACTCCGTGCCAGCAGCCGCGGTAATACGGAGGATCCGAGCGTTATCCGGATTTATTGGGTTTAAAGGGTGCGTAGGTGGGGATTTAAGTCAGCGGTGAAAGTTTGTGGCTCAACCATAAAATTGCCGTTGAAACTGGATTTCTTGAGTATGTTTGAAGTAGGCGGAATGCGTGGTGTAGCGGTGAAATGCTTAGATATCACGCAGAACTCCGATTGCGAAGGCAGCTTACTAAACCATAACTGACACTGAAGCACGAAAGCGTGGGGATCAAACAGGATTAGATACCCTGGTAGTCCACGCCGTAAACGATGATAACTAGGAGTTAGCGATAGACAGTTAGCTCTACAGCGAAAGCGTTAAGTTATCCACCTGGGGAGTACGCCGGCAACGGTGAAACTCAAAGGAATTGACGGGGGCCCGCACAAGCGGAGGAACATGTGGTTTAATTCGATGATACGCGAGGAACCTTACCCGGGTTTGAACGCATTCGGACCGGAGTGGAAACACTCTTTTCAGCAATGACCGTTTGCGAGGTGCTGCATGGTTGTCGTCAGCTCGTGCCGTGAGGTGTCGGCTTAAGTGCCATAACGAGCGCAACCCTTATTGTTAGTTACCATCAGGTAGTGCTGGGGACTCTAACAAGACTGCCAGCGTAAGCTGTGAGGAAGGTGGGGATGACGTCAAATCAGCACGGCCCTTACATCCGGGGCGACACACGTGTTACAATGGATGGGACAGAGGGCAGCCACTTGGTGACAAGGAGCAAATCCCTTAAACCCATTCTCAGTTCGGATCGAAGTCTGCAACCCGACTTCGTGAAGCTGGATTCGCTAGTAATCGCGCATCAGCCATGGCGCGGTGAATACGTTCCCGGGCCTTGTACACACCGCCCGTCAAGCCATGGGAGTTGGGGGTACCTAAAGTTCGTAACCGCAAGGATCGACCTAGGGTAAAACCGATGACTGGGGCTAAGTCGTAACAAGGTAGCCGTACCGGAAGGTGCGGCTGGAACACCTCCTTTCTGGAGTCTTGTTATATGAATGGACAGGTAGATAAGACTTATCTTAGTTTTTTGTATTGCTTTGATTATGTATTTATAATATGATCTTGAAAGAGAAAGATGAACTGGGCTAGAGAAGCCCGGGCAGCAAACTCCAAGTTGACAGTCCTATAGCTCAGTTGGTTAGAGCGCTACACTGATAATGTAGAGGTCGGCAGTTCAACTCTGCCTGGGACTACCCGAAGCACGAAGTGCTTCGAGTGATTAGTGAAGAGTGATTAGTGATTAGTATCAAACTAAACACTGTACACTGTACACTACCCACTAAAAACGGGGGATTAGCTCAGCTGGCTAGAGCACCTGCCTTGCACGCAGGGGGTCAACGGTTCGAATCCGTTATTCTCCACTAAATTAGTGATTAATGATTAGTGATAAGTGATTAGTATCAACACTAAACACTCCACACTGACAACTAACCACTATGAGCCGCTTCGCGGCGAATAAGATCTTTGACATGTTGGACAAATCAATAAAGTAAAAAGTAGAGCAACTTTAATAAGAAGTATATCAACCCGCTAATCTTAAAAAGCCTCTCTCTTGTGGAGAGAGGTTTGGAGAGAGGTGCGATATAGGAAAGTAAATAAGGGCAGACGGTGGATGCCTTGGCTCTCGGAGGCGATGAAGGACGTGATAAGCTGCGAAAAGCCGTGGGGAGGTGCAAATAACCTTTGATCCATGGATATCCGAATGGGGCAACCCGGCTGGTTGAAGGCCAGTCACCTCGTAAGAGGGGCGAACGTGGGGAACTGAAACATCTAAGTACCCATAGGAGAAGAAAACAAAAGTGATTCCGCTAGTAGTGGCGAGCGAACGCGGAACAGCCCAAACCAATATTGTTTAGGCAATATTGGGGTTGTAGGACTACGATGTAGCAAGACATTAGTGAAATAGAACGTTTTGGAAAGAACGACCATAGAGGGTGATAGTCCCGTATATGTATCATTAACGAAGCTTAGTAGTATCCTGAGTAGCGCGGGACACGTGAAATCCTGTGTGAATCTGCGGGGCCCATCCCGTAAGGCTAAATACTCCCGAGAGACCGATAGTGAACCAGTACCGTGAGGGAAAGGTGAAAAGAACCTTTAGTAAAGGAGTGAAATAGACCCTGAAACCGTCTGCTTACAAGCGGTCGGAGCATCGTAAGATGTGACGGCGTGCCTTTTGCATAATGAACCTACGAGTTACTTTCAGTGGCAAGGTTAAGGATTTAGAGGTCCGTAGCCGAAGTGAAAGCGAGCCTGAACAGGGCGATATAGTCACTGTGAGTAGACGCGAAACCAAGTGATCTACCCATGTGCAGGTTGAAGGTTAGGTAACACTAACTGGAGGACCGAACCGGTAAGCGTTGAAAAGCTTTCGGATGACGTGTGGGTAGGGGTGAAAGGCTAATCAAACTTGGAGATAGC
>NZ_JARXWF010000033.1 GCF_029892605.1 Parabacteroides sp. PM6-13
GAAATCTGACGGGTCAATATCACATGTCCCTCTTTATCCGTAAAGGTATAGAGAGGGTTATTGTCTTCATCTTTCGTTTCCGTGACATAGAGCAGGTTGGAAGCATACCCATTTATCGTACAAATCCTTTTCAATACGTTGTTCACTTACTCTTCTTTACAAAAACATCTCCTCTCCAAAAAATAGAATCATTTACCACACGAGCATATTCACCTTTTACATAATACCTCTCAAAGAAAGAGTCATCCATAGCAGGAATGGAGATTTCTATATGATTTGTATTCTCTTCTATGGTATACTCAATAGAGGAGTAATATAAAACACCGTAAAATCGCCCATCAATACTATGTGAAACCACACTTCTCTCTGGAGAAATAGTAAATGCTATTGTTTTAAAGTCATTAGGCAGCATTAGTTCCTTATCGGATTTAGAATAAGTCAAATCAAATGTTTTTAAAGTATTAGAAAAAACTGTAATATTCAAATTATCATTATTGTAAGGGATTGAAAAGGAAATTTTAATACTATCTTCAGCCATACAATCGAAACCTTGGATTACAGACAAACCTCTTTGCGCAATAACATCTGGAGGAATAGAGTTTAGTTCTACAAATTGGCCATCAAGCTTCTTAACAGTGCACACCGCCAAGGTATCATTGTACCAAACAGGACTAAAAGAGTGAGATTCAATATAATAAAATTCATCATTCTTAAACTCTATCTTTGCTCCATACTTGTTTAGATATGTTTTAGATGATTCCGTTTGAGTGAAAGGAAACAAGCAAGCTAAAGCTGGAAGTAAAAAAAGTATCACAATCTTTTTCATCGTCTTTTATTTGTTATTTTTTGTTGTTGCTTCAAGAAATTAGAATATTGGTAAATAAAAGGGTAAATGGGAACCCCTTTATTCATTAGCCCACCAACAGAATGAACATCAATCCCTTGCAAATTTCTTGTTTTTCCAGGAAATGAACGATCATAAGAGTATTGCATTTGATAAGCTTCAATTTCCATATTGCTAATAGCAACGGTTCTTTTACTTGCTGGTGCCATACTTCCTGCATTAAGCAGTTCTCCCTTCGATGAAAACCTAAGTCCTCCTGCATTTAATGCCTGTCTTACATGTGCTATTTCATGTATTGAAATTGCATCCGATGAAGTTTCTATGTAAATCTTACTATCATCCCCAAGCTTTACCTGATGTATTCCGCCGTTTGTTTTACTAAATGCATATATATTATTCTTATCTGCCCCCAACATGTCAATATCCGAAATACTTCTATTTAAGTTCGCAATACGACTATTTGCTTCAGAAATCTTATTTTCAAATTTAGCTATTTGCTTATCGCTTAACATCCCTTTGTCTAGTTTTGACTGGCTTTGAGCAATATCATTATTTAGCTTTTCTATTCGATTCTCTATAAGGTTTTTTAGTCGTTCCGCCTCAAGCACATC
The DNA here is from genome assembly GCF_029892605.1 of Parabacteroides sp. PM6-13. Classification (GTDB taxonomy): domain Bacteria; phylum Bacteroidota; class Bacteroidia; order Bacteroidales; family Tannerellaceae; genus QVMG01. Next base: position 1,456 of record NZ_JARXWF010000033.1, read on the forward strand.
ATCCCATTCCCTTCCATCCGGATCAATGTACCGCATCGGATTATTATTACAATACGCATACGGACTCGTACTGTAATACTTCTCCGCCAGCGGATCCATGGTCAGGAAGCCGCCTAAGGCGGGATCGTAATAACGCGCCTCGAAGTCGTAGAGGTACAACCCATGTTTATCTTCAAACTCCTTGCCGCCATACTTCATCTGCTGACGACCCTGGTCGCCTCTATCGCCATAGAGCATCCCGAAAGGGTAGTAATTCAACCATTGATAATAATTATCCGTAGGAGTTACTACCAATCGCGTATTACCCAGGTAATCTTTCAGGTAGCAATGATACACATTATTTTCGATATAGCCGGTACCGACATACACCCTTTTCAAGGCATTGTTCACATATTCCACATTCCCCACATAATCCGTCGTCTCGGTTTGGGTCAAGGAAGAGGTGTTGATAGCTGAACCGATCACCGGCGAGGTGGAATAGTTCGGGTTCCATTTGCGGATCACACGGCGTTTCACTCCGTCCGAGCTGTAATAGTACTCATTCCGCGCCTCGGCTACCGGGCTCTTGATATCGATCTGTTCCGGAAGGTTCAATATATTGTATGCAATGGAGGTGATACCCCGGTTCTGATCCTGAGTCATTGCTCCGTTTTGGTTGTAGGTATACTCCGTTGTCTTATTCACATAATCC
>NZ_JARXWF010000034.1 GCF_029892605.1 Parabacteroides sp. PM6-13
TCTGCCGGTCTGCGAGTTAGAGAATTGATAAATCTCCGGATTGAAGATATTGATTCGGATCGGATGCTTATTCATATACGACAAACAAAGTATAATAAAGATCGTTATGTACCCTTGTCTGCTACTGTGTTGGTTGGATTACGAAAGTACTACCGCGCATATGCTCCCCAACAATATCTTTTTAACGGACGCACACCAGGACGCCCCATGCATTCGGCTTCTATTCAGGGGATTATGCGTGATGCCGTGAAGAAAGCAGGCATATTAAAGCGAGCAACGCCCCACACACTTCGCCACAGTTATGCCACCCATCTGCTGGAAATGGGTGTTAATATCCGTCAACTGATGTCTCTGCTTGGCCATAGCGATATACAAAGTACGATGGTCTATCTTCACGTAACCCATTGGAATCAAAGTAAAGCCTTTTCTCCTTTTGACCATTTATACGGACGCAGCCATGAGACGGACAAACTTTGAGCTAAGTGATATAATCCGGCAGTTTGAAGAACAATATATAGAACAATACAACCCCGGTTCATTTATCCTGAAAGTATTCAATAATCTGAAGAGTTGTCGGACATCATTATTGGGTGGACATGTACTTCGTTGTCCGGATTGTGAACATGAGCAGATTAGTTATAACTCATGCCGCAACCGCCATTGCCCTAAATGCCAGGGGCTGGAACGAGAGATATGGATCGAACGGACGGGCGATATGATACCTGATATGGATTACTTTCATATTGTATTTACTATCCCTGATTGTCTGAATACTTTGTTTCTGTCCCATAAAAATAAAATGCAGGACATTCTGTTCCGTTCAGCATGGCAAACCCTTGAAAAGTTTGCCTTTGATCCTAAATACCTGGGCGGCCAGAGTGGCATGATAAGCATACTGCATACCTGGGGGCAAACCCTGACATTGCATCCCCACCTGCATTGTATTGTTCCCTCAGGTGGCATAGACTACCGCAACCGATGGACTCGGGGAAAGTATGTGGATAATAAAACGGCTTTCCTTTTTCCTGTTCGCCAAATGGCTCATGTATTTCGGGGAATCTTTCTTTCGAACATGTCGAACATGTTAAAAAAGGAGGGTAGAAAGGCTCCGCAGGTAAAAGAAAAAATATTTAATGTCTACGCCAAACAACCCTTCCGGACAGTGGCATCGGTCATTGAATATTTAGGACGCTATACGCACAAAATAGCCATTAGCAACTACCGGATTATCTCTGTAAATCAAGACAACGTCACTTTCAGATATAAAGACTACAGGGATCATGGAAAGCAGAAGGAAATGACATTGTCAGGGGTAGAGTTCCTTAGACGCTTTGCATTGCATATCCAGAACAAAGGATATCGAAGGATTAGACAATATGGCCTCTTCTCCCCGGCAAAACGCAAACTCTTAAATCAGGTCAGGGCGATATTCCATCAACCTCCTGTTTCTTTATTTGTACGGAAAGAATGGAAAGAGAAAGTCGTACGGAAATGGAGCAAAAACTTCTGTTTATGCCCACAGTGCAAGAAAGGAGTAATGGTGCTCATAGAGCACTACATGGCAAATCCGCCACCTCTATTGT
>NZ_JARXWF010000035.1 GCF_029892605.1 Parabacteroides sp. PM6-13
AAGACCGGTTCTTCCTCTTTCGGATCTGTCGCGTCCGTACAGCCGATAAGAAGAAAAAAAGACAAGAAAAAGATGACAATCGAAGAAATCCGACTTCGAGTTGAGGGTTGTGATCCTAATAATTTCATAAAATTTATATTTATAGTATAAAGTCGTAAACAATTAAGAATTGCTTTTGTTCGAAAAAAAGTTCGATATGTAACAAAAATTTATAATACGTTAATAAAATCCTTTTTGGAGGGAGAAATTTACTGTTGACAGCTACCAACAGTACTGCCGACAATTGTCAACAGTCAAATTCCGGCAAGTTATTCATACATTGATTTCGCAGAATGTGAAGGGAAAATAGCCTGGTTCTTGTCCAACGTCCAATAGGCCGCATCTAAGAAGCCGGTAAAGGTGTCCGCCTTTTTCAGCTCCTCTGCTGTATATCCACCATCTCCATCATTCTCATTCGCCAAATAATAGACCTTGCAATGATTTTTGGAGTAAACCGGATCGGCCGCCCCAAGAGTGGTTCCATATTTCGGATTCTCCCATAAAGCGTAATTGACAGTGCTTTTGATACTGATTTTGTCGCCCATATACCCTACGATACCTCCTTTGCGGTGGTTGTCATCCGTGAATAATTCGCCTATATTATAGCTATTACTGATTTCAGACTTGTCGTTGAAACGGCCAACCAGGCCTCCCGCATAAACATCTTTGTTTGTTATTTCCATATGCCCCTGGTTGAAACACTGTTCGATGACAGAGACATTCTCTTCGAAATCGCGCGCGCTCTGAACCAGAGAGGTGGTACCGCCTCCTATTGCAGCCGCCATAGAAACGACCGTGCAGGGAAATGATACTCCACCTGTTATGACCGTTAAGGCAACGCTCATGGCAATGCCTACCGCCGCCAATACTCCTTTGACAACCGTATAGATTATCTTGTCTGTTTTTTCGCTCTTAAGATCTTTCAACCGTTTTTCTTCTTTGAAATCATGCAGTTGCTCGTTTACCTGCATGAAGTATTCATTGTCCGCGCTTAAGCGTGAACAGAACTGCAGATTATTCGCTCCCACGGTTTCGTTTAATTGCGCGTACGCGCTGTTTTGTATGTTGTAGGTTTGTATGGCTTGCCGAAAAACCTCCGCCTGCTGTAGTTGGAATACATTGATTCTTTCCTGATACTCATCGCCCAATTTCTCCGGATCCATAGATTCATGTGTCTCCTGAGGAAGGAAAAAATGAGCTATGTCATGCGCGTCAAGTGCATATCCAATGCCTTGGGTTACCCAATCAGCGCTGACAAACAAAGCACTTATAATCTTCTCTGCTTTGCCAGCTTCGTCGCCAACAAACGACATATAATAATCAATCGTTCCATTAAACGGCGCAAGAACCATACTGACAGAAGAGAGCACCATACCGGTTATTTCTACCGCATCAAATTCTTTATCATCGCCTAATCTACCGACAAGACCGCCTGCAGAACCTTTTGATCCCGTGTGTCTCACGATCCCGAAGTTCCCACTGTAATGGATGGAACTGTTAGTACCCGCGTTTCC
>NZ_JARXWF010000036.1 GCF_029892605.1 Parabacteroides sp. PM6-13
CTGCTCTATGTCACGGAAACGAAAGATGAAGACAATAACCCTCTCTATACCTTTACGGATAAAGAGGGACATGTGATATTGACCCGTCAGATTTCGGGCTCAACCTTTTTTGATACCTACTATATATACGATGACTATGGACATTTGCGCGTGGTGCTTCCTCCGCTGGGCACCGACGGCTATTCCTCCAATGTCTTTACCGAGACCTCGCCGGTCTTTATGGACTATGCCTATATGTATAAGTATAACGACCGCGGGCATTGCATCGCCAAGAAGCTGCCGGGTGCGGACTGGATTTATTATATCTACGACAAGGCGGATCGGTTGATTTTCAGTCAGGATGGTGAACAACGTACGCGGGGCGAATGGCGTTTTACGATTCCCGACCGCTTTGGGCGGGTGGTGTTGGAGGGAATCTGTAAGAACTCTCTTACTTACAATAGTGATCCCTTGATCAACACGGTGGTAACTGCCTCCTGGGGTGGAACAACAAATAGCTATAAGGGGTATACCCTCAACTATACGCTGACCACCGCCACGACCCATTCGGCCTGGTACTATGATAACTATAATTTTTGCAGCTATAATGGTGTTCCCGCGCGAAGCAGTAGCTCCACTGATTTTAAGGAAGAGACCCGCTCGGGTTATTCCATTGTAGACACGGCAAAAACACAAGGCCTTCTGACCGGCGAACTGCATATGATGCTCAAAGGAACGGCAACGACCCTCTCTACGGTCTACTATTACGATAACCGTGGGCGCATGGTGCAAACAAAGTCTAAAGATCATAATGGGAAGATCAATAAGGAGTTTCTCTCCTTAGCCTTCGATGGCCTTCCGGAGAAACGCTTCCTCTCGCACCGCTCTCCAACCAATACGGAATACACCGAGGAATACCTTTATGCCTATGACCATGCCCGCCGCCCAACGACTACGACGCATAAATGGAATGGTGCTTCTACGGGGAAGGTGTTGGAGGCTAATACTTATGATGCGCTTGGACGTATCAATACCAATGTGCCGATGGAACTCAGCCAAATGCTGGATACCCGGTTGTATGATGTCCGCTCACGGATGGAATATATACTTCGTGGCTTTTTTAATCAGCACTTTGGTTATACCTACGGCAGTAATATAACTTACTGGCAGGTTTACCTTGCTTACGACCATAAGCGATATGAATTCACCTACGATGGTTTGTCCCGTCTGACGAATGCATCCTATACCAAAGGCTCGGGAAACTTTGCGGCATCATACTCGTATGATAAGAATGGAAATATGATGACAATTCAGCGCTATGGACGCACGGCATATCAGACCTATGGAAAGATCGATCAGATTACGATGGTACGCAACGGCAACCGTGTCGTAAAAGCGACCGATGGGGTGGGCAATATTTCCGATAGCCAGTCGCAGGACTTCAAGGATTATGTGAATAAGACAACGGAGTATACCTACAACCAAAACGGAGCAATGACTCAGGATCAGAACCGGGGTATCACCTCCATTGCATACAATA
>NZ_JARXWF010000037.1 GCF_029892605.1 Parabacteroides sp. PM6-13
AGTGGATTCGCTCTAAAGAGTTATCCATTCAACCTGAGTTAGATCTCTATGGTGAGGAACGTGAAGCCAAATCAGAAGAGCTGGCAACAGTAGAGACTATCCTTTCCAATATAGACAATATCTTAATCAACGGCACAGAATTAATACTGAATCGGGTCTTTGACCGGATTGGCTTCAATGAAATCAAAGATGAGATTCTCCGTAAATTAGTCCTTTCCCGTCTGTCCTATCCGGCTAGCAAAGCTGCAACTGTGGAATATCTGAAGAATCATTTCGATGAAGATGTTGATCTCTCTCGTATCTATCGTTATTTAGACAAGCTTGGGGATAAGCAACATAACCAAGTGCAGCGTATTAGCGTTGAACATACTCGTACGTTGCTCGGAGGTTCTATAGGTGTAATGTTCTATGATGTTACTACCCTCTACTTTGAGACGGATAGGGAAGATGATTTACGAAAGACCGGATTCTCTAAAGAAGGCAGACACAGTAATCCACAAATTATACTTGGTCTTTTGGTCAGCCTTGACGGCTACCCTTTAGCCTACTGCATCCATGAGGGCAACAAATACGAAGGACACACTATGTTGCCCGTTATAGAGGCGTTTGTAAAAGAATACGGTTTGGATGAATTTATTGTAGTTGCCGACTCGGGGTTGATGAACAATGCAAATATCGAAGAGCTGGAGCGTCTGGAGTATAAGTATATAATAGGAGCAAAACTAAAGACTGAGAAAGCGTCTGTTCGTCAATACATACATGCTCAGCCTAAGATAGACCGTCAGATGTTTGAAATAGACAAGGGAAAAGGCAGACGCCTGTTGGTCGGTTATACAGATGATCGGGCAAAGAAGGATGCTTATAACAGAGATAAGGGTGTACGACGATTGGAGAAAGCCTACCGCAGGGGCTCTTTAACTAAAGAAAATATCAATAAACGAGGATACAATAAGTTTTTAGACATTCACTCACAAATCGATGTTACCATTAACTATGATAAAATAGCCCAAGATGCTGCATGGGATGGATTAAAAGGTTACTTGACAAATACAACAATCCCAACAGGACAGGTGTATGCCGCTTATCATAATTTATGGAATGTGGAACGAGCGTTCAGAATTGCCAAATCCAAAATCGAAATACGTCCGATGTTCCACTTTACACGAAGACGTATTGAAGCACACGTTTGCATTTGCTTTGTTGCGTTGAAGGTTTATAAAGAGTTAGAGCGGGTATTAAAAGCAACGGATATAAGAATGAGTGTTGATAAAGTATTAAATATGGCAAAAACTATAACCACCATTAGCGTATATCTGCCACAAAACAAATGCAGCATAACTAAGACGATGATCATGAAGAGACATCAACGCATCGCAAAACTATTTGATGAAAATTTCTGGGTGAATCGTTGACGAAGTCAGGA
>NZ_JARXWF010000038.1 GCF_029892605.1 Parabacteroides sp. PM6-13
TATTTCCGCTGCATACGAACAGCCATGTGACCTGCCGGACAAACAAACATACCGGCATCTTTATTATAAAAAAACTTATCCTCCTCTTTGCGAGAACCGTAGCTGATAGTGGGGTTTAATTTAGAGATTAAATCTATTTCTTTTTCTTTCGTTAACTTTAGATTGTCAATACCTGAGTAGGCTGTATCTGCAATAACAGTATCTACTTTCACTCCATTCTTCTCGCTCTGTTCTATTAATGCGGCCAATTGCTCTCCGTCACTCTTCTCACCGGATGTTATTACTGCGCCGGTTATCAGCCGTTCTTGCGTTATTGCCAAGTGAGTCTTAAAACCAAAAAAAGAACTCTCTTTGCTCTTATGCCCGACACGAGCATCTGAATCAACCGATGTGGTATAGCGGTCGGCTATATCATCCAGACTTTCCCTGAGCAGGTTTAGCTTTTCTTTAATTAGAGGAATATGGGAGAGTACTTCGTTTTCTTTCAAATGATCGATCAGTCGTTGACTGTAGGAGATTTCATGTTCCAAATCGTCATCTGTATTTTTCTCAGGGAGAGATGATTCTATCTCTTCATCTATAGCGTATAAGGATTTACGCAACTCCCTGGAGCGCATCTTCAACACCTCAATAGGGCGGCAAGGGTTTGAGCGAGAGGCGGTATGGGTTGCATCGATGATCAAGGTAGTGTATGTGGCTTTAATAATACCTTTATCAATGGCTAACGAAACCGTTTTGTTTATGAGCAAATCCAATAGATCCATATCTTTCAATCGCAAACGGCGAAACTTTGTCAGGCTGCTGGGATTGATTACATCAGCTTCCGGAACCATATCCAGAAAATATTTAAAGGACATATCCACGCGCGCACGTTCCACAATATCCACATCAGAGAGATTATAGATAGTCTTCAATAACAGATATTTAAACATACAAACAGGGTCTACCGCCATACGCCCGTTGTCCAAACAATACTTATTGGCCAGCTCTTCACGTACAAAAGAGAAGTCTACCAACTCCTTCATCTTGCGCAACAGATGGTCTTTGGGGATAATCAAGTCATACAAATCAGTATAACTACTTAATAAAAGATGGCCTTGCTGAGGTAACATATTTACTTTGCTTTTAC
>NZ_JARXWF010000039.1 GCF_029892605.1 Parabacteroides sp. PM6-13
CCTTTCAATTTTTTGAACAGAAGCTCAATGGTCCAACGTTTCTTATACAGGAAAGCGGCTTCTTCGGCTGTAATATCGAAATTGTTGGTGATGAACACATATATCCTGCGTTTCTCATCTTTGTATATAATACGTCTGAGACAAAGTGTTTTTTCTTCTTTTCCATCCTTATACCCAAGATGAACATGTTCCTCTTTCAATACGCCGAAAGGATCTTTCTCCAACACCCTATCCAAAACAACCTGTTGAACCTCATATTTGGCATTATTTTTCATCCGACAGACAAACCAAATATCTTTACCGCTTTGCTCGGCAAACCACTTGTAGTCGTTGTATGCTCTGTCAAAAACAATCATGCTACCACTGGATAGGCTCAGGCGATCCAGGAATTTTCGGTCGTGTTGACTGGCTTCACTCAAATAGGCAAATTGTGCCGTTTCAGAATGGACATCGGTCAACATATGGACTTTCAAACCACCCTTTTTCTTCCCATCGCCTTTTGGGTCACGCCCGACGCCCTTGAGAATATCAGAAAACAGACTTATTGTTGTTGAATCAAAGGCGTATAACTTATCAAATGATGCCTTTTCAATCCGGCTGACCGAGAAAACAGGTTTGAAATGCTCGATCAGGGTAAAATAGAAATCACGGAACAGTTCATTCGATCTATCACGTAAGCCATCACCGGCAGTACTCTTGGCAGGGGAAGAATCCATGCCGAAATAACTCAATTTGCCTTCCAAAGCCTGCATCCCGGCACATACTTCGCTCATCGAGTCACAACGACTATAGGCTCCGAAAAGCATCGTCACAAGTTGTCTCCACGATGTGAAGCGCTTGTAATAACGATCAGAACCATGCTTATACACCAAGGATTCAAATTTCTCTTTTGGAAGTAAATCTATCATTTGTTTGAAAATCGGCTGACCGACTAATTTTTTTCCACTATCTTTACCCATGTCGTTTATTTATTGGTGGTACAACAAATCTACGACATTAGGGGCGAATCCGAAAGGAGGAAGCCCCTTTACTCAAAATTTTAGTCGGTTAGTAGTG